>JAUYQR010000020.1 GCA_030697175.1 Paracoccaceae bacterium | reverse complement strand
AAGACTTCGCCACGCAATGGCTATGGACTTACAACAACGACCGCCCGAACATGGGCATCGGAGGCATCACCCCCGCCCAGAAACTGAAATTGGCTGCGTAAGTTCTACGAATGCACCCCGTTAAGAATGGGGGGATTACCTCGCCAACTCTACACCGATAAGACGATTGCTGATGATCGTGGTGGTCGCTTCACTCGGCTCAGAGAGAACGACGGCCGCAAACGGGTGCTGACAAAGTCAGAGAAGGCAGATCCAAACTCAATTCCGTCAGACGCTGTAATCTACCGCCATGATAATCTCTATTCGCAAGATCGTGCCTCAGAAATTCAGCCTTTCCAATTCGAGGGCTTGGAGTTTGATCCGTGGGCAAAGAACTCACATTGGAAATGCCACCACCCTCTAGGTGTGAGTAGGTTGGACATGGCGGGTCGACTGGCCACGCCAACTCAGAACTCGATTTCTTACGTCCGCTATATTGACGATTTTCCGGTTCAGGCAATTTCGAACGTTTGGATGGATACGCAGACAGGGGCGTTCACTGACGAAAAGACATACGTCGTTCAGACCAACGTAAAAGTCATTGAACGCTGCCTCCTGATGACCACCGATCCCGGCGACCTCGTGCTCGACCCCACCTGCGGCTCTGGCACCACCGCCTTCGTCGCCGAGAAATGGGGGCGGCGCTGGATCACCTGTGACACGTCCCGCGTGGCGATCACGCTGGCGAAGCAGCGGCTGATGACCGCCAGCTTCGATTACTTTGCCCTGCGCTATCCGCATGAGGGGCTGAAGGGCGGCTTCGACTATGAAACCGTGCCGCACATCACGCTGAAATCCATCGCCAACAACCCCGACATTGACACGATCCATGCCGAGGACCACCCGAAGATAGTTCTGGCCCTGGATGCCCTGAATACCGCACTGACCACTTCGCAGAAAAACAGCCCGCCGCCGCCCTTCCGCCCCACGCAAGGCGTGCGAAAGGGTAAGCTGGTGAAATTCGACGAGGGCGACACCCTGCACGAATGGGAAGTGCCGTTCGACTGGCCGGTGGACAAGGAGGATATGGCCCTCTGGCCGGTCGAGGCGAAGGCTCCTTTTGATGCCTTCCACACCGCGCGCCAGGCGATGCAGCGCCGGATGGATGCAAGCATTCAGGCCCATGCCGAACAGGAAACCCTGTATGACAAGCCCCGCATCGACCGAAACCGCCTGCGCATCACCGGTCCGTTCAGCGTCGAGGCGGTGCCCGCACCCACAGTGCTGTCGCTCGACGACAGTCTGCCGCCTGCAGAGGCCAACGACAGCATCGCCCGCACCGGCGAAACCTCACGCCAGTCGCTCTGGCGCGACGAGCTTCTGAAAACCGGCGTCCGCGCCAAAGGCGGCGCGCGCCTGACCTTTGCCGAGTTCGAGACCTTGCCCGGTCTCCGCCATCTGCACGCGTCCGGCTCGCTGACCGACACCGGCGAACGTGTCGTCGTCAGCTTTGGCCCCGAACACGCGGCGCTTGAACAGCGGCAGGTGGAACTGGCCCTGACCGAGGCGGAAACCCTGCGCCCAGCGCCCAAGTTCATCCTGTTCTGCGCCTTCACCTTCGACCCCGAGGCCGCAAAGGACATTGACGAGGTGAACTGGCCCGGCGTCACGCTGCTCAAGGCGCAGATGAACACCGACCTTCTGACGGAGGATCTGAAAAAGGCGCGATCGTCGAACCAGTCGTTCTGGCTGATGGGCCAGCCCGATGTGGAACTGCGCAAGCGCAAGGACGGGATGTGGGAGGTCGAGGTCAACGGCTTTGACTATTTCGACCCACGCGCGGGTGATCTGGTGTCGGGCGGCAAGAAGCAGATCGCGATGTGGTCGCTGGACACCGATTACGACCAGCGGTCCCTGATGCCGCATCAGGTGTTCTTTCCCATGGCCGACGCGAAGGGCGGCTGGAACCGCCTGAAGGCGACGGTACGGTCAGAACTGGACGAGGACCTGCTGGAGCAGTTCCACGGCACCGTGTCGCTGCCCTTCGAGGCAGGTGACAACCGGCGCATCGCGGTGAAGATCGTCGATGACCGCGGGATCGAGTCGCTCAAGATCATGCCGCTTGAGGACTGATCCATGTCGCTGATCATCAACACGCCCTATGTCTGCCCGGCCCAGCATTGGGTGGATGCCCCCGGCGGCAAGCTGGCGATCAAGCCCGAACGGCGGCCTGCCAGTTACGAGGTATTCGACGCCCGCAACAACACGAAGCGGACCGAGGTGCTGGCGCTGGTGAACACCATCCGCGCTCGCGTGGACGCTTGGCGCGAGGCGGGCTGGCCCGGCGTGACCATCGTGACCCGCAAGCTGTTGGAGCATTGGCACGACCGCGAGGCACGGCAGTTGCCCTTCTATTTCTGCCAGCTTGAGGCCATCGAAACCCTGATCTGGTGGGTCGAGGGGGCGGAGGCGTTCAAACAGGGCATAGCCATTCCGGGCGACGGCGGCACCTGGGAGCGTCTGTGCAACAAGATGGCAACCGGTGCGGGCAAGACCACCGTGATGGCGATGATCATCACCTGGCAGGTGTTGAACGCGCTGACCTACCCCAAACGGAACAAGGATTTCAGCCGCGCCGTGTTCATCGTGGCGCCCGGTCTGACGGTGAAGGAACGCCTGCAGGTGCTGCTGCCGAGCGAGGGCAGCTATTACGACGAGTTCAACCTCTGCCCGTCCGAGGCGCTGCGGCAAAAGCTGAACCAGGCCGAAGTGCTGATCGAGAACTGGCACACGCTGATGCCGCTGAAAGAGGTGGACCGCTCCGTCGTGAAAAAGGGCCGGGAGTCGGACGAAGCCTACACCCGCCGCGTGCTGGGCAAGCTGGCCGCACATAAGGACATCATCGTCATCAACGATGAGGCGCACCATGCCTATCGCAAGCCACCCGAGGTGAAGATTTCGAAGAAGCAGGCCGAGGAACAGGGCATCGACCTCGACGAAGCGACTCGCTGGATCGAAGGGTTGGACCGCATTCACAAGACGCGGCGCATTCAGCGCTGCTTTGACCTGTCCGCAACACCCTTTGCGCCGACCGGGAAGAAGAGCACAGACACCGCGCTGTTCGACTGGATCATTTCGGACTTCGGTTTGAACGACGCGATCGAGGCCGGGCTGGTCAAGACGCCGCGCGTCGTGGTGCGGGACGACGCCTTGCCGGATGCCAAGACGTTGCGCTCGAAGCTCTACCACATCTACCGCGATCCATCGGTGTCGGAGGATCTGAACCGGGCCAAAGCCGAACCGCACGAGGCACTGCCGAAGCTGGTGCAGGATGCCTACACGCTGCTTGGTGCCGACTGGCGCGAGACACAAAGGCAATGGAAGGAAGCTGGCCATCATTCACCCCCGGTCATGTTGACGGTCTGCAACCGCACCGAGACGGCCGCGCGGGTCGAGCATTATTTCAACAAGGGCGACTCGCACTGGCCCGAACTGAACGCCCCGAACAGGACGCTGCGCGTTGACAGCAAGGTGCTCGACAAGGCGGAGATCGGCGAAGCCGCGACCTCGGACAAGGACTATGAGGCCCGGCTGAAGGGTATCGTCGATGCCGCAGACCTGCCAGCGACGCGAAAGCAGCAGCTTCTTGGCATGAAGAAGGAAGAACTGCTGCGCGAGATCGTCGACAACGTGGGCAAGCGCGGGGCCGCGGGCCAGGACCTCCAGAGCGTGATCTCCGTCGCGATGTTGTCCGAAGGCTGGGACGCAAAGAACGTCACGCATATCATGGGTCTGCGTGCGTTCACCTCGCAGCTTCTGTGTGAGCAGGTTGTCGGCCGGGGGCTGCGCCGGGTTTCCTACGACACCGATGAAAACGGGCTGTTCCTGCCCGAGTATGTGAACGTCTTCGGCGTTCCGCTGTCCATCTCGGAAACCGGCGAGGGTGGTGACCCGCCGCCACCGCCAAAACCGACCACGCAGATCGAAGTCATCCTCGACCGCGCCCATCTTGAAATCAAATGGCCCAACGTGCTGCGTGTCGAAACAGTGGTGAAGCCTCAGCTGACCATTGCCTGGGACAAGGTACCTGCACTGGTCCTCGATCCGGCCTCCACGCCGATCAGCGCAGAACTGGCACCCGCCTTGGGTGGTGCCACCGACATGGGTCAGGTCTCCGCGATTGATCTGGAGCGACTTCCGGACGGCTTCAGGCTGCAGCGGCTCGTGTTCCAGGCGGCACGAAAGGGCTTTGCCGAGTTGCGCCACAGCTTTTCTGGAACCGAAGAGTACCTTGCCGCGCAGCTGGTCCGCATCGTCGAGACTTTCCTGACCTCCAAGCTCCTCGACATTCCATCACTGTTTCACTCTGACCCGCTGCGTCGGCGGATCCTGATTGCGCTGAACATCGACCTCGTCGTCCAACACGTCATGCGCCACATCACCGAGCAGAACACGGAGCGCCTTACCCCCATCTTTGACGAAGAAAACCCTATCGGCGCGACCGGTCAGATGCGCACCTGGTACACTTCCAAGCCGTGCTTCCCGGCGATCAAATCGCACATCAGCCATCTGGTCGGCGATTCCGCGTGGGAGGGTCACGCGGCGAATGTCTTCGAGGGCCGAGATGAGGTGATCGCTTACGCGAAGAACGATCATCTTGGATTTCAGATCCAGTACATGTGGGCCGGCTCGCGCCGTCGATATGTTCCGGACTTCCTTGTCAGACTGGCCAGCGGCAAGATGCTGGCACTCGAGATCAAGGGAACTGACAGCCCACAGAACAAGGCCAAGCGCGACGCCTTGAGTGAATGGGTCAAGGCGATCAACGGAACTGGGGGATTTGGGCAGTGGGCGTGGGATGTCGCGTTCAAGCCATCTGATGTGCAGGATATCGTCACCAAGCACGCAAATGCTGCCGTGCCAGAACCGGTTGGTCAATGAACCAGGTCCATCGCGAACCAAGTTCAAACGCCGCTTTTTCCGATGCCAGTGTCGCGTCGTGAGCGGATGGTTTTGCGGAATGGCTGGTTCGTACAGACGCGAAAACGCAAGGATAACAGGTTCTTACGGCTCTACACCATATGGCCCGCAGTGCAGAGCCTCGGAGAATACTGGCCCCGAGAGAACGCTTTGGGGTCACAGCATGGCGTGACCGGTGGAAAGGGCTGCGCGCATAACCCTCGAAAACAACGGAAAAATCCGGCCACAGCCAGATCGGGAGAACGCTTTCGCTAGGGCAAGTGGCGGAGGCGGTGGGATTCGAACCCACGAAGGGGTCTCCCCCTTGCTCAGTTAGCAACCGAGTGCTTTCGGCCTCTCAGCCACGCCTCCGACGGAGATCATTTAGCCGCGCCGCGCCGAAGGGGCAAGCGGAAAGCTGGACGGTCGGTTGATGATCGACCGGCGCGGACAGGCACCGAGGCGGGCCCAGCGTCTGTCACCCCCGCAACACGGCACAACCGCATTGTCCCACCAGCGGCTCAAACCGTTGCCAAGACCTTAACAAGACCCTTAAGCCATTGAAACCAAACGGTGCGCCAAACTGTCCCACGGTGGGACAGGGTCAGCCGCTGAACAGGAAATGCAGCACGTCCCCGTCCTTGACCTCATAGGTCTTGCCCTCGACGCGGAACTTGCCCGCCTCCTTGGCCCCCGTCTCGCCATTGCCGGCGACATAATCGGCATAGGCAATCGTCTCGGACCGGATGAAGCCCTTTTCGAAATCGCCGTGAATGACCCCCGCCGCTTGCGGTGCCAGCGTCCCCGCCGGGATCGTCCAGGCCCGCGCCTCCTTCGGCCCCACGGTGAAATAGGTCTGCAGGCCCAAAAGCGCGTAGCCCGCCTTGATCAGCCGGTCGAGCCCGGCCTCGTGCAGCCCCATCTCCTCCAGAAACATCGCCGCCTCTTCGGCATCAAGCTGGCTGATCTCTTCCTCGATCCGCGCCGAGATCACCACCGACGCCGCCCCCTGCCGTGCGGCCATATCCGCCACCCGCGCCGACTGGCTGTTGCCGCTGGCCGCCGTGGCCTCCTCGACGTTGCAGACAAACAGCACCGGCTTTGCGGTCAACAGCTGCAGCATCCGCCACTGCTTCTGGTCCTCCGCCGCGACCTTCACGGTCCGCGCCGGCTGCCCCGCCTCCAGCGCCGCCAGCGCCGCGCGCAACAGCCGGTCCTGATCCAGCGTATCCTGATCGCCGCCGCGCAGCTTCTTGGCCAGCGCAGCAAGCCGCCGCTCCACCGACTCAAGGTCAGCCAGCATCAGCTCCGTCTCGATCGTCTCGGCATCGGCCACGGGGTCGATCCGGCCCTCGACATGGGTGATGTCGCCATCCTCAAAGCAGCGCAGCACATGCGCAATCGCATCGCACTCGCGGATGTTGGCCAGGAACTGGTTGCCCAACCCCTCGCCCTTCGACGCCCCCCGCACCAGCCCCGCGATGTCGACGAAGGTCATCCGCGTCGGGATGATCTGCTTTGACCCCGCAATCGCCGCCAGCTTGTCCAGCCGCGCATCCGGCACCGCCACCTCGCCCACGTTCGGCTCGATGGTGCAGAACGGAAAGTTCGCCGCCTGTGCCGCCGCCGTGCGGGTCAGCGCGTTGAAGAGGGTGGACTTGCCCACGTTCGGCAGACCCACGATACCCATCTTGAAACCCATCAGACTCTCCTTTGGCGACCGCCCGCTTCTAGGCGCGGGGCGGCCAAGGATCAAGCCGTGCCTGCCTGCCGTTGGGCATTGATTTTCCCGCCCGCGCCGTGCAAACCCGGTCAGGATTTTGCGGGGGACAGCCATGACACGGATCGACGACACTTTCGCGCGGCTGAAGGCAGAGCGGAAGAAGGCCTTCGTCGCCTACATCATGGGCGGCGATCCCGATGTCGCCACCTCGCTTGCGATCATGAAAGGCCTGCCGGCCGCGGGTGTCGACGTGATCGAACTTGGCATGCCCTTCACCGACCCGATGGCCGATGGCCCGACCATCCAGCTTGCCGGCCAGCGGTCGCTGGAAGGCGGCATGACAATGGACAAGACGCTTCGGATGGTGCGCGATTTTCGCGCCGGTGACAGCGCCACCCCCATCGTGCTGATGGGCTATTACAACCCGATCTATTCGCGCGGCGTCGACCGTTTCCTGACCGACGCGAAGGCCGCCGGCATCGACGGCCTGATCGTCGTCGATCTGCCGCCGGAAGAAGATGACGAACTTTGCATCCCCGCGCAGGCCGCCGGGCTGAACTTCATCCGCCTCGCCACCCCCACCACCGACGCCAAGCGCCTGCCAAAGGTGCTGCAGAACACCAGCGGTTTTGTCTATTACGTCTCGGTCACCGGCATCACCGGGGCCGCCGCCGCCGTGGCGACCGATGTCGCGCCGGAAGTCGCCCGGATCAAGGCCTCCACCGATCTGCCGGTCATCGTGGGCTTCGGCATCTCCACCCCCGATCAGGCGAAAGCCATCGCCAGCGTGGCCGACGGCTGCGTTGTAGGCTCGGCCATCGTCAAGGACATCGGCGCGAAAAAGCCGGTGGCCGAGGTGCTGGCGAACGTGGCCGCACTCGCCAAGGGCGCCCATTCCGCCTGACACACGACGCAGACGCTTGCTTTTGCCCGGCCCTTGCCTAGCCTGACAGCAACCTGGCGGGGGGGGGCGATGACCAAGGGACGGATCGAGGCGTTTTCGGATGGGGTGATCGCGATCATCATCACCATCATGGTGCTGGAACTGAAAGTCCCGCGCGAGGCCACCACCGAGGCCCTGACCCACCTTCTGCCGGTCTTCCTGGCCTATGTGCTGTCGTTCCTGAACGTCGGCATCTACTGGAACAACCACCATCACATGTTTCATTCGGTCAAGCATGTCGGGGGCTGGGTGCTCTGGGCCAACCTGCATCTTCTGTTCTGGCTGTCGCTTCTGCCCTTCGCGACCGGGTTCATGGAGGAAAGCGGCTTCCAGCCGATGCCGGTGGCGCTCTATGGCTTTGATCTTCTGATGTGTGCCGCCAGCTACACGCTGTTGACCATGGCGCTGATCGCCGAACACGGGAACGACTTGGAGTTTGCCCGGGCGCTTGGGTCAGACCTCAAGGGGAAGCTCTCGCTCGCCTCTTACGTGATCTCGATCCCCATGGCCTACGTGAATGTGTGGGTTTCGCTGGCCCTGATTCTGGGTGTCGCCCTGACCTGGATCGTTCCCGACCGGAGGTTCGCCCGCCCGGCATGATGGGCACGGCCGCGATGCGCGGCGCCGACCGGATCAAGCTTCATATCAAGGCGCGCTGGCGCAACAACCGGGGCGACGCGGGGGTCGACCGGCTCGACAGCGCGCGCCGTCAGGTAACTGCGCTTTCGGAAGCCTCCGCCTTGCCCCCAAAGCCGCAAGGTGGTAAGAAACACTGACCAATTTTCGTCAGGACTTCCCCAATGCCCGTCATCGCCTGCATCGACGACCTGAAGCAGCTTTACCGCCGCCGCACGCCGAAGATGTTTTACGATTACGCCGAAAGCGGCAGCTACACCGAGCAGACCTTCCGCGAAAACACCTCCGATTTTGCCAAGATCCGCCTGCGCCAGCGCGTCGCGCGCGATCTGTCGGGCCGGGTGCTGGAAACCACGATGATCGGCCAGAAGATCACCATGCCCGTGGCCCTCGCCCCCGTCGGCTCCACCGGGATGCAGTCGCCGGACGGCGAGATCAAGGCCGCCCGCGCCGCCGCCAAATTCGGAGTGCCCTATACGCTTTCCACGATGTCGATCTGCTCCATCGAAGATGTGGCGGCGGCCAGCCCCGCGCCCTTCTGGTTCCAGCTTTACGTGATGCGCGACGAGGATTTCGTCGACGCCATCATCGAACGCGCCCGCAAGGCGAAATGCTCCGCCCTCGTCCTGACGCTCGATCTGCAAATCCTCGGCCAGCGCCACAAGGATGTCAGGAACGGCCTGTCCAGCCCGCCGAAACTGACCATCCCCAACCTCATCAACATCGCCACCAAACCCGCCTGGGCGATGGGCATGCTGCAAACCCCGCGCCGCCAGTTCCGCAACATCGTCGGCCACGTCAAGAACGTGGAAAAACTGTCCGACCTTACCGCCTGGGCCAACGAACAGTTCGACCCAAAGCTCGACTGGTCCAAGGTCCGCCGCATCCGTGACCAATGGGGCGGCAAGTTCATCCTGAAGGGCATCCTCGATCCCGACGACGCGCGCATGGCGGCCGATTTCGGCGCCGACGCGATTGTCGTCTCGAACCACGGCGGGCGGCAACTGGATGGCGCGGTTTCGTCGATCTCGATGCTCCCCTCCATCGTCCGCGCCGTCGGCGACCGGGTCGAGGTGCATGTCGACGGCGGCATCCGCTCTGGCCAGGATGTGCTGAAGGCCGTCGCGATGGGGGCCAAATCCACCTACATCGGCCGCTCCTACGTCTACGGCCTCGGCGCGATGGGCGAGGCGGGTGTCACCAAGGCGCTGGAAATCATCCAGAAGGAACTCGACATCTCGATGGCACTCTGCGGCGAGCGGGATGTAAGGAACCTCGGCCCCCACAACCTGCTGATCCCCAAGGATTTCGAAGGCGACTGGGTCGCCTGAACAGCGCCGAGGCTGGGCGCCCTTGCTTTTTGATCAAATTATCGCGCATAAACGCGGCGCAACCACGGATGTCGCACCATGCCTGCCGAACTGATCGCCGGGGTCCGCAAGGACCGCCTTGCTGCCTTCGCCGCCCGCGAAGCCCGCCGCTTTGCCGCCAGCCGCCCCGTCTCGGCCACGGCGATGGCCAAGGGCGCGGGCCACTACCTCTCCGGCGTGCCGATGCACTGGATGACCGACTGGCCGATGCCGCACCTGCCCCTGGTGGCAAAGGCCAAAGGCGCGCGGCTCACCGATATCGACGGTTACGGCATCGACGACTTCTGCCTTGGCGACACCGGCTCGATGTTCGGCCATTCCCCGGCCCCGGTCGCGAAAGCCATCCGCCATCAGGCGCGGCGCGGACTGACCTACATGCTGCCGTCCGAGGCTGCACTCGATGCAGGCCGCCTCCTCACCGAAACCTTCGGCGATTTCCGCTGGCAGATCGCCACCACCGCCACCGACGCCAACCGCTTTGCCCTGCGCGTCGCCCGCGCAGTCACCGGGCGGCCCAAGGTGCTGGTGTTCAACGGCTGCTATCACGGCACGGTGGACGACACGATGGTCACGCTGGTGGATGGCCAGACCGTCACCCGCCCCGGCCTGATGGGGCAGGTCACCGACCTTTCGCAAACCGCCGTCTGCTGCGAATTCAACGACCTTGCAGGCGTCGAAGCCGCCCTCGCCAAAGGCGACGTCGCCGCGATCCTGACCGAACCGGTGATGACCAACTCCTGCATGGTCCTGCCCGCCCCCGGTTTTCTCGAAGGCCTCCGCAGCTTGGCGACCAAGGCCGGAGCCCTTCTCATCATCGACGAAACCCACACCATCTCCACCGGGCGCGGCGGCTATACCCGCGTCCACGGCCTGAACCCCGATATCTTCGTCGTCGGCAAATGCGTGGCGGGCGGGATGCCCACCGCCGTCTGGGGCCTCAGCCCCGCCGTGGCCGACCGCTACCACACGGCCAACGCCAACCGGCCCTCCGGCCATTCCGGCATGGGCACCACGCTTTCCGCCAACCCGATGCAGTTCGCCTGCCTGCAAGCGACGCTGGCCGAGGTGATGACACCCGAAAACTACGCCCGCATGGAACAGGGTGCCGCCCGCCTCGCCGCTGGCCTCTCGGGCGCCATCACCCGCCACCACGCGCCCTGGCATGTCGTCCGCGTCGGCGCGCGGGTCGAATTCATCTGCGCCCCCGGGCCCCTCCACAACGGTGCCGAGGCGGCCCTTGCGCACCAGCCCGCCGTCGAAGGCGCGGTGCATGTCGGACTTCTCAACCGTGGCTCGCTGATCGCACCCTTCCACAACATGATGCTTGTCAGCCCCGTCACCAAGAAGAGCCAGATCGACCGCCTGATCGCCAGCTTCGACGAAATCCTGACCGACCTCTTTGCGCAAAGCCAGCCATGACCCAGACCAGCCCCTCCGGTTCCACCGTAGCCGAAGCCGAAGCCTTCCTCGCCGCCCACCCCGAGATCGAGGCTTTTGACATTGTCCTGCACGACGCCAACGGCATCGGGCGCGGAAAGATCATCCGTCGGCACGAGCTTTTGTCCTTTTACAACAATGGCCGTCACCTGCCGATCTCGATCCTCGGCCTCGACATCTGCGGCGAGGATGTCCACGAGACCGGCCTGATCTGGGATCAGGGCGACGGCGACCTGCGCGCTTGGCCCATTCCCGGCACCCTGAAACCGCTGCACAACACCCAACCGCCGCGCGGCGAGGTGTTCATGTCGATGTATTCCCTCGACGGCATCCCGATGCCCTCCGACCCCCGCCACGCCCTGCAACGGCAGGTCGACGCGCTGGCTGCCGAAGGCCTTTCCCCTTCCGGCGCGTTCGAGCTTGAATTCTTCCTCCTCGCCCCCGAACGCGACCAGAACGGCAAGATGCACCCCGCCCGCGACGTGCTGGATGGCCGCAGGTCGACCAAGACCGAGGTCTATTCCGTCGATCACCTGCACGGCATGCTGCCGCTGTTCTCCGACATCTACGCCGGGGCCGAAAAGGCCGGGATCAAGGCCGAGACGCTGATTTCCGAATACGCCCCCGGCCAATACGAGCTGACGCTGCACTACCGCACCGACGTGATGCAGGCCGCCGATGACCTGATGCGCCTGAAGCGCATCGTCCGCGCCCAGGCCCGCGCCCACGGCGTCGTCGCCTGTTTCATGGCCAAGCCGAACGAAGATTACGCCGGCTCCGGCATGCACTTTCACGTCTCGATGATGGATAAGGCGGGCAAGAACGTCTTCGTCGAGGCAACCGAAGGCGTCTGGAACCCGACCATCCTGCACGCCCTCGGCGGCCTCAAGACCACGATGGGCGAATCGATGCTGGTGTTCGCCCCCCACGCCAACTCATGGCGCCGCTTTGCCAGCCAGTCCTATGCCCCGGTCAGCCCGACATGGGGGGTCAACAACCGCTCGGTCGCGCTGCGCATCCCGGCGGGTGACATCAAGGCCCGCCGCATCGAACACCGCCCCGCCGGCGTCGACGCCAACCCCTACCTCGTCGCCGCCACCGTGCTTGCCGGCATCCGCCACGGCATGGCGAACCGCATCGACCCCGGCGCTGAGACCACCGGCAACGGCTATGAGGACACCGGCGACCAGGTGATCCCGGTCGACTGGCGCTCCGCGATCGAGGCCGCGAAGGCATCAACCTTCCTGAAAGACGCCTTGGGCGAGGACATGCACCGCACCTTTACCGCAATCAAGGCCGCCGAATACGCCCGCGTCATGCGCACCGTGTCCGAGGTCGACTTCGACCTCTACCTTTACACGGTCTGATTCAAGCGGGCTGACGCCAGCGGCACTCCACCGCGCAAACCTCGCGCCCCGCCTCGATGGCACGGGCGATCAACTCCGGCACGCGCGCATCCAACCCGAGGGGCGGCAACACCCGCCCCTGAAACCCGGCCTCATTCAGGGCGGCCGGAATATCCTCCGTCACATGCCCCCCCGCTGCCGCAAAGAACGGCAGGCAGACCGACCCCGCCCCGAAGCCCGTCAGGCTGGCCAGTTGCGGCGTCTGGTCAATGAACCCCACTTCCACCCGCCCCGCACGATCCCCCGCACGATCCCCCGCAATCAACCCCGCCACATGCCGCGCAATGTCTGACGGCACCGAAGACTTGAACGACCCGTGCGCCGCCAGGACCACATCGCCCCCGCCCGCCTCGGCCAGCACCACCCGCGCCAGATCATGCACCGCCACGTCGCACCCGAACGGCTCCAGCACCCGCCAGCCCGCAATCCCGGCCTCGGCCAGCCGCGCCGGAATGGCCACCCGCGTGAACCAGCCCCCCGCCATGAACATCGGAAACACCACGCCCGGCGGCATCGCCGCCGCAGCCGCCGCCAGCGCCCCCGGTTCGGCCAGCGTCGCCGCCCGCACCTCCCACCCCGGCAGCAAATCCGCCACCCGCAGCGCCAACGCCGCAAGCTCCGCCGCAGCGGGCGCGGGGTCGGACGGCTGGCCGTGGGCCACGATCAATGCGGTTCGGTTCATCCGCTCGAACTTGACGCAGCCTTGCCCCGCGTCAACCCCCGCCGATCACCAGCCCCGGCAAGGTCGCCTCCGTCACCGTGGCGCGGCAATGCTCGACAAAGGCCCGGATCGTCAGCGCCGACTGCGCCCCCTCGGCCAGCACCAGCCCCAGCGCCAGGGGCTCCGGCCCCCGCAGCGGCACGAAACTGAGCGGCGTGCCGTCCGGCGCCGCAGCCGAGGCGGGGCGAATGTTGGCGATGGAATAACCAAACCCGTTCGCCACCATCGACCGCACCACACCCAGATCCCGCGTCCGCTCCACGATCTTCGGGCGCACGCCTGTGGGGCGGAAAAGATCAAGGAAATAGTCCGTCGAAAACGGCAGATCCAGCAGGATCATCGGCAACGGCGCAAGGTCCGCCGGCGTCACGAACCCACAACCCGCAAGGGGGTGCCCAAAGGGCAGCACGGCATGCGGTGCCAGTCGCAACAGCGGCACGAAACTCAGGTCTGGCGGAATATCCAGCTCATAGGTCAGCGCCACATCCAGCCGAGCTGCCCGCAATCCGGCGAATATCTCCGCCTGATCCAGCTCGAACTGCTGGAACTCCACATCCGGATGCAGATCGCAAAAGCTGCGCCGCACCCGCGGCAGCACCATCTGCGCAAAGGTGACAAGGCAGCCCAGCGCCACCCGCCCCCGCACCTGACCCGTGATGCTGTTGGCCAGATCACTGAGCCGCCCCGCCGCCGCCAGCACCGCCCGTGCCTCGGCCGCGAATTGCCGCCCGCCCTGCGTCAGCGCCAACCCCTGCGCATGCCGCCGGATGAACAGTTGCAACCCGAACTCCTGCTCCAACTGCGCGATCGCCGCCGAGATCGACGGGGACGAGACATTCACCCGCTCCGCCGCCACCGCGATCGACCCCGCCTCGCCCACCGCAACAAGGTATTCCAACTGCCGCAGGGTAAAGCGCAGCGGCATCTCTATTCGTCGCCCGGCACGCCGTAGGACGGCGCCTCGCGCGGGTCATGCGCGCGCTGGATATAGGCGGCCATCTGCGGCGCATAGACCTGCCATGCCCGCGCCACCGCCTCGATCGGTCGCGCCTCGTCCGACCAGTCGCAACGAAGCGATGCCACCGGCCAGCTTTCCCGGTCCACCATCAAAAGCCCCGCCGAATGCACCGGCCCCGCCTCGCCCCCCGCATCGCGCCCCGCCAGCAGCGCCGCAATCAGCCGGTCGCCAAGCTCACCCACCGCCGACTCGAACCCGCCGACCATCGCGTCCGGCACGTCCGGGTGGGCCAGAAGGTTCCCCGCCGCGATCACCCCATCGCCACGCGCATGCCCCCAGACGCCAAGCGTATGGGCGCCGGAATGAAACCCGGCCCCCCCCGCCGCATCGACGGCCATCAACTGGCGATACTCCACGAACCGAGCCTCCGCCACCACCCGCGCCACCGCCGCATCCGCATCAAGCCCGTCGCCCATCAGATCCAGCATCCTCGCCCCAAGGCCCGGATCGGTGATGTTCTGGCTCGCAGCCACCCCCACCCCCGCCCGCGCATGCGCACAGCGCGCCGCAACAGCAGGCGAGGACGAAGCAATCACCATGCCGAAACGCCCGGTCTCGGCGCAGCGGGCAAGCAGCGAAAACGTCATGGGTGGTCTCCTGTATCTGGCCCCGGGGGCGCGTCGCCCCCCGGACCCCCAGAGAGTATTTTCGAAAAGAGCAAATCCGAAAGCTGCTTGCTCTTTTCTCAAATACTCCACGGGGGTCCGGGGGTGTGAAACCCCCGGTTGCCCGGGTTCAGTCAGGGATCACGGCGGTCGCGTCGATCTCCACCAGCCAGTCGGGACGCGCCAGCGCCACAACCGTCAGCCCGGTGCAGACCGGATGCACGCCGCGGATATATTCGCCCATCGTGCGGTAGACCGGTTCGCGATGCCGCACGTCGGTCAGATAGACCACGAGCTTGGTCAGATGCTCCATCCGCCCGCCACATTCCTCGATCAACTGCCTGATGTTCTGCATCACCTTGTGGGTCTGCTCCACCGGGTCGTGGCTCCCGATGTTCTGCGCCGTATCAAGGTCTTGCGGGCATTGGCCGCGCAAGAAGATCGTCGTGCCGCGCGCGATCACCGCCTGCGCCAGATCGTTGTCGAGCTTTTGTTCCGGGTAGGTGTCGCGCGTGTTGAACGGACGGATGCGGGTGTGGGCCATGCGGGGTTCCTGTCAGGCGGTTGCGGGGGCGTAACTCAGATAGCCCCGCAGTTTCTGGATATGGTCGGCGACGTGCCTGGCATCATGCCACACGCCCCAGATGAAGGCCGAACCGCGCCGCGCCTGCCACGGCAGCCCAAGGAAATAGAGCCCCGGCTCCGCCGACACACCGCGCTGGTGGCGGGGGCGGCCCGTCGCGTCCAGCACATCGAGCTTCAACCAGTTGAAATCAAAGTCATACCCCGTGGCCCAGACGATCGAGGTGATCCCTTCGGCCTGCAGGTCCAGCGACAGGATCGGCCGCGTCACGCAAGCAGGGTCAGGCAGCATCACCCGCGCCTGCGGGTCGTCCGGCAGATCGACCCCATTGCGCCGCGCCCAGGCGTCCGCTTCGTCCAGCACCGCAAGGTAATCGGCGTCGCCCTTGGCGATATTCGCCCCAAGGTCGCCCGCAAACTTCATCACCCCGCCTGCAAACCCCGTCGCCCGCCCGACCAGCCGCATCCCCTCCTGCGCAAAGCGGCGGAAATCGACCGTCTTGCCGCCCCCGGCCCCGCTGACCGCAATCGTCACATGCTCGCTCGTCGGTGGTGCCTCGGCGTCCCATTTGTTCAGAACCCCCAGCCACCAGACGAAATCCCGCCCCCGATAGCGCCGCGGCGGCCGCCCGTGCGGCCCGACCGACAGCGTCACCGTCCGCCCCGCTTGCTGCAGCTCATCCGCGATCTGTGCGCCCGACGACCCCGCCCCCACCACCAGCACACCGCCCGGCGGCAATTGCGCCGGGTTGCGGTAGCTGGCGGAATGGATCTGCATGATCCCGGCACTTTCCGGCACCATGTCCGGCATCAGCGGCCGCTGGAACGGCCCGGTGGCCGAAATCACATAGCGCGCCTCGATCGGCCCTTGCGAGGTTTCCACCCGGAACCCCGGCCCGTCGGGGTTGCGGCTGACCGCTGTCACCTCCACCCCGCAACGGATCGGCGCGGCGATTTTCGCGGCATAGGCCTCGAAATACTCCGCCACCCGGTCCTTGCCCGGAAACGCCTCCGGGTCGCCGCAAAACTCCAGCCCCGGAAACCGGTCGTGCCACGCCGGCCCGTTCATCACCAGACTGTCCCAGCGCCCGGTGCGCCAGCGTTCGGCAATCCGGTCGCGCTCCAATACCAGGTGCGGGATGCCCGCGCGCCCCAGATGTTCGCTGGCCGCAACCCCGGCCTGCCCCGCGCCGACGACCAGCGCCTCGATCTTTTCCATGCTGCCTACTGCCCGACCCGTGCCGCGATCCACTGCGCGAACTCGAAGTTCGGCCGCTCCAGATGGCTCAGCGCCCCCGGCCCCGACAGCCCCGCGCACAGGCCCTGATACACCCTCTCGACACAGCCCTTGTCCTCGATATTCACATCATCCAAGAGCGCCTTCACCGTCGCCAGATGGCTGGCGGCATCGGGGTCGGCACACCAATCCGCGCTCATCCCGCCGCCATACAGCACGTTGACATGCCCCGGCCCGTCCGGCGTCAGGCACAGATACCAGAAATACCCCGGCGTGAGGGTGATCAGCAGCGCCGGATACACCGACAACAGCCACGTGATCCGCCGCTGATCGCCCTGCAAGGCCGTGTTCGACGGATGCGCCAGCGACAGGGGGATCGTGTCGTTCTTCATGATGTAGTGATAGTTGAACGACGGATACCCCTCCGGGCAGGTCATCTTCATCAGGTCCACCGACCCGCCGATGGTGCCGGAATGGCAGACCGGCAGGTGATAGCTTTCCATGAAATTCTCGGCCAGTACCTTCCAGTTCGTCGCCCAGCGAAACTCCTCGCGGAAGGTCTCGCGGTAGCTGGCCATGTCCAGATAACCGACCAGGTTCTCCACGTCCTTCAACTGCTCTGCCGGGTCGGGCGCACCCTCGTTCAGCGTGACCATGATCCAGCCCAGCCAGCTTTCCACCCTGATCTGTGGCAGCGCGATCTTGTCCTTGCAGAACCCCTCGTTCAACCCCATCGCGGGTGCGCCGCGCAAGCTGCCGTCAAGATTGTAGGTCCAGGCGTGATACGGGCAGACGATCGACCGCACATTGCCCCGCCCTTCCAGCAAGGTGCTCATCCGGTGGCGGCACACGTTCGACATCCCGCGCAAGCTGCCGTCCCGGTCGCGCAAGATGATGATCGGCTCGCCCGCGATCTGCATCGTCAGGTAATCGCCGGGGTTCGCCAACGCCTCGGCCCGCCCCGCGCACAGCCATTCCTTCGCAAAGATCTGCCGCACCTCGGCTTCGGCAAACTCCGGCGAGGTGTAGACCGATTTCGGCATCGCCCGCGCCTGATTGAACGGCACCGAGACGTTGGCGCGCAACTCGTCCAGGGGCGTCATCGGCGTGATCGTGTCATGGCGGGTCATGGCGTGGCCTTTCGCTTGCAACCCGCCCAGCTTGCGGCATTTCTGCTTCGGAAAAAAGCAAGAAGATGCACAGCGGTGATTAGTCTCATCCTAACCAAAGAGGCGCCGCACCGCTGCGGCAAACGCCTCTGCCAGCACCGGGTTGGCCTCGGGCCCGTAATGCACCCCGTCGATGGGTGACACCGTCACCAACTCCCCCGCATCCATGAACGCCACCCCCGTCCGGTCGGCCACCTCTTTGATCCGGCTCGCCAGCAGACGCGATTTCGCCGCCCCCCCCGCGAACATCTCGGCCAGACAGCCCGCCTCCTCCACCGGCGGTGGCGCCACCAGAAGAATTCCCGGCGCCGCCCCATCCCGCCCCGCGCCAAACGCCCGGATGAAGCCGATGATCCGCTCCAGCCCCAGCGCGATATCGCCCGCATTCACCGAAAACCGCGGTTTCAGATCATTCGTCCCCAGCATGATCAGCACCGCATCCAACGGCCGGTGCGTCTCCAACAGTGCCGGCAGCACCGTCATCCCGTTGCGATGCGCGCCCTCGATCGGGTCGTCATGCACCGTCGTCCGCCCCGGATGGCCCTCGTTGATCACCTCCCAGTCCGGCAGCAGCTGCGCCAGACGCCCCGCCCACCGCTCCTCCAGCGGGTAGCGCCTGGAAAACCCGAGGTGCGGCGCGGGCATCGACCCGTGGGTGTTGCTGTCGCCGAAAAGCAGCAGGCTGCGCATGGTATCCTCCCCTTTTCCGGCAGTTGGACAGCCGCCCCGCGCGGCGTCAACCCTTGCATCGCAGGGCCGGAAATGATTGACGTACCTCACCCCGCTGCGGATAGTCGGGTGAAGGCAAGCGAGGGTCCGGTGCGTCCAACGGTCAACGATATCGCACGCGAAGCGGGGGTCAGTCTGGCCACCGTGGACCGGGTTCTGAACGACCGCCCCGGTGTGCGCGACAAGACCATCCGCGCCGTGACCGAGGCGATCGAAAAACTGGGCTACGTCCGCGATCTGGCTGCTGCCAACCTTGCGCGCAGCCGCAGCTATCCCTTCGCGATCATGCTGCCCGACACGGAAAGTCAATTCGTTCAAACACTTGCCGACGCGCTGGACGTGGCAGGCAAGCAGGCCGCCACCTCACGGGTCGAGGTGCGCCTGCACCGCTTCCCCGCCGAAGACCCGCACGCCCTCGCCGCCATGCTCGCCCGCCTGCCGGATCAGGACTACGCCGGCGTCGCGCTGATGGCCCCGGAAACTCCGATCCTGCGCGATGCCGTCCGCTCGCTTCGCGCCAAGGGACTTCCCGTCGTGGCGCTGGTGTCCGACCTGCCGAACACCGACCGCGACCATTTCATCGGTATCGACAACCGCGCTGCCGGGCGCACGGCGGGCGTGTTGATGGGCCGCTTCCTTGGCGGCGGCCCCGGTCAGGTCATGGTCCTTGGCCAATCCCTCCTCGCGCGCGACACCATCGAGCGCCGCCGCGGCTTTGACGAGGTGATGCTGCGCGATTTTCCCCGGATCGAGCCGCTGCAAACCCTCGAATCGCACGGTTCCCGCCAGACCCTGCGCCAGATCGTCGCCGAAATGCTGGCCAACGCGCCGCAGGTGCGCGGCATCTACGCGATGGGCGACGGCCACCGCGCCCTCACCCAAACCCTTGGTGAGCTTGGGCTTTCCGGCAAACTGACGGTGATCTGCCACGAGCTTACCCCCCACGCCCGCGCCGCCCTTGAAACCGGCGAGATTTCCGCCGTCATCACCCAGAACCTTGGCCACCTCGCCCGCAGCACCCTGCGCGTGCTGCGCGCCAAGGCCGACCGCGCGCCGCTTGACGAAGGTCAGGAACAGATTCGCATCGAAATCGTCCTGCGCGAAAACCTCCCCGCCCTGCCGGACACCGTTCCCCACAGCCACACCACCGCCGCCTGACCCCTCCCAAATCGCTTTGGAGAACGCCCGCAATCAAAAATGAGGAACGTACCTCAAAATTACTTTACACCTCGCCCGCCCGGCGCTTATGGTCACCGCAATCGAAAGAAGGCCCGGCATCGGCACGGGTCCATCCATCAACCCGGGAGGACGACATGAAAGCCAGATACCTTGCCGCCACGGCGGCGCTTGCCCTTGTTGCGGGCACATCCGCCAAGGCCGAAGACCTCACCCTCTGCTGGGCCGCATGGGACCCGGCAAACGCCCTCGTCGAACTGTCCAAGGATTTCGAGGCGCAATCCGGCCACAAGATGAACTTCGAATTCGTGCCGTGGCCCAACTTCGCCGACCGCATGCTGAACGAGTTGAACTCCGGCGGCAAGCTCTGTGACCTGATGATCGGCGACAGCCAGTGGATCGGCGCGGGTGCCGAATCCGGCCACTACGTCAAGCTCAACGATTTTTTCGACGCCAACGGCATCTCGATGGATGCCTTCGTCCCGGCCACCGTGACCGGCTACTCCGAATGGCCGAAAGGCACGCCGAACTACTGGTCGCTTCCCGCCTTCGGTGACGTGGTCGGCTGGACCTATCGCAAGGACTGGTTCGAACGCCCCGAACTGCAGGCCGAATTCAAGGAAAAATACGGCCGCGACCTCGTGGCCCCCGCCACCTTCGCCGAGCTGAAGGACATCGCCGAATTCTTCCAGGGCCGCGACATCGACGGCAAAACCGTCTACGGCGCCTCGATCTACACCGAGCGCGGCTCCGAAGGCATCACGATGGGCGTGATGGATGTGCTCTATTCCTTCGGCTTCAAATACGAAAACCCGGATAAGCCCTATGACATGGCGGGCTTCGTCAACTCCCCCGGCGCGGTCGCGGGCCTTGAATTCTACAAGTCGCTCTACGATTGCTGCACGCCTCCCGGCATGTCGAACGCCTACATGGGCGAAGGCATCGACGCCTACAAATCCGGTCAGGTCGCGATGCAGATGAACTTCGCCTTCACCTGGCCCGGGTTCGAGGTTGACCCCAACGTCGGCGGCGGCAAGACCGGCTACCTCGTCAACCCTGCCGGCCCCGATGGGGAACGCTTCGCCCAGCTTGGCGGGCAGGGCATCTCGGTCGTCTCCTACTCCGAAAAGCAGGACGCGGCGCTGGAATACATCAAGTGGTTCGCCCAGCCCGAGGTGCAGGCGAAATGGTGGTCGATGGGCGGCTTCTCCTGCCTGCGCGCCGTGGTCGAAGACCCCGGTTTCGCCGCCAGCCAGCCCTACGCGCAGACCTTCCTCGACTCGATGGCCATTGTGAAGGATTTCTGGGCCGAACCCAGCTACGCAACCCTGCTGGCCGACAGCCAGAAACGCTTCCACGACTACGTGGTCGCAGGCCAGGGCACCGCGCAAGAGGCGCTCGACGGCCTCGTGCAGGATTGGACCGTCACCTTCGAGGATGAAGGCAAGCTCTGACCCTCCGGGGCGGGGGGACCACCCCCGCCCCACATTCTCCCCTCCCGCACCGCTATCCGCCAATACCGCCCGTTTCGGCGTAGACTGCCGCATGCTCCCCAAGCCTGAAGGCCGATTCCAATGCCCGACTTGCCAGCCGACACGCCAGTTGACCGTCTTGCCCGCGCCACGCCCCCCACCCTCGCCCGCAAGGTGCGCGGCCTGTCAGACCGCACCATCGCCTGGATCTTCGTCGCGCCCACCATCCTCCTGCTGCTCGCGATCAACATCTTCCCGTTGATCTGGACGATCCGCCTGTCCTTCACCAACTTCCGCGCCAACCGCCCGAACGAGCCCGTCGAATGGGTCGGCCTGCGCAACTACCAACGCATCCTGACCGACCCCGACATCTGGCAGACGATGCAGGCGACCGCGCATTTCCTGTTCTGGACGCTGTTCTTTCAGGTGCTGATCGGCTTCACGCTGGCCTGGCTGATCAACCGCAAGTTCCGCGGCAATGACCTGATGACCACCCTCATCGTGATCCCGATGATGCTGAGCCCCGCCGTCGTCGGCAACTTCTGGACCTTCCTCTACCAGCCGCAGATCGGCCTCATCAACTACGCGGTCGAATTCGTTACCGGCATCCCGGCCTCGTCGTTCACCATGCTCGGCTCCGTCAGCCTCGCCCCCTGGGCCATCGTCATCGTCGACACCTGGATGTGGACGCCCTTCGTCATGCTGATCTGCCTCGCCGGCCTGCGCTCGATCCCCGATTACATCTACGAGGCGGCCGAGGTCGACCGTGCCTCCAAATGGCGCCAGTTCTGGACGATGACCATCCCGATGGTGCTGCCGTTCCTGATGCTCGCCGTGCTCTTTCGCGGCATCGAGAACTTCAAGATGTTCGACCTCGTGGTGCTGCTCACCGGCGGCGGCCCCGGCGACACAACGCTTCTGTCCTCGATCGAGCTGAAGCGCGAAGCGTTCGAGAAATGGCGCACCGGATACTCCTCGGCCTACGCGATCATCCTCTTCGTCACGGTGTTCGGTCTCGCCTCGATCTACGTCAAGGCGCTCAACAAGGTGAAGGAACGCTGATGGACACCCTTCGCCACGCCCCCCGCCCCCATCCCCTCCCCACCAGGGGGAGGGGGGCCGCCCGGTCCAGACCAGCGCACGCAACCCCGGCCATCCCGCATCTCCCTCCCCCCTCGTGGGGAAGGGCCGGGGTGGTGCGGCACCTCGATGAAAGCGCCAGACCCGCCAGACCTGCCAGACCCGCCAGACCCGCCGGAGCCCCCCGATGAGCGCCTACTCCATCACCGAACCCTCGAAAGCCTCGAAATGGGTCGCAGGCATCCTCGTCACCCTCTACATGGTGATCACCCTCCTGCCGCTCGCCTGGATCATCTCCACCGGCTTCAAGACCGGGCCGGACAGCATCAGCTACCCGCCGAAGGTGATCTTCTCGCCCTCGATCGAAGGCTACGTGAACCTCTTCACCGACCGTACCCGCGCCACGCCGGAACAACTCGCGACGATGCCGCCGCCCGACAATTTCGTGGACGAAATCGTCCAGCGACGCGGCGAGGTCGTCACCGGCCCCTCGCGCTTTGGCGAACGCTTCCTGAATTCCATCATCATCGGCTTTGGCTCGACGGCGCTCAGTATCGTCCTCGGCACGCTCGCCGCCTACGCGTTCTCGCGCTTCAAGGTGCCGCTGAAGGACGACCTTCTGTTCTTCATCCTCTCCACCCGGATGATGCCGCCCATCGCCGTCGCGATTCCGATCTTCCTGATGTATCGCCAGCTCGGGCTATCAGACACGCACCTCGGCATGATCCTGCTTTATACGGGCGTGAACATCTCCCTCGCCGTCTGGCTGCTGAAAGGCTTCATCGACGAGATCCCCCGCGAATACGAAGAGGCGGCCCTGATCGACGGTTACACCCGCTTTCAGGCCTTCCGCAAAGTCGTGCTGCCGCAAGCCGCCACCGGCATCGCCTCGACCGCGATCTTCTGCCTGATCTTTGCGTGGAACGAATACGCCTTCGCCGTCCTCCTCACCTCAGGCAACGCCCAGACCGCCCCGCCGTTCATCCCCACGATCATCGGCGTCGGCGGCCAGGACTGGCCCGCCGTGGCCGCAGGCGCCACGCTGTTCCTGCTGCCGGTGATGATCTTCACCATCCTCCTGCGCAAACACCTCCTGCGCGGCATCACCTTCGGGGCGGTGCGCAAATGACCGCCCCCGCATTCACCTGTTCGAAAATATCCCCGCCGGAGGCTCCCGCCGCCAGCCGGGGAAGCCTCCGGCGGGGATATTTGGAAACAGAAGAAAGGGCTTGCCGATGCGCGCGTTCCTGACCGGCCTTCTCTCCTTCCGCCGTGGCCCGTGGGAGAACCTCGCCACGGTGTTGATCGGCCTTGGCGTCGTGATGCTGATGCAACCCTTCGCGCTCTGGGCCTTCACCTGGAGCTTCGTCGTCACCCTGACCGGCACCGTGATGTTCATCATCACCAGCCACTTTCCGGAATAGTCATGGCCGAGATCGTCATTCGAAACCTGCGCAAGGAATTCGGCGCCTTCACTGCGGTGCAGGGCTCCAGCTTCACCATCAGGGACGGCGAGTTCTTCATGCTCCTTGGCCCGTCCGGCTGCGGCAAGACCACCACCTTGCGCATGATCGCGGGGCTGGAGTTGCCGACCTCCGGGCAGATCCTGATCGACGGCGAGGATGTGTCGCAGCGCCCCGCCAGCCAGCGCGACATCGCGATGGTGTTCCAGATGTTCGCGCTTTACCCGCATCTCAACGTGCGCAGGAACATCTCCTACCCGCTCGTCAGCCAGGGGATGCCGCGCGCCCAGGTGCAGGCAAAGGTGGCCGAGGTCGCGCGCATCCTCGGCATCGAAAGCATCCTCGACAAGCCCGTGGGCGGCCTTTCGGGCGGCGACCGCCAGCGCGTGGCGCTTGGCCGCGCCATCGTGCGCCAGCCCAAGGCCTTCATGATGGACGAACCCTTGGGCGCGCTCGACGCCGAATTCCGCGAGCATATGTCCGAGGAGTTGCGCGCCCTTCACGACCGGATGAAGGCGACCACGGTCTACGTCACCCATGACCAGCTCGAGGCGATGCAGATGGGCGACAAGATCGTGGTGATGAACCATGGCGTCGTCGAACAGTTCGGCACCCCGCAGGACATCTACGACCACCCCGCCACCCTGTTTGTCGCCGATTTCATCGGCAGCCCGTCGATGAACTTCCTGGCGTTCGAAGGCCATGCCGCTGCGGGGGCAACGAGCGTCAGCCTTGGCGACACCGCGATGGCCCTGCCCGAACTGCAGGAAGCCGCCACCGGCAGCCTCGTCCTTGGCGTGCGCCCCGAACACGTCGCCCTCAGCGATGCCAGCCCCTACCGTGGCCGGGTGATCGCCACCGAATATCTCGGCACCACGCAGATCGTCACCCTCACCACGGCGCACGGCCAGATCAAGGCGCGCACGGCCGCCAGCCAGATCGCCCATCCCGGCGAAACGGTTGGCCTGGCGCTCAACCCCCGCACCCTGTCGCTCTTTGACGCCACCACCGGCCGCGCCCTGCGCACTGCCGCCAACGCCGGGGTTCATCATGGCTGACGTCACCCTCTCGCACCTGTCCAAATCCTTCGGCGCGACCAATGCCCTCACCGACGTGTCGATGGACATTCCGGACGGCGCCTTCGTCGTCCTCCTCGGCCCCACCGGCGCGGGCAAGACCACCACGCTGCGCCTGATCGCCGGCCTCGACCGCCCCGACACCGGCGACATCCAGATCGACGGCGCGAGCGTCCTGAAGGACACCCCCGCCCAGCGCGACGTGGCGATGGTGTTCCAGCAATACTCGCTCTACCCCCACCTCACCGTGCGCGACAACCTCGCCTTCCCGCTGCGCTCGCCGATCATCGCGATGCCCGAGGCGCAGATCGCCACCGAAGTGCAGAAGGTGGCCGAGGTGCTGCGCATCGCCCACAAACTGGACAACAAGGCCACCAACCTGTCGGGCGGCGAGATGCAGCGCGTCTCGATCGGCCGCGCCCTCGTCCGCCGTCCGCGCATCTACCTGATGGACGAACCCCTCTCCTCGCTCGACGCCAAACTCCGCGCTGACCTGAGGATCGAACTCAAACGCATCCACGCCGAACTGGGCGCCACCTTCCTCTACGTCACCCACGACCAGATCGAGGCGATGACGATGGCCACCCATGTCGGCGTTCTCGACCGTGGCCGCCTCGTGCAATACGGGCCACCCCGCGAGATCTACGAAAACCCGGTCTCGACCTACGTCGCCTCCCGCCTCGGCCAGCCGCGCATCAACCTGCTGCCCGCCGCCACCTTCCCCGGCGCGCCGCCGAAGGCCGCGCAAATCGGCCTGCGCCCCGAGCACATCGCCCAAGGCGAAGGCCAGCCCGCCACCGTCCGCCGCGTCGAGCATTTGGGCGACCAGACCCGCCTGCACCTGACCCTCGGCCCCCACGACCTGATCACCCTGTCCGACGCGCACACCCCGCTTCGCCCCGGCGACACGCTGCCCATCCAGCCCCGCAACCCGCTCTGGTTCGACGCCAGCGGCAACCGCATCTGAGGACCACCCCCATGAAACAGTTCATGAACTCCAAGGACCAACTGGTGACCGAGGCGATTGACGGCCTGCTGCGAACCAGCGGCGGAAAACTCGCGCGGCTGGACGGTTACCCGCACATCAAGGTCGTCACCCGCACCGACTGGGACCGCTCCAGGGTGGCCCTCGTCTCGGGCGGCGGCTCCGGCCACGAACCCTCCCACGCCGGTTTCGTCGGGCAAGGCATGCTCACCGCCGCCGTCTGCGGCGACGTCTTCGCCTCGCCTTCGGTGGACGCGGTCCTGGCCGGCATCCTCGCCGTCACCGGCAAACCCGGCTGCCTCCTGATCGTCAAGAACTACACCGGCGACCGCCTCAACTTCGGCCTCGCCGCCGAACGCGCCCGCGCCTTTGGCCTCAAGGTCTCGATGGTCATTGTCGACGACGACATCGCCCTGCCGGACCTGCCGCAAGCCCGCGGCGTCGCCGGCACCCTTTTCGTCCACAAGATCGCCGGAGCGATGGCCGACGCGGGCGCCGACCTCGACAGCATCACCGCCGCCGCCACTGCCACCCTCAAGGGCGCGGTCTCCATCGGCATGTCGCTCGATACCTGCACCGTCCCCGGCTCACCGAAGGAAGACCGCATCGCCACCGGCAAGGCCGAGCTTGGCCTCGGCATCCACGGCGAGGCTGGCATCGAACAGGTCGATTTCACCGGCGCGCGCTCGGCCATGCAGATGGTCGCCGAAAAGCTGCTGCCCCACATGGGCGCGGGCGACCACGCAGCCCTCCTCAACAACCTCGGCGGCACCACACCGCTGGAAATGTCGATCCTCACCGAGGAACTCGCCCGCTCCCCCCTCGGAGCCCGCACGAAATGGATCATCGGCCCCGCGTCGATGATGACCTCGCTCGACATGCACGGCTTTTCCGTCTCGCTCCTGCCGGTCGACGAGGCCCGCGTCGCGGCGCTGGCCGCCCCCGCCGCCCCGCATGCCTGGCCCGGCCTCGCCCCCCTGGGCGACGTCACGGTGAAACCCCTGCCCGACGGCCTCGCCCCCCTGCAACCCGTCCCCTCCGCCCACCCCGCCCGCCGCGCCCTGATCGACCGGTGCTGCAAGGCGCTCATCGCGATCGAGGCGGACCTGAACCTGCTCGACGCCAAGTCCGGCGACGGTGACACCGGCTCCACTCTTGCCGGTGCCGCCCGCGCCCTCCACGCCGCGCTCGACCGCCTGCCGCTGGCCGACCCGACCCAGCTTTACCGCGCCATCGGGGTAGAGCTTTCCCAAACCATGGGAGGCTCCTCCGGCGTCCTCCTCGCCATCTTCTTCGCCGCCGCCGGCGACGCCAGCGCCTCCGGCAAATCCTGGATCGGCGCCCTCACCGCCGGCCTCGACCGCGTTTGCCAAGTCGGCGGCGCCGCCCCCGGCCACCGCACCATGATCGACGCCCTCGCCCCCGCGCTAGCCGCCCTCCCGAACGGCGTCCAAGCGGCGGCAACAGCCGCCCGCGAAGGCGCCAACGCCACCGCCCAGATGACCCGCGCCAAAGCCGGCCGCGCCAGCTACCTCGCCGCCGACAAGCTCAAGGGCCACAACGATCCCGGGGCGGAAGGGGTGGCGCGGTTGTTGGAGGATTTGGCGGGGGGGTGATCAGATCAAGTCGCCGACTTACGAATTCTGCTTATCTTTAAACAACCGTGCCGCTTGATTAGTTGGCGCAAACCGCCCATCCTTAGCTGTATTAATGGATGGAGGTGTCCAATGCCGTTTCCCCTTCTTGCTGTAGCGATACCGGTCCTCCACTCTTCTGGAGCTTGGATCGCTTCTACTGCTGCCTCTGGCTACATCGCAGCAACATTATCGAGCACCTGGATTGGGGCGTTCGTTCTTGGAAATAGCGGCCTGCTAGCAAGCTTGGGACTCGTCTCTGCTGCGGGAGTGTATGGAGCTTTGGGCGGGCTAACCGCTCTTGCCTCTTCCACCGCTCTTGGGATCGGTTCCGCCCTTACCGCGATCGGCCTTGGCGGAATGGCTACGTCTCTAGGTATCGCACCAGTTGCAACATTCCTTGGCCTTACGCCCGTTGGCTGGATCATAGCAGGAACGACGACAGCCCTTGCGGCCGGAATAGGTTGGTATTTCACGCGCAAGACAATGGTCCAAATCAACGAGGAGCGCGCAAAAGGTGGTCTTGGCCCGATAACTCTAGCGCAAATCGTTGCCGAGGTTCGCCTGCTTGAATTCCAGTCACTGGAAACAATTCTTACTAAACTTAGCAATGAGTGCGAAAGTGTTTCCGTACCCAGGAATGGCGAGGTAGCCATAAATGGGCAGGCGTTTTCAATCAGTCGTCTTCTTTATGTCATTAATCAAGATGGCTCTGAGGAGATTGTGTTCAAAACGAAAACAGGTCGGAAAAAACGCATTCTTATAGTTAGGTCCGCAGCAAGCGCCGTTCCCAAGCCAGCCTAGCATAGTCACCTTTCCCCTTCCCAAATATCCCACGGGAGGTCCGGAGGGTGTGAAACCCTCCGGCGGCCAGCCCCATCCCCACCCTCAAATCCCAAAGCGCCTCCCTCCCCCCTCGTGGGGGAGGGCTGGGGTGGGGGGGCCGCCCAGACACCTAACGCCCGGTTAACGCCCCCGCCCAACCCCTTGAAATCCCTCACGCCCCCACACCGTCCCACGGTGGGACACGCCCTCACGGCATCACCTCGAACCGGTCCACATCCACCATCCCCATATCGGTGATCTTCAGATGCGGAATGACCGGCAGGCACAGAAACGCCAGCTGCAGGAACGGCTCCTCCAGCACCACCCCCAAACCCTTCGCGGCGGCCCGCAAGGCGACCAGCTTCTCCCGCACCTCCTCGAAACTCAGCAGACTCATCAACCCCGCCACCGGCAGTGCCAGCTCCGCCAAGACGCAGCCCCCCGCCACCACCACGAACCCGCCCTCGATCTCGCCCAGCCGGCTCACCGCCAGCGCCATGTCCTCGTAATCCGCCCCCACCACCGCGATATTGTGATGGTCATGGCAAACGGTCGACGCAATCGCCCCGCGCTCCAGGCCAAACCCCTTCACGAACCCGGTCGCGATGTTGCCGTTCACCCCGTGCCGCTCCACCACCGCGATCTTCACCAGATCGCGGTCCACATCCGGTCGCTTGTCGCCATCCATCGGGGCCACATCAAACGTCAGATGCTCGGTGATGATCTTGCCCGGCAGGATGCCGATCACCGGCGTCTCCACCCGGTTGCCCCCGGTGCGGAAACTCCCCGCCGTCACTGGCCGCGCCTTGACCGACTGCCGCGCCACCGGCTCCGTCCACCCCCGGGCCGCAAAGGCGGCCTCATCCGCCACCACCCCCCGCGCCAGCACCAGCGACGCATGGCACCCCTCAAGCGTATCAATCACCGCGATATCCGCCCGCTTGCCCGGCGCGATCAGCCCGCGGTCCTTCAACCCGAATGCCTCCGCCGCCGACAGGCTCGCCGCCCGATACACCGCCAACGCCGGCGCGCCCAAGCCGATCGCCGTGCGGATCATGTGGTCCAGATGTCCATGCTCGCCGATGTCCAGCGGATTCCGGTCATCCGTGCACAGGCAGATGTAGGGCGAGAACCGCTCGGTGATCAGACCCGCCAGCGCGTGCAGATCCTTCGACACCGAGCCCTCGCGGATCAGCACCCGCATCCCCTTGCGCAGCTTCTCCAAGCCCTCCTCGTAACTCGTCGCCTCATGCTCGGTGCGAATACCCGCGCTGATATAGCCGTTCAGGTCATTGCCGCGCAGCAAGGGCGCATGCCCGTCGATATGCCGGCCCGCAAACGCCTCCAGCTTCGCCAGGCAGCCTGGATCCTTCATCAACACGCCCGGATAATTCATGAACTCCGCCAGCCCGATCACGCCCGGATGGTCCATCAGCGGCACCAGATCGCCCACCTCCAGCCGCGCGCCCGTGGTCTCCATATGGGTCGACGGCACGCAGGACGACAGGTTCACCCGGATATCCATCAGCGTCTGCGCCGCGCTTTCCAGAAAATACCGGATGCCCGGCACCCCGCAGACATTCGCAATCTCATGCGGGTCGCAGATCGCCGTCGTCACCCCGCGCGGCGTCACGCAGCGGTCAAACTCATGCGGCGTGACCAGCGAACTTTCGATGTGCAGGTGCGTGTCGATGAACCCCGGCACCAGGATCTTGCCGGACACATCCAGCACCCGCTTGCCAACATACTCGCCAAACACCCCCACGATGGTGTCGCCGCAGATCGCCACGTCGGTTTCCACCAGATCGCCGGTGATCAGGTCGAACACCCGCCCCCCCTTCAGCACCAGATCGGCGGGCACCAGCCCCCGTCCCTGATCAATTCTGTCGGCTAGGGTGCGATCGGGCATGGCATTCTCCTTTCAGGTAGGGAAGCGTAAGCACGACCGCCCGTCCAGCCCGAAACCACACCGAAAGCCCCCCATGCGTCCCCTGCGCGGCATCGCCTTGAAACTCGCCTCCGTCCTCGTCTTCATCGTGATGGCCTCGCTGATCAAGGCAACGGCGCAGCACGTCCCGGCCGGTCAGGCGGTGTTCTTCCGCTCCGCCTTCGCCATCCCGGTGATCGTCGCCTGGCTGGTGTGGCGGGGCGAGCTTGCCACCGGCCTCAGGGCAAACGCGCCGATGGGCCATCTCTGGCGCGGCGTCGTCGGCACGCTGGCGATGGGCCTCGGCTTTGCCGGCCTTGGCTACCTGCCCCTGCCCGAGGTCACCGCAATCGGCTACGCGGCCCCGCTTCTGACCGTGGTTTTCGCCGCGATGTTTCTGGGCGAGGAGGTGCGCGCCTTCCGCATCTCGGCCGTCGCGCTCGGCATGACGGGCGTGCTGATCGTCCTCGCCCCGCGCCTTTCGATCAGCCCGGACAAGGCCGGCACCGCCGAGGCGTTCGGCGCGATGCTGGTCCTCGGCGGCGCGGTCTTTGCCGCTTTGGCCCAGGTTTTCGTCCGCAAGCTGGTGAACACCGAAAAGACCGCCGCCATCGTCTTCTACTTCTCGCTTACCGCCACGGCCCTGTCGCTGGTCACTGTGCCCTTCGGCTGGGTCTGGCCCACGCCCACTGAAACCGCCCTTCTCGTCAGCGCAGGCCTCCTCGGCGGCCTCGGCCAGATCCTCCTGACCTCCAGCTACCGCGAGGCCGACGCCTCGCTGGTCGCCCCCTTCGACTACGCCTCGATGATCTTCGCGCTTCTGATCGGCTACTTCGCTTTCGCCGAAATCCCCACCTGGACGATGCTCGGCGGTGCTGCCCTCATCGTCACCGCCGGCGTCCTGATCATCTGGCGCGAACGCCAGCTTGGCCTCGAACGCGCAACGCAGCGCAAGGCAATGACCCCCTGACCCAGCTTCCTCTCTGGAAAGATGCTCCACGGGTGGCTGATGGGCGATCAGAAACTCTCCAGTGGAGAGTTTGCGCACAGAACGCGCGGCCCGTGGCCCGGCCGGTGCGGGACGGTGTGAAACCCTCTGCGGCCAGCCCCGCGCGCGCCCTCAGCCCTCGCGCGCCGCCGCGTTCTGGTCGATCAGATAGCGCTGCGACAGCGGGATCGCCGCCGCCCCCAGCGCCCGCGCTTCCGCTCCGACCGTGCCTTCCCGGATCACCGGCGGCTCGATCCCCGACAGGTCCAGCCGGTAAAGCGCGGCTTCCGTCCGCCGCACCACCTCGGCCCTGATGTCCACCGGCATCCACCCGTCGATCAGCACCGCTTCCATTTCCAGCAGCGCCGCCGCACTCATCGTGGCGCTGGCCAGCCCCTCGGCCGCGCCTTCGATCCAGGTGTCCAGAATTTCCTCGCCGATCTCCCAGCGGTCGGGGCGTTCCCACAACTGGTCCGACGGCTCGCCCGCCCGCTCCATCGCCTCGGCCAGCACCGACATCGACGCCACCGTCAAGAGCCGCCGCATCCGCCCGTCCGGCCCCGGAACCGGCATCGGCCCGACCCCCGCCGCGTTGCCGTGCCGTCCGGTGTAAAGCTGCCCGTTCAGCACCAGCCCGCCGCCGATGAAGTAGCCAAAGTAGAAATACAGGAAATCCTTCGGCCGCTCGCCGGTGCCGAACACCAGTTCCGCGCCGCAGGCCGCCGTCGCGTCGTTCTGCAGGTAGACCGGCATCCCCGCCAGCGCCGCCAGTTCCGCCTGCACGTCGCGGTCGCGCCAGGCATCCATCTCGGCCTGCGGCGCGCCGATGTAATCGACCCAGTTCCACAACTGGAACGGCATCGCCACGCCAAGACCCCCGACCCGGTCGCGCTGGCCTTCCGGCAGGCTGGCGATCAACGCGGGCAGCGCCTCGGCCACGAAGGCCACCACCGCACCCGGCGTCGGATAGCGGTAGACCTTGCGCCGCGCCCCCCGCACCCGACCGAGGAAATCCACCAGCGCCAGATCCGCCGACCGCCGCCCGATCTTCAGCCCCAGGAAATACGCTCCGTCCGGCGCCAGCGACATCGGCACCGACGGCTGGCCGATCCGGCCCCGCACCGGCTCGCCGCGCAGCAAGAGCCCGTCCTGCTCCAGACTGCGCATGATCACCGAAACGGTCTGCGCCGACAGGCCGGAAATCCGCGCAATGTCGGATTTCGCCAGCGATCCCTGCTGGCGCACAAGGCTCAGCACCAGCCGCTCGTTATGCGCCCGCATCCCCGACTGGTTCGACCCGCGCAGCGATGACGCCTCGGCCAGTGACCGTGCGTCCGCCGCGCTGTCCACCAGATGCTTCACGATTCCCCCCGCGTTCCAAAAGGCAGAGTGCGTAAGAAAACGGCATCCTGTCAATAATAAATCAGAGTGATTTAATTATCTTGACGCATGTGCCGGAATCGGGTCAACTCGCTCTCGCCGCAGCGCCTTTGGCACCTGCGACGGAATCACAGCCGGGCAGCAAGCCCGTCACTTTTGGGAGGACTACCAATGAAACTGACCAAGCTTCTGCTCGGCGCCGGTGCGCTGGCCTTGTTGGCTGGCACCGCTTCTGCCGCCGATCTGGCCTGCCTCATCACCAAGAACAACACCAACCCCTTCTTCGTGAAAATGAAAGAAGGCGCCGAGGCTGCCGCCACCGCAGCCGGCCTCGATTTCCAGGCCTATGCCGGTGAAAAGGACGGCGACGCCGCCCCGCAGATCACCGCGATCGAAAACTGCATCGCCGCTGGCGCCAAGGGTATCCTGATCACGCCGTCGAACGACAGCGTCGGCCCGGCCCTCAAGGACGCCCGCGCTGCCGGCATCCTGGTCATCGCCCTCGACACGCCCCTGGCTGACACCGAAGCGCAGGACATCACCTTTGCCACCGACAACTTCGAAGCAGGTCTTCTGATCGGCAAATGGGCTGCCGCCACGCTCGGGGCCGAAGCCGCCAACGCCAAGATCGCGTTGCTGGACATCAACAAGGACAACATCTCGGTCGATGTGCAGCGCAACACCGGCTTCCTGACCGGCTTCGGCATCGAAGTGCCGGATCTGACCGTGCTCGGGTCGCAAACCGATCCGCGCGTGATCGGCCACGAATCCTCGGATGCAAACCCCGAAGGCGGTCTGCGCGCGATGGAAACCCTGCTCGCCAAAGACCCCGACATCAACGTGGTCTACACGATCAACGAACCGGCTGCCGAAGGTGCCTACCAGGCGCTCAAGAATGCCGGCAAGGAAGGCCAGGCGATCATCGTTTCGGTTGACGGCGGCTGCCCCGGCGTGGCTTCGGTCAAGTCCGGCGTGATCGGCGCAACCTCGCAGCAGTATCCGCTGCTGATGGCCTCCAAGGGCATCGAAGCGATCGTCGCCTTCGCCAAGGACGGCACCAAGCCGACCGTCACCGAAGGCCTGACCTTCTTCAACACCGGCGTGAACCTCGTCACCGACAAGCCGGTTGATGGCGTCCCGTCGATCGACACCACCAAAGGCACCGAGCTCTGCTGGGGCTAAGCCGCCATCAGGTTTGAGTTGATTATGGGAGGGGCGGCTTTACAGTCGCCCTTCTTCTTAAGCGGTGCCTGAAACGGCATCAGCGTCATCCGGGGGGGGGAAGACTGCACATGAGTAGCGACGCACCGACCAAGACAATCTCCGATTACGAAGCGACCCTGACCAAGGCCGATACGGCGGTTGCCAGCTTCGAGCGGGATGACAAGACCTTCATCCACAAGCTGCGCAACTTCCTGCGCCGCAACCCGACCATGATCCCGGCGCTGGTCCTGCTGCTGTCGATCGTGGCCTTCAGCATCGTCGCCCCGCGTTTCCTTGGCGTCGGCGCCCTGTCGACGATCCTGAAACAGGTCACCGTGACGGGCTTTGTCGCCCTCGCCCAGACCCTCATCATCCTGACCGCAGGCATTGACCTGTCGGTTGGCGCCATTCTCGTTCTCAGCTCGCTCGTCATGGGCAACCTCGCCGTGTTCGCGGGTTTGCCAGTCGGCCTCGCCATCCTGATCGGCGTGTTTGTCGGCGGCGTCATGGGCCTCGTGAACGGCCTTCTCGTCACCAAGATGCGCCTGCCGCCATTCATCGTCACGCTCGGCACCCTGTCGATCTTTGAATCGGTCAAGCTGTGGTATTCCCAGTCCGAATCCATCCGCAACGTCGACATCGAGGCCAACGCCCCCTTCCTTCTGTTCTTCGGGCAGGGCTTCAACTTCGGCGGCGCCAGCATCAGCTACGGCGGCATCACCCTGATCCTGCTGGCGGCCGTCCTGTGGTATGTCCTCAACCACACCGCCTGGGGCAGGCACGTCCACGCCATCGGCGACGATCCCGACGCCGCCATGCTGTCCGGCATCAAGGTCGACCGAACGCTCGTCTCGGTCTACACCGTCGCCGGCCTGATCTGCGGCTTTGCCGCCTGGGTCGCCGTCGGTCGCGTCGGCTCGGTCTCGCCGATCGCGTTTTCCGACGTGAACCTCGCCTCGATCACCGCCGTGGTGATCGGCGGCACCTCGCTGTTCGGCGGGCGCGGCTCGATCATCGGCTCGGTCCTTGGCGCGATGATCGTGGGCGTGTTCATCACCGGCCTCTCGCTGGCCGGGGTCGACGACTACTGGCAGAAGTTCGCGGCGGGCTGCCTTGTCATCATCGCCGTTTCGCTTGACCAATGGCTGCGGAGGGCTTCGCAATGAGTGCGCAGGAAATGGGGACCGTGACGCCGATCCTTCAGGCCAAGGGCCTGATGAAGCGCTACGGCACCGTGGTCGCGATGAGCGGCGCCGACTTCGAACTGATGCCGGGCGAGATCATCGCCGTCATCGGCGACAACGGCGCCGGCAAATCCACCCTGATCAAGGCGCTGTCGGGCGCGGTCGTGCCCGACCACGGCGAGATCCTGCTTGACGGCAAGCCGGTCAACTTCCGCAGCCCCGAGGACGCCCGCGCCCTCGGCATCGAAACCGTCTACCAGAACCTCGCCATGTCGCCGGCCCTGTCGATCGCCGACAACATGTTTCTCGGCCGCGAATGGCGCCAGCCCGGCATCATGGGATCGGTCTTTCGCAAGATGGACCGCGCGCGGATGGAGAAATTCGCCCGCGACAAGCTCACCGAACTGGGCCTGATGACCATTCAGGACATCACCCAGCCGGTTGAAACCCTGTCGGGCGGCCAGCGCCAGGGCGTCGCCGTGGCCCGTGCCGCCGCCTTCGGATCGAAGGTCGTGATCCTCGACGAACCCACCGCCGCCCTCGGCGTCAAGGAAAGCCGCCGTGTGCTGGAACTGATCCGCGATGTCCGCGCGCGCGGCATCCCGATCATCCTGATCAGCCACAACATGCCGCATGTGTTCGAGGTGGCCGACCGCATCCACATCCACCGCCTTGGCCGCAGGCTTTGCGTGATCAAGCCGTCGGATTACTCGATGTCCGATGCTGTGGCGTTCATGACCGGGGCAAAACTGCCCGAAGGCGTCACCGAACAGGTGTAACCGCCACCTGAAACTCCCGCGAACCGCACCAACCCGTGCGGTTCGCTTCGTCCGGCCTTGAACCCGGCGCAGGAATTGATAGGTTACCCAAAACCCACCGCGATGCATTCTGCGCGCCAATCCGCCGGGCCACGACGAGGAAGCCGCTCAATATGTCACTCGCGCTGATTGCGGCACTTCCCTTCCTTGGTGCGCTTCTTCCAGGCCTGACGATCCGCCTTGGTCGCAACGCCTGCGCGCTTGCCACCGGCCTCGTCACCGCGACAGCCCTCCTCCTCCTCGCCTTCCACGCGCCCGCCGTCCTGCGCGGCGAGGTGGTGCAGACCCGCATCGACTGGCTCCCCTCCCTCGGCCTCAACGCCAATTTCTTTCTTGACGGTCTCGGCCTCCTTTTCGCCGGGCTGATCCTCGGCATTGGCCTCCTCATCATCCTCTATGCCCGCTTCTACCTTGCGGCGCGCGATCCGATGGGCCAGTTCTACACCTACCTCCTCCTCTTTCAGGGCGCGATGGTCGGCATCGTGCTGTCCGACAACATCCTCCTGCTCCTGATCTTCTGGGAACTGACCTCGCTGTCGTCCTTCCTGCTGATCGGCTACTGGAAACACCTGCCCGAAGGCCGCCAGGGCGCGCGCATGGCGCTGGCCGTCACCGGCGGCGGCGGGCTGGCGATGATCGCGGGAATGCTGATCCTCGGCAACATCGTCGGCAGCTACGACCTGACCGTGATCCTGCAAAACAAGGCGCTGATCCAGGCCTCCCCGCTCTACATTCCCGCCCTGATCCTGATCCTCCTCGGTGCCTTCACCAAATCGGCGCAGTTTCCGTTCCACTTCTGGCTGCCGCACGCGATGGCCGCACCCACGCCGGTCTCCGCCTATCTCCACTCCGCCACGATGGTGAAGGCGGGCCTGTTCCTGATGGCGCGAATGTGGCCGGTGCTGGCCGGCACGCCCGAATGGTTCTGGATCGTCGCCACCACCGGCCTCGTGACGATGGTGCTGGCCGCCAAGATCGCGCTTTTCAAGGATGATCTGAAGGCGCTCCTGGCCTTCTCCACCGTCAGCCACCTCGGCCTCATCACCATGCTTCTGGGGTTCGGCACCAAGGCCGCCGCCACCGTCGCGGTGTTTCACATCATCAACCACGCCACCTTCAAGGCCGCCCTCTTCATGGTGGCCGGCATCGTCGACCACGAGGCCCACACCCGCGACCTGAAACGCCTCGGCGGCCTGCGCGTGCTGATGCCGATCACCTTCACCATCGCGCTTCTCGCCTCGCTGTCGATGGCGGGGATACCGCCGCTCAACGGTTTCCTGTCCAAGGAACTGATGCTGGAAGAGGCCGCGCATGCCGTCTGGCTCACGCCTTGGGCGATGGGCCTCCTCGCCACGATCGGCGCGCTCTTTTCGGTCGCCTACAGCTTTCGGTTCCTTGCCCACGGCTTCCTCGGCCCGGTGCGCAAGGATTACCCTCACAAACCGCACGACCCCGGCTTCGGCCTCTGGGCCGCGCCCGCCTTCCTCGCCAGCCTTGTCGTCCTGATCGGCCTTGTCCCCATGCTGACCGCAAGCTGGCTGGTGAACGCTGCCGCCAGCGCCGTCACGGGCGAGGCGGTCGCCGTCAAGATCACCCACTGGCACGGGCTGGAAGCCCCCGCGCTCTGGATGTCGCTCGCCGCCATCGGCGGTGGCCTGGCACTCCTCGGCCTTCACCCCCGCCTGATGGCGATCTGGAACGCCTCGCCCCGCCCCGACGCCAAGCGCATCTTCGACGCCCTGATCGAACCACTCGCCGCCGCCGCGCGTGACCTGACCGCCACCTTGCACAACGGCTCGCTCACCCGCGCCATTGCGATCGCCACCCTCGCCATCGCCGCAGCCAGCGCCTACGCCTTTGCCACCGGAACGCACCTGCCCGGCGACCGGGCGCTCCTGCCGCTCAGCACTGTCCCCGTCATCGTCTGGGCCATCCTGATGATCGCCGCCCTCGCCACCGTGGTCCTGCACCGCGACCGCGTCGTGGCCCTTCTCCTTACCGGCATCGTCGGCCTTGTCATCTCCATCGGCTTTGCGTGGTTCTCCGCCCCCGACCTCGCGCTCACCCAGATCACGGTCGAGGTGGTGACCATCCTCCTGATGCTCCTCGCCCTCAACTTCCTGCCGAAAACCACGCCCGTCGAAAGCACCGCCCCGCGCCGCGCGCGCGATGCGGCCATTGCCGGCATCGCGGGGCTCGGCATCGGCGGCCTCGCCCTTGCCCTGATGACCCGCGCCCCGGCGTTCGACCCGATCTCGCACTTCCACCTCGCGCAGTCGAAACCCGGCGCGGGCGGCACCAACGCGGTCAACACCATCATCGTCGACTTCCGGGGGTATGACACCTACGGCGAGATCATCGTTCTCGGCATCGCCGCCCTGGTGATCTTCGCCCTGTCCGAAGCGCTGTTGCGCAGCCCCACGGTCTCGGCCCGGCTCCGCGCCATCGGCTCCGGCACCAATGACGCCGGCGACCGGCACCCGATGATGCTCGCCATCGCCGCCCGCGTCCTTCTGCCGCTTGCGATGATGGTCGGCGTCTATCTCTACCTGCGTGGCCACAACCTGCCAGGCGGCGGCTTCGTCGCGGGCCTCGTCTTCGCCATCGCCTACCTCACGCAATACCTCGCCTCGGGCTATGTCTGGAGCCACCGCCGCCAGAGATATGACCACCACATCCTGATCGGTGGGGGCGTCCTTGTCGCCTCGCTCGCCGGCGTCGGCGCTTGGGTCATGGGCCTGCCGTTCCTCACCTCCGGCTACGACTACGTCACCCTCTGGCCGCTCGAGACGTTCGAACTTGCCACCGCCGCGATCTTCGACCTTGGCGTGTTCCTCTGCGTCCTCGGCGCGGTGATGCTGTCCCTGGCCTCGCTCTCCCGCATGGCCCTGCGCGCCGGCGAAAAGGTCAACCCCGACGCCTTCGACATCGACCCCAGCCGAGAGGTCCGCTGATGGAACTGCTCGTCGCCTCCGCCATCGGCCTGCTGACTGCGGTCGGCATCTACCTGATGCTGCGCCTGCGCACCTTCCCGGTGATTCTCGGCCTCACCTTCCTCAGCTATGCGGTCAACGTGTTCATCTTTGCCGCCGGCCGCCTTGCGGTGAACCAGCCCCCGATCATCGCCAAGGGCGCCACCTACGCTGACCCGTTGCCGCAGGCGCTGGTGCTGACCGCCATCGTGATCTCTTTCGGCATGACCGCCGTGATCGTCATCATGTCGCTTGGTGGCTACCTCGAATCCGGTCACGACAAGGTCGACATGGACGGTAAGCCATGACCCACTGGATCATCGCCCCCGTCGTCCTTCCCGCCCTCGTCGCGGCACTCATGGTCGTGGCACTCCGCCACTCCCTCGCCCTGCAGCGCGCGGCCTCCATCGTCAGCATCCTCGCGCTGAATGCCATCGCCGTAGCCCTCCTGGCCTCCGCCACCCAGACCGGCCCCGAGGCGTATTTCCTCGGCAACTGGCCCGCCCCCTTCGGCATCGTCCTGGTCCTCGACCGCCTCTCCGCGATGATGGTCCTCCTTCTCACCGGCCTCGCCCTGCCGGTTGTGCTATACGCCGTCGGCTCGGGCTGGGATGCGAAGGGCGCGCATTTCCACCCCCTCCTGCAGTTCCTGCTGATGGGCATCGCCGGTGCCTTCCTTACCGGCGACGCCTTCAACCTCTTCGTGTTCTTCGAGGTGCTGCTGATCGCCTCCTACGGCCTGATGATCCACGGCGGCACCCGTGACCGGACCCGCGCCGGCATCCAGTATGTCGCCTTCAACCTCGTCGGCTCCTCGCTGTTCCTGATCGCGCTCGCCACGATCTACGCCGTCACCGGCACGCTCAACATGGCCGACCTTGCCGAGAAACTCCCCACCCTGCCCGATGGCGACGCCGCCCTGATCCGCGTCGCCGCCGTCATGCTGATCATGGTCTTCGCCATCAAGGGCGCGCTGGTGCCGCTGCAATTCTGGCTGCCCGGCACCTACGCCAACGCCCCCGGCGTGGTCGCCTCCATGTTCGCCGTGATGACCAAGGTCGGCGCCTACGCCACCTTGCGCTTCGGCACGCTGATCTTCCCCACCACCCTGCCCGCCACCGGCCCCCTGGTTGCCGAGATGCTGCTGCCCGCAGCCCTCCTCACCCTCGCCATCGGCGCCATCGGCATCCTCGGCGCGACCACCTTGCCCCGCCTTGTGGCCATGGCCGCCATCGCCTCGATGGGCACCGCCTTCATCGCAATCGCAGCCTTCACCCCCGCCACCACCTCGGCCGCGCTCTACTACATCCTGCACTCCACGCTCGCCACCGCCGCCCTCTTCCTTGTGGCCGACCTCGTCACCCGCCGCCGCACCGACGGCATGCTCACCGCACAATCCCCCATCGCGCAATCCGGCCTGATCGGCGCGCTCTTCATGGTCGCCGCCATCGCCATCGCCGGCATGCCGCCGCTCTCCGGCTTCATCGGCAAGCTGCTGATCCTCGACGCATGGCGCGACCACGCCGCAACGGTCTGGACCGCGATCCTCGTCTCGACCTTCCTCACGATCCTTGGCCTGTCGCGCGCAGGCTCCACCCTCTTCTGGAAATCCCAAGCCACCGCCGGCGACGCGCCCAAGCCAAAGCCCGAACCCCTCGCCTTCGCCGCCGTGTTCGCGCTTCTTGCCGGCCTCGCCGCCCTGACCATCCTCGCCGGCCCCGTCACCCGCTGGCTCGACGCCACGGCGGCCAGCCTTTATGACCCCGCCCCCTACATCGCCGCCACCAAGCTTTATCAGGATCGCGCCGATGCTCCGTAAACTCCTGCCGCACCCCTACCTGTCGCTGACGCTGTTCGTCGTCTGGATGCTGCTGGTCAACCAGTTCAAGATCGGCAGCCTCGTCATGGCCGCCATCCTCGCGCTTATCATCCCGCACCTCACGGCCGCATGGTGGCCCGACCGCCCGCCGATACGCCGCCCGCTCAGCCTCTTTGCCTACGCGCTCCTTGTCCTGTGGGACGTCATCGTCGCCAACTTTCAGGTCGCGCGCATCGTTCTGTTCATGCCGAACGCCAGGATCCGCTCCGCCTGGATCACCGTGCCCCTCGACCTGAAAACACCCGAGGCGATCACGCTTCTCGCCGGCACCATCACAATGACCCCCGGCACCCTCACCGCCGACATGAGCAGTTGCGGCCGCGCGCTCCTGATCCACGCGCTCCACGCCCCCGACCCCGACGCCGTGCGCGACGACATCAAATCCCGCTACGAGGCACGCCTGAAAAGGATATTCGAATGATCCTCTCTTACGCCCTCGACTTCGCCATCGGCGCCTTCGGCCTGTGCCTCGTCCTGAACCTGATCCGTCTCTTCACCGGCCCGACGCTGACCGACCGTATCCTCGCCGTCGACACGATGACGGTGAACGCCCTCGCGCTGGTCATGCTCACCACCGTGCGCAGCGGCTCGAACCTTCTGTTCGAGGCAGCCCTCCTGCTTGCCCTCACCGGCTTCATCGGCACCGTCGCCTACTGCAAATTCCTGTTGCGAGGGAGCATCATCGAATGACTTTCGCCCTTGAGATTGTCATCGCGGCATTTCTCGTCGCCGGGGGCATTTTCGGCCTCATCGGCAGCTACGGCCTTCTGAGACTGCGCGACCCGATGCAGCGCCTGCACGCGCCGACCAAGGCCACCACCATCGGCGTTGGCACCGCCCTCGTTGCCTCTGCCTTCCACCTCGCGCTGCAAGGCCAGGGGGTAAGCTGGCACGAATTGATGATCGCCATCTTCCTGCTGCTGACCGCCCCCGTCTCGGCGCTGTTTCTCGCCAAGACCCATATCTTCCGCACCTTCCCTAAATCCGACCTCCCCGATCCCGGCACCGGCACGCCCTGGGCCACGCATGACGCCGCCTGGCCCGCGAAACCGGATCGTATCAATCCGCCCTCTTGACCAAACGGTCAGAATTTCCGCCCCGTCACCCTTGCGGCACAAGGGGCCGCATGGCATCGTCGCGCCATCCGAAACGGCGGAGGACGGATTGGAAACGCTGACACCTTTGAAAGACCTCCTGCCGCAGGTCACCCACACCCGCAATCCCGGGATGCCGCTCGACCTCGACTGGGTCGCGTCGGTGCAGGCCAACACCTCCGCCATCGAACGCCGCGCCGCCACCATCTCGGGCCGCCGCTCGGTGAAAAAGGAATGGCAGGCCGCGTGGCTCCTCAAGGCCATCTCCCTGATCGACCTCACCACCCTCGCCGGGGACGATACCGAAGGCCGCGTCAAGCGGCTCTGCGCCAAGGCCCGCCAGCCGGTCGCGCCCTGGATGCTGGAAAAGCTGGGCCTGCCCCACCTCACCACCGGCGCCGTCTGCGTCTACCACGAGATGGTCGAAACCGCCGTCCGCGCCCTCGAAGGCACCTCGATCCCCGTCGCCGCCGTCTCCACCGGCTTCCCGGCGGGCCTCTCGCCCTACAAACTCCGCATCGCCGAAATCGGCGAAAGCGTCCGCGCCGGCGCCAGGGAGATCGACATCGTCATCTCCCGCCGCCACGTCCTGACCCAGAACTGGCAGGCTCTCTATGACGAAATGGCCGAAATGCGCGCCGCCTGCGGTGAAGCCCACGTCAAGGCGATCCTCGCCACCGGCGAGCTTGGCACGCTGCGCAACGTCGCCCGCGCCTCGCTGATCTGCATGATGGCCGGCGCCGATTTCATCAAGACCTCCACCGGCAAGGAACCGGTCAACGCGACCCTGCCGGTCACCCTGACGATGATCCGCGCCATCCGCGACTATGAGGACCGCACCGGCATCAAGGTCGGCTACAAGCCCGCCGGCGGCATCGCCAAGGCCAAGGATGCGCTCACCTACCTCGCCCTCATCAAGGACGAACTTGGCCACCCCTGGCTGCAACCCGACCTGTTCCGCTTCGGCGCCTCCTCCCTGCTCGGCGACATCGAGCGCCAGCTTGAACACCACCTCACCGGCCACTACTCCGCCGCCAACCGCCACGCGATGGGCTGATCCGATGCCCGGCCGCGCACCGACGCCCGCAACCCGCGCCCCCCTCCCCCCTTGTGGGGGAGGGATGGGGTGGGGGGGCACCATCCGTCCATCGAAGTGACCACGAGGCACCAGTAATGACCATCAAGGAAATCTTCGACAGCATGGCCTACGGCCCCGCCCCGGAATCCGCCACCGAAGCCCTCGGATGGATCGCCCGTCACAACGGCACCTTCGGCCACTGGATCGACGGCGCCTTCACCAAACCGGGCGACACCTTCACCACCGCCAATCCCGCCACCGGCGAACCCCTCGCCCGGATCACCCAAGGCACCGCAGGTGACGTGGCCGCCGCCGTGAAGGCCGCCCGCCGCGCGCAACCCGGCTGGGCCAAACTCCCCGCCCACCAGCGCGCGAAACACCTCTACGCGCTGGCAAGGCTCACCCAAAAACACGCCCGCCTCCTCGCCGTGCTGGAAACCCTCGACAACGGCAAGCCGATCCGCGAAAGCCGCGACATCGACATCCCCCTCGTCGCCCGCCACTTCTCCTACCACGCGGGCCTCGCCCAGCTTCTGCCCTCCGAACACCCCGACCTGACACCGCTCGGGGTCTGCGGCGCCATCATCCCGTGGAACTTCCCGCTCCTGATGCTGGCCTGGAAACTCGCCCCGGCCCTTGCCGCCGGCAACACCATCGTGCTCAAACCCGCCGAATACACCCCCCTCACCGCCCTTCTCTTCGCCGAGATCAGCCGCGAGGCGGGCCTGCCCAAGGGTGTGCTCAACATCGTCACCGGCGACGGCACGACCGGCGCCGCCCTCGTCGAAGCCGAGGTCGACAAGATCGCCTTCACCGGCTCCACCTCGGTCGGCAAGCGCATCCGCGCCGCCACCGCAGGCAGGGCCATGGCCCTCACCCTCGAACTCGGCGGCAAATCCCCCTACATCGTGTTTGACGACGCCGACCTCGACAGCGCCGTCGAGGGGCTGGTCGATTCGATCTGGTTCAACCAGGGCCAGGTCTGCTGCGCCGGCTCCCGCCTCCTCGTCCAGGAAGGCATCGCCGACCGCTTCCATGCCAAGCTGAAACGCCGGATGGACGGCCTTCGCATCGGCGACCCGCTCGACAAGGCCATCGACATCGGCGCCATCGTCGACCCCATCCAACTCCGCACCATCACCCGGCTGATCGGCGAAAACCCCGAGGGCGATCACTACCAGGCCGCCTGCCCCCTGCCCGCGCAGGGCTGCTTCTACCCCCCCACCCTGATCACCGGCCTCTCCGCCGCCTCGACCCTGATGCAGGAAGAAATCTTCGGCCCCGTCCTCGTCTCGATGACCTTCCGCACCCCCGAAGAAGCCGTCGCCCTCGCCAACAACACCCGCTACGGCCTCGCCGCGACCGTCTGGAGCGAGAACATCAACCTCGCCCTCGACGTCGCCCCCAAACTGAAAGCCGGGGTCGTCTGGGTCAACGCCACCAACCTCTTTGACGCCGCCGCAGGCTTTGGCGGGGTGCGCGAATCCGGCTTTGGCCGCGAAGGCGGCTGGGAGGGCCTGATGGCCTACCTCAAGCCCGCCGCGAAACCCGTCGCCCTGAAACCCGTCGCGCCCACCCCCGAACCCGCCAACCCCGAAGCCCCCGCCCTCGACCGCACCGCAAAGCTTTACATCGGCGGCAAGCAGGCCCGCCCCGACGGCGGCTACAGCCAACCCGTCTACAGCCCACGCGGCAAACTGCTCGGCCACGCGGGCATCGGCAACCGCAAGGATATAAGGAACGCGGTCGAGGCCGCCCACGCCGCCAAAGGCTGGGGCAAGGCCACCGGCCACAACCGCGCGCAGATCCTCTACTACATCGCCGAAAACCTCTCCGCCCGCGCCGAGGAATTCAGCCAGCGCCTGAAAGACCTCACCGGCTATAACGGCACCGCCGAGGTAGAGGCGTCGATCCAGCGCCTCTTCACCTACGCCGCCTGGTCCGACAAGTTCGACGGCGCCGCGAAATCCGTCCCGATCCGGGGGCTGGCCCTTGCGATGAACGAACCCGTCGGCGTGATCGGCGCGCTCTGCCCCGACGAGGCTCCGCTCCTCGGCCTGATCTCCGTCATGGCCCCGGCCATCGCGATGGGCAACACCTGCGTCCTCGTCCCCTCCGCCGCCTACCCCCTGGCCGCGACCGATTTCTATCAGGTGCTCGACACCTCCGACCTCCCCGCCGGGGTCGTCAACATCGTCACCGGCCCGCCCGCCGACCTCGCGAAATCCCTCGCCGGCCACATGGACGTGGATGCGGTCTGGTCGTTCTCGTCGCAGAACCTCGCCACGCTGATCGAACGCGAAGCCGCCCTCAACGTCAAACGCACATGGGTCAACAACGGCCAGGCCCGCACCTGGATCGGGCCCACCGGCGAAGGCCGCGAATTCCTGCGCCACGCCACCGAAGTCAAAACCATCTGGGTGCCCTATGGCGAATGAACCGACCCGCGTCGTCGTCTCCAGCGACCACGCCGCAATCCCGCTGCGCCAGGCCATCGCCGCACATCTCGCAGCCAAGGGCTACGCCGTCACCGACATCGGCCCGACCACGCCGGAAAGCACGCACTACCCCCTGCACGGCAAGGCCGCCGCCGAACGTGTCGCGTCCGGCGAGTGCCACCTCGGCATCATCGTCTGCGGCACCGGCCAAGGCATCATGATGGCCGCCAACAAGGTGAAGGGCATCCGTTGCGGCGTCTGCTCCGACACGTTTTCCGCCCGGATGATCCGCCAGCACAACGATGCCAACATGCTCGCGCTTGGCGCGCGGGTGGTTGGCGAAGGCCTCGCGCTTGAAATCGTCGACGCCTTCCTCGGGGCCAGTTTCGAAGGCGGCCGCCACGCCACCCGCGTCGACATGATCGAAGCGCCCTAGACCGATTCGCCGATCAAGGTTAACGCCCCGCCGACGGCCCGACCGTATGGCCGCATGCCAGACGTTTGCCATACGCCTGCCATACCGTTAACTCTTCCGAAATCAGGCAAATTACCGCAGCGTTCCCAAGCCCTTAGGCCCGCCCCGCCGACCCGCTCAGGGTCCGCGGGTCAATCCCCATCCGCCGCAGCGCCGCTGCCCACTTGCCCCCGTCATCGCGCGAAAACACCAGCCCCGCCTCCGGCTCTCCGGTCAGCCAGTCGTTGCGGATGATCTCCGCTTCCAACTGCCCCGGCCCCCAGCCCGCATAGCCCAGCGCAAGGATCGCCGCCTCCGGCCCCTCACCCCTTGCCAGCGCCTCCAGCACGTCCATCGTCGCCGTCATCTCGAACCCGCCCGGCACCGACATCGAACTGCCACCCTGCGGCCGCCAGTCGGCCGAATGCAGCACGAACCCCCGCCCCCGCTCCACCGGCCCGCCGACATGCACGCGAATGTCGCGCCCCTCGGGTGCCACCGGAATGTTCAACTGTTCCAACAGCTTGGCAAAGCTCAGATCGACCGCGGGCTTGTTGATCACGATGCCCATCGCGCCTTCCGGCGAATGGGCGCAGAGCAGGATCACGCTGCGCTCGAAGCGGGGGTCGCCCATCCCCGGCATCGCGATCAGGATCTTGCCAGCCAGTTCCATGCGGCACCCTCGGTTACGCCCCAAGCATGGCGCTGCGGGGCGGCGGCCTCAACCCCCGATCTCGCATCCGGCATGCCACGGTCACGCCCCGTCGCCGCAAAGTGATTTCAACTGACGCCACAAGCCTCTATCTTCGCCACATGACCCGCACCTGGCTGATCCTCGCCCCGCTTCTCGCCCTCGCCGGCCCCGGCCTCGCCACCACGCAGGACGACGTTCTTGCCGGCGCCATCCTGCCCGGCTGGCAGATGCCCGACGGCAGCCACATGGCCGGCCTCCGGCTAACCCTCGCCCCTGGTTGGAAAACTTACTGGCGCAGCCCCGGCGACGCCGGCATTCCACCCGCGTTCGACTGGTCCGATTCCGAAAACGTCCGTGCCGTCCGCATCCACTGGCCCGCCCCCAGCGTGTTCCTGACCAACGGGTTGCAGAGCATCGGCTACCACGACGAGGTCACTCTGCCGGTCGAGGTTACCGCCATCGACCCGGCCCTCCCGATGCGCCTTTCAGCCACCGTGGAGCTTGGCGTCTGCGACGAGATCTGCCTGCCTGCCAGCCTTACCCTGACGTCCGATCTGATCGCCCCCGGTGCCAGCGACACGATGATCAAGGCCGCCCTCGCCCGCCGCCCCGCCACCGCCACCGAGGCTGGCGTCACCTCCGTCAGCTGCACCGTCGACCCGATCGCCGATGGCCTGCGTATCACCGCATCCATCGCCATGCCGCGCAGCGGTGGTCCGGAAACCGTCGCCTTCGAAACCGCCGACCCCACCGTCTGGATTGCCGAAAGTACTGCATCGCGTGACGGTAACCGATTGACAGCAATGACAGAAATGGTTCCGCAATCCGGCGCACCCTTTGCGCTTGACCGGTCCGCGGTGATCGTGACCATCCTGTCAGATGACGGCGCGGTGGAAATCCGCGGCTGCCCCGCGCCCTGAAGCGGCGCGGGTGCTGACGCCGCACCCGCCATCATTTCCGGCGGTGGTGTTCATCCAGCCTTGGAAAAATCTCGACGAAGTTGCAAGGCTTGTGCCGGAAATCCAGTTGCCAGCGCAGGATCTCGTCCCACGCATCGCGGCAGGCACCGGGACTGCCCGGCAGCGCGAACAGATAGGTTCCGCCGGCAACTCCGCCACAGGCCCGGCTCTGCACCGCCGAAGTGCCGATCTTCTGCATCGACACGATGGTGAACACTGTCCCGAACGCCTCGATCTCTTTCTCATAAACGTCGCGGTGCGCCTCGACCGTCACGTCGCGCCCGGTCAGACCGGTGCCGCCGGTGGTCAGGATGACATCCACCCCCGGATCGGCAATCCACGCCCGCAGCCGCGCGGCAATCTCGGCCCGGTCGTCCTGCACGATGCCGCGCGCCGCCAGCACGTGCCCCGTGTCCACAAGCCGCTCCACCAGCGTATCACCCGACTTGTCATCCGCTGCCGTGCGCGTGTCGCTGACCGTCAGCACCGCGATGCGGACCGAGATGAACTCCTTCGTCTCGTCGATCCGCGACATGATCTACCCCCGCTCCATCAGCGCCAACCGCAGCGCCAAAAGCCCGAACACCCCCGCACTCGCCCGCCCCAGCCAGCGCGCCAGCCGCCCCGACCGCGCCAGCCGCTGCCCGATGCTGCCAGCAAAACCGCCGACCAGCCCGTTGACCAGAAACCCACCCAGCGAGAACGCCAGCCCAAGGATCAGGAACTGCGGCAGAACCGGGCGCGCGGGGTCGACGAACTGCGGCAAGAAGGCAAGGATGAACAGGATCACCTTAGGATTCAACAGGTTGACCAGCAGCGCCTCGGCAAAGATGCGCGCGGCCGGGCGCGGCGCCACAGTCGCCGCCGTCAGCACCCCCTGCCCGCGCAACGCCAAGATGGCCAGCCACATCAGGTATCCGACCCCCACCCAGCGGATCGCATCGAACGCCAAGGGATGCGCCGCGATCAGCGCGCCAAGGCCCAGACCGGCGATCAGCGTATGCACCATGCCCCCGACCGCGATGCCGAAATTCGCCGCCATCGCCGCGCGCCGCCCGCCTTTCAGCCCCTGCCCAAGGCAGAACATCATGTCCGCCCCCGGCGTCAGGTTCAGCGCCAGCCCCGCCGGGATGAATGCCAGCAGCGTCAGCGGATCAACCGGCAGCGCCATCCCGCAACCTCGCCTGCAATGCCAGAAGGTCCGCCCAAGCCTCGCGTTTGGCCGCCGGGTTGCGCAACAGATACGCCGGGTGTGTCATCGGCAAGAGCGGTTTTCCGAAGGCGGTTTGCCAGCCCCCCCGCGCCCGCAAAATTCCCTTTGCCCCGGTCAGCGCAAACAACGGCGTGTTGCCCATCACCACGATCACCTCAGGGTCGACCAGCGCGATGTGCCGCTCCACAAAAGGGCGCATCATCGCGATTTCGGTGGCCTCGGGGTCGCGGTTGGCGGGCGGTCGCCACGGCATGACGTTGGTGATGTAGACCGCTGCCGCCGGATCGGGTGCGGTGCGCGAAAGCCCAATCGCGGCAAACATGCGGTCCAGCAACTGCCCCGCACGCCCGACGAAGGGCCGGCCCTCGCGGTCCTCCTCGCTGCCCGGCGCTTCGCCAAGGATCAGCACCCGCGCCCTGGGGTTGCCATCGGCAAAGACAAGGCTCCGCGCGCCGCGCTTCAACTCGCAATGGTCATAGGCCGCCAGCGCCGCCTGCAACTCCTTCAGCGTCGTCGCGGCCGCGGCCATCGCCACCGCAACCGCAACCGGGTCCTGACCAACCGCCAGTTGGGCGGGGGCCGCAGGTACCACCGGGACGGCCGCCCGCACCGGATCAACCATCTCATAACGGTTCACCGGCGCATCGCCCAACGGCTCGGTCGCCCCGAGATCAACCTGCCACGCCAGCGCCGCCAGCGCCGCGTGCCAGTCATCCGCGATGATATCGGCCCCGATTCCCATGCCACCACCCTATTGCCATGTCAGCCGCGCCGCCAGAACCGCCAGCGCCGAACTGTGGCATTGCCCCGCCCCCCCCGCTTTGGCATAAGCGCCCCATCCCGGCAGGAGAAACCCATGACCTTTCGCGCGCGCCACCTTCTGGGCATCGAACATCTGGCGCCGCAGGAAATCGTCACGGTCCTTGATCTGGCCGACCGCTACGTCGACCTGAACCGTCGCACCGTCAAGCAATCCGACGTGCTTGCGGGCATGACGCAAATCAACATGTTCTTTGAAAACTCCACCCGCACGCAGGCCAGCTTCGAACTGGCCGGGAAGCGGCTTGGGGCCGATGTGATGAACATGTCGGTCGCCTCCTCCTCGGTGAAGAAGGGTGAAACGCTGATCGACACGGCGATGACGCTGAACGCCATGCATCCCGACCTTCTGGTGGTGCGGCACGGGTCGTCCGGCGCCGTCAACCTTCTGGCATCAAAGGTGAATTGCGCTGTTTTGAACGCGGGCGACGGACGGCATGAACACCCGACACAGGCGCTGCTCGATGCCCTGACCATCCGCCGCGCGAAGGGCCGCATCCAGCGCCTGACCGTGGCGATCTGCGGCGACATCGCGCACAGCCGCGTGGCGCGCTCGAACCTGATCCTGCTCGGCAAGATGGAAAACCGCCTGCGCCTGATCGCGCCGCCGACCCTGATGCCCCCAGGCGTCGAGGATTTCGGCTGCGAGTTGTTTGACGACATGCGCAAGGGGCTGGAAGGCGCCGACGTGGTGATGATGCTGCGGCTTCAGAACGAACGGATGGACGGCGGCTTCATCCCCTCCAGCCGCGAATACTATCACCGCTACGGGCTTGACGCCGAAAAGCTGGCCCATGCCAAGCCCGACGCAATCGTCATGCACCCCGGCCCGATGAACCGCGGCGTGGAGATCGACGGCGACCTCGCCGACGACATCAACCGCTCGGTGATCCAGGACCAGGTGGAGATGGGCGTCGCCGTGCGGATGGCCTGCATGGACCTTCTGGCGCGGAACCTCCGGGCCGAACGGGGGCGCAAGATCGTGGGGATGATGGCGTGAGGGCAGACTACGACTGGTCGCCAAGGCTCGACCTCGAAGAAGCAATCTTGTGGGAGGGGCGGCCCTCGACGTTCAAGCTGCTGTCGTTCATCGCGTGCATCTGCGCGTTTGCGCTCCTCGCCAGGTGGATGGCATTGACAGAAATTGCCGGCGCACCTGGCGGTTCAAGCTGCGTGACCGAACCTTGTCCCGAAGCTGACCGAAAGGCCGGACTGGTTGCAATGATTTGGGCCCCGACAATACTGGTCATGGCGGCGGCATTTGGCTTGGCGCTTATCACAAGCCGACTAGACTGCGCAGTCACCAACGAGCGGATTCTTTCGCTCCACAGAGCTCACTGGCGCAGGCAGCCAAAGTTTCTGCAATGCCCAGTCAAAGACGCCGAAGCAGGGATTCATGCGGTCTTTCTCATCGTCCACCATAAGTCCCTCCCTCAGAATCTGATACTTCAGGCAGGGTCGAAAAGAGAATTGCGAGCAGCGCTGGCTTTGATCCAGAGGCTGTCCGACAAAGCAAGTTGCGCCAAGCCAGGAGCATCGTGAAACGTCCGCTTCGCAACCTTGCTGCGCTGGATGACCAAGGCAACCCAATGCGCACCGCCCCGAACGAGCCCCCTGACACATGAGCCGAAGCACCTTGATCCGTCCCCCCCTCCGTCTCCGCCCCGATGAAACCCTGCTTTGGGCGGGCGCCCCCGTTCCCGGATTCCACCGGCGGCGGGTGACGTTCTTCATGATGCTCTTCGGGCTGCCCTTCCTGATCAGCGGCGTTTCCCTCTTCCTCTACAGCCTCCTCCTCTTTCCGCAGGCAGCGACCGTCCCGGACGGGGGCAACGCGCTGATCACCACCGTGTTCAGCCTTCCCTTCGCTGCCTTTGGCGGCTTTCTTGTCCTCGGCCCGATCTTCGAGGCCCGCTCCGCCGCCCGCGATACCCGCTATGCGCTGACAACCTGTGCGGCCTATGTGATCCGGCAGGGGCAGTTCCCCAGCCTGAAGGTCTACCCGATCCTGCCCTCCAGCGCGCTGGAACTGGAACGCGGCACGCGGGCCAGCACGGTCTGGGTCCATTCCCGCCGCGAACGCGACTCCGAGGGCGACCTTGGCACCACGAAGGCGGGCTTTGAAAACATCGCCGAGGGTGAGAAGGTCTTCGCGATGATCCGCGATCTGCAGGGAGAGACCGACGCATGACCCAAGACCCCAACCGAAAACCCCCGAAGTCGGACGCCCGCATCGGCGGCATGGTTGCCACCGCCGTTCTCGTGTTCCTTGCCCTTTTCACCACCGTCCTCGTCTGGATCGCCTGATGGCCCGGATCGAACCCGACAGTATCATGGGCCACCCGCTACCCCTTGCCGAAGGGGAACGGATCGTTGCCGAATTTCGCCCCGACCGCGCCGTCTACTGGCGCAGCCATCTGGTGATGGCGGTGATCCTCGGCGCGCTCGCCGGCGCGGTGCTTGTGTGGCAAGCCAATCCCTACCCGGTGATTGGGCCGATCGGCGCGGTCATCGCCATCGCCGCCCGCGCCGCCTTCGTGCAATCCGAAGCGATGGCCGAGGTCTGGCGCCTGACCGACCGCCGCCTGCTTGGCCCCGCCAGCCGCGCGATCCCTCTGGTGCAAATCCAGACTGCGCGGCCATTTCTTGGCGCGGTTCAGGTCATCACCCGGACAGGCGACAAGCACCTGATCAAGTATCAGGCCGACCCGGCCGCCACCGCCGCCCGCCTGATTGCAGCCGGGGGGCTGGCATGATGCTTTTCGGCTTTCAAGACCGGCACGATTTGACTAATCGCCAAGCACGGCAGGCAGAGGGCAAGCAGACGTGATCATCCATCTATCGAACGCCCGCCTGATCGACCCCGAGGCGCTGACCGACGCGCCCGGCAGCCTGACCATCGCCAAGGGCGTGATTGGCGCGATCAATGCCCCTGCTCCGAAGGGTGCAAGGATCATCGACTGTGGCGGCATGTGCCTTGCCCCCGGCATCGTCGACATCGGCGTCAAGATCGGCGAGCCGGGCGAACGGCACAAGGAATCCTTCCGCTCCGCCGGGCTGGCAGCGGCGGCGGGCGGCGTGACCACGATCATCGCCCGCCCCGACACCACCCCCGCCATCGACACGCCCGAAGCGCTGGAATTCGTCACCCGCCGCGCCGCCGAAAGCCCGGTCCGCATCCGCCACATGGCCGCCCTGACAAAGGGCCGCGACGGGCACGAGATGACCGAGATCGGCTTTCTGCTGGACGCCGGGGCAATCGCCTTTACCGACGCGGCCCGCGTCAGCACCGATGCCAAGGCGCTGTCCCGTGCCATGACCTACGCCCGCAGCCTTGGCGCGCTGATCGGCGGCCACCCGCAGGACCCCAACCTGTCGGCGGGTGCCTCGGCCACCAGTGGCAAGTTCGCAAGCCTGCGCGGCATCCCCGCCGTGTCGCCGATGGCCGAACGCATGGGCCTTGAACGCGACCTCGCGCTCGTTGAACTGACCGGCGCACGCTACCACGCCGACCAGATCACCACCGCCCGCGCCCTTCCCGCCCTGGCCCGTGCCAAGGACGCCGGGCTCGATGTCACGGCAGGCACCTCGATCCACCACCTGACGCTGAACGAGCTGGATGTCGGCGATTACCGCACCTTCTTCAAGTTCACCCCGCCCTTGCGGTCCGAGGATGACCGCCTCGCGATGGTCGAGGCAGTAACCTCAGGCCTGATCGACGTGATCTCGTCGATGCACACCCCGGCAGACGAGGAATCGAAACGCCTGCCCTTCGAGGAAGCAGCCTCCGGTGCCGTCGCCCTCGAAACCTTCCTGCCGGCGGCGATGCGGATCTATCATGCCGGGGCGATCGACCTGCCGACCCTGATCCGCGCCATGACGCTCAATCCCGCGCGCCGCCTTGGCTTGCCGCAAGGCCGCCTGTCGGTCGGCGCACCGGCGGACCTTGTGCTCTTCGATCCCGACGCGCCCTTTTTGATGGACCGTTTCAGCCTACGATCCAAATCCAAGAACACCCCGTTTGACGGCGCGCGGATGGAGGGTAAAGTGCTTAAAACCTTCGTCGGCGGGACGCTGGTCTACGCCGCAGAAAGCTGAGCCATGCCCCCTATCACCACCGACCCGATGCTGCTGGCGATCACCGCGCTCTTCGCCTATCTCCTCGGCTCGGTTCCGTTCGGCATCGTCATCACCCGCGCACTGGGCCTTGGCGACCTTCGACAGATCGGGTCTGGCAACATCGGTGCCACCAACGTGCTGCGCACCGGCAACAAGCGTGCCGCACTCGCCACGCTGCTTCTCGACGCAGCCAAGGGCGGTGTTGCGGTCCTTGTCGCGCGCGCTCTTGTGGGTGGCGAGGATGCGGCACAGGTTGCCGGTCTGGCGGCCTTTGTTGGCCACCTTTACCCGGTATGGCTGCGCTTCAAGGGCGGCAAAGGGGTGGCTACATTCCTTGGCACGCTCCTTGCGCTGGCGTGGCCCGTCGGGCTTGCCGCTTGTGCCACCTGGGTCGTTGCCGCCCTGATCACCCGCACGTCTTCGATCGCCGCGCTGCTGGCGGCTGGCCTGACGCCAATTTGGCTGATCTACTTCAACGAAGGATGGCTGCTGGCCTTGACCTTCGTTTTGACCGTCCTCGTCTACATCCGCCACACCGAAAACCTGAAGCGGATCAAGGCGGGGACCGAACCGAAGTTCGGCCAGAAGAAGGCCTGAACCTCAGAAACTCGACGCCTCATAGATCGGCGTCAGATCGCCGCCCCATGCGCCGTGGTAAAGCTGCAACCAGCGGTCGGCCTGCACCTCACCAGTCGCCACATGCTCGACCAATGGCGCCAGATGCCGCTCCTCGCCCAAGCCCCGCGCGGCCAACCCGGCCTGCGACAAGGCCACCGACGCCCGCGCCAGATCAATAAGCTTCACGCCACCCGCCTCGCCCTGCAATCCCGCAACCGAGGCCGCAACGCGCAGCCCTTCGCGCGTTTCGGTATCCAGCCCCTTGACCAGATCCCATGCCGCATCCAGCGCGCCCTGGTCATACATCAGCCCCACCCAGAACGCGGGCAGCCCGACGACATGGGCGAAATCGCCACAATCGGCCCCCCGCATCTCGATGTATTTCTTGACCCGCGCTTCGGGGAACACGGTCGTCATGTGATCGGCAAAATCGCTGAGCGTCGGCTTTTCGCCGGGCAAGGCCGGCAGCTTGCCGGCAAGGAAATCGCGGAACGACTGGCCCAGCGCATTGATGTATTTCCCGTCGCGGTAGACGAAATACATCGGCACATCCAAGACCCAGTCGATATAGCGCTGAAAGCCCATGCCGTCTTCGAACGCGAACGGCAGCATCCCGGTCCGGCTGTCGTCCAACCCCCGCCAGATCCGGCTGCGCCAGCTCTTGTGGCCGTTGACCTTGCCATCAAAGAACGGACTGCTGGCGAACAGCGCCGTCGCCACCGGCTGCAACGCCAGCGCCACGCGCAGCTTCTTCACCATGTCCGCCTCGGACGCATAATCGAGGTTCACCTGCACCGTCGAGGTGCGGTACATCATCTGCGTGCCATGCGTGCCGACGCGGCCCATGTAATCGGTCATCAGCCGGTAGCGGCCCTTCGGCATCACCGGCATCTCCGAATGGCTCCAGACCGGCGCGGCCCCGATGCCCATGAACTTGATGCCCAAGGGATCGGCGATGGATTTCACCTCGTCCAGATGCTCGCGCGTTTCCGCCTCGATGTCGTGGATCGAAACCAGCGGCGCACCTGACAGCTCGAACTGCCCACCCGGCTCCAGACTGATGTTGGCCCCGTTCCGCGTCATCCCGATGACGTTGTTGCCCTCGCGCACCGGCTCCCAGCCGTAGCGCGTGGCCAATTCGTCAAACAGCACCGAAATCGACCGCGCCCCGGCATAGGGCAACGGCGCGCGGGTGTCGGTCAGCCAGCCGAATTTTTCATGCTCGGTCCCGATGCGCCACTGGTCCTTCGGCTTCGACCCCGAGGCCATGTAAGCGGCCAACTGGGCAAAACTTTCGATCGGGCCACCGCCGGACTGAGGTATCGACATGGAAAGGCTCCGGGGTGCGTGCGCGTCGCGGGGTTCGCTGGTTCAGGCCGCAAGACCTGTCTCGCCCGCGCGTCCAAGTCAAGGCCCGGCGAAGCGGTCAAAGCTGCGCGTCAGCGCACCACAACTCCGCGCTCGGATCGCCGCCAGACCTGCCGCACCTCGGTGTCAAGCGCCAGCGCGGTGCCGGTCCCCGGTCGTTCCGACCGAACCGCCGCCACCAGCGCGGCGGTGTCCATTCCCGGCAACGCGGCAAACGCGTCGAACAGCCGCTCCGCGCCCGCGGCCTCGACCGGGATCAGGATCGCCTGCCCGTCGGCCTGCTTCAGCCGCCACACCCGACGCCCCCGCAGCGTCAAGAGCCGGATGTCCACCAGTTCGGGAATACCCACCGATCCGCCCACTGTCGGGCCGAAATAGCTGATCTGCCCCTCCAGCACCTCTACCACACCCGGCGCGTCGCCCGGCTGGTCAAAGCGCAGCCGCCTGACCGCCAGCACCACCCAGCTTGCCCCCAGAACCACAAGCAGCCCGCCAAGCGGCACCAGAAGATAGCCGCCCAGCCAGACCAGCCAGCCCCCCGCGACAGCCACCGCAGCGCCAATGATCGCCTCGCGCCAGCGCACGGCAAAGTCGATCACATCCTGGCGCACGAAGCTCACCGCCAGTCTCCATGCGCTGTCTGCCACAGCGCGATCGCCGCGACCGCCGCAGTATCCGCCCGCAGGATGCGCGGCCCGAGGCTCAGCACCCGCACCCGTTCCATCCCGCGCAACCGGGTGGCTTCGGCATCGGCAAAGCCACCCTCCGGCCCGATCAGGATGGCCGCCCGCCCCGGCGTGCCTCCAACCATCGGCGGCGTGCCTGCCGCCGCCTCATCGCACCAAAACAGCGTCCGCTCTGCCGGAAACTCGGCCAGCACGCGGTCCAAAGGCTGCAACTCGGCCACCTCGGGCACATAGGTCGCGCCACATTGTTCGGCGGCCTCGACCGCGTGCGCCTGCAGCCGATCCTGCCGAATACGTTCGGAATTCGTGTGCCGCGTCTGCACCGGCATGATCCGACGCACGCCCAGTTCCACCGCCTTTTCCACGATGAAATCGGTCCGTGCCTTCTTGATCGGCGCAAACATCAGCCACAGGTCCGGTGGCATCACCTGCTCCCGCGTCGGCGCCTCGCACACCGCCACAGCGCCCCGCTTGCCCACCTCGGCCAGCGCCGCGCGCCATTCGCCGTCCTGCCCGTTGAACAAAAGCACCGCCGCGCCGACGCCCAACCGCATCACCCCGGTCAGGTAATGCGTCTGGTCCGGCGACAACCGCACCGCTTGCCCCGGACCAAGGGGCTGCTCTACATAAAGCCTGATCTTTGCCTCTGACATGAGCCCAAGCCTATGCCCCAACCGCCGCGAACGCCAGAGGCCGCCCCCTTGGAAGAAATCATCGGCACCGTCGCCGACGCGCCCGCTGGCAACTGGGTGGATCGCTACGCCCCCTTTGGCGCACGCCCCTACCTGCGCCTCAGCCGCGCCGACCGGCCAATCGGCACCTGGCTCTTGCTGATCCCCTGCCTCTGGGCAATCACCCTTGCCGCCGGGATCGACGGGTTTCGCGCGTGGGACGCGTGGCTGGCGCTGTCCTGCGGGATCGGCGCGTTCCTGATGCGCGGTGCAGGCTGCACCTGGAACGACATCACCGACCGCGACATCGACGCCGCTGTCACCCGCACCCGCAGCCGGCCAATCCCCTCGGGTCAGGTCACGGTGCGGCAGGCGCTGGTCTGGATGGTCGTGCAGGCGCTTCTCGCCGCGCTGATCCTGTTGTCCTACAACGGCCTCGCCATCGCGCTTGGCATCGCCTCGCTTGGCCTCGTGGCGATCTACCCCTTCGCCAAGCGCTTCACTTGGTGGCCGCAGGCTTTCCTCGGCCTTGCGTTCAACTGGGGTGCCCTTCTGGCTTGGGCTGCCCATTCCGGCACCGTTCCGCCAGCTGCCGTGGCGCTATACGCGGCAGGCATTGCCTGGACGCTTTATTACGACACCATCTACGCCCATCAGGACCGCGAGGATGATGCCCTTGTCGGCGTCAAATCTACCGCGCGCCTGTTCGGCACCGACACCCGCCGCTGGTTGGCGATCTTCTTCGCACTTACCATCACCCTCTTCGCCCTCGCCGTGATCCTTGCACTCGCACCGTCCGGGCGCGCGCTGCCGCTCGTTATCGCCCTTGCCGGCGTCTGGGCGATGGGCTGGCACATGGTCTGGCAGATGCGCCAGCTTGACACTGACGACCCGGCCTCCTGCCTGTCGGTGTTCCGCGCCAATCGCGATGCCGGACTGGTGCCTGTGCTGTTTCTTGCCGCTGCCGCCTGGCTTTGATTGAACCCGCCGCGCCAAACCCCTAGGAAGCAGCGGGGATACCAAGCGCCCCGAGTCTCGGAAAAGTCACCACGTTGCAACGTCGCCTGAAAGCCCTTTCCCCCACTGCCCTTGCGCTACTGGCCTTCGTGCTGGCGGCAATGGTCATGGTCGGTGTTGCCGCTGCAGCCGCCCTCGTGATCGAGAGGCGATCAGACAATGTGATCAGCACGCGCCTTGCCGAGGAACGCCTTGACTGGATCAGCGTCGACACGGACGGCCTGCAAGTCATCCTGACCGGCACCGCCCCGAACGAGGCCGCCCGCTTCCGCGCCGTGAACATCGTCGGGTCCATCGTCGACGCCTCGCGCATCCGCGACGCGCTGGAGGTGACGCCCGCATCGGCCATCGCCGCCCCCCGCTTTTCGGTTGAAATGCTGCGCAATGACGATGGCATCCAGCTGATCGGCCTGATGCCCGAAGACGCGGGCGAAGGCGGCATCGGCGAGGTGCAGCTTGCCGACAACGCCGCCGCGTTGACCCCCGGCAGCGAAATCGTGAACATGCTTGAAACCGCCGCCTACCCCGCACCCGAAACCTGGAACACCGCACTGCGCTTCGGGATCGAGGCGCTGCAGCGGCTGGAACGGTCAAAGATCTCGGTTGCCGCAGACCGCGTCGAAATCACCGCCATTTCCGACAGCGAGGCTGAAAAGCGCCGTCTGGAAACCGACCTGCGCTCGATCGCACCTGAGGGCGTGGAGCTGGTCCTGAAGATCACCGCCCCGCGCCCGGTCATCACCCCGTTTACCCTGCGCTTCATCATCGACGCCGACGGCGCGCGCTTCGACAGTTGCTCCGCCGATACCGAACGCGCCCGCACCACCATCCTTGCCGCCGCCACCGCCGCAGGTGTCACTGGCGCGCCCCTTTGCACCATCGGTCTTGGCGTGCCGACGCCGCGCTGGGCCGACGCCGTAACGCAAGCCATCGCCGCCGTCGCAACTCTGGGCGAAGGGTCGATCACATTCTCAGACGCCGATGTCACCCTCCTTGCCGGCACCAGCGTCAGTCAGGCCACCTTTGACCGTGTCGTCGGCGAACTGGAAACCGGCCTGCCCGACGTGTTCTCGCTGACCTCCACGCTGGAAAAGGCCGAATCCGCCAGCCAGGGCCCGGCCGAATTCACCGCCAACCTGTCCGACGCGGGCAAGGTGGAACTGCGCGGCCGCCTGACCGACGAAATGCAGCGAAAGGCCGTCGACGCCTTTGCCCGCGCGGCCTTTGGCGCCGAGGCCGTCTACACCGCGACCCGCCTTGACGAAACGCTGCCCGACGGCTGGGCCGTCCGTGTGCTGGCCGGGCTCGAGGCGCTGGCACAGGTTGAAAACGGCAACCTTCTGGTCCGCTCCGATCTGGTCGAGGTGACCGGCGTCACCGGCTCGCAAAGCGCGCGCTCGCGCATCACCCAGATCCTCTCCGGCAAGCTCGGGCAGGGCCAGACCTTCCGCGTCAACGTCCGCTACGACGAGGCGCTTGATCCGATCGCCTCGATCCCGACGCCCGAAGAATGCGCCGCCGATGTGAACGCGGTGATCGCCCGCACCAAGATCACCTTCACCCCGGCCTCCGCCGAAATCGCCTCGACAGCCCGCCCGGTGCTGGATTCGCTTGCCGAAATCCTCGTCAACTGCCCGCCGATGACGATGGAAATCGGCGGCTACACCGATGCGCAAGGCTCCGAAGGCGGCAACCAGGCGCTCAGCCAGGCCCGCGCCGAGGCGGTGCTGGTCGCGCTGCAAGGCCGCCGCATTGATGTGTCGGGCATCACCGCCGTCGGCTACGGCGAAACCAACCCGATCGCCGACAACAGCACCGAAGCCGGGCGCGAAGCCAATCGCCGGATCGAATTTGTCCTGAAAGGCTCGCACACCGCCGCCGCGTCGGCAGACGCCCCCGCCGCCGCGCCGGCGCAGCCCGACACCGAAGGCGGTCCCGATTTTTCTGGCGATAGCAGTCCGTCCGTGGCACCTACCGAAAAGACCATCCGACCACTGCCGCGCCCGGCTGATGCCGAGGCCCAGGAAGATCCATGAACCGCACCGAATTCGTCATCGCGACCGCCATCATCCTTCTGGTTTCCTTCGCGATGGGCTGGTTCACCCATTGGCTCTTGCACCGCTTCACCCGCGTTGCCGGCGGCGACATGGCCGAAATGGACAAGCTGGCCCAATCCCTCCACGAGGCCGAGGAATTGCGCGATCAGGCGCTGGTCTACCTCGAACAGCGCGAGGGCGAGCTGATGACCCACATCAACCAGACCGAAGCCGAACTGCGTGCCGCGATGGACGGCCTTCGCGACGCCCGCCACGAGGCCGAGGAAATGCGCGCCTACATCGAACGGATGCAGGCGAACGGCTGATCGCTTGGCGGAAAACCGGTCCAGACCGCCATACATTTGATCAAATCCTGGCCTGATCCGCCCGCGCGAACTGGACAATCCGGTGCCAAAGTGGCACCCCTTTTCCCAACGCATATGGAGGCCCCCATGCTCGATTCCGTAACCGACCTCGCCTCGCTTTTGAAAGACCCCTCGCTTCTGGTGACCAAGGCTTACATCGCCGGCGAATGGATAGATGCCGCCGATGGCAGCACCTTCGCGGTCACCAACCCGGCCCGTGGCGATGTGATCTGCCACGTCCCGAACCTTGGCCGCGCCGAAGCCGCCCGCGCCATCATTTCCGCCCATGCCGCCCACCGCGAATGGGCCGCCCGCACCGCCAAGGAACGCGCACAGGTGATGCGCAAGTGGTTCGATCTTTGCATGGCTGCGCAAGACGATCTCGCCGCGATCCTGACCGCCGAAATGGGCAAACCCCTCGCCGAAGCCAAGGGCGAAATCGCCTATGGCTCGTCCTATATCGAGTTTTACGGTGAAGAGGCCAAGCGCACTTACGGCGAAATCATCCCCGGTCACATGCGCGACAAGCGCATTCAGGTCATCAAGCAGCCGATCGGCGTCGCCGCCTCCATCACGCCGTGGAATTTTCCCAACGCGATGATCGCCCGCAAGGTCGCCCCCGCGCTGGCCGCCGGCTGCGGCTTCGTCGCCCGCCCCGCAGCCGAAACTCCGCTGTCAGCGCTTGCCCTTGCCGTGCTGGCCGAACGCGCCGGCGTCCCGGCTGGCCTCTTTTCGGTCATCACCTCGAAACGCTCCTCCGACATCGGCAAGGAATTCTGCGAGAACCCGCTCGTTCGCAAGCTGACCTTCACCGGCTCGACCGAAGTTGGCCGCATCCTTCTGAAACAAGCCGCCGATCAGGTGCTGAAATGCTCGATGGAGCTTGGCGGCAACGCCCCGTTCATCGTGTTTGACGACGCCGACCTCGACGCCGCCGTCGAAGGCGCGATGATCTCCAAGTTCCGCAACAACGGCCAGACCTGTGTCTGCGCCAACCGCATCTACGTGCAGGCCGGGGTCTACGACGCCTTTGCCGAAAAGCTGGCGAAAGCCGTGGCGAAACTGAACATCGGTGACGGCCTGACCGCTGGCACCACGACCGGCCCGCTGATCAACGAAAGCGCCGTCGAAAAGGTCGAGGAACACATCGCCGACGTCCTCGCAGGCGGCGGCACTGTAGTCACCGGCGGCAAGCGACACGCGCTTGGCGGCACCTTCTTTGAACCGACCGTCGTCACCGGCGTCACGCCCAAGATGAAGGTCGCGAACGAGGAAACCTTCGGCCCCCTCGCCCCGCTGTTCATGTTCGACACCGAAGAGGAAGTGATCGCTCGTGCCAACGACACCATCTTCGGCCTCGCCTCCTACTTCTACGCCCGCGACATCGGTCGCATCACCCGTGTGCAGGAAGCACTGGAATACGGCATGGTCGGCGTGAACACCGGCCTCATCTCCAACGAGATGGCGCCCTTCGGCGGCGTCAAGCAATCCGGCCTTGGCCGTGAAGGCTCGCGCCACGGGATCGACGATTACATGGAACTGAAATACATCTGCCTCTCGATCTGACGAGGATCGGACTACATCCTGAAAGGGGCGGCCAATGCCGCCCCTTCGCATGAGAGGGCTTGAACCATGACCACCGAATACGTCCCCCCAAAGGTCTGGACATGGGACAAGGAAAACGGCGGCCAGTTCGCCAACATCAACCGACCCATCGCCGGCGCGACGCATGACAAGGTGTTGCCGGTAGGCCAGCACCCCTTGCAGCTTTATTCGCTCGCCACGCCGAATGGCGTGAAGGTGACCGTGATGCTGGAGGAGCTTCTGGCCCTCGGCCACAGCGGCGCCGAATACGACGCATGGCTGATCGACATCAGCAAGGGCGACCAGTTCGGTTCCGGCTTCGTCGCCGTGAACCCGAATTCCAAGATCCCTGCGATGATGGACCACTCCGTCTTGCCCCCGCAGCGCATCTTCGAATCCGGCGCCATCCTGCTCTACCTCGCCGAGAAATTCGGCGCGCTGATCCCGCAAGGCCACGCCGGTCGCACCGAATGTCTGTCTTGGCTGTTCTGGCAGATGGGCTCCGCCCCCTACCTTGGCGGCGGCTTTGGTCATTTCTACGCCTACGCGCCATCGAAGATGGAATACCCGATCAACCGCTTCGCAATGGAAACCAAGCGCCAGCTTGACGTCCTTGACCGCGAGCTTGCCGCAAGACCCTTCATCGCGGGGGATGCCTACTCCATCGCCGACATCGCGATCTGGGCCTGGTATGGCAACCTCGTCCTCGGTCGCGCCTACAACGCCGCCGAATTCCTTGACGTGACCAGCTACAAGAACCTCCTCGCCTGGGCGCAGACGATCGACGCCCGCCCCGCTGTTATCCGTGGCCGCGCCGTCAACCGCACTTGGGGCGAGGCGAACGAACAAGTGCCCGAACGCCACTCCGCCGCCGATTTCGACGGCTTGGGCAAATGACCCGCGTCGCCCTCGTCACCGGTGCCGCCGGCGGCATGGGCCGCGCCATCACCGACCGCCTGCTGTCTGACGGCCTCCTCGTCATCGGCGTCGACATCGACGGCCCGTCCTTGCTGGCAATGGCCGCCGACCGAGACGGCTTCACCCCCGAAGCGGTGGATCTGACCGATCCCGACGCCATCGCCGACCTCTTCGACCGCGTCACCACCGCCCACGGCGGTCTCGACGCGCTGGTGAACAACGCCGGCACCTGCTTCATGTCCGATTTTCCAGACATTCCGGCGCAGGAACTTGACCGCCAGATGGCGATCAACTTCTCCTCCGCCTTCCATTGCTGCCAGGGCGCGGTCAAGGCGATGCTGGGCCGCCCAGGCGTGCGCAAGATCGTCAACATCTCCTCCAACGGTGCCTACAATTTCGAGGTGTTCGACCCGCCGCACTACCGCGCCTCCAAGGCCGCGATGGACACGCTGACCAAAGACCTCGCCCGTCGCTATGCCCGCGACAAGATCGCGGTCAATTCCATCGCCCCTGCAATGACGGAAACGCCGCTGTTCGACGTGCTGACTAAGGATGTGCTGGCCCGCGCCATAAGCGCGATGCCGCACGGCCACGCCATGCAACCGTCGGAAATCGCCGCTTGGGTCGGCTTCCTCATCTCGCCCGCAGGCGACGTGTCCTCCGGCAACATCATCATCCTCAACCAGGGGCGCGATGTCCGGTGAGAGCAGGGCTCGAAAGACGCGCATGAAGGTCACCATCCACAAACTCTTCGATTACCTTCTGGAAACCACCGCCGCCGAGCCGCCCGAATGCTTCATCGGCTTTTCCCTCGCGCGATCTCCCCGCCTGAAGGATTTTCTCGCCGACCTCGACCCCGACCTCTCGCTCGACTGGAACGGCCAGAGTTTCCTTGGCCTTCCCGCCCTCCGCCGGCGCGTCCTCGATCAGGCGAATTTGGCCCTGCATCCCGACAGTGTCCTCATCACCGCCGGTGCGGCCGAGGCAAACTACCTTCTCTTTCGCCAACTTCTTGCGGCCGGTGACGAGGTCATCACCGACAGCCCCGGCTGGCCGCAGGTCGGCGTCATGGCCAGCGCCATCGGCGCCACCCTGCGCGAGGTTGCACGCGACGAAGCGAACCACTGGCACCTCGACCCCGCCGCGATCGCCGCCGCCGTCACCCCCGCAACCAGGCTCATCTTCCTGACCAACCCGAACAACCCGACCGGCACCCTGATCCCACCCGAAGACCTCGCGTCCATCGCCCGCATCGCCGAAGCCCACGGGCTCTGGCTGATCGTGGATGAGGTTTACGCCGGCCTGGAATGGTCTGCACCGCGCCCGCCCTCCATCGCCGGCCTCACCCCGCGCGGCATCACCACCGGGTCGGTGTCGAAGGCGCTTGGCCTGCAAGGGCTGCGGACCGGCTGGATCATCGCGCAAGACGCGGGCGTGATCCGCGACGCCATGATCCTGCGCGAAAACGCGTCCGAAATCATGAACACCCTCGGCGAACACATCGCCGAAATCGCCCTTCGACCCGCGCGCCTGACCGCCTCGCTGGCAAACGCCCGCGCTGAGGCTACCGCCACCCTCGCCCAGCTTGACCAGTTCGTGACCAGCGAACCCCGCCTGTCGTGGCAAAAACCGCAAGCCGGTCTGATCGGCCTTGCCCGCCTTGACCGGATCGACAGCGAATCCCTCGCCCGCCGCCTGCTTGCCGCGCCGTACCGAACCTTCCTTCTGCCCGGCAGCGCCTACAGCCTGCCCCGCCACATCCGCCTTGGCGTCGGCGGAGGCCCCGAGGCGCGCCTCAACGAAGGTTTATCCAGGCTTTCGGCACTGCTGGCAGGTTGGGCAGACTGACCTAAACCACTGAACAAAAACGCGTTATCCCATAACATCGCGCTGATTTTGCCTAGCGTGGCAAGACGGCCCATGTGTTTCCCATCGCCCCGCCAAACCAACGAACCCGGCAGGGCCAACCGAAAGGAAACGACATGCTGCCCACTGTCATGACCGCAAAATCAACGATGATCGCCGCCCTTGCCGCGCTCTCCATCGTCGCTGTCCCCGCCGCCCCTGCCCATGCCTGGGGCGACAGGGAGCAAGGCTTTGTCGCTGGCGTGGCGACGGCCGTGATTGTCGACGAACTCCTGAAGCAAAACCGCCAGGCCCGCGCCTATCGCCGTGCGCCAGCGGTCGCCGCGCCCACCTACGCCGCGCCCACCTACTTTGTCGAACCGCGCGCAACCCACTCGGCATCCACCTCGATCTACCGCACGCCCGCCGCGCAAGCGTTCAACAGCTACTCCCGCGCCGAGCGCCAGGCGATCCAGCGCGCGCTGCGGTCGTGGGGGTATTACCGTGGCGGGCTTGACGGCGCGTTCGGCCCCGCCACCTACACCGCAATCACCGCCTATGCCCGCGACGAAGGTGTCACGGCCAACCTGCGCAACACCAGCAGCGCATACGCGGTCTACGATGGCCTGATCTTCTGATCCGCGCAAAGGTCAGGCTGACGACCCTCCTCCCCCGTTTCGGCCGGGGAGGAGGCATTCATTGCATTTTGCCGCCGCGCTGATTCCACATAGCCCATTCCACTCAAATCAATTTTCCCCCCTTCTTCCCAAGGATTGCCCCGTGGCCCGCGTCTCACCTAACGTGATGCTGATGGACACGCCCGACGAAACCCTTGCCTCCGCTGCCGCCCAAGGCGACCGCACGGCCTTTGCCGTCCTGATCGGGCGGCATTACGACAGGGTCTTCGGCCTCGCCTTCCGCCTCACCGGCAATCGCGCCGAGGCCGAGGATCTGGCGCAGGACATCTGCGCCGCCTTGCCCGCAAAGCTGCGCCACTGGCGCGGCGAGGCGCGCTTTACCACCTGGCTTTACCGCGTCGTCGTCAATGCCACCCACGACCTGCGCCGCCGCCAGGCCACCCGCACCCGCGCCGCTGCCGGCTGGGGTGACTGGGAACTTGCCCGCCAGGACGAGATCGCAACCCAAGCCGCCACGATGGATTGGCTGACCGAGGCGATGACCCGCCTGACACCCGAACTGCGCGACACCGTGGCCCTCGTTCTGGGCGAAGAGATGACCCAAGTCGAGGCAGGCCAGGTGCTTGGCCTGTCCGAAGGCACCATCGCCTGGCGGATGAGTGAAGTGAAAAAACGCCTCAGGGCATTGGCAAGGGAGGACGCGAAATGAGCGATGAACTCGACGACCTCAAGGCCGCCCTGCGGGCTCTGCCCACCGCCGACCCTGCCGCCAGGGTGCGTGCGATGGCGCTGGCGATGGAAAATTTCGACCGGCTCCAAGGATCGACCGATCCCGCCCGTTCCAGTGACGACCGCCATCCACAGGCGGCCCCCCTGAACGGAGTGCGTCGCATGTTCACCTACCTCACTTCCCGCCCTGCCCTTGCCGCGACCACCTCGGTCGCCGTCCTTGTGATCGGCGTCGCGGTCCTGCTGCCCGTGGCCGATCTTCGCATCGCCCCGCCTGCACCGCAGCCGGAACCCACCGCAACCGCCGCACCGAAAGCCTTGCCCGCTGCCCCGGCCGACAGCCTCGCCCGCAACGAAGCGCCGCCCGCCGATGCCGCGGCCTCCTCCCTCGCCGAAGCTGCTCCGGAAGCGCAGGCGCTTGCAGCAGCCCCCGCGCCCGAGGCGGAAATTGCCCTTTCCGACGAGGCTGGTGCCAGCGAGGCCGCCGCCGATACCGGCTATCTGGCCGCCGAACCGTCCGCATCCGCCGTCGCACAGGATCGCGCCGCGCCCCTGCCGCAAGGCACCGAGGCCTACGCCAATGCCCCGGCAAACCCGGTCAGGATCACAACCGAGGACCCGGTTTCCACCTTTTCGATCGACGTTGACACCGCCTCCTTTGCCGTCATCCGGTCCTCGCTTGGCCTCGGTCAGTTGCCCGCACCCGAACAGGTGCGGGTGGAGGAAATGGTCAACTACTTCCCCTACGCCTACCCCGCCCCCACGCCGTCCGAAGGTTTCCGCCCGGCCATCAGCGTGATGCCCACCCCCTGGAACCCCGGCACCCGCCTTGTCACCATCGGCCTGCAAGGCGCACTTCCGGCCATTGCCGACCGCCCCGCCCTGAACCTCGTGTTCCTGATCGACACGTCCGGGTCGATGGAGGAGCCGATGAAACTTGGCCTCCTCAAACAGTCCCTGACCATGATGCTTGCCGAACTGCGCCCCGAAGACCGCATCGCCATCGTCACCTACGCGGGCAGCGCCGGCGAGGTGTTGCCACCCACCCCCGCCTCAGATCGCGACGCGATCCTCGCAGCACTTGACACCCTCGCCGCCGGAGGCTCCACCGCAGGGGCCGAGGGGCTGGAACTCGCCTACCGCGTCGCCGAGGGCATGGCCCGCGACGGTGCCGTTTCCCGCATCCTGCTGGCCACGGATGGCGATTTCAACGTGGGCGTCAGCGATCCCGAAGGGCTGGAAGCCTACGTCGCCAAAAAGCGCGACGGCGGCACCTACCTCTCCGTCCTCGGCTTTGGTCGCGGCAACCTTGACGATGCGGTGATGCAGTCGCTTGCACAGAACGGCAACGGCACCGCCGCCTACATCGACACCCTCGCTGAGGCTCGCAAGGTGCTGGTGGATCAGTTGACCGGCGCGCTGTTCCCCATCGCCGACGACGTCAAGATCCAGGTCGAATGGAACCCCGCCACCGTCGCGGAATACCGGCTGATCGGCTATGAAACCCGCGCCCTGCGACGCGAGGATTTCAACAACGACGCGGTGGATGCAGGCGAAATCGGCGCCGGCACCCAGGTTACCGCGATCTACGAGGTCACCGCTCCCGGCTCCGACGCGCTGCTGAACGACCCGATGCGCTATGGCACCGCTGCGGCGCCGGTTGGCACCGACGAACTCGGTCACCTGAAGCTGCGCTGGAAAGCGCCCGGCACCGCCACCTCGACCCTGATCGAAACCCCGATCACCGGCACCGAACCCGCCACCGAGGATACCCGCTTTTCAGCCGCCATCGCGGGCTTCGGCCAGCTCCTGCAAGGCTCGGTCTACCTGAACGTCTGGGGGTGGGACGAAGCCATAGCACTTGCCCTTTCGGCGCGCGGCGCCGACGAATTCGGCTACCGGATCGAGGCGATCAACCTGATGCGCCTTGCCCAAAGCCTCGACAACTGAAGCGCATATAAGAAGGGCGCACCCCACGGCGCGCCCTTCTTGCGTTCCGACCGGAAAACTCAGTTGACCGTTTCGGCCTTCGCTTCCAGAACCGGCGTCGAACCGCCCGCACGGGCGATCTCGATCCGGCGCGGCTTCAGCGCCTCGGGCGTCTCGCGCACCAGATCGACATGCAGCATCCCGTGCTCAATCACGGCTCCGGTCACGCGCACATGGTCGGCCAGCGCAAAGCGTCGGTCAAAGGCGCGGGTGGCAATACCGCGATGCAGGAAGCTGCGCTCAGCCTCTTCGGCGGTCTTGCGGGCCGTCACATGCAGCGCGCCGTCACGAACCTCGACCGACAGGTCTTCGGGCGCAAACCCGGCCACGGCAATCGAGATGCGGTACGCATCATCTGCGGTTTTTTCAATGTTGTAAGGTGGATAGGTCGGTTGCGACACGTCGCTCGACAAGACACGGTCCATCAGATCAGCGATCCGATCGAACCCGACAGTGGCACGGTACAGCGGTGCGAAGTCATAGCTGCGCATGGTCATCCTCCAAAAAGCGATGCTCAATGCCCGCCCCTGAACGGGGCCGGGCAAGTGTTACCGGGCCCGTCATGGCACCCGGATGACCCTCAGGTAGGCAATCGAAATTCGGGTTTCAAGACCCCGGACCGCTGGTCTCAGGGCTTCACGAACCGTGCCCCGATGTCACGATCCTCGCCGTCGCCACCCAGCTTTCGCACGGCAGGCGCCGCCGTCTGCGCATCGCTCAACACTTTGCCGTCCCGCAGCATGGCCTTCAGCTCACTCACCACGCCCGGCAATTCCATGCCGATAGCCATCTTCGGCCCGCCCTCGGCCGACCCCGAGGATATGATCGACACGATCCGCGCCCGTCCCATCGAACGGTCCAGCACCGGCGCCCCCGAAGACCCGAAACTGACGTCGCAATCCAGCGCGATCAGCCCTTCACGCTTGCCAAGCACCGAACAGACGCGTTGCCACGACAGTGCATCCTCGCGCCCCTCGGCATAGGACACCACGCTGACCTCGGCGCCTTCTCCGGGGCTTTGCACCAGGAAGGGTGCCGCCAGCGCCGCCGGAATCGGCTCGGCAAGCTGCAACAGCGCCACGTCACGGCGCATCTCCTCGGGCGGCAACGGTCCCACCCCGGTATAGCCTTCCGGCACCACAGTGCGCGCCACAGCAGAGTCCGCCAGCGCCGCCCCGTCCGTCAGCCCGGCGCGGAACGTAAGCCGTTCTGCCGCGATCGGGGTGCCATCGCGCTCCAGCACGCAATGCCCGGCAGTCAGCACAAGGTCCGTCGCGATCAACGCTCCGGTGCAGAACCCGCCACCTGCAATGTCGACGCGCCCGACCGCTTCCCAGCCCAAAAGCTGGTCACGCCGCGTCAACCGGTCAAGTCCGGTCTGATCCTGCGCCGCGGCGGGGCATGACACTGCCACCAGCATCGCCAACAAGGCTGTAATCTGTCTCATGGCTTTACGAACTTCGCCCCGCCTTCGTCCCCGCCCGAAAGGACTTGGACACCCGCAATTCCTGGCCGCGGGTCGGCGTGGCTGGCCGCCAGCGCTGCCCGCAACACCCGCAACGGCGCCGCCAGCGCAACCGCCAGCGCAACCTTCCGACCCTCGATCTCGGCCTTGGCCGAGATCACCGAAACCACCTTTGCCACCCCGTCATGAATGGCGAACACCGGCGCGCCAGACGATCCGAAATCGACGTTGCACGACAGGATCAGCGTCGTTGCACGTTCGGCCAGCACTTCGCACACTTCCTGAAATGTCGGCACCTCCGACCGGTCCTGCGCATAGGACACCACGCCGACGTGGTCGCCTTCAACCGGGGCCACATCCGTCTCGAACGGCACCAGCGACGGCAGCCGGATCGCCTGGTTCAACTCCAGCAGCGCCAGATCCGAACTGACCCGCTCCAGCTTGTCCGCGTCATCATAGCTGTAGTCCGGATGCGCCACCGCCCGCCGCACGCTGCGGTAGGCCACGGCCCGCCCGTTGCGCCAGCCGGCATAGAACTGGATGTCCTCCGGCCGCATCGGCGCGCCGGTTTCCTTGTCGAAAAGGCAATGCGCCGCGGTCAGCACCAGCTTCGGTTCGATCAGTGTCCCGGTGCAGAACCCGCGGTCGCCAAGGATCAGTTTTCCCACCGCATCCCAGCCGCGCGAATCATCCGCCGTCTGCATTCCGAACATTGTCGCGTCCTGCGCAACAGTGGCCTGCGGAAGGGCGGCAAACAGCAGGACAATAGCCAGTCGGAGCATCAATTTCCTCGCGGCGATGAAGGTGCCCCTCTCAACTTGAGCGGTTTTGCCAGACGCCGCAAGCGCGGTTTTCGCCGCTCAGGCAGTCGTCAGCGCCCTCGGCGTCGGCCCGCCTGTGGCCCAATCCAGAAGCTCCACCGTATGCACCACCGGCACACCCGTCGCGCCCCCGATCTGCATCATGCAGCCGATGTTGCCGGCGGCGATGACGTCGGGTTTCCGCGCTTCCAGCGTCTGCACCTTGCGCGCCCGCAGCTGCGCCGAAATCTCTGGCTGCAGCAGGTTGTAGGTGCCGGCCGACCCGCAGCAAAGATGGCTGTCCGCAGGCTCCACCACATCGAAGCCCACGCGTTTCAGCAAATCCTTCGGCGCGGTCTTGATCTGCTGGCCATGCTGCAGACTGCATGCCGCATGATAGGCCACCCGCAACCCCTTTGCCGCACCGGCAGGCAAGCCCAGCTTCCCCAGCACCTCGCTCACATCCATCGCCAACCCGGCCACGGTCGCCGCTTCCGCCGCCAGGGCATCGTTGCGGAACATGTGGCCATAGTCCTTCACCGTCGTGCCACACCCGCTGGTGTTGATGACAATGGCGTCCAATCCTGCGGCCGCGCTCTCCGCCATGAACGCCCGGATGTTCGCCGCCGCCGACCGATGCGCCAGTTCGGCCTTGCCCATATGATGCGTCAGCGCCCCGCAGCACCCCTGCCCCCTGGCCACCACCACCTCGCACCCAAGCCGCCGCAACAACCGGATCGTGGCGTCGTTGATATCCGTGTTCAGCGCCTTCTGCGCGCAGCCCGTCATCAAGGCCACCCGCATCCGCCGCTCGCCCAGCGCCGGAAACACCTGCGCATCGTCATTCCGGCTGACCGGAGGGATCTGTGTCGGCGCCATCGCCAGCATCGCCTTCAACCGCCTGTCCGGCACCAGAAACGCAAACGGCTTGGCGATCTTCGCCCCCAGAAGCGCCAGCCTGAACCGCGTCGGATAGGGGATCACCCGCGCCAGCACAGCCCGCAACACCCGGTCCATCAGTGGCCGCTTGTAGGTTGCCTCGATATACTCGCGCGCATGATCCACCAGATGCATGTAATGCACCCCCGACGGGCAGGTTGTCATGCAGGCAAGGCAACTCAGGCAGCGGTCGATGTGCTTGACGGTCTGCGCATCCGCCGGACGCCCTTTCTCCAGCATGTCCTTGATCAGGTAGATCCGCCCCCTCGGGCTGTCCAGCTCATCGCCAAGCACCTGATATGTCGGGCAGGTCGCGGTGCAGAACCCGCAATGCACACAGGTCCGCAAGATCTCGTTCGACCGGGCGATGGCAGGCTCGCGCAACTGTTCGGGGGTGAAAACCGTCTGCATCAGCCCATCATCCCCTGATTGAACACGCCCTTCGGATCGAACCTCGCCCGCAAGCCCGCCGTCACCCGCGCCAGGGCGGGGGCCTCGGGATGGAACACCGGACCCTCGCCCGCGCCCCGCACCCGCGTGGCATGGCCCCCCGGCAAGGCGCCCCGCACCACCGCCCCGGGCGTTCCATCCTCCACCAGCAGCCAGAGCAGCCCACCCGCCCAGTCCATCACCATATCCCGCACGACAGGCGCCAACGCCTCCAGCACCAATGGCGCATCCGATGGCTTCACCGACACCCGCCAGACCGCCCCCTCGCGCCCGGCAAAGCCGCTCACATCCCGGATCGCGCGCCAATGCCCGGCCCCTTCGACGCGGCTCCACCCCGCCCCCAGCCGCGTCAGCAATTCCGCCGCCCGATAGTCGACCGAACCAGCCAGCCCCTCCACCCGAACCACAGCCCCATCCGCGGGCGTCCACGCCGCTCCCGACACGTCGAACGGCGAGCCCATCGCCACCGCCAGCGCCGCGACCGCCTGCCGCGCATCAAGGCCTTCGCAGCGCAGCGTCGCCTCCGCCTCTGGCACCGCCTGCACCTTGAAGCTCGCCTCGGTCAGCACCCCCAACGTGCCATGCGACCCCGCCATCAGCTTCACCAGATCATAGCCGGTGACATTCTTCATCACCCGCCCCCCGTTCTTGATGACCGCTCCCGTCCCATCGACGAACCGCACGCCCAACAGACTGTCGCGGCACGCGCCCGCCTGCACCCGCCGCGGACCGCTCGCATTCGCCGCCACCACGCCGCCGATCGTCGACACCCCCTCGCGACCCAGCAGCCCGCGCAGATCCGGCACCTCGAAGGCCAGCCGCTGCCGCTCCCCCGTCAGCACCGCCTCGACCTCCGCCACCGGCGTGCCCGCCTTCGCCACCAGCGTCAGCGCCCCCGGCTCATACAGCACCACGCCCGTCAGCCCGCTCGTCTCCAGAACCTGCCCGGCCGCCTCGCCAATCCGCCGCGTCCCGCCGCCGCGCACCAGTAAAGGCGCCGCCGCAGCGGTCACGATCCCAGCCAGTTCCGTCTCGGTCGTGGGCCGCATGGTCTTGCTCTTTTCAAAAATACTCCGGGGGCCCGGGGGCTGGCCCCCGGTCCGCCGCATCACGCCGCGCGTCGGTCGGATGTCACGGCCAACGGAAACACCTTCGCCGGATTGAGCAGCCACTTCGGGTCGAACACATCCTTCACCCTCAGCTGCGCCTCGATGTCCTCGGGCGCGAACTGCACCCCCATCAGGTCACGCTTCTCGATCCCCACGCCATGCTCGCCGGTCAGGCAGCCCCCCACCTCGACGCACAGCTTCAGAACCTCCGCCCCGAACCGCTCGCAGGTCTCCAGATCGCCGGGCTTGTTCGCATCATACAGGATCAACGGGTGCATGTTGCCATCGCCGGCGTGGAACACATTGCCCACCGCCAGCCCGAACTCCACGCTCATCTCGCCAATCCGGCGCAACACATGGGGCAGGCTCGACACCGGGATCGTGCCGTCCAGACACATGTAATCGGAAATCTTGCCGATCGCGCTGAACGCCGATTTCCGCCCCAGCCATATCCGCCTGGCCTGCGCCTCGTCCTCGGCCTCGATCACCGCCACCGGGTCGTGCCGCGCGGCAATCGCCGTGATCAGCGCCAGTTGCTCGTCGATCTCGGCGTCGGACCCCTCGACCTCGATGATGAGCAGCGCCTCGCAATCAGGATACCCCGCCTGCGCGAAATCCTCGCAGACCCTGATCAGCATCCGGTCCATGAACTCGATCGCCACCGGCAGCACGCCCGCCTTGATGATGTCGGCAACGCAAGCCCCGGCCACCTCGTTCGACGCAAACCCGATCAGCACCGGCCGTGCGCCCTCGGGCTTCGGCAGGATGCGCAAGGTCGCTTCCGTCACCACACCGAGCTGCCCCTCCGACCCGCAGACGACGCCCAGCACGTCAAGACCCCCCGCATCCGCCCAAGGCCCGCCGATCTCCAGCACCGTGCCATCCATCTGAACCAGCGTCACCCCCAGCAGGTTGTTCGTCGTCACCCCATACTTCAGGCAATGCGCCCCACCCGAGTTCATCGCGATATTGCCGGCAATCGCGCAGGCCAACTGGCTCGATGGATCGGGCGCATAAAAGAACCCCTCGGCCTCGACCGCGCCTGTCACGCTCAGGTTCGTCCGCCCGGATTGCACCCGCACAAAGCGGTTCTGGTAATCCGCCTCCAGCACCGCATTCATCCGCGCCACGCCAAGGATCACGCAATCCGCCGTCGGCAGCGCCCCCCCGGCCAGCGAGGTGCCAGACCCCCGCGGCACCACCGGCACGCCCTCTTCCCAGCAGACGCGCAGCACCGCCGAAACCTCTGCCGTCGTGCGCGGCAGCACCGCCGCCATCGGTGGGCAGCGATAGGCGCTCAGCGCGTCGCATTCATAAACCCGCACCTCGGCGGCATCGTCGATCACCGCATCGGCGGGCAACAGCGCGCGCAACCGCGCCACGATCCGGCCCTTTCGCGCAAGGATGGCAGCGTCCGGCACCGGCATGTCCATGATCATCTCCCGCTACGATTGGTAAATAAATATAACCAATTTTGAAAGATGACAAGCCCGATCACCAGACCTAGGCTGCGACGCATGGACATCATAGCCCACCTAGGCCCGTTCTCCCTTTACGACGCGCTGGCCCTCGCCTTTGTTGTGCTGACATGGCTTGCCACTGGCTGGCTCAGCGAACACCCGCCCGCCTCACGCCCCTCCGTCTCGCTCCTGATGGAGGATTACCGCCGCGACTGGATGCACGCCTTCGTCACCCGCCAGCCCCGCATCTTCGATGCGACCGTGATCGAAAGCCTGCGCCAAGGCACCGCCTTTTTCGCCTCGGCCTCGCTCATCGCCATCGGCGGCGGGCTGGCGATGATCGGCAATGTCGGCTCCGTCACCGATCTGACCGGCGCGCTCAGCGTCGAGGCGAACCCCAGCGCGGTGCCGCTGAAGGTTCTGCTCGTCGTGGCGTTCCTGTCGAACGCGCTTTTGAAATTCGTCTGGTCGAACCGGCTCTTTGGCTATTGCTCGGTGATGATGGCCGCCGTGCCGAACGACCCCGACCATTCCCATGCCTACGCCCGGGCGGCCCAGGCTGCCGAAATCAACATCACCGCCGCCCGCAGCTTCAACCGTGGCCTGCGCTCGATCTACTTCGCGCTGGCGGCCCTTGGCTGGCTCCTCGGCCCCATTGGCCTTGCGCTCGCCACTCTCGCCGCTGGCACCGTCCTGATGCGCCGCGAATTCGCCTCCCATTCGCGCGCGGTGATCCTGCAACGCCCGCCGGATTGATCAGGCCCGCCGCGCGCCCTTGCGGCCTTCGATCAGCCAGGCCGCAATCGCCAGCGCCGCCGCCAGCAGCAGATAGGCCCAGCCGGGCAACAGTGCGGCCACGTTCACATCGGCCGTCAGATACGCCTCGCGCGGGGTGATCCCGATCCAGCCACGCCCCACCGCAGGCCGCCCGTCCCGCACCTCGCGGATATCGGGCAAGCCATCCTCGATCCGCGTCACTCCGCCTTTTGTCGGTGCCGCCAAAGGCCCCAGCAGGTCACCGGTCGCAATCGTATCAACGAACTCGCGCGGCGACGAAGGTCCAACCGCGATCACCCGCGTCAGATCCCCCTGCTCCAGCCGGTAAAGCCCCAGCATCGGCGCGTCCCAGACCGTCTCATACTTGCCCGGCCCCAGGGCCGGCATTGGCAGCACCACCTCGGTGCCGTCTGGCGCGGTGATCGTCAGATCGCCCGGAGGCTCCTCGGCCAAGGTTCGCCGGGTGATGGTCAACTCTTGTCCATCCGCGGTGGCGGTCAGCGTCTCCTCCTCCAGTTCCGGCTCCTTCAGCATCCAGTGCGCCAGCCGCCGCAGCAGTTCCAACTGCGGCCCGCCGCCCTCATACCCCCGGCCCCAAAGCCAGGCGTGGTCCGATGCCAGCACCGCCACGCGCCCCTTCTCTACCCGGTTCAGCACCAGCAGCGGCCGGTCGTCCGGCCCCGACATCAACACCTGCCCCGCCGTCTGCACCACCTCGACCAGCCGGAACCAGCGCCCCCAACCGCCTTCCGGTGCCAGCGCCTCCAGCCCCTCGGTCACCGGATGCCGCCGCCCAAGATCGGTCAACTTCGGGCGGAACCCTTCCTCGATCACCTGCGCCGTCGGCTCCACCGGCAGGATCTCCGCCATCGGCGAGCGGTAGAGGCTGTCCACCGCCCCGAACTCCGGCCCCGCGGCCACCAGGACCGTGCCGCCGTTCTTCACATACTGCACCACGTTCTCGATGTAGGACATCGGCAGGATGCCCCGCATCCGGTAGCGGTCAAAGATGATCAGATCGAATTCGTCGATCTTCTCGATGAACAATTCCCGCGTCGGAAACGCGATCAGGCTCAGCTCGTCGACCGGAATCCCGTCCTGCTTTTCCGGCGGGCGCAGGATGGTGAAATGCACCAGATCCACCGAGGCATCCGATTTCAGCAGGTTGCGCCAGACCCGCTCGCCCGCATGCGGCTCGCCCGATACCAGCAGCACCCGCAGCCGGTCACGCACCCCGTTGATCTGCACCACGGCGGCATTGTTCCGGTCGGTCAACTCGCCATCGGCACCCGCGACCGAAAACTGCAACACGTTCATCCCGCCATGCGGCAGCGTCACCGGCAGGTCCAGCGCCTCGCCCACCGGCACGGTGTAGGTCGCCGGTTCCTCGGCATCGACGGTGATCGTCAACTCCGCCTCCGCCCCGACAGTCCCAGGCACCGCCCCCAGATCCTCGATCTTGAGCGTCAGCATGAATTCCTCGCCCATGATCGCGAAGGCGGGCGCGTTCTCCACCACCAGCCGGCGATCCCAGTCCGTCTCGGCCCCCGTCAGCAGCACCTGCAACGGCGCGGGCAGGTTCGGCACCAGCCCAAGGTCATGCACCACCCCGTCGGTGATCACGATTGCCCCCGCCACCCGCGCGCGCGGCTCCTCGGCCAAGGCCTCGGCCAGCGCGGTCATCGCCAGTGTCCCGGCATCGTCCTCGCCGTCACCCAACCGGTGGACGCGCAGCTCGGTGTTCGGCAACGCCGCCACCTCCGCCTCGACCCGCGCAATCGCGGCCTCGGTCTGCGCCGCCCGGTCGCCCAACCCCTGCGAGGCGCTTTCGTCGACCACAAGAATGACGATGTCGGTCAGGGGCGACCGCTCTTCCTCCTGCAACGCCGGGTTGGCCAGCGCCATCAGCACCACGCCCAGCGCCAGCCCGCGCAGCCACCACCCCGTCAGCCCGCGCCACAGCGCCACCGCCAGCAGCGCCACCGCCAGCGCGCCCAAGCTGGCTATCACCAGCCACGGCACCAACGGATCAAAGATCAAGGTCTGCGTCATTGTCCCAGCCTTTCCAGCAAGGCCGGCACATGCACCTGATCCGACTTATAATTCCCGGTCAGCACATGCATGATCAGGTTGATGCCAAAGCGGTAGGACATCTCGCGCTGCCGCTCCCCGGCAAACCCGCGACCGACCGGCAGCAAGGGCGCGCCCATATCGTCGGTGGCCCATGCAGCGGCCCAATCGTTGCCGCCAATCACCACCGGCGTCACGCCATCGTTCAGGTTGCGAAACGGCATCCCGTCTGCCGCCTCCTCGGCCGCCGCAGGCGCCGCCTCCACCCAGAGCGACCCCTGCGCATGGCGGCCCGGAAACTCCTGCAACAGATAGAAGGTGCGCGTCAGCACATGGTCGCCCGGAATCTGTTCCAGCGGCGGAATGTCCAGCCCCGCCGCGATGGTCTGCAACGCCTGCCCCTCCGGCGTCGTGCCGCCAAAGCCCGCCACGTCCGCATCGCGCGTGTCAAAAAGGATCATCCCACCGGTCCGCAGATAGTCGTTCAGCTTGTCATAGGCCGCAGCCGAAGGGGCTGCCTGCCCCGCCACGACCGGCCAGTACAGAAACGGAAAGAACGCCAGTTCGTCCCGCTCCAGATCAACCCCAACCGGCAACGCAGGTTCGATCGTCGTGCGTTCCCACAGCCGGTCGCCAAGCCCGCGCAGCCCCGCCTCGGCCAGCCCGTCCACCTCGGCATTGCCGGTCAGGACGTGCGCCAGCACCACCTCGGTCGTGGCGCGCAGCGCGAAATCGTCATCCGGGCCCGCCTCCTGCGCCCGCGCTTGCGGCGCAAGGCTGCCCACCATCACCGCCACCGCCAGCACCGCCGCCCGCCGCCCAAGCCCGCTCAACCGCCCCGCCACCCAAAGCGCGGCCAGAATGTCCAGCAGCAGCAACCCCAGCGCACCCGACAGGAACCCGGCCTTCAGCGACTGCGCGGTCTGCCCCTCCAGCCCCTCGATCACGGTCCCCGCTGGCCACTCCGCCGCCCGCAACTCGGTCTCGGCCCCGATCACGTTCAGCGCCACGCGCCGGTCCGGCCCGGCATAAAGCCCCGGCGGAAACGCCGCCGCCGGGCCGCTGGCAATCGCCGCTGCAAGATCAGCCCCCTCGACCCCCGCCACCTCACCCGCATCGGACAACTGCCCATAGGCATCCAGCACCACCTCCGGCACCCAGACCTGCCCCGCAAGGTCCGCCGCCTCCGGCGTCGCCGGGCGGGTCGAAACCGCCAGCCGTTCCAGCATCGACACGAACAGCCCCGACAAAGGCAGCGTTGACCACTCCGCATTCGCCGTCACATGCACCAGCACCACCTGCCCGTCGCCCACCACCTTGCGCGTGACAAGGGGCGTGCCATCCTCCAGCGCCGCAATCGTGCGCTGGCTCAACTCGGGGTCGGGCTGCGCCAGAACCTGCGCCTTCACCGTCACATCCGAAGGCGTCGGCAGCCCGAAGAACGGCGAGCCTTCCACGAACGGCGCCAGCGCCTTCGGCTCGCCCCAGCTCATCGCCCCGCCCACCGTGCGCCCGCCCTCACGCAGCCGCACCGGCATCAGCGGATCTTCCGTCATCCGGCTCACATCGCTGGCAGCCAGCCGCGGCCCGGCAAAGCGCAGCAGCAGCCCACCCTTCTCCAGCCAGTCCAGCGTCGCGTCCGTCTCGGCCTGCGTCAGCCGCGCCACATCGGCCAGGATCACCACATCCGGGTTGGCCAGCAGTACATCCGTCAGGCTGCCATCGACCAGTTCCGCCACCGGCTCCAGCGCCTGCCGCAGGTAATGCGTCGGCGACAGCAGTTGCAGCGCCTCCTGATCCGGCCCCGCCCCGATGATCGCCACCTTGCGCCGCTTCAGGCTGTCATCCGTCAGGCTGACCGCCCCCGCCGACCGCACGCCTTCGATTTCAAACCGGGTGATCCGGTTGCGCAGTTCCGGCGGCAGGTTCAGGGTGGCCTCGGCCCGCGCCTCGCCCGCACCGAACGGCAGCACCGCCCGCGCCAACTCCCGTTCGATCCCCGCCGGGTCAGGCCCCCGCGCCACCACGTCAACCGACACCGCATCCGCTGCTGGCAACCGGCTGACCGCCACCGCCACCGCGCCATCCTCGAATGTCGCCGGATGCAGAGCCAGCACCGGACGTGGGCTTTCAATCACCCTCACCGGCCCTCGCGCCGACAGTTCCGCCAGCAAACCCTCGCGCCCGTCATGCGCCAGCCCGTCCGAGAGCCACACGCTTTCAAACCCGCCCTGCGGCAAATTCCCGGCCCACTCCGCCAGCCCGGCAGGCGCCCAGGGCTGCGGCTGCAATCCCGCAACCCGGCCCGCCCAGACATCCGCCGTCTGAAATTCCACCTCGGTCGGCGCATCGCTTAAGCGCACCACCGCCACCGTGCGCCCCTCGCGTCCCGCCTCATCCACCAGCGCCGCCGCCCGGTCCATCCGGCGCGGCCAGTCGCGCGCATCGGCCCAGGACCCGTCGACCAGCACCAGCAGCGGCCCACCGGCCGCCACCCGCACATCGGGGTTCAGCACCGGCCCCGCAAACCCCACGATCGCCGCCGCCACCGCCAGCATCCGCAACAAGAGCAGCCACCACGGCGTCTTGTCCGCCTCGTTCTCGTCGTCCTTCAGACCCAGCAGCAGCGCCACGCCCGGAAACCGCCGCCGGATCGGCGCAGGCGGCACCGCGCGCAGCAATAGCCACAGGATCGGCAGCGCAATCAGCCCGGCCAACAGCCAGGGCACCGCAAAGCCGACCGGGCCGATCATGAACATCAGCGGCCCCCCTGCAACGCGCCGTAGGCCCAAAGCAGCGCCGATTGCGCCGGTTGCCCGGTGTGATGCGTGGTGAAATGCCAACCCACGGCGCGCGCCAGCATTGCCAGCCGATCCTTCCGCTCTGCCAGCCGCGCCAGATACCGCGCGCGCAGATCGCCCGCCTGCTGCGTCTCGAACCGCACTGTCCCGCCCATCGATTCAAAGATCGTGCGGCCCGCAAACGGAAACTCCTCCTCCGCAGGGTCAAGGATCTGCATCAGCACGCCCTTCACCCCACGGTCCGCCGCCCGCGCCAACCCCGCCTCGACCGCCGCCAGATCGCCAAGGAAATCCGACAGGAACACCGCCCGCCCGTGGCTGACCATGCCCTCGGTTTCCGGCGCACCGAAATCTTCGCCGTCCTCAGCCCCCGACAACCGCGCAGCCAGCCGCAGCATCTGCGACCGCCCGGCCCGCGGTGCCGCCATTCCCGCCAACCCGACCCGCTCGCCGCCGCGCAACAGAAGAACCGCCAGCGCCAACGCCAACAGCTTCGCCTGGTCGCCCTTCGCCGCGCGGCCCTTGTCGCCCGTAAAACTCATCGACTTCGACGGATCGACCCACAGCGTCACCGACTGCGCCGCCTGCCATTCGCGTTCCCGCACGAAATGCGCGTCCGACCGGGCCGAGCGGCGCCAGTCGATCATCCGCGCGCTATCGCCCTGATGCGCCGGACGATATTGCCAGAACTCGTCGCCCAAACCGGCCCGCCTGCGGCCATGCTCCCCCAGCATCACCGTTGCCGCCAGCATTTCGGCCTCGGCCAACAGGGGCGGCAACGCCTGCCCCAGTGCCTCGGCCCGCGCCCGCAGGTCGGCATTCGCGGTGGTGGCGCCTGCGCTCACGCGGCGGCCTCAAGCCCCAGAACCCGTCCCGTCACCCGGTTGATGATACCCGCCAGCGTCTCGCCCCGCGCCCGCGCCGCAAACGACAGCGCCATCCGGTGCACCAGCACCGCCTGCGACAAGGCCGCCACATCCGCCACCGAAGGCGCCAACCGCCCGTCAAGCAAAGCCCGCGCCCTGACCGTCAGCATCAAGGCCTGCGCCGCCCGCGGCCCCGGTCCCCACGACAGGCTGTCGGCCAGATCACGCCCCTCGGCCTCGCCGGGACGGCAGGCGCGCACCAGGTCAAGGATCGCCTCCACCACCTTGTCGCCCACCGGCATCCGCCGGATCACCGATTGCGCCGCAATCAACCCCTCGGCGGTGAACACCTGATGGCTCTCCGCCTCTTCCGCCCCCGTGGTGGCAATCAGGATGTCCCGCTCTGTCGCCCGCGTCGGATACTCCACATCCACCTGCACCAGAAACCGGTCCAACTGCGCTTCGGGCAACGGATAGGTTCCCTCCTGCTCGATCGGGTTCTGCGTCGCCAGCACATGGAACGGGCGGCCCAAGGGGCGATGCTGCCCGGCAATCGTCACTTCCTTTTCCTGCATCGCCTGCAACAGCGCCGATTGCGTCCGTGGGCTCGCCCGGTTGATCTCGTCGGCCATCAGCAACTGGCAGAAGATCGGCCCTTCGATGAACCGGAACGCCCGCCCGCCCTCGGCACTCTCCAGCACCTCCGACCCAAGGATATCCGCCGGCATCAGGTCAGGCGTGAACTGCACCCGGTTCGCCTTCAGCCCCATCACTGTGCCAAGCGTGTCCACCAGCCGCGTCTTGCCCAGGCCCGGCAACCCCACCAAGAGCGCGTGACCACCGCACAGCATCGACGCCAGCACAAGGTCCACGACCTTTTCCTGCCCGATGAACCGCTGGTTGATCGAGGCCTTGGCCTGCCCAAGTGTTGCGCCCAGTGCTTCGATCTCGGCAACCAGCGCGTTCGTATCGGCCATGACAATGCTCCGTCCGGGGTTATATGAAGGCATTAGACCGAAACTTAGCCTGCGGCACAAACGGCAAAAGGCAAACTGGCACAAATGATCGTGAAACCACCCTCGGCCGACAGTCTCGCCGCCTCGGCAAAGGCCGCAGGCACCAAGGGTCCGCCCCCGGTCGACAAATGGAACCCGCCGTTCTGCGGCGACCTCGACATCCGCATCGCCCGCGACGGCACCTGGTATTACCTCGGCACGCCCATCGGCCGCGCGCCCCTCGTCAAGCTGTTCTCCTCGATCCTGAAGCGCGAGGGCGACGCCTACTTCCTCGTCACGCCAGTCGAAAAGGTCGGCATCAAGGTCGACGACGCCCCCCTTCTCGCCACCGATTTCGAGGCCACCGGCGAGGGCCGCAACCAGACCTTGCGTTTCTTCACCAAGACCGAGGATGAAGTCACCGCCGGCCCCGACCATCCGATCCGCGTTACCCGCGATCCCGCCACCGGAGAACCCGCCCCCTACATCCTGATCCGCCGCAATCTGGAGGCGCTGATCGACCGGAAATCCTTTTACAGACTGGTTGATCTGGGCGTGAACGAGCAATATGGCGGGCAGCCGTGGTTTGGTCTATGGTCGGCAGGTCAGTTCTTCCCGGTCATCCCAGCTTCCGAATTGCCCTAACGAGTCTCAGCCCCTAATGCCCCGTTTCGCCGCGAACCTGACGCTTCTGTTTACCGAAGTGCCGATGCTCGATCGCCCCGACTGGGCGGCGCGCTGCGGTTTCGACGGGGTCGAAGTGCTGTTTCCCTACGACATCTCGATGACCGAATGGGAAAAGGCACTGAACGGCGCGCCCGTGGCCCTGATCAACACGCCCCCGGGCGACTGGGCCTCGGGCGACCGTGGCTTCGCCGCCGTGCCGGGGATGGAGCTTCAGTTCCGCGACAGCTTCCTGCGCGCCGCCGAATACGCCACCCGCCTTGGGGCCGCGCGCCTGCATGTGATGGCGGGCGTCGCCAAAGGCCCGATGGCCGAACAGTGCTACACCGAAAACCTCGCCTGGGCCGCCGCCGAAGCCCCGGGCCTGACCCTGACGCTGGAACCGCTGAACCCCGATGACATGCCCGGCTACTTCCTGAACGATTACGATCAGGCCGCCCGCATCATCGACGACCTCGGCCAGCCCCGCATCGGCATCCAGTTCGACCTCTGGCACGCCGCCCGCCTGCACGGCGACGCCCACGCCGTCTGGGATACTCACCGCCACCGCATCAACCACGTCCAGATCGCAGGCTTCCCCGCCCGCAACGAACCCGGCGGCGGCGGCTTTTCCCTGCCCGACCTCTGCGACGACATCGACGCCAACTCCCCAGACCTCTGGGTCTCCGCCGAATACCGCCCTGCCAAAGGCACCGCCCAGGGCCTCGGCTGGCTGACCGCGATGAAGGCCCGCAGCGCGCTCATCGGCGACTAAGGCTTGCCGCCCCCCCGCCTCACCCGCTAAATAGCCGCGACCCGAACCGCAGGATCCCGACAATGCCAATCGAAGCGCCGGAAACCCAGACCGTCACCACCTGGAAAGTCGCCTGCGACGGTGGCGAGGGCGCGCTTGGCCATCCCCGCGTCTGGCTGACAATCCCCGCCGACACCGGCTACGTCGAATGCGGCTACTGCGACAAACGCTACGTCATCGACCGCGACCACGCGCACGACGACCACTAGGCGTCACCCCTCCCCCAGCAGCCCACGGCCAACCCGACTCCGCCTTCTCCGCTGCCACCCCGCCAATCCGGGTGGCCCATTGCCGCGCTTTCTGGCATTACTCAGGCCGTCACAGCGGGGAAGCAGACATGGCATTCGGCAAGGGACACAACCTTCACCTGATCGACGGCTCGGCCTACATCTTCCGCGCCTACCACGCGCTGCCGCCCCTCACCCGCAAATCCGATGGCCTGCCGGTCGGTGCCGTCGCCGGTTTCTGCAACATCCTGTGGAACGAGATCTGCAAGGACCACGGCGTCAACGGTGCCACCCACATCGCGGTGATCTTCGACCATTCCGCCACCACCTTCCGCAACGCGCTCTACCCGGCCTACAAGGCCAACCGCCCCGACCTGCCCGAAGACCTGCGCCCGCAGTTCCCCCTGACCCGCGAAGCGACCCGCGCCTTCAACGTCGCCTGCATCGAAACCGAAGGCTATGAGGCCGACGACATCATCGCCACGCTCGCCCGCCACGCGGTCGAGGCGGGCGGTCAGGCCACGATCATCTCCTCCGACAAGGATCTGATGCAACTCGTCGGCCCCTCGGTCATGATGTGCGACCCGATGAAAGACCGCATGATCGGCCCCGACGAGGTGTTCGAGAAATTCGGCGTCGAACCCGCCCGCGTCATCGACGTGCAGGCACTCGCGGGCGATTCGGTCGACAACATCCCCGGTGCGCCCGGCATCGGCATCAAGACCGCCGCCCTCCTGATCCAGGAATACGGCGACCTCGAAACCCTCCTTGCCCGCGCGGGCGAGATCAAGCAACCAAAGCGCCGCGAGTGCCTTTTGGAAAACGCCGACCAGATCCGGCTTTCCAAACAACTCGTCACCCTCAAGGACGACACCCCCCTCGATGTCAGCCTTGACGACCTCGAGGTGAGACTTCCCGCCCCCGACGCGATCATGGAATTCCTCAACCGCATGGAGTTCCGCACCCTGACCCGCCGCGTTGCGGAAAAGCTGAAGATCACCCCCCCCGCGCCCGCAGACCTCACCCCCGCTGCCACCCTCGGCGACGACCCCGCCCCGGCAGCCGAGCCGACCGCGCAGGTCTTCGACCTCGACGCCTACGAATGCGTCCGCGACATGGACGCGCTGAACCGCTGGATCGCCCGCATCCGCGACCGTGGCTACGTCGCCATCGACACCGAAACCACGTCGCTTGACGAAATGCTGGCCGAACTCGTCGGCATCTCGCTCTCCGTCGATGCTGGCATGGCCTGCTACATCCCGCTTGGCCACCGGCAAGGCGGCGGCGACCTTTTCGGCTCCTCCGACCTCGTCGAAGGCCAGATCCCGCTTGCCGATGCCATCGCAGCCCTGAAACCGATCCTCGAAGATCCCGCCATCCTCAAGATCGGCCAGAACGTCAAATACGACTGGAAGATCCTCGCCCGGCAGGGCATCCGCATGACCCCCTTCGACGATACGATGCTGATGTCCTACGTCATGCACGCGGGCCTCAACACCCACGGCATGGATGCGCTGTCCGACCGTTACCTCGGCTACCAGCCGGTCTCGATCAAGACCCTCCTCGGCACCGGCAAAAGCCAGATCACCTTCGACCGCGTCGCCATCGACGACGCCGTGCGCTACGCCGCCGAAGACGCCGACGTCACGCTCCGCCTCTGGCAGCTCTTCAAGCCGCAACTGCACAAGGCCCGTGTAACCACCGTCTATGAAACCCTCGAACGCCCCCTCGTCCCGGTTCTGGCCGACATGGAAATGGCGGGCGTGAAGGTCGACCGCGAAACCCTGCGGATGATGTCCAACGCCTTCGCCCAGAAACTTGTCCAGCTTGAGGAGGAGATCCACGCCCTCGCCGGCGAGAAATTCAACGTAGGCTCCCCGAAACAACTGGGCGAGATCCTCTTCGACCGCCTGCAAATCCCCGGCGGCACCCAGGGCAAGACCGGCGCCTACAACACCGGCGCCGACATCCTCGAAGACATCAGCACAATGGAAGACAGCCACCCGCAAGGCGCCACCCTCGCCGCCCGCATCCTCGATTGGCGCCAGATCGCCAAGCTGAAATCCACCTACACCGACACCCTGCAACACGCGATCAACCCTGATACCGGCCGCGTCCACACCTGCTACTCCATCGCCGGCGCCTCCACCGGCCGCCTCGCCTCCACCGACCCGAACCTGCAAAACATCCCGATCCGCACCGAAGAAGGCCGCCGCATCCGCGAGGCGTTCATCGCGCCGGAAGGCCGCACGCTCGTGTCGCTCGACTACTCCCAGATCGAACTCAGAATCCTCGCACACATCGCCGACATTCCCGAACTTCGCCGCGCCTTCGAAGACGGCATCGACATCCACGCCCTCACCGCGTCCGAGATGTTCAACGTCCCCCTCGACCAGATGACCTCCGACATCCGCCGCAAGGCCAAGGCGATCAACTTCGGCGTGATCTACGGCATCTCGGGCTTCGGCCTCGCCCGCAATCTGCGCATCCCGCGGGCCGAAGCGCAGGGCTTCATCGACCGCTACTTCGAACGCTTCCCCGGCATCAAGACCTACATGTCCGATACTGTCAAATTCGCCCAGTCCAACGGCTACGTGCAGACCCTCTTTGGTCGGAAAATCAACACACCCGAAATCAACGCCCGCGGCCCCGCCGCCGGCTTTGCCAAACGCGCCGCAATCAACGCGCCCATTCAGGGCACCGCCGCCGACGTGATCCGCCGCGCGATGATCCGGATGCCCGACGCGATCCGTGGCCTCGACGCCAAGATGCTCCTGCAAGTCCACGACGAGTTGCTGTTCGAGGTGGCCGAGGCCGACGCCCCGCGCCTGATCCCCATTGCCAAAGACATCATGGAAACCGCCGCGCACCCCGCCGTCGCCCTGAACGTCCATCTCGCGGTTGAGGCCGGCACCGGCACAAGCTGGGCCAAGGCGCACTGACGCCGCGTCAGCAGGGTGTCACCCCGCAACCAAGGGCGCCTTGGAGAACCCGCTTCTCTTTGCGCACCGATCTTTGGAACAGACAATCACGACAAATCCGGTAGATTTATGAAAACAGCGAATCTGACGGAGCACTGCCATGACCAGGACGCTGATCGTTCCCAGCTTCGATGGCGTGCATCCGCACCATCACCGGGCTGACTTCCAGCCGCACGCCCGGATGTTCGACCGCTCGAACAACGACCACGCCGAAAGGATCGCGACATGAACCGCATCTTCCGCCAGCCCGCGCCCGGCGTTCCCGGCTACGCGGCCCTCGCACTGTTCGTGGCGGCATACCTTGGCGCGGCAGCCCTGATCATTGCTCCCGGAGCCCTTCTTCCCGGCGCGCCCGCGCAACACCAGACCCAACCCTGAGACCCACACCAAGGCCGCGACAAGCCTCTTGCGGGGCCACGCCACGCCGCGGGCTCACCGCTCGATGCGGCACTGATAGCAGGTGTTCCGGGCTGACCGGACATGCAGATACCGCACCCGTGGGTCGGCAAACAGCGCCGCCGCCCGCGCCACGATTGCTCCCGTCGCCACCACTCCGCCAGTGCCATAGACGATCCGGTCATCCGCACCGTAGCCCCTGACGATATACTCGGGCGAAGCCAGTATCGCAGGCACCGCCTCCCCTCCTCCGGCCTCGCAATCGGCAGCACAGAGGAAAATCGGCCCGATCTCGGCATAGGGCTGCGGCGCGGGAAACGGGCGGTGCGCCAGCACCAGCATCTCTGCCCCCTCCGCAATCAGCCTCAGACAATGCCGGCACGGATTGCCCGCCCCGACCGCCACCTGCCGCTCCGGCGCCTGCCCGTTGGCATCGGGCGCACCGGCCCGATACGCTGCCACCACATCTGTCGGGATCGCCACAAACCGCATGTCATCCTCCGTGCAACTGCCCGGAAGATGCCCCGCCTTGACCGACTGATCGACCCGATCCTTGCGCCTTCAGTCGCGCTCGACCAGCCGGCCCAGCACCCGCCCGCCCAGAATGTGCAGGTGGTAATGCGGCACCTCCTGCATCCCGTGCGCGCCCGCATTGCTGATCGCGCGGTAGCCGTCCGGCCCCGCCAGCCCCAGTATCTCGCAAACCTTCGCCACCGTGCGGTGAAAATCCACCATCTCCTCTGCCGATGCCTCGGCGGCGAAGTGGTCGAACGTCACATACGCCCCCTTCGGCACCGCCAGCACATGCACCGGCGCCTGCGGGTGGATGTCGTGGAACACCAGCGTATGCGGCGTCTCCATCACCGTCTTGTTCGGGATTTCGCCGCGCAGGATGCGGGCGAAGATGTTGGTCGGATCATAGGTGTATGCCATCGGTCTCAATCCACGAAAAGGTAATCGGTCGCCGCGATCTCGCGCGCCTTCTCGACCGCAATGTCCAGAAACTCGGCCAACGGCAAGGTGTTTTCATCCACGCTCGCGCCTTGCCTGATCCGCGCATATCCCGGCAGGTTCAGGTCGCGGATGCGCTCGCTTTCAAACTTCACGTCATACCGGATCGTCGGCAGCAGCCGGTCGATGGTGGCTCGCGGCGTGCGCTCGCTTGCCAGCCCCACCCGCGCCGCATGGCCGATCAGGTAATCGTCGGTGAACTCGCATTCGATCTCCAGGATACGCACCGTGGCGCGGTCGCTGTGGAAATCCTGCATCAACTCGGTGTTGGCCGGGTCGACGCACAGGACCAGCCGGTCGGTCTGCCAGTAGTCGAACAGCATCCGCACCAGCGCCCGTCGATGCCGCAACCGCTTTTCCAGCGTGGTCTGGATGCCGCCCAGATCCGGCAAGGCGGTGTCTGCCTCGTTGAACAGGTAATCGACCGCCGGCAGGTTGGTCACGCTGCGCACCCGGTCGACCAGCCGCTTGGCGACATGCCATTTCTTGCAGGTCACCATCATCAGCGTGCGGTCCCGCCCGATCGAGGTTTCCGCCTCCCAGAACCGTGGCGCAAAGCGGCGGCCGATCCGGCCCCGTCCGGTCAGGAACTGAAACTGCCGCTTGCCCTCGCCCGAGGTGCGAAAGGTCAGCCCGGTTTCGGCATAAAGCTCGCCCAACCGCTGCTTCAGCCGCTTGGCATCGGCGCTGATCTTGCGCGCGAACAGGAAATCCTGCGTCAGCAGCATGTCATGGTGATCGTCATAGAACGTCACCGGCATCCCGTAATCGCTGAACAACAGGAATGTCAGCGTGCGCGACCGGATTTCGCGGTCCGGCACCAGATGCCGCACGATGGTCTGAAAGAACGTCTCGTCCGGAATCCACGTCGTCGCGAAAAACCGCACCACGTCGCGCCGCTTGTCGCAAAACGCCAGCACCGCCTCCACCGTGCGCCGCCGCAGGCACCACCACTGGCTGCCGATCTGGATGCGCAGATCCCCCGGCACCTTGCGCGCCAACCCCAGCGACGCCTGCAACTGCATCGACCGGTAGAACCACGCCTTGCGACCGCGCTCGTTGAACCAGTGGCGATAGATCAGCCGTTCTTCCTTGATCCCTGTCTTGATCCAGTCGCTGTCAAAGAAATCAAAGGCTTCGATATAGTCCGCCTCGTCGCGCTCCAGAAATCCGCGCACATATTCCGCCGTCTTGATCGGCATGCAGTCGCCCGACAGCATGTAGAAATGCGTGGCCTGCGGAAACGCCGCAACCGCTGCCCGCACCGCCTCCAGCGTGGCCGCCACAAGGCTCCACTCGCCCCAGCCGCACTTCACCCGCCGCCGCGCAAACGCGACCGAAGGGTTCCCCGACAGCGCCGCACGGATGCGGTCATGGTCGCGTGCACTGGCGCGCGCATCGAAATGAATGGCAACAAAGTCACCCGCCGCCGTCAGGCGAACAGCCTGCGCGATGATCCCCTCGGGGTCTTTGTGACACAGCAGGATATAGGCGATCTTCGTCATGCCGGTCGGCGGTTTCCCCAAAGTCTCATGGACTGTTGTACTAAACTGATCCACCTTGCGTTGAAAATACAGAATTTCTTTGCTTTTCGGGGTAATTCTGTTTCAACGGCGCAACGCATGGATACAGGCTTGTAGGGGTTTTTGGCATGGGGTTTCCCGGCACCTGGATGACGGAAAGCGAAAGTGTCGTCTACCGCGTCGTGCCGAAATGCGCCTGCTCGACCATTGGCCAGATCATGTTCTACTCCGATCACGGCTCCTTCTACGACGGTGACATCCACGACGCCACTGCCGGTATGCACAAATGGGCGATGGAGGGCAGCCAGCAAAAGATCGAACGCAACGTGCGTGGCCACCGATCCTACGCCTTCACCTGCGTGCGCAATCCCTACACCCGCATCCTCAGCTCGTTCTTCGACAAGATCTGCGGCATCCAGAGGAATGGCAAACGCTACCGTGGCAACCTCGTGCCGCTCCTCATGCAGAAATACGGAATCGAGGTCGGGGGTGAGGACGGCAAGCAGGACTTCGACCAGATCGCCAGCTTTCGCCGCTTCCTCTTGTTCGCCCGCGACACCATCCGCTTCAAAAAACCGATGGAGCCTGACATCCACTGGTCCGCGATGGCGGGCCACGTCTCGACCTTCATCGTCAACGGCGGGCGCTACAATCACATCTTCTTCACCGAAGATTTCAACACCGGCATGCAAGCCGTGCTCGACAACATCACCGTGACGCACCCCGTCGATCTCAAGGCAATCCCCCGCTTCAATGAAAGCGAAGGCCACGGCCCCGCCCGCGCCCACCCGGTCGAGGCGTATTTCGACGATCTCTCGATGCACCTGATGTGGGAAATCTACAAACGCGACTTCCAGCTTTTCCGCTACGATTTCGACAATCCGGGGAACAAGCTGCCGAAAGGCCCGGTTGATCTCGACGAGGTTCACGCCAAACTGGGGGATTGAGATGGAAACCGTCACCGGCGGCTGCCTCTGTGGCGCGCTCCGTGTCACCGCAACGGGAACGCCCTGGCGCGTCGGCATCTGCCACTGCCTTGACTGCCGCAAGAACCACGGCGCACCCTTCCACGCCTCGGCGATCTTCCCCGCCGACGCGGTGACCATCACCGGTATCTGGCACAGCTTTCAGGACCGGTCGTTTTGCCCCGCCTGCGGCTCCCCGGTCTTTGCCCGGATCGCCGACGAGATCGGCATCAACCTCGGCTCCTTCGACGAACCAAACCGGTTCCGCCCGACCTACGAACTGTGGACCATCCGCCGCGAAGCCTGGCTACCACCCTTTCCGGGCCTCAAGTCATACCCGGGAAACCGCGAAAACCCCGCGCGCAGCGAACCCTGATCGTCACACCGGATCGTCCACCCCCACACCCCTGAACCAGCGCACGATCGCCGCCCGCTCCTCCGGCTCCATGTAGCTCAGGTTCGCCGGGGGCATCGCATGGGTCACCCCCGCCTGCAGATAGATCCGCCGCGCCTCATGCGCGATCTGTGCCTCGGTCTCCAGCACCACCCCCTTCGGCGGCCAGTAGACCCCCTCATAGCCCGGCTCGGCCGCATGGCACATCGAACAGCGCCCCTGCACGATGCCGACCACCTCGCCAAACCCCTCAGCACGCGCCAACCGCAACGCCTCGCCCCGCAAGCTGGCCTCCCCCGCCGCCACCCGCATCGGCGCGGTCGACAGCCACGCGATGATCAGGAACAGGATCACGGTCACCCCCCAGGTCCAGTGCGGATTGCCCTTGCGCGCGTGCTTGGTGTTGAACCAATGCCGGATCGTGACCCCCATCAGGAACACGAGGCTTGCAATGATCCAGTTGTATTCCGTCGCGAACACAAGCGGATAGTGGTTCGACAGCATCAGGAACACGACCGGCAGCGTCAGGTAATTGTTATGCGTGCTTCTTTGCTTGGCGATCTTGCCGTACTTCGCGTCAGGCACCCGCCCCGCCTTCAGATCCGCCACCACGATCCGCTGGTTCGGCATGATCACCATGAACACGTTTGCGCTCATGATCGTCGCGGTGAACGCCCCCAGATGCAAAAGCGCCGCCCGCCCTGAAAAGACCTGCGTGTAAAACCACGCCATCCCCACCAGCACCCCAAACAGCGCCACCATCAGCACCGTCTGGTTCGCGTTCACGAACACCTTGCACAGCGTCGTATAGGCCACCCAGCCAAAGGCCAGCGACGCCAGTGAAATCGCCACCGCCTGCCAGACCGCCAGTTCCATCACCGAAGGGTCGATCAGGAACATCTCCGCACCCAGATAGTAAACCAGCACCAGCATCGCGAACCCCGAAAGCCAGGTCGCATAGCTCTCCCATTTGAACCACGTCAGGTGCTCCGGCATCATCTCCGGCGCCACGAGGTATTTGTTGATGTGGTAAAAGCCCCCGCCATGCACCTGCCATTCCTCGCCATAGGCAAGCGGCGGCAGCGACGGCGTCTTGCGCAGCCCAAGGTCCAACGCGATGAAATAGAACGAAGATCCGATCCACGCGATCGCCGTGATCACATGCGTCCAGCGCGCCGCAATCTCGATCCATTCCCACAGAACAACCCAGTCATACATCGCGCCACCCCCGTTTGCCCTGAAACGCTATACTGCCGGGAACTCTTCTGTTAATCCATCTAAACGCCGCATCACTTTCAAACCGCAACGAACAATCGTCCCATGTCCTACGTGAACAACATCCGCATGTTCGTCCGCGTCTACGATCTGGGCAGCATGTCCGCCGCCGCGCGCGATCAGCGCACCTCCCCCGCCGTCGCCTCCGCCCGCATCTCGGAACTGGAAAAGCATCTCGGCGTGCGGCTCTTCAACCGCACCACCCGCTCGCTGCAACCAACCGAGAACGGCCGGATCTTCTACGACGGCGCCCGCCGCGTGCTCGAAGCGATCGACGATGCCGAAGCCGCGGTGATGGATGTCACGCAAAACCCCCGCGGCACCATCTTCGTCGCCGCCCCGCTGGGCGTCGGCCGCCGCTTCATCGCCCCCCACGTCCCCGCCTTCAAGGACCACTATCCCCTGATCGACGTCCGCCTGCGGCTGTCCGACCGCATCATCGACGTCGTGGCCGAAGGCATCGACGTGGCCTTCCACCTCGGCCTCCTCGACGACAGCACCCTCAAGGTGAAAACCATCGCCGATTGCCCGCGCCTTCTCTGCGCCGCCCCCGCCTACATCGCGCGGCGCGGCATGCCCGAAGACGGCACCGCCCTCGTCCGCGACAAGCACGATTGCCTGAACCTGCGCTTCCCTGGCGCCAAGGAATTCCAGTGGGCGCTCGCCACCCCCGAAGGCCCCCGCCGGTTCGAAATCACCGGCCCCTTTGAATCCGACGACGGCGACGTTCTCACCGGCTGGGCGCTCGACGGGCGCGGCATCGTGCTGAAACCGCTGTTCGAGGTTGCCGACCACCTGCGCGCAGGCCGCCTCGTCCCCGTCGCCACCGCCACGCCCCCCTTGCCGACCCAGCTTTCCTCACTCAGCCAGCACCGCCGCCTGAAAGACCCCAAAGTCCGCCTCTTCACCGATTACATGGCCACCCGCATCCGCGACGAACTGCGCCGCGCCACCGAAGGCGCATGAAAAGGCGGGACTAGCGCGCCCCACCTTCTTCTGTTCGGAAAATATCCTCAGGGGGTGAGCCCGGCACGGGCGAGGGGGCGGAACGCCCCCTGCCACCCTTACTGCACGCGCTGCCCGTTGACGGTGATCTCGCCCCCGGCCTTCGCCTCGATCTTCGAGGTCAGCTCGTCCGGGTTCGCCCCCGGCGACATGAACCCGCCCATCATCATCCGCACGCCCATCGCGTCTTCCTCGGTGATGATCCCGGTCGCGATCAACCCGTCGATCAGCGCATTGCCCCCGGTCAGCGTCACGTTCGCCTCACCGATCGGCATCGGTGCGATACCCGAATTGTCAAAGGTGAACGCCCCCACCCCGGTGAACGCCGCCCCGGCGATCTTCAGGGTCAGGTCGCGGATATCCAGCGTCTCCGGCGCGGGCGGCGTGACCTCGGTCATCCCGGCCTCCTCCGCCGCCATCAGCGCGATGAAATCGACCTTCGCCTTGCCCGCCACGTCGATCGACAGGTCAGCCGGGTCGCGCTTCAACGCGGCTCCGGGGTCCAGCAGCGCCCAGGTCTCCTCGTTCACCGTCACGCCACTCAGCTTCAGCGTCAGCCCGTAATCCCCCGCCGTCTCCGCCGCCATCACCGGCGCGGTCATGCCCACCTCCACCGGCCCGGTGTTTACCTTGACCGGCACCGGAACCGCGCTCGACGTCAGGTCGACCGCCAGCCCCTCCCCGGTTGACCGCACGCTGAACCGGTCCTTGTTGAACTCGCCCGTGCCCTCGCCCGGTCCGGCGTTGAACGTCATCTGATACGGGAAGATCTGGTCCTCGTGGCTTGCCGTGCCGCTCGATGCGCCCTGCTTGGTCGTGAACGCGACGGCCAACCCCTCTTCCAGCGCCTTGCCGAAATCGGCTGACGAGGCAATCGCCAGAAGCGAGATCGTCGTCGGCAGCGTCACCGCTGCACTCATCGCCACATCGGTCGTCTCGCTGATCGAGGCGGTCGTCATCTGCAACCCCGGATCGCCCGAATTGATGTCATAGGCAATCTTCGACGCCGCCAGCGCAAGGCCGAACGCGCGGTTCGCGCCGGGTGTGTCGCTGTAGCTGCCCGCCAGATCGGTGAACCCCACCGTCCCTTTGGATGTGGCCTCGCCCGCATCGGTCCCGTCAAACGACGTCGCCGGATAGCTGGACGTGAACGCCACGTTCAGCGATGCCGCCGCATAGTCATAGACCAGCGCCCCCGCCTCGCCCTCGCGCGCGGTCATCACCAGCCCGTCATGCGTCAGCCTGACCGATCCCGCCGTGCCCTCGCCGGTCGTGTCGGCCCCGATGTCAGCCCCCGGCGCGATCAGCACCGACCCGTCCGATTGCTCGGTCATGACCATGTCCGAAATCGTCAGCCCCGCACTGCCCTCGGGCGCAATCTTCACCCCGTTCAGCGTCAGCACCCCGCCATCGCTGTTCTCGGTCGCGGCCGATACCGTCAGGCCCGCCAGCGCGCCCGCATTCTTCCATGATTGCCAGACCTGATCTGCGGTCAACGCCGCCTCGGCCGTCCCGCCCATCAGCATCACCAGTGCCGGGGCAGTCAAATACGTCGTCATCCGAAACATGCGGCTCTCCTGACCGTTTAAAACCGGCTTTAGAAAACTCCGTTCTCTGCTCCACCGCAAGGGCTGGAATCGTGACCTTTTCGTGTCGTCACGACCCCCGGTAGGTCGAATAGGCATGGCCCGAAATCAGCAGCGGCACATGATAATGCTGCGCCGCATCCGCCACCCCGAACCGGATCGGGATCTCGTCCAGAAACAGCACCTCGCCCGCCGCCTGCCCCGTGTCGCGCAAGTAAGCCCCCGCCGCGAACACCAGCTCATAGCGGCCAGCGGTCAGCGCCGCCCCCTCCAGCATCGGCGCATCCGTCCGCCCGTCGCCGTTCGTTACCGTCTCGGCGATCTTCCGGTGGCTCTGCCCGCTGATCCGATACAAGGTGATCTTCACCCCTGCCGCAGGCTTGCCCCGCGCGGTATCCAGCACATGCGTCGTCAAACGTCCCATCTCACGCCTCCGTCCGGGGTCTTTGTCGGCACTAAGCCACGAATCCGCGCAACAAGCGACCAGTCAGCCCCGTCATAGCACCTTCAGCCAAATCTTGATAAACCGCCCGCTCATCATGCCCTAGGCTCGAATAACGCGACAGGAGACCGCCATGAACCGCTACCCCCGTGATTTTCGCGGCTACGGCCCCAACCCGCCCGATGCCCAGTGGCCCGGCGGCGCCAAGGTCGCGATCAGCCTCGTGCTGAATTACGAAGAGGGTGGCGAGAACAACATCCTGCACGGCGACGGCCAGTCCGAGGCGTTCCTCTCCGACATCGCCGGCGCGCAACCCTGGCCCGGCCAGCGCCACTGGAACATGGAATCGCTCTACGACTACGGCGCCCGCGCCGGCTTCTGGCGGCTGCACCGCCTGTTCACCGAACGCCAGCTTCCGGTCACCGTCTACGGCGTCACCTCCGCCCTCGCCCGCAACCCCGAACAGCTTGCCGCCATGCAGGACGCCGGGTGGGAGGTCGCCAGCCACGGCCTGAAGTGGATCGACCACCGCGACATGCCCGAAGAGTTGGAACGCGCCCAGATCGCCGAGTCGATCCGCCTGCACACCGAGCTCACCGGCGAAGCCCCGCGCGGCTGGTATACCGGCCGCTCCTCGCTCAACACCGTCCGCCTCACCGCCGAGACGGGCCAGTTCACCTGGATCTCCGACACCTACGACGACGATCTGCCCTGGTGGATGGAGATCGGCGACCGCGACCAGTTGATCCTGCCCTACACCCTCGAGGCCAACGACATGCGCTTCGCCACAGCACCGGGCTACATCACCGGCGAACAGTTCTTCCAATACCTGCGCGACACCTACGACACGCTCCATGCCGAAGGCAGCGCCGGCCGCCCCAAGATGTTCTCCATCGGCCTCCACTGTCGCCTGATCGGCCGCCCCGGCAAGATCGCTGGCCTCATCCGCTTCCTCGACCATGTGCAGGCCAAAGGCGGCGCCTGGTTCGCCGCCCGCCGCGACATCGCCGCCCACTGGTCCGCCACCCATCCCCACCGCCGCATCGAACGCCCCAGCGCGATGAGCCTTGATCGTTTCACCGAACGCTTCGGCGGCATCTACGAACACTCCCCCTGGGTCGCCACCCGTGGCCACGCCCTCGAACTTGGCCCCGCGCACGACAGCGCCACGGGCCTCGCAAACGCCCTCGCCCGCGTCTTCCGCAGCGCCTCGCCCGACGAACGCCTCGCCGTCCTCAAGGCCCACCCCGACCTCGCCGGCAAACTCGCCACCGCCAGGCGCCTCACCCCGGAAAGCACCGCCGAACAGGCCAGCGCCGCCCTCGACGCCCTGACCGATGCCGAGCGCGCCGAGTTTCAGCGCCTCAACGCGGCCTACACCGCCAAACACGGCTTTCCCTTCATCATCGCCGTGCGCGACAACACCAGGGCCTCGATCCTCGCGGCCTTCCAGACCCGCCTCGCCAACGACACCGCCACCGAATTCACCACCGCCTGCGCTCAAGTGGAACGCATCGCCACCCTGCGCCTGAAGGATCAACTGCCATGACCTCCGCCTACCATTACCCGACAGGCGGCCTGCCGCCCCAGACGCAACTGATGACCGCCCGCGCCGTCTTCACCACCGCCTACGCCTTCATCCCCAAAGGCTGCTTTTCCGACATCGTCACCAGCTACCTTCCGGGCTGGACCAAGACCAAACTCTGGCTCATCGCCCGCCCCCTCACCGGTTTTTCCGAAACCTTCAGCCAATATGTGATGGAAGTCGCCCCCGGCGGCGGCTCCGACACACCCGACGCGGAACCCGGCGCCGAACACTGGCTCTTCTTCACCGACGGCCTCGCCACCCTGACGATCGGCGGCGATGGCTATGAAATGGACGCAGGCGCCTACGCCTACATCCCCGCGGGCACGCCATGGGCGCTCCACGCCGAAGGTGCCACCCCCGCCCGCTTCCACTGGCTGCGCAAGCTTTACGAACCCGCCCCCGGCGTGCCGCTCCCCGACCGCATCGTCATCAACGAACGCGACCTCCCCCCCATCGCCATGCCCGACACGGGCGGCGCCTGGGCCACCACCCGTTTCGCCGACCCGACGGATCTGCGCCACGACGCCCACGTCAACATCGTCACCCTGCAACCCGGCGCCCGCATCCCGTTCGAAGAAACCCATGTCATGGAACACGGCCTTTTCGTCCTTGAAGGCCGCGCCGCCTACAAACTCAACCAGGACTGGGTCGAGGTCGAGGCCGGCGATTTCATGTGGCTGCGCGCCTACTGCCCGCAAGCCTGCATCGCCGCCGGCCCAGGGCCCTTCCGCTATCTCCTCTACAAGGACGTCAACCGCCACGCACGCCTGCGCGGCCCGGGCGCCTTCGGTCCCCCCCGATGACCCCCAATTGGTTCGCGCCCCCATCTTCCTCTCTGCAAAAATATCCCACGGGGAGCGCGAGGGGTGTGAAACCCCTCGCTTCTTGCCAGCGGAGCGCGAGGGCCGCGCCCCCCCTCGCTCCTTGCCAGCTTAGCGCGAGGGCCGCGCCCCCCCTCGCTACGCCGCCAGCCAAAGGCGCAGCGGCATGAACCTCCACCCCGAACCCCTCACCGCCGAAGCCTTCGCCCCCTTCGGCGACGTCCTCGACACCACCGGCGACCACCGCCTGATCAATGCGGGCCTCTGCCGCCGCCACCACGACCGCGCCACCCTCGATTTCGGCCCCGAACCGGGCCGCGCCGGCATTTCGATCTTCCGCGCCGCCCCCCGCGCGCTGCCCTACACCTTCGACCTCATCGAACGTCACCCCGAGGGCAGCCAGGCCTTCCTCCCGATGACCGCCGACCCTTTCCTGGTCATCGTGGCGCCCGGTCCGCAGGCAGCCCCCCGCGCGTTTCTGACCAATGGTGCGCAAGGGATAAACCTGCATCGCGGCACATGGCACGGCGTCTTGACCCCGCTCGCCGCGCCCGGCCTCTTTGCGGTGGTAGACCGCATTGGCCCGACGCCAAACCTCGAAGAATACCGTTACGCCCAACCGTGGACGGTGCTTGCGCCCTGACCGGCGCGCAACCTTGGGGCAGCGCAAGGACGGCGCGACCATAAAGGCCCCCGAGGGACAAGGAAACACATCCGTGACACCCACTCCTCCTCGGCATCGTCATCGGCGGCGGCGTCGCCATCGGTGCCATCTTTTTCGCCATGGTGGCCTGGGCGTCGTGGTTCGGCCTGATCCCGTCCTTCCAGTTCGGCACCCCCACCTTCGACCTCGTGATGCCCCGCGTGATGCCCCACCTTCGACCTCGTGATGCCCCGCGTGATGCCCCGCGTGATGCCCCGCGTGATGCCCCGCGTGATGCCCCGCGTGATGCCCCGCGTGATGATCGAATCGACAGGCATGTTTCTCACCCTCGGCGACATGACCGGCAAGCCCGTCACCCAGCCGATGCTTTCCGCAGGCCTCCGCACCGACGGCCTCGGCACCCTGATCGGCGGCATCTTCAACACCTTCCCCTACACCTCGTTCAGCCGGAACGTCGGCCGCGTCGGGGTCACCGGCATCAACAGCCGCTTCGTCTGCTTTGCGGTCGGTCTGATCCTGATCGTCCTCGGCCTTGTGCGAAAGATGGGCGCACAGGTTGAATCCGTGCCGCCGATGGTTCTCGGCGGCGCCGGCCTCGTGATGTTCGGCAGGGTCGCCGCCACCGTCATCCGCAACCTCGCCGGCGTCAACTTCGCCGCCAACCGCAACAACCGCTTCACCGTCGCGGTCCCGCTCGGCTTCGGGATGATCCCGCTCATCGCCCAGAACTTCAAACAGTGGATGCCCCATGACATCCACCCCCTGGTCGAACACGGCATCCTCTTCGCCTCGGTCGCCGCCGTTCTCCTCAACGCCCTCTTCAACGGCGCCAAGGGCGCGGCAATGGCCGCCGACCACCCGCCAACCGCCTCGCCCTCGTGGGGAGGGGCTGGGGGTGCGGTGGGCCCGACCACCAACCGCCAAATGCAAAACGGGGGCAGCTTGCGCTACCCCCGTTTCAAATCTCAGATCGCTGGAAAGGCTTACGCCAGAGCGAGGTTCACAGCCGATTCGCGGCCGTCACGGCCGGATTCGATGTCGAACGTCACGGCCTGGCCGTCGTTCAGCTGACGGATGCCAGCGCGCTCAAGAGCGGTGACGTGGACGAACACGTCCTTGCCGCCCGATTCCGGAGCGATAAAGCCGAAACCTTTGGTGGCGTTGAACCATTTCACGGTGCCTTTGGCCATCGTGATGTCTCCTTCTAGTATCGCCACCCGCAGCATGCGGTGGCCCGGCTAAGTCCCCTCAAGATCGAGTAGTCTGAAGCCGCGAAGGAAACAGAGGTCGATAGAAAGTGTTCGCAAAGGCCACATGCACCTTTTTCGCCGAAAATACAAGGCCTGCGGCAAAACAATCCCCCAAGGCGCAAAACTCTGGCGCGATTTCGCCGCAACTGTCAGTCTCGCCTGACAACATGACCGTTCCCGCCAGGTGCCCATGCTCGCCCGAACCGGCCTTTCCGCGCCTGAACTTTCCGGCGCCCCCCGCCCCGGCCTCTGCACCGATTGCGGCGTCTCGCGCATGGCCGACGCCCGCGCCTGCGGTCGCGCCTGCCAGTTCATCGCCCCCGACTACCCCGCCCTCGAACGCAGCGCCCACGGCCGCGAGGCCGACCCCACCTTGGGCGACGAGGCGTTCTTCGGCGTCACCCTCACCATGCAGCGCGCCCGGCTTTCCCCCCCGGCCCCCGGCGCGCAATGGACCGGCATCACCACCACCCTCGCCGCCGCCCTTCTGGAAACCGGTGCCGTCGACGCCGTCCTCACCGTCGCCCCAGACCCGGCGGACACATGGAAACCCGTCCCCGTCATCATCACCGAACCCGCCGCGATGGCCGAGGCGCGGGGCATGCGCATGGGCTACGCTCCGACCGTGGCCCTTCTGGAACCCGCCCGCGCTGCCGGCCACAAACGCATCGCCTTCATCGGTATCCCCTGCCAGGTCTACGCCCTGCGCGCCCTCGAAAAGACCCTCGGCTTCGACGCCATCCACGTCATCGGCACCCCCTGCTCCGACAACACCACCACCGAAAACTTCCACACCTTCCTCACCCTTCTCGACGCGGCACCCGACACCATCTCCTACCTCGAATTTCGCACCGACTACCGCGTCGAACTCCGCTTCACCGACGGCCGCCCGACGAGACTGATCCCCTTCCTGCAACTGCCGATCAGCCAGCTTCCCCCCGATTTCTTCCCCCTCACCTGCAAGACCTGCGTCGATTACACCAACCGCCTCGCCGACATCACCGTGGGCTACATGGGCGGCGATGGCGACCAATGGCTCATCACCCGAAACCAGCGCGGCGCGGGCCTCCTCAAACTCATCGAACCCCGCCTCACCACCCGGCCCCTCACCTCTTCCGGCAAGCGCGAAGGGGCGGTGCGCGGCTTCATGGAAAACACCGCTCGCGCCGCCGGTGGCCTGCCGCTGCGCCGGATGCCGAACTGGCTCCGCCCCCTCGTCGGCCGCCTGCAACGCCTGACCGGCCCCAGGGGCCTCGAATTTGCCCGCACGCGGGTGGAAATGAAGGCCATCGAAACCATCCTCCACCTTCGCCGCGCCCATCCCGCCCGGATCAAGAACATGGTCCCCGCCCATGTCTGGCGCGTCGCCGCGCGCTACGGCCTGATCCCCGGCAAAGACGAAACGTCGTAAGGCAGAATGAAAGCCCGACTACCCGTTTTGGGACCATCCGACCCCTATCTCATGCCTCGCATGCCCTCGATGAACTTTTCCGCTTCCAGGACATTGCCGAAAACGCTTCCTGAAACTGAAACGCCGTCCTCATGTTTCAGGATTTGATAGTCCATTCAGGATTTTATCAGGCTTCCGTTTGCATCCGTTGCGCTGGCCGAGGATACCGAATTGCTGCTCGAAGCCCTTGAACTTTCCCGCCGCATCAAACCCAGCATATCTCGTGACATTTCTGCCTGATCCACCGTTGCACGTCCGGTCTGGACGAATGCCACGGAAATCAAGCCAATCAGGGCAAACAGAACGCCGGCGATGATGCCCACAAACGCCCCAATCGCTTCCATTTCGCTCCTGACCGACCCAAGCGCACTGATCCCGACGATACACACCACAATGCCACCAATCGCAACAACCCAACTGATGGCCTCCAGCAGCGTGTAAATCGTCCGCGCCGTTCCGTAAGTCCGCTCGTAATTCGCCATGATCGTGACCCTTTCAAAACTGAAAATCGAACCGTCTCGTTGTCGATAAAAACCGAACCATGCCGAATTCAACCGGTCAAGCCTCTTGCCCGATGCTGTCAATCGAAGGCGCGCCGAACGCTCCGCCGCTTGGCTTGATATCGGCGGCTCCCCAATCAGACGAATCATTCTCCAAACGACAAGGCGCGCTTTCATCGCAGACTTGACCGCGGCGTTTTGCAGCCCCAAAACCATGGCGAACGAACCACAGGTCCGCATGTCCCTCCGCACCCGCCTGCGCACCCTCTACGAAGGCCAGACCGACGCCGCCGACCGGTTCCGCTACGGCCTCCTCGCCTTCGACCTCCTGACCATCGCCTTCCTCATCACCACCTCGTTCATCGCCCGCAGCACCCACACCGAAACGATCGACGCGGTGATCGGCGTGATCTACCTTGCCGATGTCGCCGCCCGGCTCTGGATCTCGCCCCGCCCGCTCCGCGACCTTGTCCACCCCTATGGCCTCGCCGACATCGCCGTTGTCGTGTCGCTCCTCGCCCCGCTTTACGGCGAAGGCCTCGCCTTCCTTCGCGTCCTGCGCCTCTACCGCACGCTCCACTCGCCGCAGACGCTGCGCCAACTGCGCCAGGACTGGCCGTTCTTTCGCGCAAACGAAGGCACCGTCCGCGCTGCGATCAACCTCGTGATCTTCGTCTTCCTGATGACGGCGCTCGTCTACGAACTGCAAAGCCCGGTGAACCCGAAGATCGCCACCTACCTCGATGCGCTCTACTTCACCGTCACCACCCTCTCGACCACGGGCTTCGGCGACGTGACCCTCACCGGCGAAACCGGCAAGCTTCTGGCCGTGATCATCATGATCTTCGGCATCTCTCTCTTCCTGCGCCTGATCCAGGTGATGCTGCGCCCAAGCAAGGTCGACCACAAATGCCCGACCTGCGGCCTGCGCCGCCACGACCACGACGCCGTGCATTGCAAGGCCTGCGGCACCATCCTCAACATCGAGGATGACGGCGCCGTCTGAAAATCCGCCGCTCCGTGGCGCTGACATGCTCCGAAAAGGCACGCGGCACTGTGGCTGTCGTCACACGCAGACCGGTATCGGCACCGGCCAGCCGGCACCACAACCACCCCCGGTCTGCTCGCCTTTGCGTCGGCCCCGCCTCCGCCTTGATCCGCCATCAAGCGCCCCTGCCCAAACCCGGGGCCACACCCCCCCCGGACTTCCCCTTTGCCCAAATATCCCACGGGAGGTCTGGAGGGTGTGAAACCCTCCAGTCCCGCACCCTGCCACCCGCCCCACCGCCACGAAATTGGCTAACAACACCTTACCGCAGCCCGCAACGCCATGATCTTGCTGACCTTGCAAGATGTCCCACCGTGGGACACGCCCGCCCCACCCCTTGCCAGCGCCCTTGAAACCCCCAACACTGCGCCCCATGACAGCCCCGTTCCCCTCGCCATGAAGCCCCTCGACAACCGGGCCTGGCTCCTTCTCGTTCCCGCCGGTGCGGTCATGGCCTTCGTCGGCCTGATCCCCCTCGTCTCGGTGCTGAACTTCTCCTTCCACGACATCTTCTCGCTCGACCAGGCCTACTGGATCGGCACCGAATGGTATGCCGACCTCGTCGCCTCGCCGCGCTTTCACGCCAGCCTCGCCCGCAGCCTTCTCTTCTCCGCCACCGTCCTCGCCGTGCAGATCCCCCTCGGCATCGCCATCGCCGTCCTCGTCGTCGGATCGGGCCGCGCCGGCACCGCCATCCTCCTCCTCGTCGCCGTCCCCCTCGTGGTGCCGTGGAACATGATCCCGATGATGTGGCTCAGCCTGATCCACCCCGACACCGGCCCCCTCGGCCGCGCGATGGCCGCCCTCGGCATCGACTTCGACCACAAGTTCACCGCGCTCCACACCTGGGCGCTCCTCGTCGTGATGGACACCTGGCACTGGACAGGTCTCGTCGTGATCCTCGCCACCGCCGCCCTCTCCGGCATCCCGCGCCCCTACTACCAGGCCGCCGCGATCGACGGTGCCTCCCGCCTCGCCGTCTTCCGCCACATCGAACTGCCGCGCATCGCCGGCGCGCTCGGCATCGTGTTCCTCCTGCGCTTCGTCGACAGCCTGATGATCTATACCGAGGCTTTCACGATCAACGCCGGCGGCCCGGACGGCGCCACCACCTTTCTCGCCCTCGAACTGGGCGAAGAGATCAAGGGCTTCACCTACGGCGCCGCCGCCGCCCGCTCGATCGTCTACTTCGTGATCGTCATCACCGTGGTCTGGGCCTTCCTCAGCATCACCCGCCACCGCGCCCGCGACCCCGGTGCCACCGCATGATCCTTGTCCGCATCCTCGCCATCGCGGCCCTCGCGGGCTTCATCCTTTTGCCCTTCGCGCAGACCGTGATCCTCAGCTTCACCGCCACGCTCGACCACCCCGGCGTCACCGTCGGCGACTGGAGCCTCGTCAACTACCGCAACATCTTCGCCACCCCGGCGCTGACCGCCTCGATCACCAACTCCCTCGTCTACGTCCTCCTCAACGTCGCCCTCTGCCTTGCCGCTGGCCTGCCCGCCGCCTACGCCTTTTCCCGCTTCCGCTTCACCGGCGACCGGCACGTCCTCTTCCTCCTCCTCGCTTTCCGGGTGACGCCCCCGGTCGTCCTGTCTCTCCCGATCTTCATCCTCTTCGCCCAGGCCGGCCTCGTGAACTCTCCCGTCGGCATCGCGCTCGTCCATTGCCTCTTCAACCTGCCCATCGCGATCTGGATTCTCGAAAGCTTCATCTCCGCCGTCCCCCGAGAGTATGACGAAACCGCGTTTCTCGACGGCCACTCCCTGCCGTCCTATTTCGTCCGCCACCTGATCCCGGCCATCGCCCCCGGCATCGGCGTGACCGCCTTCTTCTGCTTCATCTTTTCCTGGGTCGAGGTGGTGTTCGCCCGCATCCTCACCGTGACCGGCGGCAAACCGATCACCATGGCAATCAACGCGCTTTTCACCTTCCGCACCGACATCGGCCTCGTCATGGCGATGACCGTGTTCTCGCTGATCCCCGGCCTTGCGATGATCTGGTTCGTGCGCAACCACATCGCCCGCGGCTTCGTGATCCGCACCTGACGCGTCAGCCCATCAGGCGCGCCACATCCAGCATCCGGTTGGAAAAGCCCCATTCGTTGTCATACCAGCCGAACACCCGGATCAGCCGCGCCGGCATCACCCGCGTCTCGGGGCAAGCCATCACGATGCTCTCGCCCCGCGCCCGCAAATCGGTCGACACCAGCGCCTTGTCGGTGGCCCCGATTACCCCGCCCGCCGTCCGAAACGCCACGTTCAACGCCTCGACCGAGGCCTCCCGCTCGGTGACGACCGTCAAATCCACGCAAGACACCGAGGCCACCGGCACCCGCACCGCCGACCCGCAGATCCGCCCCGCGATCTCCGGCAGCACCACGTCCAGCAAGCGCTGCGCCGAGGTCGTCGTCGGCACCATCGACAAGGCCGCCGCCCGGCTTCGCGCAAACTCCGCCGCCGGCGCATCGACCGTGGGCTGCGACCCGGTATAGCAGTGGATCGTGGTCATCGACCCCGTCACCACGCCCCACCCCTCATGCAAAAGCCGCACCAGCGGCGCCAGCGCGTTCGTCGTGCAGGATGCGTTCGACACGATCCGCTGGCCCTCCAGCGCCGCCTCGTTCGCCCCCAGCACCACCGTCACATCTGCCGCCGACGAGGGCCCGGAAATCAGCACCCGCCGCGCCCCGGCGATCAGCCCGCGCTCTGCCACCTCGCGCCGGTCCGCGCGCCCGGTGCATTCCATCACCACATCGACGACCCTCAGATCGAGGCCAGAGATATCCGCCGTCCGGTGCAGCGGAATGGCCCGGCCATTCACCACCAGCGCGCCATCGGTCAGCGCCACCTGTCCCGGCCAAGGCCCGAACACGCTGTCATATTCAAAAAGATAGGCGCACATCTCGGCCGCAGCGATATCGTTGATCCCGACGACATCGACCCCCGGCGCCGCCCCCTTGGCCCAGGCCCGCAGCACCGACCGCCCGATCCGCCCGAACCCGTTGATAAAGACGCGCATCGCCTGGCCCCCCGATCCTCGCGCCAAGTCAGACCATGACCCGAGCCCGCATTCAACAGCGCGCCGCGCTAAATCTTGTGCCCGTTACAAGCCCTTAGACCTCGACGCGGATGCCCTGCCCACGCTCCTCGGCGCGCTTCACGGCCACCCCTGCCACCGCAAGATCCTGCAACCCGACCCCGGTGCCATCGAACAGCGTGATTTCCGCGTCAGACATCCGCCCCGGATGCGCCCCGGTCAGCACCTCGCCCAAGGGCGTGATCGCGGTCGCATCCAGCAGCCCCGCCGCCACCGCGTGCTGCGCCTCACCCAGACTGACCGACTGCGCGATCTCGTCGGCAAAGACCGAGGCGCGACCGAGCAGCGCCGGCTCCACCTCCTGCTTGCCAACGGTATCGGTCCCCATGCAGGCCAGATGCGTGCCGTCCGCGACATGGGCGCTCATCAAACTCGCCACCGGGCTTGAGGTGATGGTGATGATCACATCCGCTTCCACCATCCGCTCCAAAGGCACCGCCTCGAACGGCAAGCCAAGCTCCGCCGCAATCGCCCCCAGTTTCGGCAGCATGTCGGGGTGCAGGTTCCACGCGATCACCTTGTCGAACTGCCGCACCCGCGCCGCCGCCCGCAACTGAAACCCCGCCTGATGCCCCGCGCCAACCATGCCCAGGACCCGCGCATCGTTCCGCGCCAGCCGGTCGATGGAAATCGCCGCCGCCGCCGCCGTGCGCAGCGCGGTCAACAGCCCACCCCCGACCATCGCCGTCGGCCGCCCCTTCTCCGGGTCGAACAGGAACACCGTCGACTGGTGGTTGATGATCCCGCGTGCCGCATTGCCCGGAAAATACCCCCCCGCCTTCACGCCGAGGCTGCCCCCCGCCCGGTCCAGGCCCGACTTGAAGCCATACTGCCGCCCCTCGCCCAGCGCCTCGCGCACCACCGGAAAGTTGTACGCCTCCCCCCGCGCCATCGCCGCAAACGTCGCCTCCACCGCCGCAAAGGCATCATCAGGCGAAACCAGCCCCGCAATCAGCCCTTCGGGTATGATCAGCATCCCACTACCGCTTTCTTCTGTTCAAAAGTATCCCCGCCGGAGGCTCCCGGCAGGTCAGTTTGCCAGACGCCTGCCATACACTTGCCAGACGCTTTGCAGACAGCGTCAATACGCCTTGCCACGTGCCGAAACCGGCCACACCACCTCGACCTTGCCGCCCCGCACACCGACATACCAGTCATGCACATTGCATGTCGGATCACAGTGTCCCGGCACCAGTTTCAGCTTGTCGTTGACCTTCAGAACACCCAGCGGATCGTCCACCACCCCATGTTCGTCCGAGCATTTCACGTATTTCACATCCGTCCGCCCAAAGATCACCGGCAACCCGGAATCCACCGATTGCGCCTTCAACCCGGCATCGACAATCGCCTTGTCGGCCTTGGCATGGCTCATCACCGAGGTCAGGATAAACAGCGCATTTTCCCACTCCCCCTGGTCGATCCGCTTGCCGTTCTCGTCCAGAATCCGGCCATAGTCGGCATCCATGAACGCATAGCTGCCGCACTGCAACTCATTGTAAACGCCAGAATTGCTCTCGAAATAGTAGCTCCCCGTGCCGCCGCCGCCAACGATGTCGCAGGCGATACCTTCAGCCTTCAGCGCCTCCACCGCGTCCTTTACCTGAGCCACCGCAAGGTCGATTTTCGCCTTCCGGTCGGCATAGCTGTCCATATGCTGCATCGCGCCCTGATAGGCTTGAATGCCCGCGAACTTCAGCCCCGGCGCGGCGCCAATCGCCTTCGCCAGCGCCACAACCTCCGGCGTCGTCTTCACCCCGCAGCGCCCCGCGCCGCAGTCGATCTCCACCAGACACTCGATCATGGTGCCATGCCGCACGGCGGCTGCCGACAGGTCCGCCACGTTGTCCAGCATGTCCACGCAGCAGATCGTCCGCGCCCCCAGCTTCGGCAACCGCGCCAGCCGGTCGATCTTGGCCAGATCGCGCACCTGGTTGCTGACCAGCACATCCCTGATCCCGCCCCGCGCGAACACCTCGGCCTCGCTTACCTTCTGGCAACACACACCCACCGAACCACCCAGTTCTTCCTGCAGTCTGGCCACATCCACCGACTTGTGCATCTTGCCATGCACCCGGTGCCGCATCCCGTGGGCGCGCGCATAATCGCCCATTTTCTTGATGTTACGCTCCAGCGCGTCCAGATCCAGCACCAGGCACGGCGTCTGGATATCTGCCTCGTTCATCCCCGGCAGGGCGGGGATGTCATAGCCGACCTCAAGACCCGCAAAGTTCGAATGGCTGTTCATGTCGTTACCCTTTCATCCAAGGCAAAGTGTCCAGATCGACGTTTCCGCCGGTGATGATGACCCCCACGCGGCGGCCACGAAAGACCTCCGGGTTGGCCAGAATGGTCGCCAGCGGCACGGCGCAGCTGGCCTCGATGATGATCTTCATCCGCTTCCAGGTCAGCTTCATCGCGCCAATGATCTCGTCTTCGGTCGCGGTGAAAACGTCTTTCACGTAGTGGCTGACAAAGTGCCAGGTCAGGTCCTTCAGCGGCACCTTCAACCCATCCGCCACCGTGTCGGGCGCGTCGTCGGCGATGATGTGCCCGGCCTTGAAGCTGCGGAAGGCATCGTCCGCGTTCTTCGGTTCCGCCGCATAGACATCGACCCCCGGCGCGGTCGAGGACACCGTCAGGCAAGTGCCTGAAATCATGCCGCCTCCACCGATGGGCGCGATGATCGCATCCAGCCCCGGCACCTGCTCCATCAACTCGCGCGAACAGGTCGCCTGCCCGGCGATCACCCGCGGATCGTTGTAGGGATGCACGAAATCCGCCCCCGTCCGGGCCTGCACTTCGGCAAACGCCTCCTCCCGGCTGGAGGTGGAGGGCTCACACTCCACGATCACCCCGCCATAGCCCCGCACCGCATCCTTCTTGGCTTGCGGCGCGGTGCGCGGCATCACCACATTGCAGGGAATCCCCCGCCGACCCGCCGCATAGGACAGGCTCAGCGCATGGTTGCCGCTGGAATGGGTCGCCACGCCTTTTGCCAGTTGGTCGTCGCGCAAGCCGAACACCGCGTTCGACGCGCCGCGCACCTTGAACGCGCCCGCCTTCTGGAAGTTCTCGCACTTGAAGAACAGCTCCGCCCCGGTCAGCTCGTTGAAGTAAGTCGACGTTAACACAGGGGTGCGATGAATGTGGGGCCGGATGCGATCATGTGCCGCGATCACGTCGGCGAAAGCTGGAATAACCAAAGGTGCCATACCGTTCATCTTACGCTGCGGCCTTCGCCGCCTCCTTCGCCCCGTTGCGGTAATACTCCTGCGCTGCGGCCACACCTGAGCCGAGGGTAATCGGCCAGCCGAGGTCGGCCATGCACATCTCGGCCGTCGCCAGACCCGACAGCATCATCACATCCGTCAGGCTGCCAAGATGGCCGATGCGGAACACCTTGCCCGCAACCTCGCCCAGGCCCACGCCAAACGCGACGCCGTATTTCGAGGCCGCAAGCTGCACCAGATCGGTGCCGTTGCATCCCGCAGGCACCACAACCGCCGTCACGGTGTCTGAATACAGGTCCGGCGACACCGCGCAGGGCACCATGCCCCAGGCCGCAATCGCCCGGCGCACGCCTTCGGCAATGCGGGCGTGGCGGGCGTAAACGGCCTCCAGCCCCTCATCGTCCAGCAGTTGCACGGCATGGGCCAACCCGTTGATCAGCCCCACCGGCGGCGTGTAGGGAAAGCCACCCGTGGCGTAGGATTTCAGCATGTCCCTGAAATCAAAGAATGTTCTCGGCAGCTTTGCGGTCTCCATGGCCGCAATCGCCTTCGGGCTGACCCCAAGGATCGCAAGCCCCGCGGGCAGCATGAAGCCCTTCTGACTGCCCGCCACCGCGATATCCACGCCCCACCCGGCCATGTCGAACGGCATCGACCCGATGGAAGAAACCCCGTCCACGAACAGCAGCGCCGAGTGATCGCCCATCGCCGCCCGGATGCCGCCGATGTCCGACTTAACCCCCGTTGCGGTCTCATTGTGTGTGGCCAGCACCGCCTTGATCCGGTGGCCCGTGTCTGCCTTCAGCGCCGCCGCGATGTCCCCCAAAGGCGCGCCCTTACCCCACGGCGTCTCGATGACATGAACGTTCAGCCCGTGCCGCTGGCACATGTCGATCCAGCGGTGCGAAAACATCCCGAACCGGGCCGCAAGCACCGTGTCGCCCGGCGACAGCGTGTTGGTGATCGCCGCCTCCCAGCCGCCCGTGCCGGTCGACGGCAGGATGATCACTTCGCCCTCGGCCATGCCCAGCACCTTTTTCACACCCGCAACTGCCGGCTTGAACACCCGGGCAAATGCGGGCGAGCGGTGGTCGATCGTCGGCATATCGCAGGCCTTGCGGACACTCTCGGGAATGTTCGTGGGGCCTGGGATAAAAACAGGATTCTGGTAGGACATGGCGGTTCTCCACTTCGCGACAGCTTCATTCTAAGCCACGTCGTCGACGTCTCCTATTTTTTCGAAAATGTTTTTCATTCTGATCGGGCTGTGATATTTCTCCGACATAACAGATGCTAGCCGTTTTTCAGTTAGGCTCTGGCCCGTAGCGTGAGGCGAAAGATGCCGGTCAAACCGCGCGGTCGGCCCAAGGCGTTCAACGACAAGACCGACCAGAACACCGTGCAGGCGCTGGACCGTGCGCTTGGGCTTTTGGAACACCTCTCCCAAGGGCCGGGCCGCACACTCAGCGAATTGGCCGAAGAAACCGGCCAAGCCGTCGCCACCGTGTTCCGCGCGCTTGTCACCTTGCAAAGCCACGGGATGGTCGAGGTGGAGGAGCCGGGGCAGGTCTGGCACATCGGTGCCGGCGCGTTTCGCGTGGGCACTGCCTTCCTGCGCCGCACCAAGGTGGTCGAACGCGCCCGCCAGCCGATGGACCAGCTTATGCGCGACACCGGCGAGACCGCAAACCTTGGCATGGAGGTGCGTGGCGAGGTGCTGTTTCTGGCGCAGGTCGAAACGCACGAAGCGATCCGCGCCTTCTTTCCCCCCGGCACCAAGGGGCCGATGCATTCCTCCGGCATCGGCAAGGCGCTTTTGGCGTGGTATCCGGAAGGCCGCGCAAAAGAAATCATCGCGCGCCAGGGCTTGCCCAAGTTCACCAGCCTGACATTGACAAGCGAAACCGCGCTTCTGCGCGACCTTGCCCGCACCCGCGAGCGCGGGTTTGCCATCGACGATCAGGAACGCGCCGAAGGCATGCGCTGCGTCGCGGCCCCGATCTTCAACGCTTACGGCGAGCCGGTGGCGGGTCTGTCGGTGTCCGGCCCCGCCTTCCGCATGGGCCTGTCCGACGCCACCCGCATCGGTGCGCTGGTCCGCGCCGCCGCGGATCAGGTGACCGAGGCCACTGGCGGCAGCAGGCCTTGACAGCCCCAGCCGCCGCCACCGGGCGTCAGCATCTCGAACTCCGCTCCAGCGGGCAGGTCGCGTTCGTCGTTGCCACGCAGCACCTCCACCCGACCATCCGGCCAGATCACCCGGTTTTCGCCCACCGCCCCCGGCCCGCCTCCATCACCGCCGAACGGCGGGATGATCCTGCTGCCGCAAAGGGTGGTTACGGTCACAGGCGCCAGAAACCGCAACCGCCGGATCGCGCCATTGCCCCCGGGCCAGCGCCCCTTGCCACCCGATCCTTCGCGAATACCAAAGACTTCCAGACGCACCGGAAACCGTTTTTCCAGGATCTCCGGGTCTGTCATCCGGGTGTTGGTCATATGGCTTTGCACAGCATCACAGCCCGGAAATCCCGGCCCGGCCCCGGTGCCACCGGCAATCGTCTCGTAATTCTGGAACGTCGCGTTGCCCCAGACGAAATTGTTCATCGTGCCCTGACTGCCCGCCATCACGCCCAAGGCACCATAAAGCGCGTTGCAGGCGGCCTGACTGACCTCGGTATTGCCCGCGATCACGGCAGCAGGTGCCCGCGGGTTCAGCATCGACCCTTCGGGAACGATGATGTCCAGCGGCGCAAGGCAGCCTTCGTTCAACGGGATCGCCTTGCCCACCAGCGTGCGGAACACATAGAGCACCACCGCCCGCGTCACCGCCTTCGGTGCGTTGTAGTTGCCTGATTGCTGGGCGCTGGTGCCGGTGAAATCCACGACGGCACGCCGCGCCTTGCGGTCGACCGAAACGCGCACCTTGATTTCGGAACCGATATCCATCGGATAGGTGAACGATCCGTCACGCAGGGTGTCGATCACTGCGCGCACGCAAGCCTCCGCGTTGCGTTGGACGTGGCCCATGTAGGCGGCAACAACGTCCGCCCCGTAGGCATCCACCACGCGCAGCAGTTCGCGTCGCCCGGTTTCGTTGGCGGCGACTTGAGCCTTGAGGTCGGCAATGTTCTGGTCGACCGCGCGGCACGGATAACGCCCCGATGTCAGCAGCGCGCGGGTTTCGGTCTCTCGCAGGCGGCCTTGCGCTACCAGCGGGAATAGGTCGATCAGCACACCTTCTTCCTCGATATGGCGGCTATCAGGCGGTGACGATCCGGGCGTCCGGCCGCCGATATCGGCGTGATGCCCGCGCGAACCTAGCCAGAAAGCCGGTCTGCCACCGACAAAAACCGGGGTGATCACGGTGACGTCTGGCAGGTGCGTGCCGCCGTTGTAGGGCGAATTCAGCATCCACGCATCGCCGGGCCGCGCATGATCTGCAACCGCCGCCATCACCACCTTGATTGCATGGCTCATCGAGCCAAGGTGCACCGGCACATGCGGCGCATTCGCCACCAGATCACCATTCGCGTCAAAGATCGCGCAGGAAAAATCCAGACGTTCCTTGATGTTGACCGACCAGGCCGTATTGGCAAGGGTGGCCCCCATCTGGTCGGCAACCGACATGAAGAGGTTGTTGAAAACCTCCAGCAGCACCGGTTCGGCCGTGGTTCCCGACGCAGGCGTGCGGGTGACCGCTTCGGTTCGCGTCAGCATCAGATTGCCATCCGGATCGACCTGGCCAGTCCAGCCCGGTTCAAGCACAATGGTGCCGGTCGCTTCGCGGATCACCGCTGGCCCCTCGATACGGGTGTCGGTTCCGCAGTCTTGCCGGTCAAAGAGTGGCACGCTCGTCCAGGCTCCGCCGGTCCAGACCCTGAGGTGATTCACCGGTTCTGGCGCGGCCCGCCCGACCGACTGCCGCGGCATGTCCGAGCCACCGCCGATCGCCTCGACCGAAAGGCTTTCAAACAAGATCGCGCGTTCGGGCGAGGTGAAACCAAAGCGCGCCTGATGCGCGGCGGCAAAAGCTGCGGTCATTGCCTCTTGTGACCCGAACGGAACTTCCAGCGCCTGATGGGAACCGTCATAGCGCAGGTGGGCGCGCGTCAACATGCGGGCACCGGCCACGCCCTGCGCCAAAAGCTCATCCCGCGCCTCGGCCTCCAACGCGGTCAGGATGCTGGCGGCCTCGTCTGCTGCCAGCAGGGGCCGGTCGAACTGGGTCTGGCGATGCACCCTGAGGTCAGCCAGGCCCATCCCGAACGCGGACAACACACCCGCGAACGGATGGATGAAAACCTTCTGCATGCCAAGCGCATCGGCGACACCGCAGGCGTGCTGACCACCCGCCCCGCCAAAGCAGTTGAGCGTATAGCCCGTCACGTCATGGCCACGCTGCACGCTTATCTTCTTGATCGCGTTGGCCATGTTGTCGATTGCGATCCGCAGGAACCCCTCGGCGACCATTTCCGGCGCGGCAAGCTGGCCGGTTTCGGCCGCGATGCCCGCCGCCAGTCCGGCAAACAGCGTGCGCACCACGTCGACATCCAGCGCCTCATTGCCGTTCGGCCCGAAGACAGCCGGAAAATGCGCCGGAGAAAGCCGCCCAAGCATCACATTGCAGTCGGTGATGGTCAAAGGCCCACCGCGCCGATAGCTGGCCGGTCCCGGATCAGCGCCCGCACTTTCCGGTCCAACCTGATAGCGCCCATCGCGAAACGCGCAGATCGAGCCGCCACCGGCCGCCACGGTGTGGATGTCCATCATCGGCGCGCGCATCCGCACACCCGCCACTTCGGTCTCGAACGAGCGTTCATATTCGCCGGCATAGTGGCTGACGTCGGTTGACGTGCCCCCCATGTCAAACCCGATCAGCCGAGTGTGGCCCGCCGCCTCGGCAACCCGCACCATCCCGACGATGCCACCCGCCGGGCCTGAAAGGATGGCGTCCTTGCCACGAAACCGCCCCGCCTCGGTCAACCCGCCATTGGATTGCATGAACAACAGCCGCGCCGTCGCCCGGCCCATGTCCAGTGCCGCCTCGACCTGCGCCACATACCGCCCCAACAACGGCGACAGATACGCATCGACGACCGTCGTATCACCGCGAGGAACCAGCTTCGCCAGTCGGCTTACCTGGTGTGACAGCGACACCTGGCTGTAGCCGATCTCGGCCGCAATCTCGCCGACCCGGAGTTCATGGGCGGGGTTTACGTGACCATGCATCAGCGCCACCGCCACCGCACGGATGCCCGCCGCATGGGCATCGGCAAGGGCGCGCCGGACGGCACCTTCGTCAAGCGGGCGCACCTCCTGGCCGTCGGCATCCAGCCGGCCCGCAACCTCCTCGACCCGTTCGTAAAGCAGGTCAGGCCGTCGGATGTGCAGGTCGAACAACGCAGGCCGCGCCTGGGTGCCAATCCGCAGCAGATCGCGGAACCCTTCGGTGATCAGCAACAGAACCCGCTCGCCTTTGCGTTCCAAAAGAGCGTTGGTCGCGACCGTGGTGCCCATCTTGACCGCAGCGATTGTTCCGGTGGCAATCGGCTCGTCATCACGCAGGCCAAGGCAGTCGCGGATGCCAGCAACAGCCGCATCGGCATAGCGCTCGGGGTTTTCCGAAAGCAGCTTGCGCGTCAGCAGCCGACCATCCGGGTCACGCGCAACGATGTCGGTGAACGTGCCGCCGCGGTCGATCCAGAATTCCCATGCCATCCGCGCACCCCGGCTCATGTCGCAGAGCCGTCCCCCGTTTCCCAAATCCAGTCGTGGCAGAGCCAATTGAACATCGGCTCGCCGCCGCTGCCAATATCTGTGGCCCCGTCGCGGACATTCGTGCGCCCGCCCGTCAGCGGACCTTCATCGCGCAAGGGCAGATCGGCAACTAGGCCGATGGAAAGCACTGCCTTGCGGAAATCGACACCGACCCGGCCCGGATCAGCATCCAGCGAAACAAGGATCTGGCGCCCATCAACAGCGACATCGACGACCTGCCGCTCGGTGCCGCCTTCCTGCATCCAGCGAAGCCCGAAGGTGCTGTTCACGGTGCGCGATACGGTTTCGGTATCAATGGCCAGCGCGCTTCCATCCCCCCCAGCCACTGTCAGCGTAATCGCCTGCCCGTCGCGGGCATAGCCGGCAACATGCAGGGGCAACCAGTCGCGTCCCGAAAGTGTCTGCCGGATCGCGCGGCCATGATAGTCACCAAGCAACCGTGACGCCGCAGCAACAAGATGCACCGGATCGCCTCGCCCCTTGACCGTTGACCGGCGCGGCAGGAAATACTTTGGCCCGACACAGAAGATCCGGCCCGGATGAGCCAAAGCAGTATGCAACTGCGCCACTGCGGCAGGAATCGCGTTGCGGTGCAGCCTGTCGTCAGGTCGCAAGGCCGCCCTGGCCTGATCGACAAACATCAAGACCGGAGCGTCCAGTTCGGTGATCAGGCTGAAATCCTCGGTCATGGCGTTTTGCAGCGACTGAAGTCGATCGCCGTAAAGGCGCCAATCATCAGGTTGAAGCGCCTCGCCGTGGATGAAGGACACGATCGGCTGGCGTATGGTGCAGCCGTGGACATCGCAGAACTGCCGCGTGCGCGCCAAGGCCCGCAAGATCCCGGCATACTGAATGCCGCTGGACGCACTGATCCGCCGGGGCAGCAGCTTTCGCATCGCCACGCCACCGCGCCCATGGTTGGTCGCGACCACCCCGGCATCGGCCGGCAAGCCCGCCAAAAGCCCGGCAACGGCAGCCGAAACCGGACTTTCCCCGGGTCCTTCCTTCAGATCGTCCAGCCGGTCAAGGTCGCTTTGCGGAAAGTGGCACGGACCAAAGTCATGCTGCTCGCGGCCCGGACGTTCCGACACCGACATCTGCGCGCCTGCGCCGGGGTTGGCAAAGGTAAGCGCCCGACCGGGCGCAACCGGTGCGTCAGTCAATGGCGCATCGTGGCCGATGCTAAGTGCAAGGGATTGCCCATACATGATGTAGGGCTGCACCTGCCGGATCGAGGCGGCCATCGACCAGCAGTATTGCGTGTCGATGTCTTCAATCTGTTCGCCGTCCGCGCCCAGGTCATGCGCCACCCGCAGCCTTGTGTCGATCACCCCGACCACTCGCATCGGGTAGAACATCGGCTGGCCAAACTCGGGCCACGCGATCCGGATCGTCTTGCCCTCGGTCCGCCGCAACGCGACGCGCCCGCCTGGCAAGGTCACCGGAGTCAGCACCTGCGCGCCGGTCGGTTCCGAATCATCACCGCTCATGCTTGCTCGCCACACTCACGGAAGCGCAAATCCCATGCTCTCGCACAACTGCATCGGTGTGGTCGTCGCCTCGAGCATCTTGCGGATGGCCGGTCCGTCGGTGAACGGAAAGGCGACTGCAATCGCCTCGTCGCACCGCGGCGGAGAGGCGATTCCCGTGGCAAGGTCCGGGTTGTTTCGGGTCATGCGCTCTACCAGCCGCCGATCGCTGCCAGAATGGACGACTGCGCCGTAACCAAGCGTGTTGTTGACGCTGTGCTGGGTAAAATGAAACCCGGTGAAGGTCGGGTCGACATAGCTTGGCACATGATTGCCCATGTCGCGGTGCTGCATATGCAGGGGCGAACGCAAGACGCCGGGCCCGGCAATGCGCGCAAGCCCCTGCGCATGATAGGAAATCGCGCGGAACCCGTGTTTCGCCTGTTGTCCGTCAAGAAAGCCGACGATGCCTGACGGATAGCACACAAGACCGCCGGTATCGACACGATCCGCATCGCGCTTCAGCCGGGCGATGTAGCTGGACGGTACGGCATCGTCATCGTCCAGACGGAAATGTGCCGACTGGATGGTTCCGTCTGCCGTGGTCTCACGCATGAACGGGCCAATCAACTTGGCGTAATCGCGGGACATTGTGCGGTTCAGGCGGACAAAGGGATAGGCCGCCACAACGCGGTCAAGCCGCAGTTGAAACACCTCGGGCATGTCTTCGGACACGGTCACAAGCAGCGTGAAATCCTGATCGGTCTGCGCGCCAAGGCTGGGAAGCATCAGATGCTCGAACAGATGAAACCGGATTGCCATCCGCAAAGGATGCCACAGCCGAAGGTGAGCATCCTCGATACCCGTCAGTTCACGTCCGGTGTCGGAGATTCCAAACCAGGAAAAACGGCAATGGCCGTAAATCTGCATTCGCCTCGCTCCACTGCCCTGACGCCCGCCCGGCTCGAAAACCGCCTTGCTTGACACGTCGCAGATATGCGCATTGTGCGCAAGAATTCGCAGGCCGTGCCAGCAAGTTCCGAGGCTTGAAACATCGCAGCCGTCGGTGCATTTATCGCATCGTCATATCGACGCCGGGAGCAGCGATGCGCGATTTCAGCGGTGTCTTGCCGACCGATTTGCCCGACGCACGGGTCGAACGGGTCGACGGGGCAATCATGCGCCCGCCGCGTGAAGGTGATATGAGCGGCCTGCATCAGGTCTGTGGCGTGTTCCGCCCCGATGGAACGCTGGTGGAACTTTCAAAGACGCTGTCGATCGGCGGCTATCTTTCGCCCCCACCGCCGGTTCCCGAAACGCCGTCGGTCCAGCGTGATGGCGCTTGGGTGTTCGGCGGCCAGCTTTACCATCATTTCGGCCACGGGCTGATCTATTCGGCGTCGCGGCTCTGGGCCATACGCCGACTGCTGCAGGACGGCGTGCCGCTGAAGGGCATCCTGTTTCACGAACGCCATTCAACCGAGCCAAAGGGTGATACGGCGCTTCCGCGAAACTTCCGTCAGACCCTTGACGTGTTTCAACCGGGAATACCCGTGGCCACCACTGGCACCACCGAACGGGTCGAAACACTGTTTGTGCCACAGCAGGGCATGTCGACGCATCCAAGCCTGTTCCTTGGGCTTGACGAGCAGCGCCGCTTCATGCGCGACAACGCCGCCCGGATCGAGCCGAACGCGGCCCCCCGCGACATCTACATCTCCCGCACTCGCATCGGCTGGAAGGGAAACCACCTTTTCGAGTCCGAGATCGAACGCGCACTGGCGTTGGCGGGATATCACGTTTTTCACCCGCAACAGGCCTCGCTGGCCGACCAGATTGCGACATACCGTTCGGCCCGCCGCCTGATCGCCGTTGACGGCTCGGCGCTGCATGTCGCGGCGACGGCGATACCCGCCAGTGCAAGGGTGGCGATCATCTCTCGCCGCGAGTTCTATGCATGGGCGTTGGCCGACCAACTGCGCGCCTTTTCCGGATGCGACGCGCACGTGATCGAAGCGCACCGCGACATGTACGTTGCCTCCCGTGGTTTGGGTCGAAAATCCTCCTGGTTCGGCGCACAGGTCACGACGGATTTCGCCATTCTCGGGATGGAATTGGTGCGCCACGGGTTTCTCGAAACCGTTCCCGAGTGGCAAGTTCCGACCGAGGGGGACCTTTCCGCCCGGCTTGCCGCAGCCAAGACAAAGCTGGGGGACGATCTGGTCATGGTGCCAGAAGCGTTGCGGCCGAAGGAACCGTTCTACAAGGCGCATCAGAAAGCCGTGCCGCCGCTTTGACCGTGTCACGGGTGGTCGGCGAGGGTTGGCTTCGCCCTCTGATCTGCATTAGAATCGACTTGTAAGTGGTGTGCCGGTTTCCTCCCGTTCCCCGAGACGTCCGACACCTTCACGGAGCCCGAAATGCCCTGCCTCTGCAAACCGCCCAGTGCTGACCATCCTTCACCAGCATGTCCGCAAGGGCCGATCACAGCACAAGCCGCGTTGGGTAATTTCCGGCCCGGCGACATACCGGATGGGCGCGGATGAAGGAACCGAAGGCTGGCCCGAACATGCGGCAGGCTATGGCCGCGCTTAGATCGTGTGAGGTTTTCGCCAGCCTCGAAACCGCTTCGCTGACGACCTTGTCGAAGCTCTCGGTCTGGCGCGAATGGCCGGCCGGCGCGGCGGTATTCATGCGCGGCGATGCGGGCAGCCATATGATTCTGGTTGTGTCAGGCCGACTGCGCCTTTCACTTGTCAGCGCAGCCGGCCGCGAAATCCTGCTGGGCACTGTCGGCCCGACAGGCGTCGTCGGCGAAGTGGCCCTGATCGACGGCCACCCCCGATCAGCCGATGCCACGGCGATGGAACCGACCCTTGGGCTGGTGATCTGGCGGGACGCATTCCTTGCGGCGATGGACGAAGACCCACGCCTTGGTCTGGAAATGTCGCGCTACCTATGCTCGCTCTTGCGCGCGACCAACTTTCAGATGGAATCCATAGCGCTGCATGACCTGCGCTCGCGGCTTGTCCGCTTTGTGCTGCTTGGGTTGAAGCAAGCCCACGGCGATGCGCTTCCTGCGCGCTGCGAATTGCGCGTCCGTCTCAATCAGGCAGAGCTGTCAGCGATGCTGGGGGCAAGCCGGCCAAAACTGAACCGCGCCCTGCACGATCTGTTCGATGAAGGTGCCCTGCGCCGCGATGGTGATCTGCTGATCTGCGAGACCGCTCAACTGCTGCGCATTGCGGAAGATTCTGGCGCAGTTGAAATCTGACCAGAAAGACTCTCCGCGTTCCCCAGGGAACAGCGCCCAGACGGCACTTGCGCCAATCTGATCCTCACGGGCCCTGAACCAAATGGGCGGCGGAGGACGCAGAAATGATGAACATTGGTATTGCGCAGATGATGGTGGGCCTGGTTGAATCAGGCCGCATCTTGCCCCTTGAAGCGACCGATGCAGATCACGAAGGCAGGTCACCTGATCGCGTGACCCGCCTGCACCGCTACCTTGAGCCGCTGCGTGTCGCGCTGGAAACCTTCAAGCAAGGCCGCCTGCTGCAGCGTGAAGTGGTGCGACTTGAAGCCCTGTCCCCCCATCTGCTTGACGACATCGGTCTCGGTCAAACCCCCGAGACGGCGCCGATCAAATGGCAACCAGAATCTGCAAGCGCCACTGTCTCGGTGGATGTGCCGGTCACCACGGTGGCCCCTGTCGTCTCGGCACCGATCATCATCCTGAACCCCGCTGGATTCAATCGGCCGGTGGACCGGATTTTCGGCGCATCCGAACGGCAACGCGACGGAATCGGCCGGGTCCATCTGGCCATGACCCCTGCTTCCGCCCAATCCCACAGCCATCCGTAAAGGGCGGCCAATCAAGATTTGAATTTCACGAAAGGTAGGCACGAACCTCCATCGAGCCGTCATCCGGTAGCTCTCCCTGTCAATCGGTCTCACTTCCCCAACGATTGACGCAGCAACTGAAAGGCGGTTCGCGCAAAACGGCAGCAATGCCGTCTAGCAAGTGGCAGCTTCGTCAAAGTTTTTAGATCCAATTCTTTTCAGAAGCCGGGCTCAATTATCAAATTGCCCGGCTTCTTTCATTTTGCCAAAAAGACCGCAACGCAACGAATTTGCTGAAAGGTCCATCCATCAATAATCGGGTGAAGCCTCTCCGTTTGACCAACGCGACACCCCGTGAGGTGACCAACGCAACGACAGGAGAGATATTGGCGGACCCGGAGGCCGCCATTTTTAGGAAGTATCCCGATGCATCCCGTCGCATGGGATGGCATAAAGTTCCAATAAAATAAGGGTATCTACGCTAGACCTTGTTTCAACCCGGCGCGTGACGTGCTATCCTGTCACAAGCTCTATGATGGGTAGGATAGCGGGAATGCCAAAGATAGCGCAGGAACTCGGGCCACTGGACGTCAAACGCTTGGTGCATGGTGGCGGCAAAGGCAACGCGATGGTGGCCGTTGGCGGGGTGAATGGCCTCTACCTGCAACTTACGCCTAAGGGCGGCAAGACTTGGGTCTTGCGGATGCTGGTCGGAAGTCGCCGCCGCGATATCGGCCTTGGGGGCTTCCCGACTGTCACTTTGGCGCAGGCCCGCGACAAGGCACGCGAAGCCCGCGACAAGGTGGAGCGTGGGGTTGATCCGATCGAGGAACGGAAGGCGGCCAAGGCGAAGCTGATCGAAGCCCGGCGGAAGGGCATGTTATTCAGCGACGCCGTGGACAAGGCCCTTGCGGCCAAGCTCGACGCCTTCCGCAATGAAAAGCACCGCGCCCAGTGGCGCAGCACGTTGGACAACTACGCCCTGCCGGAAATCGGCGCGCTTCCGGTCGGCCAGATTGATACCGCCGCCGTCCTGCGTTGCCTGCAACCGATTTGGGCCACCAAGACCGAAACCGCCACCCGGCTGCGCGGTCGGATCGAGGCGGTTCTCAGCTGGGCAACCGTTGCGGGGCATCGGACAGGCGATAACCCGGCGCGCTGGGCGGGGAACCTGAAAGAGCTTCTGCCCGCTGCCAGCAAGGTCGCGAAGGAAAGCAATCACCCGGCGCTGCAATTGGACGATGCCCCGGCATGGCTGGCTGATCTGCGCCAGCGCGAAGGCTTCCCAGCGCGGGCCTTGGAGTTTCTTTCCCTGACCGCCGCCCGTTCCGGCGAAGTGCGGGGAGCGCGGTGGGATGAAATCGACCTTGATCGTGCCCTTTGGATTGTCCCTGCCCACCGAATGAAAATGCAGCGCGAGCATCGTGTGCCCCTGACTGCAGAAGCGGTGGACCTCTTGAAGGCCCTTCCCAAGCTTGAAGGCAACCCGCTGGTGTTCCCCGGCGTGCGGGGCGGCCAGCTTTCCGACATGGCCCTTTCCATGCTTATGAAGCGCCAGCACACGGCGGCAGTCGCGGCTGGTGGCAAAGGCTTTCTGGACCGCGTAAGCAAGCGCCCCGCCGTTCCCCACGGCCTTCGCAGCAGCTTCCGAGATTGGGTTGCAGAGCGGACGCACTACCCCGGCGACATGGCAGAGGTTGCCCTTGCCCACCGGATCAGCAGCGCAGTCGAGGCCGCCTATCGTCGCGGCGACATGATCGAAAAGCGACGGCGGATGATGGCGGATTGGGCTGACTTTCTGGCTGGTCGAGTGCCGGGCGGCAATGTTGTGAGGATAGGGGCGTGACTCGGTCCAAAGCGCCGCCGCCAATCAAGCCTGTCGCAAACAAACTGCATGAAAAGTGGGGTGACATTTCAGGAGCTTTGAAGAAGGCAACAGTGACGCCGCCGTCGGGTATGGCCGAGGTCAGGTTCGCCTATCTCGACCAGTTTGCCCCTAGTAGCGCAAAGGCATTCACGACTGATGCAGACGGCCTTAGCAACCCGTCTGCACGGCACATATTCTATAACCAGCAGCTCTACGGATTACTGTGTGACGCGATTACTGAAGCGGTGACTCTTGGCCTTCCGCCTATCGACCTCAACTTTCCTCTGACTTTTGCAAGGGTCAGCAAGGGGGCATTGAAGTACATTTTTGGGATCGCAAACGGACTGTCCCAATCCATCGGCGAGGGCAGTTTTGGATGGCTTTGCATCCAGTGCTACATTCAGTACGCGCTTCTCTGCAATGATCTGACAGAGCCACTAAATCGACAAGTGGAAGCGCTTCCCGGTGAAGATCAAGATAGCATCGCTTTTCGCCAAAGAGGCCTAGAATCCATTATGGTAAGCAGTCACGCATTCTTCCTTGGGGCGGCAGTGCGGGAGCTTGAACTGGCGTTGTTGAACAAGAAGGATGCTCTTCGCGGCAAAAGGACGATAAAGGCCGCAAGGGCAGGTGCAGAGGGCCGGAAGAACAGCACTGCGCCAGATACTGAAGCTCGCTTGAGCAAGATGCGTGAGCTTGTCGCCAAGAATTCGAGTGTTGCAAACGCCGCCCGACTTACCGCCAATTCTGTTGGCGGCACTGTCGCGAGCAACCGCAAGCTTTGGGGGCGGCACGCCAAAAAGTAGGGACGTGTCCCGCCACTGTCCCAGCCGGGATATGCAAATTCCATCCCATTGCAGCACGCAAAGGGACACTTCACCATGGCTAAACCTGTATCGCCTGACATCACCCGCAACGCCTACGCGGCAGATACCGACCTTGCGGCCCATTTCCGGGTAAGCCGCGCGACTATCTGGCGCTGGACCAATGAACGGCAATTCCCCGCCCCTGTGAAACTGTCCCCACAAATCACCCGTTGGCGCTGGGCCGATGTGCAGGCTTGGGAGGCAGCGCAAGCCGCATGAGTGACGCCCGCGACCTTACCAATGCACTGTCAGGCAGCTGGCGCGGCAATCATGGCAGCGCCCCGTGCCCGGTCTGCCAGCCCGAGCGGCGACGTGATCAGCGCGCCCTTTCGATCCGCGAGGAAGGCGGGCGGCTTCTGACGTTCTGCCACAAGTCGGGGTGCGACTTCCGGGCTGTGACGGAAGCGGCGGGCCTACCTGCTTCGACCGGCGCAATCGACCTGCAAGCCGCAAGAGAAGCCGACACCCGGCGCGCGACGTATGAGGCGGAACAGCGCGCGAAAGCCCGGAAGCTCTGGGATGTGGGAAGGCCGATAAGCGGAACGAAAGGCGAGACCTATCTGCGAAGCCGGGGTATCACTTGCGCCTTGCCGCCTTCGCTACGCTGGGTCGCCGATGCTTACCACGGGCCAAGCGCCCGGTGGCAATCCGCCATGGTCGCGGATGTTTCGACCGGGGGAGTGCATCGGACCTTTTTTGAGAAATCTGGCGCGCGCCTGGAGCGCAACGCCAAGATGATGCAAGGGCCATGCTCTGGGGGCGCTGTTGCCCTCTCAGAGGCGCAGGGGCCGCTTGTGGTGTGTGAGGGAATAGAGACCGGCCTAAGCCTTCTGAGCGGCCTTCTGGGTGAGCCTGCAGAAGTCTGGGTGGCACTATCCACCTCTGGCATTCGCGCGCTGCGCCTGCCGCCCCAGCCCCGGCGGCTGATCATTGCCGCCGATGGGGACGCGCCCGGGATGCAGGCCGCAAATGCGCTGGGCGACCGCGCTTATTGCCTGGGCTGGGACGTATATCTGTTTGCTGCACCTGACGGGCAGGATTGGAACGATGTGCAGCAATCGAAGGGGGCAGCATGACCGCGCAAGCCAAGCCAAAGCAAACCCCCTTCATGCCAGCATGGTCGGCACCGGACCCGCGCCTGTTGCGGGCGGAACTACCCTCTGCCCCAAGTTTGCCCTTGCGCGATGTGCTGGGGCCGCGCCTTGCTGGATGGGTGACGGATGCAGCTGAAGCCAAAGGCGCACCCGCTGACTACGTTTTTTCAGCGCTGTTGGCGGTTGCAGGCTCGACTATCGGAAACGCGCGCTGGGCGGCAATCTGGCAAGGCTGGGCAGAACCGCCCGTCATTTGGGCGATGTGTATCGGCTTGCCCAGCGCTGGCAAAAGCCCGGCAATAGACGCAGCCCTACAACCGCTGCGAAAAGTCGAACGCCCCCTGCGCGAAGCGGCAGAAGCCCAGCGCATGGCTTGGAACGAAAAGGCTGAACTTGCAAAGCTGGCGGACGCGACATGGAAGGAAGTGGCGAGGGCCGCAATCAAGGAAGGCAAAACGCCCCCTGATAGACCGACCGGCTGCGATGCGGGACCGCCCCCGCATGTCCCGCGCTTAGTGGTGAACGATGGCACGATTGAGCGGCTAGGGGCGATATTGGCCCAGCAACCACGAGGCACGCTGCAAATGCGCGATGAACTGGCGGGATGGCTGGAAGGAATGCAGCGCTATTCGGGCGGCGGCTCTGACCGACCCTTCTGGCTTGAAGCCTTCGGGGGCCGTGGCTTTACGGTGGAACGTATGGGCCGTGATCCTCTGACAATCGACCGGTTGTTAATCGGAGTGCTTGGCGGCATCCAACCCGACCGCTTGAAAAGCCTACTGTTCAAATCCGATGATGACGGGCTTCTGGCGCGCTTCCTGCCTATCTGGCCGGAACCCGCGCCCATCCGACGCCCCCAAGCTTTGGTTGATGAAGCGCTTATGGAAGCCGCGCTGGGGCGGTTACTGACCCTAGACCTTCTAACCGATGAAGCCGGAGTGTCTCGCCCTTGGTTTATTCCCTTCACGGAAGATGCGCGCGCCCTGATGGATGATTTCCGCGCGGCGGTGCGCAGTTGGGAAGCCGGGGCTGAAGGGCTATTACTGTCCTTTCTGGGCAAGCTTCCGGGCCTGACTGCACGGTTGGCGCTGGTGCTGGCCTATCTCGACTGGGCCGCCGATGGAGCCGAAGAACCCCACGAAATCTCGGTGCCGCACTTCGGGCGGGCAGCCCATTTGGTGGAAGTCTACCTTTTGCCAATGGCCCGGCGGGCCTATGCCGACGCAGCAACGCCAAAGGCTGAACGGGCCGCCCGGCGACTTGTCGGAATCATCCGCGAACAGGGCTGGCAAAGCTTCAATTCACGCGATGTGCTGCGGCTCGACCGCTCTGGCCTTGGCACGGCTGCGGAACTTAACCCGGCGCTGGCAATGCTGGAAGATGGCGAGTGCGTCAGGATGGTTGATCCGCCCGCAAACCCGAAGGGCGGAAGGCCGCAACGGCTATTCCTGGTGAACCCAGCAATTCGCAGGGGGCAGCCATGACGCGATGGCTTCAGGCCGCGAGACAGGAAGCACCGCCCCGGACAGAGCTGACAGAACCGACGAAACCAAAGGAACGGCTAAACGAGGGCGGCGCAGTAGCAACGGTAAAGGGGCTTCTGTCAGTTATGTCGGTTTTGTCCGAAGAGGGAACGCTTTCCCCGGAACCGAAGGACCGGACCGATGGCTTGGAACCCGACGCGGGCGCATATCTCGACCGGCTGCGCATTTTCGGACCGGCAACATATGGCGCAATGGCGACGGCGATGGGCTGGGGTGCAACGCGCGCATGGCGGGCCGAAGCCAAACTGCGCGCGCTTGGCCTGGTGCGGTTGGGCGAATTCGGGCGAGGGCACCCTTATCCGAACCCCAACTTGGCAAATGATTTCGGAAAATCCTGAAGGGGAAAACGATGGGCGGATACGGATCAGGGCGGCCCGGATGGCGACCGAAAGCCGAACAGTTTCGCAGCTTGGACGTGAACCGACTGCGCAAGGCCGGATTGCTGAAGTCAGGATACTCTTGCGGGTGGCGGTGGACAGTGGACGGTGAAAAAGTCGCCAGCATATCCATCCGCGCCGAAGTCGGTCGGCTGGTTCTGGTCTACCGGATCAGGTCGAACGGCAGCGACTGGGAAGAAGTCGAAGAACCGATCCCGCTGACCGAGACCGATTGCCCCTATGGCGGCACGCGCCCGTGGTTTCGCTGCCCCGCTGTTCGCAACGGGCGATATTGCGGGCGGCGGGTGGGGAAGCTGTTTCTGGGCCAGAAATACTTCGTTTGCCGTCACTGCCTTGGGCTGGCCTATACCAGTCAGTCCGAAGAACCGATGCACCGGCACAATCGCCGCGCCAACAAGATACGGACGGCGCTGGGCGGGGAACCCGGCACGGCATCAATGCCACCCCCCAAGCCCAAGGGCATGCACTGGCGCACCTATTGGCGGAAGATAGATGCGATAGATACGGCAGACGCTGCGGGTGACATGGCCTTTGCGAATTGGGTGTATCGGCGCTTTCCCGGTGCGAAACTGGACGATCTGTGATGTGAGAGAACGGGATTGCTGCCCAGCCAGATGGTCCCGGACCGCATACAGATCGGCACAAAAGGGCTTGACAGCCAAACAGATCCCAAGCACATTAGGTCTAAGTCGAGATATGCTCGTTTTTTGTGAGGCGTAATGCGACTTCTCTACCGACCCAAGCTCGACAAGATCGTGGAGCTGCTGCTTTACCTTGCCCACAAGAGGCCAGGTGCTGACAAATATCAGGCGGTCAAATTCTTCTATCTTGCTGACAGAGCACACCTGAACCGGCATGGTCGGCCCATCACTCAAGAAAGCTATTTTGCCCTCCCTTACGGGCCGGTGGCGTCAAAAGCGATGGACCTTCTTGAGCAGGATCGCTGGACGATGAACGAGGCGGGCATAGAGGCTCTGCCTTTCGCCGTTTCAGATGAGAGTCGCAAAGGAAAGCCGGTGACCGTTATTGGAAAGCCGCTGCGTGAAGTGAACTTTGAGCTATTCTCCAAGTCTGATCTCAAGGTGTTTGATGAGGTGATTGCCGAGTTCGGCAAATGCACCTTTGAGCAACTTTTCGAAGTAACCCATGACCACAACGCGTATAAGAAGGCGTGGGCAAGGAGACGGCCAAACTCAAAGAGAGCCGAGATGTATTACGACGAAATGGTCGAAAGTGACGAGCTGCGGCAGTCACTTGTGGAAGATTTCGGAGGCATATCGCAGTTTCTTGAATGAAAATTGGTGATATTTATTTGTGGGAGACTGACCGAGCTAAGGGCCATGCCCTAAGGAGCAAATTCCATTTGTATATTGGTGAGGCCGGTTGGAAAGATGACGGCCAAGCTTTCCTGTTCATTAGCTCCAATGATTACGGGGGCGACTTCAAGATTCTTCAATCGGACTACGCCTTTCTGACAAAGCCGATCAGCTATGTTTCGTGCAATGGCATAGTTGTTTATCCTGCTTCTGAGCTCGGCGGATACACCCCAATAAAGGTAGGAAACCTTCGTCCCGCCGATGCAGTTGCTCTTCACTCTGCCCTCGCTGGAAGTGATACAATGGAGCAGTGGCAAATCCAGCTTTGCTGCAGAGCGGTGGCGGGGCTAATAAGCTGACTTCGCTCTGAGGGGTTACCGAGTCCCCAAATCCGCTTGCTCTGCCCCCCGGCGATCTGTTCTATGACGGAAAGACCAAAACGGGGGGCGTGACGTGACCGAGCTGAGTTTCAAGGGCAAGGAATTCGTCTACAATCACCACCTTTCCGTGCCCTTCCGACCGCTGGTGCCAGACGCGGCCAAGGGGATCGGGCCGGTCGATCTGAACGGCAATCTGATCATCCAGGGCGACAACCTGCACGCGCTGAAGGCGCTGCTGCCGATGTATGCGGGCAAGGTAGACTGCATCTTCATTGACCCCCCCTACAACACCGGAAATGAAGGCTGGGCCTACAACGACAACGTTAACGCGCCGATGATCAAGGAATGGTTTAAGGAAAATCTTGACCCTGATTCCGCAAAAAATCGCGGTATTGCGAAAGATGACGGCCTGCGCCATGACAAGTGGTGCGCAATGATCTGGCCACGGCTTCGACTCCTGTGGGAGTTGCTACGAGAAGGCGGGCTCATCTTTGTTTCAATTGATCACAATGAAGTGCAACGGCTGCGCTGTTTGATGGATGAGATTTTCTTCGATCAGAACTTCATTGCAAACATCGCTTGGCAAAAGAGAACTTCGCCAGAGGCACGCAAAAGGCTGGGCCAAGCCTACGATACAATTATCGTCTTCAAGAAAGGCTCTGAGAAAGAGAAGATCAGTCGCCTAGACCGGACCGAAGAGCAAGAAGCAGAGTTTACCAATCCGGATGGCGACAAGAACGGAGCGTGGACTTCTACCGATTTGACCGCTCAAAACCCTGATCCTACAAAACGAAAAGATCAGCAATATGTTATCGAACTGCCCAGTGGGGAAGTAGTTGGTCCACCGCCTGGTAGATGCTGGTCGGTGCTGCGCCCTGAATATGATAGACTCAAAAAAGAGGGCCGCCTCTGGTTTGGGATAAATGGTGACGCGCGTCCCCGCGTCAAGACATATCTCGATGAATCTGATGGTGTGAGTAGCTGGACGTGGTGGCCGAACGAGGAAGTTGGGCACAATCAAGAAGCAAAAAAGGAACTGAATAGAATTCTAGGTGAAGAAGCGTCATTTGACTATCCGAAGCCGGTCCGCCTTATTCGCCGCATTTTGGATTTGGCCACCAAACCTGATAGTATCGTTCTGGATTCATTTGCCGGGTCGGGTTCAACTGCTCATGCAGTCTTGGAAGCCAATAAACATGACAAAGGCAACCGGAAATTCATTCTGGTCGAGATGGAAGGCTATGCCGACCGCCTCACTGCTGAACGGGTGCGGCGGGTGATCAGCGGCTTTGACTTTACCGGCACGCAAAAGACCGAACTTCTGCGCGAAAGCCTGAGTTGGCAGAAGCTGAGAAAGGCGGATCGGCTGACCGATCAGGTGGAGAAAATTGAGAACCTGCACGGGCACGAGTACGACAAGATCACCAAAAAGGTGAAGGATGGCAACTTGATCGTTACCGGCGAAAAAGCGGTAAAAGACCGCTCCGAGGGGTTGGGCGGCACCTTCACCTATTGCACCCTTGGCGCGCCAGTTGACCTTGATGCGATCCTGCAAGGCACCGATCTGCCGGCATGGGACGCGCTGGGCCGGGCGCTGTTCCACATGGCCACAAATATTCCACTGGACGCAAGTCAGCTTGACGAAGGCAGCGGCTATCTCGGCCAGGCGGACGCCCAGCACCTTTGGTTGATCTATCGGCCCGATCTGGATTGGCTGAAATCGCCAGAAGCCGCCCTCACCCTGTCCTACGCGCGGGGCGTGGCAGCGGCAAAGCCGGGCAAGCACCTTGTCTTTGCCCCGGCGCGCCATGTGTCACAGAAGATGCTGAACGATGAAAACGTGCCGGTCGAATTCGTGCCTCTTCCCTTCGCACTTTACCGAATCGAGCGGAGCTAAGGGATGCGCACGCTCGACTATCAGGTGCGCGTTCTGGAGACGCTGGACGCCTATCTGGACGTGCTAAAAGAACAGGGCGTGAAGGCGGCCAAGGTCGCCGCACTGGCGGCAGAGAACCCCGATCTGAACTTGCCACCCTTGGACTACCCTAAGGCCGCGTGGGACTCTCTTCAGGCCGCTGGACGGCTTCCCCCGTCGCAGGCCGGGAAACCCTTCTCACTCCGGCAGGATGGCATTGGCAGGCCCGTGCCGAACGTGACGCTGAAGGTGCCAACCGGGGGCGGCAAGACGTGGCTGGCAGTGAATTCCGTTTCGCGTATCATCGGGCGGTATCTGGGGGCCAACACCGGCTTTGTCCTTTGGATCGTGCCGAACGAGGCGATCTATTCGCAGACGCTGAAACGGCTGAAGGATCGGCAACACCCCTACCGGCAAGCGCTGGACCGCGCGGCGGCGGGCCGGGTGAAGATCATGGAAAAGGAAGACCGGCTGCATGCTGCGGATGTGGAGACGCATCTGTGCGTGATGGTCCTGATGTTACAGGCCGCAAACAGGCAAACCCAAGCGACGCTGAAGATGTTTCAGGACCGGGGGGACGTGCATGGGTTCTTCCCCGCTGAAGGGGAGCAACAGTTGCACGAAGCGATGCTGGCGGCGGTTCCGAACCTGGACGCCTATCAGGGCATGTTCCCAATGGTGAAGGACAGTCTGGGCAACGCCTTGCGCCTGATCCGCCCGATTGTGGTTATGGACGAAGGGCAGAAGGCAACGTCGCAACTTGCCTTCAAAACGCTCTACGGCTTTAATCCTGCTTTCGTTTTGGAGCTGACTGCTACCCCCAAGGAAGTGCAGGCGACGGCGACGATGCCCGCACGAATTCCGAACCTTCTGGTCGAGGTGATGGGGCAAGACCTTCACGCTGAAGAGATGATCAAGATGCCTCTGAACCTTGATCCAAGGCAGGGGACGGACTGGCGTGCCACAATGAACGCAGCGCTGGCCAAGCTGAAAGAGCTGGACGTTGCCGCCGATAGGTATCGGGGGGAAACCGGGCGCTATATCCGGCCCATCATGCTGGTGCAGGTGGAACGGACGGGCAAGGATCAACGGGACGGAACCCATATCCATGCCGATGATGTGCGGGACTGGTTGCTGCAAGCGGGCTTTGACGGGGCCGAAGTGGCGATCAAGACGGCTGAACAGAATGACCTGTCGCAGCCGGAAAATCTTGACCTACTATCCCCGACGAACCGGGTGCGGGTGATCGTCACGAAAGCTGCGCTGCAAGAGGGATGGGACTGCCCCTTCGCCTATGTGCTTTGTTCCTTGGCGGCGAATTCAGCCCTGCCCGCAATGACGCAACTTGTTGGGCGGATTCTGCGGCAACCCTATGCTGTGAAGACGAGGGTTCCTGCCTTGGATGAATGCCACGTCATCACGCATCACGCTGGTACGGCTGACGTTGTTGAGGCGATCAAGGACGGGCTGGAAAAGGACGGGTTGTCCGATCTGGTGCTTTCGGTCGCGGGTGGGGGCGAAGCGGGCGGCCCAGCGGTTTCGCGGAAAGTGGCGAGACGGGCGGAATTCAAGACGGTAGAGATTTACCTGCCAAGGGTCTTGCGGCTGGACGGCGGCAAGATGCGCGAACTGGACTATGAAACGGACCTGTTGGCGGCAATCGACTGGCGCGGCTACGATCCGGCTGGCGTGGTGCAAGTGATACCGGAAAACGCGCAAGAGGCGGTTTCGCAGTTGCAGGTGATCAGTCTGGCAGGTGACGGGCATGGGATCGAGGTCGGCAAGCCCGTCGCGTTCTCTGGCGAAGCGATGCGCTTTGACCCTGCGTATGCGGCGCGGGCGATTTCCGATCTGGTTCCGAACCCCTTCGTTGCGCGTGAAATTGTCGGACGGCTGTTGACCGGGCTTTCGGTGCGTGGATTCGGGCCGGAAAAGATCGGGCGATTGGGAAGCCTGATACTGACCGAACTGCGCAAAGCACTGGACCTTGAACGCAACGCGCGGGCGGAAACCCTGTTTCGGTCCGAAGTGCTGGCAGGACGGATTCAATTCCGCCTTCGACTGGACGGAGCGAACTGGCGCATGCCTGTCACGGTCGAGACAAGCCTGCCAGAGGGGTCTAGGGTTCTGGCGGGCAGAGACGGAACGCCTGTTGGCAAAAGTGTCTTTGCACCTTTCTACGAAGCCGATCTGAACAATGACGAACGGGGAGTTGCCGTGATGCTGGACGGCGATGGGGCAATCCAGTGGTGGCACCGAAACGTTGCCCTTTCCGGCTATGGTCTTCAGGGCTGGAAACGCGGGCGCATCTATCCTGACTTTATCTTTGCAGCGGGCGGGACAGGCACAGCACGGCGGATTGTGGCACTAGAGACGAAGGGCGATCACCTTCAGAACCCTGACACTGACTACAAACGCGACCTTCTGGATTTTCTGTCACAGTCCTTTGCGTGGGATACCGCCGTGCCCGCTGGCCAGCTTCAACTTCAGCAAACGGGCGAGACGATCGAATGCGCCCTGATCTTGATGCAGGACGTGCAAACGATGCTTCCGACTTTCCTTGCGGCCCGCGCATAGGCAGACGGAGCCTCCTTGGCCGTTCAGCTAGACAGGCGGCCCAGCGGCCCAAGCGTTTTCAAGATGTGGGGTTTATTGATGGGTATCGCCGACAAGTCGACAAAATAATCAATGATTTCAATGGGTAATGGCGGACCCGGAGCGATTCGAACGCCCGACCCTCAGATTCGTAGTCTGATGCTCTATCCAGCTGAGCTACGGGTCCGCAAGCCCCGGCGATGTAGCCCCCCGCCGTCGGCAATGCAAGGGTGAAATCACTGGTCGCATCAAAGCTCTGCGCCGGCTGTCTCCTTGGGCAGGTGGATCATGAATTCGGTCCCCTCCGCGTCACTCCTGGCCAGTTCAAGCCGGCCCCCGTGGCCGCGCACCAGTTCGGCCGCAATGGCAAGCCCGAGGCCGGTGCCGCCTTTGCGCGCCCCGCCCTGAAAGGCAGCGAACAGGTGTTCGCGTGCTCGTGCCGGCAGGCCCGGTCCCGTGTCGCCCACCCGGATCCACCACTCCGCCTCGTCCTCGCCAGCCGAAATTTCGATGGTTCCGGGTTGCCCCTTGGCGTCGATCGCCTGGCGCGCGTTGCGGATCAGGTTTGCCAGCACGCGATACAATTGTTCTTCGTCGGCCCGGATCGTCAGGCCTTGTGGGACGTCGATGAGACAGGTCGCCTGCCCCTCCGCTCCTAGCCCCTCGCCCTCTGCGACTTCTTCGGCCAGTTTTGCAAACGACAGGCGGCGCAGTTGCGGCGGCGGCTCCTCGGCCTTGCCGAAGGCCAGCGTCGCCTCGCACAACGAAACCGCCCGGCTGATCGACGCGACCAGCTTTGGCGCAGCCCGCGCAACCGCCGGGTCGGCGCTGCCTTCGATGCGGTCGGCGAATAACTGCGCGGTGGTCAGGATGTTGCGCAGATCATGGCTGATCTTGGCGACAGCGCCACCAAGCTGCGCCAGCCGTTCCTTTTGCCGCAGGGCGCCGGTCAATTGCGTCTGCATGGATTGCAGCGCCTCTTCCGCAACCCGCAATTCCTCGACATCCGCCGTAGGCTCAATCACCCGGCGCGCATCCTCCGGTGCCTCGGCGTAGGCCTGCATGTGCCGCACAACCCGCCGAATCGGCACCACGATCAAACGCTGCACCGCAAGGAAAAGCAGGAACGCGGTGACGATCGAGATCAGGGCCGAAAGAACAAGGATGCGAAGGCCGTAGTCGATCATCGCCTCGCGCAGCGGTTTCGTTTCCATCGTGATTTCGATCAGACTTCCCGCCTCCTGCACCGGGTTGCCGATCACCCGCACAACCCGGTTTTGCGGATCGACCAGCACACCAGCCGCATCGCGGATCAGCTCCCACGGGCCAGCCATGCGCAAATCAAAGGTGTCGTAAACCTCGCCTGGCAATGGTGAGGACAAGATAAGCTGGCGAACTTCGTCACGCCTGAGCACAACGTTGAACACCTCGGCATTGGCCAACAGTTCCCGCTCCAGCTCTGGCGTGATCATGTCGGCCGTCGCCAACTGCGTTAGTGCGGCGATCTGCGCTTGCTTCAACCGCTCCAGCAGGAAATCAGCACGAAACCGCGCAATCGACGGGACGAAGATCAGGACTTCCGCCAACATCACGAAGACGACGGTCAGAAGTAGAAACCGCCCCGACAGGGTCTTGAGGAACCGGCTCCGCTTCACCTTGTCTCAGTCCCCCCGGGTTGCTTCTGGGTTCAGGGAACGAACCGCTGCACAAACCGCACCAGACGCTTCAAAGCAGCACTATCAAAGAGTTTCGGGGAAAAATAGGCTCCTGCGGCACGTTTCGACACTTCGCCGAGCGTGGGATAGGGGGCTACCATCGCGGCAATCGCCGACATCTTCAGTTTCGCCGAAATCGCAAGCGCCCAAAGGGCTATCAATTCGCCCGCCTGGGGCCCGACAATCGAGGCACCTACAGGCCGTCCCTTCACCACCATCACCTTGAGCAGCCCCTTGCCCTTGGCCTCGGTGATTGCCCTGTCATTATGGGCAAATTCGGCTTTGACGACCGTAACCGAAGCACCGTAGGCATCGCGGGCCTCGGCTTCGGTCAAGCCGACCTGGGCCAGTTCGGGGTCGGAGTAGGTCGCCCGCGGCATTGCGCGCATGGTGGCCTTGGCTGGCAGGCCCAGCACAACCTGTCGCACCACTATTCCGGCGTGATATCCCGCGACATGGGTGAACTGCAGGCCACCAGCCGCGTCGCCCACGGCAAAGACCTTGTGGTTCGACGACCGCAGCCGCGCATCCACGGTGACCCCCTTGGCTGTATAGGCAACCCCGGCCGCCTCAAGCCCCATCCCGCCAAGGGCGACCTTGCGTCCGACAGCCATCAACAGATGGCTGCCCCGCACTGTCGTGCCGTCCGCAAGCGCCACCTCAACGGCGCCCGCAACGCCCGAAAGCCGCACCACCTGCTGCCGTTCACGCAAGACAATGCCCTCTGCCCGCAGCGCCTCCAGCACCACCCCTGCCAGTTCCGGGTCCTCGCGTCCCAGCGCCTTGGCCCCTTCGATCACTGTCACCGCGGAGCCAAGCCGCCGATGCGCCTGTGCCATTTCCACCCCGATCGGCCCACCTCCAATCACGATCAGATGCTCGGGTCGCTCACGCACGGCAAAGATCGTCTCGTTGGTAAACCACGGCACCTTATCTGCCCCCTCGATCGGCGGCACGAAGGGACGCGAGCCTGTGGCGATCACGAAGCGCCGCGCGCGGATCTTGTAGCCGCCAGCTTCCACCTCGCGCGGGCCGACAAATCGGCCAAATGCGCGAATCACGCGCACCCCCAACCCCTCGAACCGCTCTTGACTGTCGACCGGAGCGATCTGCTCTATCACCGCAGCGATGTGGTCCTTGACCCCGCCAAAGTCGACTGCGGGTTCCAGCCCTGCCACGCCGCGAAACCCGTGCCGCTGCGCCTCGGCTGCCTTGGCGGCGGCGATCAATGCCTTTGACGGCACGCACCCGGCGTTCAGGCAATCGCCGCCCATTTTGCCCGCCTCGATCAGCACAACCCGCGCACCCATCTGCACTGCGCCCGCCGCCACTGACAACCCGCCCGATCCTGCGCCAATCACGCAGATGTCCGTCTCGATCCGCTCCATCTCAGCGCCCTTTCCGCAAGGTCTTGACCGCCAGCGGTAAGGCCGCCAAAGCCGCCAGCCCCAGAATCGGCAACAAGACCGGTGCCGTGAAGATCACCCCCAGATCCGGTGTGTCACCCCGCGCGAAGACATCGCCAAGGCCCGCGCCAACCGACGTATAGACCACGGCCCCGGGGATGATGCCGACAAATGTCGTCACCACAAACCGCCACAGAGATGTCCCGACGAAGGCCGGGATAAGGTTGGCCACGAAAAACGGAACCGCCGGCACCAGCCGCATCAGCAGAAGCACTGACCATTCGTTTTCGCGCAAACCCGCCTGAAGGCGCGCGGCAGCACCGCCGCCAGCAGCCAAACGTTGCGCAACCCCTTGCCCGAAGCCTGCGCGAGCAGCCAGGAAAACGACCACCGCGCCAGCAGTCGCCGCCACCACGTTGAAAAGCGCCCCGGGAAACACACCAAACAGGAAGCCACCGGTCAGCGTCGCGACGGTTGCCCCCGGAAGGCTTAACCCGACAAGCGCCGCATATCCGGCAATAAAGCCCAGAACGGCCAGCCCATAATGCGCATCCCGGTAGGCAAGAAGCGCCTCACGGTGCTGCGCAAGCGCTGCAAAACTCAGGTCATCTCGCAGCAACACCAATCCCGCCACCGCACTCGCCAGAATCACAAGGATCGGCAATTTGCGCAACCAGCCGGGTCTGGCAGTCTTTGGGCGGCTGGCCGGGGCTGCATTGTGCGGTGCGGGCTTTATCATCTTGGCATCCTCTTCGGGCGGCAACATGGCCGGTCACGGCGCTGAAAGACACCCGCCTCACGCGGCCTTGATGCCAAGCAAGGGTTTCACAGCCGCATTGAAACAAAACCGCCGGTTGGCAGGCGAAATGTTGCAGGAAATCCGGTCAGCGCGCGTTGACTTGGGGACGAAGCGCCCGTAAAGGACGGGCTTCAAGTTATCCGCCCTCGAATCCTTGGGGTTCGGGCACCGTCTGATGGAGAGCCGCGATGAAGCGCACCTTTCAACCTTCGAACCTGGTTCGCAAGCGCCGCCACGGGTTCCGCGCCCGCATGGCCACCAAGAATGGCCGTCTCGTGCTTGCTGCGCGCCGCGCCAAGGGCCGTCACAAGCTTTCCGCCTGATCGTTCCCCTTCGGGGGTTTACGGGGTCTCGACATGACACCGCCGGAGGACAAGGGCCAAGGCTTCACAGCCGCAGCGCCCGAAGCACCCCCGGCGGTTTCGCTTTGCGTTATGAAAAAGCGGGCTGACTATCTAAAGGCCGCTTCTGCAAGACGGCAGGGCACAGCAGGTTTCCTTTTGCAAGCCCGCGACCGGGGCGACGATAGCCAGGCAATCCGGGTCGGCTTCACGGCCTCCAAGAAGATCGGCAATGCTGTGCTGCGCAACCGCGCCAAGCGTCGGCTTCGCGCGATGGCACGCGAAACGCTGCCCCACCTTGGTCGCCCCGGATGGGATTACGTCCTCGTGGCCCGGCCCGAAGCGACGGTTACGCGCGTCTATGCCGACCTCATGGCTGATCTGGAAGCCGCGCTCACCTCAGTCCACCGGACCAAGCAATGACGCCGCTCGCGCAGATCCTGGCGCTTCCCGTCCGTGCCTACCGCTTGATCCTGTCACCCTGGGTCGGTCACGGCTGTCGCTTCCAGCCCACCTGTTCGGTCTACGCGCTTGAAGCGCTTGATCGCCACGGCGGCCTTAAGGGGGGCTATCTGACACTGAACCGGATTTGCCGCTGCCACCCTTGGGGCGGGTCCGGCTACGACCCGGTCCCGGGCTCGGACCGGGATTTCGACAAGACCCGCTGACCGGGAAGCCCCAGTGCATCGCGTGGGAATTACACCATCGTGGCGATGATGGCCCTCAGCGTCTCGATCCCCTCGCCCTTTTCGGAACTGGTCACAACAATCTCGGGATACGCAGCCGGATGTTTGCCCAACGCTCCCTTGACCTGTTCGGTCACCGCTTCAAGCTCTGCCCGGCTGATCTTGTCGATCTTTGTCAGCACCGCCTGATAAGTCACTGCCGACCGATCCAGCAGCTTTAGAATCTCTTCGTCAACCGCCTTGATGCCGTGGCGCGCGTCGATCAGCACGAACGCCCGCCGCAACGTCTGCCGCCCTGCAAGATACTGGCGCAACAATGCCTGCCATTTCGCCACAATCGCAACCGGTGCTTCGGCATAGCCATATCCCGGAAGGTCCACGATATAGCGCGCCTCACCCAACGCGAAGTAGTTGATCTCTTGCGTCCGCCCCGGCGTGTTCGACGCCCGCGCCAGGGTCTTGCGCCCCGTCAGGGCGTTTATCAGGCTCGATTTGCCGACATTCGACCGCCCCGCAAAGCAAACCTCCAGCCGGTCCGCAGGCGGTAGACCAGACATGGCAACGACGCCCTTCACAAAGGTCACCGGCCCTGCGAACATCAACCGACCGATTTCGCGGTCTTCGTCCGTCGGATCGGGCGCGAGGGAAAACACCATGCTCATGCCCGCACCTCATCGCCCCGCGCAACGCGCCCACCTTCGACCACCCGGGCGAAAACACCAAAGTCTGTATGCCCGTAAGCTGCGTCCAACGCCGTCATGGTATCAACATCCTGCACACCGGTATCAGGGTTGGCACCGGTTGCACGGCAGCGACCAATGGGCTCCTCGATCAGCAGGCGCACATCGCCAAGCGTGATCTCGCCCCCTATCAAGTCCAGTTCGGCCATAGGCTCCCAGCCGTCGACCCAGATGTTGCCGCGCCAGCGATGCAACGACAAGGGCTGCCCCGTTCGCCGCGAAAGGTCCGCCAGTGACGACAGGCTGTTTATCGAGATGAACGGTTGCTCCTGATCGGTCAAGGCCTGACCAGGCACCCGGACCACCCGTGCCGGATCAGGCCGATTTGCAGGCCATAAAGGCCGCAACCACTCCATCAGCCGGGCAGCATCCGCCGCATCGTCTGGCCGGAATGTGGCTTGCGCACGCCTCGGATGCGCAAGCGTAACCTCGCCTTTGTCGACGTCAGATGAGATGCACGACACAGCCATCAGATCAGCCGAACCCCACCCCCGCAGGAATTGCAGCTTGGACGCCCAGGTCGGTGGTTCGGACAACCGCGCGGCAGCATGGGCCACCGCCCACACGCGGTCAAACGGAAACGCGGCACCTGTGGTCAAGCGCACCTCCGCCACCTCCTCAAACCCGGCGGACTTGATCGGATGACGCACAAGATGCGCGACGCGCGCCGTCATTTCCTTGCCTTTGGCCCGGGTTTTGTTGGACTTGTGGGCTTTGATACGCTCGTCGGCTTGGCTGGACTGTTCGCCGCAGCCACCGCAGGTTTCTTGCGAAAGCCCGACCGGATATTGCCAAACAGGTCAGGTTTGTGACCGTGGCTGCGCATGATCAGGTATTGCTGGGCGAAGGTGATCGTATTGTTGGTGATCCAGTACACCACAAGACCGCTTGCAAAACCGCCCAGCATGAACATGAAAACCCAGGGCATCCAGGCAAAGATCTGCTGCTGAACGGGATCAGTTGGCGCCGGATTCAGCTTTTGCTGAAGCCACATCGTGATGCCAAGAAGGATTGGCAGAATACCGATGAAGACCAGGTGAAGCAGCGACCCCATCGGCGGAGCGTCCCACGGCATAAGTCCGAAGAAGTTGAAAAGCGACGAGCTGTCAGGCGCGCTCAGGTCGTTCAGCCAGCCGAAGAACGGCGCATGCCGAAGTTCGATGGTGACGAAGATCACCTTGTAAAGGCTGAAGAAGATCGGGATCTGAATCAGGATCGGAAGGCAGCCCGCCGCCGGGTTGACCTTCTTGTCCTTGTAGAGCTGCATCATCTCTCGCTGCAACTTTTGCTTGTCATCGCCGGCGCGCTCTTTCAGCGCCTCCATTTCGGGTTGAAGTTCCTTCATTCGCGCCATCGAGACGTAAGACTTGTACGCCAACGGCAGCACGAGCACCTTGAGCACAAAGGTCAGCGCAATGATCGCCAGACCCATGTTGCCGATGATCCCGTGCAGCCAATGCAGCACCGCGAAGATCGGCTTGGTGAAAAAGAAGAACAGGCCCCAATCGATGCTGTCGATAAAGCCCGGAATTCCCGCTTCGTTCTGATAGTTGCGAATGGTTTCCCATTCTTTCGCGCCTGCAAAAAGACGGGACGTCGTCGTGCTCTTGCCACCCGCAGGCACAACGATGGTTTCCTGACGGATTTCGGTCTGGTAGATATCCGACGCCGTGACGTGCTTTGCCACAGCAGTGAACGGCTTTCCCTGTTCAGGGATAAGGATGGTCATCCAGTAATGATCGGTAAAGCCGATCCAGCCGTCAGAGGCTGCCTGTTCCTTGATGGCCTTGCCAAGTTCGGGCGCATCATCATCCAGTTGGGCGAAGGTGTCGCAAGAAAGCCAGGTTGAACCCGTATAATCCCGCTCACAAAGCTCGCCGTCGACGCGGCTGACTGCGCCCTCGTGGGCCACGAAGATATGCTGGAGGTCGTTCGGCACTCCGTGCCGCGCAATCACCCCATAGGGCTGCAAGCTGACCTCGGCTGCCGATGTATTCTCGACCGTTTCGCTAACGGTGAACATATAATCATCATCAACGGAGATTTCGCGCGTGAATGTCAGCCCCTTGCCGTTATCCCAACGAAGGGCGACCGGCTGTCCTGGCGACAATGTGCTGCCTGAGGCAAGTTTCCACTCAGTGTTTGCACCGGGGACATCACCGAAGGACAGCGAACCACCTGGAACCCATCCGTAAAGCGCATAATACGCCTGTTTTTCTCCGCCAACCGGAGACAGGAGCCTAACAGTCTCCGCGTCTGGCTTGATCGTCTCGCGGTAGGCTTTCAGCTTTAGATCATCGATCCGCCCGCCGAGCATGGAAATCGAGCCAGACAGTTTGGGCGTGTCGATCGTCAACCGCGGCGCTTCGGGAACTGCTTCGGCAGGTTCGGCCTGTCCGGCAGTAGCTGTTGTCTGGGCCGGCGTCGCAACGGCATCGGCGGACGTGACCTCGGTGGGGGCTGGCGGAGCAACAGGCGCCTCGGGTGGCGGGAACAGCACGAACCAGACGAGGATGACAAGGAAGCTCAGCGCCGTTGCCAGCAGCAGATTCTTGTTGTTGTTTTCTTCCATTGGCCACCACCTTGCCGCATGCGCGCATCAGCGTGCTTCAACGACAGGGTGGCCCAAAGGTCAAGCGGTTTTGCCTTGTCCGGCACGCTAGAGGGCGATCAATTCTTGGGGTTCAGTTTCTAGTCCGGGGTTTTCGGGAGATCGGGCGCAACCTTGGACAAGGACAAGCGCTTAACGTGCGCGACTGGCGAGCAAGGGCGGCAAGCAAGCGCGTATCGCCATTCGCTCCAACCAAGCGGAAGCTTCTTCTATCGGCATCGGACGGGCAACGGCGTAGCCTTGCACATGGCCGCAGCCAAGTTGAGCAAGCATCGCATGTTCAGCAGCCGTCTCCACGCCCTCGGCCACTGTTTCAAGACCCAGCCGTTCAGCCAACGACAGTACAGCCGCAATCATTTTCTGTTGCTCACGGTCCACATCCACGCCCGTCACGAAGCTTCGGTCGATTTTCAGGCGTCGCAAGGCGAAACGGCGGATACTGGTGATCGACGCGTGTCCGGTCCCGAAATCGTCAAGGTCCACTCCGCAGCCCAGTGCAGCCAGCGCAGCGATGTTGACGGTGATCGTATCGCTTTGCGATGTTGCAACGACGGTTTCCAACACTTCGATCGTCAGGCGATCAGCGGTCAGGTCAAAACGGTCAAGCTCCCATTTCAGCCGCTCGGGCAGATGCGGGTCGCCCAGTTCTGCTGCCGAAAAATTGACCGAGATGGTCGGGACGACAATGCCCGCCCGGTCCCATGACGACAATGCCAGCAACGCCTCTCGCAACATCACCTGGCTCAATTGCGCGCTAAGGCCGTTCGCCTCGATCGTTGGCAAGAAATCGCCGGGCATCAGGCAGCCACGGTGTGGGTGGTGCCAGCGCGCCAGCGCCTCCATGCCAGACACTTCGCCGGTGTCAGTTGAAAGCTGCGGCTGGAAATATGCCTTGATCTGACCTTCGGCAAGCGCCTGCTCCATCCCGTCGCGCAAGGCGTCGCGGCTTGCCTTGGCGCGGGCCATATCAAGAGAAAACGCCCGGATCGCGCCCGGCCCGTGACGACGCGCCTCGTCCACAGCGATTTGCGCGGCATCCAGCATCGACCGGCCGGTTGCTTCCGGCGCACGCCTTCCCTGGCAGAACCCGATGGAACAGCTGACCTGCACCGCCCCGACGCGCAGGTCGATCGGCTGCTGGACAACACCCTGAATCCGCGCTGCAATCTGGATCATCGTCTCCACATCCAGCCGGAAGACGGGGGCAAGCATGACGGCAAGACTGCCATCCTCCAGCACCGTCAAGGTATCCCCAAAGCGCATCGCACCGCGAATTCGGTCGTTGCAGCGGGCGAGGATTTCAGTTTGCGTGCTGCGACCGTGGCGTTCGATCAGCCCCGCCGGATCGTCGAACTGGATCACGAAACAACCTGTGGTCCTTCCAAGACCGTCCTTGTCAGCCAGCACCCTGTCCAACTCGGCGACAAGGCCGCGGCTGCGACTGCGACTGCCGCCCAGTGCAACAGACAGCCCTGCCACAAGAACCACGGCCGGCACCGCCAGCGCGGTCAACAGCATCGCCCCTTCGCCGCCATACCAGAAGGCAGCAAGGGAAAGGGCAGGTACGAATACCAGAAACTCGGCCCGACCAAAGCCGGCAAGCAGATGCATAAGGGTGGTCTTCATATTATTCCATCCCGAAACCGGCGGGCGACATGCCTGCACCCGGCCCTTCAGAAATGGAAGATGTTCATGAGAAGTTCCTTAACGCTCAGCCACAAGTTGCGTCAAATTCTCTGAATTCACCGTGGCCTCAGAAAGCCCCCCAAAATCGACTGGCGCCGGTTCGTCGCCGTGGCCGCCAGCCTGCCGCCGTGGAAAAGGTTGAGAAAGAAAGTTTCAAGAATGCCGTCACGGTTTTGGCCAAAGACGACCTGCCAGCGCTGCTTGCATTTGAAAACCCTTGCACCACCCGCAACACATCCGAAGCCCGGTGGCGCCCGTATAAGAAGTGAAGGAGCCCGCCATGCGCATTCTCGCCCTCGCCACAATCACGGTTCTCGCTGCCTGCACGGGAAAGCCGTCGTTCAACGACCCGGCCCTCAGCGACCGAAAGCTGAACCTGGAGGAGTTCTTCGACGGCACCCTTGTCGCCAAAGGTCAGTTCCAGGATGTCTTTGGTACCGTGCGCCGCCGGTTTGACGTGACGATCACGGGCGACTGGAACGGAGAGCGCCTCCGTCTGGTCGAAGATTTCGTCTATGAGGATGGCTCAACCGAACAGCGCGTGTGGACATTGGTCAAGACCGGCGACGACACTTGGCGCGGCACTGCCCCCGGAGTGGTGGGCGAGGCTGTGGGCCGCGAGGCTGGCGACCGGTTCAACTGGCGCTACACCATCGACCTGCCCGTGCCGTCGAAAGACGGGCCGAGCGATACCGTCCGCGTGACCTTTGATGACTGGATGTGGCTTCTGTCCGACGACCGGCTGTTGAACCGCGCCTACATGCAGCGCTTCGGGGTCGATGCCGGCGACGTGACGATGAGCTTTGAAAAGCTGAACTGAAACTAGCGGGTCTCAGACGTGCTGCGCCCCGTTCACCTCGATCTCGGCGCCCGAGATATAACTCGACTGGTCCGAACAAAGGAACCAGATCACATCGGCCACTTCCTTCGGCTGGCCCAGACGTTGCATCGGCAGCTTTTCCACGATCTTGTCCGTCCCCGGTGACAGGATCGCCGTCTCGACCTCGCCCGGAGCAATGGCGTTCACCCGCACACCTAGCGGCCCGAAATCATGCGCCATCTCGCGCGTCAGCGCGGCAAGCGCCGCCTTCGACGTGGCATAGGCTGCCCCGGCGAATGGGTGCACCCGCACCCCGGCAATCGACGTCACATTGACGATCGACCCTTTGGTTGCCGCCAGTTCGGCTTGCAAGCCGCGCGCCAGTATAACGCTGGAGAAAAAGTTCACATGAAACACATGGCCCCACGTCCGCAGGTCGGTATCGAGCGTGCTCAACCGCTTGCCACCTTCGCCTTTCGGGCTGATACCGGCATTGTTCACCAGCGCGTGCACCCGCCCGTTCACCTTGGCCTTTATCGTCTCGATCGCCTCGATGGTCTTTTTCGGGTCGGCAAGGTCGATCTGGATGTGATTGTCCTCGCCCCCGGGCCACGGGCAGCGCGGATCGAACGGCTGACGTGAACAGGTCAGCACCCGCCAGCCTTCCGCCGAGAACCGCTTGACCGTGGCGTGACCGATCCCCCGGCTGGCCCCCGTCAGGACGAGCGTTTTCTGTTCCGCCATGACTGCCTCCTCGCGCCGGGTGTCCCCCTTCGTAAGCCCAATCCGCCACGCTGCCAAGGTCTTGAAACTGCAAAGAACTCCCCGGCATCCCTGACAGGCCCAACCTTTTCAACCGCTTGTATCCCGCAGTCGTCGATTGTCCTCTCTCCCAGCCCATCCCTTGCGTTTTCTTCCCGTTTGCCCAAAGGTGCCGGCCATCCCGGAGGCCGCCATGAAACAGCAGACCCTGACCATGCAAGATGCACTCAACACCGCCAAGATGCTGTCCGAAGCCCTGCCCTACCTGCAGCGCTATGCCGATGCGGTCGTTGTGGTGAAGTTTGGCGGAAATGCGATGGGCGATGATGCGGCGATGGCCGAATTTGCCCGCGACATCGTGCTGATGCGGCAAGTCGGCGTGAACCCGGTCGTGGTCCACGGGGGCGGCCCCATGATCAACGAGATGCTGGAAAAGCTGGGCATCAAGTCCGAATTCGTCCGCGGCAAGCGCGTCACCGACAAGGCCACCGTTCAGGTCGTCGAAATGATCCTGTCCGGCCTCGTTAACAAGCGCATTGTCCAGGCTATCATGGATGCCGGTGGCCGCGCAGTGGGCATCTCGGGCAAAGACGACGACCTGATGGTCTGCGAGGCGGACGATCCCGAGCTTGGCTTTGTGGGCCGCCCGGTCGAGATGAACGTGCAGGTCCTGCGTGACCTTTACGCTGCCGGGATCATCCCGGTCGTGGCACCCGTGGCGACTGGAATGGCCGACAATGAAACCTTCAACGTCAACGGCGATACTGCGGCCGGCGCGATCGCTGGCGCGCTGCAGGCCGACCGCCTGCTCCTGCTCACCGACGTTGCCGGCGTGAAGAACGCCGACGGGCAGGTAATGACCCAGATAACCCCCGACGAAATCCGCAAGATGACGGCCGATGGCGTGATTGCCGGCGGCATGATCCCGAAGACCGAGACCGCTCTGAAGGCTATCGAAGAAGGCGTCCGCGCGGTGACCATACTTGATGGGCGCATCCCGAACGCCTGCCTGCTTGAACTTTTCACCGACCACGGCGCCGGTAGCCAGATCCGCGCCACCGAACCCCGCGTAAAACCCCGCGTGCGCCGCTAGCTATCCAAGGCGTGCCCGCCTACCGTGACGGCACGGGTCCGATGGAGCCTGCAAATGTCGAACGAAGCCCTTATCCGACTGTCCGCTTTCGCGACGCTTTTCCTCATCTTCGCGGCTCTTGAAAGCCTCGCTCCGCGCCGCGCTCGCACGGTGCCACGACGCAACCGCTGGGGCACCAACCTCGTCATCGCCGTCATTGACAGCTTGGTGTTGCGCGCAATGGCCGTCGCCCTGCCGTTCCTTGCCATTGGTGCCGCCGTTGATGCGTGGCGAAACGGCTGGGGGCTTTTCAACACCCTTTCCTGGCCATTCTGGACCGAAGTGTTGCTGTCGATCCTGATCCTCGACTTCGCGATCTGGGCGCAGCACCTCGTCACCCACAAGGTGCCGCTGTTCTGGCGCTTTCACCGGGTCCACCATGCTGACCGCGATTTCGACGTGACCACCGCCGTCCGTTTTCATCCGGTCGAGATCGTGGCCTCGATGGGGCTGAAGATCGGTCTTGTCTACCTGATCGGCCCGCCTGCTCTGGCTGTGCTGGCCTTCGAGATCATCCTCAACGGAACCGCCCTTTTCAATCACGCGAACCTGCGCCTGCCCCGCTGGCTGGACGCGGTCTTGCGGCTGGTCATCGTGACCCCCGACATGCACCGCATCCACCACTCCGTGAGACGCGACGAGCATGACAGCAACTACGGCTTTGCCCTGTCGGTCTGGGACCGGATTTTCCGCACCTACCGTGCGAAGCCAGAGGCGGGGCATGACGGAATGGTGCTGGGGCTGGAATGGCAGGACGACCGACCAACAAGATTGGGGTGGAGCCTGTGGCTGCCGTTCCGCTGACGCTGCCGGATATCGAAGCGCGTTTGGCGGACCATCGGCTAGCCGTCCTTGGTGGCTTTGTCTGCGAGGACGATGACACTCTGCCGGGCGGGACGCGCACCCTGCTGTTGATCGGCCCGGGTGGCGCGGGCTATTGGCCGCATGTCACCAGCCAGCCGGAGTGGGACGGCGCGGCTGATCCGGTGGACCGCTGGTCGCGCCGGGTGATCGGGCGGCTGGCCTGTGATCTGGGTGCGAAGGCCCTCTTTCCCTTTGGCGGGCCGCCGTGGCACCCATTTTATCGTTGGGCGCTAAGGACCGGTCGGATGTGGGACAGCCCGGTGCGGCTGTTGGTGCATGCCGAGCAGGGGCTGATGGTCAGCTTTCGCGGGGCGCTGGCATTGAAGGAGGCGCTGGAACTTCCGCCGGCATCGGCGAGGCCTTGTGACGGGTGCGCGGCACCCTGCCTGACCGCCTGCCCGGCAGGCGCCCTGACCGGGGCGGGGTACGACGTGCCGGCGTGTCACGCCTTTCTTGATACGGTTGAGGGGACGGATTGCCTTGATCGGGGCTGCGCGGTGCGGCGTGCTTGCCCGGTGTCGCAGACCTATGCAAGGATGGCAGAACAGTCGGCCTATCACATGAGGCAATTCCACAAATGAAGCGGTTGATCCTGACGCGGCATGCGAAATCTTCCTGGGATGATCCGCTCACCCCTGACCATGACCGCCCTCTGAACGAGCGGGGCAAGGCGGCGGCGGCGGACCTGGGGCAATGGCTGGCGAGCCGGGGCTATGTGCCGGACGAGGTCTTGTGTTCCGATGCGGTGCGGACGCGGAAGACCTTTTCCGGGATCGCCCCCGCCCTGCCCGGCGCGCCGGTGCTGGAGTTGAAGCCGGCGCTGTATCATGCGGGGCCGGATGTGATGATGGCCGTCCTTCAGCACGCGGTGGGGGAGACGGTGATGATGATCGGGCACAACCCCGGCATCGCGGAATTTGCCCATCGGCTGGTGGCCCATACCCCGGTCAGCCCGGAGTTTACCCGATATCCGACCGGGGCGACGCTGGTGGTGGATTTTCTGGTCGATGCTTGGGCCGAGGTACGCTTTGGGCAGGGGGTGACGGTAGATTTCGTGGTTCCCCGCGAGATCGTGGCCTAGCCTGTCCCACCGTGGGACACTTGGTGTGCCACAACGATTTCAAGGGCTTGCACACCGCCATTAGCATCTTGTTAACGGATCTGGGCAACCGCCGCCGTAGAATGGCCGCTTGCGAACCGGCCCCCGTTCAGGCATTTCGGCGCAAAGCGATCGGAAGGACATAGCATGGACTACGGCAAATCGGGCAACCCCAAGGGTGGCAAGCACGAACCGAAGAACAAGGAAGGCAAGAACCAGACCGCCGCCGAGGCAGCAGAGGCGGCGAAGAAGGCCAAGGCCGAGTTGCTGGAGCGGATGAAGGCGGCGGCCGAGGCGAAGAAGAACGGCTGACCAGCCCAAACCGCGACCGGATCACTTCGGTCGCTGATCGCCCACGGCGTTGAGCCACGCGGCGATGATCGGCGCGCCACAAAGGCCGCACCAGACCGCCAGCTTCGCCATCTCTTCGGCAACCGGAAGCCGCGTTTCAGCGAAGAAGAGTTGGGGCGCGACGCCGACAAAGGCAACCAACACGATGAAGCCGTAGGCCCAGAGCATGCGCTTGCGCGCCCGAAGCGTCCAGTCGGGTGTTGTCGTGACGAAATGCACGCACACGAGGATGAGCGGCCCGACAAAGCCAAGGAGCCCGAACACATTGGAAATGTGCTGCCCATGCGGAAGCGGCTCGCCCAGCATGAAGGCCGAGCCGATCACGAAATACAGCGCAAAGAAGCCCGCCACCGCAATCGCTACCGCGAACAGCAGCAGGCGGGTCATTGCGCGTCAGTGACCCAGAATCTGGCTGAGGAACAGCTTGGTCCGGTCGGACTGCGGATTGTTGAAAAATTCCTTCGGGGCGTTCTGTTCGACGATCTGGCCCTGATCCATGAAGATCACCCGGTTCGCCACGGCCTGGGCAAAGCCCATCTCGTGCGTCACGCAGATCATCGTCATGCCTTCTTCGGCAAGCTGGATCATGGTGTCGAGCACTTCCTTGATCATCTCGGGGTCGAGCGCGGAGGTGGGTTCGTCGAACAGCATGATGCGCGGCTTCATGCACAAGCTGCGGGCGATGGCGACGCGCTGCTGCTGGCCGCCCGATAGCTGGCCGGGGTATTTGTGCGCCTGCTCCGGGATCTTGACCTTTTGCAGGAAATACATCGCGGTTTCCTCGGCCTCGCGCTTTGGCACCTTGCGGACCCAGATCGGCGCGAGCGTCAGGTTTTCGAGGATGGTCAGGTGCGGAAAGAGGTTGAAATGCTGGAACACCATCCCGACCTCGGAGCGGACCTTGTCGATGTTCTTGATGTCGGAGGTCAGTTCCGTGCCATCGACGACGATGTGGCCCTGCTGGTGTTCCTCAAGCCGGTTGATGCAGCGGATCAAGGTGGATTTGCCTGAGCCTGACGGGCCGCAGACCACGATCCGTTCGCCACGCATCACGGTCATGTTGATGTCGCGCAGAACGTGGAAGGTGCCGTACCACTTGTTCATCCCTTGAATCTGGATCGCGACCTCGTCCGAGACCTGCATTCTTGCGATAGCTTCAGCCATGATGTGTCCCTTACCGGTGGTCGGTCTTCAGCTTGCGCTCAAGGTACATCGAGTACCGCGACATGCCGAAGCAGATGACAAAGAAGATGACGCCGACGAAGATGTAGGGCTCCCAGTAGATGCCCTTCCAGTTGATGTCGGCGCGAACGATGGTGGTCACGCCCCTGAGCGGATCGAGGAGGCCCACGAAGGAAACCAGCGTGGTGTCCTTGAACAGGCCAATGAAGGTGGAGACGATGCCGGGGATCGAGATCTTGAGCGCCTGCGGCATGATGATCAGGCGCTGCGCCTGCCAGTAGTTCAGACCAAGTGCATCCGACGCCTCATACTGCCCGCGCGGCAGGGCGGCGAGACCACCCCGGATCACCTCGGCCAGATAGGCTGCGGAGAAAAGCGTGGCGAGGATGATGACGCGCAGGATGAGGTCGAAGTTGGTCTGCGGCGGCAGGAAGTATTGCAGCAGGAGCGAAGCGGTGAAGAGAAGCGTGATCAACGGCACGCCGCGGATGAATTCGATGAACCCGACGGAGAGGGTTTTCACCAGGAACATGTCGGACTGGCGGCCCAGCGCCAGGATCACACCGATCGGCAGCGAGAACGAGATCGAGGTGATGCCGATGACGAAGGCCAGAAGGAAGCCCCCGAACTGGTCGGAGTTGACCGCCGGAAGGCCCCAGCCGGTAACGGTCTGCAACGCGCTGGAGAGGAGCGAGGTCAGCGGGTAAGGGCCGAGGAACAGCAGCGCCACGGCGACGACAGCCAAGATCGTGGCAAGGATCGAGCCGATTCTGGGTTGGAGGGCCATCACCAGCCACGCGGCGGCGGCAAGCCCGAGCAGCACAGAGATCGGCCCCGCAATCGGCCCGCCCCACAAGAGGAAGAAGGCGACGAACGGGTAGACAAGCGTGACGAGGACCAGCTTTTTGGGCATCACCCAGGCAAGCGCGAACAGCGCCGCCATCAGCACGATGGTGAAAAGGTCGACCGTGCCGGGCGAGGACAGGCCGATCATCGCCAGCACGGTGAGGACGCCGGAGACAGCGACCATGATCGCGCCCTTGCGGTCGTTCCAGTAAAGCACCGGCGCAAGGGCGACGAACAGGAGGCCGAAGGCGAGGACGGGACGCCAGTAGGAATCCTGCGGATAGAAGCCGAACAGGAACTGATGCCAGCGTGCCTTGATCAGCGCCCAGCAGGCCCCGGTGGTGCCACCGTTGTCGGCGATGATCTGGCGGCATTCGGACAGCGAGTTGGCGTTCCAGACCCCGTTCAGCAGCCAGGGCAGCGAGGCTGACACGAGGTAGTAGACCGCGCCGATGCCGAGCAGCGTGAGGATGGTGTTGAACGTGCCGGAAAACAGGTTCTCGCGCATCCACTTGACCGCGCCGCGTTCGGTGACGGGGGCAAGCTGCGGGTCCAGCATCTGGTGGCGGACAAAGACGGTCTGGCTGTCGGTGTCGCTCATCTCAACGCTCCTTCAGTTTCACGGAGGCGTTGAAGTAGTTCATGATCGACGAGATGATCAGGCTGATGGTCAGGTAGATCAGCATCATCAGAAGCATGCACTCCAGTTCTCGACCGGTCTGGTTGAGGGTGATGCCGCCCAGCGTGCCGCGCAGGTCAAGGTAGCTGACCGCGATGCCAAGCGAGGTGTTCTTGGTCAGGTTGAGGAACTGGCTGATCAGCGGCGGGATGATGACGCGCAGCGCTTGCGGCAGGATGATCAGGCTCATCGTGCGGTTCGGGCGCATGCCGAGGGCGAAGGCGGCTTCGGTCTGGCCCCGGCTGATCGCCAAGATGCCGGCGCGCACCACCTCGGCGATGAAGGCGCCGGTGTAGAGCGAGAGGGCGATCAGGAGGGCGGTGAAGGAATGTGCGACCGCGATGCCGCCCTGGAAGTTGAAACCCTTCAGCACCGGGTATTCGAGGTGGAGGCCAAGGGCCCAAAGAAGCAGGCTGACCGGCACGAACAGGATCAGAAGGCTTTTCCACCAGGTCGTCGGACGGATGCCGGTGTCTTCCTGAACGGCGCGGACGCGCCGGAGGAAGGCGCGGTTGGCGAGGATGGAGGCGATGATGACGGCAAGCGTGGCAAGGACCGAGAAGTTGATCGGCACGTCAAACACCTCGAACCCGCCGAGCGGGCGGTCCAGCAGCGGCGCGGGGATGTTGGAGCCGCGGTTGGTGATGGCGACCGAATCCCACAGGTTCATGTGGGCTGCCGGTGCCGTGCCTGCAGCGGCCATTTCGTCGGTGATGCGGAAATCCTTGGGCGCGGGGCGGATTTCGGAGAACACCACATAGACGAGGATGATCCACAGCAGCAGCGGGACGTTGCGGAACGCCTCGACGTAGACGGTCATCAGGCGCGACACCAGCCAGTTCTTCGACAGGCGCAGCACGCCGACGACGACGCCGATGATGGTCGCGAAGATGCAGCCGAAGAAGGCGACGACAAGGGTGTTCAAGAGCCCGATGATCGCCGCGCGACCGTGGGTCATGTCGTTGTTCCACGGGATCAACTGCTGGTCGATATCGTAGCCAGCGCGGTTCCACAGGAAGCTGAAGTTGATGTCCTTGTCCTTGGCGGCAAGGTTCTGGATCGTGTTGTCCACCAACCAGCCGAGGAACAACAGGAACAGGATCAGCACGATCACCTGGATCGTGATCGCCCGGAACCGCGTGTCATAGATGAGCATGGAAAGCCGGAAGCCAGTGTCCGGCGTTTCGGTGGCCAGCGCCATTCTAGTACCCCCTGCCTCGACCCGTTTTCCGGCTTTTGCCGGTTATGGCGCGGAACGTATCCCGCGTGGACCAAGAACGATATTCATGAAGAAGGGCGCGCGGACTGATCCGCGCGCCCAGTTCAGATCAGATCAACGCACCGGCGGAGCGTACTGCAGGCCGCCTTGGGTCCACAGTGCGTTCAGGCCGCGTGCCAGACCGATCGGGGTGGCGGTGCCGATGTTGGCTTCGAAGATCTCGCCATAGTTGCCGTTGGCGGCAATGGCGTTCTTGGCCCAGTTGTTGTCGAGACCCATCATTGCACCCATCTCGCCCTCGAGACCGAGGAGACGACGCACTTCCGGGTCGGTGGAGGTGGAGGCCACCTCTTCGATGTTGGCCTTGGTGATGCCCTTCTCTTCCGCGATCACCAGCGAGAAGTAGACCCAGCGCACGATATCGCCCCACTGGTTGTCGCCATGGCGAACGACCGGGCCGAGCGGCTCTTTCGAGATGATCTCGGGCAGGATGATGTGGTTTTCAGCGTCAGCCAGCGTTGCGCGCGAAGCGGCAAGACCGGAGGCGTCGGTGGTGTAGGCGTCGCAGGCGCCGGCGACATACTGGCGCTGGGCTTCGCTGTCGTCGGCCACGGTGACCGGCGTGTAGGTGATGTTGTTGGCCTTGAAGAAGTCAGCCAGGTTGAGCTCGGTCGTGGTGCCGGTCTGGATGCAGACGGTGGCGCCATCAAGCTCCTTGGCGGACGAAACGCCGAGGTCTTTCTTCACCATGAAGCCCTGGCCGTCGTAGTAGTTCACGGCGACGAAGTCGAACTTCAGGTCGTTGTCACGGCTGTAGGTCCAGGTCGAGTTGCGGACGAGGAGGTCCACTTCGCCAGACGCCAGTGCGGTGAAGCGGGTTTCACCGGTGGTCGGGACAAACTTCACTTTCGACGCATCGCCGAAGATGGCTGCGGCCAGCGCCTTGCAAAGCGCCGCATCGAAGCCCTGGTATTCGCCATTGGCATCCGGCGCGCCGAAACCGGTCAGACCGGTGTTCGAACCGCAGATCAGCTCGCCCCGCGCCTTGACGTCGTCAAGCGTCGCAGCGGACGCCATGCCAGAAACCAGCGCAGCGGCGGCGAAGGTGCCGAGCAATACGGATTTTTTCATTCTTACCTCTTCCTGAGTTGACCGTTCTTTTTGAACGGCACTTTTGGTGCCCCGCACAGAGCTGCGGGGGCGAAACTGTAGGAGGTGAGCCTCTCCCAGTGGGTGCAGTTTCATCTAAAGCGCTTTGAAACGTCAAGCTAAACGCTGATCATTCAGAAAAATGACCGGATTTCCGAGGGTTGGATGAAGCCATTCGCGGACCGGCGGAACTCTGCCCAAGGTTTGGGCAGCATTGTTACCGGCACAATGCATAGAATCGGTGGGCCTGGAGAAAATCGCGGTGCTTGCGTTCGGCCAAGACACTGGCCTCGTCGTCATCGCCCCAAAGCTCGGCCTGCCAGTGTTCGTCGATCCGGCTGAGCGCCCAGGCCTCGTTCGGGGCCAGCCGACCGTGGATCACGGCGAGGGCAAGGACAAGCGAGCCGGAAATCGCGACGAGGTCATGGAACGCAGCAAGCTGGAACGGGCTCAGGCGCGCGATTTCCGCGTGCAGCATCGTGACACTGGTGGTCGGCTGGGCCACCGGGATCACGCCGCTGGTCACGTTCAGCGGCGCGCCAAACCTATCGGCGGCCCATTCCAGCAACGGGTTCCACGCGGCGGTCTGACGCGAAATCAGCGGGTCGGGATCGGTGGCGCGGTAGCACAGAAGGTCGGTGTCGCCATAGGCGGCCAGCATGGCGACGACCGCGTCGAACTGCCGGGCGACGTTGTCGATGGCGGAATTCGCGGCGCGGGTGCAGGGCATGGTGGCGGGGTTGACCGCGCCAGTCTGGGCCTGCCATTCGGCGGCAATCGCCTGCGCCATCGCCAGCGTGGGCAGCACCATCGGCGCCTTCAGCGGCGTGCGGACCGGGCGGGCATCAAGGCGCACGCCGAAGCCGCCCTCGCAGGGCTCGGCAACCGCGTCGGTCCAGAAACGTTTGGGCGCCCAACCGCTCATCGCTGTTACCGGATGGACTCGAACGGGTCGGCGGGAACGTCGGTTTCCTTCCAGTCCATCAGCTTCCAGGTGCGGGCCATGTGTTCGGGCAAGGGGGCCTCGAAGGTCAGCATCTTCTTGGTGATGGGGTGTTCGATCGTCAGGCTGCGGGCATGGAGGTGCAGTTTCTTCGACAGATCGCCGCCGATGGAGGCGCCCCAGCCGTCACCGGCGTTTTCCTGTTCGGAGCCGCCATACTTGCCGTCGCCAAGGATGGGGTGGCCGATTTCGGCCATGTGCGCGCGAAGCTGGTGGGTGCGGCCGGTAACGGGTTCAAGCGCCATCCACGACAGGCGGGCGCCAAGGAACCACAGGGTGAAGTAGTCGGTCTGGGCGCGCTTTGCCTCGGGGTGGTCGGCGATCTTGGCGGGGTGGACGCAGATCATCTTCTCGCCTTCGCCGCCGCGGCCACGACCGGGGGCTTTCATCAACGCGAACTTGATCGAGCCTTGCCGGGGGTGCGGCACACCGGCGACGACGGCCCAGTAGATCTTGCGCGCGGCCCGGTGGCGAAGCGCTTCGGACAGCGCGCGGGCGACACGATCGGTGCGGGCCAGCATCAGGACGCCCGAGGTGTCCTTGTCGAGCCGATGAACCAGTTTGGGGCGGTCCTTGTAGCCGAACTTCAACGCCTCGGTCAGCCCGTCGACGTGACGGTCGCCCTGGCCGGAGCCGCCTTGCGACGGCAGGCCGGGGGGTTTGTTCAGGATGATGATGTGTTCATCCTTCCACAGCACGGCAGCCTGGATCATCTTTTCGTCGGCGGCAGACACGCTGCCAGCGCGCGGGCGGCTGGGGGCCTCGGCATCCGGCAGGGGCGGCACGCGGATCATCTGGCCGGGGGCAATGCGGTCAGACGCCTTGGCGCGGGCGGAATCGACGCGGACCTGGCCGGTGCGGCACATCTTTTCGACGGCCCCTTGCGTGACCTGCGGGAAGCGGCGCTTGAACCACTTGTCGAGGCGCTGTTCGCCTTCGTCCTCGGACACGGTGTAGGTCTTGACGCCGCTCATGCCAGCCCCCGCGCAATGGCCGCGCCAAGGGCGACGGCGGCGAGGGACAACAGGACCGATCCGGCGACATAGGCGCCAGCGTGCAGAACCTGACCAACCTCGACCAGTTTCAAAGTGTCGAGCGAGAAGGCGGAGAAGGTGGTGAAACCGCCAAGCACGCCGGTCATCAGGAACGCCTGCCAGTCGCCACGACCCGCGAGCAGAACGAAGAGCGCGCCGATCAGCAGGCTGCCGGCCACGTTGACCGCAGCCGTGCCAAGGGGCGCACCGATGGCGACGACGGTCAGGTGGCGCAGGATTGCACCAAGGGCGCCGCCAAGCGCGATGAGGGGAAGGGTCAGGGACATGCCCGGTCTTTGCGGCGGGCGGGCGGGAATGTCAATGAGAAGGCGCGAAACGCGGGGCCGCGCGCCAAACACCCGTCATCCGGAGTCTGCGCCTAGCCGCCCTGCCGTTTCGACCTGAGCTTGGCAAAGTAGTCGACGCGCTTTTTCAGCTCGCGTTCAAAACCGCGCTCGGGCGGCAGGTAGTAGACCGGACGCCTCATGCTTTCGGGGAAATAGTCCTGCCCGGAGAAGCCGTCTTCGGCGTCATGGTCGTAGGCATAGCCGGTGCCATAGCCGATGTCCTTCATCAGCTTGGTGGGCGCGTTCAGGATGTGCTTCGGCGGCGGCAGGCTGCCGGTGTCACGCGCCGCGGCACGGGCGGCCTTGTAGGCGGTGTAGACCGCGTTCGATTTGGGGGCGAGGGCGAGGTAGACCACCGCCTGCGCCAACGCCAGCTCGCCTTCGGGGCTGCCAAGACGTTCGTAGGTCTGCCAGCCGTCAAGGCACACCGCCTGGGCCTGCGGATCGGCAAGGCCAATATCCTCGACCGCCATCCTGGTGATGCGCCGGGCAAGGAAGCGGGGGTCTTCGCCGCCTTCCAGCATACGGGCGAACCAGTAAAGCGCGGCGTCGGGGTCGGAGCCGCGCACCGATTTGTGCAGGGCAGAGATCAGGTTGTAATGTTCCTCGCCCGACTTGTCGTATTTCGCGGCGCGGCGCATCAGGCGCGTGGAAAGCTGGTCGCGCGTAAGTCTGGTGTCGGCCTTCCAGCCTGCGACCTGCTCGATGAGGTTCAGGAGCGCGCGGCCATCACCGTCGGCCATTTCCAGCAATGCCTCGCGCGCCGGGCCATCGAGCGGCAGCGCGCGGCCAATATCCTGTTCGGCGCGCTGGGCCAGCCGCTCCAGATCGGCAAGGTTGAGCCGTTCAAGCACAATGACCTGAGCGCGGCTGAGGAGGGCTGCGTTCAATTCAAACGAGGGGTTTTCCGTGGTGGCCCCGACAAGGAGGATGGTGCCATCTTCCATGTGGGGCAGAAAGCCGTCTTGCTGCGCCTTGTTGAATCGATGGATCTCGTCAACGAAAAGCAGCGTGCCCTGCCCGTTCTGCCGCCTGATCTTGGCGGTTTCGAAAACTTTGCGCAAATCCGGCACGCCGGTGAAGATCGCGGAAATCTGCACAAAGGCCAGGTCCGTCTCGTCCGCCAGCAGGCGTGCGATCGTGGTCTTGCCCACGCCGGGCGGACCCCACAGGACCAGCGACGACAGGGTTCCGGCGGCCAGCATCGCGCCAAGCGGACCTTCCGGCGACAGCACATGCGCCTGCCCGATCACCTCTGCCAGCCTGCGCGGGCGAAGCCGGTCGGCCAAGGGCCGAAGACCGGGCGTTGAAGAGGGTGCCGCGCTGTCGAAGAGATCTGCCATGCGCCAAGTTTATGCCGCCCGAACGCAAAGCGTAAGGCGAAACCGAAGCGGGTTTCGCCGTCAGCCCGGTAAGCGCCGCGCGAGAGTGAGGGCTACCCGTAGGGTCAATGCAGCTTGCTGGACATATTGATGGTGACGCAAACGCATTCAACGCCATCGAAATCAAGAAGCGGTCCGGCTGGCTCACATTCCAGCCCGACCCGCCGACCAAGGCGGCGCGAGCTTTCGGGAATCAGGCCAAGCACCGTTGTGGCACCAAGCGCGCGGGCGGAAACAACCATCTCGTGGCGCAATTGCAGTTGCACGCGCAGACGCATGCTCGCGGGCACCGAATCTGAAACAAACACGCGGCTGCTTTCCCAAATATGGCTGGCAACCGGAGCCTCAAAATTAAGCAGGTTGGCGGGAATGCTTTCAAGCAATCCCTTTTGCGCATCTCGAATCATGTAGGAATAAATCCCGCAGCGGTGCGTCGTGGGCGTCAGACGGATTCCGGCAAGAACCTCGCCGTTCTGATGCACGGCAAGCCAGCGGCTGGCCGGAGTGTCATACTGGTCAAACTCCATCCCGTTGGCTTCGGGCAGATTCCACCTGTTTTGCTGAATGAAAGCGCGATGGCGTGCGCGGAACATGTTCGCAAACAACTCTCCATGCTTGTGGAGGTTATCATACGACAGCGTTGTCACTTCCATTCCCAGTCCCCTTCCGGCCCCTGCACTCCAGGTGAGTCGCGCGCCGTACCTTCATAGTAAACGATATTCTCGCGCTTTTCTAAGAGCTTCTGACGTTGTCCTCGCTTCAAGTCTGATGCGAGCGGAATTCAGGCGCGCTTTGAAGGCACTTTCAGAGATTCCGAGCTTGGCCGCAGCAGCGGTATGACGATCTCCGTTCGCGATACACTCCAACGCCTCGATCTGGGCTTTGGTCAGTTCCGAGGGCGGCTTGGCTGCAATGTGCAGTCGCGCCGTGATATCCGCGAGGACATCCATTTCCTCGTCAGTGAACTCGCGTTCCGACTGGCAGATACCGGCCATCGACCGGGATGTGATCGGACCATAGGACGAGACCGCGCCAAACTTCATTCCGAATCCGGCGGCCTTTTTCAGCAGGCCGAACGGGTCTGGCAAGGGAATCTCGCTCCACCTGCGGGTGCCGGTTGTTCCTATTCCCCAGAATACCAACGGATCGCGCAGATAATACGAGTTCGCGTTGTAGTATTCGACCCACTTTGGCGGGTATTTGGAATAGTAGACCAGCGGCGTGGCAAACCGGATATGCAAACCAACGGCGTAGCCTTGAGGGGCCAGCTCATCCAACTCTTTATACAATTCAGACAACCGCTTTCCCTGCATCATCAACCGTGAGAGTCTCGTGACTCAGCCCAATGCAACCATATGCTGTATATGACGTCCGCCCGGTTCGATAGCAAGGCCGGGGCGGTGCGAAACAAAGGCAAGAAAAAGAAGTTTTGTGTCGCCCAAAAACACGAAAGCCCGCGCGAGGCGGGCCTTCGAACTCAACAAGTAGGGGCTGACGGTCAGCTTGCTGCCAGATCTTCCGCTGCAACGCGCGCGTGGTCGGCGGCGCCCTTCGCAGAAGGGTCACGATCGACAAACTCGATGATCGCCATCGGAGCCATGTCGCCGTAACGGAATCCTGCTTTCAGGACACGGACATAGCCGCCCTGCCGGTCCTTGTAGCGCGGGCCGAGAATCTCGAACAGGCGCGCGGTGTGCATGTCCTGCTTGAGCTGGGCATGGGCCTGGCGGCGGGCGTGCAGATCGCCGCGCTTGGCCAGCGTGATCAGCTTTTCGATGATCGGGCGCAGTTCCTTGGCCTTGGGCAGGGTGGTCTTGATCTGTTCGTGTTCGATAAGCGAGCCAGCCATGTTCGCGAACATCGCCTTGCGGTGTTCGTGGGTCCGGTTCAGCTTGCGGTAGCCGCTAGAGTGACGCATTGGAATCTCCTATCGCGTGTTTTGCTTTGTCCGGCGGGGCCTCGTGCGGCCCCGCTCACCTTGGGGTTTCTTCAACCCGTGCTTTTCCCCGGCAGTCCGGGCATTCCTGGCGATCTTAGAACTGGTCTTCGAAACGCTTGGCCAGGTCTTCGATGTTTTCCGGCGGCCAATCCTCGACGTCCATGCCAAGATGCAGACCCATGCCCGACAGCACTTCCTTGATCTCGTTCAGGGACTTGCGGCCGAAGTTCGGGGTGCGCAGCATTTCTGCTTCGGTCTTCTGGATCAGATCGCCGATGTAGACGATGTTGTCGTTCTTCAGGCAGTTTGCCGAACGGACCGAAAGTTCCAGCTCGTCCACCTTCTTCAAAAGCAGCGGGTTGAACTCGAGGCCGGCATCGACCTCGCCCAGCTTGGCCGATTCCGGCTCGTCGAAGTTCACGAAGATCGACAGTTGATCCTGCAGGATGCGGGCGGCATAGGCCACCGCGTCATCCGGGGTCAGCGAACCATCGGTTTCGATCTTCATCGTCAGCTTGTCATAGTCCAGCACCTGGCCCTCGCGGGTGGGCGTGACTTCGTAGCTGACCTTCTTGACCGGCGAATAGATCGCGTCGATCGGGATCAGGCCGATCGGAGCATCTTCCGGACGGTTCTTGTCAGCCGCGACATAGCCCTTGCCGGTGTTGACCGTCAGTTCCATGAACACGTCGGCGCCATCGTCAAGGTGGCAGATCACGTGATCCTTGTTCAGGATCTCGATCCCGTTCGATTCCGAGATGTCGCCAGCGGTCACGACGCCCGGACCCTTGGCCGAGATCGACAGACGCTTCGGCCCTTCGACTTCCATCTTGATGCTGACGCCCTTGAGGTTCAGCACGATGTCGGTGACGTCTTCACGCACGCCGGCAACGGACGAAAACTCGTGCAACACGTTGTCGATCTGGATCGACGTGATGGCCGCGCCTTGCAGCGAGCTCATCAGCACCCGGCGCAGCGCATTGCCGAGGGTGAGGCCAAAGCCCCGCTCCAGCGGTTCGGCGATCACCGTCGCGGTGCGGGCGGCATCTGCCCCCGCCTTCACGACAAGCTGCGTCGGCTTGATGAGTTCTTGCCAGTTTTTATGGATCATGCTGAAGCCCCTATACTTGTCCCGTGCCGATGTCCGAAGCAGCGGGACGCCCGAGGATCGAAAACAACGAAAACCGGGCCGCGAGGTTGCCCCCGCGACCCGGCAGAAATCTGTGCGTCAGACGCGGCGGCGCTTTGGCGGACGGCAGCCGTTGTGCGCAAGCGGCGTCACGTCACGGATGGACGTGATATTGAAGCCGACAGCAGCCAGCGCACGAAGCGCGGACTCGCGGCCCGAACCCGGACCCTGCACTTCGACTTCCAGCGTTTTCACGCCGTGTTCCTGGGCCTTCTTGCCAGCGTCTTCTGCGGCCATCTGGGCGGCATAGGGCGTCGACTTGCGCGAGCCCTTGAAGCCCATCGTCCCCGAAGAGGACCATGCGATGGCATTGCCCTGAACGTCGGAGATCAGGATCTTGGTGTTGTTGAACGAAGAGTTCACATGCGCAACGCCAGCGGCGATGTTCTTGCGTTCTTTTTTCTTCGTGCGGGATGCTTTGGTATCGCGTGCCATTCTGTGCGCCCCTTATTTCTTCTTGCCGGCAATGGCCTTTGCGGGGCCTTTGCGGGTGCGGGCGTTGGTGTGGGTGCGCTGGCCGCGGACCGGCAGGCCCTTGCGGTGACGCAGGCCACGGTAGCAACCAAGGTCCATCAGACGCTTGATGTTCATCGTGGTTTCACGACGCAGGTCGCCTTCGACGGTCAGGTTCGCGTCGATGTATTCACGGATCGCCAGCACTTCGCTATCGCTGAGCTGGTTGATGCGGCGGGCGCGGTCGATGTTCAACGCGGCGCAGATGTTTTCTGCGATGTGCGGACCGATCCCGGTGATGTAGGTGAGCGCGATCGGAACCCGTTTCGCGGTGGGAATGTTGACGCCAGCAATACGTGCCAAACGTGTCGTCCTTCTAGGTTGCGGTTCCGTAGTGCCAGAACCTTTTTTCACAACAACGGCAGGGGTATTCCCCTGACGATCCGAACTTCCAATAAGGAAGGCCCGCTTGGCGATTCCACCGCGGGACGCCGTGCATTAGGGGCTTTTCCACGGGTCGTCAAGGCCGCGAAGGCAGATATTCAGGCTTTGTCAAGAACCGATGCGATCGCGGTGGCAACGGTCTCTACATCGGCCAGCCCGTCGACAGCGGAAAGCTGCCCCTTGGCGTAGTAATAGCCGATCAGTGGCGAGGTTTTCTTGTAGTATTCCATCAGCCGGGTCTTCAGCGCGTCTTCGTTGTCATCCGCGCGGCGGCGCAAGTCGTGACTGCCGCAGGCATCGCAGACACCGGCAATCTTGGGTGGATGCGTGACGTCGTGATAGACGGCACCGCAGTTACCGCAGGTGCTGCGCCCGGTGATCCGGGCAACAAGGGCAGCGTCATCAACCTGCATCTCGATCACGGCATCAAGACCCTGCCCCTTGGCGGCCAGCAGGTCGCCAAGCGCATCGGCCTGTGGCAGCGTGCGCGGGAAGCCGTCGAAAATGAAACCGCCCCTGGAGCCTTTGGCGATCTTTTCCCCGATCAGACCGATCACGATGTCATCGGTCACCAGTTGGCCGCGTTCCATCACCTCGGCCACGCGGCGGCCCATGTCGGTGCCAGAGGTCTTGGCCTCGCGCAGCATGTCGCCGGTGGACAGTTGCACCATGCCGCGCGCATCGACCAGCCGCTTGGCCTGCGTGCCTTTGCCGGCCCCGGGCGGGCCGAGAAGGATGATGTTGGCCATGCCGTTACCGACGAGCGGGGGCTTTGGGCGCACCGGTCCGCTTGCGACCGCGCAGTTGCGACTTTTCGATCAGACCTTCGTATTGGTGGGCCAGAAGGTGCGACTGGATCTGCTGGATGGTGTCCATCGTCACCGACACCACGATCAGCAGCGAAGTGCCGCCGAAGTAGAAGGGAATTCCGACGCGGCTGATCAGAAATTCGGGCAGCAGGACGACAGCCGTAAGGTAGGCCGAGCCGAGCACGAGAATGCGGTTGACCACGTATTCCAGGTATTCCTCGGTTTTCTTGCCGGGGCGGATGCCGGGCACGAAGCCATTCTGATTCTTCAGGTTGTCAGCCACGTCGTCCACCTTGAACGACACGTTCAGGGTGTAAAAGTAGCTGAAAAACACGATCATCGCGACAAGGAACAGCATGTGCAGCGGCTGGCCGTAGCCGAGGTTCGCAGCAAGCCATGACATCACCGGGTTGGTGGAACCGCCGGCAAAGGTGCTGACCGTGGTCGGCAGAAGCAGGATCGACGAGGCGAAGATCGCGGGGATCACGCCGGCCGGGTTCACCTTGATCGGCAGGTGCGAGGAGCCCGCGTCGTAGACCTTCATGCCGACCTGGCGCCGGGGGTACTGGATGTTGATCTTGCGCAGGGCGCGCTCCATGAACACCACGAACGTGATCACCACGATCACCATCAGGATCACGCCAAGGATCACCGGGGTCGACAGCGCGCCCGAGCGGCCTTGCGCGAAGAACTGCGCCAAGGCTGCCGGGATTTCCGCAACGATGCCGACGAAGATGATCAGCGAGATGCCATTGCCGATGCCGCGGGCGGTGATCTGCTCGCCCAACCACATCAGGAACATGGTGCCGCCGACCAGCGTGATGACGCAGGAGGCGATGAAGAAGGCGCCCGGCGTATGGGCCAGACCACCGGCCTGAAGGGACACGGCAATGCCGTAACCCTGGAACAGGGCCAGCGCGACGGTGCCGTAGCGGGTATACTGGTTCAGCTTCTTGCGGCCCTGCTCGCCTTCCTTGCGGAGGTTCTTCCAGGGTTCATACATGGTGCCCAGAAGCTGCACGATGATCGACGCAGAGATGTAGGGCATGATGCCGAGTGCGAAGATGCCCATCCGGCTGATGGCGCCGCCGGTGAACAGGTTGAGCATGCCGCCCAGCCCCTGCCCCGCCTGCGCCATGAATTCGCGCAAGGCCTGGCCGTCGATGCCCGGAACGGGGATATACGTGCCGAGCCGGTAGACGATCAGAAGGCCGATGGTGAAGAAGATTCGCTGGCGCAGGTCGGTCGCCTTGCCAAACGCCCCCCAGCTGAGGTTTGCGGCCATCTGTTCTGCGGCTGATGCCATGTCCGGTCTCTTTCATGCGCAGCGCCGCCAAACCGTTCTCCGGTCGGCGGCGCGGGAAAACTTAGGCGTTGATGTAAGCGACCTCGGGGCCGCTCACAACACCTTATTGAGCTTTGCGCTTCGACTTTCCAAACGGCTCGAGGGTCGGAGCGACGGTCAGGGTGCCGCCTGCGGCTGCCACGGCCTCGACCGCAGCGGCCGAAGCGCCGGTGACGACGAGGGTGACCTTGGTGGTGATCGCGCCCTTGTTCAGGATGCGGATGCCGTCACGCTTGGCCGTGGTGAGACCAGCAGCGATCAGCACATCCTCGTTGATCTCGGCCTTGGCGTCCAGCTTGCCGAGGCCGATGAATTTCTCGATCAGGCCCAGGTTGATGACGGCGTATTCCTTGCGGTTCGGCTTGTTGAAGCCGCGCTTCGGCAGGCGCCGATAGAGCGGCATCTGGCCGCCTTCGTAGCCGCCGATGGCGACGCCCGAACGGGATTTCTGACCCTTGATACCACGGCCGGCAGTCTTGCCCTTGCCCGAACCGGGACCACGGGCCACACGCTTTTGCTTTTTGGCAGCGCCGGGGTTGTCGGCGAGTTCATGCAGTTTCATGTCGCAATCTCCTTTGCCGGAGGGCCCCTGCCTGCGACGGACGGGGGCAACGCGGCGTTTCTTGTTGATTCTCGTGGCCGATAGCGGGCCACCGCGGGGCATTACCTCAGCCTGCACCCGATGGCAAGGGTAACGGGTGTCCCACCGTGGGACACCCGGCCGAAGTATGATATTTCAATGGCTTGAGGGCCATGTTCAGACTTTGTTAACCCGCCCGAAACCGTCAGTGAGCGGCGGGCCACACAAATTCAGGCCGCAAGCTGTCATAGACCGGGCGACCGTCGTGCGGCTTTTCGTAGCCTTTGGTTTCATCCCAGAAGGCGTGGTAGGTGGCCTTGGGGAACTTGGCGTCGTCGTAACCCATGACATTTGGCACGGCAACGCGGATGCGGTGCTGCTTGTCATCAAGCATCAGGACCGCGCCGCAATCGGTGCAAAGGCAGATCTCCAGCGGGCCGTCGGGATTTTGCGCGTTGAACGGCACGCGCTTGATCTTTTCGGGGTGATCGACGCTGACATCACCGTGGTTGAAGAAGGCGACATGGGTGTGCTGCTGCCCGGTGACGGACTTGCAGACGTTGCAGTGGCATTCATGGTTGTCGATGGGTTCGGCGGCGGCTGTGACATGCACATGCGCGCAGCCGCCGGCGTAGGTCGCGGCCATTTTCAATCCTCCCTGGCGACCCCTGCCCGTGGCGGACAGCCGAGTCGCGGCAAAGCGTAGCATTGAACGGCGGGATCGCGAAATTTCCGCAGATGATTGACAGCCGGCCATGCGGGCAGGACGCTTGACGCAGCCATGCGGGAGGGGACGATGGGAGAATGGCACACCGGGAACCCGGTTTTCGTGACGTATGTGATCGCGGTGGCGCTGACCGTGCTGAAGGTGATGGGTCAGGGCTGGATGACGGTCTACCGGATGACTCGGGTCGGTGGCGGCTACGCGGCGCCCGAGGATCTGCGGCCAGGGCTGATCAACAAGGCGCCCGACCCGTCGCAACTGGAGGTGAACGATTACGTCGACCGGTCGCGCCGGATGCACCGCAACGATCTGGAGAACATCCCGGCGTTCTGGGCAGCGGGGCTGGTCTTTGTGGCCGTGGCCCCGCCGCTGTGGCTGGCGCAGGGGCTGATGTATGGGTTCGTGGCGGCACGGGCGGCCCATGCGGTGGCCTATGCGACAGCGCAGTCGCATGAGGTGCGGGCGACGTTTTACACGCTGGGGTCGCTGAGCGTGATGGTGATGGCGATTTATGCGCTGGCGGCGGTGATGTAATGAACAACGCCCCCGCGTTTCCGCGAGGGCGTCTTTACGGTCAGGTCGGCCCCCAGGCCGGAGTTAGCCGCGCTCTTCGATGATCTGAACGAGGTGGCTGATCTTGTTGACCATGCCGCGCACGGAAGGCGTATCTTCCAACTCGCGGGTGCGGTTCATCTTGTTCAGGCCAAGACCCTTGAGGGTCGCGGTCTGGATCGCCGGGCGGCGGGCGGCGGAAGCCACCTGCTTGACGACGATGGTCTTCTTTCCGGCTGCCGCAGGGGCGGTTTTCTTTGCGTCTGCCATGATCAAGCCTCCACAACTTCAGCTTCGGGCTTCTTCAGGATCTCGGCCACCTTCTTGCCGCGGCGTGCCGCGACCTGACGAGGGCTGGTTTCCTTTTTCAGGCCGTCGATGGTGGCCCGGATCATGTTGTAGGGGTTCGAGGAACCGATCGCCTTGGCGACCACGTCCTGAAGGCCCAGCATTTCGAAGACAGCGCGCATCGGGCCGCCGGCGATGATGCCGGTGCCTGCAACGGCGGTGCGCATCACGACCTTGCCGGCGCCGTGGCGGCCTTCCATGTCGTGGTGCAGGGTGCGGCCGTCACGCAGGGCGACGCGGATCATCTGGCGCTTGGCCTGTTCGGTGGCCTTGCGGATCGCTTCCGGCACTTCCTTGGCCTTGCCCTTGCCAAAGCCGACGCGACCACGCTGGTCGCCGACCACGACGAGGGCTGCAAAGCCGAAGCGCTTGCCACCCTTGACGGTTTTCGAGACGCGGTTGATCGCGACCAGACGGTCGGCGAATTCCGGGGTTTCCTCGGGACGGTTGTCGCGGCGGTCATTGCCCCCACGATTGTCCCGGCGGTTATCACGTTCTGCCATAAGGCAATCCTTCGATGGTGGCGCAGCGAGCGCGCCGTTGTGGCCAATCCTGGTGGGTGCATGGCTGGCATGGCCCCCGGATCATCGGGGGGACGCGCCCTGACGGGACGCCCCCCACCTTTGATTTAGAACTTCAATCCGCCTTCACGGGCAGCATCGGCCAAGGCCTTGATCTTGCCGTGGAAGAGGAAACCGCCGCGGTCGAAGTAGCATTCCTCGACACCGGCCTTCTTTGCCCGCTCGGCAATCGCCGAACCGATCTTTGCCGCTGCTTCGACGTTGTTCTTGCCGACGACGCCGAACTCTTTCTCCAAGGAGGAGGCCGAGGCGACAGTCACGCCCTTCACATCGTCGATCAGCTGCACGCTGATGTTCTTCGAGGACCGGTGCACCGACAGGCGCAGCCGACCATGCGAAGTCGCCTTGATCTTGTTCCGGACGCGCAAGCGGCGCTTGAGGAACAGCTCTCTCTTGTTGTTTGCCATTTCTCTCGCCCTTACTTCTTCTTGCCTTCCTTGCGGAACACGAACTCACCCTTGTAGCGGATGCCCTTGCCCTTGTAGGGCTCCGGCTTTTTCCACTCGCGGATGTTCGCGGCGACCTGACCAACAAGCTGCTGGTCAATGCCTTCCACAATGATTTCGGTGTTCTTCGGCGAGGTGATCGTCACCCCGGCCGGGATGGCGAAGTTCACTTCGTGGCTGTAACCCAGCGACAGTTTCAGCACGTTGCCGGCCATCGCGGCGCGGTAACCCACGCCCTGGATTTCCATTTCCTTCTTGAAGCCGGTCGACACGCCGTCGACCAGATTCTGCACCATCGAGCGGCTCATGCCCCACTGCTGGCGGGCGCGCTTCGACAGGCCGCGCGGGGTTACCTTTACGGTATCCCCTTCGACCGTCAGGGTCACGTCGTCGCCTGCGGTGAAGCTGCGGGTGCCTTTCGGCCCCTTCACTTCGATCGTCTGACCCGAGACCGAGGCGCTGACGCCGCTGACCAGGGTTACGGGTTTCTTGCCGATACGAGACATTCCACCCTCCTCAGAATACGGTGCAAAGCACTTCGCCGCCAACATTGGCAGTGCGTGCGCTTGCATCCGACATGACGCCCTTCGGCGTCGACACGATGGAGACACCGAGGCCGTTGCGGACCGTCGGGATATCCTTGACGCCCATGTACACGCGGCGACCCGGCTTGGACACGCGCTTCAACTCGCGGATCACGGGGGTGCCTTCGTAGTACTTGAGGCTGATGACCAGTTCGCCCTGACCGTTGTCGGACGGGTTCTTTTCATAGCCGCGGATGTAGCCTTCGGACGCCAGCACATCCAGCACCCAGGCGCGCAGCTTGGAAGCTGGCGTCGAGACGGTGGACTTGCCGCGCATCTGGGCGTTGCGGATACGCGTGAGCATATCGCCGAGAGGATCGTTCATGGACATGTGTCTCCTCCCTTACCAGCTGGACTTGACCATGCCGGGGATCTGGCCGAACGAGGCGAGATCACGCAGCATGATGCGGCTGAGTTTGAGCTTGCGATAGAACGCATGCGGACGGCCCGTCAGCTGGCAGCGGTTGTGCAGCCGGGTGGCGGACGAGTTGCGGGGCAGCTCGGCCAGTTTGATCGAGGCCTTGAAGCGCTCTTCAACCGGTTTCGCCTGATCGTTGATCACCGACTTGAGGGCGGCCCGCTTGGAAGCATGTTGCTTCACCAGCTTGGCGCGCTTCACTTCGCGGTTCACCATGGATTTCTTGGCCATTACTCTTTCCCTCGCACGGTGTCGGTGAAGGGCATGTTGAAGTGGATCAACAGGGCCTTCGCCTCGGCGTCAGTCTTTGCGGTGGTGCAGATGATGATGTCCATCCCGAGCACTTCGTCGACCTTGTCGAAGTCGATTTCGGGGAACACGATCTGCTCTTTCAGGCCCATGGCATAGTTGCCGCGGCCGTCAAACGAGGTGGGCTTCACGCCGCGGAAGTCGCGGACGCGGGGCAGCGCGATGGTGATCAGACGGTCGAAGAATTCGTACATCCGGTCGCCGCGCAGCGTGACCTTGCAGCCAAGCGGCATCTGTTCGCGCACCCGGAACCCGGCGATCGAGTTCTTGGCGTGGGTGATGACGGCCTTCTGGCCGGCGATCAGGGTCAGCTCTTCAGCCGCCTGCTTGACCTTCTTGGTGTCCTTGACCGCTTCGCCAACGCCCATGTTCAGGACGATCTTGTCCAGACGCGGGAGTTGCATCGCGTTCTTGTAGCCGAACTCTGCCATCAGGGCCGGACGGATCCGGGTCTGATAGTCAGCCTTCAGGCGCGGGGTGTATTTGGCCGTATCCAACATCAGATCGCCTCCCCGGTCGATTTGGCGAAGCGCACCTTCTTGTCGCCTTCCATGCGGAAGCCGACGCGGGTGGGTTTGCCACTTTTGTCAACGATGGCAAGGTTCGACAGGTCGATCGGCATCGCCTTGGCGATGCGGCCGCCCTGCGACGCCGCCGATTGCTTGGTGTGACGGATGGCAACATTGACGCCATCGACGACGGCCTTGTTGTCCTTCGGGCTGACGGCGGAAATCTCGCCGGTCTTGCCCTTGTCACGGCCGGTGAGCACCATCACGGTGTCACCCTTCTTGAGCTTGGCGGCCATCAGAGCACCTCCGGAGCCAGCGAGATGATTTTCATGAAGTTCTTCGCACGAAGTTCACGCACCACCGGCCCGAAGATGCGCGTGCCGACCGGTTCACCCTGGTTGTTCAGGATGACGGCAGCGTTGCGGTCAAAGCGGATCGTGGTGCCGTCTTCACGGCGAACTTCCTTGGCGGTGCGGACGACAACGGCCTTGCGGACGTCGCCCTTTTTGACACGGCCTTTCGGAATCGCTTCCTTGACCGACACCACGATGATGTCGCCCACAGAAGCATAGCGGCGATGCGAGCCACCCAGAACCTTGATGCACTGAACCCGGCGAGCGCCTGAGTTGTCAGCAACATCCAGATTGGTCTGCATCTGGATCATTTGGTTTCTCCCGACCTTTGGGGACCATTCCCCAGGGTTTCGATGAAGTCAGACGAAGGGTGCTTACGCCGTGGCGTCGACAACCACCGTCCAACGCTTGGTTTTCGAGATCGGAGCACATTCCTCGATGCGGACGGTGTCGCCGGTCTTGTAGGTGTTCAGCGCGTCGTGAGCCCGATACTTCTTGGACTTGCGGACGGTCTTTTGCAGCAGCGGGTGCTTGAAGCGGCGCTCGACCAGAACGGTGATCGTCTGCTCGTTCTTGTCGGAGGTCACGACACCCTGGAGAATACGTTTCGGCATGGTGTGCTCCTCTTATTTCGCGGCTTCGGCAGCTTTTTGGACAAGCACCGTCTTGATGCGGGCAACGTCACGCTTGACGTTGCGCATGCGCGCGGTGTTTTCCAGCTGGTTGGTCGCGGCCTGGAAGCGCAGGTTGAACGCTTCCTTCTTGAGCTGAACCAGGCTGTCGCGCAGCTGGTCCGGCGTTTTCGTACGCAGTTCGTCGGCTTTCATGCCGTTTCCTTTGCTACAATCACCAGACGGCCCCTTGTGAGGTTACCGTTGACCTGGCGGATCAATGACAAACCAACGAATCCGGGAGCCCCGGAATCGCTGGATGGGGCCGTATAGGGGGGATGGGGGTGCGAGGCAAGGGGGAAGTTAGCCCCCATACATTGCCCGTTTTAGCCGACCTAGGTTCACGGAGATGACATAGGCGACGAGCGCATGTGCGAACACGACGAGTGCGGTAAGCCAACTCTTGTCCGCGATGCACGCGGATATGGTCTGACGCCTCTGATACTCAACGAGTTCCACCGCGTGATCGAAGTTGTCGGCCCCGGCCACCAAAGGCAAATAGGAGATATCAAATCCCTTCTCGTCTACAAACTTTTGAAAATCGAAATCCGGATCATAGGTCCCATCCCCATCAGCCAGTTTCCACCAACCAATCGCTTGTGAGATTGGCGAAATCGCAATCGCTGCGTTGATGACAATCCCATCAGGTGGTTGGTTCGGAAGAGTGAAGTCTGCCCTTGGACCGTAACAAGTGTATCGCGAACTCTTCATTTCAGAGAGGTAGTGGGACGAAACCCATACCAGCACGGCTACCGAAAGGACTCCCGACAGCCAGTGCGACATCACAAACTGAAAACCGCGCTTCACAGCTCCAACGGGAATCTTCGCCTCAAGAACAGACTTCCCTACTTTCTTGGGTAGGTCAGCGGCAGCGTTCAGGACATCCTTGACCGTCGGATCATCGTTCATTCCCTACCCCAACTTCTCCGCAATCCACATCTTGATCAGCGACTGCCGCGTGACGCCCAGGCGCCCGGCTTCCTTGTCGAGGTCGCGGACCATCCAGACCGGGAAGTCCACGTTCACCCGCCGCGGTTCCTGATTGGGGCGGCGGGCCTTGGACCAGTCGACATGGGCGCTGACATCTTCGCCATTGTCGAACATTTCGTCGAACTGTTCCGTCGTAATCGTTTCACGCGCCGTCATAGAACATCACCTCCGTTTTTCGCGCCCTCCGGACCGAGATGATCCGCACCACCCCACCGCGAAGAGTGCAGACCGCGGTCCAGTGCTTGCCGTCGATCCGACCGATCACAAGGAAGCGCGGCTCGCCATCCGATACTACCGGAGCATCGGCCAGCCCGTCATCCTGCCAAAGTGCCTGAGCCTCGACGAAGTCGATGCCGTGCTTGGACTTGTTGGCGGCGCTCTTGGCCGGGTCGAACTCGAACTCCATGGGGCAATATAGTATAGAAAATATACCATTTCAACCCGATTCACCCCCACCCGTAGTTGAAGCTGACCGAGATCCGTTCTTCCTCTGCCATGTTCATCGGCACTTCATGCCTTAGCCAGCTTTCCCACAGCAGGACGTCGCCGACCGCAGGGGTGATGTAGACGAAGCTTTGCAGCTCCCGCGCGGCTTTCTTTGATCGCAGGGGGGCGGTCATCATCATCGGCAGGCGGGGGTCTTCGAGTTTGAGGGCGGACGTGCCTTCCGGCATTGCGACATAGGTGGTGCCGGAGATCACCGAATGCGGGTGGATGTGGCTGGCGTGCATGCCGCCGGTCCCGAGGATGTTGATCCAGAGCGAGTCGCATTTCAGCTTCTTGTCACCAAGATCGAAGCCGAGGTCCTTGCAGAAGGCAGAAACGTGCTTGTCGAGCGCCTTTTCCAGCGCGCCGAAGATCGGGAAGCGCCAGGGCAGATCGTTCAGCGAGGAATAGGAGGTGTAGCCGGGGTAGCCGTTCTTTTCGCACCATTTCTGCCCGGCCTCGTCATCTTCGGCGATGGCGAGGCAGGAGGAATGCAGCTCGTCGTAGTTGACCGGCTTTTTCGCCAGTTCGTTCAACTGGGCGCGGTAGAGGCGGGTGACGAAAAGCGAGGAAATGTCGGGCATGGGCTTGTCCTTGCGGGTGCCCCCCTCCCCCATCCCCTCGCCACGAGGGGGAGGGGAGGCGCGGGGTGGCCGGTCTATGGAAAAAGCCCCCGCCGTTTCCAGCGGGGGCCGATATCGGATGGCCAGGGGTTGCCCCCGGACCTTACCAGTCTTCCTTCGCGACGACGCGGGTGGTGACCGGAAGTTTCATCGCGCCAAGGCGCAGGGCCTCACGGGCGATGACTTCGGACACGCCGTCGATCTCGAACATGATTCGGCCGGGTTTCACCTTGGCTGCCCAGTAGTCAGTGGAGCCCTTGCCCTTACCCATACGAACTTCGACGGGCTTGGCCGACACCGGAACGTCCGGGAAAATCCGGATCCAGACCCGGCCCTGACGCTTCATGTGACGGGTGATCGCGCGGCGGGCCGCTTCGATCTGCCGCGCGGTGACCCGCTCCGGCTCGGTCGCTTTCAGGGCGAAGGAGCCGAAGTTCAGCAGGAACCCGCCTTTTGCTTCGCCGTGAATCCGGCCCTTGTGCATCTTGCGGAATTTGGTGCGCTTTGGTTGCAGCATCTAATTTACTCCTTACGCGCGTTCGCGGTCGCGCCGGGGTGCGCGCGGGGCAGCACCTTCCTGCGCTTCGGCGAGGCGGCGGTCATGCGCTTGCGGATCATGCTCGAGGATCTCGCCTTTGAAGATCCAGACCTTCACCCCGATGATCCCGTAAGGGGTCGTGGCTTCGGACAGGGCATAGTCGATGTCGGCGCGCAGGGTGTGCAACGGCACGCGGCCTTCGCGGTACCATTCGGTCCGGGCGATTTCGGCGCCGCCAAGACGGCCGGCGACGTTCACGCGGATACCGAGCGCACCGATGCGCATCGCGTTCTGCACGCCACGCTTCATGGCGCGGCGGAAGGAGACGCGGCGTTCCATCTGCTGGGCGATCGATTCAGCAACCAGTTGCGCGTCAAGCTCCGGCTTGCGCACTTCAACGATGTTGAGGTGCAGTTCCGACTTGGTGAACACGGTCAGCTTCTTGCGAAGCGTCTCGATATCCGCGCCCTTCTTGCCGATGATCACGCCCGGGCGTGCGGTGTGAATGGTCACACGGCACTTCTTGTGCGGACGTTCGATGATGACGCGGCTGATGCCGGCCTGCTTCAGCTCCTTGTGGATGAACTCGCGCATGCGGAGGTCTTCCAGAAGAAGATTGCCGTAGTCTTTCGATTCGGCGAACCAGCGGCTGTCCCAGGTGCGGTTGACCTGCAGGCGCATACCGATCGGATTGACCTTCTGACCCATTATGCAGTCTCCCCGGCTTGACGGACCTTGATGGTGATCTCAGAGAACGGCTTCATGATCTTGCCGAACCGGCCACGAGCCCGCGGACGGCCCCGCTTCATCACCAGGTTCTTGCCGACCCAGGCCTCGGCGACGATCAGGCTGTCGACGTCGAGGTTGTGGTTGTTTTCCGCGTTGGCGATGGCCGACTGCAGGCACTTCTTCACGTCACCCGCGATGCGGCGCTTGGAGAAGGTGAGGTCGGCCAGAGCCTTGTCCACCTTCTTGCCCCGGATCAGACCGGCGACGAGGTTCAGTTTCTGCGGCGAGGTGCGAAGCATGCGGGCGATTGCCATTGCTTCGTTGTCCGCCACGCGACGGGGGTTCTTTTCCGATCCCATGGCTTATTTCCTCTTCGCTTTCTTGTCGGCGGCGTGACCGTAATAGGTCCGCGTCGGCGAATATTCACCGAACTTCTGGCCGATCATGTCCTCGGTCACGTTGACCGGGATGTGCTTCTTGCCGTTGTAGACCGCAAAGGTCAGACCAACGAACTGCGGCAGGATGGTGGACCGGCGCGACCAGATCTTGATCACTTCGGCTTTGCCACCGGCCTTTGCCTTTTCGGCCTTCTTCAGGACGTAACCGTCGACGAAGGGGCCCTTCCAGATTGAACGTGCCATGGATTAGCGCCCTTTCTTCGCGTGACGCGAGCGGACAATCATGCTGTCCGACGACTTCGGCTTGCGGGTCTTGTTGCCCTTGGTGCCCTTGCCCCACGGCGTAACCGGGTGACGGCCACCAGAGGTCCGGCCTTCACCACCACCATGCGGGTGGTCGATCGGGTTCATCGCAACACCACGGACCGTCGGACGCACGCCCTTGTGGCGCATACGACCGGCCTTGCCGAAGTTCTGGTTGGAGTTGTCGGGGTTCGACACGGCACCGATGGTGGCCATGCATTCCTGACGGACCATGCGCAGTTCGCCCGAAGACAGGCGGATCTGAGCGTAAGAACCGTCGCGACCGACGAATTGCGCGTAGGTCCCGGCAGCACGGGCCAGTTGGCCGCCCTTGCCGGGCTTCAGTTCGACGTTGTGCACGATGGCACCGATCGGCATGCCCGAGAACGGCATGGCGTTGCCCGGCTTCACGTCGGTCTTGGCGCCAGCGATCACGCTGTCGCCAACGGCCAGCCGCTGCGGTGCCAGGATATAGGCCAGCTCACCGTCCTGATACTTGACCAGCGCGATGAAGGCGGTGCGGTTCGGATCGTATTCGATCCGCTCGACGACCGCCGGAATGTCATACTTGCGACGCTTGAAATCGACGACACGGTAAAGACGCTTGGCGCCCCCACCCTTGTGCCACATCGTGATACGTCCGGTGTTGTTCCGGCCACCAGTCTTGATCAAACCCTCGGTAAGGGCTTTGACCGGACGGCCTTTCCACAGCTCCGAACGGTCGATCAGTACCAGCCCTCGCTGGCCAGGCGTCGTCGGCTTATACGACTTTAGTGCCATGTTTTCTGTCTTCCGTTTGCTTCAGGGCTCCGAAGAACCCAGGGTGAAGGGCGCCGAAGCTCCCCAGTTTTGCAGGCCAGAACGGGCCTGCGCTTCGTAAAAGCCACGGCCCCGGATCACCGGGGCCGCAGGATTCGCGGGCTTCTAGCAGAGGCCCCGATCAAAGACCAGTCGAGACGTCGATCGTGTTGCCCTCTTCGAGCATCACATAGGCCTTCTTCTTGTCCGAACGCTCGCCGGCGCGACCGCGGAACCGCTTGGCCTTGCCCTTGGTGATGGTGGTGTTCACCGCCTTCACCTTCACACCAAAGATCGCCTCGACGGCTTCCTTGATCTGCGGCTTGGTTGCATGCATCGCGACCTGGAACACCACGCCACCAGCCTCGGAGGCCATGGTGGCCTTTTCGGTGATGATCGGTTTGCGGATCACGTCGTAATGCTCGGGCTTCACAGCCACGGCGCTTTTGGGTGCTTTGCTCATTTCACGCCACCTTTACCCAGACGGGCCTCCAGGGCTTCGATACCGGCCTTGGTGATGACCAGCGTATCACGCTTCAGGATGTCATAGACGTTGGCGCCCATCGTCGGCAGCACGTCGATGCCTTCGATGTTGCGGGCAGCGAGGGCGAAGTTGCCGTCAACCGACGCGCCGTCGATGATGAGGACGCGCTTCCAGCCAAGCTCCGACTTCATCTTTGCCAGCGAACCGGTCTTGGCCTCGGCGAGGGTCGCCGCGTCAAGGATCACCAGCTCACCCGCCTTGGCCTTGGCCGACAGCGCGTGCCGCAGCCCGAGGGCGCGGAACTTCTTCGGCAGGTCGTGGGCGTGGCTGCGCGGGGTCGGGCCCTTGACAACACCACCGTGCCGGAAGATCGGCGCCTTCTTGGACCCGTGGCGTGCGCCGCCGGTGCCCTTCTGGCGATAGATCTTCTTGGTCGAGTAGGAAACCTCGGCCCGGGTCAGCGTCGAGTGGGTGCCAGCCTGGGCTTTCGCCCGCTGCCAGCGCACCACGCGGTGCAGAATGTCGGCGCGCGGGTCGAGCCCGAACAGTGCCTCATTCAGGTCGATGGAACCGGCCTTGCCGCCGTCCAGCTTGATCACGTCGAGTTTCATGCTTCACCCCCTTCGGCGGCGACAGGCGCAGCGGTTTGAGCCGCGCGCACAGCAGCCGGAACCGGCAGGCCAGCAGGCGCGGCTTTCTTGACCGCATCCTTGATGGTGACCCAGCCGCCCTTCGATCCGGGGACAGCGCCCTTGATCATGATCAGGCCGCGGTCGGCATCGGTGCGAACGACCTGCAGGTTCTGCGTGGTCGAACGGACGGCACCCATGTGACCGGCCATCTTCTTGCCCTTGAACACCTTGCCGGGGTCCTGGCACTGGCCCGTGGAGCCGTGCGAACGGTGCGAGACCGACACACCGTGCGATGCCCGCAGGCCGCCGAAGTTGTGCCGCTTCATCGCGCCCTGGAAACCCTTGCCGATCGAGGTGCCCGCCACGTCGACGAACTGGCCTGCGAGGTAATGGTCGGCGGTGATTTCAGCGCCCACGTCGATCAGGCAGTCCGGGGTGACCCGGAATTCCGCGATCTTGCGCTTCGGAGCCACGTTCGCTTTCGCGAAATGGCCACGCTGCGCGGCGGTGGTCCGCTTGGCTTTCGCCACGCCGGCACCAAGCTGGACGGCGGTGTAGCCATCCTTGTCGGCGGTGCGTTGGGCGACAACCTGAAGGCTGTCAAGCTGCAGCACCGTGACCGGAACCTGCTTGCCATCCGCGAGGAACAGCCGGGTCATGCCCAGCTTCTTTGCAATAACGCCAGAGCGCATGATTTTCGCTCCTTATACTTTGATTTCGACGTCGACGCCGGCAGCAAGGTCGAGCTTCATCAGCGCGTCCACGGTCTGCGGGGTCGGATCGACGATGTCGAGAAGACGCTTGTGCGTGCGGATTTCCCACTGGTCGCGCGACTTCTTGTCGATGTGCGGACCACGGAGAACCGTGAATTTCTCGATCTTGTTCGGCAGCGGGATCGGGCCGCGCACTTGCGCGCCGGTCCGCTTGGCGGTGTTCACGATTTCCTGGGTGCTGGCGTCCAGCACGCGGTAATCGAAGGCTTTGAGCCGGATGCGGATGGTCTGACCTTGCATCACTTTTTTCCTTTTAGAACATCGGCGTGGGCTTGGGACCGACCCGAGAGGTTCTGTTTCGTTGGTTCGAAGGGCGGGCTTCTACAGCCCACCCTTCGTCAGTGCAATACGCTGTTCAGGCGATGATCTTCGACACCACGCCTGCGCCGACGGTGCGGCCGCCTTCGCGGATGGCGAAGCGCAGCTTTTCTTCCATCGCGATCGGGGCGATCAGTTCGACGTTGAACTTCAGGTTGTCGCCCGGCATCACCATTTCAGTGCCTTCCGGCAGCTGCACGGTCCCGGTCACGTCCGTGGTG
>JAUYQR010000012.1 GCA_030697175.1 Paracoccaceae bacterium | reverse complement strand
CGGCACACCGCCTTCGGCCTGACGCAGGATCGCGATGATCTGCGCCTCAGTGTATCTGCTTGTCTTCATTCAGAATCTCCTCGTTCATCTTGCCGAGAAAATTCTACTTATGCAGCCCCCTACTTTCGGGGGGGATTACCCAGCAAGTCCCGCGCCAGCACCAGCCTGTCGCGCAGGTAGGTCAGGTAGGAATGGATGCCCAGTTCCCAGGTGTCGCGGAACGCCTTGATCATCTCGGGTTCCTGCGTCAGATCCGCGTCAGACCTGTCCTTCACGTCGCGCTTGTTGGTGAAGGGCTGAAAGTTCGACCCGTATTTGATGCCATAGGGCGGGTCGATGTAGATCATCTGAACGCGGCCGCCCATGCTCTCCTTGGTCAGCAGCGAGTTCATCACCAGCAGGCTGTCGCCCGACACCAGCCGGTTCGACCAGCCCTTTTCGTGGTGATAGAAATCCAGCGCCTGGCGCAACGGCAGGTTCTCGAAGGGTGCCGCAAACAGATCAGGCTGCCGCCACTGGGCGGGCGCATCCTTGCCCTTCAACCGACGCGCCGCCGCCGCAAGGATCGTCGCCGGGTCCACCCGTTCATGGACATGCAGGGACACGGTATCCACCTGAAACGACGTGCGTTCCGCCTTGCCGGTCCAGGTCAGGTAGGGGGCCTGCATCCGCTTCAGTTCCAGCAGCGCATCCTTCATCGCTTGCGCGTCACCACTCGCCAGCGCGTCGTCGATCAGTTTCTCCACCCCGGCACGGGCAGAATCAAAGTTCAACACCGGATCCAGATGCGGGTCATAGGCCCATGTGGTTTTCGCCCCGTCCGGGTCAGTGCCCGCATGCACCATCCCCACCTCGGGGTTGTTCACCCGCGTCTCGCCATGGCGGTAGGACACCATTCAAGGCGAACCGGTGCGTGATCGAGAACGGCTGGTCTGGACCTTGGATTTGCGCCCAACATGAAACTGAAACTCGCCATCGATCCCGACATCGTCGCCCTGATGGCGGCCGAGGTCGCGGCCGGGGAACGCGCCGTCACCGCCGCCATGCGCGAGGCTGGGACCAGCCTGAAATCCGCCTGGCGCGCCCAGATCACCGGCGCGGGGCTGGGCACACGCCTCGCCAACTCGATCCGCTCGGCCAGCTTCCCGAAGTCCGGCGAAAGCCTGAACGCGGCCGCGCTGGTCTGGTCGAATGCTCCGGTGATCATCGGCGCGCATGACAGCGGCCCGCTGATCCGGTCGAAGATCGGGTTCTGGCTGGCGATCCCCACGCCAGCAGCAGGCAAGTCCACGCGCGGAGGCCGGATCACCCCCAGCGAATGGGAACGCCGCACCGGCCTGCGCCTGCGGTTCATCTACCGCCGTCGGGGGCCGAGCCTGCTGGTGGCCGAGGGACGGCTGAACACGAAGGGCCGAGCGGTGGCATCACGGTCGAAAACCGGCAGGGGCGTCGTCACTGCGCCGATCTTCCTGCTGGTACCGCAGGTCAAGCTGCCGAAGCGGCTGGATCTGGCAAGGGATGTTGTGCGGGCGCATGACGCCGTGCCTCGGTTGATCGTTGTGAAGTGGGTGGAGGGGCGTTAGCATTGATTGCGCAGCAAGAAAGCCTGATGGGGCCACTAGCGGGCATGTAGGCCAACTGGTATCCGCAAGTAGGTAACAATAAAGCTAAGGATGGCGGCAGCGTGTTCAACTTGGAAAGCAAGCTTGTATTGCAGGCGGGAGAAACCCTCAAACTCGTCAGTTCGTCATGCAAGGGTTTTATGCAAGAGACTGACCTGATGACCTATGATGTTATCGACGCGTCCGGCCAAAAGGTCGGAACCGTGGAAGTGGAAGATCATACGGCCGTTAGAGGATTTCGGCGGACGGTTAGTTTCGTTCAAAGAGCCATCAATGGCAAAGTGCTGGTAGACGACACGTGGAGCGGGTGAGATGATCGCGCAAATCTACCAGCGATAGTTCTTCAGTAATTACCCACTCGGATACCACCCGCTTCGGTTGCTTGATAGCAGGTTGTCGCGGAAAGCGGACGAAGTACTCGTTCTTGGTCCTGCGCCGAGATATCTACTCCCGATGGGCACGCCGGGATGTTCAAATATTGGTAACCCTTCCTTGCCATGCATTGGAGATGCACCTGCTGGCGTAGGCCGGCATTGACGTCATAAGACTGCGTTTGCCCTCCATAGGTTTGCCCACCCATCTGGTTGCAAAACGTCTGTGTCCCGATTTGGTTGCAGGTTGTCGAAACCGGCGTTGTATAGGTAGGAGTTTGGGTCGTTTGAACTTGAGCTGGTACCCTTTGAACGGCTTCAACTTGGCAATCGGTGTTATCCGAAGCGATTCTACCAAAATCTACTCCGCCCTTGTAAAACATGGCCATAGGCCGTCCTGCTCGGTAGGCATCGTAGGTTGACATTGTTTCCACGCAGCTTGCCAGAAACAAAAGGCTCACAAGAGGCAGATAGATTTTTCCAGCCAAGGCACGAATCTCCAATAAGTAGTTCAAAATCAACGCTACTCGCTCCACACGGCTTTGTGAAGTTGGGAACTCGAACCATGCCCACCACCCGCGAAACCATCCTCGCCGCGCTGCACGCGCGGCTTTCGGCGTTGCCCGCCACCGCCCTGCGCAGTGACGTGCTGCCTGAACGCGTGCCGACTGCGGGCCTCCTGATCCTGCGCGACGGCGAGCCGGGCGAGCCGGAAGTCACGCTATCGCCCCTGCGCTACCACTACCAGCACCGGGCCGAAATCGAGGCCGTCGTGCAGGGTGCGGCCCGTGACACTGCCTTCGACACACTCTGCGCCAGCATCGGCGCGGCGCTTGCCACCGACCGCACGCTGAACGGCCTCTGCGACTGGGTCGAGGCGGAAGCGCCGCGTCCGGTCGATTTGGCCGTCGAAGGCGCTGCCGGTTTGAAGGCGGCGGTGATCCAGGTCATTTTGCACTATTCCACGGACGACCCTCTGGCCTGACCCCAATCACGATAGGAGAACACGATGGCACGAGCCCATGGGGCGCGGGCGCAGATGGCGCTTGCGTTCGAATCCGTCTATGGCACCGCGCCCGCCACGGGCTACCGCACGGTGCCGTTTGCCAGCACCACGCTCGGCTCCGAACAGCCGCTGATCGCCTCGGAACTGCTGGGCCAGGGGCGCGATCCGCTGGCCCCGATCAAGGACGCCGTCACTGCCGATGGCGATGTCGTGGTGCCGATCGACGTCGAGAACCTTGGGCTGTGGCTGAAGGCGGCGTTCGGCGCGCCTGTCACATCCGGCACAACGCCCAAGACCCACACCTTTCAGTCCGGCAACTGGACGTTGCCGAGTTTGGCCATCGAGACGGCGATGCCCGAGGTGCCGCGCTACGCCATGTACACGGGCTGCGTCTGTGATCAGCTGTCGTGGCAGATGGCGCGGTCGGGGCTTCTGACGGCGACGGCGCGGCTGGTGGCGCAAGGCGAAAGCGTCGCAGCCACGACGGCGGCAGGCACGCCCACCTCGCTGGCGCTGCAGCGGTTCGGGCATTTCAACGGGGCGATCACGCGCAACGGCTCGCCGCTCGGCAATGTCATTTCCGCCGAGGTGACCTACTCCAACGGCCTCGACAGGATCGAAACCATCCGCTCGGACGGCCGGATCGAAGGGGCCGATCCCGGTATGGCCGCGCTGACCGGCCGGGTCGAGGTGCGATTTGCCGACACCGCGCTGATCACGCAGGCCATCGATGGCACCCCTTGCGAGTTGGTCTTCGCCTGGAGCCTTGGTGCCAACGCCAGCTTCACCTTCACCGCGCATGCCGTCTATCTGCCACGCCCACGTATCGAAATCCCGGGCCCGCAGGGCATCCAGGCCACCTTCGACTGGCAGGCAGCCAAGGCCGTCAGCCCCGCCCGCATGTGCACCGCCGTCCTCGTCAACACCGTTGTGAGCTATTGACCATGATCAGACTGAACCTGACTGCCGCGCCTGCGTGGCTAACCATCGCCCCGGGCCTTCGCCTGCAGGTCGCACCCCTGACCACCGCGCTGATGGTTTCGGCCCGCGCCGATCCTGCCATCGAAGCGTTGGCGGACACCGCGACTCAAGAAGAACTGGCCCTTGCCATGGCAAAGGCCGTCGCGCGCCGCGCTGTGTTGGATTGGGAGGGCATAGGCGACGACGCGGGCGACATCGTCCCAGTCACGCCCGAAGGCATCAACGCCCTTCTGGAAATCTGGCCGGTCTTCGAGGCGTTCCAGACCCAATACGTCGCCAAGGGCCTGATCCTGGACGCGGAAAAAAACGTCTCCGCGCCCTTGCCGAATGGTCCTTCGGCGGGGGCGACAGCTACTGCGCGGCCTGCACGGGGCGCTGCCCGGACTGCCCCGCAAGACTGAACCGTCCACAGACGCAAGACGGCTGGCAGGTCTGGGATCTGGTCGGCCGCCTTGGCGGGCAACTGCGCGTGATCCCCGGCGCGGTGCTGGGCTGGGACATGGGCGCGGCGCTGGCAATGGCCCGGGCGCTCGGGATCGACCTGCTGATCGCCGCCGAACTGCTGCCCGAGATCGAGGCGGTGATGGTGCGCAAGCTCAACGAACAGATCGGAGAGGGACATGGCTGAGAAGAGGGTCAGTGTCCGACTGGTCGCCGAAGGCGGCCGTCAGGTCCGCGCCGAGTTGGAAAGCATCGGTGAGGCGGGCACGCGCGGGTTTGGCCGACTGTCCTCCGAGATGGAACTCGCCAATGCTCGCCTCGGCAGTTTTGCCCGCAAGGCCGGAATTGCCCTGGCGGCGGTGACGGCCGCTGCAGCCGCCGCCGGTGTGGCGATGGTCCGCTCGGGGCTCGACGTCATCGGCGCGCAGGCGGACATGGCCGCCTCGCTCCGCACCACTGTGGAAAGCCTGCAAGTGCTGACATGGGCTGGGGAACTGGCCGGTGTCTCGATGGGCGAGATCGAACAGACCACCAAGAAGCTGACCACGCGGCTTTCCGAAGCGGCAGCCGGATCGGGTTCGGCCGTTGGGGCTTTGCAGCGGCTGAACCTGACAGCCACCGAACTACAGGCCTTGCCGCTCGACCAGCGCATCGTCGCCATTCAGGAGGCACTGAACCAGTTCGTTCCGGAAGCAGAACGCGCTGCCGTGGCTTCGGACTTGCTCGGCGACCGGGCTGCACTGGCATTTCTGCGCATCGACGCCGCCACGTTGCGGGAAGCGGCACAGGACGTGCAGGAATTCGGGGTGGCGGTCAGCGCGGCCGACGCAGCCCAGATCGAACGCACCGGCGACGCCATCGCCAAGCTGAGCCTGATCTGGCTTGGCCTCACCAATCGCCTGACCGCCGCCGTCGCCCCAGCGCTGGAAACCGTGGCGAATGCGCTCGCCGATATGGCGCGTGGCACCGGGCCCATCGGCGGCGCACTCACCGCGGTGTTCGAAAATCTGGTACGGCTCGCCACCTATGCCGCGACCTTCGCCGCCTTCATGGCGGGCCGCTGGGTGGCCGGGCTGGCCGTTGCCGCCCTATCGGTGCGCGGCCTCGCCACCGCACTCGTGTTCCTGCGTGGGGCGCTGATCCGCACCGGCATCGGGGCGCTAATCGTTGGTGCAGGCGAACTGGTCTATCAATTCTCGCAGCTTGTCACCCGGGTCGGCGGCGTAGGTGAATCTTTCCGGCTGCTGGGCGATCTGGCGCGCGAGGTCTGGTCCCGCATCGGTCTGTCGCTCGATGCGGCCTTTGCCAATATGGCCGCTGGCTGGGAAGGATTGAAAGCGGCTGGGCTATCGGCGCTCGACGGCACCATCGCGGGCGTGGTCAGCTTCGGCGACCGGACGGCCGCCATCTTCCAGGGGGCTTATGATGCGGCGGTGGCAATCTGGGGCAGTCTGCCCGGCGCCATCGGCGACTTTGCCTTCCAGGCGGCGAACGGGCTGATCTCTGGCGTCGAGGCGATGCTGAACGGCGTTGTCACCCGGATCAACAATTTCATCAACGGTCTGAACGCCGCGTTGGACCTGCTGCCGGACTGGGCGGTCGGCGAAGGTGGGGTGCGGATCGGCACGCTCGACCCCGTGGAGCTTGCCCGGATCGGCAACCCGTTCGAAGGTGCAGCGACGGCTGCTGGCGCTGCCGCCGCCGATGCCTTCTCTGCCGCGCTGTCGCAAACTTACCTAGAGCCTCCCGACCTCGGGCTTGGTGCGATGGCTGACGACGCTCGCGGCCGGTCTGACGGCTATCGTGAAGCTGCTGGAATTTTGGCCGATGCGGCCGGGCGTCCACTTGCCAGCTGGCAGGCGCTGCGCGACGCGGTGACCGGCACCGGGGCAGAGGCCGAAACGGCGTTGGCAGATGCCGCCAGTTCGGCGGATGCCCTGAACACCGAACTGGACGACACCGCTGCCGCTGCCGGAAGCGCGGGCGCAGCCGCGCGCGACGCCGGGGCTGATGCTGCCGCAGGGGCCGACCAGGCCGCGACCGGTTGGGGCGCTGTGACTGCGGCGCTCGCCGACTACGCCGCCAAGGCGCGCAACATTGGCGGTGATATCGGGAGTGCGCTGGTCGGGGCCTTCACCTCGGCCGAGAACGCAGTGGGCGAGTTCGTCAAGACCGGCAAGCTCGACTTCCGCGATCTGGTGACGTCGATGATTGCCGATCTGGCCAAGCTGGCAGCGCGGACGTTCATCCTCGGGCCGATTGCCAATGCGCTGTCGGGCGCACTTGGCGGTGCGGGCGGGATATTCGCCAATATCCTGCACACCGGCGGCATGGTCGGATCGCCGGGCCCGGGCCGCATGGTCCCGGCGCTGGCCTTTGCCAATGCCCCGCGCATGCATGCGGGCGGCTGGGCTGGGATCAAGCCCGACGAAGTTCCGGCGATCCTCCAGCGCGGCGAGCGGGTGCTGTCACGCCGCGAGTCGGCGGGCTTCGGCCAATCCAGCGCACCCGCCGTCAACGTCACCATCATGGCCCGCGATGCCGAAAGCTTCCGGCAATCGCGCACGCAGGTGGCAAGCGACATCGCCCGCGCCGTGTCGCTTGGCCGGAGGGGCATGTGATGGCAGTCCATGAAGTCAGGTTCCCCGACAACATCAGCCGCGGGGCGCGGGGTGGGCCGGAACGGCGCACGCAAGTGGTCGAACTGGCCTCTGGCGATGAGGAGCGCAACGCAAGCTGGGCCAACTCCCGCCGCCGCTATGATGTGGCCTACGGCATCCGCCGCGCTGACGATCTTGCGGCGGTCGTGGCCTTCTTCGAAGCCCGGAATGGTCGCCTGCACGGCTTTCGCTACAAGGATTGGGCAGATTACAAATCCTGCCTGCCGTCGCAGCCTGTCGCCCCGACTGACCAGCCCATCGGCACCGGCAATGGTGCGGTCACCACCTTCGCCCTGCTGAAACGCTACACTTCCGGCGCGCAAAGTTGGACCCGTGCCATCGCCAAGCCGGTGGCCGGCACTGTCCGCATCGCCCTGAACGGGGTCGAGCAGATGACGGGCTGGAGCGCCGATACCACCACCGGCAGCGTCACCTTCATCACTGCCCCCGGCGCGGGCGTCGCAATCACGGCCGGTTTCGAATTCGACGTCCCCGTCCGCTTCGACACCGACATGCTCGACGTCACACTCGACCTCGAGCGGCTGGGGTCGATCACATCCATCCCGCTCTTGGAGATCCGGCGATGAACGAAGAAACCGGCTTTGTCGCCGCCGCGCTGCGCGATTTGGCAACCTCCACCGCCGTCATCCTCGCGGCCTGGGGCGCGCTCGGCGGCGCTACCAACGCGCTCACCACACGAATGCGGCTGCGCGATGCTCTGCGCCACATCCTGCTCGGCGGTCTGATCGCGGCGGGGATGGGCAGCCTGTCGATGGCGGTCATCACCGCGTGGCTTGGCCTGCCATCGCAGGCAATCCCGGCCGGGGGTGCGGCGGGCTCGGCCGCTTATCTGGTCGGCGTCTTCGGCCCCGCCTTCATCGAGGTCGTCCTCGCCCGGCTGCGCAGCGGCAAAGGGGGCACCCCCGATGCATGAGCTTCTCCGTCTCGCGCGCTCCATTCGTTGCGACGCCGCCGATCCAGGCCAGACCTTCAGCCATCGCCTGCGCATCGGCCTTCTGGTTGCCGCCCTGATCCTGATCCTTTCCTCCATTTTCGGGTGATCCCATGCACATGACCGACCGGGGCCTATTGGCCCTCGTCCGGCACGAAGGACTCGTGCCCGGACCCTACCTTGATGTCAAAAACGTCTGGACCTTCGGCATCGGCCACACTGACTCGGCGGGGCCGCCCGATCCGGCACGGATGCCGCGTGGCATGCCTGATGATCTCGATGCGGGGATCCGCGACGCCTTCCAGATCTTCCGCGCCGACATCGTGGCTTACGAGGCAGAGGTTCTGCGCGCGGTGAAGGTGCCTCTGGAACCGCACGAGTTCGATGCGCTGGTCAGTTTTCACTACAACACTGGCGGCATCGCCAAAGCATCGCTGACCCGCCATCTGAACGCGGGCAACCGCGCAGCCGCAGCGCAGGGTTTCATGGGCTGGCTCCGGCCTGCCGCTATCCGGTCGCGGCGTGAGGCCGAACGCGATCTTTTCCGCGACGGTCGCTATCCGACCGGCACCATTCCGGTCTGGGCGGTCGACCGCAACGGCCGGGTGGATTTCTCGCGGCCCATTCGGCGACTGACCGAGACCGAGGCGCTGACTCTGCTGCGCCCAGCGGGTCAACCGGTGCCGCCGACCGTGCAACAGCCGGTACCGACCCAACCGCCTGCCGCCCCGTCGTGGTGGCACCGGCTGATGGATTTTCTCAAAGGAAAGGCAACATCATGAACTGGAACCTCGCGCGCGGGCTGGTCTATCTGGCCTGTCTTGCCGCCTCTGGGCTGGCCATGGCCGGGCTTGCGGATTTCGATCTGGTGACCGGCAGCTTCGATCTGCGGCCCTTCAATCTCTACGCCCTGACCGGCACAGCGGGGGGCGTGGTCTCCTCGGCGCTGGCCTCGGTCGCCCTGTGGCGGGGCTGGGGGCGGAAGTGAAAGCACTCCCGCCCGCACTACAGGCCCATCTCGACGAGGGCACGACGACGCTGGCCTGGTGCTGGCGGATCGTGCGGGCCGATGGGGTGACGCTTGGCTTCACCGACCACGACCGAACCCTGACGTTCGACGGCACCGATTTCGAGCCGGAAAGCGGTTTTGCGGCCTCCGAAGTGCGGTCTGGCTCGGACCTTTCCGTCGATGCGCAGGATGCCCAAGGTGTGCTGTCCTCCGACAGGATTACCGAGACAGACATCATCGACGGCCGCTGGGACAATGCGGCCGTCGAGGTGTGGCGGGTGAACTGGGCTACGACCTCCCAGCGCTTGTTGATGCGGCGCGGGGCCATCGGCCAGATCCGGCGCGGGCGTCTGGCCTTCGTGGCCGAGGTGCGATCGCTGGCCCATGTGCTTGGCCAGACGGTCGGGCGAACGTTTCAGGCGAGTTGCGATGTCGCCCTTGGCGATGCGCGCTGCGGGGTCAATCTCGAGGCCCCTGCCTTCAAGGGAACCGGCGCAATCCTCGACCTCTTGCGCGACCGTGCCTTCACCGCCTCTGGTCTCGGTGGTTTCACCTCCGGCTGGTTCACCTTCGGCACCCTCGACTGGACCAGTGGCGTCAATGCCGGGCGGCGGGCCGAGGTGTTGTCGCATGACCTTGTCGACGGCGTCGCCGTGCTGACCCTGCTGGAAGCCCCGGTGCGTGCTATCGCCGGGACAGACACCTTCACCATTCGCGCCGGGTGCGACAAGCGCATCGCGACCTGTGGCACGAAGTTCGCCAATGTTGCCAACTTCCGGGGCTTCCCCAACATCCCCGGCCAGGATGCGGTCCTGCGCTATGCCACCACTGACGGCGGCCACGAGGGGGCTGTGCTGTGACAGCGGCCGATCCAACCCTCGTGATCGCTGTTGCCCGGTCCTGGCTCGGCACCCCGTACCACGACCAGGCCAGCCTGAAGGGCATCGGCTGCGACTGCCTTGGCCTTGCGCGAGGTGTCTGGCGCGAGGTGGTTGGGCTCGAACCTTTCCCGATCCCGCCCTACAGCCGGGACTGGGGCGAAAGCGGCCCGCGCGAGGTGCTGGCCGAAGGCGCGCGGCGGATGATGCCGGAGATCCCACCCACCGCTGCCCCGCCCGGGGCGCTGATCCTGTTCCGCATGATGCCGCGCGCCATCGCCAAGCATGTGGGCATCCTGACCGGCCCCGACACCTTCCTGCACGCCTACGAGCGCCTTGGGGTCATCGAGGAACCGGTCACCCCGACATGGCGACGCCGCATCGCCTTCGCCTTCCTCTTTCCCAAACGCTGAGAGTTTTCCATGGCCACGCTTGTCCTCGGCGCTGTCGGCACTGCCATCGGCGGAGCCTTTGGCGGCGCGATCCTCGGCTTTTCCGGCGCGGCCATCGGCGGGTTCATCGGCTCGACCGTGGGTTCGGTCGTCGACAGCTGGATCGTGTCCTCGCTGGCCCCGGCGCAACGGATCGAAGGGGCGCGGCTCGATACGCTGCGCATCACCTCGGCCACCGAAGGCGCAGTGATCTCGCGGCTTTACGGCCGGATGCGGATCGGCGGCAATATCATTTGGGCCACCGATTTTCGCGAAGAAACCAAGACCACCACTCAAGGTGGCGGCAAGGGCGGTGGCGGCGGCAAGGTCAAAACCACCGAATACCTCTACTATGCCAGCTTTGCCGTGGCGCTCTGCGAGGGTCCGATCACCGGCATCGGCCGCGTCTGGGCCGACGGCAAGGCCATGGACATGACCGGCGTGACCTGGCGCTGGTATCCCGGCAACGAGGTACAAACGGCCGATCCGTTCATTGCAGCCAAGATGGGTGCCGCCAACACGCCCGCCTATCGCGGCACGGCCTATGTCGTGTTCGAGGATCTGGCGCTGGCCACCTTCGGCAACCGTCTGCCGCAACTGTCGTTCGAGGTGTTCCGCCCGCTGGCCGATCCGGACACCGCCGAAGGCCTGACCCGAGCCGTCACCCTGATCCCGGCCTCGGGCGAGTTCACCTATGCCACCGACGCCATCCGCAAGGGCAGCGGTGGTGCCACGGTCGCGGAAAACCTGAACGCGCTTCCCGACCAGCCCGACATCGTGGTGGCGCTGGACCGGCTGCAGGCCATGGCCCCGGCGGTCGAGAGCGTGAGCCTCGTGGTGGCCTGGTTCGGCAACGATCTGCGCGCGGGTTCCTGCAAAGTGAAGCCGGGTGTCGAAGTGGCGTCCAAGGCCACCACCCCGGCCAACTGGTCAGTGAATGGCGTCAGCCGGGCCAGCGCGCATCTGGTCAGCCGTGATGCCGAGGATCGGCCGGTCTATGGCGGCACGCCTGCGGATTTCGCGGTGGTGCAGGCGATCCAGGAGATGAAAGCGCGCGGGTTGCGCGTCACCTTCTATCCCTTCCTGCTGATGGATGTTCCGCCCGGCAACACGCTGCCGAACCCCTACAGCGCCAATGCCACCACGCCGGGCCAGCCCGCATTTCCATGGCGCGGCCGGATCACCTGTTCCCCTGCGGCCGGATTTGCCGGATCGGTCGACAAGTCCGGCACGGCCGCAACGCAAGTGTCAGCGCTGTTCGGGGCGGCGTCGCCGGGCAATTTCAGCGTGTCGGGAGAGAGCGTCAGCTTCACCGGATCGCCGAGCGACTGGGGCCTGCGCCGCATGGTGCTGCACTACGCCCATCTCTGCGCAGCTGCGGGCGGGGTCGATGCCTTCCTGATCGGCACCGAGATGCCCGGCCTGACCACCATCCGCTCGGGGGCCAGCACTTATCCTGCCGTCACCGCCTTCAAGACCCTCGCGGCCGACGTGAGCAGCATCCTCGGGGCGGGCACCACGATCGGCTATGCGGCGGACTGGTCGGAATACTTCGGCCATCATCCGCAGGACGGCAGTGGCGACGTCTATTTCCACCTCGACGCGCTCTGGTCGGACGCCAACATCGACTTCGTCGGCATCGACAACTATCTGCCGCTGTCGGACTGGCGCGACGGCTTCGACCATGCCGATGCGCTTCAAGGGTGGCCCGCGATCTACGACCGCGCCTATCTGCAGGCGAACATCGCCGGGGGTGAGGGCTTCGACTGGTTCTACGCCAGCGCCGCTGATCGCTCTGCGCAGATCCGCACGGCCATCACCGATGGCGCAGCGGGCAAGCCGTGGGTGTTTCGCCCCAAGGACATCCGCGCCTGGTGGACGAACCCGCATTACAACCGGCCGGGCGGGGTGGAGAGCGGCCTGGCCACCGCGTGGGTGCCGCAATCGAAACCCATCCGCTTTACCGAACTGGGTTGTCCCGCCATCGATCGGGGCACGAACCAGCCCAATGTCTTCTTCGACCCGAAGTCGTCCGAAAGCTTCACGCCGTATTTCTCACGCGGCTGGCGCGATGACGCGATCCAACGGGCTTATCTGGAGGCGAGCTACCTGCATTGGGGCGACCCGGCCAACAACCCGCTGTCGTCTGTCTTTGGCGGCCGCATGGTCCACATCCCGGAATGCGCCGCCTGGACCTGGGATGCTCGGCCATACCCCTTTTTCCCCGAACTGACCGACGTCTGGACCGATGGTCCGAACTGGCGGCTGGGGCACTGGCTGACCGGGCGGCTGGGCGCGGTTTCGCTTGCGGCCCTTGTGCGCCACCTGTGCCTGCGCGCCGGGATGCCGGAGGCGCTGATCGACGTCTCCGGCCTCTGGGGTGCAGTGGAGGGCTATGCCATCACCGCACTGGAAGCGCCGCGATCCTCGATCAGCACGCTGGCCCGGCATTTCGGATTCGATGCTATCGAGACCGAAGGCATGATCCGCTTCGTCATGCGCGGGCGGGCGTCTATTGTGACCTTGGCACATGACGACCTTGTGGCGTCGCGCGAGGGCGAGGCGCTGGAACTGGTCCGCGCGCAAGAAACCGAACTGCCGCAGGCGCTGAAATGGCAGGTCGGCCGCGCCGATGAGGACTATGACGCGGCGCTGGTTGAGGCCCGTCGCATTACCGTCGACACCACCCGCATCGCGCCCGAGTCCTTCCCGATGGCAATTCCGCCCGAGGAGGCCGAACGCCGTTGCCGCCGCGCGCTGATGGAAGCCTGGATTGGTCGGGAGAGTGCGACCTTCCGGCTGCCGCCTTCGCGGCTGGCGCTGGACCCCGCAGATGTGATCCGGCTGGTGCATGACGGCCGCGAGATCGAATTTCGCTTGGTGTCCATCGCCGATTCCGATGGGCGCGGTATCGAGGCCGTCCGCCAGGACCGCGCCGCCTATGATCTGCCGCCCGGCGATCCGCGACCAGCGTCGCTGACCCGGTCCGTGGTCTTCGGCGCGCCCGATGTCGTCCTGCTCGACTTGCCACAGCTTTCCGAAGAGCAGCCCGCGCACCGACCGATGGTTGCCGCCCATGCAGTTCCCTGGCCGGGCGAGATGGCGGTGTTCCGCAGCCCGGGGGCGGATGGCTTTGCCTTGCTGACCACCTTCGGCAGCCGCGCCCGGATCGGCACGCTGGTGTCGGATTTCTACTCGGGCCCGACCTCTCGCTTCGATCTCGGCAATGCGCTGGTCGTGGATATGGTCTCAGGCACGCTGGAAAGCGTCACCGACCTGACCCTGTTCGGCGGCGCCAATCCGCTGGCAGTGGAGGCAGCACCGGGCAAATGGGAGGTGGTTCAAGCGGGGGCCGCCGAACTGATCGCTGCCGGCCGCTACCGCTTGACCCGCCTTTTGCGGGGCCAGCGCGGCACCGAAGCCGCGATGGGCAATCCCGCCCCGGCTGGGGCGCGGGTGGTGGTACTGGACTCTACCTTGGCCTCACTGCCCATCGCCGAAGCCGATCTTGGTCTGCCATGGAACTGGCGCATCGGCCCTGCGGCACGGGCCGTCAGCGACGCCAGCTACACCGCGCTTGCCTTCACGCCAGCCGGTCGCGGCCTCGTGCCCTTCGCCCCTGTTCACGTCGAGCAGCCATGGCGGACTGCGCGTAGTCCGGGCGATCTGACGATCCGCTGGACGCGGAGGTCCCGCGCGCTGGTGGCCGATGCCTGGGAGCAAGTCGAGGTACCGCTGGCCGAAGACATGGAAAACTACGACGTCCAGATCCTCGACGGGGCCGTCGTCAAGCGCACGCTGACCAGCGGCACGACCTCTGTCCTCTACACCGCCACCCAGCAGGCCACCGATTGGGGCGCACCGCTGGCCCCGGGTCAGACACTGGCCATCCGCATCTACCAACTCTCGAACCGCCTCGGTCGCGGCGATCCCGCCGCCGTCACCCTCCAGTTCTGAAGGCCAGCGCCCCATGTCCGATACCTCCACCCATCTTGGCCTGCCGTATCTCCTGGCAGCCCAAGCCCAGAAGCATGTCACCCACAACGAGGCCCTGCGCCTGCTCGATGCCATGGTGCAGTTGTCAGTCCTCGACCGCACGCGCACCACGCCGCCAGCCAGCCCCGCCGATGGCGACCGGCACCTCGTGGCATCGGGCGCGACGGGCCTCTGGGCGGGGTGGGATCTGAACGTGGCCTTCTGGGTTGATGGCGTCTGGATGCGCCTCGTGCCGCGCCAAGGCTGGCTGGTCTGGATCGCGGCCGAGCAAGTGTTCCTCGTCTGGAACGGCACCGTGTGGGAGCCGGTCGGCGTGCCGCAGGATGTTTCCGACGCGATCTTCAGCCTCGTCAATGATGCCGATCCGACGAAGAAGGCGCTGTTTTCGCTGTCGGGGATTACAACCGGCACAACACGAACCTTCACGCTGCCCAACACCTCGAGCGAGTTGGCAATCCTGGCTGGCACCCAGACCTTCACCGGCAACAAGACCTTCTCGGGCACCGTCACGTTTTCGGCGGCCTCTGCCAGCATCGGCACCTCGACGACGACCGCCACCTACGGAATGGGTACCGGGGCGACGACGACTGGCGTCACCAAGACCGTCAACCTTGGCACCGGCGGGGCGTCAGGCTCGACCACGGTCGTCAATATCGGCTCGGCCACGGCAGGGGCCGGGGGCACAACGGTCGTGAACACGCCAACCGTAACCTTCGCCAATGCCGTGACGCAGGTCGGCATGCCCCAGGCCAACCTGACCGCCCAGCTTCTGGGCCTCGGCGGGGCGACGGCCGACAGCTACAACCGCCTCTCGATGAACACCCCGGCTGTGCTCATCAACAACGCAGGCGCCGGGATTGAAGCCACGGTGAACAAGGCGGCGGCGGGGAACGATGCAGCCTTCGCCTTCAAGACCGGATTTTCGGCGCGGGCCCTTATCGGCCTCTTGGGCAATGACGACTTCAGCTTCAAGGTCAGCCCGGACGGCTCGGCCTTCTTCGATGCCCTGAAGATCGACCGCACCAGCGGCCAGGTAGAACTGCCGCAGCCGACAATCCTGCCGGGGCTCAGTGCCGCGCCATCGCCGCCGCCCACCGGCAAGGCGGCGATCTATGCCCGCAACCGGGCGGGGGCACCGTGGATCGACGTCATGCGCCCTTCCGGCCGGGACTTCCCGCTTCAGCCGCATTTCGGAGTCAACCGGATCGCCAACTGGTCGCCTTCGGTCACGACAACGATCACCAGTGAAGGTCTGCCCATCACCTCGGTCGGAACGGTCTCGCACCCGACGCTCGCCGCCACAAACCTGGCCGCCAGCATGCGCCGCTGGCGGCTGACTTCGGCGGCGGTGGTGGATTCAGCGGCCGAGCAGCGATCTGCGGGTTGGGCCTGCTGGCGCGGCAATGCGGCGGGGCTTGGCGGCTGGACCTTCGTAACGCGGATTTCGCTGACGACACTGCAGGCAACCGGCATGGGCTTCTTCGGCCTCTACGGATCGACCGCCGCGCTCGCCACAACGCTCACACTGGCCACCGCCATCAACTGCATCGGTATTGGCTTCCAGCGCGGCACGCACACACGCTTGCAGCTGGTCACGAACGATGGCACCGGCGCGCCGACGCTGACCGACATGGGGGCGAGTTTCGCCATCGCGACGGGCGGTGTGCTGACCCTGTTCATCGCGGCACCGCCCAACGGCAGCACGGTCTGGGTGCGGGTGGTCGACGAGGTTTCCGGCGCGGTCTTCGAGCAGGAGATCACCGCCGATCTGCCCGCCAACTCGCAGTTCCTTTCGCCCAGGCTGTTCATGAACAACGGGGCAACAGCGGCGGCGGTCGCTTATGACTGCTCGGGGGTATACGTAGAGACAGATTTCTAGTGGCCAGCGCGTCTCGTGTTGCCGAGGCTCCAGCTTGATCTGCTTTTTCATCTCGATGATGGCGAAGAAAGCCGCGCCAATGCCTACAATTGCAGGCCATTTCAAGGGACACCGGTTTGGTTTCGAGAACTGACCGCAGCAGCAAATCGTAGGTGATTGCGAATTGCTCCGTTCGGATGGCGAAGGGTGGGCTATCGGGTGTCTGCGCCGTCTGTCCGGACTAAAGAAAATTGCGCAGGTCCACCAGCAAGAGCCAGAAAACACCAGAACCCGACTTGAAACGGCTGCAATAGGGACTTAATCGAGGTCAACGTCCTTCCATCATTCCAGGGCATGGGCACGAACCGCCGCGCGCGGTCGCGTCCCCGCTTTGTGTCGTCGGAGGATTTTTGCCGGAAGCTGCGACGAAAGGACACCCTCGGGGGCATGATCGAAGAGAACCTGCTGCTCATCCTGGTCGGATTGCCTTTTGCCGCAGCGATTGCTGCGAGCACGGTTCGGGCGACGGCTCATGGTGCGGCCGCATGGGTGTCGGGGCTTCTTCTCGCGGTGGGTCTGGCGATACTTGCCCTACTGCATGCACCAATCAGCGATGGTCAGGTCCTGCGCGCCACCTTGCGCTGGGTGCCTTCGCTGGGGCTGAACCTGACCTTCCGGATGGATGGGTTCGTCTGGCTGTTCGTCGCGCTGGTCTTCGCCATCGGGATCCTCGTGCTGGTCTATGCCCGCTATTACCTGTCCAAGGCGGATCCCGTTCCGCGCTTCTATGCCTTCCTGATGGCCTTTACGGGGGCGATGGTCGGGATGCTGATGTCGGGCAATATCCTGATGCTGGTGGTGTTCTGGGAGCTGACATCGATCCTGTCGTTCCTCTTGATCGGGTATTGGCACCAGGGGCAGGCGGCGCGCGACGGGGCGCGAATGGCGCTGATCGTGACGGGGCTGGGGGGCCTGTGTCTGCTGGTCGCCATGCTGATCCTGGGACAGATCGTCGGCAGCTACGACCTCGACCGCGTTCTGGCTGCCGGAGACGTGGTGCAGGCCGATCCCCTCTATCCGCTGGTGCTGGGACTGTTCCTGCTGGGGTGCTTCACGAAGTCGGCGCAGATGCCGTTCCATTTCTGGCTGCCGGGCGCCATGGCTGCCCCGACGCCGGTGTCTGCCTTCCTGCATTCAGCGACAATGGTGAAGGCCGGGGTGTTCCTGCTGGTGCGGTTCTTTCCTGTCTTGGGAGAGACCGACCTTTGGTTCTATGCCGTAACCGGCACGGGCATGCTGACGCTGGTGCTGGGGTCTGTGATCGCGCTCTTCCGCCATGATCTGAAAGGGCTCTTGGCCTATTCCACGATCAGTCATCTGGGTCTCATCACCGCGCTGGCGGGCATCGGCTCGAATGGTGCGATCCTGGCCGCGATCTTCCACATCGTGAACCACGCGGTGTTCAAGGCCAGCCTCTTCATGGCGGCGGGCATCATCGACCATGAGACGGGCACCCGCGACATGCGGCGCCTCAGCGGGCTGATCCGCTTCATGCCGGTGACGGGTGCGCTTGCCATCGTGGCCTCAGCCGCGATGGCGGGGGTGCCGCTGCTGAATGGCTTCATCTCTAAGGAGATGTTCTTTGCCGAAGCGGCCGACTGGCACAACGGCACCTGGCTGGACAATTCCCTGCCATATCTCGCCACCATCGCGGGCATCTTCGCCGTGGCCTATTCGCTGCGCTTCATCGCGACCGTATTCTTCGGCCCCGAGGCGACGGATCTGCCAAAGGTTCCGCACGAACCGCCTTCCTTGATGCGCCGGCCGGTGGAGCTTCTGGTGCTGGTCTGCCTAGTCGTCGGCATCCTGCCGGGGCTGACGCTGGGCCCCACGCTGAACCTTGCCGCGCAATCTGTGCTGGGGGCCGATCTGCCCTACAAGGACATCGCCATCTGGCATGGCTTCAACCTGCCACTGGTGATGAGCCTTGTCGCCCTTGGCGCAGGGGTCGCCCTCTACGCCGCACTGGGTGGGCGCATTGCGACCGGGCCAGAAGGTCCGCCGCTTCTGCATCGGCTGCGGGCGCAGCGCGTATTCGAGCGTATCCTGCTGTCGCTGACCTGGAAGCTACCGCGCCTCGTTCACCGGACCTTCGGGACCGAGCGGTTGCAGCCGCAGCTCAGGCTGATCGTGCTGCTGACCATCGCTGCCGGGTTTGCCACGCTGTGGGGCAGCTTGCGGCAAGCGCCGTCACCGCTTGCAACGGGGTTTAACCCGGCCTTCGCGCTGATGTGGGCAGTCGGGGCGGTCTGTGCTGTGGGTGCCGCGTGGCTGGCAAAGTATCATCGCTTTGCCTCGGTGGTACTTCTTGGAGGGGCGGGGCTCGTCACCTGCCTGACCTTCGCCTGGGCGTCTGCGCCGGATCTGGCCGTGACGCAGCTTCTGGTCGAGATCGTGACCACCGTCCTTCTGCTCCTTGGCTTGCGCTGGCTGCCCAAGCGGCGCGAGGAGATCGAAGAGGACAAGCTTCTACCGGCTCGCATTCGACGCGCTAGGGATTTCGTGATCGCGGTGGTCGGGGGTGCCGGGCTTGCCGGCGTCGCCTATGTGATGCTGACCTGGCCACTGATCCCCAACGTGGGCGACTGGTTCCTGCGCAACGCCTATAGCGAGGGCGGCGGGACGAACGTCGTCAATGTGATCCTGGTCGATTTCCGCGCCTTCGACACCTTCGGCGAGATCACCGTTCTGGCCATCGTCGGTGTCACGGTCTTTGCGCTATTGCGCAGGTTCCGTCCCGCCCCGGAAAGCATCATGTTGGACGAGGAACAGGCCGGGTTGGATGACCGCACCGTTGCCGATGCGCTGCTGGTGCCTTCGGTCATCATGCGCTGGATGTTTCCGGTGATGATCGTTCTGGCCGCCTATCTGTTCTTCCGCGGCCACGACCTGCCGGGCGGCGGGTTCGCGGCGGGGGTGACGGTGTCGGTCGCGTTCCTTCTGCAATATCTGGCCCATGACGTCCGCTGGGTCGAGGCGCGGCTGACCGTGCTGCCAATCCGCTGGATGGGGATTGGCCTTCTGATCGCGGGCGCGACCGGGGTTGGTGCCTTCCTCTTTGGCTATCCCTTCCTGACGATGCACGCCCAGTACGTCGACGTCCCCCTGATCGGTCAGGTTCCTGCCGCAACGGCGCTGATCTTCGATGCTGGCGTGTTCGCGCTTGTCGTCGGCGCGACGGTCCTGATGCTGATCGCGATCGCCCACCAGTCGCTGCGCACGACGCGGATGCGCGAGCGCGACAGCGCCGATACGTCAGAGAAGGAGGCTGCCTGATGGAGATGGTTCTCTCCGCAGCCATCGGCGTCCTTGCTGCCTCGGGCATCTGGCTTTTGCTGCGGCCGCGCACATTTCAGGTCATCGTGGGACTTTGCCTGCTGTCCTATGCGGTCAACCTCTTCATCTTTGCGATGGGCCGGATCACCCTTGGCGCGCCGCCGATCATGCCGCGCGGCGGGTTCATTGATCCAACCGCCTATGCCGACCCGCTGCCGCAGGCGCTGGTTCTGACCGCGATCGTCATCAGCTTTGCCACCACTGCCCTGTTTCTGGTGGTCATGATCGCTTCCCGCGGGTTGACCGGCACCGACCATGTCGACGGGCAGGAGCGTGAACCATGAGCCTCGGCCCCGAGCACCTGATCATCGCGCCGATCCTGATCCCGTTCTTTGCGGGCGCCATGATGCTGGTCTACGACGAGCGTCAGCGGCGCGCCAAGCTGACGATCAGCCTGATCGCGGTCGCGGCTACACTTCTGGCTGCCATGGAATTGCTGGTCCGCTCCAAGGGCAGCGAACTGACCGGCAACAACGACATTGGCTTCTATCTGCTCGGTGACTGGGCCGCGCCTTACGGGATCGTGCTGGTGGTCGACCGGCTGTCGGCCATGATGCTGGTCCTGACTGGGCTTCTGGCTCTGCCCGCGCTGCTTTATGCGGCGGCCGGCTGGCACCGGCAGGGACAACACTTCCACAGCATGTTCCAGTTCCTGCTGATGGGCGTGAACGGGGCCTTCCTGACCGGCGACCTGTTCAACCTCTTCGTTTTTTTCGAGGTGCTGCTGGCGGCGTCCTATGGCCTGCTTTTGCACGGCGGCGGGCAGTTTCGAGTCCGAGGCGGCCTTCATTACATCGCCATCAACCTGACCGGCTCGCTCCTGTTTCTGGTCGGGGTGAGCCTTGTCTACGGCGCGACTGGCACGCTGAACATGGCGCAACTGTCGATGATGGTGCCCGTCCTGCCCGAGGCGCAACGCCCGATGTTCCATGCGGGCGCCGCAATCATGGCGCTCGCCTTCCTGATCAAGGCCGGGATCTGGCCGATGTCCTTCTGGCTGCCCACGGCCTACATGGCGGGGGCGGCGCCGGTGGCGGCGATGTTTGCCATCATGACCAAGGTCGGGGTCTATGTGATCCTGCGGCTCTCCCTTCTGTTGTTTGGTGCTGGCGCGGGGGCCTCGGCCGGGTTTGGCGCTGAGGTAATGATCGCGGGCGGCATGGCGACGGTCGTTTTCGGCTTTCTTGGCGTGCTGGCCTCGCAAGGCCTTGGCCGAATGGCGGCGCATCTGGTGCTGGTGTCCTCCGGCACGGTGTTGGCGGTTGGGGGTTTCGTGCTGGCGGGAGGTGGCGCGCAGATCCTTGCGGCGGCCCTGTTCTACCTGCTGTCGTCCACCCTGGCGATCAGTGCGCTGTTCCTGTTGATTGAGCCAATGAGCCGCGAAGATGGTGGCATCGCCGCCCTTCTGGCGTTGACCGCCGATGCCTATGGTCTTGATGAACGCGAAGAGGACCGACAGCCCGAGGTGGGGCTGGCCATCCCCGGCACGCTCACCGTGCTGGGCCTGTCCTTCGGGGCCTGCGTGATCGCCCTGGCCGGGCTTCCGCCGCTGTCGGGCTTCATCGGCAAGATCGGCATTCTTCAGGGGCTGCTGGCCGAGGGCGCGGAAACGCCGGCTCTGTCCTGGGCCTTTGTCGCGCTCTTGATCCTGTCGGGCTTTGCCACTCTGGTCGGGCTGGTGCGGGTGGGCATCCAGACCTTCTGGGCCACCGAGGGTGAACCTCCCAAAGTTCTTGCGCTCGAAATCGCGCCTGTTGTCGCGCTGATCGCCCTTCTGATCGTTCTGACGATCAAGGCCGATGTCACCTTGGGCTATATGCGCGATACCGCCGAGGCGGTGTTGCAGCCCTCGATCTATGCCGAGGGCGTGCTGGGTGCTCCCCGCGCGGCGGAAGGGGAGGCCAGCGATTGAGGCGCCTCCTTCCCCATCCATTGCTGACAGCGGCCCTGATCCTGATGTGGCTCTTGCTTACGCGGTTCTCGCTGGGGCATCTGGTGCTGGGATCGGCCATCGCGGTACTGGCCGGGCTGTCGCTGGCGCGGATCGAGCCCGAGACGCCGCGCATCCGATCGTGGTCAGCACTGTTCCGGCTGGTCGCTATCGTGTCGGTCGATATCGTCAGATCGAACTGGGCGGTGGCGCAGCTGATGCTGACCAATGGCCGCCACGGCGCGCGCACCTCGGCCTTCGTTGTGATCCCTTTGCGGCTGCGCGATCCGGTGCCGCTGGCCCTGCTGGCGATCATCCTGACAGCCACGCCCGGCACCGCCTGGCTGGAACATGACCGCGAGGCCGGGACGCTGCTCCTGCATGTGTTCGACATGATCGACGAAGAGGAATGGCGCGTTCTGATCCGCGACCGTTACGAAGCCCTGCTGATGGAGGCTTTCGCATGACCACAGTCCTGTGGCTGGCCCTGACATGGGCACAGATTGCCCTTGGCCTTGCGGCCTGTCTGGCCGCGTACCGGATTGCCGTCGGACCGCGGGCGCAGGACCGGGTGCTTGGCCTTGATGCGCTCTACATCGCGACAATGCTTCTCTTCATCGTCACCGGCATGCGTCTGGGCACTCCCTTTCTGTTCGAAGCCGCGCTGGTGATCGCCATCGGCGGCTTTGTAGGCACGGTGTCTTTGGCCAAATTTCTTCTGCGCGGCGAGGTGATCGAATGACCGCGCTGGACAGCCTTCCGCCATGGCTGATGGCGCTGGTCGCCTTCTTTCTTGTCCTGGGAAGCACCCTGACACTTCTGGGGGCCTTCGGCCTCATTCACCTGAAAAGCTTCTACGATCGCATCCATGCCCCGACGCTGGGCACAAGCTGGGGCACGGCGGCCATTCTGTTGGCCTCGCTTCTGACTTGGTCATGGGTGCAGGATCGGGTGTTCGTACACGAGCTGGTCATCGGCATCTGCGTCATGGTGACGACACCCGTCACGCTGATGTTCCTTGGCCGGGCGGCCCTGCATCGGGATCGCGCGGAAGGTGGTGGCGCGGTCCCCCCGGCGGCTGCCGCACGATCTTCCGCGGATGAATCAATGAGCTCTGATTCTGATCCTAAAGCAGCCACGCTGCCGACCACTCTGGGCTCAGAGAAGGTTCGACCGTAGTCGCGTTCCCTCCGCCAACGCGCTCCGGTCGAACCTTCTGTGGCACCGAACGCGCGGTTGACGATTTTCCACCCGATCTGATTCAGGTTCCCCGCAACCTGAAGGGGAAGCCATAGGTTCATTGTCAGTTTCGGCCAGTTCATCCGTCATGGCGGTCAGGCAAGCATCATCCTGAGCCTGCTTCCGGTCGAACCGACGCTGAAGGTGAAGCAGTCGTCGCCTGACCCGGCCTGCGTGAATGGCTTTGAGCAACGCCTGCGCGAACTTGCTGCCGAAAACTGGTCCGGCGTTGCGGCAGCCTTTCAGGCATTGAAGCCGACCCTGCTGCGGAAGGCATCGAGGCCGCAGTTGGTCAGGCGCGGGCGACATGGTCAGATCAGCTACCGCGATCCAGGCATCTGGCGGCCCATCTGTCTCCTGTGGCGCGCTTCGAGACGCGGCAGTTTCCGATGGGGCGCACAAAGCCGGCTGGTCGCTTTCTTGGCGGCGCCTGCGTTACTTGTGGTAAAGTTCGCCATAGATGCGATTTTCGGCGTCGCGCAGGGCCTGACGCGGTTGCTTGCCGTTGAAGACCGCGTCGTGAACTTCGGTGCCGAGGACGGTTTCTATATAGCTGAATTCCTTGATCGGCGGCCGCGCCCAGGTGACGAGTTGGTTCCGGCGGGCCAGTTGATCGACCATGCTGACGATTGGCGAGGAGGCCAGCGCTTCGGGGTCTGCGCAGACCGAAAAGCGCGGCGCTACCGGAAAGCCGTTCTTGACATGCGCCTTCATCGCCTCGGGGGAAACCATCCAGGCGAGGGCATTCATGATCTGGCGTTGCCGGGCCGGTGGGACGCGGGCGGGAATGGTCATCAGGAAGCCGCCGACGGGTGCCGCGACCTGATGCATCCTGCGGGACGGTGGCGGAAGATAGGCCACCCGGCGCGCCACTTGCGAGCTGAGTTCATGTTCGAACCGGGCGGCGCGCATTGTCCAGCAATAGGCCAGCCCGACCTGGCCATACATGAAATAGCTGAGCCCGCGTTCCCAATCCACCTTGGCGATGTCTGGCGGCGAAACCTCGGCCAGTTGTTTCATGTATTCGATCACATCGACCGAGTCGTCGGTGTTGATCTGCAGTTTGAGCTTTTCAAACCGGTCGAAGGTCCAGCTTTCCCGGTTGTGCATCGGGATGTCGATGATGGTCTTCTGGCAGGCGGCCAGAAAGAACATGAAGGAATTGGCGATGGGCATGCCGCGCTGACCGTTCCAGGCAATGCCGTAGAATTCGTTTGCGGGGCGGTGCAGGGCGCGGGCGGCGGCGATGGTTTCATCGAAGGTGCGGGGATAGGTCAGGCTGCGGTCTTCGAACAGGTCGCGGCGCGCGGCCAGAATCTCGATCGTGCAGTAAAGCGGGATGCCGTATTGCGTGCCCTTCCAGTTGCCGGTGCCCCAGACCGAAGGATGGAAATCCAGCGGGTTGATCGCGGCGTCGTTCAGCAGTTCATCCAAGGGGGCCAGGCAGCCCTTTTCGGCGAATTCGCCAAGCCAGGGCATGTTGAGGGCGACGACATCATGCTCCGGTATCGGCGCGTCGAAGGCCTTGTGGGCGTTGGTGTAAAGGTCGGGCAGCCGGTGCAACTGAAAGCTGCTCTTGCGGCTGAGGTCGTTGCGGAAGTCCGACCACATGTTGCGCATGGCGGAGAAGTAGTTGTCGTCGTTCAAGAGGAAGCGGATGTCGCCCGGCACCTTGACGGCAATATCGTCGCCCCGGACGGGAGAGATGATCTGCGCGGCAAAGTAGCTGCCGCCAAAGTAGTATTCGTTCGCCTCGGTGCCCTTGCGCAGGCCGAAGGTCTTGGCCAGGTGGCCCTTCACATGGGTGGCGTAGTCCATGAAGCTGTGCAGCAGGGTATCGGTCGGTTCAAGAAAGTGGGTCTTGAGCCCGCCGCCGCGTGGCACCTGACGGATCTGGTTGTCGGCGATCATCCTGGTGATCATCCGGTTGCCGGTGCTGTAAGGCACGCCGGCCAGCGTCACCAAGCCGGACTTGTCGATGGGCCGGCGGTGCAGGTGGGCATCGACAAGCTCCAGAACGATGTTCCAGAAGACGTCCTTTGTCGCCCCTGGCACGCCGGTGTCAAAAGGCGCGCGCAACTTGCGCAGGAAATCGACGATGCGCGAAAGCTCGTGGCTGGTCAGCTCGGAGGCGGGAGCGGTGCCAGTGGCGGTGGAAGCGGTCATCTGTTGCACGGACGGAACCCTGCTAGGCGGAGATGTCGGCCTGCCATTTCACCAAAGCGAAGAAATCCTGATCTCGCAAGCCCGAATTGGCGGCGGCACGATAAAGTTCAAGGATCAGCCCGGTTGTCAGCAAGGGCACGCCATTGGCGCGTCCCGCATCGCTGATCAGGCTGAAATCCTTGATCATCTGCGCGATGGTGAAAGCCGGCGCATAGTCGCCAGACACCACCGCGTCGGTCTTGTATTTGAACAGGGGCGAGGCGACGGCGCTTTCGCAGATCACATCCATCATGCTGGTGCGCGACAGACCGCCACTTTCGCCCAGCGCCACGGCCTCGGCCAGAATGGCGGAACTGGCGCCGACGAGGGTGTTGATCACCAGTTTCATGTAGCGGGCCTCTTCGCCCGAGCCAAGGTAGAATTGACGTGCCGACAGCAACCGGATGGTCGGCAGGACGGTGGCCCACGCCTGTTCATCGCCCGAGGCAAGCACCGTAAGCGCGGCCTTTTCGGCAAGGGCGGTGCTGCCGGAAAGGGGAGCGCGCAGGTAGGAGATCCCGCAATCGTTGAGCGCGGTGGCGATTTCGGCCGAACATTCGGGCGATACGGTGCTCATCTCGACGAAGATCGAGCCGCGCGCCATGTGATGGATGAGACCGGTTGTGCCGGGCGCGCCCAGCACGACCTCGCGCAGGACGGTGTCGTTGGGCAGGGTGGCAAAGACGATGCCGTTCTGGCTGTGCCGATCAAGCGTGCCTGCGCTGACCGCACCGGCGCGCAGAAGATCGGATACGACCTGTGTATCCGGTTCGGTCACGGCGACCGTGGTTCCGGCTGCCAGCAGGTTGCGGATCATCGGCGCGCCCATCTTGCCAGCGCCGATCCAACCGATTCCCCGACCACCCGATTGCGCGCGCGTCGTTTCTGCCAAGTTCGCCTGCATGCCGAATTCCACCCCTCGCTCCGCCACCGACTGTAAATCGCCGAAGCGGTGGTGGTTGGGGTAATTTATTCGGATCGGCTAAATTTCATCAGACCGACCGTCGGGGATTTGCTAACGATCAAGGCGGGAGTGAGTCATCGCCGTTGTGGTCGCTGCAAGTGGACAGCCCGAACCGGGTTGTGGGGCAAAGCTGGTCTTGCCCGGTGCTTGTCGGCTGGCTGTGGTGGAAATGACGGTTGCCGTGGCGGTGGCCACGGGTCGGAGGGAGGACGACACGATGAGAGCAGTTCGGTTCCACGGGGCCAAGGACATCAGGGTGGAGGACGTCGCAGAGCCGTCAGGGCAGCTTGCGCCTGATGACGTGCTGATCGCGCCTGCCGTCACCGGCATCTGCGGCACCGACCTGCACGAATACATCGCCGGGCCGATCGTGACGCCGAAAGAGCCGCATGTGTTTACCGGGGCCAGCAACCCGCAGATCCTGGGGCATGAGTTTTCCGCCCGGGTTCTGGCGGTGGGGGGCGCGGTCAGCCATGTGAAGGCGGGGGACCGGATCTCGATCCAGCCGCTCTTGTCGCCGCGCAATGACTATTACGGCAAGCGGGGGCTTTATCACCTGTCGCCGAAGATGGGCTGCGTTGGCCTGAGCTGGGCCTGGGGCGGCATGGCGGAAAAGGCTGTTGTGAAGGATTACAACGCCCAGCCGGTTCCGGACGGGATCACCGACGATCAGGCCGCGATGATCGAGCCTGCGGCGGTCGCGCTGTACGGGGTGGATCGGGGTGGCATCACGGCGGGCTCGACGGTGCTGGTATCCGGTGCCGGGCCGATCGGGGCGCTGACCATCCTTGCGGCCAAGGCGGCGGGGGCCGCGACCATCATCGTGTCCGAGCCGAACCCGAACCGCCGACGCATCATCGCCGAGATCGCGCCTTACGCCCATGTCGTCGACCCGCGCGACGGCACGCTGGCGCAGATCGTGGGCGACCTGACCGAGGAAGGCGTGGGCGTTGACGTGGCGCTGGAATGTGTCGGGCTGGAGGCTTCGCTGAACGCCTGCGTGCAGGCGGTGCGGCGGCAGGGCCGCGTCGTGCAGGTGGGGCTGCACATGAAGCCCGCCAGCATTGACGCGATGCTTTGGGCGCTGAAGGACATCACGGTTGAGGCGACCTGGTGCTACCCGACGCAGATCTGGCCGCGCATTGCCCGGATGATCGCGGCAGGCACCTTCCCGGTGGAAAAGGTGATCACCGCCCGCATCGACGCGGCCGATGTGGTCGCCAAGGGGTTCGAGGCGCTGCTTGATCCCGCAGGCCAGCATTTGAAGATTTTGGTCACGACCTGACCATTGGACCAACAAACAGAAAGACCAGGAACCATGGCTGAAAACAACGTCGCTCTTATCGTCGGTGCCACGGGGCTGTCTGGCAGCTACGCGGGCAGGCTTCTGAAGGAACAGGGCTGGACGGTTGTGACGCTGTCGCGCGCTGCGGCGGATCTGGAGTTTTCCGACCGCCACATCGCGGCTGACCTGCAAGACGCGGCGGCCACGGCGGCGGCGCTGCAAGCGGCGGGGGACGTGACGCATGTGTTCTTCTGCACCTGGTCGCGGCAGGCGAACGAGGCCGAGAATGTCCGCGTCAACGCGCTGATGATCCGCAACCTGTTTGACGGGCTGGCCGATGCGCCGATCCGGCACGCGGCGCTGGTGACGGGCCTCAAGCACTACCTCGGGTCGTTCGACGACTATGCACGCGTCAAGCCCTACACCCCGTTTCTGGAATCGAGCCCGCGTCTGCCCGGCCTGAACTTCTATTACGCACAGGAAGACGTGCTGTTCGAGATGGCGGAAAAGCGCGGTTTCACCTGGTCGGTGCATCGCCCGCATACGATGATCGGCTTTGTCATCGGCAATGCGATGAACATGGCGGTGACGCTGGCGGTCTATGCCAGCATCTGCAAGCATACCGGGCGGCCCTTCGTCTATCCCGGCAGCCCCGAGCAGTTGAACGCCGTGACTGACGTGACCGACGCGCGCCTGTTGGCCAAGCAGTTGTTGTGGGCGGCCACGACGCCTGCGGCTGCGAACATGCCGTTCAACACCTCGAACGGCGATGTGTTCCGCTGGACCTGGCTCTGGCAGCAGATCGCCGATTATTTCGGGATCGCGGCCGCCCCCTATCCGGGCCAGCCGACGCCGCTGGAAGGCCAGATGGCGGATGCGCAAACCGTCTGGTCCGAGATCGTGGCCAAGCATGGCTTGCAGGACATTCCGGTGAACAGGCTGGCCTCGTGGTGGCACAGCGATGCCGATCTGGGGCGCACGCTGGAATGTTTCACCGACATGACCAACAGCCGGACGCTGGGGTTCGATGCCTATCAATCCACCCGCAGCAGTTTCACCGACGTGTTCGACGAACTGCGCGCGCGTCGCATCATCCCGGCCTGAGGAGACAGCCATGCACTATGTTGTCCACTGCCTGGACCATGACGGCGCCGTTGAAAAGCGGCTGGCGAATTACGAGGCGCACAAGGCCTATCTGGCGACCGCGCCAGTGAAAACCGTGATCTCGGGGCCGCTTCTGGCCGATGACGGGCAGACGATGATCGGAAGCTGTTTTGTGCTTGAGGCGGACAGCCTTGCCGCCGTCGAGGCGTTCAACAGCAATGACCCCTTCGCCAAGGCGGGTTTGTGGAAAACCGTGTCGATCCGACCGTTCTCCAAGCGGGTGGACAATCGCTGATGGCCCCCGCTTCGAACAGCAATCCGGTCAGGATCGCCCTCGTGGGCATGGGCTGGTGGGGGCAGAAGATGCTCTCGGTCCTGCAATCGGCGCCTGAGGACATCCAGGTGGTGCGCGCGGTGGAGCCGAACGTGGAGTCGGTGCGCCAGCTTTGCGCCGACAAGGGCATTGCGCTTTCGGCGGACTATGGCGACGTCTTGAAAGACCCGGCGGTCGAGGCGGTGGTGCTGGCGACGCCCCATTCGCTGCATACCGCACAGATCGCGGCCGCAGTCGGGGTGGGCAAGCACATCTTCTGCGAAAAGCCGCTGGCCCTGACCAAGGCCGAGGCGGAACGCTCGGTCGCCTTGTGCCGCAATGCCGGGCTGGTGCTGGGCATGGGGCATGAGCGCCGCTTTGAACCGCCGGTGGCCGATATGCTGGCGATGGCCGATGCCGGAACGCTTGGCCGCATCCACCAGATCGAGGCGAATTTCAGCCATGACAAGTTCCTGACGCTGGCCCGTGACAACTGGCGGCTGAAGGCCGATCAGGCCCCGGCGGGCGGCATGACGGCGACGGGCATTCACCTCTTGGACCTGTCGGTGCGGTTGCTGGGCGCGGCGGAGAGCGTGCTGTGCATCTGCGAGCAGTTGTCGTCGGACCTGCCGCAGGGTGACACGGTGGCGGCTTTCGTCAAGTTCAAGGGCGGCGGCACGTCTTATGTATCGGCCTCGCTGGCCAACCCGTTCATCTCGCGCTTTGCGGTGTTCGGATCGAAGGGCTGGATCGACATCCGCGACAAGGCGCATGTCGAGGCGCCGGATGGCTGGATCGTCACCTCGGCGATGGCGGGCGGGCCGATCGTCACCCGCGAAGTCGGCAAGGCCGAACCGGTGAAGGACAATCTGGTCGCCTTTGCCCGTGCCGTGCGCGGTGGCGACTATCCGATCACCGCCGATCATCTGGTGAACACTATCGCGCTTTTGGAGGCGGTCTTCGCCTCGGCCAAGAGCGGCCGCATCGAAACCGTGGCCTGAACCTCGCAACCCGCCCGCATCCTGACGGAGACCCTGATGAAAGCGCTGATTTTCGATCAACCGAACAAGCCCGTCGTCACCGACATCCAGATGCCGAGCATCGGTGACAATGAGGTGATGGTCCGGTCGCGCCGGGTGGGGATCTGCCATTCGGATTACGAGCTTTTGTCGGGCAACTACATCATCCCGATTTCCTACCCTGTCACCCCCGGCCATGAATGGGTGGGCGAGGTGGTCGAGGTCGGTCGCAACGTCAAGGGGCTCGTGCGCGGCGATCGGGTGGTGGGGGAATGTGTGATCCGCACGCCCGAGCGCATCCACCACTTCGGCTTTTCGATGGACGGCGCCAACCGCGAGTTCTTTGCCGCGCGGCCCGAATGGCTGCACAAGCTGCCCGACGGGGTGGATGACGCCAAGGGCGCGCTGATCGAGCCGTTTACCTGTGGCTACTACGCGGTGCTGCGGCATGGCGGGGTGGATGCGTCGCAGACGGTGGTTGTCTCGGGCGGCGGGACCATCGGTCTTGTCTCGGCGGCGGCGGCCATCGGGATGGGCGCGCAGGTGATCGTGGTCGATCCGGTGCCGCTGCGGCGCGACATCGCGATGAAGCTGGGCGCGGTGGGCACGGTTGACCCTTCGGCCGGAAACCCGGTCGAGGCGGTGACCGAGATGACCAAGGGCGGCGCCGATCTGGTGATCGAGGCGGCGGGGCATCCATCATCGCTGGCCAACGTGTTCGACTATGCCCGGCCCGAGGGCTTTGTGTCGATGGTGGGGATCAGCATCGGCCGACAGATCCCGGTCGAACTGGGCAAGATCCAGATCAAGGATCTGACGGTGCGGGGCTGCATCGGGTCGCCCGGTGTGTGGCCAGCGGCGATCCGGTTTCTGGAGCGCACCGGGATCGACCTGTCGCCGATCCAGACCCACAGCTTTGCGCTGGACGATGCGATCACGGCCTTTGACCTCGGCAAAGATCCGACCAAGGCGGTGAAGATCACGCTGGAAATCACCTGACGCCTTGGCGCGCAAACGGGGGGAGGAGGGATCATGGCAAACTACCAACAGACTGCGGGGCAGGGCGGCCTTGCGTTTGAACTGCGATCCCTGAAACCCGCGCGCGGTTTCGTGACGGTGGTGATCTCGACGCTGATGCTGATCGTGGTCTGCGCGATCTTCGCGCCGTCGGCGATTTCCGCGGGCGGTCTTGCGGGCAGCCTGCCCTTCGCCGCGATCATCGCGATCGTGGGCCTTGGGCAGATGCTGGTCGTGCAGCAGGGCGGGTTTGACCTGTCGCTGGCGGGGGGCGTGTCGCTGGCGGTGGTGATCACCACGCACATGTCGGGTGGCAGTGACGCGCAACTGTTTTCGTCCATCGCCTTTGCCCTGGCTTGTGCGGTGGTCGCAGGGGTGGTGAACGGCATTCTTGTGGGGGTGCTGCGGCTGAATGCCATCGTGGCCACCATCGGGATGAATGCGCTGCTTTACGGCGCGGTGTTTGCGGTGTCGGGCGGGGTGCCACGGATCACCACACCGCTGATGGCGCAGATTGCGGGTGGCAAGACCCTTGGCATCCCGAATTCGGTTCTGTTCGCGCTGGTCATCATGCTGATCGTCAGCTTCGTGCTGAAAAAGACCGTGATCGGGCGGCGGTTCGAGGCGATTGGTGCCAACCCGGCTGCGGCCCATGCGGCCGGCCTGAAGGTGCAGCTTTATCAGGCGATGGCCTATGTCTTTGCCCAGCTTCACTATTGTGTGGCGGGCATCCTGATTTCGGGGATCACCCGGGAACCCACCGCCTTTCAGGGCGACAGCCTGCTGCTGCCCTCGGTGGCGGTGGTGGTGCTGGCGGGAACGTCGCTTCTGGGCGGGCGCGGGTTTCCCATCTCGACCGTGATCGCCGCGTTCTTCCTGAACCAGCTCAGCCAGTTTGCGCTGGCGGTCGGGGTGCCCTTTTCGGCCCAGACGATCATCCAGGCCTTGGCACTGGTGTTCGGGATCGGCGTCTATTCGCTGCGCTGGAAACAGGCGGCAACCAAACGTGCACTAAAGTCCAAAATGGAGGAAACGGACAATGTTTAAGGCAAAGACGATGACCGCCGCCTGTGCGGTGGCGACACTGACCATGGGGTTTGCTGCCACCACGGCACTGGCGGAAACCCCGTCCTGGTGCGGGCCGAACGAGGCGTCGCTGGCGCTCTTGGACGGCTTTGGCGGCAATAGCTGGCGTCTGGTCACCACGGCGTCGGGTGCGGAAGAGGCCGCCAAGTGCCCCAGCATCACCCAGTACGAATATGCTGACGGTCAGGGCGACACCCAGAAGGCCATTTCGGACATCAACTCGATGGCCGCGCGCGGGATCAACGCGATGGTGGTGTTCGGTGACGCTGGCCCCGCGGTTCTGCCGGCGCTGACCAACGCGCACCGCGCAGGCACCATCGTGGTGCCCTACCGGGTGAACGTGGGCGGCGAGGCTGGCGTGAACTACGCCAAGTTCATCGGGTCGTCGTTCTTCGAGGATGGCGTAAGCTGGGGCAACTGGATCAAGGAAATCCTGCCCGAAGGCGGCAATCTTCTGTTCCTCAGCGGCCCGGCCGGCAACAGCCAGGGCATTGATGAACTGGCCGGCATGAAGTCGGTGCTGGATGCCAAGTATGTCTTCATCAACCCCGAACCCTTTGCCGTCACCAACTGGGACCCGTCGCTGACCCAGCAGGTGCTGTCGGCCGAGATCGCCAAGAACGACAAGATCGACGTGATCGTGTCGGACTTCGGCCCGTCGCTGGTGGGCGCGCTGCCGGTGTTCGCCGAATTCGGCCGGTCGATCCCGGCCTTGGCCACGTCGGACGGCAACTCGCTGTCGTGCTTCTGGGAGCAGAACAAGGACGCCAACCCCGACTTCAAACTGTTCACCGTCGCCACCGGCAACGACAACGTCCGGCTGGCCGTGCAGTGGGCGGTCGCGCTGGCCACCGGGGGCACCCCGCCGACCGACGAGATCTTCAAGGCTCCGGTCTTTGAAAACTCGGTCTCGGGCACGCCGAACCCGGTGACCTGCCGCCCCGATCTGCCCGGCTCGATCTACCTGTCGGCGGAAATGGCGGATGACGCGCAGGCGAAAGCTGTCGGCCAGTGATCTGGTCGCGGCCCCGGGCAGATGTCCGGGGCCGCACCCTTCCAACTTCCCGCAGGGATGGCAGGACGTAATATGGCCAAGGTTGCAGTGATGAAACTCGTGGAAACGGAACCGTTGAACAGCGCGCCCGAGGCCGCGCCGACGATCCGGCTGTCCAACATCACCAAGGTGTTTTCCGGCGTCGTGGCGCTGTCTGACGTGTCGGTGGATATCCATCCGGGCGAGGTTCACGCCATTCTGGGCGAAAACGGCGCGGGCAAATCCACGTTGATGAACATCATCTCGGGTGTCTTGCAGCCCGAAAGCGGCGTGATCGAATTCAATGGCGAAGTCATCTCTCCGATGACGCCGGAACGCGCTGCTGCCTTGGGCGTGTCGGTTTCCTATCAGCATCCGGCGGTGCTGGATGACCTTTCGGTGCTGGAAAACCTGCGGGTGGCGCTGCCTGACCGCGTTTTTGCCGCGGGCAACCCGGCCGAGATTGCCCGCGCCATGCTGGACGATGTGGGATTGCATGTCCCCTTGAACGCGCGGGCCGACAGTCTGACCGTGGCGCAGAAGCACCTGCTGGAGATTGCCAAGGCGCTGGCCACCCGGCCCCCCGTGCTGATCCTGGACGAGCCGACGGCTGCGCTGGATCAGGACGCGACCGAAATGCTGTTCGCCCGGATCCGCAGCATCGTGGCGCAGGGCACAGCCGTGATCTACATCACCCACCGGCTGGCAGAGCTGCGCCAGATCGCCCACCGCGTGACGGTGCTGCGCGACGGCCAGTATGCCGGTGGCGCGCTGGTGCGCGATGTGACCGACGACGATCTGCTTGCCATGATCGTGGGGCGCAGTCTGGCGTCGGCCTTCCCGCCAAAGTCGGACGACGCGAACCCCGAAACCAATTTCATCGTCAACGGTCTGTCGGGCCGCAAGTTCCACGATATCAACTTCGCCATCGGGCGCGGGCAGATCATCGGCATCGCCGGGGTTGAAGGCAACGGCCAGTCGGGCGTGATGCGCGCGCTTGCCGGGCTGGAACCCTGGAAGGGCGACGTGCGTCTGAAAGGCGTCCCGCTTTCCGCCGCCGAGGTGAAAGCAAAATCGGCCTACATGCCGTCGGATCGCCACGAAGAGGGGATCATCGCCGACCTGACGGTGCGCGAGAATGCGACCTTCTCGGCGCTGGATCAGTTCAGCACTCTGGGCATCCTCAGCCGCCGGAAAGAGCTTGGCGAGGTGAGCCGTGTGTTCGGATCGCTCTCGGTCAAGACGCCGGGGCTGGATACAGGCATCCTGTCGCTGTCGGGCGGCAACCAGCAGAAGGTGGTGATGGCGCGGGCGCTGATGTCGCGCCCCGGTTTCATCCTTGCGGATGAGCCGACGCAGGGCGTGGATGTCGGCGCGCGGTTCGAGATCTACCGCATCCTGCGCGAGGTGTCGCAATCCGGCACGCCGGTGATCGTGAATTCGTCGGACGCGGCCGAGCTGGAGGGCCTGTGCGACGTGGTGATCGTGATGTCGCGGGGGCGAGTCGCCGAAACCCTGCGCGGCGAGGATGTCACGGAAGGCCGCATCGTCGCGGCTGCGGTCAAGGCGCAATCGCATGTGGCGGGTGTGGGCGAGGCGACGAAGGCCGCGAAATCCGCTGCCAGCGGGCTGCGCCAGTTCATCCAGAGCGACAATGCCACCGTGGTGCCGCTGGCTGCGGTGGTGGTGCTGCTGGGGCTTTATGTCTTTGGGCAGAATGCGAATTACCTGTCGGCCTTCAACATCTCGAACATCCTGCTGCTGGCAACGGCGCTGGGGTTCATTGCCCTTGGCCAGACCGTTGCCCTGCTGATGGGCGGCATTGATCTTTCGGTGGGGCCACTTGCCGGGTTTCTGGTGGTTGTCGCGTCGTTCTTCATCAATGACGGGCAATCGGCGCAGACCATCGCGCTGGGGTTTGCGCTGATGTTTCTGGCCGCTCTGGCGGTCGGCACGATCAATGGCTGTCTGATCCGCTTTGCCAATTTCACCCCGATTGCCGCGACGCTGGCGATGTATATCGGCTTGCAGGGTCTGAGTTTCGTGCTGCGCGACGGGCCGGGCGGCTATATCAATTTTGCGGTGATGGATACGATCGGCTGGAAGCTGGGGCCTTTGCCGGTGGCGTTTCTTGTGCTGGTGGTCGTGGCGCTGCTGGCCGAATACGTGCTGCGCAAGCGCCGCCTTGGCTGGCAGTTCCGGGCCGTGGGGTCGCATGAGGAATCGGCACGGCGGATGGGCATCCGCGTCAACCTCGTGATCATCGGCGGCTACATCGCGGTGTCGCTGTTCACGGCGCTGGGGGCGGTCATGCTGATGGTGCAGATCGGCGTGGGCGATCCGGCGCAGGGGGTGAATTACACGCTGGCCAGCATCACGGCGGTGGTGCTGGGCGGCACCAGCCTGCGGGGCGGACGCGGAACCTTCATCGGCACGGTGATGGGTGCGGTCCTGTTGACCGAGGTGCTGAACGCGGTGTCCTTCCTGGGGCTGTCGCAGACCTACCAGTATGTCTTTCAGGGCGCGCTGATCCTGGCCGCGGCGCTGATCTATTCGACAGCGCGGCGGCAAGCGGGCACCTGATGATGAAGGCCGCATTCATCTATCAGTCGGCGCCCCTGCGGGTGCGGTTCGGGGCGGGCGCGGTGCGCCATGTGAGCGACGAGATTGACGCAATCGGCGGCAGCCGCGCGCTGATCCTTGCGACGGCGTTCCAGAAAGACGATGCAGGCGCACTTGCCGCCCGGATCGGTGCCAGGGCGGCGGGCATCTTTGCCGAGGCGCGGATGCATACCCCGGTGGAGGTGACGACGCGCGCGCTGCAAGCCTATGCCGACAGCGGCGCGGATTGCATTGTATCTTTTGGCGGCGGATCGACGATCGGGCTGGGCAAGGCGATTGCCTGGCGCAATGACGCGCCGCATCTGGTGGTGGCGACGACCTACGCCGGATCGGAAGCGACCGATATCCTCGGCGAGACGGAAGCCCGGGTGAAGACCACCCGCCGCGACCCGCGCATCCGGCCCGAGGCGGTGATCTACGATCCCGAACTGACGCTGGGCCTGCCCGTGGCGATGAGTGTGGCCAGCGGTCTGAACGCGATGGCCCATGCGGTTGAGGGGCTTTATGCCACCGACGCCAATCCCGTGACGTCGATGATGGCGGTGGAGGGGATTGCGGCCTTGCAACGCTCGCTTCCCGGCATCTGCCGCGACCCGGCCGATCTGGGCGCGCGCAGCGAGGCGCTCTATGGCTCGTGGCTGTGCGGCACGGTGTTGGGTTCGGTTGCAATGGCGCTGCATCACAAGCTTTGCCACACGCTGGGCGGTGCGCTTGATCTGCCCCATGCCGAAACCCACGCCATCCTCTTGCCGCATACGATGGCGTTCAACGCCGTGGCGGCGGCCGAGGCGCTGCAACCGGCGACGCGGCTGTTCGGCGGCGATCTGGGCGGCGGGCTTTACGATCTGGCCAGATCGCTGGGCGCGCCAAAGGCGCTGCGCGAGTTCGGCATAGGCCGCGACGACCTTGGCCGCGTCGCTGATCTGGCCGTGAAGAACCCCTACGCCAACCCGCGCGAGGTGACGCGCGACGGGATTCTCGCGCTGCTCGAGGCGGCCTGGGCTGGCTCCCGACCCGTGCCGATCTGACCCGTGCCGATCTGACCTGAAAGGACAAGACCATGACCGCAGACGCAGCCATTGACTATTTCACCGAAAGCCATTCGGTCGAGGCCGTGAATGGACGGATCGGCAAGGCCACCGATCCGCGGCTGGCGCATGTGATGGCGCGGCTGGTGGCGCATCTGCATGCCTTCATCAAGGATGTCGAACTGACGCAAGCGGAGTGGGCGGTGGCAATCGACTTTCTCACCCGCACCGGACAGATCTGCGATGGCAACCGGCAGGAATACATCCTTCTGTCGGATGTGCTGGGCGTGTCGATGCTGGTCGATGCGATCAACAACCGCCGCCCGACAGGCGCCACGGAAAACACCGTGCTGGGGCCGTTCCATGTGGACGGCGTGCCGGAATATCCGATGGGGACCAATATCTCGCAGGATGGCGGCAGGGAGACCTGCCTGTTCGAGGGCCGCGTGACGGATCTGGAGGGCAATCCGCTGGACGGGGTGCGGATCGACGTCTGGTCCGACAATGAGGACGGTTTTTACGACGTGCAGCAGCCGGGGGTGCAGCCGCGCCACAACAACCGGGGTGTGTTCGTCACCGGGCCTGATGGGCGCTACTGGTTCAAGGGGATCAAGCCGGTGTCCTATCCGATTCCCGATGATGGCCCGGTGGGGCAGATGCTGGGCCATCTCGGCCGCCACCCCTACCGCCCCGCGCACATGCACTTCATCGTCAGCCGGACGGGCTTTGAAACGGTCGTCACCCATACCTTCGTGGCGGGGGACGACTACCTGCAATCGGACGCGGTCTTTGGTGTGAAGCAATCGCTGATCGCGCCGTTCGAGCCTGTGGCGGGGGGCGAGACGAAGTGGCGCTCGACCTTTGATTTCGTTCTGAACCGGGCCGCAGCATGACGCCGGATCACAAAAGCCCCCGCATCGCCTTTCTGGGGACCGGAGCCCAGGGGTCATCCATCGCCGCGGATTTCGCGCTGGCGGGGCTGGATGTCACCTTCATCGACCAGTGGCCCGCCCATATCGAGGCGATCCGCGAGGGTGGCATCACGGTGAACTTTCCGACCCGGACGGTCACCGCCCGTGTCCCCGCCCTGCATCTGTGCCAGATTGCCGAGATCAAGCAGCCCTTTGATCTGATCTTTCTGGTGGTCAAGGCCTATGACACGACCTGGGCCACCCAGTTGATCAAGCCGGTGCTGGCCGAAGATGGCTTTGTGATCGGCCTGCAGAACGGCATGACGCATGAAGACATCGCCGCCGTCGTCGGCCGCCACCGCACCATCGGCGCGGTGATCGAGATTGCGTCGAACATGTGGGTGCCCGGTGTGACCAACCGCCAGAACGACCATGACGAATCCTGGTTCGCGATGGGTGCGCTGGACCCCGCGCAACAGCACCGCGTCGAGGCCGTGGCCGACCTCTTGCGCCACACCGGCCGGGTCGAGGTGACGGATGACATCCGGTCAGCCAAATGGATGAAGCTGGTGGTCAATGCCGCCGAACTCATCCCCTCGGCCATCATCGACACCGCGTTGAACGACGCCGCCCGCGCGCCCGGGATGCTGAAGGTGATGCGCGAAGCCGGGTATGAGGCGATGCAGGCGGCCTTGGCCGATGGGGCGACGATCATGCCGATCATCGGGATGCCGCCCAGCATGAGCAATGACCCCGAACGCTATGTCGATGAAATCCTTGACGAGGTGCTGCGGACCTTCTCGCGGGAAGATACGTTGACCACATCGCTGCAGGATTGGCGCAAGGGCCGCCGGGCCGAGGTGGAAGAGGTGAACGGATGGGTCGTGCAGACCCTGCGCGCCCATGGCCGTTCTGCGCCGGTCAATCAGCGCGTGGTCGAGATTGCCCTGCAGATCGAGGCGGGCAAGCTGGCCCCGCGGCCGGAAAACGTGGATCTGCTGACAGAAGGTGGCCTTGCCGTTTGATCCGTGATCAGCGGCGACAAGACAGCGGAGATCAGGGGCCAAGATGCCGAACGTGAAGATCTATGTGGACGAAACGATCTATCCGGCATGCCGCGACAGGTTGGCTGCCGCGCTGGGTCCGATCCTGGACATGCTGTGTCAGGGCCTGACGGTTGACCGGCCCGCTTGCCAGATGGCCGTGATCTCGGTTCTGGCGATGCCCGGCCTGCCGCCGGTCAATGTCGAGCTGCAGGTCATGCCCCGCCCGGAACGCACGCGCGCGGTGCTGCTGGATGTCTGTGCCAGATTGCGTGAAATGGCAGGTGGCGCCACGGGCAGCCATGTCGCCATCCGGGTGACCATGCTGGACCCCGAAACCTACATCGCGCTGAAATAGGAAGACGCGGAATGGACAAGACACTTCCCGATCTGGCCACCGCGGTTGCGGGCATCCGCGATGGCATGACGGTGATGATCGGCGGCTTTGGCGGATCGGGCGCACCGATCGAACTGATCCACGCGCTGATCGACCGGTTCATCGCGACAGGGCACCCGACCGGCCTGACCCTGGTCAACAACAACGCCGGGAACGGACACGTCGGGCTTGCCGCGCTGATCGAGGCGGGCATGGTGGCAAAGCTGATCTGCTCCTTCCCGCGATCCGCGGATCCGGTGGTATTCACCGAACGCTATCTTGCCGGGCAGATCGAGTTGGAACTGGTGCCGCAAGGCACTTTGGCTGAGCGTATCCGCGCCGGGGGGGCGGGTATTCCGGCGTTCTTCACGCCCACCAGCTACGGCACCGATCTGGCAATCGGCAAACCGGTCGAGGTGTTCGACGGGCGACCTTATGTTCAGGAGCGCTGGCTGAAGGCGGATTGCGCGCTGGTCAAGGCGCATCTGGGCGACCGTCTGGGCAACCTGACCTACCGGATGGCGGCGCGGAACTTTGGGCCCCTGATGTGCATGGCGGCGGCAACGACCATCGTGCAGGTCAGCCGCATTGTCGCCCCCGGCGGGATCGACCCCGAAGCGGTGATCACCCCCGGCATCTTCGTGCAGGGGCTGGTCGAAGTGGCGAACCCCGCGCAGGAAGAAGCCCTGAACCGGGCCAACGCCCGCTATCCAGAGGTGGCGGCATGACTTTGAAGCTGATCCCGACGCAGATGGCGTGGCGCGCGGCGCAGGACATTGCCGATGGCGCCTATGTCAACCTTGGCATCGGCTTTCCCGAACTGGTGGCGAAATTCCAGCCGCCCGGACGCGAGGCGATCTTTCACACCGAAAACGGCATCCTCGGCTTTGGCCAGGCCCCCGCACCGGGGCACGAGGACTGGGATCTGATCAACGCCGGCAAGAAGGCGGTCACGCTGAAACCCGGCACGGCGTTCTTCCACCACGCCGACAGCTTTGCCATGGTGCGTGGCGGGCTTCTGGATGTGGCGATCCTCGGCGCTTACGAAGTGGCCGAAACCGGCGATCTGGCGAACTGGTCCACCGGCCCGAAAGGCGTGCCTGCGGTCGGTGGGGCGATGGACCTTGTCCACGGGGCAAAGCGCGTGGCGGTGATGACCGACCATGTCACCAAGGACGGCAAGCCCAAACTCCTCGAACGCTGCACCCTGCCGCTGACCGGGGTTGGCTGCGTGACGCGGGTCTATTCCAGCCTTGCGGTCATCGACATCATTGCGGGGCGCTTTGTGCTGCGAGAAAAACTGCCCTTCCTGACCTATGACGCGCTGCAAGCCATGACCGGTGCGATCCTGCATCTGGACGGGCCGGTGGCTGACCTTGCCGTGCCCGAACTGTGAAATGAGCTTTGACATGACCGACGTTTTCATCTGCGACTATATCCGCACGCCGATCGGCCGGTTCGGCGGCAGCCTGTCCTCGGTCCGGGCCGATGATCTGGGGGCGGTGCCGCTGCGCGCGCTGATGGCGCGCAACCGGCAGGTGGATTGGGCGGCGGTGAATGATGTCGTCTTCGGCTGCGCCAATCAGGCGGGCGAGGATAACCGCAACGTGGCGCGCATGTCGGCCCTGCTGGCAGGCCTGCCGGTTTCGGTGACCGGCACAACGATCAACCGGCTGTGCGGGTCGGGGATGGATGCGGTGTTGGTGGCCGCCCGGCAGATCAAGGCCGGTGAGGCCGATCTGATGATCGCGGGCGGGGTGGAAAGCATGTCGCGCGCGCCATTTGTGATGCCGAAGGCCGACACGGCGTTCAGCCGCAATGCCGAGATCCATGACACCACCATCGGCTGGCGCTTCGTCAATCCGCTGATGAAGGCGCAATACGGCGTCGAGTCCATGCCCGAAACCGGCGAGAACGTGGCAGAGGATTTCGCCATTTCGCGCGTCGATCAGGATGCCTTTGCGCTGCGTTCGCAAGCCAAGGCATCGGCGGCGCAGGCCAACGGGCGGCTGGCGGCGGAAATCACTCCGGTCAGCATCCCGCAGCGCAAGGGCGATGCGGTGGTGGTGGACCGCGACGAACACCCGCGCGCAACGACGATGGAGGCGTTGGCCAGACTTGGCACGCCGTTCCGCAAGGGCGGGACTGTGACCGCAGGCAACGCAAGCGGGGTCAATGACGGGGCGGCCGCGCTGATCCTGGCTTCGGCGACAGCGGCGCGGAGATATGGGCTGACGCCGCTTGCGCGGGTGCTGGGCGGGGCCACGGCAGGGGTCGCACCGCGGATCATGGGCTTTGGCCCGGCACCTGCCAGCGAACGGCTGATGGCGCGGCTGGGGCTGGCCGAGGCCGATTTCGACGTGATCGAGTTGAACGAGGCGTTTGCGTCGCAAGGTTTGGCCACGTTGCGCGCGCTGGGGGTTCCCGATGACGATGCCCGCGTCAACCCGAACGGCGGGGCGATTGCCTTGGGCCACCCGCTGGGCATGTCCGGCGCGCGGATCACCGGGACCGCCGCGCTGCAACTGGCTTTGACCGGGGGGCGCAGATCCTTGTCAACCATGTGCATCGGCGTGGGTCAGGGCATCGCCATCGCGCTGGAGCGGGTCTGACCGGGGACATCATCCACGACAAACAGCACCATGAAGGAGGAGACGGATCATGGCAGAGCGGGTCTATGGCATGCACCACATCGGCATCACGGTGCCGGACATCAACGAAGGCATCGCCTTTTTCAAGGCGGTGTTCGGGGCGGTCGAAGTGTTCCGCACCGGTGCGTTCGACGTGGACGAGGCGTTCATGGAACGGCGGCTGGGAACCCCGGCGCACACGCGGATCAAAGATCTGGTTTTCCTGCGCTGCGGTGCCGGCACCAATGTCGAGCTTTTTGAATATAGCGGCGAGGATAAATCGGCGCGGCCAAGGCGCAATTCGGAAATTGGCGGAACCCATCTGTGTTTCGAGGTTGAAGACGTCTTTGCGTCCGCAGAAAGACTGCGCGCCCAGGGCATCGAATTTCTGGACGGGCCCAATTCCGTGACCGAAGGACCGCTGGCCGGTTTCAACTGGATCTACTTCAATGCTCCGTGGGGACAGTCTCTGGAAATCGCCAGCTTTTCTGATCTGGGATATGAAAAGGACACGTCCGAGCGGATCTGGCGGGCAAAGCCCGAGGGGTGACGGAAACCCGGGCTGCGCCAGGTGTTGGCCGAAGTGGATGGTGCGCAAATTGCGCTTTTATCAGCGTGTTAACCTTGGGTTCGCAGCTTCAGGGGTTTTGTCCGACTGACGTCAAAGGCCAATGACAGTCTGGATGAAACCAAGGATCGGATCGACACCCAGAAGCGCCTTGCCCAGAAGTTCGAACCCGACAATCAGGAGGGCCCAGGTTATGACCTTGTAGAAGGTCGCTTCGCTGACCATGCCGACCGTCCTTTTGCCGACATAGACACCCACGACCGCCGGCACCAGCAGATAGGCTGCCGTTTCCAGGCTGCCAAGGTTGACCTGCCCGGTCATCCAGTACGGGCCGAGTTTCGCCAGATTGATGATGGCGAAAAGGATGGTCGTGGTTCCGGCATAGCTTAGCCGATCAAGCCGCAACGGTTGGACGAACGTCTGGTAGGGGGGCGCGCCGGCGTGACTGATATAGCTGGTGAAGCCGGCAAGGCTGCCCCAGAACAGGCCGGGCAAGACCTTGGGTTTGCGAACCGGGCCGGCGCTGCCACGGCCGGTCAACATGTAGATCGCAAAGATGATTCCGATGGTGCCGACCAGCCCCGTGATGATCCTGTCGCCGCCCGAGATGTTCGCATTGACCCACGGAATGATCGCCCAGCCAACCGCAATGCCAAGCAGTCCGGCCGGAACCATGATCGCCAGAACCCGCCGGTCGTAGGAGTGGCGATAGGCCCAAAGCCCGAAGCCGTCGCTGATCAGGTAGACCGGCAGCAGCAGGCCCGCCGCGGTGAGGGGGTCAACCGTAAGGCTGAGCAGTGGCACACTCAGGTTGCCGATCGCCGACCAGCCGCCTTTGGAAAAGCCCACGATCAACGCCACCAGCACGGCAACGCACCAGAATTCCCAGCCCTGCAAGATATGCCCTCGTTGCCTGTGTGGCGTGGGTGCGCGTTGCGGCGTGCCACGCCTGACTTTATTGTGGACGGTGAAGAAATGTCCAGAATGCTTCGAGATCGAGGCCAGGCTCAATGGGGCCGAGTGCCTTGTGACTTTCGGGATTGAACAGCCCTTTGCCGCGCAACAATGATCCGGGGCAGGCACCCTTGATTTTACGCCAGCGCCATTGGAAAGATCTGCAACGTGCCATGCAAAAAGGTTGCCCGGTGCCAACGAAGGATCCTGCCGGATATGAAGACGGCGGCAGATGGATCTGCCGCCGTCAATATTGTTGAAATGAATTTCTGAAACCAGTTTCTGGGAGGATTTTACCGGGATTGATGTTGGTCTGATCGGAATCCCGGTCGCGGCCTTACTTGTCCTTCTTGTCCTTGTTGTCCTTATTGTCCTTATTGTCTTTTTCGTCTTTCACGTCTTTCACGTCTTTCACGTCTTTTTCGTCTTTCACGTCTTTCATGTCTTTTTCGGGCGCCGGCTTTTCAGCGTCAGCTTCGCCGGGATCCTTGTCGGGGTTTTGACCCACATCGCCTTTGGTTTGTGCCGGATTGTCGTCGTCCACGCCATCCGCGTCGTTGCCGTGGCCCTTGTCGTGATCGGCGTCCTTCACGGGTTTCTCGACCTCGGGGGCCGGCGCGTCCGGCTTTGTCTCGTCAACACCCTCGTCGGTGGGAGCGGGCTCTTCCACGACAGGCGGATTGGTCGGGGCCGGGTCTTCCTGTTCGTCCACGATCGGAGCGTCGGGTTGCGATACATCATCTTCGGCTGCGGGCTGGGGTGCCTCGTAGACCGGGTCATTTGCCGTGACCGGGGGTTCGTTGTCCACGACCTCGGGTTCATCGGGCGTTTCGACCGGGGCGATGACCTTGACCGGCGTTTCTTCGGCCGGGGTCTCCACTTCGGGATCTGCCGGTGTGGATGCCTTGACACGGGCATCTTTCACACCGGCCCCGAACTGGCAGCTCACGTCGGATCGATAGTAGGCGTTCGACCCGACGATCTTCTTTAGCTCGCACCCAAACAAGGGACTTGCACTCGTTACCGAAGCAGACGCGCAGACAGCAAGGGCTGCGCCCAGGAACACGTTTTTCATTTCAACCCTACACTCGTTAAAGACCAACTCGACTGCTTGAGCGCCGTCTGGCAGCGCTGGAAGCCATGTAGAGGTTAATGCCATCCAGACTTCGGTCTCGCTACGATGATCGTTGGCACCTGTCCTAAAAGACAATGCATTGTCGCTGACCGCGACCAAGATTGTGCGTGGTTAAGCGATCGTTAACTCACCGTGAGATTGGGTCTTGTTGATGACGCCAAAAGGCCGAGCCAGCGCCATAATGCGATTCGTTTCCGGCAACGGGGGCTGTGGACCGAGGCTAAAGGCCGACAAATACTGTTGCCACGGACCATGTTGCACCGATCCTGGGGCCTGCGGACGCAAGGTGACGCTCGCCCCACGCGGGTGAGGGATGCGGCCAGCGAGGGAGAGGCGTTTGCCCGCCGAAGTGTCGGCATCGGTCGTTGACCGGCACCGCGACTTGCGTTTGTCTTTGTGTTCCTGCACAGGAAGAGTGACCGACGTTTACAACTCAGGGTGTCATGTGAGTACGAGTTCGCGCCACGTTTACGAGTATGACATCGACCTGACGAGCGACGTCGCACCTGCCCGGGTGCTGAGAATGGTGCGTCCCGGCAGCCGTGTGCTGGAGATCGGGGCGGGACCGGGTTCGATAACGCGGCATCTGTCGGGATCGCTGGGCTGCGATGTTGTCGCGCTGGAGATTGATCCCTCTGCGATCGAACGCCTCGAGCCGTTTGCACGCGCTGTGTTTTTGGCCGATCTCAATCAGGCTGGCTGGGCCGAGATGGTCCGTGACCGTGAGGGCCAGTTCGACTTTGTCATTGCAGCGGACGTGCTGGAGCATGTCTACGATCCCTGGTCCGTGCTGGGCGGAATGAAGTCGCTGCTAAATGACACCGGCAGCGTGATCCTGTCGCTGCCCCATGTCGGCCACGCGGCGGTTGCGGCGTGTCTGATCGACGAAGACTTTGAATATCGGTCGTGGGGACTTCTGGACCGGACCCATATCCGCTTTTTCGGCATCAAGAATGTCGAGGCGCTTTATCGGTCGCAGGGACTGGTGATCGAGCAGGCTGAATTCGTCGTGCGAACGCCCGAGATGACCGAGTTCGCGCATCGCTGGCGTACCATGCCGCCAGAGGTGCAAGCCGCGTTGCAGCGCAATCGCTTTGCGCATGTCTATCAGGTTGTCAGTCGTGCGGTGCCGGTTGAACGTGCCGCAGCGGCTGTCGACCTCATGACCCAGCAGGTCGTGCCACCTGATCCGGCGACGGTTGCGTTCTGGGAAAAGACAATGGCATCACTGCCCATTGATAGCACCCGAGACACGCGGCCAACGGTGGATGGTGCCCGTCGTATTTCCGCCCCCCCCCGGCGCTCAAGGTCGCTTCGGCGTCTGCTGGGGCTGAAAAAATGAAGGGAATCTCTGTGGGCGCACGGACTGATGGGGTCGATCTGCGCCTGATCGCGTTCTATCTGCCGCAGTTTCATCCGATCCCGGAAAATGACCTTTGGTGGGGCAAGGGCTTTACCGAATGGACCAACGTCACCAAGGCTGTCCCGCATTTCGATGGTCATTATCAGCCGCATCTTCCCGCCGACCTCGGGTTTTACGACCTTCGGCTGCGCGAGGCGCGCCACGCGCAGATTGCGCTGGCGAAATCCTATGGCATCCACGGCTTTTGCTACTACTACTACTGGTTCTCGGGGCATTGCCTTCTGGAACGTCCGTTGAACGACATGCTGGCTGACCCCGAAAGCGACATGCCCTTCTGTCTGTGCTGGGCAAACGAGAACTGGACACGCCGGTGGGATGCGGCGGAACATGAAGTCCTGATCGCCCAGAAGTATCGCGACGGGGATGATCTTGAATTCATCAAGTCGCTTGAGCCGTTCCTGCGTGACCCGCGCTACATCCGCGTTGATGGCGCACCGTTGGTCATCGTCTACAGACCGCAGCACCTGCCAGATGCGGCCCGGTCGTTGCAAGTGTGGCGTGACTACTGCGAAAGCGTCGGGATTGGCCAATTGCACTTGGCCTGCGCGTTGACGCATGGCAACTGGGACCATGCGCAATTCGGCTTTGATTCCGGCGTGGAGTTTCCTCCACACAACATGAAAGCCCCGGATCTTTCCCACGCCATCCGGTTTCGCGACCGCTACAGCGGCTATTGCCCGGACTACAAGGACGTGGCGGAAATGTATCTGGCCAATCGCTATGGGCCTGATCGCAGCGTGTTCAGGGGGGTCTTTCCGTCTTGGGACAATACCGCGCGGCGCGGCGCCAGTGGCACGGTGATCATGAACGGAACGCCCGAGAACTATGAATACTGGTTGTCCGAGGCGGCAAGACGAACTCTTGAAGAGTTTCCGGGCCAGAACCGACCACTGTTCATAAACGCGTGGAACGAATGGGCCGAGGGGTGCCATCTGGAGCCGGACCGCCGCTATGGGCACAGGTTTCTGGAAGCCACCCGCCGCGCCGTCGCCGGAACGACCATATCGGGCTGGACCCATGTCGGGGTTCCCGAAGAGGCCCGCCTGCCGCACGGTGTGCCGAACATGCGCAAAAGCTGGAAAAGCCGCACCTTCCGCAAGGTTCGCGACACGCTTACGCTGCGGCGGCTTAGAAAAGACACCTGAGCATGTTCAGGCGCGTCATGTCAGCGCTGGGCCGGCGCGACCGATCGGCCCCCGAGGTCGGCAAGGTCTACATTTCAGGAACCGGACGCACGGGAACATCGTTTCTGATGCAGCTTCTGACCGAGCTTGGATTTGAGACCGGCTTCAAGGGGGCGGACCGGACAACGCATTATTTCGAGATCGCAAGAGCCGGCTTTGAATGGGATCTGTCTGACGTGGCCGGCCCACGGTTTCAGAAAAGTCCCCACCTTTGCGATCGTCTGTCCGAGATCGTCAGCCGGGGCGTTCGGATCGATCATATCATCGTTCCCGTCCGCAACGGTGCCGACGCGGCAAAGAGCCGGATCAAGGTTCAGCTCGCCACAACCGGAACGCCGGATGGCGAAGAGGTCGCGGGCGGATTGTGGTCGACATCACGCTCTGACGCGCAGGAAACCATTCTTCGGGTCAAGCTTGCCAGCCTGATCGAGGTTGCGGTGAAGCATGACATCAGCCTGATTTTCCTTGCTTATCCAAGGCATGCCCAGGACGCGGAATATGCCTACCGGAAGTTGACGCCGATCCTTGGCGACACCACCTGGCCGCAGTTTCGCGAGGTCTTCGGCAAGGTCTCGAAGCCCGAACTGATTTCAACATTCGATTAGGTGGCAGGGGCCGTGGTGGCCCATGAGACCTGCCATTGCGGGCGACAGTGCCGGTGAGGGATTGGCCGGGCTGCTGGCCGAGCATCTTGCGACGACCTGCAAGGTGACCGACCTGAGCCGCACCGTGGCCGGTCCCGAAGCCTTCCACGCTGATCTGTCGGACCTGCTGGCAAGCCAGGTGGCGGATGGGACATGCGACCGTGCCATTCTGGTCGGCGGCGTTGGTCTTTCAGGCCTGACGGCGGCCGTCAGGCCATGTCAAGGATCGCATCGGCCAGCCTCTGGGCTGACGGTGTCAGGCGTGCGCCAACGCGGGTCACCAGGCTGAACGGCGCAACCGTCATGCCAAGATCATGCGGAAGCGTCACGAACGGCACAGAAGGGTTGCCGGAAAAGCTGGTGGCGACGGGCGTGGCCAGCGGGGCAATGGCGTCGGTCTGGTTCAGAAGAGCCAGGGTGAACAGGAACGACGAGGTGGAAATGCGCCGTAACGGCGCGGGCGCGTGCAGGTCTGCAAGCCGGGCCATGACGGTCTGGGTCAAGAGCGTCTCGTCATCGCCCATCACCCATTCGTAGCGCAGAAGGTCGGCGAGGGTGATGTTCGGCAGCACCACAAGCGGATGACCGCGCCGCACCACCAGCGACAGCGGCTCTCCGGCGATGCGGCGGGCGTCAAGCTGGGTTTCGCCAGGGCTGAGGCGGGCGAGGGCGAAATCCAGTTGCCCGGCGCGCAACTGTTCGCAGAGGTGGACGGAGGTGGCGACAGTGACCTCGGCGCGGAATTCCGGGTAAAGCCGCTGGAACTCGGTCAGGGCGGGCAGCACGAGGCTGAGGGCCGGGCCGGTGACCGCCCCCACGCGCACCACGCCGGAACGGCCGGTGGCGGCTTCTGAAATGTCGCGGGCGGCATCCGCAAGCTCGATCTGGATGCGGGCGGCGCGGCGGGCCAGCGCCTCGCCCACGCGGGTCAGGGTCAGGCCGCGGCCCTGGCGTTCGTGCAGGGCAAGGCCAAGCAGCGCCTCCATCTCGGCCAGGTGGCGCGAGGCGGCGGGCTGCGCGACACCGACACGGGCTGCCGCGACCCCAAGCGCCTGACTGTTGTTAAGCTCGGCCAGCAGCCGCAACTGGACAGGCTTCAACTGGCGCAGCAGCGAGGCAAGGGGCTGAACCGAAGTATTCATGGCACTTCCGTCATGTCTGGCATCGTAACCGACAATTGACAGATATATGTCTTCGACGCAATCTGCGCGGCGTACGTGAGCACCGGACGTCAAGGTGTGCTCAGTGCGGAACACCAGATTTCATCGGGAGGAAACAGATGAATTTGACCCGCCGCGGGCTTATCGCCCTTGCCGGTACGACCGCCGCCCTGTCGGCGCTGCCCGCATTCGCCCAAGACAAGGGAGCCGTCGGTATCGCGATGCCGACCAAATCCTCGTCGCGCTGGATTTCGGACGGCGAGTCGATGGTGAAGGCGTTCACCGAGGCTGGCTACACCGTCGACCTGCAATATGCCGAGGATGATATCCCGACGCAGTTGAGCCAGATCGAGAACATGATCACCTCGGGCGTCAAGGCGCTGGTGATCGCGGCCATCGACGGCACCACCCTGTCGAACGCGCTGGACAACGCCGCCGCGCAAGGCATCAAGATCATCGCCTATGACCGCCTGATCCGTGACAGCGGCTCGGTCGACTATTACGCGACCTTCGACAATTTCAAGGTCGGCGTGCAGCAGGCGGAATCGCTGGTTGCCGGCCTGAAGGAGCGCTTTGGCGACGTGAAGCCGTGGAATGTGGAACTGTTCGGCGGCTCGCCCGACGACAACAACGCGTTCTTCTTCTACGACGGCGCGATGAGCGTGCTGCAGCCGATGATCGACGCGGGCGATATCGCCATTCCGTCGGGTCAGACCGGCATGGACGTGGTCGGCACGCTGCGCTGGGATGGCGCGGTGGCGCAGGCGCGGATGGACAACCTGCTGTCGTCGAACTACGGCGACAAGCAGTTGCATGGCGCGTTGTCGCCATATGACGGGCTTTCCATCGGCATCCTGTCGTCGCTGAAGGGCGTCGGCTACGGTTCGGGCGACATGAAGATGCCGATCGTCACCGGGCAGGATGCTGAAATCCCGTCGGTAAAGTCGATGATCGCGGGCGAGCAGTATTCGACCGTGTTCAAGGACACCCGCGAACTGGCCAAGGTGACCGTGAAGATGGTCGACGCCGTGCTTGCCGGTGGCGAGCCGGAAATCAACGACACCGAAACCTACAACAACGGCGTCAAGGTCGTGCCGTCGTATCTGTTGGAGCCGGTGTCGGTGAACCTGTCGAACTACGAAGAAATCCTCGTCGGTTCGGGCTACTATACCGCTGACCAGCTGAAGTAAGCTGATCTGGACGGGCCTGCCTGCGCCATTGTCGCGCAGGCAGGTTCCTTGCGGGAGGGGCGATGTCGACACTTCTGGAAATGCGGGAGATCTCGATGGTCTTCCCGGGCGTGAAGGCGCTTGACCGGGTCAGCCTGACGGTTGAGGCCGGAGAAATCCATGCGATCTGCGGCGAAAACGGTGCCGGCAAATCGACGCTGATGAAGGTGCTGTCGGGGGTATATCCGCATGGCAGCTTCGACGGCGAAATCATCTATGACGGCCAGCCCCTGCGCAACCGGCGCATCCACGACAGCGAGGAAAAGGGCATCATCATCATCCATCAGGAACTTGCGCTGATCCCTTTGCTGTCGATCGCCGAGAACCTGTTCATGGGCAACGAGGTGGCGTCGAAAGGCGTGATCTCGTGGCCGCTGGCGTTTCAGAAAACGGGCGCTCTCTTGCGCCGCGTGGGCCTGAACGAGCCGCCAAGCGCGGTGGTCGGCAAGCTTGGTGTCGGCAAGCAGCAGTTGATCGAGATCGCCAAGGCGCTGTCGAAGAACGTGCGGCTGTTGATCCTCGACGAACCGACCGCCGCCTTGCAGGAGGCGGATGCGGACCGTTTGCTGGACCTGATGCTGGAGTTGAAGGCGCAGGGCGTCACGCAGATCATGATCAGCCACAAGCTGAACGAGATTTCCCGCGTGGCCGACCGGATCACCGTGATCCGCGATGGTGCCGCCGTCTCCACCCTGACCAAGGCCGAAATATCCGAAGACCGGATCATCCGCGACATGGTGGGCCGCGACATGGCGCACCGCTACCCTGAACGGGAAAGCCACCCCGGCGAGGTGTTGTTCGAGGTAGACGGCTGGTCGTGCTGGCACCCCGAACAGACCGGGCGCCAGATGATCAAGAACGTGTCGATGACGATCCGCAAAGGCGAGATCGTCGGCATCGCCGGGCTGATGGGCACCGGGCGCACCGAACTTGCCATGTCGATCTTCGGGCGCAGCTACGGCAAGGGCCATCAGGGCAGCGTCAGGATGCACGGCAAGCCGGTGGACGTGTCGACCGTGTCAAAGGCGATTGCGGCCGGGATTTCCTACGTGACCGAGGACCGCAAGGCGCTGGGCCTGATCCTTGACGAACCGATCCTGCGCAACATCAGCCTTGCCAACCTTGCCGGCATCGCGACGCGCTCGATCCTGGACAAGCGGCGCGAGGCGCAGGTGGCGGAGGGGTATCGCAAGCAACTGGCGATCCGCACGCCCGGCGTGCAGCAAAAGGTGGTAAACCTGTCGGGCGGCAACCAGCAGAAGGTGGTGCTGTCGAAGTGGCTGTTCACCGACCCGGCGCTTCTGATCCTTGATGAACCGACGCGCGGCATTGATGTGGGCGCGAAGTTCGAGATCTACACGATCATGAAGGAGCTGGCCGAACAGGGCCGCGGCATCCTGATGATCAGCTCGGAAATGCCGGAGCTGCTGGGGATGTGCGACCGGATCTACGTGATGAACGAAGGCCGGATCGTCGGGGAACTGACGCGGGGCGAGGCCAGTCAGGAAAAGATCATGGCGCTGATCGTCAAGGATGTGGGGAGGGTGGCCTGAATGTCGGAACCAAAGCAAAGCGCACTGGGGGGACACCTGCGGGAAAACGGGATGCTGCTGGCGCTGGTCGCCATCGTGGTCCTGTTTTCGATCCTGGTGTCGGCGCAGGGCAAGCCGATGTTCCTGCAGGCGCCGAACATCACCAACATCTTCCTGCAGAACGGGCATGTCATCATCCTCGCGCTGGGGATGCTGTTGATCATCGTGTCGGGGCATATCGACCTGTCGGTGGGGTCGGTTGCGGCGTTCACCGGGGCTGTGGCGGCGTGGCTGACGGTGGATCTGGACCTGCCGGTGCCGGTGGTGATCGTGCTGACGCTGATCGTCGGCGGCGCGATCGGGGCGGCGCAGGGCTATTGGGTGGCGTTCTGGCGCATCCCGTCGTTCATCGTGACGCTGGCGGGGATGATGGTGTTCCGCGGCGCCACGATGCTGATGCTGGGCGGCCAGAACATCGGGCCGTTCCCGAAGGCGTTTCAGGCGATGTCGTCGGGGTTCATTCCCGATCCGACCGGGCTGATGAAGCCGCACGGGCTGACGCTGATCATCACGGCGCTGGCGATTGGCGCGGTGATCTGGATCGGCGTGCGGGCGCGGGCGCGTGATGCGGAATTTGGCGTGACGCCGGAACCGGCAGGCCTTTTCTGGGGCCGCACGGCGGTGATTGCGGCGGCGACGGCGTTCGTGGGCTATCAGCTTGCCTCGTTCCGGGGGCTGCCGAACGTGCTGATCGTGCTGACGGTGCTGATCGTGCTTTACGCCTTCTTCACCGAAAACACCGTGCAGGGGCGGCGCATCTATGCCACCGGCGGCAATGAAAAGGCGGCCAAGCTGTCGGGCATCCGCACCGAACGGCTGGTGTTCTTCTGCTTTGTGAACATGGGCGTGCTTGCCGCGCTGGCGGGCATGATGGTGACCGCGCGCCTGAATTCGGCCACGCCAAAGGCCGGGACCGGGTTCGAGCTTGACGCCATCGCCGCCGTGTTCATCGGCGGCGCGGCGATGGCGGGCGGGTCGGGCAAGATCGTCGGCGTGGTGATCGGTGCCTTGATCATGGGCGTGATGAACATGGGCATGTCGATCCTTGGCGTCGGCATCGATTACCAGCAGATGATCAAGGGGCTGGTGCTGCTGGCTGCGGTGATCTTCGACGTCTACAACAAGAACAAGTGAGGCAGGACATGCATCTATCGACGGTCAAGGGCGCGGGCGTCGTGGCCCGGACGGGGGCCGAGGCGCGGCGGGTGCAAGGCACGGCGTCGGTCTATGAACTGGCAACGGCGGCGATTGCGGCGGGGCATGGGCTGGCCGAAGAAGTGGCGCGCCGCGGTCTGGGTGAGGCGGTGGACCTGAGCCGCGCCACCTTCGAATTGCCGGTCAGCCACCCCGATCCGGCGCACCTGCATCTGACGGGCACGGGCCTGACGCACCTCGGGTCGGCCTCGGCCCGCGATGCGATGCACGCCAAGCTGGAAGGGGCCGAGACGCTGACCGACAGCATGAAGATGTTCCGCATGGGGCTGGAGGCCGGGCGTCCGGCCAGGGGCGAGGTCGGGGCGCAGCCCGAATGGTTCTACAAGGGCAACGGCCATGCCGCCGTCGCCCCCGGTGCTGCCCTTGAAGCCCCGGCCTGCGCCGAGGATGGCGGCGAAGAGCCGGAGGTTGCGGGCGTCTACCTGATCGGCCCGAACGGCGCGCCCTACCGGATCGGCTGGGCCTTGGGCAACGAGTTTTCCGACCATGTCACCGAACGGGTGAATTACCTCTGGCTGGCCCATTCCAAGCTGCGCGTCGCCTCTTACGGGCCGGAAATTCTGGTGGGCGAGTTGCCCGCAGATGTGCGCGGCACCAGCCGCATCCTGCGCGGTGGCGCGGTCTTGTGGGAAAAGCCGTTCCTCAGCGGCGAGGCGAACATGTCGCACACGCTGGCGAACCTGGAGCATCACCATTTCAAGTATGGCATCTTCTGTCAGCCGGGCGATCTGCACGTGCATTTCTTCGGCACCGCAACGCTGTCCTATGCCGATGGCATCAAGACCGAACCCGGCGACGTGTTCGAGATCGAGGCCGACGCCTTCGGCCAACCGCTGCGCAACCCGCTGTCGTTTGCCCCCAAGACCAAGGGCGCGACGTCCGTCCTGCCACTTTGACCACCGAAATCGAGGCCTTCATGCTGACCGGAAAACACCTGATCGCGGGCGAATGGGTAGGCAATGCCCAGACCTTCGCCTCGTCGCCCGCGCATGGGCCGTCGCATGACTTTTCGGTTGGCACGCCAGCGCATGTCGCCGCCGCGTGCGAGGCGGCAGAGGCGGCGTTTCCGGCCTATGCGGCCACCTCGCGGGCCGAGCGGGCAGCGTTCCTGACCCGCATCGCGGACGAGATCGACGCGCGCGGCGCCGAGATCACCGAGATCGGCACCCAGGAAACCGGCTTGCCTGCGGCACGGCTGGAAGGCGAGCGGGGGCGCACGACGAGCCAGTTGCGCCTGTTCGCCGCGCATATCCTGAAGGACGGCTGGCTGGACCGGCGGCATGACGCGGCGCTGCCTGACCGGCAGCCCGCGCCACGCCCGGACCTGAAGCTGATCCAGCGGCCCGTCGGCCCGGTCGCGGTGTTCGGCGCGTCGAACTTTCCGCTCGCGTTTTCGGTCGCCGGGGGCGACACGGCCTCGGCGCTGGCGGCCGGGTGCCCGGTGGTGGTCAAGGGCCACTCCGCCCACCCCGGCACCGGCGAGATCGTGGCGCAGGCGATTGACGCGGCGATCAAGGCCTGCGGGATGCCTGCGGGCACGTTCAGTCTGGTACAGGGCGGCAAGCGCGACGTGGGCGAGGCCTTGGTGCAGCATCCGCTGATCAAGGCGGTGGGCTTCACCGGCTCGCTTGCCGGGGGGCGCGCGCTGTTCAACCTGTGCGCCGCACGGCCGGAACCGATCCCGTTCTTTGGTGAGCTGGGGTCGGTGAACCCGATGTTCCTGTTGCCCGCCGCCGTGGCCGCACGGGGCGACGCGATTGCCAAGGGCTGGGCCGCCTCGCTGACGCTTGGCGCGGGGCAGTTCTGCACCAATCCCGGCATTGCCGTGGTGATCGACGGCCCCGAGGCGGATGCGTTTGTGGATACCGCCAAGACGGCGGTCGCGGCTGTTGCCGCGCAGACCATGCTGACCGACGGGATTGCCGAGGCCTTCCGAGCCGGGCGCGACCGGGTTGCCGCCGGCCACGGCGTGCGTGCCCTGCTGACCACGACCTGCGACCGGCGCAACGCCACGCCCTATCTGTTTGAAGTGGCGGGGTCGGACTGGCTGGCCGACCACACCCTTGCCGAAGAGGTGTTCGGCCCGCTTGGCCTGATCATTCGCGTGCGTCACGCGGCGGAAATGCAGGACATCGCGCGCAGCCTGCAAGGCCAGTTGACCTGCACGCTGCATCTTGATGATGCCGATCTTGACCTTGGCCGCGCATTGCTGCCGATCCTGGAGCGCAAGGCAGGCCGGGTTCTGGCCAACGGTTTTCCGACCGGGGTCGAGGTGGTCGATGCGCAGGTGCATGGCGGCCCTTACCCGGCCTCGACCAACTTCGGCGCCACCTCGGTGGGAACCCTGTCGATCCGCCGCTGGTTGCGACCGGTGGCCTATCAGAACATGCCGGCGGCCCTGCTGCCGCAGGACTGGGTTGAGGCGTAAGACTGGGCTGAAGCGTAAGACTGGGCTGAAGCGTAAGACTGGGCTGAGGCGTAGGACTGGGCTGAAGCGAAAGACTGGGCAGAAGCGTAAGACTGGGCTGAGGCGTAGGACTGGGCTGAAGCGTAAGACTGGGCAGAGTGGCGCGAAAAGGGGCCGCAGATGGCTGATCTCACGATCATCGGGCAGATCGACGGCCGCGATGTCGAAGCCGTGACCCTGTCTGGCGCCGGTGGCCTGCGCGTCATGCTGCTGACCTATGGCGCGCGACTTGCCGAGCTTTGGGTGCCCGACCGCGACGGCACCCTCGCCGACATCGTGCTGGGCCATGACACGTTGCAGCACTGGCGCACCCAGGGCGGATATCTGGGTGCCACCTGCGGGCGCTACTCCAACCGGATTGCGGGTGGGCGGTTCGCGCTGGATGGCCGTCAGGTTCAGGTCGATCAGAACGAGGGCAGCCAGCATTTGCATGGCGGGCGCGAAGGGTTTGATCGCAAGATCTGGTCCATCGACAGCCGGTCAGCGCAGCATGTCACCTTCGCCGCCGCATCGCCCGATGGCGAGATGGGCTATCCCGGCGCGGTCACGATGCGCACCACCTACCGCATCGACGGCGCTGGCCTGATGATCGAAATGACCGCCGCGACAGACGCGACCACCGTGGTCAACATGGTCAACCACGCCTATTTCAACCTTGCCGGGCAAGGCTCTGGCGATGTGATGGGGCAGCTTTTGTCCGTCGATGCCGGGTTCTACCTGCCGGTCGATGATCGCCTGATCCCGACCGGCGAAGTGCGCTCGGTCGCCGGCACCGCGTTCGAGTTTCGCAGCCTGCGCCCGATCGGTGCGCTGGTGCCAGGCGCGGACGGGTTTGATCACAACCTCTGCCTGTCGTCCCCGGTGGCGGCTGACGGCCTGCGGCCCTGCCTGCGGGCGGTCGATCCGGTGTCGGGCAGGGGCTTCACGCTGGCGACCACCGAACCCGGCGTGCAGCTTTATACCGGCGCGCATTTTGCCGACACACCCGGCAAGGCTGGCCAGCGCTACGCGCGGTTTGCCGGCTTTGCGGCTGAAACCCAGCGCTTCCCCGATTCGCCGAACAACCCGCAGTTCCCCTCGGCCCGTCTGGCACCGGGCGAGACCTATCGGCACGTCATGCGGTTCGACTTCACGCCAGTGCCGCGCTGAACCCCACGGCCTTTGGCTCGCCGCTCTGCAGCGTCCCGCAGGCTGATGAAAGACCACGGGTATTCTTGGGAACGGGCCGTTTTCGCTGCGCAGGCATTGTTCAGCAGCTTTGGGTCAAGGCGGACGAAGTGAAGGATTTCTTGCATATAGTAATACTTTTGATAACGTCGCCACAGCCACCTGAGGAGAGTGGCCAAGATTTCCACTGGGAGGAAGAAATGAAGATTTTCAATACTCTCGCGCTTGGCGCGGGACTGGCTGGCTTGTTGATGTCGGCGGCCTACGCCGAAGGTCTGCAAGGCAAAGTCATCGGATTTTCGCAGATCGGATCAGAGTCCGGCTGGCGCGCGGCCGAGACAAGCGTGACCAAGGCGGTCGCTGCGGAACGGGGCATTGACCTCAAGTTCGCGGATGCCCAGCAAAAGCAGGAAAACCAGATCAAGGCGATCCGTGGCTTCATCGCGCAAGGCGTTGACGCCATTCTGGTGGCCCCGGTTGTGGCCACCGGCTGGGAAGAAGTCCTGACCGAAGCGAAGGAGGCAAACATTCCCGTCGTGCTTCTGGACCGCGGCATCGAAGCCCCGGAAGACCTGTATCTGACCTCGGTCGCGTCGGATCAGGTCAAGGAAGGCCGCGTCGCTGGCGAATGGCTGGTCGGCGCCGTCGGCGACAAGCAGTGCAACGTGGTCGAACTGCAAGGCACCGTAGGCTCGTCGCCTGCGATCAACCGCAAGCAGGGCTTTGAAGAAGCGCTGGCGGGCAAGGCGAACCTGACCATCACCCGCAGCCAGACCGGCGATTTCACCCGGTCGAAGGGCAAGGAAGTGATGGAAGGCTTCATCAAGGCCGAAGACGGCGGCAAGAACATCTGCGCGGTCTATGCCCACAACGACGACATGGCGGTGGGTGCGATCCAGGCGATCAAGGATGCGGGCCTGAAGCCGGGCACGGATATCCTTGTCGTGTCGATCGACGCGGTTCCGGATATCTTCGCGGCGATGGTTGCCGGTGAAGCGAACGCAACAGTGGAGCTGACGCCCAACATGGCAGGCCCCGCCTTCGACGCGCTAGATGCCTATCTGAACGCGGGCACCGCCCCCGAAAAGTTCATCATCACTGAATCCAGGCTCTACACCCCGGCGGATGATCCGCAGGGCGAATATGACCGCCGCAAAGGCCTCGGATACTAGGTTTCCTCCGCCGAGGTGCCGCCGGGCCAGGGGTCGCGCCTTTGCCCGGCGGAATTGCTTTATCCGCTGGAAGAGCGGAGACTTGAAGACACGAAGGGGAGGTCGGGGGATGATCGAGACGGGGCAGAAGCCGGTTCTGGAGGCGCGCGGGATCGTCAAGGTCTTTGGCCAGCACCGGGCGCTGGATGCCGTGGATTTCACCGCCCTTCCAGGCGAGGTGCATGCGCTTCTGGGCGAAAATGGCGCGGGCAAATCGACGCTGATCAAGATCCTGACCGGTGCCTACCAGCCCGACGGCGGTGACTTGCTGCTGGAGGGTCAGCCGATCACGCTGCGCGACCCGTTGCACGGGCAGACCTACGGCATCGGCACGGTGTATCAGGAGGTGAACCTGTTGCCGAACCGCTCGGTCGCGGAAAACCTGTTCCTTGGTCGCCAGCCCACCCGGTTCGGCCTGGTCAAGCGGCGCGAGATCGAGGGGCAGGCGCGGGCGCTGCTGGCCCGCTACGGCCTTGATCTCGACGTGCGCGCCGAGCTTTCGGAATTTTCGGTGGCCGTGCAGCAGATCGTCGCCATCGCGCGGGCGGTGGAACTGTCGGGCAAGGTGCTGGTCCTGGACGAGCCGACCGCCAGTCTTGACCGCAACGAGGTGGAGCGCCTGTTCGACGTGGTGCGCGGGCTGAAGGCCAAGGGCCTGGCAATCATCTTCATCACGCATTTCCTTGACCAGGTCTTTGCGCTTGCCGACCGCGTCACGATCCTGCGCAACGGTCGCAAGGTGGCGACGCAGCCCTTGTCGGCGGTGAACACCACCGACGTGGTTCGCATGATGCTGGGCAAGGATCTGGCCTTCGAACACCATCCCACATCGCTTTCCGGGGGGCCGCAGGGCGCTGTCCGGGTGGAATTCAAGGGCCTCGGCCGCAAGGGCATGACGCCCTTCGACCTTGCCGTTCACGAGGGCGAGGTGGTTGGCGTGGCAGGGCTTCTCGGCTCCGGCAGGACCGAGGTGGCACGGCTGATGTTCGGCGTCGATGCGGCCGAAGGTGGCACGATCACGGTCGATGGCCAGCCCGTCACCATCCGCAACCCCGCGCAGGCTGTCGCGGCGGGCTTTGGCTTTTGCCCCGAGGACCGCAAACTGGACGGCATCTTCGGCGATCTGTCGGTGCGCGAAAACATCATCATCGCGCTGCAGGCCAAGCTTGGCTGGTTCAAGGCGCTGAACCGAGACGACCAGATCGAGCTTTCGGGGCGCTATGCCGAGGCGCTGGATATCCGCGCGGCAGACCATGACATGCCGGTAAAGCTGTTGTCGGGCGGCAACCAGCAGAAGGTGATCCTGGCGCGCTGGCTGGCGATCGACCCGACCTTCCTGATCCTGGACGAGCCGACGCGCGGCATCGACGTTGGCGCCCATGCCGAAATCGTTCGCACGATCAACCGCTTGCGCGAAGAGGGGCTGGCGCTGTTCGTCATCTCGTCCGAACTGGATGAAGTTGTCGCCTATTCCAACCGCATCGTCGTGATGCGCGACCGCGAGATGGTTGCCGAACTGCACGGCGACGATATCGCGCCCGATGTCATCGTCCAATCCATTGCCGGAACCCGTGCAGAGGTGCGCCCGTGACCCGTCCTACCGTTGATCTGCGGCCCACGACCCAGCCGCCTCGGGCGCCATCGCGGCCGATCACCAGCCTTCTGGTTCGGCCGCAGGTCATTGCGCTGGTGGCGGTGCTTTTGGTCAACTGGGCGCTGTTTCCGGGGTTCTTCACCATCACCTGGCAGGACGGGCGGCTGTTCGGCAGCCTGATCGACGTGTTGAACCGGGGCGCGCCGGTCGCGATCCTTGCCATCGGGATGACGGCGGTGATTGCCACGAAGGGTGTCGATCTTTCGGTCGGCGCGGTGATGGCGATCAGCGGGGCGGTGGCGGCGGTGCTGGTCACCTCGGGTGTGGCGGCGCCGGTGGCGGTGCTGGTGGCGCTTGGCACCGGGCTTCTGTGCGGCCTGTGGAACGGAATTCTGGTGACGGTTCTGGATATCCAGCCGATCATCGCAACACTGGTTCTGATGGTGGCGGGACGCGGCCTCGCGCAGTTGGTGACCGAAGGCTACATCGTCACGTTTTCCGACCCGCTGCTGATCTTCATCGGGACCGGATCGTTTCTGGGCCTGCCGATGCCGGTGATCATCGCGCTGGTCCTGATGGTCGCGGCCACGCTGATCGTGCGCCGCACCGCGCTGGGCCTGCTGATCGAGGCGGTGGGCGTCAACCGCTCGGCCGCGCGGTTTGCGGGGCTTTCGGCCAACGCGCTTTTGCTCATCGTCTACACCTTTGCGGGGTTTTGCGCCGCGATAGCCGGACTGATCGTCGCCGGCGACATCCGGGGTGCGGACGCCAACAACGCCGGCCTCTGGCTGGAGCTGGACGCGATCCTGGCGGTGGTGATCGGCGGCACCTCGCTGATGGGCGGGCGGTTTTCGATCCCGATGGCCGTCCTCGGCGCGATGATCATTCAGGCGATGAACACCGGCATCCTGATTTCGGGCTTTTCGCCAGAGTTCAACCTCGTCGTCAAATCGGCGGTGATCATCGTCATTCTTGTCCTGCAATCGCCCCTGTCGGCACGGCTTTTGCGCCGCCTACCCGGAACACCCAAATGAACCGCAGCCTGCGCCCGCTTGTGGCAACCACCCTGATCTTCCTCTTTGCGTTCCTTCTGGCGGTGCTGCAGCACCCGGCCATGATGTCCACCCGCGTTCTGGGCAACTTTCTGACAGACAACGCCTTTCTCGGGATTGCGGCGGTCGGGATGACCTTCGTGATCCTGTCGGGCGGGATCGACCTGTCGGTGGGCGCGGTGATCGGGTTCACCACCGTCCTGATCGCCGTCTTGATCATGTGGCTTGATCTGCACCCGCTTTTGGCCTTTGCCATCGCGCTTGGCGTGGCCGGCAGTTTCGGCGCCGTGATGGGGGCCGCGATCCACTACCTCAAGGTGCCCAGCTTCATCGTCACGCTGGCGGGCATGTTCCTTGCCCGTGGCGGCGCCTCGGTGCTGTCGTCCGACAGCATCGGCATCCAGCACGAGTTCTATTCGACGGTGTCAAAAAGCTACATCCTGTTGCCGGGCGGCGGTCGGCTGACCGTGATCGGGATCATCATGCTGGTCGTGTTTGCCGGGGCGATATTGCTGGCACACCGCACCCGGTTCGGGTCGAACGTCTATGCGCTTGGCGGGTCCGAAACCTCGGCCGCGCTGATGGGCGTGCCGGTCGCACGCACGACGATCATGATCTACGCGCTGTCCTCGGCGCTGGCGGGGCTCGCCGGGGTGGTGTTTTCGCTTTATACCTCGGCGGGATATTCGCTGAACGCGCTGGGGGTGGAACTGGACGCCATCGCCGCCGTCGTCATCGGCGGCACGCTCTTGACCGGCGGCTACGGCTTCATCGCGGGCACCTTCATCGGGGTGATGCTGCAGGGTCTGGTGCAGACTTACATCGTCTTTGACGGAACCCTGTCCAGTTGGTGGACCAAGATTGTGGTCGGCGTGCTTTTGTTTATGTTCATCTTGCTGCAACGGCTCGTGTTCCGGGCCGGATCGCGACGAACCTGAGGCCGTGGACCAATTGATATGAGCGAACCCGGGAGCCTGATCCGAACGCTCTCCGGGCGGCAAGTGGCGCGGAACTTCCATTCCTACGTGATCAACGAGGTTGGCCGCGCCATCGTTTCGGGCAACATGCCGGTGGGATCAAGCCTGCCGGGCGATGCCGAGATGATGGACCGTTTCGGTGTGTCGCGCACCGTGCTGCGCGAGGCGCTGAAGACGCTGGAGGCAAAGGGGCTGGTCGAGGCGCGTGCCAAGGTCGGCACCCGCGTCCTGCCGCAATCGCGCTGGAACCTGTTTGACCGCCAGATCCTGTCGTGGAAACTGGAAAGCGGCCCGTCGCCGGCGTTCCTGGTGGCCTTCCGTGCGGTGCGGCAAAGCCTGGAGGTGCAGGCGGCGCGGCTTGCCGCCGTTCACCGCGAGGCCGAGCATGTCCGGCTTTTGCACTATTGGCTGAACCAGCGAACGGTGATGGCGCACCAGCCCGAACCGTTCGCGATGGCCGAGTTCGAGATCCACCGTGTCGTCACCGAAGCCTCCGGCAACCCGTTTCTGCGGGCCTCGTCTGCCATTCTGGAGTTTGGCGTCGCAGTCAACGTCGTGGCTCGCCTGACCGCCGACCGCGATCCCCCCGCCGAGGGCCTGGCCGCGCATCACGCCGCCCGATACGACGCACTGGTGCGCGCCATCGAACGCGGTGACGGCGAGGCTGCGGGATCTGTCATGGCCGACCTGACGGGCTAGGGGTCAGGCGCTGATCCGGGCGCAGCAGCCGATCCATCGGCCAGCGAAAGCACAGCCCGCGCCGCTGCATGACGCTGCGGCCTTGCGTTCCGGGGTGGCCATCCTTAGGAAACGGCTTTGGCATTTGACCGCGCCGTGCGGTAAGGTTCGGGACGTGCCCGATTTCAACCGGCGGACCTTGGATTCCGTCCTTGATGCCACCCGTTTCACGCGGCCCGCGTGTCGCTTACCAGAGGCAACCAGCCGGACAATGATCAGCTTTCTAAAGGCCCGCTGGGCACGGAAGATGCGACACCTGTCACAGACCAGCCTGCTTGGCCGGCTGTTGCTGGAAAACCTGCCGGAACACAGCGGACGCTACCTTGTGGCAATCCTGGCCATGGTGGTCGTCGCGGCCACGACCGCGGCCACAGCCTGGATCATGGGCGCAATCGTCGACACCATGACCAACCCCGAAGAGCGCGCGAAGGTCATCCTGGTGGCGGGCGCGGTGGCGGGCATCTTCATCGTGCGGGGCCTCGCCTCCTATGCCCAGATGGTGCTGATGGCGCGGGCGGGCAACCGGATCGTGGCGCAAAAGCAGGCCGAGCTTTACCGCCGCCTTCTGGAGCAGGACGTCGCCTTCTTTTCGCGCACGGAATCCTCGGACGTTCTGGTTCGTGTCACGCAAAGCGCACAGATGGCCCGCACCGTGATCGACACCATCGTCACCGGCTTTGTCCGCGATCTTCTGACCCTGATCGGTCTGGTGGCGGTGATGTTCTGGCAGCAGCCGTTCCTGTCGCTTGTCTGTCTGGTGATTGGCCCCTTGGGGATCATGGGGGTGCGGCGGATCCTGACCCGGGTGCGCGAGGTGATGTCGCAGGAAATGGCAGGCATCGCAGAAATCTTTCGCGTGGTGCAGGAAACCTCGACCGGCACGCGGGTGATCAAGGCCTTCGCGCTGGAAGGTCTGATGATCGACCGGATGGATACGGCGGTGCGGGCGGTGGAAAAGCGCGCCAACAAGATGGTCCGGCTGGAGGCGGCAACGACGCCCCTGATGGACACCATCGCCGGCGTCGCGATCGGCTCGATCGTCCTGCTCAGCACGGTCAGCTTCTTTGGCCACGCTGCCGGCACGCCGGGGCAACTGATGTCTTTCGTGACCGCCTTTCTGATGGCTTACGAGCCGGCAAAGCGGCTGTCGCGGATGCGGGTCATCATCGAGGGCGGCATGGTCGGGGTGCGGATGATGTATGACCTGATCGACCGCCCGCGCGGCATGTCAGAGGCCGCCGATGCGGTTGATCTGCCGGTTGGCGCCGGGGTCATCAAGATCGACAACGTCAGCTTCGGCTATGCCGACGGGCAGCGGGTGATCGAAGGGCTTAGCCTCGATCTGCCGCAGGGCGGGACCACCGCGCTGGTCGGGCCGTCGGGCAGCGGCAAGTCAACTGTCCTGAACCTGCTGTTGCGGCTTCATGACCCCGACGAAGGCCGCATCCTGATTGACGGGGTCGACCTGCGTCAGGTGCGCTTTGCGGCGCTGCGCCGCAAGATGTCTTACGTCGGGCAGGATACGTTCCTGTTTTCCGGCACGGTGCGCGAAAACCTGCGGCTGGTCCGGCCCGAGGCGGACGACGCAGAAATCATCGCGGCTGCGCGGGTGGCCCATGCCGACGAGTTCATCTCGGCCCTTCCCAAGGGCTATGACACCACCATTGGCGAAAACGGCCTGTTTCTGTCGGGCGGCCAGCGGCAGCGGTTGGCGATTGCGCGGGCGGTCTTGCGGCGGCCGGAAATCCTGCTTCTGGACGAGGCGACGAGCGCGCTCGACACCCACTCCGAAGAGCTGGTGCGCGACGCCCTCTTGCGGGTCACCCGAGGCGTGACCACCGTGGTCGTCGCGCACCGCCTGTCGACCGTCCTGCGCGCCGACCTGATCTGCTATCTGGAAAACGGCAAGCTGGTCGAAGCCGGACGGTTCGCTGATCTGATGGCAAAGGGCGGCAAGTTCCGCAATCTTTACGATCGGCAATTCTCGACCGGGATGGAACTTGCCGAGGCAGAGTGACACCCAGGCCTTGTTGCCCGCAGTTGCACGCCTGACCGACCGCCCTGCGCGGGGGGCAGAACGGCCCTCGACCGCGCAAGCCATCAGGGGTGGCGGCAGGACCGGGCGCCGGCGCGAAATTTAACGCAATGTGAACGGCGGGTTCGCGGCTGGTTAAAGAACAGTGTTGCAAGATCAAGGCGTGGTGAGTCGGAATTTTTTTGCCAGAATCCAGGCGGGTTCGACCGGGGGATGGGGGCTGAACATGCTGCGATCGACGAATGACCTTGATCGTCTCTCTCTGACAGCGGACCTCGGGCCAAATGAGCCGCGCTCCTCAATGGCGGCGGCGACGGCCCGTGTTGCGCTGTTTGCCGGGGAATTCAACCGCTTCCCGCCAGTCGAAGACGTGGTGGTCGCCCTCGACCGGATCGCATCGCGCACCATCGCCGCCTGATCGGCCCTTTCGTTTCAGCAGGCAAGGCCACCCGACGGGTGGCCTTTTTCATTTGGCCTGCCGTTCTTGTAGCCTGCCGTTCATTTGGCCTGCCGCAAGACGACAAGGAAACTGCACCGGAAGGGGATATCCGGTGCAGTCCCTGCAGCCTTGAATGCCGGTTAGAGACCGAGCAGGATCTTGACTGCTGCTTCCACTTCGTCGGTCACCGGCTTGTTGGCGGCGGCCTCCAGAAGCGAACGCTCGACCGCGGTCTGATCCGCGACCTGCTGTTCCAGATCGGCGACTTCGCCGGCCAGCGTTTCGTAGGCAACGGTATCCGCACGCTCGCCAGCAAGAGCTTCCTGCTGCAGTTGTGCGGCTTCGATTTCGCCGTTCAGGGTGTCGATCTGCCCCTGGATCTCTTCGTCGTTTTCGCCGCCAAGCTGTGCCTGAAGGTCGGCGATCTCGGTGGTCTTGGTCGAGATCGTGCCATCAAGGGTTGCCAGTTCGGTGTCGATATCCGCAACGGTGCGGGTTGGCTCGGGCAGGTCGGCCAGCGCCAGAGCCTTGGCATCCAGATCCGCCTGAATCACGTCGCCGGCAAGAACCGAGTCGCGGTAGGCAGCGATGCGGCCGACGCGCGAATTGGGCGACGCGTTCTTCAGGGCGTTGGGATTGGCGTGGGCCGCATTCAGCGCGCCAAGGTCAGAAGCGCTGACGCCAAGCAGGGACGAGAGGCTCTTCTTGCCGGATTTCTTGGCCGAGGACTTTTCGCTTTTCGCCGTCGACTTGGCCTCAGCGCCGCCGCCGGAGGCCTTGGAGCTGCTTTCGGACCGTGCGCTGTTGCCGCCGCCGTTGCCATTTCCGTTGCCGCCGCCATTGCCGCCGCCGTTCCCATTGCCGCCGCCATTGCCATTCTTGGCATAGGCTGCATCGGGCATCGACACGGTGGTCACGATGGCGGCCGACCCCAGAAGGGCGATCGTCAGGGAACAGGCTTTCAAGAGTTGCTTGGTAGAAATCATCATGGTCTGCCTCTGCGCGTTCGGTCGGAACCTTTCGGAACCTACGGTTGTTTCGATTTCTGCGTCGACACGTGCAAGTTGCAGCCGCCGAATCGCAGGTCTGTGGAACGCTTAGACACCAGCTCGGTTAAACTCGCAGCGAACCGATTGTTAATCGCCAGTTCACGTCGAACTTGATAGAAAACCCGAATGAAGCAAACAGCGGTCCTCGTGCTTGTGGCGAGCCTGGCATTTACCGTGCCGGTGCTGGGATCGACCGTCCGCGAGGTCGACGCCGCGGAGTTGCGCGGCATCGTCACCGCCGGCAATGCCATCAGCCTGAAGCGGGTGATTGACCAGGTCGCCAAAGCCAACGGCGGCGAGCCGATCGAGGCGCGGGCCTTCGCGGCTGACGATGTTTTCTACCGGATCGTGCTGAAAAAGAGTGACGGCTCGCTCGTCAGCGTGATCATCAATGCACGAACCGGAGAGCGGGTCACGACGACGTCTGCAATGGGTCGGCTGGTCACCACCGCGGCACGCTCGGGCGCGGGCAAGGCCAATGGCACCAGCAAAGCCGGCGCTGCGGGCAAGGCGGGCGGCAACGGCAACGGTGGCGGCAACGGTGGCGGCGGCGGCAACGGTGGTGGCGGTGGCAACGGCGGTGGCAACGGCGGTGGCAATGGGGGTGGCAACGGGGGCGGCAATGGTGGTGGCAATGGTGGTGGAAATGGCGGCGGAAAGAATTAACCGCCTTAATTGTTGCCAAGTTCGCGTATAGTCTCGGTCAAATGAGAATATTGCTTGCAGAAGACGAACCGGTCCTGTGCGACCAGATCAAGCGCCTCCTGGTGGCCGAGGGCCGGGTGGTCGACATTGCGCGCGACGGCCAGGAAGCCTGCTTCCTTGGGGCGACCGAACCTTATGACATGATCATCCTCGACATCGGCCTGCCGTTGCGTGACGGCACCTCGGTGCTGAAGGAATGGCGGGCCAAGGGCATTTCGACGCCGGTGCTGATCCTGACGGCACGCGACGGCTGGTCCGACCGGGTCGACGGGCTGGATGCCGGGGCCGACGACTACATGACCAAACCGTTCCACCTGCCAGAGCTTGCGGCGCGGGTGCGCGCGATGCTGCGGCGCAGTTCGGGGCGCACGAACCCCTTGGTCGAAAAGAACGGCGTGGTGTTCGATACCCGCACCGGCCGCGCCACGGTGGAGGGGGTGCCGGTAGACCTGACCGCGCAAGAAGTGGCGGTGCTGTCCTACCTCATGCACAATACCGGGCGGCTGATTTCGCGGACCGAACTGTCAGAGCATATCTACGAATATGACGGCGACCGTGACTCCAACACGATCGCCGTGTTCATCAACCGGCTGCGGAAGAAACTGGGGCCCGATCTTATCCAGACCATGCGCGGGCGCGGATACATGATCGACCAGGGCTGATGCTGTCGCTGCGCAAACGGGCGTGGCTAAGCGGCAGCCTGTCGGCGCTGGTCGCAATGATCGCCGGCACGTTCCTTTTGTATTCCTACCTCAACCTCAAGGTGCTGGAGCGCTTTGATGCCACGCTGACCGAACACCACACCCGCATAGTCGCTGCCCTGAACAATGTCGGTGACGATCCGGCGCGGCTGGGCGAGTTGATCTTCGATCCCGAATACCAGATGCCCTATTCCGGCAAATACTGGCAGGTAACCGGTCAGAACGGGCAGATAACCAGTTCAGCCTCGCTGTTCGAGAGCGTCCTGCCCAGGCCGATCGACCTGTCGAACCGCCTGTTGATCGGCAACGTCTCTGGCCCCGAGGGCGAAACCCTGCGCGCGGCCTACCAGATCATCACGCTGGAGGATGGCAGCGCCTGGACGGTTGCCGTGGGGCAAAGCCGCGCCGGGCTGAACGCCGAACGCGAAGAGATGCGGCGCAGCCTTCTGGTGGCCTTCGCGCTGGTGGCGGGCCTCGGTCTGTTCAGCGTGCTGGCGCAGACCGCGGCGATCCTGCGACCGCTTGAAAAGCTGCGTCAGGACGTGGCACACCGCTGGGAACGCGACGAGGCGCTGAGCGAGGCGGATTACCCCGAGGAAGTGGCCCCCCTGGTCGCCGATATCAACTCGTTGCTGGAACGGAACCGTGACATCGTCGGGCGCGCCCGGCGGCAGGCGGCCGATCTGGCCCATGCGCTGAAAACCCCAAGCGCCATCCTGCGCAACGAATTGATGGCGCTCAGGGAAAAGCGGGCCAAGGTCGAAAAGGCGCTTGATGCGCTGGACCGGCTCGATGCCCAGCTTGGCCGGTCCTTGGCACGGATCAGGATGTCGAACACCGGCGAATCCACTGCCGCCCGCACCGACCTCAGCCATTCGATCAACCGGTTTTCGCGGCTGTTCAATGCGATGGCCGCGCGCGATGGCAAATCGCTGGCCACGGTCTGCGACCCCGGCCTCACGATCCGGGTCGATGCGCAGGACATCGAAGAGGTGCTGGGCAATGTCCTTGATAACGCGCTGAAATGGTGCGCCCACTCGATCTCGCTTTCCGCGCGGCGGGTGGGCGACGGGATCGAGATCAGGGTCGAGGATGACGGGCCGGGCATCCCCGAGGCCGACCGCGCCGAGGCGCTGCGCTCGGGCGGGCGGCTTGATACCTCAAAGCCCGGCACCGGCCTTGGTCTGGCGATCGCGATTGATCTGTTGCGCGCCTATGGGGCCTCGCTTGACCTTGACGCCTCGGCCGGGCTTGGCGGGCTTGCGGTCCGGATGACGCTGCCAGCGCGGTTGGTCGTGACGGTCTGAACGGGGTCGGCTCAGACCGGATCAAGACCCGCCAGAAAGGCCGCAAACTCCGCCTCGTCCATCGCAACGTCATGTTCCGCGCCGGGGTAGCGGCCCGCTTTCACATCGGCCACGAACTCACCGAAGGCCGCGATGCGTTCCTGCTGCAGGCGCTCGTATTCGGCGGCGAAGTTGCGGTAGGTCTTGGCATGGCGCGGGCGGTGGCCACGGGTGCAGCCAAGCACGTCCTCGGCAAACAGATATTGCGCATCGGTGCCAGACCCCGCACCCATGCCGAACGTCACCAAGGATGACCGGCGGCTAAGCTCGGCACCGATACGGGCCGGCACCACCTCCAACTCCACCGCGACGGCACCCGCCGCCTCCAGGTCCGACATCGCGCGCCAGACCGACAGGGCGCTTGCCGCGGTCTTGCCAACCGCCTTGAAACCGCCGGTCCATGTGGCCTTGTGCGGCACAAGGCCGACATGGCCGACCACCGGCAGCCCCTCCGCCGCCATCCGGCGCACGGTTTCCAGGGCGGCGCTGCAATAGAACGCATCGCCCCCGGTGTTCAGCGCGGCAAAGCCCGCGCGCAGGTAATCATCGGTCGAGATCGGGCCGCCATACAGCAGCCCCACCTGCACAAAGCAGTCGCCCGCCGCCTCGCGCATCGTGTCGGTCCAGACCGGGGCGATGATCGACAGGATATCCACCCCCGCCGCTGCCGCCGCCGCCGCCTCGTCGGGGGTTTCGACGTAAAGCATGGTCAGGGCGCGTTGCCCCTTGGCCGCGCGCAGATCGGCGATGGTCATCCTGCGGGTGCGCATCTGCTTTCCTTCCGGTCAGGCGATGTCGATGAAGACGCGGCCAGCCTCGACCTTCACCGGAAAGGTTCGCAGGTTGACGCAGACCGGCGCGCGCTTGGCCTCGCCGGTGCGGTAATCGAACTGGCCGTTGTGCTTTGGACATTCGATCAGATGACCCATCACCAATCCGTCGCACAGATGCACCTCCTCATGCGTGCAGCGCCCGGCGGTGGCGTAAAAGTCCCCCTCCGGCGAGTGGTAGATCGCAAAGGTCTGCGAGCCGTGGTCGAAGCGGATCAGATCCTCTTCGTCGATGTCGTCAGTGGCGCAGGCGTTGATCCAGGGCATCTGGTCCTCATTCGGCGGGGATTGCGGTTGCAGGCGGCGCGGCAGGCGTCAGCGTGCCGGGCGAGATCTGGTGCAGATCTTCGCGGTAGGGCTTGGCGGTGGGTGGCAGGCTGCGCTTCAGAAAGAAATCCTCGTAAGCAAGCTGGCGACGGAACGCGGGCCACATCTCGCGGAAGCCTTCGGCGATCGACCGGTTCGGCGCGGGCAGGTCGTGCCTGATGGTGTCATGCAGCCGGGGCAGGGCGTGATAGGGCACCATCGGGAACATGTGGTGTTCGACATGGTAGTTCATGTTCCAATAGATGAAGCGGCTGATCGGGTTCATCAGGACCGTGCGGCTGTTCAACCGGTGGTCGATGACGTTGTCGGCCAGCCCGCCGTGTTGCAACAGCCCGGTCATCACATGATGCCACGCGCCGTAAAGCCTTGGCAGACCGATCACCATCAGCGGCAGGACCGACTGCATCCAGACCGCAAGCGCGACGGTCGCCACATAGACCGACAGATGCACCAGCGCCACGCGCCGCACCCGGCCCCATTCGCTTTGCGGCACGAAGGTGCGTTCGTCGGCGGTTGGCCCGAAGGCTGCGTTGTAGACCAGATTCGGGAAGAACCTGATCACATCGATGATGCCAAAGAAGTTCAGGATCACCTTCGCCAGTTCGGGCGGGCGCATCACCGCAATCTCGGGGTCGCGGCCGACGATGTAGGTGTCGGTGTGGTGGCGCGCATGGCTCCAGCGCCAGGTCGCCGCGTTGCGCATGATCATGAAGGACGCGATCTGGTAGACCACATCGTTCATCCACTTGGTCTTGAACGCCGTGCCGTGACCACATTCATGCCAGCGCGAATCCGACGCGCTGCCGTAAAGCACCCCGTAAGCCAGCCAGAACGGCGCCGACCAAAGGCTGGGCCACAGCGCGATGCCAAGGCCCGCGAACAGGATCATGCAGCCATACAGGATCACCGTATCGCGGATCGCCGGCGCGTCGCTGCGCTGCATCAGGTCTTTCATCACCTTGCGCGGCACCTCGGTGTGATACCACTCGGCGGCTGCAAGACCGGTTTCCACCGCACGCCGTGCGTCTGGCCCCTGAAGACTGTAGTCGCGCTTGGCCATGCCGATACCTCCGCTGCCTCTGGTTCTGCCGCCTGCGCCAATCGGGTGCAAGCCGCGTCCAAGGGGAATAGACCGAAGCGGCGGATCTGACCAAGGGAAACCTTGCAAATTTCGTCAGAAGGCATCAAGAGTGACTCGTCAAAAGACGAAAAATCGTCAAATCGAGGTCAGCATGAGCCGTCGCCCCACGATCCACGATGTTGCCCGCGAGGCGGGTCTGTCGCCCGCCACGGTGGACCGCGTGCTGAACGGGCGCGAACGGGTGCGCGAGGAAACCGCGCGCCGGGTCTATGATGCGGCGCGCGCTGTGGGGTACCACGCGGCACCCTTGATCGGGCAGCGGGTGCAGGCCGACCTGCCGCGCCTAAGGCTTGGCGTCGTGCTGCACAAGGAACGCCAATCCTTCTACCAGCAGTTCAAGTCCGAACTGGAACGCTCCGCCGCTGCGGTGGCAGGCGTGCGGGTGTCGGTGCAGGTGGAGTTTGCCACGTCGCAGGCGCCCGGCGATTTCGCCAGCCTGATCGACGCGATGGCGGGCCGGGTGGACGCGGTGGCCGCAACCGCCGTGACCCACCCCGAGGTCACCGATGCTGTCGTGCGGCTGAACGCGCGTGGCATCCCCTGCTTTGCCCTGCTCAATGATTTTGCCCAAGGAGTGCGGCAAAACTACCTTGGTCTCAATAACCTGAAGGTCGGCAGGATTGCCGCGCACATGATTTCGCACTGCGCGAACCAGCCGGGCAAGATTGCCGTGTTCGTCGGCGGCTACCGCTGGCACGGCCATGAACTGCGGGAAACCGGGTTTCGCAGCTACTTTCGCGAATATGCGTCGCAGTTTCATGTGCTGGACACGCTGGTCAACCTGGAAACCCGGCAATTGACCTATGAGGCGACGCTGGACCTGTTGGGGCGGCATCCCGACCTGCGTGGCATCTATTGCGCGGGGGGCGGGATGGAAGGGGCCATCGCCGCGCTGCGCGAGGTGCGCAGCGCCGGCGAGGTGGCGCTCATTGTCAACGAACTGACCCCTGAAAGCCGCTCTGCGCTGATCTCGCACGAGGTGACGATGGTGATCGCCACGCCCTTGCAGCGGTTGTGCGCCGATCTGATCACGCTTGCGTCGGATGCGGTGCAGAACGGCGTGCCATCGGTTTCGGGCCAGCATTTCCTGCAACCTGACCTCTATCTGCCGGAATCGGTCTGACGAAAAGACATCAGCTTGCGCGGATTTATCGTCAGTGCTGACGAAAACCGCATCCCCCTCCATTGACGCGAATGGGCGAATAGGCCCACGGTCCGCCGCAACCAATACCGGCCAGGGGGCCTCACCGATGATTTCGTTTGCGCTGAACCACATGACCGTGGCGAAGCTGTCTTATGCGGCGCTTGTCGATCTTGCCGCCAACCTTGGCTGCGTCGGCATCGAGGTCAGGAACGACCTGCCGCAACCCTTGTTCGACGGGATGAGCCCCGAAGCCGCCGGTGATCTGGCGCGGTCACGCACCCTGCGCCTGCTGGCGGTCGCCGAGGTCAAGCGGTTCAACGACTGGTCCGCGGACAAGGCCGCCGAGGCGCTGGCGCTGATGCAGATCGCCAAGGCAGCGGGCGCCGAAGCGGTCAGCCTGATCCCGCGCAACGACAACCTCGGCACCGGCAACGGCGAGCGGCAGGCGAACCTGCGCCTTGCGCTGAAGGCGCTGAAGCCGATGCTGGAAGATCACGATCTGGTCGGCATGGTGGAACCCCTCGGCTTCGAGATCTGCGCGCTGCGCTACAAGTCCGAAGCGGTCGATGCGTTCGAAGCGCTGGATGCGACGGGGCGTTTCAAGCTGGTGCATGACACGTTCCACCACACGCTTGCGGGCGGCGGGCCGATCTATCCTGACCATACCGGCATCGTCCACATCTCGGGCGTCGTGGAAAAGGGCCTGTCGACCGGCCAGATGACCGACGCCCACCGCGTGCTGGTGGACGCTGACGATGTGCTTGGCAACGTGGCGCAAATTCGCGCGCTGCAGGCGGCGGGGTATCGCGGCCCGGTGTCGTTCGAGTGTTTTGCGCCATCGGTGCATGATCTGGCGACCCCGGCCAGTGCGCTGCGTGACAGCATGGCCCATCTTGTGGCGGCGGCGTGATGACGGACGCGCTCCGCATTTGCAACCGGTTGCAAAAACCTGTTGACCGCACAAAACAAGTGGATCAGCCTGAAATTGCGGCTGACGAAGTGAATCGTGCAAGTTTTGCGAAAATACAACTATCGCAAATTTCGTTGCAATAGCGGCGAGCAAGACGTAGAAGACGTAGACCTGACCTGCTCAACGGCAGAAAAAACTCTGGGAGGAGTACCATGAAAAAGACCTTGATCGCCGCCGGCATTGCGGCGCTGATGACCACCACCGCCATGGCCGAAGGGATCGGCGTGTCGATGGCGAAGTTCGACGACAACTTCCTCACCGTGCTGCGCAACGGCATCCAGGCGCAGGCCGATGCGGCCGGCCTGTCGGTGCAGATCGAGGATGCTCAGGACGACGTGGCCAAGCAGTTGGACCAGATCAACAACTTCATCGCCTCGGGCGTTGACGCGATCATCGTGAACCCGGTCGACACCTCGGCCACGCAAGCGATGTCGGATGCCGCCGCCGCTGCAAACGTGCCGCTGGTCTACGTCAACCGCCAGCCGGTCAACGTCGACACCCTGCCCGACAACCAGGCCTTCGTCGCGTCGAACGAATCCGAGTCCTCGCGCCAGGGCTTCATCGAGCAGTGCAATCAGTGGGCCGCTGCCGGCAAGACCGATGTCGCCGTCTATGTCATGCAGGGTCAGCTCTCGAACCAGGCCGCCGTGCAGCGCACGCAGAACTACTACGACGTGATCGAAGCCGGCGAATGCAAGGTCAAGGTCAACGTCATCGACCAGCAGACCGCCAACTGGAGCCGTGACGAAGCGCAAAGCCTGATGACCAACTGGCTGTCCACCGGCGCCGCGTTCGATGGCGTCTTGGCCAACAACGACGAGATGGCGCTTGGCGCGATCCAGGCGATGAAGGCTGCGGGCATCGACATGGCGTCGGTCATCGTGTCGGGTGTCGACGCGACGCAGGACGCTCTGGCCTCGATGCAGGCGGGCGAACTGGACATCACCGTGTTCCAGAACGCGGCAGCCCAGGGTGGCGGCGCGCTGGATGCGGCGGTCAAGCTGGCGGCAGGCGAAGCGGTCGACCAGAAGGTCTACGTCCCGTTCGAACTGGTGACCCCGGCCAACATCGCCGACTATCTGGCGAAGAACTGATCCACCTCTCACTTCGGAAGGGGCGGCGCCAAGGTGCCGCCCCTTTGCGCTCAGGTCGGAAGGGACATGACATGGCGAACACCTCGCACGGGATCGGCGGACTGACCTTCGACCCGAAGAAAAGGACTCGGCCACCGGAACTGAACGTGCTGGCTGCGTTGGTGCTGATCATCGTCGCCTTCGAGGTTCTGGGCCGGCTGTTCATCGGCGACAGCTTCCTGTTCAACACCCGCGACAACGTGGACACTCTCTTCAACGAACAGCGGCTGCAGATCATCATCCTGCAGGTCGCCATCGTCGGGATCATCGCGCTTGGTGTCACGCAGGTCATCATCACCGGCGGCATCGACCTGTCCTCAGGTTCCATCGTCGGCGTCACCGCGATGGTGACGATGAGCTTTGCACAGGTCGCCACCGTCAACGGCAACCCCAATCCGAAGGCGATCTTCGGGCCGGAATGGATGGACCTGCCGGTGATCGTGCCCTTGGTGGTTGGGCTTGCCTGCGGGCTGTTCGCAGGCCTCGTGAACGGGCTCCTGATCGCCTACACCAAGATTCCGCCCTTCATCGCCACGCTTGGCATGATGGTCGCCGCGCGCGGTGCGGCGAAGTGGTGGTCCAAGGGCAACCCGATCTCCTTTCCCACCGAAAGCTACGCCACCATCGGCAAGGGCATGACACCCGTGGTGATCTTCATCGTGCTCGCGGTCCTTTTCCACCTCATCATGACGCAGACGAAATACGGCAAGCACTGCTACGCCATCGGCTCGAACGAGCCTGCGGCGCGGATGTCGGGCATCAACGTCGATGGCCACAAGGTGCTGGTCTACACCATCGCTGGCGCGCTGGCGGCACTTGCCGCTGTCGTGCTGTCATCGAAAAACCTGACGGCGCAGGCCGGCATGGGCGTGATGTATGAACTGGACGCCATCGCGATGGCGGTGATCGGCGGGGTCAGCTTGCAAGGCGGGCGCGGGTCGATTATCGGCACCTGCCTTGGTGCGCTGATCTTCGGCGTCATCATCTCGGGCTTCACCTTCCTCAAACTCGACGCCTACTACCAGGAGATGGTGAAGGGCGTGATCATCGTCGGCGCCGTGGTGCTTGACCAGTGGCGGCAAACCAAGCGGGGGCGCGGCTGATGACCGATCTCATTCTTGAAACGCGCGGGCTGACCAAACACTACGGCGGCGTCCACGCCCTGACCGGGGCCGATTTCTCGCTGACCCGTGGCGAGCATGTGGCGATCATGGGCGATAACGGGGCGGGCAAATCCACCTTCGTGCGCCAGATCACCGGGGTCGAAAAACCGACCGGCGGCCAGATCATCTTCGACGGCGTGGAACACACCTTCCAGAGCCCGATCGAGGCGCGCGAGGCGGGCATCGAAACCGTGTTCCAGACCCTTGCCCTGGCCGACGACCTTGACGTGCCGTCGAACCTGTTTCTGGGCCGCGAAAAGATCCGCTTCAACCTCGGCCCGTTCTCCATCCTCGACAAGCGGGCGATGAAGGAGGCGGCGATGGCGGCGCTGTTGAAAACCGGGGTCAAGATTCCGAACATCATGAACACCATCCGCAACATGTCGGGCGGGCAGCGGCAATGCGTTGCCATTGCGCGCACTGCCGCCTTCAAGTCGAAACTTGTCATCATGGACGAACCGACAGCAGCGCTTGGCGTGCAGGAAACCGCGCAGGTCGAAAACATCATCCGCACCCTGAAAGAGGCGGGCGAACCCTTGATCCTGATCAGCCACAACATGCGGCAGGTGTTCGATCTGGTGGACCGGATCGTCGTGTTCCGCCGGGGCCGCATCGTCGCCAACCTCCGCAAGGAGGATACCAGCGGCGAGGATGTGGTGGCCTATATCACCGGGGCCAAGACCGGCACGGAATACCAGGGCGCGGCGTAAGGCGGGTGGACCGCCCCGCGCCAGGCCTTTATCGACTTCGACCAGATCGACTCGGGCATGGGCCCGGAATAAGGAACCAGAAATGACGCTGAATTTTGCCATCCTCGGGGCCGGACGCATCGGCCAGGTCCATGCCCGCGCCGTCGCAGGCACCCCCGGTGCCAGACTTGTGGCCATCGCCGACCCGGTCGCTGCGGCGGCCGAAAGCGTCAAGGCCACCTATGGCTGCGACATCCGCACCATCGACACGATCCTGACCTCGAAGGACGTGGACGCGGTGGTGATCTGCACCCCTACCGACACTCACGCCGACCTGATCGAACGCTTCGCCAAGGCCGGCAAGGCGGTGTTTTGCGAAAAGCCGGTCGACCTGTCGCTGAGCCGCGTGAAGGAGTGCATCAAGGCTGTCACCGCCGCCAAAGGCACGCTGATGGTCGGCTTCAACCGCCGGTTCGATCCTGATTTCATGGCCGTGAAGGCTGCGATCGACGCCGGACGCATCGGCAAGGTGGAGATGGTCACGATCACCAGCCGCGACCCCGGCGCCCCGCCGCATGACTACATCACGCGCTCGGGCGGCATCTTCCGCGACATGACGATCCACGATTTCGACATGGCCCGCTGGCTTCTGGGCGAAGAGGTCGAAACCGTGCAAGCTGCCGCCTCGGTGCTGACCGATGCCAAGATCGGCGAGCTTGGCGATTACGACAGCGTCAACGTGATCCTCCGCACCAAGTCGGGCCGTCAGGCGATCATCACCAACAGCCGCCGCGCCGCCTATGGCTATGACCAGCGGATCGAGGTGCTTGGCTCCTCCGGCATGGTGGCCGCCCAGAACCACGGCGAAAACCGGATCACCTTTGCCGACAAGGCCGGCTTCCACGACGCGCCGCTGCTGAACTTCTTCATGACCCGCTACATCGCCGCCTACGCCAACGAAATCGCCGGCTTCATCGCCGCCATTCAGGCCGGAACCGAGACGCCGACGACCGGCCACGACGGCCTGATGGCGCTGGCGCTGGCCGAAGCCGCGCTGAAATCGGTCGCCGAGGGGCGCTCGGTGAAGGTGTCGGAAATTCTCTGACACACCCCATTGCCCGAAAGAAAGCGGTCGCCCGGTTGGGCGGCCGGTTCACAATCCTTTGCGTATTGGGTGCAGCCAGGTGCAAAAATATGCAAATCTGTCTTATGGTTGCGCAATACCCTTAACACATCGTTAGCACTTCGCCCGCTACGGTGTTGGCTGACACATGGCGTTGTTGATATGGGGATTGGTCGATGCGGAAGCTGATATTTGCGGGGCTACTGGTTTTTGTCGCAGGATGTGTTGAAACCAGCGTCCAGCCCCTGACGCAATCGTCATTCAAGATATCGACCGAGGCTGAGGACCTTTGCGGAGCAAAAGGGACCCGCGAAATAGCATTCCGAGAGGCGGCGATCGAGGTGATAAAGCGCGGTGCTGACCGTTTCGTCGTGGTCGGAGATCAGTCAAAGACTGAAATCACTGGCGGAATGTTCACGACTTACGGCGGGTTCGATACTTACGGGACGAACACTCAGGATATGGTCATTCAGATCATTCAGAAGGGCGACCCCCGGATCAATGACTCATTGTCCGCTCGGCAGACCTTGGGAGCTGACTGGCAAGCCATCGTTGCGAAGGGTTCGGCCGACTCCTGCATTTGAACAGGACACGTCGGTTTCCGCGCAACTCTTGCGCTCCATTCGTTTAGAAAGCCTTACTTGAAAATAGCAAGTAATTGATTTTATATGATTAACGCAAGTGTCCCACCGTGGGACACCTGCCAATTCACCCCTGCAACGTCCGCACCCCATAGCCCTCGCCCCGCGCCTTCATCGCGGCGACCACCGCGATGCTGGCCGCAGCCGTGGTGAAATAGGGGATCTTGTCCATCAACGCGACCCGCCGGATATCGCGGCTGTCGCTGACCGCCTGCGTGCCCTCGGTCGTGTTCATCACCAGCGCGATATCTTCGTTCTTCAGCCGGTCGACGATATTCGGGCGGCCCTCGTAGACCTTGTTCACCGGGGTCGACGTGATGCCCTCGGCGGCCAGCCAGGCACCGGTGCCCTTGGTCGCCACCACCTCGAAGCCCATCGCCACCAGATCCCGCATCGCGGCGGCCAGGGCTGCGGTCTTGTCCATGTCCTTGATCGACAGGAACACCCGGCCCGCGTCCGGCAGCACCGTGCCGGCCCCCATCTGCGCCTTCAGGAACGCCAGCGCGAAGGTGCGGTCCCAGCCCATCACCTCACCGGTGGAGCGCATCTCCGGCCCCAGCACCGGATCGACGCCGGGGAAGCGGGCAAAGGGCAGCACGGCTTCCTTCACGCTGAACCACGGGGTCTGCGGATCGGCCAGCGTATTCGGGTCGGCCAGCGGCAGCGGCGTGTCGGGGCCCACGCCCTGCGCATAAGCGGCCCGCATCGGGAAGGCCGACAAAGGCTCGCCCGCCATCAACCGCGCGGCGATTGCGGCGATGGCACTGTCGGTCGCCTTGGCCACGAACGGCACGGTGCGCGAGGCCCGCGGGTTCACCTCCAGCACATAGATCGTGCCGTCCTTGATCGCGAATTGCACGTTCATCAGGCCGACCACGTTCAACGCCAGCGCCATCTGCACGGTCTGACGCTTCAACTCGGCAATCGTCTCCGCACTCAGCGAATGCGGCGGCAGGCAGCAGGCGCTGTCACCGGAATGGACGCCCGCTTCCTCGATATGCTCCATGATGCCTGCGACATGGACCGCTTTCCCGTCGCTCAGGGCATCGACATCAACCTCGATTGCGCCCGAGAGGTAACTGTCCAGCAGCACCGGGCTGTCGCCGGAAACCTGCACCGCGGTGGTGATGTAGCGTTCCAGTTGGGCGTCGTCGCGAATGATCTCCATCGCGCGACCGCCCAGCACGAAGGACGGACGGATCACCAGCGGATAGCCGACGGTCCCGGCCACCTTGAACGCCTCGTCGCGCGACCGGGCGGTGCCGTTCACCGGCTGCTTCAGGCCCAGCTTGTGGAGAAGACCCTGGAACCGCTCGCGGTCCTCGGCCAGATCTATCGCGTCGGGCGTGGTGCCAAGGATCGGGATGCCCTCGGCATGCAGGGCGTTGGCGAGCTTCAGGGGCGTCTGGCCGCCGAACTGCACGATCACCCCGTGCAGCGTGCCATTTTCCTGCTCCACCCGCAGGATTTCCAGCACATGCTCCAGCGTCAGCGGCTCGAAATACAGCCTGTCCGAGGTGTCGTAGTCGGTCGAAACCGTTTCCGGGTTGCAGTTGACCATGATCGTCTCATAGCCCGCTGCGGTCAGCGCATAGCAGGCGTGGCAGCAGCAATAATCGAACTCGATGCCTTGTCCGATCCGGTTCGGACCGCCACCAAGGATGACGACTTTCTTCGCGTTGGACGGCCGCGCCTCGCATTCCACGTCGCCCATCGCGGGGGCCTCATAGGTGGAATACATGTAGGGCGTCTGGGCCTCGAACTCGGCGGCGCAGGTGTCGATGCGCTTGAAGACGGCGGTGACGCCAAGGCGGGTGCGGGCCCGGCGCACCTGCGCCTCGTCCCGGCCAGTCAGCTTGGCCAGACGGGCGTCGGTGAAGCCAAGCATCTTCAGCCGGCGCAGCCCTTCGGTGTTCAGCGGCAGGCCGTCCTTGCGGACTTGCGCCTCGGTGTCGATGATCTCGCGGATGCGGGCGAGGAACCACGGGTCGAAGGACGTTATCGCGTTGATCTCGTCATCGGTAAACCCATGCCGCATGGCTTGCGCGATCACGCGCAGACGGTCGGGCGTGGCTTGGGACAGCGCTTTCGATACGGCGGCCTTGTCGGGCGTGCCCGTCAGGGAAACACCGGGAATGGCAATTTCGTCAAATCCGGTCAGGCCGGTTTCAAGCGAGGCCAACGCCTTTTGCATCGATTCGTGGATCGTGCGACCGATTGCCATCGCCTCGCCGACCGATTTCATCGCGGTCGTCAGGTTCGGCTCGGACCCGGGGAACTTCTCGAAGGCAAAGCGCGGAATCTTGGTCACGACATAATCGATAGACGGCTCGAAGCTGGCTGGCGTCACTTTGGTGATGTCGTTGTCCAGCTCGTCCAGCGTGTAGCCGACCGCCAGCTTCGCGGCGATCTTGGCAATCGGGAAACCGGTCGCCTTGGATGCCAGCGCCGACGACCGCGAGACGCGGGGGTTCATCTCGATCACCACCATGCGGCCGTCCGCCGGGTTGATCGCCCATTGCACGTTCGATCCGCCGGTCTCCACCCCGATTTCGCGCAGCACGGCGATGCTGCCGTTGCGCATGATCTGGTATTCCTTGTCGGTCAGCGTCAGGGCAGGGGCCACGGTGATGCTGTCGCCGGTATGCACGCCCATCGGATCGACGTTCTCGATGGCGCAGACGATGATCGCGTTGTCGGCGGTGTCGCGCACCACCTCCATCTCGAATTCCTTCCAGCCGAGCAGCGACTCGTCCACCAGCACCTGCGCTACGGGCGAGGCTTCAAGCCCCGACCGCACGATGGCCTCGTAATCATCGCGGTTGTAGGCAACCCCCCCGCCGGTGCCGCCAAGCGTGAAGGCAGGGCGGATGATTGCTGGCAGGCCGACGTATTCGATGGCGGCCACCGCTTCGGCCACGCCAGCGGCGATGTCATACTTGCCCGAGGGCAGTTTCGGCGCGGCGATGATCGTCGCCTTCGGGTTTTCCAGCCCGATCCGGTCCATCGCCTCGCGGAACAACTTGCGATCTTCTGCCATTTCGATGGCTTCGCGCTTGGCGCCGATCAGCTCCACCTTATACTTTTCCAACACGCCCATGTCGGCCAGCGCAAGCGCGGTGTTAAGGCCGGTCTGCCCGCCCATCGTTGGCAAGATGGCGTCGGGGCGTTCCTTTTCGATGATCTTGGCCACCACTTCCGGCGTGATCGGCTCGATGTAGGTGGCATCCGCCAGCCCCGGATCGGTCATGATGGTGGCCGGGTTGGAGTTCACCAGGATCACCCGGTAGCCTTCCTCGCGCAGTGCCTTGCAGGCTTGCGCGCCCGAATAGTCGAACTCGCAGGCCTGTCCGATCACGATGGGCCCCGCGCCGATGATCATGATCGACTTGATATCGGTCCGCTTCGGCATGCTGGCCCCCACCTGTAGCGCAAAACTTCGCGGGTTATAGCGAGGGCGGGCCGGGGCGCAAGGGTTGAAGTTGCGCCCGCTGCGGCATCGCGGCGCGCTGTCGTTTTCGGGTGCGGAAACGGGCCGGAACGGCTGGCGCGGCGCGGGGGATCGGCCTATCTCGGGATAGGTGAGGATGGGGCGCGCGGTGATCCTGGTAGAACATGGGCCTTCTGGCGATCCGGTGCTGTTTGCCCAGCCGCGCGAGGTGATCGCGGCGCTGCGCCCGGCCGAGGTTGCGCGGGCCTTGGCGCGGGCCGAGCGCGCGCGCGCAGCGGGGGCCTGGGTCGCGGGGTATGTCGCCTACGAGGCCGGGTATGCGCTGGAACCAAAGCTTCGCGCGCTGATGCCGCGAGGGCGGCAGGGGCCGCTGGTTCTCCTTGGTGTGTTCGACGGACCGGTGGCGGCTGGAGATTTTCTGGCGCAAGCTGCCGTGACCGGAACACAAAGCTGGATGACACCGCCGCAGCCGGTGATGCCGCGCGCCAGCTATGACGCTGCGATGGCCAAAGTGCTTGGCTATATCGCGGCTGGTGACTGCTATCAGGTCAACCTGACCTTTCCGATGACGGCGCAGCTTTTGTCGGGCAGCGCGCAAGGCCTTTACGGCGCGCTCAGGCGCACCGGGGCGGTGGGCCACGGCGCCTACGTCGATCTGGGCGTCGGGCCGGTCGTGGTCTCCCGCTCGCCCGAGCTGTTCTTCCGGCTGGAGCCCGGGGGCCGCATTGTCACCCGCCCGATGAAAGGCACTGCGCCGCGCGACCCCGACCCGGCGCGCGATGCGGCGATTGCGGCGGCCTTGCAGGCGTCGGTCAAGGACCGGGCGGAAAACCTGATGATCGTCGATCTTCTGCGCAACGACATTTCGCGTCTGGCAAAGGTCGGCACGGTGAAAGTCCCGGCTCTTTTCGCGATGGAGAAATACTCCACCGTCCACCAGATGACCTCAACCATCGAGGGCGAGCTGGCCGAACGCGCCAGCCTGCCCGCTCTGATGGCGGCGCTGTTTCCCTGCGGGTCGGTGACGGGGGCCCCGAAGATCCGCGCCATGCAGATCATCCGCGAGCTCGAACCCGCGCCGCGCGGTGTCTATTGCGGTGCGATCGGCTGGATGGCCCCGGACGGGCGCGCCGATTTCTCGGTTGCGATCCGCACGTTGTCGATCACCGGGCAGGATATTGTGATGAACGTGGGCGGGGGGGTGGTGCACGGCTCCACCGCCGAGGGCGAATGGGAGGAGGCGTTGTGGAAAGCGCGCTTCGTGAAGGCGGCCGTTCGGGCGTAAGGCTGATCGAGACGATGCTGTGGGACGGCACGCGGTTTCCGCGGCTCGCGCTGCACATGGCAAGGCTGGCGCGCGGTGCCGAAGCCCTGGGCTGGGATGCGCCGCACGTCGATCTTGCCGCGACGCGACCCGACGACCCGGCGCGCGTGCGTCTGACCTTGGGCGCCGCGGGCGATATGACCGTCGAGGTGGCCGCCCTGCCACCGCCAAAGCCCCTCTGGCGCGTCGGCCTGGCCGAGACGCGCCTGTCGTCAACGGACCCTTGGCTGACCGTGAAATCGACCCGGCGCGAGGTCTACGACCTCGCCCGCGCCACGCTTCCCGTTGCGTTCGACGAGATGATCTTCCTCAACGAACACGGCGAGGTCTGCGACGGCACGATTACGACGGTATTCTTCGACCGCGGTCAGGGGATGCGCACCCCGCCGCTCGCCTCCGGCCTTCTGCCCGGTGTGTTGCGCGCTGAACTGGCATGTCCGGAGGAACGTCTCCTCGCCGCAGACCTGCCGCAGGTGAAGCTGTGGGTTGGCAACGCCTTGCGGGGGATCGCCCCTGCCCAATTCTTCTGTTCCCAAATATCCCCGCCGGAGGCTCCCACGCCCGGCTCCTGAAGCCTCCGGCGGGGATATTTAAGAACAGAAGATGCCGGGGCCGGGGCTTGACTCGGGGCTGCGGGCAAGGTGTATCGGCCCAAAGTTGCCAAAGCCCTCGGAAGGGGAATTAGAATGCACGCCTACCGCAGCCACACCTGTGCCCAGTTGACCAAAGCCGATGTCGGACATGAGGTCCGGCTGTCGGGCTGGGTGCATCGGGTGCGCGACCATGGTGGTGTGCTGTTCATCGACCTGCGCGACCATTACGGCATCACGCAAGTGATCGCCGACAGCGACAGCCCGGCCTTTGCCGATCTGGAAAAGGTGCGTGCCGAATGGGTGGTGCGGATCGACGGGCGGGTTAAGGGGCGCGACGCGAGCCTCGTGAACCCCAAGCTGCCGACCGGCGAGATTGAAGTCTACGCGACCGGCGTCACGGTTCTGGGGGCTGCGGACGAATTGCCGATGCCGGTGTTCGGCGACGTCGAATACCCCGAGGAAACCCGCCTGACCTACCGCTTCCTCGACCTGCGCCGCGAAAAGCTGCATCGCAACATGATGCTGCGCTCGAACGTGGTGCGCTCGATCCGCAACCGGATGTGGGATCAGGGCTTTACCGAGTTCCAGACGCCGATCATCACCGCCTCGTCCCCCGAAGGCGCGCGCGACTTCCTCGTGCCGTCGCGCTTGCATCCGGGCAAGTTCTACGCCCTGCCGCAGGCGCCGCAGCAGTTCAAGCAATTGATCATGGTCGCGGGCTTCGACCGCTACTTCCAGATCGCGCCCTGTTTCCGCGACGAAGACCCCCGCGCCGACCGCAGCCCGACCGATTTCTACCAGCTTGATATCGAGATGAGCTTTGTCGAGCAGGACGACGTCTTTGCCGCCGTGCAGCCGGTGATCCAGGGCATCTTCGAGGAGTTCGCGCCGGGCAAGACGGTCTACGCCGACTGGACCCGCATCGCCTACCGTGACGCGCTGAAATGGTATGGCTCCGACAAGCCCGACCTGCGCAACCCGATCCGGATGCAGGAGGTCAGCGAGCATTTCCGCGGCTCGGGCTTTGCGATCTTCGCCCGGCTGCTGGAGCAGGACGGCAACGAGATCCGCGCGATCCCGGCGCCGAAAGGCGGCAGCCGCAAGTTCGCCGACCGGATGAACGCCTTTGCGCAAGGACAGGGTCTGCCCGGCATGGGCTACATCATCTGGCGCGAGGCCGAGGCTGGGTCGGGCATGGAAGCCGCCGGCCCCCTTGCCAAGAACATCGGGCCGGAGCGGACCGAGGCGATCCGCCAGCAACTCGGCCTCGGGCTTGGCGACGCGGCCTTCTTCCTTGGCGGCAAGCCCGAGACGTTCGAGGCCATCGCGGGCCGGGCCCGCAACGAGATCGGCCGCGAACTTGGCCTGACCGAGGAGAACTGCTTCAAATTCGCCTGGATCGTCGATTTCCCGATGTACGAGAAAACCGACGAAGGCGGGATCGACTTCAGCCACAACCCGTTCTCCATGCCGCAAGGCGGGCTTGAGGCGCTTAACGGCGATCCCCTCGCCGTCTATGCCTATCAGTATGACCTTGCCTGCAACGGTTACGAGCTGATCTCGGGCGGCATCCGCAACCACAAGCCTGAAATCATGTACAAGGCCTTCGAACTGGCCGGCTATCCGAACGACGAGGTCGACAAACGCTTTGGGGGCATGGTCAAGGCGTTCAAATACGGCGCGCCGCCGCACGGGGGCTGTGCCGCCGGCATCGACCGGATCGTGATGCTGCTGGCCGATGAGCCGAACATCCGCGAGGTCATCATGTTCCCGATGAACCAGCGCGCTGAGGACATGCTGATGAACGCGCCCTCGGAAGCCACGCTGAAGCAGTTGCGCGAGTTGAACCTCCGCGTCGTGCCGAAGGATAGCTGATGTATGACGCCTCGGTCCCGGTGTTCCGCCACTACCTCACCCGGATGTCGGGGATGGTGGAGCGGGCCGGGCGCGAGGCGTTGGACGCGCGCATCGCCGACAGTTTTCCCGCCAGCCAGCAGTTTGCCACCGCAGCAGGTTTCACGATGCGCATCGCCTGCCCCCTTGTCGGCCGCGAGGTGCCGGATCTGCCCGAGGCGCTGGGGCCAAGGCTGGCCGTGGCGCGGGCGCTTCTCGGCTCGATGAAACCGGCGGAGTTCGAGGGGGCCGAAGCCCGCATCATCCGCCACCGCGCGGGTTTTGCCGAGCTTGAGCAGACCGGGGCCGAGTTCCTGCATCTTTACGGCCTGCCGAATTTCTTCTTTCACCTGACGATGGGCTATGCCGCCTTGCGCGCGGCGGGAGTGCCGCTGGGCAAGGCGGATTTCGACGGCTTTCACCAATACCCCGAAGGATTCAGCTTCAGCCAGGCCGCTCCTGCCTAGCCGTGCAGGCCTAGCGGTTCGCTGGCCAGCAGGCGGTCGCGGATCAGGCGCGCCATGCCTTCGGTCGCGGTGCCGGGATCGCGCAACTGCGCCGAGGCGGCGCCAAGCGGCGCATCGACGGTCTGGCGGGCGATGCCAGCAAGAAACCCCGACAGATACACCCGTTCGTCAGCGTCGACCCCGGCTGCCAGTGCCGCAGCGGCGCGGGCAAGATCGTCGCGCAGCGCCAGCGGGTCAGGATCGGCGGGGGCGGCGGTGGTAACCGGCTCGCGCGTCCCGCCATCGGGCAGCAGGCTCAGGATTGCCGCCTGAAACGCCACAAGACCCGGCAGCGGCTTTTCCAGAAACAGGGTGGCCCCCGCCGCCAGTGCTGCGTCCCGCGCGCTGGCATCCCCGCTCATCGCGATGACCAGGGGTTGCGGGCCGGGCTTCGCGGGCGTGGCCAGCGCCCGGATCAGGGTTTCGCCGCGCCCGTCCGGCAGGCCAAGATCAACCAGCACCACATCCGGCCGGTAAACCGACAGATGCGCCCGCGCCGCCGCCAACCCTTCGGCCCGGCGCAGCCGCGCGCCCGACCGCTGGCACATCAGGCGCAGCGCCTCGCAGGCAAGGCGGCTGTCTTCCACCGCAAGAAACACAAGGCCCTGAAGGCCGTGAAGCGCACCCGCCTCGGCGGGGCGGGCAACCGGGGACGCAGGCGGGAAGGGCATGGCAGGCTCCTTTCATGACATGGGGCCAGCTTGCGCAATCTGGGTTAAGAAGAGATGAACACCGTCACCGCGTCGTCACCGCGTCGTCACCGCGCCGCCCCTTGTCGCCACCCCAAGACACCCCCATAACGCGCTGCAAGCTCAGGAGAGATTCCATGATCGGTCGCTTGAACCATGTCGCCATCGCCGTGCCCGACCTCGAGGCTGCCGCAGCGCAATACCGCAGCGCGCTGGGCGCCAAGGTCGGCGCGCCGCAACCCGAACCCGACCACGGCGTGACGGTGATCTTCATCGAACTGCCAAACACCAAGATCGAACTTCTGCACCCCTTGGGCGAGAACTCTCCGATCCTGGGGTTCTTGGAAAAGAACCCGGCGGGCGGCATCCATCACATCTGCTACGAGGTGGATGACATTCTGGCCGCGCGTGACCATCTGATGGCCACGGGCGCACGGGTGCTTGGATCGGGCGAGCCGAAGATCGGCGCGCATGGCAAGCCGGTCCTGTTCCTGCACCCCAAGGATTTCAACGGCTGTCTGGTGGAACTGGAGCAGGCATGAGCATTACCGCCGCCATCGTCGTCTATGCCGTGACCTGGTTCATGGTGTTCTTCATCGTGCTGCAAGTGCGGGTGACCGCGCAGGCCGATACCGACAGCGTGGTGCCCGGCACCCCGCGCGGCGCACCGGCGCAGGAAATCGTCGGTCGCAAGGCCTGGATCACCACGATGATCGCCTCGGTGGTCTGGGCGCTGATCTGCGGCATCATCCTGTCAGGCTGGATCACCATCCACGACCTCGACTGGTTCGGCCGGATGTCCCCGCCCCAAGGCTGACGTTCCGAGGCTAACGTCCCGCCGCTGCAAGGCGGTGGAAGAGGTGGGTGAAGGTCGCGACGCCCAAAACCGGCACGATCAGATTGACGAGCGGAATGGACAGCGGCGCCGCCATCAGCGTGCCCGCCGCCCAGATCGCCGCGCGGTTGCGCCGCCGCATCGCCTTGGCCTCGGTGCGCCCGACGCGGCGCAGGGCCACAAGGGTGAAATACTCCCGGCCCAGCAGGAACCCGTTGATCGCCCAGAACACCAGCGGAATGGCCGGCCCCGCGAACGGATAGAGGAACAGTGCCAGCACGTTGACCCCGATGATCAGACCAAGGAAGTTGACCGTGTCGCGCAGCGTTTCTCCCATGCTGGCCCCGGTCGCGGGTGGCAGGGCAGGGTAGTGCCGATCTTCGACCGATCGCACGATGTCGTCCAGAAAGATGCCCGTGAATGCCGACGCGACCGGCACCATCAGGAACACCGAAAGCCCGATCATCAGAAAGAACGAGGTCACGTCAAGCAGCGTATCCACGCCGGTCACGGGGCCGATCCACGGCAGATCGACGGTTTCCGGCATGAGGTATTCGATGCCAAACAGGAATATCGCGTAGACTGCCGCCAGCAGTGCCAGCGCCAGCGCCACGCCGATCAGCGTCACCCGCCGAAACCGCGGGTCGCCAAGCTGACCAAGCGCCTTCAGGAAATCACCAAGGATCATGCGTTCATCCAAGTGACAATGCGGTCAAGGTCTGGGCGCGGCCGGTCGGGCGCGTCAGCGGGCGGGGTCGCGACATGCACGATGCCCGCCACCGTCTCGTGGGGGGCGCACCCGAAGGCGTCTGCCACGAACACCGGGTCGTGCGCGGGCCATCCCGTCAGCCAGCACGCCCCCCAACCCGCCGCCGTGGCCGCATTGACCAGCCCGAGGCAGACTGCCCCCGCCGACAGCACCTGTTCGGACACCGGCACCTTCTCGGCGGCCTTGGGCGACGAGATCACCACCACCGCCAATTGCCCGAGGTCATACTGCCCGCGCCCCTTGGCGATCTTTTCGGCGTCCCCGCCCAAAGCCAGCGCCCGCGCCTCGGCCAGACCGGCCAGCCGCGCGAAGGCCGGTTTTTCGACCACGATCAGCCGCCACGGTTCCAGCTTGCCATGATCCGGCACGCGCAAGGCGGCGGTGATGATCTCCTCCAGTTCCCTGCGGGAGGGAACCGGCGCGGTGAACAGTTTGGCCGGGCGGGATCGGCGGTTCAGCAGGAAATCGAGGGCGGGCTGGTTACGGGCAGGCATCGAACACTCCGAAAGGTCAGGCGCGACCCTACGGGCAGGCGGGGCCAAGTTCCAGCCTGCGCCGCGTCACAGCCCGTGTTCGGCGGCAATCTCGTCGATCCACGCGGCCACGAAACGGTCAAACCGCGCGTCGGGCTGGCGCTTGGCAAGCGTGTCTCCCATGGGGTCCGGTGCGTGAACCGGGGCGCCGGACAGTTCCTCCAACACGGCATGGCCGCAGAATGGCACATAAACCTCGGAATAGCCGCCCTCGTGCACCAGAACCAGCCGCCCGCCACACAGCGCCTCCGCCGCCTGCATCATCGCCTGCGTCATCGCCCGAAATGTCTCGGCGGTCGCCAGCATCCGGCCAAGCGGATCGACCGCCGCCGCATCGAACCCGCAGGCCACGATGATCACATCGGGCTTGAACCGGGTGAGCGCGGGCACCACGATCCGCTCCACCGCGTGCAGATAGCCCACATTGCCGGTGCCGGGCGGCAGCGGCACGTTGATGTTGGTGCCAAGGCCTTTGCCCGCACCCTTCGCCTCGACCCCGCCGGTGTTCATCGGATAGTTGCGGTCCTGATGCAGCGACAGGGCCAGAACCTCGCCGTCGTCCCAGAACACCGCTTCGGTGCCGTTGCCGTGATGCACGTCCCAGTCCACCACCGCCACGCGCCGCGCAAGGCCAGCGGCCTGCACCGACCGGATGGCGATACCGATGTTGTTCAGCAGGCAAAACCCGTTCGGCCAGTCGGGCAGGCAGTGATGCCCCGGCGGGCGCGACAGGGCATAGGCGTTGCGCGCGGCGCCGGTCAGCACATCGGCCAGCGCGCTGCGCGCAAGGCCTGCCGACACGCCTGCGATTTCAAACCCGCCCCGGCCAAAGGGTGTGCGCAGGCCAAGCTCGCCGCCGCCCTCGTCCGACATCGCCTTGAAGGCTTCAAGGTAGGAGTGCGGGTGAACGCGGGCCATCTCTTCCCACGTCGCGGGGGTGCCACGACGCATCGACAGGTGGTCGGCAAGCCCGGTCGCGTTGACCAGATTCAGCAGCCGCCGCTTGGTTTCCGGGTTTTCCGGCAAGCCCCCGGCCAAGGGCTGCACCAGCCCGCCCACCGGCAGCGTGAAGGCATAGTTGCCGCCGCCGTGCCAGAAGCACCGCTCGTCGGAATAAAAGCCGGTGGTCATGCGGGGTGTCCTTGGCTGGCTTGGGGTCAGTCGGGCGCGCGGCTGATGCGGTAACTGCCCTCGGGCAGGTCCAGCGCGGCGGCAAGGTCGCGGATCTGCGCCAGCGACAGGGTGATGCGCATGGGCGTGTCCGTGCGCGGATCAAGCTGGTCGATGGTGACGCAATCCTCGAAGGCGTTGATGATCACATCCTCCTGCAGCGGCAGGTCGCCCCCCTCGTCGACAAGGGTGATCACGGTGGCGTCGAACTCGTGCTCGATGGTGAACATGGGCCAAGGTTACGCGCGACGGCGATGCGGGGCAAGCGCCGCTGACACCTGCGTGAGGCGGGCTTTCGGCGGCTGGCGGATTTGCTAGGGTGGGGCGTCAGGGGTCTGACTTTCAGGGGGTTTGATGCGCGCCGCTTTCCTTGCCTTGGGGGCACTCCTGCTGTCGGGCTGCGTGGCGACGATGCCGCCGCCTGCGGTCCGCGCCGAACCCGCGCTCCTGTCCGGCGACCGCAAGACCCCCCGCGCCGCCGCAGAAACCTTCCTGCAGGTCGTGACCCTGGTGGAGCCGGTGGCCGAGGCGCAATGCCGTGCCCGCAGCGAGGTGCCGAACTGCGATTTCCGCATCGTCGTCGATGACCGCCCCGGCCTGCCGCCGAACGCCTTCCAGACGGTTGACCGGCAGGGGCGGCCCATCGTCGGCTTCACCCTTGCGCTGATCGCCGATGCCCGCAACGCCGACGAACTGGCTTTCGTCATGGGTCACGAGGCCGCGCATCACATCGCCGGCCACATCCCGAAACGGGCCGATCAGGCGATGTCGGGCGCGCTTCTGGCGGGGGTTCTGGCGCAAGCCAGCGGGCTGTCCGCCGACGAGGTCCGCGCGGCGCAGAACATGGGCGCCGAGGTTGCGGCCCGCAGCTATTCCAAAGACTTCGAGCTGGAGGCCGACGCGCTTGGTGCCGAAATCGCGCTGATCGCCGGCTTTGATCCGGTGCGTGGCGCGGCGTTCTTCGACCGACTGCCGGACCCCGGCGACAAATTCCTTGGCAGCCATCCCCCGAACGCCGACCGCAAGGCGGTGGTGCTTGCAACCGTGCGGCGCATGACGGGCGCTTGATCTGGGTCAAGGCCGGGTCGTGCCTGTCGCCGCATCCTTTCGTCAATGTCCGGTGCGGCATGGACGAAAGGATGAGGCTGGAAATGATCGGATATCCTGAAACCCCGCGCGCCTGGTGGCTGACGCGCGGCATGGCGCGACTCAGTGGGGTCGACCTGTCGCAGGCGGTGGTCGAAGGCTGGCTCAGACGCAGCGAGCTGGCCCGGATCATCGACCGCTGTGCCGCCTGCACGGAGGGTGACGCCTGTGACCGCTGGCTGGCAACCTCGGGACGGGCGAACCAGATGCCCGAGTTCTGCCCGAACAAGCCCGAGATCGAGTCTTTGCGCGGCTGATGGCGGCAGGTGGCGGTTTCGGCTAGACCGGTCGGCAAAAGGGGCCGGCAATGATCCGCATTGACGACGTGCTGCGCGACCGGGGGTCGCGTTATGGGGTTGCGGTCGGCCCGGTCAAGAGCAGGGCCGGAATTGCCGCGTTTCTGGCCGATCTGCGCCGCATCCGCAAATACGCCAAGGCCACGCATCTCAGCTGGGCCGCCGTGTTGTCGGACGATGGCCCGCTCAAGGCCGATGACGGCGAGGCGGGCGCCGGTGCGCTGATCCTGCGGATGGTCGAACGCGCGGGGCTGGTCGATCAGGTTGTCGTGGTGGCGCGCTGGTATGGCGGTGTGCCCTTGGGCGGCGACCGCTTTGCCCATATCGTCACCGCCGTCCGCGCCGGGCTGGCAGAAGCCGGGGTCGACGAACCGCGCACCGGCGACTAACCTTGGCCAAGGGGACGCGAAAGGAGCAGCCGATGCAAGCACTGTTGCGCGCCGAGGCACGGCGCTTGGCCAATACCGTGATCTGGTCCGTGGCGGGCTGGCGGGCGGCATGGGCCAGCGAAAAGACCCTGCGGCAATGGACGCTGGTCAACGCAGCCTCTGCCACGCTTGCCTTCTGGCTCGACCTTGCGCCGGGCGAACGGGCGTTGATCCTTGCGCTGGGCATCCTGGTGCTGGCGGCCGAACTTCTGAACACCGCGATCGAAGAGGTGGTCAACTACATCTCGGCCGATACCCACCCCAAGGCGAAAAAGGCCAAGGACTGCGGCTCTGCCGGGGTCGCGCTGGCGGCCCTTGCGGCGGGCGTGGCGTGGGTGGTGGTGCTGGTGGGGTAGGTCGCCCGGCCCCTTGGGACCGGGCGCGCATGTCAACGCGCGGTGCGGAACAGGTTGACCGCCCACAGAACCGCGCCCAGCAGCACGGCAAGCTCGGCCACCGGGAACATCGGGCCGATGGTGGCCTCGGCCACCCGGCCCGACATCATCAGGAAAAGCCCGACCAGCAGCAAAAGCGCGCCGATCTGGTGCAACCAGAAATGCCCCTTGGCCAGCAGGCCGTCGGCAAGGCCGGGAATCACCCGGTAGGCCAGCCCGAACACCGTCATCAGCGTAAAGCCGAGAAGGTTGATATGGGCATGGACCGGCGCAAGGCTATGGTCGCCGGACCCGCCCATGTAGCTGCCCAGTCCGATCCCGACGAGAAGATACAGCGAACCGATTACTAGGAACGAGCGCGAGATATTCATGATGTCTGTCCCTGATTTGCTGCGGATGTGACCCCCGCGACGCGGATTCTACCACGAGGCGGGGCTTCCGCGAATCCCTCAAATCAGACGCTTGAATATGACGAAGCGCGTCAGACGCGCCGGCCCCACAGATCGTATTCGCCGGTCTCCTCGATCTCGACCCGGACGATATCTCCCGGCACCAGCCCCTCGAAGCCTTCGTCGATGAAAAGGTTGCCGTCGATTTCCGGTGCATCGGCCTTGGTGCGGCAGGTGGCGCCGTCTTCGTCAACTTCGTCCACGATCACGTCGATCTGCTGCCCCAGCCTGGCCGCCAGCTTCGCCTCCGAAATCGCCTGGGATTTCGCCATGAAGCGGTCCCAGCGGTCTTGCTTCACCTCGGCAGGCACATGGTCGGGCAGGGCGTTCGACCGCGCGCCGGCAACGTTTTCGTATTGAAAACAGCCGACCCGGTCCAGTTGCGCCTCGTCCAGCCAGTCGAGCAGCGTCTGGAATTCGGCCTCCGTCTCGCCGGGGTAGCCGACGATGAAGGTCGACCGCAGCGTCAGGTCCGGCGCAATCGCACGCCATGCGGCGATTTCGTCCAGCGTCTTGGCCGCAGCCGCCGGGCGTGCCATGCGGCGCAGCGTATCGGGGTGGGCGTGCTGGAAGGGAATGTCGAGGTAAGGCAGCACCAGCCCTTCAGCCATCAGCGGGATCAGGTTCCTGACATGCGGATAGGGGTAAACGTAATGCAGCCGGACCCAGGCCCCCAGCGACCCCAGATCGCGCGCAAGATCGGTGATGTGGGCGCGGTGGCCCTTGGCCTCGGCGTGTTTCAGGTCCACCCCATAGGCCGAGGTGTCCTGGCTGATCACCAGCAACTCCTTCACCCCCGCGGCAACCAGCCGTTCCGCCTCACGCACAATCGCATGCGCCGGGCGGCTGACCAGTTTGCCGCGCATGTCGGGGATGATGCAGAACTTGCAGGCGTGGTTGCAGCCTTCGGAAATCTTCAGATAGCTGTAATGCCGCGGCGTCAGGCTGACGCCGGTCGCGGGCAGCAGGTCGATGAACGGGTCGGGCGCGGGCGGCACGGCCGCATGCACCGCATCCAGCACCGCCTCGTATTGGTGCGGGCCGGTCACCGCCAGCACGCGGGGATGCGCGCCGGTGATGTAATCAGGCTCGGCCCCAAGGCAGCCGGTCACGATCACCCGCCCGTTTTCCACCAGGGCCTCGCCAATCGCCTCAAGGCTTTCGGCCTTGGCGCTGTCCAGAAACCCGCAGGTGTTCACGATCACCGCATCGGCGCCCTTGTAGTCGGGCGAGATGGCATAGCCCTCGGCCCTGAGCCGGGTCAGGATGCGTTCGCTGTCGACCAGCGCCTTCGGGCAGCCCAGCGACACCATGCCGATGGTGGGCTGCCCCGCACGACGGGTGTCTGGGATCAGCGAGCGGGCAAGGTCGGGGCGAAGAAGCGGCGGGTTTTCGGACATGCGCGGGATATAACGGAACGCGAGCCGCGTGTTAAGTGGCCGTGTCATCGGGCGATGACACGGCCAAGGTCTTGATAAAAATGGGTTTGGCAGCAAGGAGGCAGTTCTTCAAACGAAGAACGGAAAATCAGTCTGGCAGCAATCTGGGGATCAGGGAATGGCGGTCGCGGTCGGGGCCGCGCTGTGCAGTCCCGAAAGGTCGGTGTCGAGCATGCTGAACTGCGTGGGCCGCGACAGCGTGGCGACCACCAGAAGCATCATCAGGCAGCCGACCAGGAACAGGATTTCCAGCCACGGCAACTGGGCAGGACCAGCGGTGGCGGCAAGAGTGCGGGGGCTCCGATCAACCGTGCGTCGCGACGCGGCGCCCGGCTGCACAAATACTACATCCGACAACACTTCTGGATGCGACACTGGAAATCTACGATCGTTTTGCATTGAACCATTCACTCGTTACGTGGCTGTGTGAGCCCCCGGACACAGCTATACCTCGGGGTGACACAGGTGCCAAAAGGGAGTTGCAGCACCTGTCCTTTTATACAAGGGTCTTTTTCCCGTCTGGGGTGAATGTCGATGGGCGACTGCAATTGTTGCGGTTACGGAAAATTCGAAATGCATTCTTCCTATCCACCGGGGGGAGAATCAGGCAGCCAGCCGATCTCTTCTGGCATGTGGGATCAGGGCGCTGCGGCGATCTCGGCCATTTGATGCGTGGCCCGAAACGCGACCTTGCCGGGCTGCCGGGCGGCGCATAGACTCCGTGTCCAAGGCCATGTTTTTGGCTCAGGTTTTGATGGGGGGATGGATGCGCTGGATCATCCGCGTCGGGCTGGGGCTGGCGGTTCTTGTGCTGCTTGCGGCCGGAATGCTGGCGTTGGTGCCCTCCGACCGGGTGGCGTCGGCGGCGGCGGCGAAGTTCGAGACCCTGACTGGCCGCAAACTGGAAATCACCGGCGCTGTCAGGCCAACCCTCTGGCCCAACCTTGGCGTCAAGACCGGTCCGGTCACCATCGCCAATGCACCCTGGTCCAAGGAAGGGCCGATGCTGACCGCCGAGGCCTTGACCGTCGAGATCAACCTGTCGGCGCTGATCGGCGGCGAGGTCCGCATCCTCGGGATCGAGGCGGTGCGCCCTGCGCTGATCCTGGAGCGGTCGGCGCAAGGCGAAGAGAACTGGGTGTTCGGCGGCACGGCGGGCGGCACGGTCAGCGTCGGCACGCCGGGCGTCGGGCAGCCCTACAGCCTTGACCGCGGCCTGATCCGCGACGGATCGTTCCTGTTCATCGACCATGCCGCAGGCCGCCGCATCGCCCTTGACGCCGTTGAGGCCGAGGTGGCGATCCCCGAATTCACCGGTCCGGTGACGCTGACCGGCACGGCAACCTCGGGCGGTCAGGCGGTGGCGCTTTCGGCAACGGCGGGTGTCTATTCCGCGCTGACCGAAGGCCGGGTGGTGCCGTTTCAGGCCAACCTGACGGCGGGAGGCTCGACCGTCAGCTTTGACGGGCGGCTTGGCGCACAGCCCTTGGTCGCCGAAGGCACGCTGCTGGCGGATCTGCCGGACATGCAGGCGGTGGCCGCACTCGCCGGTGCCGCGGACCCCGGCCTGCCGCGTGGCCTTGGCGCCGAGGCGCTGCGCATCGCGGGTCAACTGACCCTGGCCGAGGATGGCGCGCTTTTCCTGCGCGAGGCGACAATCACGGCGGACGGCAATACCCTCACCGGTGATGCCGACCTCACCCCCGGCGACGCGCGCCCGAAACTTTCGGCACAACTGAAGGCGGGTCCGCTGGTCTTTGGCGGCGGCGCAGCAGCCCAAGGTGCCGGCGAAACCGCCGCCACCGGCCCGGCGGACGGCTGGCCGAAGGACGCGATCGACGTGTCGGGCCTTGGCGCGCTTGACATGGCGGTGGCGCTGGTCGCCCCGTCGATCGACCTCGGGCGGGTCAAGGTCGGGCCAACCGGCCTGCGCCTGACGGTAGACCGCGCCCGCGCCGTGTTCGACATCCGCGAAATGGCGGCCTACGGCGGGCAGATCACCGGCGAATTCGTGATCAACGGTCGCGGCGGGTTGTCGGTCGGTGGCAAGCTGGCCTTCGCCGGGCTGGCGATGCAGCCCCTGCTCAGCGATCTTGCCGGGTATGACCGGCTGGTCGGGACCGGCGATCTGGACCTGCAATTCCTGGGTGTCGGCAATTCGGTGGATGCGATCATGCAAAGCCTTCAAGGGCAGGGCGTGGTCGAAATGGGGCAGGGCGAGTTGCGCGGCCTCGACATCGGCGGAATGCTTCGCACCCTCGACGCAACCTACGTCGGCGAAGGACAAAAGACCGCGTTTGACGGCGTCGCCGGCACCTTCAGCATCGCCGAGGGCGTGCTGACCAACACCGACCTGCGCTTCGTCTCGCCCTACCTCACGGCAACCGGCGCGGGCGAGGTGGGCATCGGCGCCCGCACGCTGGACTATCGCCTGCGCCCCACCGCGCTGGCCGAGGCTGACGGCACTGGCGGCGTTATGGTGCCCTTGCTGATCACCGGCCCATGGGCCGCGCCGAAGTTCCGGCTCGATCTGGAAAGCATCGCCCGAGAAAAGATGGAGGCCGAGGCCCGCGCGCTGGCCGAGCGCGCGTCCGAAGCGGCAAAGGCAGCCGAGGCCGAGGCGAAGGCCGCGCTTGAAGAAAGGCTCCGCGAGGAACTGGGCGTCGAACCGGCACCGGGCGAAAGCCTTGAGGATACCGCACGTCGCGGTGCCGAGGACGCGCTGGCAGAGGAAACCCGCCGCATCCTCGAAGGCATCCTGAACAGCGACTGACGCCAATCCCTGCGCCGGTCATCCGTTCCCGGCGCTGGGTCCGGCGCGGGCGGCGTCGATCAGGACGGCCTGTCTTCGGCGCTCAGCGGCGACGATCCCGCCGCGCGCTCATCGGCTGGAACGCCACACCGACATGCGCCTCGCAATACGGTTTTCCCGGCAGCGAGGGCAGGCCGCAGAACCAGAAATCCTCGGTCGCCGGGTCGCCGATCGGCCACTTGCAGGTGCGTTCGGTCAGTTCCATCAGCGTCAGCTTCTTGGCGCGCTTTTCAACCTCGCGCACCGATGCCAGCGCCTCGGGGCTGATCTCGTTCAGCGACGGCTGCGGCGGCAGGGGCTGACCTGCGGGGATGATCGCCTTGCGCACCGGCAGCGGTGTCACGTTTGATGGCGACGCCGGGGCCGCCGCTGCCGGCCGCGGGGCGGGGTCTGCGGCCGGGCGCGGCTCGGTGCGAGGTGCGGCAGGCTCCGGTCGTGCAGGGGCTGCGGTGGCGGCGGCAACCGGTGCCTCCTCCTCCTCGTCCTTGCCGCCGACGCGGTTCGACAGGCCAAGCCGGTGCACCTTGCCGATCACGGCATTGCGGGTGACACCGCCCAGTTCCTTGGCGATCTGGCTGGCCGATTGGCCTTCGCCCCACATGCGCTTCAGCGTCTCGACGCGCTCGTCGGTCCAGGACATGCGTAGCTCTCCGGTTGGCGGCAAAGGGAAATTGCTTCAGGCGGCATTGTAACCGCGACGGTGCGGGATACAAGGCGGCGGCCGGAAGATCAAGCGGGGCGTCGGGGCAGTTTCGCAGCGGCCCGCCCGCCAAGCCCCGCGAAACGCGCCCGCAGTCGCCATCCGGCACTCACACCGCGTCCAATCGTGCCGAACCCTGCGCCCGATTTTCCGCTTCCCTTTGCTGTCGCCCTCGATTACGCGGTGCGTGATGACCACGCGGACCGCCCCTTTCCAGCGACGCCGTCGCTCCTGAGCGACCGCTTTCGCTTGCCCCCTTGGTCCGGGGCATTCCCTCTCGCCCCGTTGACACCCCGCATGGCCTGCCTTTAGGGCTTAGGCCTTCCTTCCAAAGGGCCCCTCGCATGATCCCCGCCGTCCTGCCCACCTACAATCGCGCGCCGCTGGCCTTCGTGTCCGGCAGCGGCTCCTGGCTTCTGGCCGAGGATGGCACGCGCTACCTCGATCTCGGCGGCGGCATCGCGGTCAACGCCCTTGGCCATGCGCACCCCGCCCTGGTGCAGGCGCTGACCGATCAGGCGCAAAAGCTCTGGCACGTCTCGAATGTCTACCGCATCCCCGAACAGGAACACCTGGCCGAGATGCTGGTCGACCGCACCTTCGCCGATACGGTGTTCTTCACCAATTCCGGGACAGAAGCCGCCGAGCTGGCGATCAAGATGGCGCGCAAGTTCCATCACGAGGCCGGTCACCCCGAACGGATCGAGTTCATCTCCTTCGAAGGCGCCTTCCACGGCCGCTCCACCGCTGCCATCGCGGCCGCAGGGTCGGAAAAGATGGTCAAGGGCTACGGGCCCCTGATGCCCGGCTTTCGCCAGCTGAAATGGCCGACCTCGGCCGAGGATCACGCCGCGATCCGCGCCGCGATCACCGACCAGACCTGCGCCGTGATCATCGAACCGATCCAGGGTGAGGGCGGCATCCGCGTCGTGCCCGACCAGTGCCTCAAGGGCCTGCGCGATCTGTGCGACACGACCGGCACGCTCCTGATCTTCGACGAGGTGCAATGCGGCATGGGCCGCACCGGCCGGCTTTTCGCGCATGAATGGGCGGGTGTGACCCCTGACATCATGATGGTCGCCAAGGGCATCGGTGGCGGCTTTCCGCTGGGCGCGGTCCTCGCCACCGAACGCGCGGCCTCGGGCATGACGGCGGGCAGCCACGGCTCCACCTACGGCGGCAACCCCCTCGCCTGCGCGGTCGGCACCGCAGTCCTCGATATCGTCGGCGACGACGCCTTCCTGGCCGATGTCAGCCGCAAGGCCGCGCTGTTTCGGCAAGGCCTCGAAAGCCTCGTCGCCCGCCACCCGAAGGTGTTCGAGGCGGTGCGCGGTCAGGGCCTGATGCTCGGCCTCAAATGCAAGGCCCCCAACACCGACATGGTCAAGGCAGGCTACGCCGCAGGCGTCCTCACCGTCGCCGCAGCCGACAACGTGCTGCGCCTGCTTCCCGCGCTGAACATCACCGAGACCGACATCACCGAAGCCCTCACCCGCCTGGACCGCGCCGCAAGCGCCGTGTCGACCGCCATCTGATGGCCCCGCTTCAGGCTTCCCCTTCTCCAGATATCCCACGGGGGGTGCGGGGGGTGTGACCCCCCCCCGCCCCTCGTCAAAGAGCGCAGCGCATGAAACATTTTCTCGACATCCACACCACCGAAGCCACCGAATTGCGGGGCATGATCAACTCCGCCCACGCGATGAAGGCCGCGCGCAATGGCCGCCCGAAGGGCATGACAGACGATGACCAGCCGCTGAAAGGCCACATGGTCGCGCTGATCTTCGAGAAACCCTCGACCCGCACCCGCGTCAGCTTTGACGTCGGCGTGCGGCAGATGGGCGGCGAGACGATGGTGCTGTCGGGCAAGGAAATGCAGCTTGGCCACGGCGAAACCATCGCCGACACCGCCCGCGTCCTCAGCCGCTACGTCGACCTGATCATGATCCGCACCTTCGAGGAGGCGACGCTGCTGGAGATGGCCGAACACGCCACCGTCCCGGTGATCAACGGGCTGACAAACCGCACCCATCCCTGCCAGATCATGGCCGACGTGATGACCTACGAGGAACATCGCGGCCCGATCGCCGGCAAGAAGGTGGTCTGGGCCGGTGACGGCAACAACGTCTGCGCCTCGTTCCTGCATGCCGCCGGGCAGTTCGGTTTCGATTTCACCTTCACCGGCCCGGAAACCCTGGACCCGGAGGACAAGTTCATCGCCTTCGCCCGCGCCAAGGGCTCGAAGATCACCGTGCAGCGCGACCCGTTCGCCGCCGTCGAGGGCGCCGACCTCGTCGTCACCGATACCTGGGTCTCGATGCACGATCCCGAAAGCGCCAAGGAACGCCGCCACAACCAGTTGCGCCCCTATCAGGTCAACGAGGCGCTGATGAGCCGCGCCAAACCCGACGCGCTGTTCATGCACTGCCTGCCGGCGCACCGGAACGACGAAGCCACGAGCGCGGTGATGGACGGCCCGCATTCGGTGGTGTTCGACGAGGCGGAAAACCGGCTGCACGCGCAAAAGGCCGTGATGCGCTGGTGTCTGGGGGTCTGACACCGGGGTATCAAGCGGAGCGGCGTTCCGCCGCACGCCCTTTCAGTCGAGACGCGGCAGGGCCGCGTCTCGCCGGACAGATGAGTATTTGTGAAAAGAGCAAAGCGCTGACCGGGGTCAGCCGACCCGGTGTTTCAGCACGACCGGCAGCACAAGGTCTTCCTCGTCGTCCAGATGGCGGACGAGCAGGCGGTCGAAATCCTTGAGGTCGGTCAGAAAGCGCGCGGTCCTTTCGCGCCCGGTGGCTTCGTCCTTGGCCTGAAGGGCGGCGTTGGCGCCCTTGGCAAAGCGGTCGATCAGGTCGTGCAGCGCGTGGTGATCGGCGTCCAGCATGTCAAAGCCGCGCGCGATGCGCGGTTCCAGCCGGGCCAGTTGCGGAAAATAGGCGTCGTCCTCGATCTGGTGGTGGCCGATCAGGTCGGACAACAGGCCCGAGCCGTGCCGCACCAGCCGCCCTGCGAAGGCCTCGGGGGCCAGCTTGCGGTCGATCCGGGCCTCGGTATCGGCGCGCAGGCGTTGCAGGGTGTGGCGGAAGGCCAGATGCCGGTCCAGCCAGAAGGCCGCCAGCCCGTTGAAATCGCGGTGGTCGGGCCAGCCCTTGCGCGGCAGTTCCGCAAGGATCACCTGATATTCGGCGGGCAGGCCGCGGCGGGTGGCAAGCGTGCTGTCGGTCATGCCCCGGTGTCGCAACCCCGGATGGCCTTGGCAAGCCCTCTCGACGGGGGCTGCAAGCGCGTCTAGCGTGCCGCGCAACCCCGATGCCCGAAAGGCCGCCCGAATGTATGACCACATCATCCCGCCGATGGACCGCACCCTCGGCGCCCTGTCTGCGATCCTTGCCAAGGCCGAGGCGCATTGCGACGCCAGGGCCGTCAAGCCCGAGGCGCTGCTGACCTTCCGGCTTTATCCCGACATGTTCCCCTTCACCCGCCAGGTGCAACTGGCCTGTGATTTTGCCGCCCGCGCGGCGGCGCGGCTGGCCGGGGCCGAGCCGAAAGGCTTTCCCGACACCGAGGTGACCTTTGCCGAGTTGAAGGCGCGGATCGCTGCGGTGCGCGCCTACATGGCCGAATTTCCCGCCAGCGCCTATGAAGCGGCGGCCACCCGCCCGGTGACGATCAAGCTGCGGGGCGAGGATATGACGATGCCGGGTGCGCAATACCTGACGATGTATTCGCTGCCGCAGTTCCATTTCCACGCCGCCACCGCCTACAACATCCTGCGCCACAACGGGGTCGAGGTCGGCAAGCGCGATTTCATGGGCGCCGCATGACCACCGCGGTCCTGATCATCGACATGCAAGCGGGCATGGCCGACCGCATCGCCGCAGGTCGCGCGCCGGTAAACCCGGCCGCGATGGACCGGATGGCCGCGCTTCTGGCCAGTGCGCGGGCGCGTGGCATGTCGGTGATCCATGTGCATCACGATGAGCCGGACGCAGGCTCGCCGTTTCGCAAGGGGCTGCCGGGGGCCGAACCGATGGCCTGCGCCGCCCCTGTCGCCGGCGAGGCGGTGCTGTGGAAGCACCGCTCCTCGGCCTTTGCCGGCACCGGACTTGATGATCGCCTGCGCCGCGACGGGATTGACCGGCTGATCGTCGCGGGGGCGGTGGCTGCGTTCTGCGTCACCTCGACGGTGCGGGCGGCGTCGGACCTTGGCTACGGGGTGCTGTTGCCGACCGACGCGCTTCTGGGGTTCGATCTGCCCGCACATGACGGCGGGCGGATCGACGCGGCGACGGTGCAGCGGGTGACACTGTCGCTGCTGGGCGCCGATTTCGCCACGCTGACGACGGTGGATCAGCTTGCGGCAGAGGCGGCCTGAAGCGGTGTCGCGCTGGTGCGGTCGGCATCGGCGGTGTGACCGGCCAGCAGCGAGACCACGACCAGCAAAAGCGACAGTGCCGCGTAGGTGGAACTGAACCCCACATGCTCGGCCACAAAGCCGATCGACGAGGGGGCGACGAGGATGCCGCAGTAGCCGACCATCGTGACCGTCGAGATCGCCAGCGCCGAGGGTAGCCGCGGGTGATTGCCGGCGGCGGAAAACAGGATCGGCACCATGTTGGCGATGCCAAGGCCCGCAAAGGCAAAGCTGACGATGGCGATCCAGTCGGCCGGCGCCAGCGCACCGCCCATCAGGCCAGCCGCCCCGATCAGCCCCGAGGCGCGCAGCGTGCGGACCGCGCCAAAGCGGTTGCGCACGGCGTCGCCGGCAAACCGCATGATCGCCATTGCCCCCGCGAAGAAGGCAAAGGCAAGGCCCGAGCGGAACACGTCGGAGCCCAGTTCCTTCTGCAGGTAGATCGCGGCCCAGTCCAGCACCGCGCCCTCCGGCACCATCGAGGCCAGCGCCATGAAGCCCAGCAGCCAGACCGAAAGGTCGCGCGGCAGAAGGTGCTGTTTCGGCGCCGCCGTTTGCGCGGCAGTGGGCTGGAGGCGCGGGCTGTCGGGCAGAAGGAAAGGCATTGCGGCAAAGACGATGGCGGCGGTGATCGCGGCGGTCAGCAGCGACTGCACCTCGGACCCCCAATGCGCGATCACGAAACTGCCGGCAAAGCCGCCGAAAAAGCCGCCAAGGCTCCAGAACCCGTGCGATGAGGACATGATGGCGCGGTCAAGCCGGCGCTCGATGTCGACCGCCTGATTGTTCATCGCCACATCCATGCAGCCCGCCATCGCGCCGAACACCGCCATGAACAGGGCCAGCGCGCCGAGGTCAGGCGAAAACACCACCGCCGGCAGCACCGGAATCAGCGCCAGCGAGAACACCGACAGCACGCGGCGGCCACCGAAGCGGTTGATCAGCCGGCCCGCGAACAGCATGGAGCCGACCGCGCCAAGGCCAAGCACAAGGATCAGCAGGCCCAGCGTGCTTTCGGTGATGTCGTGGCGCGGCAGCAGCAGCGGGATCTGCGGCGCCCAGGCCCCCATGACGAACCCGTTGGCGAAAAACATCGCGGCAATCGCCCAGCGGGCGGCCTTGGCTTGGGCGTGGGTGGCGTGCATCGGTCGTGGTCCTGCAGTCTGGCGATGTTTCTGGCGGGCGGTCTTTGCGGCTGGCCCCGGAGGGTTTCACACCCTCCGGACCTCCCGTGGGATATTTTTGCAAAGAGGAAGGGGAACGCGACCTCTTGTGCGGTTCCGTCTAGCGGGACTGGACGCGAAGGGGAAGCCGTTAGCGGTCACATCCTGTTTCAGCGCTGAAAGGTCAGGTGCCGCGCGGCTTGGCCTTCAGGGTGGGTTCGGCGACGGTGGGATCTTCGGGCCAGGGGTGGCGCGGGTAGGCGCCGCGCATGTCCTTGCGCACATCGGCGTAGGAGGTGGCCCAGAAGCGCGGCAGGTCGGTCGTGACCTGCACGGGCGCGCGGGCGGGCGACAGGAGCGTGATGCGTAAGGGCTGGCGCGCGGCGCCGATCAGGGGATGGGTGGTGACGCCGAACATCTCCTGCAGGCGCACCTCGATCGCCGGGGCGTCGCCGTCGTAATCGATCGGCACGGCGCGGCCGAGGGGCGTGGTGAAGCTGGCCGGGACAAGCCGGTCGAGGATCGCAAGCCGGTCCCAGCCGAGCAGCGCCTTCAGGGGTTCGGTGAGGTCAAGCGCCGCAAGGTCGGCCGCGCTGCGGCGACCGGCGAGGTGCGCCAGGAGCCAGCCGTCCGCGCTGGCAAGCAGCGCCGCATCGCTGACCTCGGGCCAATCATCGCTGCGGGCCAGTGCGGCGCGCGCGCGCAGGCGCCGGGCGGCGGGCGTCCAGGGCAGGCCAAGCAGGCGCAGCCCATCCAGCTCTGCCCGCGCGATCCGGTCTGGCGGGGCGTCGGGCCAGGGCCGGTCGTCCAGCACCAGCGCGCCAAAGCGTTCCTGCCTGCGCGCCAGAACGCGGGCTTCGCGGCGCGACCACTCGCAAACCTCGACCCAGGTGATCCGGTCGGCAAAGACCTCGCGCACCTCGGCCTCGGTCAGGGCGGCGGCCTGGCGGATCGTTGCCTCGCGCGGGTCGCCGTCAAGGTCGGTGGCCACGATCAGCCGGGCCGTGGCCAGAGGCGTGCCGGGGGCGATCACCGCGCCCTTGCCGCCCGACAGCACCCAGCGCGGCGCGTCGCCCTTGCGGCGCAGGCCGATCCGGTCGGGGTAGGCGAGCGCGGCCATCTGCGCCGGCGAAAAGTCAGGGTAACCGGACTTTGCCATGCCGGCGGCAAGACGGCGCGCCTCGTCGCGGATGCGCTGGATGGTTGGCATGTGTGCCTCGGGCCCCGGCCGGTCGACCGCCTTCAGGCGCAGCGCAAGGTCGGGCGGCGCGGCACGCAACGGGTCGCGTTCGGCCAGAAGCGCTGCCAGCGGGGCCGCCTTTGGCCCGGCAAGGGTCAGCATGTGGCCCAGCCGCGGGTGCAGCGGCAGCCGCGCCAGCGCCTTGCCGTGCGGCGTGATCCGGCCTGCATCGTCCAGCGCGCCAAGGCCCGTCAGCAGCGCCCGCGCCTCGGCCAATGGCCCCTCGCGCGGCGCGGTCAGGAACGGCAGGTCGGCCGATCCCCATTCCGCCAGGTCCAGTGCCAGGGGGGCCAGATCGGCCACCTCGATCTCGGCGGGCGGAAAGGGGGCCAGCCCGCCCTCCTCGCCCCTGCTCCACAGCCGGTAGCAGATGCCCGCCGCCACCCGCCCCGCGCGCCCGCGGCGCTGTTCCGCCTCGGCCTTGGTCACCCGTTCGGTCACCAGCCGCGACATGCCCGACGCCGGATCGAACCGCGCCCGTCGCGCGTGGCCCGCGTCGATCACCACCCGGATGTCGGGCAGGGTCAGCGAGGTTTCCGCAATCGCCGTCGCCAGCACGATCTTGCGGTCCACCGCAGGTGCCAGCGCCGCGCGCTGCGCCGTAAAATCCATCGCGCCGAAAAGCGGGCGGATGGTGCAGCCGGGCAGGTCGCCCAACAGGTTGATCGTGCGGCGGATCTCGCCCTCGCCGGGCAGGAACACGAGGATGCCACCCTCCGTCTCGCCCAGTGCCGCGCGGATCGCTGCGGCGGTGACGGCCTCCAGCCGCAACGAGGCGTCGGGTGGTCGGGGCAGCCAGCGCGTCTCCACCGGATAGGCACGGCCTTCCGACGTCACCATCGGTGCTGCGCCCATCAGGGCCGCCACCGGGGCTGCATCAAGCGTGGCCGACATGACCAGAAGCAACAGGTCGGGCCTGAGCGCGCCGCGCACCTCAAGGCACAGCGCCAACCCGAGATCGGCATGCAACGACCGTTCGTGAAATTCGTCAAAGATCACCAGCCCGGTCCCCTCCAGCCCCGGATCAGACTGGATCATTCGCGTCAGGATGCCTTCGGTCACCACCTCGATCCGGGTCGCGGCGGATACCCTCGCCTCACCCCGGATGCGGTAGCCCACGGTTTGCCCGACCTTCTCGCCAAGCGTTTCCGCCATCCGCTCGGCAGCGGCGCGGGCCGCCAGACGGCGCGGTTCCAGCAAGAGGATGCGCCCCGCGACCAGCCCCGAGGCCAGCAGATCCAGCGGCACCAGCGTGGTCTTGCCCGCACCGGGTGGCGCCTGCAGCACGGCCATCCCGCGCGCGGCGATGGCGTCGCGCAGGGCGGGCAGGGCGCTGGTGACGGGCAGATCGGCCATGCCGCCTTATGGCGCGGCGAGGCAGCCTTGGCCAGAGCTGCGACGGCCCTCGCCAAGCCGGGGCAGTTGCGGCATGAAGGGGGCGGAGGCGCGGGAATGGATATCGAAGCCACGGCAAAAGCGGTTCTGGCAGGCGACAGGCGGGCCCTGGCACGGGCGATCACCCTTGTCGAAAGCAGTCGCACCGATCATCGCGCGGCGGCGCTGGGGCTGTTGCAGGTGTTGCAGGCCTCGGGGCGGCAGGCGCTTCGGATCGGGCTTTCCGGCACGCCGGGGGTGGGCAAATCCACTTTCATCGAAAGGTTCGGGTTGATGCTGACAGGGCAGGGGCTGCGGGTGGCGGTGCTGGCGGTGGACCCGTCGTCGGCGCGGTCGGGCGGGTCGATCCTTGGCGACAAGACCCGGATGGACCGCCTGTCGCGCGACCCCCTTGCCTTCATCCGCCCCTCGCCCAGCCAGACCGAACTTGGCGGCGTCGCACGCCGCTCCCGCGAGGCGGTGGCGCTGTGCGAGGCGGCTGGCTTCGACGTGGTGCTGGTCGAAACCGTGGGCGTCGGCCAATCCGAAACCGTGGTGGCCGAGATCTGCGACATCTTCGTCCTCCTCCTCGCCCCCGCAGGCGGTGACGAGTTGCAAGGCGTCAAGCGCGGGATCATGGAGATGGCGGACCTGATCCTCGTCAACAAGGCTGACGGCGATCTGAAGCCTGCCGCGCTGCGCACCAAGGCCGACTACACCGGGGCGCTGCACCTCTTGCGCCGCCGCCCGCAAGACCCGCCGGAGTTTCCAAAGGCGCTGGCGGTGTCGGCGGTCACCGGCGATGGCCTGCCCGGCGCGTGGGACGAGATCCGCGCGCTGGCCACCTGGCGCAAGGCGCATGGCCACTGGACCGACCGGCGTGCCGCCCAGGCCCGCCACTGGTTCGAGGCCGAGGTGCGGCGCACCCTCCTGTCCGTGCTTGACACCGCCTCGGGCCGGGCGGCGCTCCATGCGCTGGGCGACCGCGTCGCGCAAGGCGAGCTGGCACCCGAAGCCGCCGCCCTGCTGTTCCAGCCGGGTGCCAGCTCCCGGTGACAGGCACACCCGCAAGCTGGCGGCCCTTTGCCGGCGATCTGCTGGTCGCCACGCTCTTTGCGCCCGCAACCGACACCCGCCGCCGCCTGATCGTGACCTTCGGCCACCGCGCGCCAGATCCCGGCCACCTGCCCCCCGCCGAACCGGTCAAACGCTTCCTGCGCGCGGGCTGGTCGCATCTGCACATCCAGTCGCGCTGGAACGACTGGTATGTGAACCCCGAAACCGAGGCGCTCTGCACCGCCCTGACCCCCCTGACCGCGCGCTTCCGCCACGTCGCCGCCATCGGCTTTTCGATGGGCGCCTACGCGGCCCTGCGCCTGTCGGCCGCGCTGAACCTGACCGAGGTGATCGCCGTTTCGCCGCAATACTCGATCCACCCCGACGTGGTGCCGTTCGACCGCCGCTTCCATGCCGATTCGGCCGGCTTCGACCCCAACCTCGGCGACCTCGCGCGCCACGCCAGACGCGGCCTGCAAGGCGTCGTGATCCACGATCCCTTCCGTCCGCTTGACGCCCGCAACGCCGCCCTGATCGGGGCGGTGCTGCCGGAGCTTCCCCTCTGCCGCTTCGGCTTTGGCGGGCACCCCGCAACCGCGGTAATCCGCGAAACGGTGAAGTTCGGCGCGGTGCAGGACCTGATCCTTGGCGGCGATGCCAGCCGGGCGCGCATCGCGGCCCTGCACCGCGACAATCGGGCGCAGTCCCCCACATGGTGGCGCGGGCTTGCCGAGCGGGCCGCCACAACCGGGCGCTCGCGGCTTGCCGCCCTCGCGCAAAGCCGCGCGTCATCGCTTGACGCCGCCGGGGATTCCCCCTAAACGCGCCAAATCGAATTCGGACGCCGCCTTGCGGGCGGTGGTCTATTGTCTTGAACGAAGGATCACGACCATGTCGCGCGTCTGCGAACTTACGGGCAAAGGCCCGATGTCTGGCAACACTGTCAGCCATGCCAACAACAAATCCCGTCGCCGGTTTCTGCCGAACCTGAACGATGTCACGCTGATCTCCGACGTGCTCGGCCAGTCGTTCAAACTGCGCGTGTCGGCGGCTGCCCTGCGCACCGTCGATCACCGTGGCGGTCTGGACGCCTTCCTTGCCAAAGCCAAGGACGACGAACTGTCGACCGGCGCGCAGAAGATCAAGAAAGACATCGCCAAGGCTCAGGCCACCGTCTGACCTTTCGTGGTTTGGTGACCCAAGGCCCCGCGTGATGCGGGGCCTTTGTCGTTTGCTGCCATCCACCCTTGCAGTCACCCTTGCAGCCACTCTTGGCCCCGCCAAGCGCAGGGTGTAAGATGCTGGCCATGCGTCGCATGACCGTCACCCTTCGTCTGGCCCCAGCGCTGATACTAGCGCTGATCCTGGCGCTTGCCTCGGTGCACACCGCCCTGGCGCGGGCCACCGCAGGGCCGGTCACATGGATCGAGATCTGCGACGGCCTGACCACCGCCGCCGTCGCGATGGATGCCAAAGGCAACCCGGTCACCGCACACCCGACCTGCCCGGATTGCGTGATGGCGGCAGCGCTTTTGCCGCAAGCCGCTGGCGTGACTGCCGCGCCCACGCACTTCACGCCCGCCGCCCGCACCGGGCAGGGCGCAGGCTGGCCCGGTCAGGAACCACCGCCTGCCACGGCACGGGGGCCACCGGCGCTGGCCTGAGCAAAGCCAACCGCCTTCCCCCCCAGATTCCGGAGATGACCATGCCTGCGTTCCGCAGCCTTCTCGCAGCCGCCGCTGCCGTATTGACCCTTGCCGCCCCCGCCCTCGCGCAGGACCACCTCGAACACATCCACGTCCATGATGCCTATGCCCGGCTCGGGCCTGCGTCCGGCGCGGTGTTCTTCCTGATCCACAATAACACCGGAAACAACATCCGCATTGTCGGCGCGCGCAGCGAACTGGCCAAGAAGGCCGAACTTCACACCCACACCGAAGACGCCGATGGCGTGATGAAGATGGGCAAGATCGAAGGCGGCGTGCCGCTGGTCGCGGGCGAGATGCACGCCTTCGAACGCGGCGGCGACCATGTCATGCTGATGGGACTGACGACCGACCTGAAGGACGGCGACATGATCCCGCTGACGTTGATCTTTGAAGATGGCGCCGAGATCCAGCTTGACGTGCCGGTCGACAATGCCCGCACGCCGGATCAGGCGACCGACCATTCAGGTCACGGCATGGACCATTCCGGCATGTCCGACTAGACGGCGTTCCCGACTGACACGGTGCGGCCCTGCCTCACGGCGGGGCCACCCACCCGGTCAGCCGCCGGCGCAGGTCGCTTCTGCGGTGTTGCCAAAGTTCTTGTAGCGGTCCCAGAACGCATCATCAGCCGAGGATTGTGAAACCCAGGTTGCGTGCGCCTTGTCCGGGTGGTTGAAGAACGAGGCCGCCCGCCGCTGGTCGCTGCCTTGCAACGTCATGTCCGCAACCTGCTGGATGCAGCCGCACAGCGCCCGGTTGCCGTTGTCAGACCCCAGACAGGCCCGCTCGATCGGACCGGCGGTCGCAACGCTTGCGGTCACCGAAAGCACAAAGGCAACAAGGGTTGCCCGCTCAAAGGATCTCTTCATCATCTGCCTCATTGCCGGTCTGCGGGACATCCCGTCACCGGTCATTTTCTGCGCAAGATAATGCCAAGTCCAAGGATATTTTTCAAGGGATAACAGGGGTTTGGCCGCATCGGCAAGAATGCGCAACCGCTCGGGGCGCAGGCGGTGCGGGCCACAAGATACGGTAGGTGACGCCGTCGCCGCAGGGTTTCGGTGCCTTGATCGCCCCGATGTGCCGCCGCCGCATCCGCGCGCCCATCGCCCGCTTTGGTGCGGTTCTTCCGGCGGCTTCGGCTCTGCCCGCATCACCCGAAGCGGCTGCTGGCAGCGGCAGGACCGGGTTGCGCGGCGCAGCGCCAACCGATGCCTTTCGTGCTGTCCAAGGGCCACCCGGCATCGCCAAGCTCCGCCTTCTGCCAAGACGGGACCGAAATTCGGTTCCCCCCGCATCGGCGCAAGCGTCAGCCCCGCGGTCACGCTGCCGCACCCACCTTCAGCGCCAGGAATCACCGCTTCCCGACCACCGTTCCGTCGGTTATATGCGGCGCCATGACCCAGCTTGATCTCATCCGCAACTTCTCCATCGTGGCCCACATCGACCACGGCAAATCCACCCTCGCCGACCGGCTCATCCAGATGACCGGCACGGTGGCTGCGCGCGACATGAAGGCGCAGATGCTGGACTCGATGGATATCGAGCGTGAACGCGGCATCACGATCAAGGCCAACACCGTGCGGATCGAATATCCGGCCAAGGACGGCCGCACCTATATCCTGAACCTGATCGACACCCCCGGCCACGTCGACTTTGCCTATGAGGTCAGCCGCTCGATGCGCGCCGTCGAAGGCTCGCTTCTGGTGGTCGATGCCTCGCAGGGCGTCGAGGCGCAGACCCTCGCCAACGTCTACCAGGCGCTGGACGCCGGGCATGAGATCGTCCCCGTCCTCAACAAGATCGACCTTCCCGCCGCCGAACCCGAGCGCATCAAGCAGCAGATCGAGGATGTCATCGGCCTCGACGCCTCTGACGCCATCGCCATCTCCGCCAAATCCGGCCTCGGCATCCCCGAGGTGCTGGAGGCCATCGTCACCCGCCTCCCCGCCCCGAAAGGCGACGCGAACGCCCCCCTCAAGGCGATGCTCGTCGACAGTTGGTATGACGCCTACCTCGGCGTCGTCATCATGGTCCGCATCATGGACGGCGTCATGCGCAAGGGCGACCGCGTCCGCATGATGCAGACCAACGCCGTCTACGGCATCGACAAGCTCGCCGTCCTGAAACCCCAGATGGTCGACATCGACGAGCTTGGCCCCGGCGAAATCGGCATCTTCACCGCCTCGATCAAGCAGGTCCGCGACACCCGCGTCGGCGACACCATCACCCACGAACGCAAGGGCTGCGACACCCCGCTTCCCGGCTTCAAACCCGCGCAACCCGTGGTGTTCTGCGGCCTCTTCCCGGTCGACGCCGCCGATTTCGAGAACCTCCGCGAGGCGATCGAGAAGCTCTCGCTCAACGACGCCTCCTTCTCCTCCGAGATGGAAACCTCCGCCGCCCTCGGCTTCGGCTTCCGCTGCGGCTTCCTCGGCCTGCTGCATCTCGAGGTGATCCGCGACCGGCTCGAACGCGAATACGACCTCGACCTGATCACCACCGCGCCCTCCGTGGTCTTCAAGCTCCACATGAAGGACGGCGAGGTCCGCGATCTGCACAACCCCGCCGACATGCCCGACCTCACCTATGTCGACCACATCGACGAGCCGCGCATCAAGGCCACCATCATGGTGCCCGACGAATACCTCGGCGACATCCTGAAACTGTGCCAGGACCGCCGCGGCATCCAGCTTGACCTGTCCTACGCCGGCTCCCGCGCGATGGTAGTCTACGACCTTCCCCTCGCCGAAGTGGTGTTCGATTTCTACGACCGGCTGAAATCGGTGACCAAGGGCTACGCCTCGTTCGACTACGTGATCTCGGAATACCGCGAGGATTTTCTGGTCAAGATGTCGATCCTGGTGAACGAGGAACCCGTCGACGCGCTGTCGATGATGGTCCACCGCGACAGGGCCGAAGCGCGGGGCCGCGCGATGGTGGAAAAGCTGAAAGAGCTGATCCCCCGCCACATGTTCAAGATCCCGATCCAGGCGGCGATCGGCGCCCGCGTGATTGCCCGCGAGACGCTGTCGGCCATGCGCAAGGACGTGACCGCCAAGTGCTACGGCGGCGACGCCACCCGGAAGAAGAAGCTCTTGGAGAAGCAGAAGGCCGGCAAGAAGAAGATGCGCCAGTTCGGCAAGGTGGAGATTCCGCAGGAAGCGTTCATTTCGGCGCTGAAGATGGATGGGTGAGGCGCGACCCCGCGCTTGCGCGGGATGAAAACAGTCCACTGGACTGTTTTCAGCGCCGAACGCCCGCGCCCGCCTGCGCGGGAGATCCTCTTGGGGTTTTGCTCTTTCCTGGCGAAACTGATTTCTTGCGTTGCTTTCGTTCACCTATAAACTCATCCGCTGGATGATTTGGAGGGCGTCATGCTGCGGCTGTTGACAAAAGTATCGGCCGTTTTGCTTGTTCTGTTTCCGTCAATGGCATCTGCAGAGCTTCCGATGATTGATCGTTCGCGAGCAGGAAATCATTGTGAAGATCAGTGGACTAAACGTGGGAGCCTTGATCGCAGAATGTACAATTATTGTATGGAGCGTCAGGAAGACGGGTATAGCGATGCGATCTCGCTAAGAAAGAAATACAGTGACGTTGCCGACATTGACAAGATTGCCGACTACGCTGGTCGCAAATGGCTTAAGGCCCGACAATATCAGTACGAAATGGTAGCATATGAAATGGAACGGCAGATTGATGCGTTCCTCAATATTGCCTACGGAATCAAGTCAGGCGAATACTCGGAACAGGACGTGCTTCCCTGTCTTGCCAAGTGGTACAAAGGCGATGAACCGCAGTGGGATATGGTGGAGTATTGTCTGGAGCGGAACTAGCTTAGGCGGAGCAGCAAGCAAAGTGTAGTTGCCAACCCCGCCACTCCCAATCCTACCCATATACCCCACCCCTCGGCGCGACCCGCACCACAACCACCACCAGCCGCCCATCCTCGATCATGTAAACGATCCGCCAATCCCCCACTCGCACCCGCCATTGGTCGATCTCTCCGACCAGCTTCACACAGCCAGTCGGGCGAGGCTCATTTCCCAACTCGTAAATCGTGCGTAGCAGGCGGGCCTTTAGGACACGGTCCTTCACCTTCGCCAGTTGCTTGTCGGCCAAGGGCAGGACTTCGACGCGGTAGCTGCTCATTCAGCGGCGGACTGCGTGGCGTCTTCGGCCATGATCTCTTCGATGGTCCGTGCTGCGGTCGGATTTGCCAGATACTCCGCGTAAGCGTCTGCTCCCAGCCGCGCCAGTTCCGCATCCTCCAGCCGCTCGTAGTATTCCATCGCCTCGACCGAGATCATCACCGCCACCGGCTTGCCGTGCTTCTTGATCGTCACATCCTCATGCCCATGCTGGACCTTGCCCAACAGGTCGGCGAGGTTGTCCCGCGCCTCCGATACCGTGACTTCGATCATGGCCATCTCCGTTTCGTACATAATTGTATAAACGGTAGATATGATTAAATCGTACGAAAGTCAACCTCACCTGACCCACTGCCCCGGATCCACCCCCTCCGGCAGTCCGTCCTCCGCGTGCTTCCGCTGCAAATGCTCCTGCATCGTCGTCCGCAGCCGCTCCCGCTCCGGCCGCGAGTCCGCATCATCCGAAAACTTCGGCTTGCCTTCCGCGAACCGCAACTCGCGCTTGCGGAAGTGGTCAGTCGTCTCGGCCCCGCGCAACAACCCCACCAGCCGCGCATACATGTAGCTGCGCAGCACATCGTTGATCCGGCCGCCATAGCCCACGCCCATCGACCGGAAGAACTTCGCCACGTCGCGGTCCAGCCGCAGCGTCACCTTCTCGGATGGCGGCTCCGGCGGGCGGGCGGCGATCTCGTGCCACTCCTCCGGGATGCGGCCCGTCAGTTCGATGGTGTTGTGCAGGTCCCATTCCAGACGGTCCATCACCTCCATCATGTAGGCGGTGTATTCGCGTTGTTTCGGGGTCTGGCGGCGCAGGGCGGGCATGGCGGGAACCTTGTGCAGGAACGGTCGCCGCAGCCTGACGCCACGCGGTTAACAAGCGCCGTGCGGGCCGCGCGGCGCTGCCATACGCCTGCCATACCCGCGCCAGACGCTGTGCAGACCGGCGTTTCGGGGCAGAAAGGGCAGGGCCGCGCCGCCCGAACGGTCAGAACAGGCCGTCGCCGCCCTTGTCCTGTTCGATCGCCTCATCCGCCACAACGGCCGCAGCTCCCCCCACCACAAGGGGCGCGCAAGCCGACATCAACGCCAGTCCCAAGACCGCGGCAACAAGCGTCAGGTTGGTTTTCGGCATGGCTTTGATCCTTCGGGGCGGGGATCGCCCGATCTGCTGCAAGTCTAGCAAGGACACCGCGGATTGCTACCCCGCCCCTCGCACCAGCGCTCAATACCCGGCTTGGGCTTCCTGCGATTCCGCGGTGATCGCTGCACCGGCGTCCTCAAGATCGCGGCCTGCACCTTCTACGGTTTCGCAGGCGGCAATCGCAAGAAACGCAAGCAGGGGCAGCATGGCAAAGGGGCGGGTCATCTGGGTGGCCTTTCAAAACGGTTCCCCACAGCAACCACCCGGGCGGCGATTGGGTTCCCGGCCGACCTGACTCGGGCTCCCCACCGGCATTAACCTGCTGTTAACCCCGGTTGGCCAAACTGATGCCATGAAAGCCCTTTTCCTCCCCCTCGGCCTCCTCCTGTCCGCCTGCGCCTCGCCGGCACCAGAGTTTTTTGGGGCAACCCGCACCGAAATCAACCGGGACGGGCGGCAGTATGTCGTCATGCAAAAGGCGGAACGGGTCGAGGTGATCCGTCTGGGCTATGCCGCACGCGGCGAACACCAGGCAATCCGCGCGACGATGATCGACCTGATCCCCGAAGTCACCGGCTGCACGCTCCGCGAGGCGACGCTGCATGGCGACAGCGGCGAAATGCGCGGCTCGCTGAACTGCCCGGCTTGACATCAGGAGGCTGACGGCGAAGAAGGCGGTCATCCTGCCGGAGCCGCCAGATGACGTCGACGATCGACCTTACCCGAACGCTGCCGCACGCCCGCATCGCGGAACTGCCCAACCCGTATTTCGGCAAGGTGCGCGATTGCTACGACCTTGCCGACGGCACGCGGCTGCTGATTTCCAGCGACCGGATCTCGGCCTTCGACCAGATCCTCGCGGTGATCCCCTGGAAGGGCCAGGTGCTGACGCAACTGGCGCGCTACTGGTTCGATCACACGGCCGACATCTGCCCGAACCATGTGGTCAGCTACCCCGATCCGAACGTGGTCCTCGGCCGCCGCGTCGACATCCTGCCGGTCGAGGTCGTGGTCAGGGGCTACCTTGCCGGCACCACCTCGACCTCGATCCTGACGCAGTACCGCAAGGGTGCGCGCAGCATGTACGGCCACCAGTTGCCCGACGGGCTGCGCGACAACGAAAAGCTGCCGCACGCGATCATCACGCCCACCTCCAAGGCCTTCGATGGTGGCCATGACGAGCCTTTGACTGCGGACGAGATCATCACTCAAGGGCTGCTGACCTCGACGCAATGGGACGAGGTCTCTGCGCGGGCGCTGGCGCTTTTCGCGCGCGGGGCGGCGATGGCTGCGGAGCGTGGTCTGATCCTGGTCGACACGAAATACGAATTTGGCACCGATGCCGACGGTCGCATCCTGCTGGCTGATGAAATCCACACCCCCGATTCCAGCCGCTACTGGATCGCGTCGGGCTACGAGGCGGCGTTCCGTGACGGGACGCGGCCACCCAGCTTCGACAAGGATGTGATCCGGTCTTGGGTTGCGGAACGCTGCGACCCCTACACCCAACCGGTGCCCGACATCCCGGCCGAGATGATCGCCAGGACCGCGCAGGTCTACATCAACGCGTTCGAGGCGATCACCGGCGAGGCCTTCGTTCCCGACACCGGCGGCGCCACCCCGCTGGACCGGGTTCGGGCCAATCTTGCCGGCTTTTTCACGACCTGAGGCGGCGGCCACGGCTCGGTGTTTGCGCAAGCGTGACGCCGTGCTTTAACAACCGCAACACCAAGGAGGCCGATATGATTCTCAGCTGTGGCGAAGCCCTGATCGACATGCTGCCGCGCACTTCGACGCTGGGCGAGGCCTGCTTTGCCCCCTACGCCGGTGGCGCCGTGTTCAACACCGCCATCGCGCTTGGCCGTCTTGGGGCGCCATCCGCCTTCTTTTCCGGCGTCTCGACCGACATGCTGGGCGAGATTCTGGCCGACACGTTGGCCGCATCGAAAGTCGATACCTCGATGCTGGCGCGGTCGGCGCGGCCGACCACGGTCGCCTTTGTCAAACTGGTGAACGGACAGGCGACCTATGCCTTTTACGATGAAGCAACGGCAGGACGGATGCTGGCCATCGACCAGTTGCCCGACCTTCCGGCCACGGTCGAGACGCTGTTCCTTGGCGGCATCAGCCTCGTTCACGAACCTGCCGCCGCCACCTACGAGGCGTTGCAGGCCCGCGAATGTGGCACCCGCGTCACCATGATCGACCCGAACATCCGGCCCGGCTTCATCGCGGGTCACGAGGGGCCTTACCGGGCGCGGATCGAACGGATGGTGGCGCGTGCCGATATCGTCAAGCTGTCGGACGAAGACCTGCACTGGCTGGAAGGCGAAGGCGATCTGACCGCGCTGGCGCGCGGCATCATCGCGCGCGGACCCCGGATCGTGTTCATCACCGAAGGCGCCAAGGGTGCCCGTGCGGTGACCGCCACGCAAGACCGTTTCGTGGCAGCGGTGCCGGTCAAGGTCGCCGACACGGTCGGGGCGGGCGATACCTTCAACGCGGGCGCGCTTGCCGCCCTGCACGAGGCCAAGGCGCTGACCAAGGCTGGCATCGCGGCGGTGTCCGACGGTGTGCTCGATGCGGCCCTGTCGCTTGGCGTCAGGGCGGCGGCAGTCACCGTCAGCCGCCCCGGCGCAAACCCGCCCTGGGCCCACGAGTTGTGAGAGCGGTCGTCCAGCGCGTGACCGAAGCGTCGGTTTCGGTGGACGGCAGGGTGGTGGGCGCGGTCGGGCAGGGTGTCCTGATCCTCGTCTGTGCCATGCAGGACGACAGCGACGCCGAAGCCGCGCGGCTGGCCGCCAAGATCGCCAAGCTGCGGGTGTTCCGTGACGGCGATGGCCGGATGAACCTGTCGGTGCGCGATGTCGCGGGGGCGGCGCTGGTGGTCAGCCAGTTCACCCTTGCCGCCGACCTGCGCGGCAACCGGCCGGGGTTCTCGACCGCCGCCGACCCGGCCGAGGGCAAACGGCTTTACGAGGTGTTCAGCGCCCGGCTTGCCGCCGAAGGCGTGCCGGTCGCCAACGGCATCTTCGGGGCGGACATGGCGGTGCGCCTTGTGAACGACGGCCCGGTGACGATCTGGATGGACACCGACACCCTCTGAACCCCGGTCACTTGAACGGATTGGCCACCTCGCCTGACAAGACCTCGCCGCAGTCGATCAGCGCGTCGATCGAGGCGCGCGATCCCGACAGCGAATAGTCCTGCACGTCAGATCCGTCATCCGCGCGCAGAAAAAGCCGGTTGCCCTGCGCCACCTCCACGATGAAATTCACGCCGGAACTGTCGTCTGGCAGGGTGAACAGCACGGAGTTCTGGTAAAGCTCGGCGTTGGTCAGGTTCCACGGCGAGCGGCGGTCGATCTGCACCTCAAGATCCGCTGTGGTGCCCTCATCGAACGACCAGGCGGTGGAGTAGAACTGCAACTGCACGGTTTCATCCGGAAAGGTCCAGATCGAAAAGCTCTCTCCCGGCGCGGAAACCTGCGCGACGCAGCCCAGTGACCCGTCATCCCAGCCGACGATCTCAACCTGCCAGTGCTTGTGCGAAAACAGCACTTCCGACTGCTGCGCCACAGCAACCCCGGCAGAGCCTGCAATCAGCCCAACCGCCAACCCGATCCGATCCCACATGCCCTTGGCCTCACGAAAGCGTTACCTCACCGCTTGTCGCGCCACGTCTCGATTCCCGCAAATGAAACTTGCGGTGGCCGTCGCTCAGCCCCACTCCCACGGGGTGTTGAACTGGCCCAGCAGGCGCGAGATGTCGGCATCGTCGACCGGACCAAGTTTCGTCAGTCTGGCAACCAGCCCGCGTTTCTTGTCCTCCACCACACCCGACACCTTGGCCGAAAGCCCGGCCTCGGCCAAAGCGGCATCATAGACACGGGTGATGGCGCTTTTGCGCAGGTCCGGCTTGAACACCTTGCCGACAGCGGTTTTCGGCAGTTCGGCCATGATCTCGATGTATCTCGGCTGTGCGGCCCGTTCGGTGATGTGGCGCGTGGCATAGGCCAGCAGGTCGTCGACCGAAACGGCCGCACCTGCCACCAGCTCCACATAGGCCGCCGGAATCTCGCCCGCATGGGCATCAGGCTGGCCGATCGCACCGACGAAGGCCACTGCCTCATGCCCCATCAGCGCCTCTTCGATGATCGCGGGGTCGATGTTGTGGCCGCCCCGGATGATCAGATCCTTGGCGCGGCCGGTGATGAACAGATACCCGTCCGCGTCGATCCGGCCAAGGTCGCCGGTCTTCAGGAACCGGCCTTCGGCGAACAGTTCGCGGTTCTTGTCGGCCTCGGTATAGGTCGACCCTTCATAGACTCCGGGGTTTGACACGCAGATCTCGCCCACCTCGTCCACCGCACATTCGCGCAGGCCGATGGCACCCTGCGAGGTCAGGATACGCACATGCGTGTAAGGAAAGGGCAGGCCGACCGACCCGATCTTCTTGGTGCCGCCCGGCGGGTTGATCGACACCAGGCAGGTGCATTCGGTCAGCCCGTAACCTTCGATGATCTGCACGCCGGTGGCCTTTTCGAACCGGTTGAACAGCTCGATCGGCAAGGGCGCAGATCCCGAAATCGCGTTCCTCAAGGTCGAGACATCGGCATTGATCGGTCGCTGCATCAGCGCCGACAGCGCGGTCGGCACCGTGATCAGATAGGTCACCTTCCAGCGTTCGATCAGCTTCCACAGGTTGTCCATCACCCCGTCGCCCCGGTAGCCCTGCGGTGTGGGAAACACCACATGCGCGCCAGCGGCGATCATCGACATCATCACCGGATAGGCGGCAAGCACATGGAACAACGGCAAGGGACACAGCACCGTGTCGGTTTCCTTGAACAACAGCCGTGACCCGATCCAGCCGTTGTAGATCATGCCCGACACCTTGTGCTGCGCCACCTTGGGCATCCCCGTGGTGCCGCCGGTGTGGAAATAGGCGGTCACCCGGTCTTGCGTGGTGTCGGAGAAATCCAGCCGGTCGGCCCGGTGGCGGGCCATCTCGGCGCGGAAATCCCGCACGTCGGCGGTGTGGGTGACGGGGTTCTTGGGGCGGATCAGCGGCACGATGTAGCGCTTCACCCCCGACAGATAGCGGCACAGGTCCACCTCAAGCACGGTCTTGACGCTTGGTGCGAACTTCACCGCCTCGGCCACCTTCTGCGGCAGGTCGGTCCTTGGAAACGGCTTCAGCGTGACCACCACCCTGGCCTTCGTCTCGCGCAGGATCGCGCTGATCTGGTTGACCTCCAGCAGCGGATTGATCGGGTTCACGATCCCCGCCACAGCGCCGCCCAGAAGCGTGATCGCCGTCTCCAGCGCGTTCGGCATGATGTAGGCGACGACATCGGTCTCGCCGACGCCAAGGTGGCGAAACAGGTTCGCCGCCTGAGTCACCTGACCGTGCAACTCGCCCCAGGTGACGGTTTCCGCCTTTGTCGCCGGGCCGGACAGCAATTGAAAGCTGATTGCGGGGCGTTGCCCATGTGCATCGCGCGCGCGGGTCAGAAATTCGTACATCGACCGGGCCTGACCCCGATCGGACCACGCCATTTCCGCTTCAATGGCTTTGAGATCGCTCCGATTGGCGAAAGCGTTCATTCCGTTCCTCCCCTGGCGCGCCCGCTTTTGGCGCGAGCTTCAGACGAAGATGGGCATTAAGGCCCGCTTTGCCAAGTCAGTTTGTCACAGGCGCCGTGACGTCAGACCGTGCCGTCGGTGAACTGCAACCGCGCCAGCCGTGCGTAAAGCCCGCCTTCCGCCACCAGCGCGTCATGCGTGCCGATGGCCGCAATCTGCCCGTGGTCGAATACCACGATCCGGTCGGCGCGCTTTACCGTGGCCAGCCGGTGCGCCACGACCAGCGTCGTGCGACCTTGCGACAGCCGTTCCACCGCCGCCTGCACCGCACGCTCGCTTTCGGCGTCCAGCGCCGATGTCGCCTCGTCCAGCAGAAGGATCTTGGCATCCCGCAGGATCGCCCGCGCAATCGCCACGCGCTGCTTCTGCCCGCCCGACAGCATCACGCCGCGCTCGCCCAGATAGCTGTCGTAGCCTTGTGGCAGGGCCGCCAGAAAATCATGCGCCGCCGCTGCACGCGCGGCTTGCTCAACCTCGGCATCGGTCGCGCCGGGCCGCCCGAAGCGGATGTTTTCGCGCGCCGAGGTGGCAAAGATCACCGGGTCTTGCGGCACCAGCGCGATCACAGACCGGAAATCGGCGCGGGTCATCGCGGTCAAGGGAATGCCGTCCAGCGTGATCTGCCCCGACTGCGGGTCGTAAAACCGCATCAACAGTTGCAGGATCGTCGTCTTGCCAGCCCCCGAAGGGCCAACCAGCGCAATCGTCTCGCCGGGGTTCACCGCCAGACTGATCCCGTTCAAGGCCGAGGTTTCGGGCCGCGCGGGATAGCGGAACGTCACGTCCTCGAACGCGATCCGCCCCTGCACCGGGCGGGGCAGGGCAACCGGCGCCACCGGATCTTTCACCGGATCGTCGGTGTGAAGCAGCTCCACCAGCCGTTCAGTGGCGCCCGCCGCGCGCTGCAACTCGCCCCAGATCTCCGACAGCGCGCCCACGGCCCCGGCCACCATCACCGCATAGATCACGAACTGGATCAGTTCGCCCACCGTCATCACCTCGGCCCGCACATCCCGCGCGCCGATCCACAAGACGCCGACAATGCCGGTGAAGGTCAGGAAGATCACGATCACCGTCATCACCGCCCGCGTCCCGATCCGGGTCTTGGCCGACAGAAACGATTTCTCGGTCACATCGGCAAAGGCGCTGCGCGTCTGGGTTTCGTGGGTAAAGGCCTGCACCGTCTGCACAGACGACAGCGCTTCCGACGCCGAGCCCGAGGACGAAGCGATCCAGTCCTGGTTTTCCTTCGACAGCCGCCGCAGCTTGCGTCCCAGCACGATGATCGGCACCACGATGGCCGGCACGATCAGCAGCACCAGCCCCGTCAGCTTGGCCGAGGTCAGGAACAACAACACCAGCCCGCCCAGCAGCATCAGCACGTTGCGCAGCGCGACCGACACCGACGACCCGATCACCGACAGGATCAGCGTGGTGTCCGTGGTGATCCGGCTCAGCACTTCGCCGGTCATGATGCGTTCAAAGAAGGCGGGCGACATGCCCAGCACGCGGTCAAAAAGCGCGCGGCGAATATCCGCCACCACCCGCTCGCCCAGACGGGTGACAAGGTAATAGCGAAGCCCGGTGCCAACGGCGAGGAGTGCCGCAATGCCAAGCGCCGCCGCGAAATACTGGTCCAGAAGGGCCGCATCGCCCGAATTGAACCCGTCGACCACCCGGCGCACGGTCAGCGGCAAGATCAGGCTGACGCCTGCGGTCAGGGTCAGGGCAAGGGCTGCAAGAACCGTGATCCCGCGGTAGGGCCGCAGGAATGGCACCAGCCCGCGCAGGGCGCCCACCTCTTTCGATCGGGGCCGGTCTTCGATGTTTCCGCCGGTATCTGCCATCTTGCCTGTCCCCAAAGCCGCGCCCGTGATCTAAAGCCAGCCCGCGCCCGCCACAAGCATTGGATTGCCTATGCCTTGCAGCCGGTGGCGTGCCCGTGCCACGGTGCGTCAACCCGCAGGGAGCAAAAGTCCATGCCCAGCCGCAAGATCGTGGTCTTTGATGCCTATGGCACCGTGTTCGACGTGGCCGGAGCCGTCCGGCAGGCCTCGGCCGAGGCGGGGCCGCTGGTGGCCGATTGGGCTGCCCTCGCCGCGACATGGCGACGCAAGCAGCTTGAATACAGTTGGCTGCGCACCCTTCTCGGCGCGCACGCCGACTTCGCCGAGGTCACCGCCGAGGCGCTGGACTGGACATTCGAGGCCCTGGGCTTGAACGACCGCGCACTGCGGGGCCGCCTCCTTGCGCTTTATGACCGGCTGCCGTCCTTTCCCGAAGTGGCGCAGGCGCTTGACACGCTGAAGCACCGGGGCTTCAGCCTCGCCCTGCTGTCAAACGGCACGCCTGCAATGCTGAAATCCGCCTTGGCGGCGAACGCGCTGCAAGACCGGTTCGACGCCGTGATCTCGGTCGAAGAGGCCGGCGTCTACAAGCCAAGCCCCCAGGTCTATGCGCTGGTCGAACAGCGGATGGCGGTGACGCGCGACAAGGTGCTGTTTGTGTCGTCGAACGGCTGGGATGTGGCGGGTGCCGCCCGCTTCGGTTTCGCCACCGTCTGGGTAAACCGCGACGCGTCGCCGATGGACCGCCTGCCGCACGGGCCGAACCACATCATCCCCGATCTCGCCCGGCTGTCGGTGATCGCATGACCAGCTTCACCGCAGACGATGGCACCCGGATCGCCTACCGCGACGAAGGCGAAGGCGTGCCGCTTCTGTGCCTCGCCGGCCTGACGCGGACGATGGCCGATTTCGACTATCTCGTGCCGCATCTGCCGCCGGTCCGGCTGATCCGCATGGATTACCGCGGTCGCGGCGACAGCGGCTGGTCCGGCCCCGCGACCTACACGGTCGACCGTGAGGGCCGCGATGCGCTGGCGCTTCTGGATCACCTCGGCCTGGGGCGGGCGGCGATCCTCGGTACCTCGCGCGGGGGGCTGATCGGCATGGTCCTGGGTGCGGTGGCGCGCGACCGGGTGCTGGGCCTTTGCCTGAACGACGTCGGCCCCGAAATCGGACAGGCCGGGCTGACCCGCATCGTCGACTACGTCGGTCGCAACCCCGCAGGCGGCACCTACGCAGGCTTTGCCGAACGCCTTGCGCGCAGCCCCGGCTTTGACGGCGTGCCGATGGACCGCTGGCTGCAAGAAGCGCGCAATCTGTCCGTCGAAACTCCCGACGGCCTGCGCCTGCGCTACGACCCCACCCTGCGCGAGGCGTTTCTCAGGGCCTTCGCAGGCCCGCCCGTCACCCTCTGGCCGATGTTCGACGCTCTTGCCGGCCTGCCGCTGGCCCTGATCCGCGGCGCAAACTCGGACCTTCTCACCGCCGCCACGGCCACCGAAATGTGCCGCCGTCGCCCAGACATGATCTTCGCCGAGGTGCCGGGCCGGGCGCATATCCCGTTTCTGGATGAACCCGAGGCGCTGTCTGCGATCCACTCCTTCCTTCAGGCACTGACATGACCGACATCGCCCGGATCGAGGCTGCGGCGCAGCGGCTTCGCGGCCATGCGCGGCTGACCCCGCTTCTGAACGCGCCGCTTCTCGACCGCATTGCCGGTCGTCGGGTGTTCATAAAGGCGGAATCGCTGCAACTGACCGGCAGCTTCAAGTTTCGCGGCGGCTGGGCGGCGGTGTCGGCCCTGCCGCCCGATGCCCGCGCGCAAGGCGTGATCGCCTATTCCTCCGGCAACCATGCCCAAGGCGTCGCCCTTGCGGCAGCCCGGCACGGCAGCCCTTGCGTGATCGTGATGCCGTCGGATGCCCCCGCGGTCAAGATCGCCAACACCCGCGCTTACGGGGCCGAGGTGGTGCTTCACGCACGCGGCGCCGACCGCGATGCCTTGGGGGCCACGCTCGCGGCAGACCGTGGCCTGACGCTGATCAAGCCCTATGACGAGCCGGAGGTGATTGCCGGGCAGGGCACCGTCGGCCTCGAAATCGCGGCACAGGCGGCCGAGGCCGGCATGACCGAGGCCGAGGTTCTCGTCTGCTGCGGCGGTGGCGGGCTGTCCGCCGGCATCGCCCTTGCGCTTCAGGCCCGCGCGCCCGGCATGCAGGTCCGCACCGTCGAACCCGCCGGGTTTGACGATATGGCGCGGTCGCTGGCGGCAGGGCAGCGTCTGGGCAATGCGGCTGCCGCCGGATCGGTCTGCGACGCGATCCTGACGCCGATGCCCGGCACCCTGACCTTTCCCGTTCTGCAACGGCTTGCCGGGGCAGGGCTCAGCGTGACCGACGATCAGGCGCTGCACGCCGTGGCCCTCGCCTTTTCCCACCTCGGTCTGGTGCTTGAGCCGGGCGGCGCGGTCGCGCTCGCCGCTGCGCTTTTTGCCGATGGCCTTGGCGACACCGTGATCTGCACCGCCTCTGGCGGCAACGTCGACCCCGCCCTCTTTCGATCCGTGCTGGAGCGGTTTGGCTAGGGATGCTGGTCTACCTCGATGACATCCGCCTGAACGCGGTCTGCGAAGGTCCGCCCACAGCACCTCCCGTGGTGCTGATCCACGGCCTCGGTGCCGATCTGACGGTCTGGGACGGCGCGGTGGCCCAGCTTGCCCAGTGGCGCGTGCTGCGTGTTGATCTGCGCGGCCACGGTGGTTCCGACGTGCCGCCCCCGCCCTATGCAATGGGCGCGTTGATCCGCGATTGCGAACGGATCATGGCGCATTTCGGGGTGGCCGAGGCGGTCATCGCAGGACTTGGCGCAGGCGGCCTTGTGGCGCAGGGCCTTGCCGTCAAGCGGCTCGATCTCGTGCGCGGGCTGGTCCTGTCGAACACCGGCACAAGGCTCGGCACGCCTGACCTCTGGCAACGGCGCATCGCAACGGTGCAGGACGGCGGCATCGCGGCCATCCTCGACGCGACACTGGCGCAGAACCTCGGCCATCGCTGGCGTCAGGCCGCCACCCTCGACGCCCAGCGCGCGCTCCTGTCGCAAACCGACCCGGCAGGCTGGACAGGTGTTGCCACGGCCATCGCGGGCAGCGATTTCTACCAGACCACCGCCACCTTGCGCCTGCCAACCCTCGTCATCGCCGCCAGCGACGACGCCGCAACCCCGCCCGACATGCAGCGCGAGCTTGCCGGTCTGATCCCCGGCGCCGAGTTCCGGCTGATCCAGCGCGCCGGCCACGTCGCCCCGCTTGACCGGCCCGAAGACTTCGCCGGCCACCTGCGCGGCTTCCTCACCCGGATCGGTCATCTCTGACGCACTTGCACATTTCCAATATCGGAACAGATGTCTTGCCTTGCTTTAGGCCAAGATCTGCACAAATCGAAAGCCGTAATGAAGAACCCGCGCCTCGCCCTCGTCTTCATCCTCGCCACCGTCACCCTCGACGCCATCGGTATCGGCCTTATCTTCCCGGTGATGCCCGACCTCCTGCGCGAAGTGACAGGTCTGCCCCTCGCCGAGGCGGCGCTTTGGGGCGGCGTCCTCGCCACCTCGTTTGCGGTGATGCAGTTCCTGTTCGGCCCGGTCATCGGCGCGCTTTCCGACCGGTTCGGACGCCGCCCCGTCCTCTTGCTGTCGCTTCTGGTGATGAGCCTCGATTACCTCGTCATGGCCGCCGCCCAAACCGTCTGGCTTCTCATCGCTGCCCGCATCGTGGCCGGCATCACGGCCGCCACCTATGCCACCGCCACCGCCTACATCGCCGACATCACCCCGCCCGAGCAGCGCGGCAGCCGCTTCGGCCTGATCGGCGCGGGGTTCGGCATCGGCTTCGTCCTCGGCCCGGTGATCGGCGGCCTCCTTGCCGGCATCGACACCCGCGCGCCCTTCCTCGTGGCCGCAGGGCTGGCGCTGGCGAACCTCACCTTCGGCTGGTTCGTGCTGCCCGAAACCGTCACCGACGCCACCCGCCGCCGGTTCAGCCTCGCCCGCGCCAACCCGCTTGGCGCGCTCCGCTCCGTCACCCGCCTGCCGGGCCTGCGCCTCACGCTTGCCTGCTTCCTGATCCTCGGCATCGCGATGAACGTCTACCCCTCGGTCTGGGCCTACTACGGCCAGGCCCGCTTCGGCTGGGACAGCGGCATGGTCGGCATCTCGCTAGCGGTCTACGGCGTCTCCTTCGCGGTCGGTCAGGCGCTTCTGGTCGGCCCGCTGATCCGCCGCTTCGGCGAACACCGCGCCGCGCATTACGGCATGTGGGTCGATGTGGTCACGCTCGCCGCCCTCGGCCTTGTCACCTCGCCCGCCCTCGCGCTGGCCATCACCCCGGTCACGGCGCTCGGTGGCGTGGTCACGCCCGCCCTGCAGGCCATCGCCTCTCGCTCGGCCCCCGCCGATGCTCAGGGCGAGGTGCAGGGCGTCCTCTCCAGCCTCAATGCCATCGCGATGATCACCTCGCCCCTCCTGATGACCTCGGTATTCTCGCACTTCACCCGCGACGGCGCGCCGGTTTTCGCCCCCGGTGCGCCCTTCCTCGTGGCCTCCGCCCTGATGCTGGCCTGCCTCGGCCTTCACGTCCTCGGCCCCCGCCTGCGCCGGCCAAGAAGCGGCTGAAACGTCACCTCATGTCGCATTCAGCCCTGACCCCGCCGCAGCTCGGGTCTAGCTTCCTCTTTGCGGAAATATCCCACGGGGGTGCAGCGGTGTGAAACCCCCGCGCACTCCGGCAACCCGGAGGACCACGCATGAAGCTGAAGGATCTCGAGATCTTTGTCGTGGCACCGCCGTTCCCCGGCTGGGGCGGGCGGTACTGGATCTTCCCGAAGCTCACCACCGACACCGGCATCGTGGGCTACGGCGAATGTTACGCCTCGACTGTCGGCCCAAAGGCGATGCGCGCGGTCATCGAGGACGTGTTCGAGCGCCACATGCAGGGCGAGAACCCGGAAAACATCGAGCTGATGTTCCGCCGCGCCTATTCCTCGGGCTTCACCCAGCGCCCTGACCCCACGGTGATGGGCGCTTTCTCCGGCCTCGAGATCGCTTGCTGGGACATCCTCGGCAAGGCCCGCGACCGGCCGGTCTGGGCGCTGCTCGGCGGCCGCATGAACGACCGCATCCGCAGCTACACCTATCTCTACCCCGAACCGGGCAAGGAATCCGCCGAGTTCTGGGTCGATCCCGACGCCGCCGCCGAGGCCGCTGTCCGCTTCATGAACCTGGGCTTCACGGCGGTGAAATTCGACCCCGCCGGTCCCTATACGATCCGCGGCGGGCATGAACCGGCCATGTCCGACATCACCCGCTCGGTCGCGTTCTGCAAGGCGATCCGCGCGGCTGTGGGCGACCGCGTCGACCTTCTCTTCGGCACCCACGGCCAGTTCACCACGCCCGGAGCGATCCGCCTGGGCCGCGAGATCGAGCCCTACAACCCGCTTTGGTACGAAGAACCGATCCCGCCCGACAACCTGCTGGAATTCGCCGAAGTCGCCAGATCCGTGCGCGTGCCGCTGGCCACCGGCGAACGGATGACCACCAAGGCCGAATTCGGCACGCTGCTGCGGGCCGGCGGCGTCAAGATCCTGCAACCGGCGCTGGGCCGCGTCGGTGGCATCTGGGAGGCGAAGAAGATCGCCGCGATGGCCGAGATCTTCAACGCCGAGATGGCCCCGCACCTTTATGCCGGACCGGTGGAATGGGCCGCAAACGTGCATTTCGCCGCCTCGATCCCGAACCTGCTGATCGCCGAAACCATCGAGACCGGCGGCACCTTCCACCAGAAGCTGATCCGCAATTCGATCAGGTGGGAGGACGGCTACATCATCCCCCCCGACGCCCCCGGTCTTGGCATCGACTTCGACGAGGATGTCGCCCGCGCGCATCCTTTCACCGGCACCGGCCTGCATCTGCAAATGCAAGAGGCCCCTTGCGACTACCGCCACGGCAACCGTTTCGAAGGGGGCGCCCCGACGGTCAGGACCTGATCTCCGTGGCAAAGCCGTCCGACGGGCCCGAAGCCCCGAGGACGGCGGCCATATGCAGGAAACTGGCGGGCCCAGAAGGACTCGAACCCTCAACCTCGGACTTAGAAGGTCCTTGCTCTATCCAGTTGAGCTATGAGCCCGCGCCGCCACCTTTTGCGGCAGGTGAGGGGATCAGGCAAGCACCTTTGTCATGAAGACCGAGTTCGGGTCAGCCCAATAGCCCTCGAACGGCGGACATTCGTCAAACCCGGCCTTGGCATAGAGCGCGCGGGCGGCGACGAAGGTGGGCTGCACCCCGGTTTCCAGGCTCAGCCGCGAAAACCCGGCTGCGCGCGCTTCGGCGATCAGATGCTCCAGCATCCGGCGCGACAGCCCGCGCCCGCGGGCCTCGGCCAGAACATGCATCGACTTGATCTCGGCATGGCCTGCGTCGATCCGTTTGAACGCGCCCATTGCAACCGGCTCGGCCCCGTCGCGCATCACGTAGAACCACACGTCCTCGATCGCCAACGCGCCGGCATCCATCATGTGAATGCTTTCCGGCGGCGTATCGGCGTGCATGTCAGCGGTGTGGCGCGCCATCAACAGCGCCAGATCCGGCCCCAGCGGGCTTTCGCGACCAATCGTCAGCATGGGTCAGTGCGTCCAGGCGCCCCTGCGGTCGGTGGCAAAGTTCTCGCCATACCCCCGCGGGCGGATCACCAGCTTGCGCGGCTTTGGCAAGACCACGTCATAGGTGATCCCCTTGGCCGTCGCGTAGGCTTCGGCCGCCTCGCGCGTCTCGAAGGTCAGACGCACCTGTGACTGCGTATCGCCCGACGAGGTCCAGCCCATCAGCGGGTCAATCTCCCGCGCGGCGCGGTCAAACTCCAGCACCCAGCCTTGCGTCTTTGCAGTGCCAGATTGCATGGCGGTGCGGGATGGCTGGTAGATGCGGGCGCGCATGGATCACCTCCGGGGTTTCGCTGCTTTATTCCGAAGCCGGGGGGAAAGCGCAAGCACCAGTTTGCGGCACGATCGGGCACCAAGGGAACCGTCGGCTGACCTCGGGGAGTGGTGTGGGGTGTGGTGGGTCAGCCGACAGCCTAGGTACTGCTTGCCAGACCAGGTTGCCAAAGAGCACTTGCGATTGCAACTAAAAGTTGCACGATCCAGATCACAATATCTCTAGAATTGTAACGGCCCGGTTAACCATCGTTTGATTTCGGCCTGCTGCGGACCAGCTTGGTCATCAAATACGTGTTGTAGGTACGGAACGCCTCGCTGTTGCGCTGCTTTTCCACCAGCCGTTGCATCAGGTTTTCCCGGCGCCTGCGCGACAGGAACAGATGCGTCAGCCGCGTCAGGCCCCAATGCACCAGGGGCTTGCGCGCCTTGATTTCCCGCTCGGCCTGCGTGAAGCCGGTGCCGATCACGTTGTATAGCCCCTGCTCCAGGTCGATCGAAGGTGCCACGGCATCGGTAATGTCCTGCTCGGTCAGCACGTCGAACGGGTTCGACAACAGCGCCGCGCGGAACGACGACAACCGATGCCCGCCACCCGGCTGCGGCCCATGTTGCGCCCGCCCAAGGTAGGCATCGGTGCGAAAGCAGTCAGCGATCAGCACATGGCCCTCAGGCGTCAGCAGCGCCGCACATTTCGGCAGGCTGTCCATCATCGGGATATACTGGAAACTTTCGGAAAACAGGCACAGGTCGAACGGCCCGGTGCCGGAGTAATCCTCGAACCGGCACTCATGCACCGTGGCGTCCGGCGCGTTGCGGCGGCAGCATTCGGCCAGATACGCCGACGGCACGACGATCTCCACCTGATGGCCCAGCGCGATCAGCTTCTTCGCCGTCTCGCCCGCGCCACCACCAATGTCCAGAATCCGCAGCCGTCCAGGCGGCAATTCGGCGAACAGCAGGTCGGTATAGGCATCCTGCGCGGCGCGCAGGTTGCCTGCGTTCACCTCAAGCCCGGTCCACAGCCCGTAGTGCAGGTTCTCCGCGCCCGTCAGCCAGCGGATCAGCGCCAGGGCGGTGTCCAGGCCGACCGCCCGCGTATCAATGTTGTCACCCATGCCGTCACCCCCGGTGCTGCCTTAGCCGCTCAAACCGATATCGGCAACGGTTTCGCGCATTTTGGCCTTTCACCGCTTGTAAAGGAACAAAAACAGATCAAATCTTACGGGTTCCCCGAGTCTCGCCTCGTCTTGCGCGGCTCTGCGCCCAAAGGTGACCCATGCCGCACAACAACATGAACGCCCTGACCGAACGCCCCGATGTTCTGGTCCGCCCCAAGCTGGAAGGCGGGCGGCGCTTCGTGCTGCAAACCCCGTTCCAACCGGCGGGCGACCAGCCCACGGCCATCGCCGAACTGACGGCGGGCGTGCTGGCCGGCGAACGCGATCAGGTGCTTCTGGGGGCCACCGGCACCGGCAAGACCTTCACCATGGCCAAGATCATCGAACAGACCCAGCGCCCCGCCATCATCCTTGCCCCGAACAAGACGCTGGCTGCGCAATTGTACGGCGAATTCAAGGGCTTCTTCCCGGACAACGCCGTTGAATACTTCGTATCCTACTACGACTACTATCAGCCCGAAGCCTATGTCGCGCGCACCGATACCTATATCGAGAAGGAATCCCAGATCAACGAACAGATCGACCGGATGCGCCACTCGGCCACCCGCGCGCTTCTGGAACGCGACGATGTGATCATCGTGGCCTCGGTGTCCTGCATCTACGGTATCGGCTCGGTCGAAACCTACTCCGCCATGACGCAAGACCTGATCACCGGCGAAAGCTACGACCAGCGCCGCGTCATGGCCGAACTCGTGGCCCAGCAATACAAGCGGCTGGAAGCGTCGTTCCAGCGCGGCGCCTTCCGGGTGCGCGGCGACAGCCTCGAGGTCTGGCCCGCCCACCTTGAAGACCGCGCCTGGCGCTTTTCGTTCTTTGGCGAAGAACTGGAATCCATCGTCGAATTCGATCCTCTGACCGGCGCCAAGACCGACACCTTCAAGCAGATCCGGATCTATGCCAACAGCCACTACGTCACCCCGCGCCCGACGCTTGCGCAAGCGACGAAGGGCATCAAGATCGAACTCACGCAGCGCCTCGACCAGCTGATCGCCGAGGGCAAACTGCTCGAAGCGCAGCGTCTGGAACAGCGCACCACCTTCGACCTCGAAATGCTCGACGCGACCGGCTCCTGCGCCGGGATCGAGAACTACTCCCGCTACCTCACCGGTCGCGCCCCCGGCGAACCGCCGCCGACGCTGTTCGAATTCATCCCCGACAATGCCATCGTCTTTGCCGACGAATCCCACGTCTCGGTCCCGCAGATCGGCGGCATGTACAAGGGCGACTTCCGGCGCAAGATGACCCTCGCCGAACACGGCTTCCGCCTGCCGTCCTGCATGGACAACCGCCCCCTCAAATTCGAGGAATGGGATGCGATGCGCCCGCAATCGGTGTTCGTCAGTGCCACCCCGGCGGCGTGGGAACTGGAACAGACCGGCGGCGTCTTCACCGAACAGGTGATCCGCCCCACCGGCCTTGTCGACCCACAGGTGGAAATCCGGCCCGTCGAGATGCAGGTCGACGACCTTCTGGATGAAATCCGCCGCGTCGCGGCCAAGGGGCTGCGCGTCCTTGTCACCGTGCTGACCAAGCGGATGGCCGAAGACCTGACCGAGTATTTCCATGAACAGGGCATCCGCATCCGCTACATGCACTCCGACATCGACACCATCGAACGCATCGAGATCCTGCGCGACCTGCGCCTCGGCGCCTTCGACGTGCTGGTCGGCATCAACCTCTTGCGCGAAGGCCTCGACATCCCGGAATGTGGCCTCGTCGCCATTCTCGATGCCGACAAGGAAGGCTTCCTGCGCTCGGAAACCTCGCTCATCCAGACCATCGGCCGCGCCGCGCGCAACTCCGAAGGCCGCGTCATCATGTATGCCGACCGCATCACCGGCTCGATGGAACGTGCCATCGGCGAAACCAACCGTCGCCGCGAAAAGCAGGTCGCCTACAACACGCTGCACGGCATCACCCCCACGACGATCCGCAAGAACGTCGAGGATGTGCTGCTGGGCATCTACCAGGGTGACACCGATCAGGCCCGCATCACCGCCAAGATCGACAAGCCGATGGTCGGCCAGAACCTCGCCGCCCACCTTGACGCGCTGCGCACCCAGATGCGCAAGGCCGCCGAGAACCTCGAGTTCGAGGAAGCCGCCCGCCTGCGCGACGAGGTCAAGCGGCTGGAGGCGGTGGAACTTGCCATCGCCGACGACCCGCTCGCCCGTCAGTCAGTGGTCGAAGAGGCGGTGGAGGAGGCGGTCAAGATGGCAGGCCGCTCCACCGGCGGCCGCCCCGGCCAGCGCGGCGGCAAACGCTCGAACCGCGGGCGTTAGGCCGGGGCCTTGACCTCAGGCTGCGCCGCTTCCAGCCAAAGCTCGCCCGTCGTGTTGTAGCCGCCCCGCACCAGATGACCGGGGGTGGCGATCTCCGGGTGGTCGGTGGCCCAGTCGCGATAGCGGTCGCGGGTCACGATGCGCGCGCCGAAATCGCGCGCCGCCGCCAAGATCCACGGATCGGCGGGCGTGCCCTTCGGCACCACGAACACCTGATCCTGCGGCAGGGTCAGCAGCTTCGCGAAATCGCGTTCGCTCAGGTAACGGCCAGCCAGCTTGTATCCCGCATTGGCATCGAACACGACGCCGGGGGTAAACCCGCGCGCCCGCAATTCCTTGACCACGGCCTGCACCGGAAAGATTTGCGGCGTCTCGTTCTTCCAGTGCATCACGTTCGACCCGTCGACGACGATGTAATTCTTGGGCCGCCGTCCCTTGCGCGGCGCAGCGGGCGCGGCGGGCTTGGCCAGATGGCGCAGCAGCAAGAGGACAAGCAGCAGAACGATCAGGAAGATCCCGAACAGCGTGGCATCGCCGATCATCGGCTTCGTCTCGCTGATCCGCTCGGGGGGTGTTTGAAAGCTGGCCTGAGCCAGAGGCAGGACAAGGGAAATCAACATTGACTGGCCGCAGGCTGAGAACGGGGAAAGCTACACCCTCAGAAAACCGTGAAAACGCGCGCAACGCAAATGGCATTGATCACTCCGTCCACGCCCGCTCCACCTCGGCTGAACCCCGCTGCCCCGAACGGCTGGCACCGAAACCCAAGCGTGGTTAACGCGCCCCGTGCCAGCCCCGCGTATGGCCGGTTGCCATACACATGCCATACGCCTGCCATACCGTTAACCTGTCCGAAACCAGGCCAGTAAACACAGCGTTCCCAATCACTTGGCCGCCATCAGCGGCCAAATCTCAGAACACCCCCGTCACCTCGTACATCACCGGCTCGAACCCCCGGCACAGCTCGTTGATGTGGCGGTTGCGCTCGCGCATTTCGGGCGTGCGCAGCATTGCCTGGTAATCCTCGCGGGCGCGCCACTTGGAATAGTTGCAGATCCGCGTGCGGGCGTCGTTCATATGCAACCCCGCGCCCAGAAACCCGGGCTGGCGGCTGATGCAATCGCGGTAGGCCACTTCCAGCGCGTCCAGCAGGTCGAACGCGGTGGCGGGTGTCATCTCGAACGTGGTGATGACGGTTTGTCCTTGGAAATCCTTGACAATTTCGGGCATGTCGGCCTCCCTTCATCCATGGCGATCATGCCACGGAATAGGGGATTCGTGATGAAGTTTCTGGACCCGGACGATCCCTTCTTCGGCAAGAAGTGGGTGCGTGTGCTGACCGTGGCGCTGCCGCTTGGCTGGGCGATCGTCGAATTCGCCGTGCTGCAAGACCCGCTCTGGGGCATGCTCTTCCTTGCGGCCGCGGCCTATGCGGGCTGGCAACTGTTCTTCAAGCGCAAGTCCGGCTAAGGTCCGGTCAGCCAATCGGGCGATTGCAGGCCCAGCGCCTCGGGGTCGTTCAGGTAGACCACGCCCAGCACCAGCGCGGCCACCAGCAGCGCCGTGAACGCGATCTTCCAGACCGACCACGGCCGCTCCCCCTGCACCTCGCCGGTCTGCCCGTTGACAAGGAACCGGTAGCTCTTGCCGTTGTATTTGTAGGCCGCCGTCCAGATCGGCAAAAGGATGTGCTTGAAGGTCTCTTCCGACCATGTCGTATCCACCGAACTGATGCGCTGCTCGTCGCCGCCGATATCGCGGCGGACGTCGCTTGCGATCACATCCGCCATCTTTGCCTTCGCCTGCGTGTCGCCTTCGGCAAGTGGCACCGTGTAGCCCTCGGCCTGAAATCCGGCAAGGTATTCAGGGGCATAAGGTTGCAACGCCGACAGGTCCCAGGGCGTCAGCTCGTCACCCAGACGGGCTGGCAGGCTGGTAGAGGCCATCACCAGCACGTCATCAAAATCGCGCGCAACGCGGCCCGATGCGGGATACCAGCGGGTGTGGCGAACCTGTTCCTGTCGGGTCTGCATCCGGCCGTTGACGCGCGTGGTGACGGTGCGCGTCTCGTAGTAATACTCGCCCCGCTGACCGGTGTAACGCGACCGGGTCGCGGCATCAAAGCTCCAGAACGGGACGTAGATCCCGGTCATCGCACGCCCCTTTCGGGCATATTCCAGCAGCGTGTTCGGCGCGAACCAAAGGCTGCCCAGCCACGCCGTCATCGCATGGCGCGCCTGATCCTCGGTCAGCGCAAAGGGCACCAGCGCCTGCGGTTTGATGTGCCGCTGGGTGCCGGTATCGACCACCACCGGAGAGGCGCAGAACGGGCATTGCGTGGCATGAGTGGCACCGGTGAATTCCACCTGCGCACCGCAATTCGGGCAGGAGGTGGTGCGCACCTCCGCCATCGCGCTTGGTGGCAAGTCATCCTTAAGACCACTTGCGAGATCATGCTCTTGCAAGGCACTGGCTCGGCGGCGCGCACCGTCTGGCGGAATGGTCTGCACATGGCCACAGTGGTCGCAGGTCAGTTCCGTCTGCCCCGGTGCAAAGCGCAGTTGCGCCCCGCACTGTTCGCAGGGCCAGCGATATTCCTCGGTGACGTTCATTGGCTCAGGGCTTGGGCGGCGGCGGCGGGACACTGTCAAGGATGCGGGCAAGATCGGTGTCGGCGGCCATCTTCCAGCCCTCCTGACCGGCGGTCCAGACCATCGACGCGCGGCCAAGTTTGCCGGATGCCGCCATCGCGGCCAGATCGACGTCCGCGAAGGGGCCACTGGTCGCACCGTTCTCGGCGATGTGCCACATGCGGGCAGCCGGGGCTGGCTGCGGGGCTGGCTGCGGGGCTGGCGGCGGGGCAGGGGGTGGTGCGGGCGGTGCAGCAGGGGCCGCACCCCACGGCCCCATGTTCTGCGCCATGCCCATGCCCATGCCGGCACCCATGCCCGCACCCATCGCCGCCCCCATCGCCGAGCCGGGTTGACCCATGCCCTCGGCGGCATTGTATTGCATGTAGCGGTTCAGGTCGCCCACCACGCCAATCGAGGTGCGCTTGTCCAGCGCTTTTTCGACTTCTTCTGGCAAGCTTATGTTTTCAATGTAGAATTCCGGGATCGTCAGGCCATATTCGGCAACCAGGGGGGCAATGGCGTTGGCAATGATCTTGCCAAGATCGGCGGTGTTGGCCGCCATGTCCAGCACCGGAATCCCGGATTTTGCCAGCACTTGGCTTGCCGATTGCACGATGATGTTGCGCACCTGAAAGCTCACTTCGTCCGAAGTGAACTCGCCATCGGTGCCGACGATTTCCTGAATGAATTTGCCCGGATCGCCAACCCGCATCGAGTATGTGCCGAACGCGCGCAGGCGCACCGGGCCAAACTCCGGATCCCGCGCCATGATCGGGTTCTTGGTGCCCCATTTCTGGTCGTTGAAGCGGGTGGTGTTGACGAAATAGATCTCGGATTTGAACGGGCTGGAAAAGCCATGGTCCCAATGCTGCAGGGTGGTCAGGATCGGCATGTTGTTGGTCTCAAGCTGGTAAAGCCCCGGCGCGAACACGTCCGCCAACTGACCTTCATGAATGAAAACAGCAGCTTGTCCTTCCCGCACCGTCAGCTTGGCACCCATCTTGATGGCCTGATCGTGGCGATCGAACCGCCACACCATCGTGTCTCGGGTGTCATCCAGCCACGAGATGACGTCGATGAATTCGCCCTTGAGAAAATCGAATACCATGAGAGTCCTCCTTGCGACGGATCAGGTGTCGCCGCCTGTCAGGCGGCGAGCGAGGGTTTCGACGGTGGGACGGGCTTCTGCCACCCCCATGCCGGGACGCAGCAGCGGCGAGTAAAGAATTCGCAGCATAAGCTCGTCCTGGTCTGTCAAAAGCGCGAATTCCTCGTCGTCATTGAAGATCGACGGGCGCGCGCGCGGGCTGTCGTTGGCAAGCCCCAAGCCTTGGGCGATCTCCTCGTGGATGCACGACAGGCGCAGCAGATCCGGGTGTTCGGCGCGGATCACGGCGAAGGCGCGGCCGTAGGCGCCCGAGTTGCCCTCGGACAGCGCGTAGACAAGGCAATAGGTCGAGCGGGGCATCGCCGTCACCCCGGCCACATCGGCGGGCGAAAGGTTGGGCAAGGCTGCGCGGATCGTCGGGCCAAGCGCCTCGCGTTCGTCTTCGGACACGACATAGACCCAGAAGTTCGGGTTCAGCTCGTCCATCCGCATCGGATGGCCGGTAAGGCCGGACAGGCGGGCCACGTAGCTTGCGATCCTTGCGCGGTCGGTTGCCTGCTTTGCCGGCGGGACCGATGCTCCGAACCGCAGGCCGACACGAACCGGCACCTCCCAACGGCGCAGACGGCTTTGGGTTTCCTGACGGACAAAGGCCCCGCTTTCACGCGAGTATTCGTCAAACAGCGCCACCCGGATGAAATTCTCGGCCAGCATCCGATCGGTGAATGGAGTGTCCCTGCCGCCGCCATCGGTGCGCAACAGCCCCTGCGACAGCAAGGCTTGCTGGACCTGCGCGTAATAGGCCCGGGCGGCGGCGCTCTTGGCGGTTTCGGCGGGGGGGGCCGCCATCGGTGCCTGCGGTATCGGGGCGGTGGGTGCGCCCACGGGCATGTCGCAGCCGGCAAGGGCGGCCAGTGCCGCCCCGGCGATCAGGGTCCGTATCTTTGGTGCCCTTGGCATCACCACCTGCTCAGGCGTTCGCAGCAGGATTGACCGTCCGCGCGCGGGCCGCCGCAAGGGTGTCGCGCAGTTCCGCCTCCATCTTTGTCAGTTCCACCTCGGCAGCGGCGCGGCGCGCCTTGCCTTCGTCTGCGATGGCGAGGCTTTCGTTGATCGTGGCGATCAGCGTGGCATTGGCATTCTTGACGGTGTCGATGTCAAACACGCCGCGCTCCATTTCCTCGCGCACGACCCGGTTCGCCTGCTGCAGGTTTTCCGCGTTGGCCTTGAGCAGGTCGTTGGTCAGGTCAGAAGCGTCGCGCACCGCATCGGCAGCCTCTTTCGACCGCTGGATCGTGACGGCCTGCGCCAGTTGGGTTTCCCACAGCGGCACCGTATTGACGAGGGTGGAATTGATCTTGGTGATCAGGCTCTTGTCGTTTTCCTGCACCAGCCGGATCGAGGGCAGCGACTGCATGGTGACCTGACGGGTCAGCTTCAGGTCATGCACCCGACGCTCCAGATCGTCGCGCGCCGCACGCAGGTCGCGCAGCTCTTGCGCGCGGATCACCTGATCGGCTTCCGGCGCGGCAGCAACGGCGGCCTCTTTCGCGGGGATCGAGGTGCCGTCAACTTCGGTCAGTTTCGCTTCGCCTGCGGCAATGTACAGGCCAAGTTCGTTGTAGAAGGTGAGGGTCTTTTCATAAAGCATATCAAGGCTTTTGACGTCTTTCAGCAGCGTATGCTCGTGGGTCAGCAATTCCTCGGTGATCTTGTCGATCTGGCTTTGCACGTCCTCGTACTTCGCCACGAATTCGGCGAAAGGGGCGGCGCGGCCAAGCAGCCGCTCCCACCAGCTTGCGTCGCGGCGCAGGTCAAGTTCGTCCACCGCAAAGCCGCGGATCGTGGTGACGATCTTGCGCAGGCTGTCGCCGGCAGGGCCGACATCCTTGTTCTTGACGTCCTGCAACATGGCCTGGCTGATGACCTGCAGTTCGGCTTGCGCACCCGAGCCGAAGGCGATGATCGACTGGGTGTTCGACAGATCAACCTCGGCCATCCGCTTCTTGATCGCCTCGGCCTTGTCGGCCGGGGCGGTTTCAAGCGGCACGATCTCTCCCAAGGGTTCGGGCAGGATCACTGCGGTGACCTTTTCAACTTCGGCCAAAAGGGCGGCGGCGCTGGATTGGACGGTCTCGGTCATGGCATCCCTCTACTGGTCAATGGTCGAGCTTCAGCCGATCACGCAGCACCGAAATCTCGACGTCAAGGTCGGTGCGGCTGTTGGACAGAAGCGCTGTGGTGCGGCTGGCGAAGGTGGTTTCAAGGTCGGTGAGCAGCGCCTCGTAATCGGCGCGGGCCTGCGTGTCGCGGGTCTGCGCATAGTGGTCGGCGAACTTGATCGTCGCATCGCGCGCGCCGATCAGGTAGACCGACAGATACTTGCGCGCAGCGGTCAGGTCGCCGGGGTCGCCCTCGACGGTGCGAAACAGGCTGCGGGCGGCGCTGGCAAAGCGGTCGACACGGGCTTCAAGCTGGCGATCACGGGCGCGCAGGATCGCGTCCTTCATAGCGGCAAGGTGTTTTTCGCCTTCTTCGACGGCATGGGCCACGCGGCCGGTCTGAAAGGCGTCAATCCCCTCCATCCCCTTGTCGGACATCGGGTCAAGGCCGAAGGAAAGCAGGTGAAGCCCCGCGCCGACAAGGGCGAAGAGGGTCGGGTAAAGCAGGCCCGGCTCGGCAATGATGCCGCCCACCGCCAAGGCGGCACCAGTCAGCACCGCGCCAAAGAGTTTGCGCGGGATCGCCGGGCGACGGGCGAGCTTGCGGGCCGCGTAGGCCGCTTCGGCATATTGCCCCTGCCGGGTAAGCCAAGCGGACAGAACCAGAAGACCGCCAGCGGCAAGACCCATCAGCATGTCGCGGGGGTCGTCGCCAAAGGCGGGAAACAGAAAGGCCAAGGCCGACAGGAACAACACCCGGCTGCGCCAAAGGCCGCGCGGTTTGGCGGCTGCGATGGTTTGCGGATGGGGAGCGCCAGCGGCGGGGCGATTGCCGGTGGGGCTGTATTTGCCGCCGTATCGTTCGGCCATCAGATGCCCCCCGAACCGGCGACATACAGGATAAGCGCGACCAGCAGCACAAAGGACAAGGTCTTGATCCCGCTTTCCGACACGCTGGATTTCCTTTGCCAGATCCGACCGGATCACCCTAGCCCAAGGCACCACGGCTTGCCAGAGTTGGTGGCAGGAATGTGCGGTATTCTTCCGGCTTGCGAGGGTCAGGAATTGCGCGGCTTGACCGGGCGCGGGCCCGGTTTGCGGGTGCCAGCGTTGCGCCCGGCAGGTTTGCGTGGCGCGTCGGGGTTGGCCGGGCGGCGGGTGGCTGACTGCCAGGTTTCAGACAGGGTCTTCAGCCCTTCACCGGGTTTCAAAGGCCGGCGCGTCGGCTTTGCTGCGGGCTTTGCATCCGATTTCGACCCCGGTCTTGCATCGGCCTTCACCTCGCCTTTCGCGGGGGGCCGTGGCTTGCGGGTGATGGCTTTCCCGTCCTCCTCGGCCAAGCCAAGCTGGTCGCGCAGCACCTTGCCGCGAATCTCTTCGACCTCGCCGGGCTTCATCTCGTTCAGGCGGAACGGGCCGTAGGAAATCCGGATCAGTCGGTTCACGGTCAGGCCGATATGCTCCATCGCGCGGCGAATTTCGCGGTTGCGGCCTTCGCGGATGCCGACCGTCAGCCAGGCGTTGGCGCCCTGATGCCGGTCAAGCCGAACGTCCATCGGCTGAAAGCGTTCGCCGTCGACCGTGATGCCCTTGCGCAGCGGTTCCAGATCGGGATCGGTGGGGTTGCCCTTGACCCGGACTCGGTACTTGCGCAGCCATCCGGTCGACGGAAGCTCAAGCCGGCGCTTCAGGCCGCCATCGTTGGTCAGCAGCAAAAGGCCCTCGGAATTCAGGTCAAGCCGACCCACCGACATCACGCGCGGCATGTCCTCGGGCAGGTTGTCGAACACGGTGTCGCGGCCTTTTTCATCCGAGGCAGAGGTAACAAGGCCGTCGGGCTTGTAGTAAAGCCAAAGGCGCGGCACGTCCGGCGCGCCAACGGGTTCGCCCCGCACGGTGATCTTGTCACTGGCCGTCACGTTCAGGGCAGGCGAGGTGATGACCTTGCCGTTGACGGTGACCTCGCCCAGTTCGATCAGCCGCTCCGCCTCGCGCCGCGACGAGATGCCCGCGCGCGACAGCACCTTTGCGATACGCTCGCCTTCCGGCGCGCCGGTTTTTTCCGCCGTCACAGCGGCAGGCTTGCGAACGGGCTTGCGGGTGGGCTTTGGGGCCGGGGCTTTGGGCTTTTCATTGTCGGCCATGAGCGTCATCCTTGGGCGCGGGGTGGCCAGCCCCGGGGGTTTTCCACCCCCGGACCCCCGAGGATATTTGAGGACGGATGAAAGAGCAACGCGAAGGGTTCCGATCGTTCATGGTGGCTGCGCTGGACGAGGCGCGGGCAGCGGGCGCGCGCGGCGAGGTGCCGGTCGGGGCGGTGGTCGTGGCTGAGGGTCGGGTTGTCGCGCGGGCGGGCAACCGCACGCGGGAACTGGCCGACCCCACCGCACATGCCGAGATGCTGGCAATCCGGGCCGCCTGTGCGGCGCTTGGGTCCGAGCGTCTGGTCGGACACGATCTTTACGTCACGCTGGAGCCATGCCCGATGTGTGCCGCAGCCATCGCGGCAGCACGCATCGGACGGCTTTATTATGGCGCGGCGGACCCGAAGTCCGGCGGGGTCGCCGTCGGCGCGCGCGTGTTCAGCCATCCCCAATGTCACCACACGCCCGAGGTCTATGACGGCATCGCCGGGGCCGAGGCGGAAGCCTTGCTGAAGGCGTTCTTTCGCGACCGGCGCAGCGACGACGCGGCGGGTTAGAACCGCAGCGGCACCAGCACCTCAGGCTCGATCAGTTCGATCCCCGGCGGCAGGCCCGAGCGCAGGACAGAAGCATCCTGCGCCAGAATTGGGAAGGTCTTGTAATGGCACGGGATCACGGTGCGAAAGTTGAAATACTTGCGCGCCGCAAAGGCCGCCCGATCCATGTCCATCGTGTAATGGCCGCCGCAGGACAGGATGCCGATGTCGGGCTGGTGATATTCAGCCATCCAGCCCATGTCGGCCATGATGTCGGTGTCGCCCGAGACGTAGATCACATGTTCTTCGCCCGCGATCATGAAGCCTGCCGCCGAGCCCGCCGGCAGCAGGCCTCCATCGGAAAAGTCGATGCTGGCGGAATGGGTCGCGTTCACCATGGTGATCCGCGCGCCGTTCGCCGTGATGGTGCCACCCTTGCCAAAGCCGATGGTGCGGGCGGCACCCTTGGCGTTCAGCCACTCGGACACTTCATGGATGCAGGCGATCGGGATTGCCTTTTCGGCGGCGATGGCAGCGGCGTCGCTGGCATGGTCGCCATGCGCATGGGTCAAAAGAATATGCGTGGCGCCTGCCAAGGCCTCGTCCCGGCGGTCGGCGGGAAACATCGGGTTCCCGGTCAGCCAAGGGTCGATCAAGAGAACAGCCGATTCGATTTCGATACGAAAGCCGGAGTGGCCAAGCCAGGTGATCTGCATGAAAGCCTCGTTCCTTGGGATGGGGAAGGACAACCCGTGCTGCGGCGCAGCGCAAGCGGTTTCGCACATGCGGTGCGGGCATGGGCGGGAAACCGTCCCCGTTGTGCGGGTGGTGAACAGTAGGGGGCTTGCCCCAAGATGCAAGGCCGGGCGATAAACGCGACAGTCCTACCGGAGGCTTTGATGCCCGTCCTTGCCTACCTGGTGCCAGAGTTTCCGAACCAGACGCATGCGTTCTTCTGGCGCGAGGTGCAGGCCCTGGAGGCCGAGGGCGTCTCGGTTGTGATGTTGTCCACGCGGCGTCCCGCGCCGGATGCCTGCCCGCACGCATTTGCCGCCGAGGCGCGCAAGCGGACGCGCTATCTGTTTCCACCACCGCTGACCGCTCCGGCACGTTTCCTGGCTGCTCGACCGGCGCGAGTGGCAGCGGCGCTGCGATACGTGACCGGTCTGGCGGACAGCGGCTGGAAAGACCGGCTGCGGGTTGCGACGATGCTGCCAAGCGCTGCCGACCTGTGCCTTGCGATGCGCAAGGCCGGGGCGCGGCATCTGCATGTCCATTCCTGCGCAAATGCGGCGCATCTGGCGGTGCTGGCGCATATCCTCGATGACGTGACCTATTCGCTGACCTTGCATGGAAACCTTGACGTTTACGGTCATGACCATGCGGCAAAGTTCGCGCGGGCGCGCTTCGTGCAGGCTGTGACACGGCCGCTGCGTGACGAGATCCTGGCGGTGTCGCCGAAGGCTCGGGTGCCGGTGATCACGATGGGCGTGGACACGGCGCGGTTCAGACCCGCATCTGACGCCGGGCGTGCAGTGCCGCAGTTCGTGTCGATCGCACGCCTGAACATGACGAAGGGCCATGTCTTCTTCTTGCGGGCAATGCGGCAGGTTCTCGATCAGGGGCAAAAATTGACTTACGCAATCGCGGGTGACGGCCCCGCGCGGGCCATGATCCAGACCGAGGTGGCAGCGCTGGGGCTGGAGGCCGAGGTCCGCTTTCTGGGGGCAATCTCTCAGGACGAGGTCTTGCAGGTCTTGCAGGGTGCCGATGGCTTCGTGCTGACCAGCTTTGGTCATGGCGAAGCGGCGCCAGTCGCGGTGATGGAGGCGATGGCAGTTGGCTTGCCTGTCATCTGTTCCGAAATCGGCGGCACGGCCGACATGATCACGGATGGCGTGGACGGGCTTTTGGTCGCGCAGCAGGACGTTTCGGCAATCGGCGACGCGCTGCGCAAGCTGGTCGAAAACCCTGCATTGCGCCGCCATATCGGCGAGGCGGCCCGGACGCGGGCGGTAGCGCAGTTCGATGCCCGCGCAACTGCGCGGCAACTGCTCGGTTCGCTTGACCTCTGACAACGCCCATCGTCGCTTGCAGCGCGTCGCCCGGCTTTGTAAATGGGCGAGACAGCGACAGGGGAAAGCCCAATGGCCATTGATATCGACACCGCGCGCAAGGTTGCGAAACTGGCGCGCATCCGGGTGGATGAGGCGGACTTGCCAAAGCTGGCCGGGCAGCTTTCCGGCATCCTCGGGTTCATGGAACAGTTGAACGAAGTTGACGTGACCGGAGTGGAGCCGATGACCTCGGTGACCCCGATGCGCCTGAAGCGGCGGGCCGATGTCGTGACGGATGGCAACCAGCAGGCGGCGGTGCTGAAGAACGCGCCGGATGCGCGCGAGGGGTTCTTTGCGGTGCCGAAGGTGGTGGAATGAGCGCGAACACATGGACCATCGCAGCGGCACGCGACGCCCTGCGCAAGGGCGAGATCACGGCAGTCGACCTGACGATGTCCTGCCTTACGGCAATCGACGCGGGCGACGGTCTGAACGCCTTCGTGCACAAGACGCCCGATATCGCGCTGGATCAGGCGCGGGCGGCCGATGTGCGGCTGGCTGCGGGCGATGCCCCGGCGATGTGCGGAATTCCCCTTGGGATCAAGGACCTGTTCTGCACCAAGGGCGTGCCAAGCCAGGCCGCCTCGAACATCCTCAAGGGGTTCAGGCCAGAGTACGAATCCACGGTCACGGCCAGGTTGTTCGGCGCAGGTGCCGTGATGCTGGGCAAGCTGAACATGGACGAGTTCGCGATGGGATCGTCGAACGAGACCTCGTGCTACGGCGACGTGGTGAACCCGTGGAAGGTGGACGGCCGAAAGCTTACGCCGGGTGGGTCATCGGGCGGGTCGGCGTCGGCGGTTGCGGCCGATCTGTGCATCGCGGCCACCGGAACCGATACCGGCGGATCGATCCGCCAGCCCGCGGCCTTTACCGGGATCGTCGGGATCAAGCCGACCTACGGCCGTGTCAGCCGCTGGGGCATCGTCGCCTTCGCATCGTCGCTGGATCAGGCCGGGCCGATGACCAAGACGGTGCGCGATGCGGCCATCATGCTGGGCGCGATGTGCGGGCATGATGCAAAGGATTCGACCAGCGCGGACATTCCCGTGCCGGATTTCGAAGCGGCGCTGACCGGCGACATCCGTGGCAAGGTGATCGGCATCCCCCGCGAATACCGCATGGACGGGATGCCAGACGAGATCGAGGCGCTGTGGCAGAAGGGCATCGCGATGCTGCGCGATGCGGGCGCGGTTGTGCGTGACATCAGCCTGCCGCACACGAAATACGCGCTGCCCGCCTATTACGTGATCGCGCCGGCCGAGGCTTCGTCGAACCTCGCGCGCTATGACGGCGTGCGTTACGGTCACCGTGCCAAGCTTTCGGCAGGTGACGGCATCACCGAGATGTATGAAAAGACCCGCGCCGAAGGCTTTGGCCCCGAGGTGCAGCGTCGCGTGATGGTTGGCACCTATGTATTGTCGGCCGGTTTCTACGACGCCTACTACAACCGGGCGCGCAAGGTGCGGGCCTTGATCAAGCGCGATTTCGAGACGGTCTTTGCCGACGGTGTCGACGCCATCCTGACCCCGGCCACGCCTTCTGCCGCCTTCGGTCTGGGCGAGATGTCGAATGCCGACCCGATCGAGATGTATCTGAACGACATCTTCACCGTGACTGTAAACCTTGCGGGTCTGCCGGGCATCGCGGTGCCGGTCGGGCTGGATCGTCAGGGTCTGCCGCTCGGTCTGCAACTGATCGGGAGGCCCTGGGACGAAGCGGGGCTTCTCAATCACGCCCATGTGCTGGAGAAGGCCGCAGGCTTTGTGGCCAAACCGGATAAATGGTGGTAAGGGGCGCGAAAAGCAGTGTTCCAGAGGCAGTGATGACCGTGAAATTCCTTCGCCCCCTTGTGGGCGTGATGCTGGCGTCCGTGGCGCTGCAGGCCTGCACGCCTACGGTGCCTGACTCAGGCTCCGGGGTCGGATTTCAGGACTACAACTCCTACATCAGAGGGGCGCAGCCTTCTGCGACGCCGTCGATGCCGGTCGTGGTGCCTCCGGTCGGCCGGACGTTTGATCCCGCCGCTGCGGCCGCTGCGATTGATCGCGCCGAAGGATTGCCCGCGCCCGTGCCGACGGTTGCACCGGGTGGTGTTCAGGGCGGTGTGATAGGCGCCAACGTAGGCCTGCCTGACAGCACGAACCGCCCACGCGGCGGCGCACCTGCGGGGATCAAGGAAGAGTCCGGCGAGATGATCCACAACAACACCGGCATCTCGGACGAACAGGACTTCGGCGCCGTCTCCAGCCGCGAAACCATCGAAAGCGACAAGGAGCGGATCGCCCGCAACCGGTCGGAATACGTGGTTGTCCAGCCGACAGATCTGCCGCAGCGGCCGGGCGATACCGGGCCGAACATCGTGGAGTACGCGCTGGCAACGAAACATGCACCGGGCGTGCAGTTGTACCAGCGCCGCAGCATCGTGAAGCGTGACCCGGTTGCAGCCTGCGCCAAGTTCACATCCCCGGACATTGCCCAGCAGGAATTCCTGAAAGTCGGTGGGCCAGAGCGTGACCGCCTGGGTGTCGACCCGGACGGCGATGGTTTCGCTTGCACCTGGGATCCGCGCCCCTTCCGCACCGCATTGCAGTGAGCCTGACCCACCCCTCGCCCAACTTTGGCGAGCGGCGGGGCGGGCTGCGGCCAGAGCTGGTGGTGTTGCACTACACCGCCATGCCTGATTGCCAGGTCGCGCTGGAGCGCCTGTGTGACCCGATGGCCGAGGTTTCCGCGCATTATCTGATCGACCGCGACGGCACCGTCCTCAGCCTTGTAGACGAGGCGGCGCGGGCCTGGCACGCGGGTGCAGGTGTCTGGGGCGGGCGCGATGACGTCAATTCCCGGTCGATCGGGATCGAGCTGGTCAACCGGGGTGACGAACCCTTTGCCGCCCGGCAAATGACAGCCCTGGAGGCGCTGCTGGATGGCGTTCTGGCGCGCTGGTCGATCCGGCCCGAGGCGGTGATCGGCCATAGCGACATGGCGCCCGACCGCAAGGCCGACCCCGGTCCGCGGTTCGACTGGCGGCGTCTGGCGCAGGCCGGCCTGTCGGTCTGGCCCGAGCCGGGCGATGATCAGGCCGATTTCGTCACATCTGCACGGACGTTCGGCTTTCCCGACGCGGACGAGGCGCTTTTGCTTGCGGCCTTCAGGCTGCGGTTCCGACCTTGGGCCAAAGGCCCGGCTGACGCCACCGACCGCGCCCTTGCCGCAGATCTGGCCCGGCGCTTTTCCGTTGACGGCGCGGCACGGCGGGCATAACCCGGCGACGCGCGGATGGCTGGATGACCGCGGGGCGCAAGTTCCGAGGAAAGTCCGGACTCCAGAAGGCAAGGGTGCCGGGTAATCCCCGGCGGGGGCAACCCCAGGGAAAGCGCCACAGAGAAGAGACTTCCCTTGTTCGCAAGGGTAAAGGTGAAACGGTGGGGTAAGAGCCCACCGCGGGACTGGCAACAGGACCGGCACGGCAAGCCCCACCCGGAGCAATGCCAAATAGGGGCCTCGCGGCAGTAGGTCCGGGCGCAAGCCAGGGATACCGCTTGCCAGGGACGCCATCGCCCGAGAGGCCCGGGTTGGCAGCTTGACCGCCGTGGTAACACGGTTGGCAGAGGAATGGTCATCCAGAGGGGGCAACCCCTTGGACAAAATCCGGCTTACAGGCCATCCGCGCACCTTGCCGACCCGGGGTCTAACCCACCCGAGACGGCGGCACGACCCCTGCACCGGGCGGCCTGCGTCTAATGATTGCCGTGGCTTGGCGTTTGGCTGTTGACTCTGCCGCCCTCGTGGCTAAAAGGCGGGCTTCAAGCATTTCACCGGGGGCCACAGGTCGCCGATGCAGGAGAAGCGACTATGGCAAAGCCAGCCACGATCAAGATCCGTCTGAACTCGACGGCGGGCACCGGGCACTTTTATGTGACCCAGAAGAATGCCCGCACCATGACCGAAAAGATGGTCGTCAAGAAATATGATCCTGTGAAGCGGGAGCATGTCGAATACAAGGAAGGCAAGATCAAGTAAGATCTGCACTCTCTCTTGCGTTTTCAGAACCGCGCCCGATCGGGCGCGGTTTTCGTTTGTAGTCTCAGGCCCTTTTGCGCACGGCAACGCCAGCGGTCGCGGAGCACCTTCGGCGGCCCTCGGTGCCCGACAGATGGTCGCGCGGTCAGGCGGCAGGGTAGCTGGTGAAAATCGAGGAGGTTCCGTCGCGCTTTACAAGCAGAACGTCATAGGCCTCGCGCTGTGTCTCGGGGCCCATACCGGGTGAGCCGAACGGCATGCCGGGCACGGTCAGGCCCACAGCATCAGGCTTTTCCGCCAACAGGCGGCGGATGTCCGCGGCCGGGACATGACCTTCGACGACATAGCCAGCGATGGTGCCGGTGTGGCATGACACCAACGCCTCTGGCACACCAAGCTGCGCCTTGTAGGCCGCAAGCGCTTCGACGTCACGCTCCTCCACCGTCACGGTAAATCCGGCCGCAGTCAGGTGATCGACCCAGTCACCGCAGCAGCCACAGCCAGGATCCTTGACAACATGCAGGATTGGCGTTTCAGCCCGCAACGGCATCGCCATCATCGCGGCGGCACTGGCCAGAAGCATCCGGCGGGAAAGGGTGGGTGGCATGACTGACCCCAGATAGACTCACTGCATCCAATATTAGCGCAGGCTGGGCCCGCCTGACAGGTGACACCCGGTCACGCTTTCGGCAAAGAAAAACCCCGGCCAGAGGGTGTCTGGCCGGGGCGTCAAGGGTAAGATCAGTCGCAGATTATTCGCGGTTGCCCATGAACTGCAGCAGGAACATGAACAGGTTGATGAAGTTCATGTAGAGGTTCAGCGCGCCCATGATGGCCGACTTGCCCAGCCATTCCTGGTCCATCGCCTGCGCGTGCTCGATGTAGGTGTTCTTGATGTTCTGCGTGTCATAGGCGGTGAGGCCCGAGAAGATCAGAACGCCGATCACCGAAATCGCGAAAGCCAGCGCCGAGGAGGCAAGGAAGATGTTGACGACCATCGCGACCAGAAGGCCGATCAGGCCCATCATCAGGAAGGTGCCCATGCCGCTGAGGTTGCGCTTCGTGGTGTAGCCATACAGCGACAGGCCCGCGAAGGCGATCGAAGTGATCAGGAAGGTCTGCGCAATGGACACGCCGGTAAAGACCTTGAAGATCCAGGCGAGCGACAGGCCCATCACCGCCGCGAAGGCGTAGAAGAAAAGCTGTGCGGCGGCCACCGACATGCGGTTGATCATCGCGCCGAAGGCGAACACCATGGCCAGCGGGGCAAACATGATCACCCAGCCCAGGATCGTCATGCCGCCTTCAGCGGTGCGCAGGAAGTTCAGCAGGTCGGTAGTGCCGACAGACCAAGCAACGCCTGCGGTGACCAGCATCGCCACGGACATCAGCCCGTAGACCTTGTTCATATGGGCGCGAAGCCCCTCGTCGATCGCAGCGCGGGCGCCAACGCCAACGGTGCGGATCGTATCATATTGAGCCATGTGAAGCCTCCGATGTTGTCCCTAAGGGCAACGCCGGGGAACCGGCGTGACCACATGCGACCAATATCGGAAGGCACGGCCCGCATTTCAAGCACTTCGGTTGCAGATTCCTGCGGCGGCCTGCGACTTACCTGAACCAGTGTGAGGGCGGGTCCCAGATCGGGCGCCGCGCTTCGGCCTCTGCGTCATCGCGGGTAAGGCCGATGTCATGCAAAAGGTGATCGTCCAGTTTCGCCAGATGCGCGCGTTGACCCCGCAGCTCAAGTGCGGCGCGGAACAATTCGAACGGCGACCGCCGCGTTGCCTTGGGTTGGCGAGGGATGGAATGGGATGCGGAGCGGCTCATCTTGTGTGATCCTTTGTGGGGTTTCGATCAATCCTGTTGAAATATGACGCAGGTCTTGACACAATGAAAACGAATGATTGTTGAGCTATCCATCACGGAGATTGATAATGCAGCGAACCCTCGACCTTAGCGCGCTGCGCAGCTTTGTTGCCGTTGCCGAGGCTGGCGGGGTGACGCGTGCCGCCGGATTGCTGAACCTGACCCAGTCTGCCGTCTCGATGCAGATCAAGCGGCTGGAAGAGGCGCTTGATCTGACACTTTTCATCCGGGCGGCGCGGCGGATGGCGTTGTCGCCCGAGGGTGAGCAGCTTTTGTCTTACGCACGACGGATGCTGGCGTTGAACGACGAAGCGTTGGCGCGGATGACCTGCGGGTCGTTCGAGGGCGAGATCCGGCTGGGCGTGCCACATGACATCGTCTACCCGGCCATTCCCGGCATCCTGAAACGCCTGGCGGCGCAGTTCCCGCGGGTGCGGATCAACCTTGTGTCGTCCTTCACGCTTTTGATGAAGGACAACTTCGCGCGCGGCAGTCTCGATGCGATCATCACCACCGAGGCGCAGCCCGATGCGGGGGGCGAGATTCTGGCGTGGCGCGATCTGGTCTGGATCGGCGCCGAGGGTGGCACCGCTTGGCAACGGCGGCCGTTGCGGCTGGGGTTCAAGGACACCTGCATCTTTCGGCCAAGCGTGCAGGCCGCGCTGGAAAAGGCCGGCCTTGCCTGGGAAATGGCGTTCGACGGGGAAAGCGAGCAGGCGATCGAGGCGACGGTAGCGGCCGACCTCGCGATTTCGGCCAGGCTTGGGGGAATCATGCCGGTTGGGACCGCCGTGATCGACCCGCGCGGGGCGCTGCCCGATCTCGGGCGGCTCGCGGTATGCCTTTATGCCGCGCCAACCCTGAGCGGGCCGCCGGCAGAGGCATTGCTCGCCGAACTGCGCCGCGCCTATATGGACGGCACGCTGGCACTGGCGGCGGAATAGGCGTCAGGCCACAGTGATGACGACCTTACCCGTGGCTGTGCGGTTGCGCAAAAGCTCCAACCCTTCAGCCAGGCCGCCGAAGGGCAGAACATGCGAGATGTGGGGCGCCAGCGCCCCGTCGGAATACCAGCTCAAAAGCTGGCGCATGCTGTCCGCGACAAGGGTCGGGAAGGTCTTCTGGTAGCCGCCATACCAAAAACCGGTCACCGTAAGGTTCTTGACCAAAAGCAGATTGGCCGGCACCTGCGGCACATGGCCCGAGGCAAAGCCGATTGCCAGTAGCCGACCGTCCGGCTTGCAGGCGCGCAGGGCCTCGTCAAAGGCCGGTCCACCGACCGTATCATAGACCACATCGACACCACTCAGGCCGCGCAACGTCTCCTTCAGACCCGGCGCAGTTGCGTCGATGACCACATCGGCGCCTGCTGCCTTGGCTACGGCAAGCCGGTCGTGACCCCGCGCACTGGCGATCACGCGCGCGCCCAGCCGCTTGCCGATCTCCACTGCCGTCAGGCCCACACCGCCGGCAGCGCCCGTGACGAACAGCGTTTCGCCCGGTTGCAGGCGGGCCTTGTGGGTCAGGGCAAGATGCGATGTGCCATAAGCGATCTGAAATCCCGCACCGACCGTCATCGGCATTGTGTCCGGCATGACCACCACCCGCGCGGCTGGCACGCAAACCATCTCGGCCAGACCGCCCGTGCCGCAGACGCCGATCACCCGGGTCCCAGGCCGAGGGCCATCTGCGCCGGGGGCAACTGCCTCTACCACGCCCGCGATTTCCATTCCGGGACTATAGGGCAGGGCGGGCCTGTCCTGATAGCGACCGTCCATCATCAAGAGATCGGCAAAGTTCAGCCCGGCGGCTGCCACTTTGACCATCACCTCGCCCGGCTGCGGCTGCGGATCGGATATGGTGACAAGGCGCGGCGCATCCCCGAGCGTCAAAACCTGCCAAGCGCGCATCCTGAACCCCGAATTTTCTATTTGCCACACGGCAAATCGTAGCCATATTTCCGTAAGAGCAACAGTAAGACGCGTGGAAAACGATTGTATAGTTGCGTTTTGCGAAGAAATGCTAAGATTTTTGCAAAATGCAGCGCACAATGAAATTCGCGTTAAAGGCGAATCGGTGGACTGCGAGATAGGCTGCAAGTGTTACGCAAAACAACCCCACCGTGTCTTATACAGGTGTATAATCGGGCATATCCAAAAAGACAGGTTTTGGCACCTTGGCAATTTTTTCCCGACGACCTCCCGAAATACGGAACTTTGGCACGAAAATTGCTTGTAGTCTGACAAGGGGACTAAAATTGTATCGGAGTAAAGAATGAAGCACCCAGTTGATGCCCATGTCGGGAAACGTATCCGTCACCGTCGTTGGATGGTCGGCATGACGCAGCAGCAGCTCGCCGACAAGGTGGGTATCAAGTTCCAGCAGATCCAGAAGTATGAGACCGGGATGAACCGGGTCAGCGCATCGCGTCTCTGGGACGTGGCCGATGCTCTGGGCGTGTCGATCTCGTTCTTCTTCGAGGGCCTCAGCGAAGGTCAGGCGGCTGGAATGCTTGCTCAAGGCGACATGATGGCAGACAAGGAAGCGCTGGAACTGGTGCGGTCCTACTATGCCATTCCCGAAGCCCAGCGTCGCCGCCTGTTCGATCTGGCGCGGGTTCTGTCCGAAGCGGCTTAGGAGGCCCCTCCCGCTTGACCTGATCTCTCCGAGCGTTTAGCGCCCGGAGGGAGGGCCGCGAGCGCCCCGAGGTCCGGTCAAGGCGGAGGGCAGGCATGCAGGTATCACAAGACGTTGCGGCAGAACTTGTTGCCGCAGCACATGAATTGGCGGATGTGGCACGCGTGGCCACGCTTGCGCATTTCCGCACGCCGGGCCTTTCGGCGGAAAACAAGGACATTCAAAGGTTTGACCCGGTCACGGTGGCTGATCGGCTGTCCGAGCAGCGGATGCGCGCCGTGCTGGCGGCACGCCGACCCGCCGACGGCATTCTTGGCGAGGAGTTTGGTCCTGTCGAGGGCACCTCGGGCCTGACCTGGGTGCTTGATCCGATCGACGGAACACGGGGATATCTTTCGGGAACGCCAACCTGGGGTGTCTTGATTTCGGTCCGCGATGCGAAGGGACCACTTTATGGCATCATCGACCAGCCCTATATCGGAGAGCGGTTCGAGGGCGGTTTGGGTATCGCGCGCGTGGTTGGGCCACTGGGGGAAATCGCCTTGCAGACCCGGTCGGCGCGGCCCTTGTCCGAGGCGATCCTGTTCTCTACCTTCCCCGAAGTGGGCAGCGCCGACGAGGAAGCCGCGTTTCGCCGCGTCGCATCACAGGCAAAGCTGGTCCGATATGGCACCGATTGCTACGCCTACGCCCTGATCGCCGCCGGGCAGATTGACCTTGTGATCGAGGCGGGCTTGCAGGCCTATGACGTGCAAGCGCCAATTGCGGTGATCGAGGCAGCCGGAGGCGTGATGACCAATTGGTCGGGCAATCCTTGCCACGGAGGAGGGCGCGTGCTTGCCGCCGCGAATCGAAGCATTCACGCCGAGGCACTTGCCCTTTTGAACGGGTAATTCTGTTTCGTGCAAAAGTTGATTGTCGCCTGGAGTGCGCTGGATACACTGGCTGCGCGCCCGAGTCCTTTCTCCCTTCTGTCGGCCCGCATGACTTCGGGCGAAGGGCGTGGAGGTGTGGATGAGCGAAATCCTGATCCGTCAGGCGGATGTCGTCGTGACGATGAATTCCGGTCGGCAAGAATTGTCTGGTGCGGATGTTCTTCTTCGTGACGGGGTAATTGCGGACGTCGGGCACGGGCTGGTCGCACGAGCGGCTGAAGTGGTTGATGCGCGTGGTTGCGTTGTGACGCCCGGGTTGGTGAACACGCACCATCACCTTTACCAGACCCTGACGCGGGCGGTGCCGGGCGGGCAGGACGCGTTGCTCTTTGGTTGGCTGAAGACGCTTTATCCGATCTGGGCCCGCTTTGGGCCGGAGGAGATGTTCGTGTCGGCCAAGGTGGGGCTGGCGGAACTGGCGTTGTCGGGCTGCACGCTGACCTCTGATCATCTCTATCTCTTTCCCAACGGCGCGCGGCTGGAGGATACGATCCACGCTGCGCGCGAGGTGGGGTTGCGGTTCCACCCGACCCGCGGCGCGATGAGCATTGGCGAAAGCGATGGCGGGTTGCCGCCGGACAGTCTGGTCGAACGGGAAGCGGCGATCCTTGAGGATATGGTGTGTGTTGTCGACGGATTTCATGATGCGGCCGAAGGCTCGATGTGCCGGGTTGGGCTGGCACCGTGTTCGCCGTTTTCTGTAAGCCGTGACCTGATGCGAGAGGCGGCGGTTCTGGCGCGCGACAAGGGCGTCATGCTGCACACGCATCTGGCCGAGAATGACGAAGATGTGGCCTATTCGCTGGCCAAGTTCGGTTGTCGCCCGGGGCAATATGCCGAGGATCTGGGATGGACGGGTGATGATGTCTGGCACGCGCATTGTGTGAAGCTGGATGGTTCGGAAATTGGTCTGTTTGCCCGGTCAGGAACGGGTATTTCGCACTGCGCGTGTTCGAATTGTCGCCTTGGTTCGGGTATCGCGCCGGTTCGGGCAATGCGGGATGCGGGGGTTAAGGTCGGGTTGGGTGTCGATGGATCGGCGTCAAATGATGCGGGCAACCTGATTGGCGAGGCGCGGATGGCGATGCTGTTGCAGCGCGTCGCTTTTGGGGCGGATGCGATGGGGGCGCGGGAGGCGTTGGAGATTGCCACGCTGGGTGGGGCGCGGGTGTTGGGGCGCCGCGACGTGGGGTCGCTGGAAGTGGGCAAGCGGGCGGATATCGCGGTGTGGGACATGCGGGGGGTGGAGGCTGCGGGATCGTGGGATCCGGTGGCGGCGCTGATCCTGTGCGGGCCGACACGGGTGCGACACCTGTTTGTCGAAGGTCGGCAGGTGGTGCGGGACGGGCAGATGGTGACGGTTGACCTGCCCCTGGTGCTGGAGCGGCAACGGGCGTTGGCGGCGCGGTTGGCGGGGTAGTGGCGGTCGGGTCGGGGATGCGCTAGAACGCGGCGCGACGGAGGGTTTGATGGACCACAATTTCGAGACGCAGCGGCGCGAGACCTATGACACCTTCAAGCAGTCGAAGGGGGTCAAGCTGCCGAAGGAGGCGGTGATCGACTATGCCTTCTTCATCGAGGAGCTGGATGCGAGTTGGCCAGCCTTGGAGAGGGCCTTGCGGCTGGAGGGGTTCAAGACCCGCCGTGGCAAGGATGGGGAGACGCTGATCGCCTCGATCGGGCCTATTCCGGTGACGCCCGAGGAGGTCTGGAATTATGAGCGGATCGCCACCTCGATCGCGTTGAAGCATGACTTCTATCCGGACGGGTGGGAACTGGCCGAGTGATGTCCCACGGTGGGACATAATTTATATTCAACGCAATCAGACGCTTGAAGGAAATCTTCAGGAAGTCTTAACCGAATTGTCTGCCGGACAGGCAGCGGAGGCCCGATGCATCCGGCCGTCTGCAAGCCGGTGCACCTCCGCTTGGTTCAAGCGCGGTCAGGCTGACATGAAGCCCTGAGTTCGGTTTGAGCGGGACGGCGAGCGTGCACATGGTTCGCTTGGCTTTCACGTTCTGAATGGCTTAACATTCGAATAGAGGAGTGTTTGCGTAGCGGGGTGGTAATGGTTTCTTCTTCCGCCCCATCAAGTGTTGCGATGAGGTTCGACACTCGGCAATCCTGTCCGTGTTGCGGCGGTCAGGAATGGGTAAGCCGGTGGTCTGGCCGATTTTCAGACCCGACCGTTGCTGCTCTGATGTCAAAATTCTACTACTCCGGTGATCACGAGGCCGCCCTCGGAGATCAAGAGTTCGACCTGGTGACCTGTTCGGGTTGCGAGTTCACCTTTCACAGGTTCGTGCTGGGTGACGAATGGCTGCCCGTGCTTTATGGCCAATGGACCGACGCGGCCCAGGTTGGGCGGTTCGAGGCGGCCCATACGACAAAGCGCAACGATGTTTTTGCCACGGCCGTGCAGCGCTTGAAGCTGGTCATGCGTCTGCATCACCTTGTCTCTCAAGCCGGGATCGCGGGCCCGGTGCGATTGCTGGATTTCGGGTGCGGCGACGGAGAAGTGCTGGCGACCGCGCAACTGCTGGGTCTGAAGACCTACGGGATCGACCTGAGCGATACGCGCGCCGACACCGCTCGAACCACAGGAGTTCGGGTGTTTTCCAATCTGGAGGAATTTGACGAGAAGGCCGGCGTCAGGGTTCATGCCGTGGTGTTGAGCCAAGTTCTGGAGCATGTCTCCACGCCGCTTGGCTTGCTGGAGGCGCTGGCTGCGCGAATGGTGCCGGGCGGTGTGCTATTCGTCGGAGTGCCAAATTGCGAAGGTATTGACATACCGAAGGATTTTGCAACCTTTCACAAAGTTCAGCCACTTGAGCACATCAACGCTTTCACGCCAAGAACCTTGCAGCGGTTGCTGGAGCGAGCCGGATTTCGCCGGCTGCGAAGCCCTCCGGCATTCGTTTCAACCCGCCCGGCTTCGGCTTTGCGTTCCGCCGGCACATTGCTGTTTCAACGCAATACCACCGACCAGTTCTTTTCATTGACGAGATAGCGCCCCGCCAATCCACACATCGGCAATCGCGCGGTCGTCGCCCATCATGATGGTCGGGAACAGCGCCTGCCAGAGGTCTGTGGCGCGGGCCGAGGCTTGGGCGATGGCGGGGGTGGAGGCGAGGTCGATGATGGCAAGATCGGCCTCCATCCCGACGGCGATGTTGCCGATTTGGTGATCGGCGTGAAGTGCGCGGGCGGAGCCTTGGGTCGCCAGCCACCAAAGCTGCGAGGGGTGCAGGGACTGGCCGCGCAGTTGGGCCACCTCGTATGCAGCGGCCATCGTGCGCAGCATGGAAAAGGACGAGCCGCCGCCGGTATCGGTGGCAAGGCCGACGCGCAGGTGGCGGGCGAGGCCCATGTCGAAAAGGCCCGAGCCGATGAAGGTGTTCGAGGTGGGGCAGTGGATCAGGCTGGCCCCGGCTTCGATCAGGCGCGATCTCTCACGGTCCGTCAGGTGGATGGCATGGCCGTAAAGCGCGCCTTCACGGAGAAGGCCCTGTGCCTCGTAGGTGTCGAGGTAGTCGCGCGACTGGGGGAAGAGGTCGCGGACCCAGGCGATTTCGTCGGGCTGTTCGGAGAGATGCGTCTGCATCAGGCAATCGGGGTATTCGCGCCAGAGGGCACCAAGGGCCGCGAGTTGTTCGGGCGTGGACGTAGGCGAAAAGCGCGGGGTGATGACGTAGGACAGACGGTCAACCCCATGCCATTTCTGCAACAGCGCCTTGCTGTCGTCGTAGGCGGATTGCGCGGTGTCGGTCAGGCCAGCGGGGGCGTTACGGTCCATGCAGGTCTTGCCGGCATAAATTCGCATCCCGCGGGATTGCGCCGCCGTGAAGATCGCATCGACGCTGGCCGGGTGGATGGTGGCATAGGTGCAGACGGTGGTGGTGCCGCGTGCCACGACCAGATCAAGGTAGCGGTTGGCGATGGTGCAGGCATAGGTGCTATCGGCAAAGCGCATCTCTTCGGGGAAGGTGTAGGTGTTCAGCCAGTCGATCAGCCGCTTGCCCCACGAGGCGATGATGGCGGTCTGCGGGTAGTGGACATGGGCATCGACAAAACCTGCCGAGATGAGGGCGCGGCCATAATCGTGGACATGGGCCTGCGGGTGGCGGGCGCGAAGATCGGCGGCCTCGCCCACCGCCGCGATGCGGCCCTGATCGACAAGAACCGCGCCGTGGGACAGGTGCCGGGCGGCATCGGATTGCACAAACGGGTCGCCCTGAAAGCGGATTACCTGCCCCAAGAGAAGATCGGCCATGCTTCGCCCCCGCTTCGTTCTTGTGCACCCTATTGCCTTTGCACCGTTTGGTAAATTTGCCCGGCGCCCCTGTTTACCAGAAACAGTTTTCGCTAAGGTCGCGGCAATCAGGTGGAGGCGGCATGGCGGAGCAACTGGAGGCGGAGGACGAGACGCTGGACCAGGCCCGCATCGACGCGGTGCTGGCTGCGGTCGAGGCCAGGGACAGTGCCGCCATCGACGCGCTGCTGGAGCCTTTGCACGCCGCCGACATCGCCGACTTTCTGGAGCAGATCGGGGCGTCGGACCGAAGGGCATTTCTGGCGCTGTGGTCGCACGAGATCGACGGCGAGATCCTGTCGGAAATCTCGGACGCGATCCGCGAAGAGGTGATCGAAAACCTGCCGCCCGAAGTTCTGGCGGACGCGGTGCGCGATCTGGAATCCGACGACGTGGTCGATATTCTCGAGGATCTGGACGAGCCGCAGCAGGAGCTGATCCTGGATGCGCTGGAGGATGCGGACCGGGTCGCCGTGGAACAGGCGATGGCCTATCCGGAGTATTCCGCGGGCCGTCTGATGCAGCGCGAGACGGTGGTGGCGCCGGAGCACTGGACGGTGGGCGAAGCGATTGATTTTCTGCGGAAATCCAAGACGTTGCCGGACCAGTTCTATCACGTGATCCTGGTCGATCCGCGGATGAAGCCGGTGGGTTATGCGACGCTGGGGCGGATCTTGTCGGCGGCGCGGTCGGTGAAGCTGGCCGATATCGTGGAGGAAAGTTTCCGCACCGTCGAGGCGACGGATCCGGAGGCCGATGTGGCCTATATCTTCAACCAGTATCACCTGATTTCCTGCCCGGTGGTGGATGCGGGCGGGCGGCTCGTGGGTGTGATCACCATCGACGATGCGATGAACGTGCTGGACGAGGAGCATGAGGAAGACATGCTGCGCCTGGCGGGTGTGGGCGACGATGCCGATGTCAGCGACGGGGCGTTTGCGACAATGAAGCAGCGGTTGCCGTGGCTGGTGGTGAACCTGTTCACGGCATCGTTGTCGGCCATCGTGATCAGCCAGTTTCAGGCGACGCTGTCGACGCTGGTGATCCTGGCGGCGCTGATGCCGATTGTTGCTTCCACCGGGGGCATCGCGGGGACGCAGTCGCTGGCGGTGGCGGTGCGGGCGCTGGCGACGCGCGACCTGACGCGGGCGAACGCGGCGCGGGTGGTCAGGCGCGAGTTGGGCGCGGGGGTGCTGAACGGGCTGGGGCTGGCGGTGATCCTGGGGATCGCGGGGGTGCTGATCTTTGGCGACTGGCATCTGGGGATGGTGCTGGGGCTGGCGATGATCGTGAACCAGATCGTCGCGGCCCTGGGGGGCGTGCTGGTGCCGTTGACGCTGGAGCGGTTCGGGCTGGACCCGGCGCTGGCCAGCGGGACATTTGTCACAACGCTGACCGACGTGATGGGGTTCTTTGCGTTTCTGGGGCTGGCCTCGTTGGTGCTGATATGAGCGATATCAAGGCTTTGGCGCGCGAGAGAGCGTTTGCGGTGCGCAAGGCGGCATTTGCGGCGGGACAGGGGCAGGCGGCGGAGATTCTGGCCGATTATCTTGCGTCGCAAAGCGGCAAGGTGCTGTCGGGCTACATGCCGATGCGGACCGAGATTGATCCCTTGCCCGCAATGGCGGCGCATCAGGGGCCGGTCGGTGTGCCGGTGATCGTGGGCAAGGGCATGGCGCTGCGGTTTCGGGAATGGTCGCCGGGGGCGAAGATGATCGAGGGCAGTTTCAAGGCGCTGATCCCGGAGGAGGGCGCGTGGCTGGAGCCGCAGGTGCTGATCGTGCCCTTGTTGTCTTTCGACGCGCGGGGTTACCGGTTGGGCTATGGCGGCGGGTTTTATGACCGGACGCTGGAAGGGTTGCGCGCCAAGGGGCCGGTGCTGGCGGTGGGCTTTGCCTTTGCGGCGCAGGAGGTGGCAGAGGTGCCGACCGAACCCACCGACCAGCGGCTGGATGCGGTGGTGACGGAAACCGGCGTCAGGCCGTTCGCCTGACGCTTAGCGCGCGATGGTTTCCTGACGCACGAACATGTTGTCCCAGGCGCGGTCGATCAGGTCGGGGGTCATGCGGTAGGGCAGGTTCTCGAATTCGCAGACCGCGATCATCTGGTCGATCAGGTAGACCGGCATGTAGTTGGCGTAGTTGTTGTTGATGGTCGGAAACTTGACCTTCATCAGATACATGAGGGCCGCTTCATCGAGCGGCATCTTCTTTTTCCGCGCAACCATGGCGAAGATCTTCAGGAAGTTTTCCTGGCTCGGGCCGTCGATCTTGATCTTGAAGAAGATCCGCCGCAGGGCCGCGCCGTCGAAGATTTCGTTCGGGTGGAAGTTGGTGGAAAAGATCACCAGCGTGTCGAACGGCACGGTGAACTTCTCGCCCGACTGCAGGGCGAGGATGTCGCGGCTTTCTTCCAGCGGCACGATCCAGCGGTTGACGATCTTTTGCGGCGGTTCGGCCTGACGGCCAAGGTCGTCGATGATGAAGATGCCGCCGGTGGCCTTGAGCTGCAAAGGCGCCTGATAGGTGCGGGCGGTGGGGTTGTAGGTGAGGTCGAGCATATCCAGTGACAGCTCGCCCCCGGTGATGACCGAGGGGCGCTCGCAAAAGACGTAGCGGTTGTCGAAGCGGTTCGAGGTGCGGCGCAGCGCGTTCGGGTCATCCACCGCAGATTCGGCGGCGGAGTGGACGATCGGGTCGTAGACCGAGATGATCTGGCCGGAATATTCGATGGCGCGGGGCACGTAGACCTTGTCGCCAAGGGCGGCGCGGATGCCATGCGAGATGGAGGATTTGCCGTTGCCAGGCGGACCATACATCAGGATCGAGCGGCCCGAGGTGACGGCGGGGCCGAGGTTGTCGATGAGGTCGGGCGGCAGGATCAGGTGGCCCATGCCGGACATCAGTTGGGTCTTGTCGAGGCGGATGTTGCGGACCGACTGGCGCTGGATCTGCACCTTGTAGTGTTCGAGCGGAATCGGCATCGCGCCGTAGTATTCGGACTGGCTGAGGGCATCGAGCGCGCGCGCCTTGCCGCCGTCGGTAAGCTGGTAGCCCATCTCGTTGCCGGAGTTGGCGTGCAGGGTGCCTGTCGCCTCGATCAGCTTCTGGCCGCGGGCGCTGTCGACCAGTTCCTGGGTCAGGGGAACCGGCAGGCAGATGGCCTTTGAAATCGCGGAGACGAGATCGAGGTTGGTGCGGAACATCGTTTTCAGAAGAATGTCGCGCATCATAACGGTGGTCAGGCCGACATCGGCCAACGCGCGTGGCGACGCTGGCGGCTGCACGTTGGAGGCGAGCGTGCCGTCAGACACCTGAGTTGGCGCAACATTCATCGATATGACCCCGCTTTAACCGCAGACTGGCTGTCTTACGGAAACAATGCTACCGCGCGGTTATGTCAGACTTGCGGCCAGATTTGGGCAAGGAGATAGAAAACCAGAATCCCCGAAAGCGCGAAGCCAAGCGGGAAATAGCGCCGCTGGGTCCAGCTTTCCCAATCGGGTGTCAGCCGTCGAATGGCCGGAATCGCGCGCATGATGCGGTGGGTGACAAGCGCACCGATCAGGCAGCCCGCGACCAGAAGCATCACAAGGCCGTAGTCGGCCCCGGTGAAGATACCGGCCATCGCGGCGGCATATTTCGCATCGCCCGCGCCGAAGGTGCCGGTGACATAGGCAAGGTAGCCGATCACCAGCACGATCGCCATCAGCGCAAAGCCCCAGAGCCAGGCGTCGAACGGCACCAGATACCAGCCGATCAACGGCCAGACTGCTGCGAGTGCCAGCACGGCCTTGTTCGGGATCTTCATCCGCTTCAGATCGCTGAGCGCGGCCCAGATCACGATGGGCAGGGTGATGACCAGCAGGATCAGCGCCGAGGTGGAGGTCAGCATCAGAGGCTCACGTTGGCGTCGAGGGCTTCGAGACTGCGGGCGGCGGCCTCGAAATAGCGCGGGTGGGTTTCGACGGCCTGGGCCAGCAGCCCCTTGCCAACCGTGACGTCGCCTTGCTTGATGGCCGCAAGTGCCATTGTGTAAAGCAGTTCGGCGCGTTCGGTCTGGGTCATGTTGACCACCGGCAGATCATATTTGCGCTGTGCCGAGCGGGCCAGCACGAGGTTGTTCTTTGCGGTGAACATGGACGGGTCATAGGTCAGCGCCTCGGTGAACAGCTTTTCGGCGCCGACGTTGTCTCCACGGGTGAGCTTGGAAAAGCCCCAGTTGTTCAGGACGCCGGCCGGTTTCGTGGTGAGCCCGGAGGCGATTTCGTAGAAGCTGTCGGCCTTTTTCCAGTTCTTGTCGCTGTCTGCGACCATCGCTTCCAGACGGTAGCGATCAAAGGTTTCGTGGGTGGGCGGGATCTGGTTCAGTTCCGCCTTGGCCTTGTCCCACTGGTTCGAGCGGATCAGCGCGTCGGCAAGCATCACGCGGTCTTCCGGACCGCCCTCGGGGCTGGCCGCGACCATCGTCCAGATCTGCGCGGCCTCGGTCGGCTTTTTCGCGCGGACGAGCGATTTTGCGAGGCCGCGCTTCAGGTCGACCCGGTCGGGTTCCTTCTGCAGGGCGCCCTGAAAGTAGGCGACCGCTTCGCCCGGATCGGCCACGGTCAGCATCACGTCGTTCAGGTTGGATTCGTCGATGACGTTCACATCCTTGATCGCGCGTTCAACCTGCGCGTCGGACATGCTTTTCTCGCAGCCTGCGAGAGCAACCGTGCCGCCAAGGCACAGTGCAACTAGAACAGGGTGGCGCATCTTTGCGTCCTTTTTTGACTGCTCGGAGCCCGTTTCTCAGAGCTGCGTGAGAAGGACGTATCTGCCCTTTTCGCGCCGCACGAGACGGAACTCTCCCGTTTCCTCGGGGATATCATACACCGCGGCTTCGGTTCGCGCGATAGCGAGCTTGAGATTTTCGCGGATCGAGTCTGTTTGGCCACTATCTTGCGCAAAGGCCTGCTGGAAAACGACCTTGGCCTCGCTGGTCTTGCCGCGCTCCATCAGCACGACGCCAAGGTTGTTCATCGCAGGAACGAAGGTCGGGTCCATTTCCAGCGCGCGGCGGAGGATGCTTTCGGCCTGGCCCAAGCGCCCAAGCGCGAGGTTGGCGGACCCGATCGAGGACAGCACCTCGGCGTCGATGCCGGTTTCGCCGGCGGCGCGGAGATAGGCCTTGAGCGCCAGTTCGGGTTCGTTGGCGGCCATCAGGCGATGGCCGACGGTCAGCCCGTCGACCGCCGTGCCATTGGCATCAACGCCGTAGGGAGTGTTTCGGCTGACGTTGCCTGCGTTCTGGCAGGCCGCGAGGCCGAGGCAGCAGAAAAGGAGGATCGAAGTCTTGCCGCGCACTGTGGTTCCCTGCCGACCGCCTTTTAGCCTCCGGCGTTCATCTGGCCCAGCATCGTGGCGATGCCGTAGACCGAAGGGCCGATCAGGATGATCAGCAGAGGCGGCACGGTGAACAGCATTGTGCCGAGCGTGAGCTTGGTCGGCAACATGTTTGCCTTTTCTTCGGCGCGCATGATTCTTTTGTCGCGCATATCGGCAGAATAGACACGCAAGGCATCGGCGACCGAGGTGCCGAATGTGGCCGATTGCACGAGGGTGGTGACGAAGGAGGCAACGTCGGGCACGCCGACCCGTTCGGACATGTCCTTCAGCACCTGGATGCGTTCCTTGCCGGCCTTCACTTCCTGGCTGATCATGTCGAATTCGTCGGCGAGGGCGGGGTAGCCGGCGCGGCTTTCCTTGCCGACGCGGATGATCGACTGGTCAAGCGACTGGCCGGCCTCGACGCAGACCAGCATCAGGTCAAGCGCGTCGGGGAAGCCTTCGATGATCTGGGTGCGGCGCTGTTCGAGGCGTTTGTTGACCCAGTAGATCGGGATGTAATAGCCGATGCAGCCCGGCAGCAGGGTGTAGACGATCAGCATCTGGGTATCGACTTCGCCTTGCGAGGACTTGACCAAAGCGTAGACAAGGCCGAGCGCGAGGAAGGTGATGCCGAGGATGAACTGGGTCGCGTGATACATGCGGACCGAGTTCTTGGCCGAATAGCCCGCGCGCAGAAGGCGCAGTTTGGCGGCGGAAAGCTCTTCCTGTTTCTGGGGTTCCAGATACTGGGCGAAGCGTTCCAGCTTGTCGGTCTTTTCCTGGCGGCGCAGGGTTTTCTGGTTGGCCTTGGCACCGGCGTTCGGGACCGAGTCCTTCAGTTCGGCGTAGCGGTCGCGCTGCTTTTTCAGCATCGTCGGCAGGGCGATCAGGATCAGCAGGAAGCCAAGCATCCCGATCGCGATCAGGGGCCCAAGCGGGCCGAGCATGTCGGTCAACATCGTGTTGATGGCTGAGAAGGGGTTCATTTCTGCCTCATACCTTGATGTTGGTCATGATCTTCATGAAGATGATGTTGACCACCAGGAACACGACGACGACCAGCGCGGTCGGGATGAAAACGGACGTCTCGCGGACTTCGTCGTAATAGTCGGGCTGGATCACGTTGATCATGATCAGCGCAAGGATCGGGAAGGCCGACAGGAACATGCCGGACCACTTGGCTTCGGCGGTGATCGCCTTGACCTTGCGGAACAGCTTGAACCGCGCCCGGATCACCTTGGACAGGCCTTCGAGGATCTCGGCAAGGTTGCCGCCCGATTGCTGCTGGATTGCGACGGCAACGGCGAGGAAGCGCAAATCCTGGCTGTCCATCCGTTCGGCGAAGGCTTTCAGCGATTCCGTCACGTCGCGGCCATAGGCGGCCTCGTCGGCGATGATGCCGAATTCGGAGCCCAAGGGATCAGGGATTTCCTTTGCGACGATGCCGATTGCGGCCGAGAACGGGTGGCCGACGCGCAATGACCGCACCATCAGTTCGATGCTGTCGGGCAGTTGTTCTTCGAGGAGACCGATCCGCTTTTTCGCCTTGTTGTTCACCCAGACATAGACGCCGCCGACACCCATGCCCACCGCGAGCACGGCCCGGATCATGGCATCGGCCGAGGTGGCAACGGTCAGGGCAAGGAACGAGAACACCGACAACAGCGCCATGATCCCGATCAGCGCCTTTGGCGAGAAGGCGATGTTGGCCTTTTGCGCCTTTTTGGCGAGGATCGAATAAAGCGGGATGTTCTTGGCGTTGAGATGCTGGTTCATCTCCTTGCGGAGCTGTTCCAGCACCTGTTCGCGGTTGGAGTTCTTTTCCAGAAGCGACAGGCGGCGGCTCATCCGGCTGTTGAGGCTGATGGATTTGCCGAAGACGGTCAGGTAAAGACCTTCGACCAGAACCACGACCGCGACGAAGATCAGAAGGTAGATCAGGGGGGCTGCACTGATTTCCATGTCGGGCCTCAGACCACGGGTTCGTAGATGGAAGCGGGCAGGTCGTAACCCCACTGGCGGAAGCGGTCGGAATAGCTGGACCGGATGCCGGTGGCGTTGAAGCGACCGATGATCTTGCCGTTCGGTTCGATGCCGAGGCGTTCGTAGCGGAACACCTCCTGCATCGAGATGACCTCGCCTTCCATGCCGGTGATTTCGGTGACCGAGGTCATGCGGCGGGTGCCGTCCTGCAGACGGCTGGCCTGCACGATCAGGTTGACGGCTGAGGCGATCTGGCTGCGGACGGCTTTCAGCGGCATTTCCATCCCGGCCATCGCGACCATGTTTTCGAGACGCGAGATTGCGTCGCGCGGGTTGTTGGCGTGGATCGTGGTCATCGAGCCGTCGTGGCCGGTGTTCATGGCCTGCAGCATGTCGATCACTTCCTCGCCGCGCGTTTCGCCGACGATGATGCGGTCGGGGCGCATCCGCAGGGCGTTGCGCAGGCAGTCGCGCTGGGTAACGGCACCCTTGCCTTCGACGTTGGCGGGGCGGCTTTCCATCCGGCCGACGTGGACCTGTTGCAATTGAAGTTCGGCGGTGTCTTCGATGGTCAACACGCGTTCGTGGTTGTCGATGAACGACGACAGCGCGTTGAGCGTGGTGGTCTTGCCCGAACCCGTACCGCCCGACACGATGATGTTCAGCCGGCAGGACACGGCGGCTTGCAGGTAGGCGGCCATTTCTTCGGTGAAGGCGCCGAAACGGACGAGGTCTTCGACCTTCAGCTTTTCCTTCTTGAACTTACGAATGGAAACCAGAGAGCCGTCCACCGCGACCGGCGGCACCATCGCGTTGAAGCGCGAGCCATCGGCAAGACGGGCGTCGACGTAGGGGTTGGATTCGTCGACCCGGCGGCCCACGGCGGACACGATCTTGTCGATGATGCGCAGCAGGTGGCGTTCGTCGCGGAAGGTGATGTCGGAAAGTTCCAGCTTGCCCGCGCGTTCGATGAAGATGCGCTTCGGGCCGTTCACCAGAATATCGTTGACGGTGTCATCCTTCAGCAGGGGTTCCAGCGGGCCGAGGCCCATGACCTCGTCATAGAGCTCCTGGGTCAGGGACTGGCGGTCTTCCTTGTTCAGGGCGACCGACATCTCATCCAGCGCCTCGGAGGCGAGGGAGGAGATTTCCTGGCGGAGGCTGGCCTCGGAGGCGGATTCGAGGGCGGAGAGGTTGAGGTCTTCGAGAAGGCGCTTGTGGATCTCGAGCTTGAGTTCCATCAGGCGTTCTTTGCGCTTTTTTTCCTTGTCGGCGGCCAATACCTCGGCCGGGGTCTTGCCGACGGGCAGGGGAACGGGGGCGCGGCCGGTCAGGCTTGGCTTTTCGGCGACGGCACCGACGGCTGCGACGGGCGCCGTTGTGGCGCGGCCGGGAGCGGTGTCTTTCTTGAAACGACTAAACACAGGCGAACCCTCTCTTCAGGTCAAACTTTTGCGGCTTCGGCGGCTTTGTTGAGGTCGTACAAGGACTTGGCAAGTTTGTGCAGTTCCTTGCGCAGGACGTTCTTCGGAGCGCTTTCCGCGATCGGCAGGCCGTGATCGTTGGCCTGGGTGACCTGTTCGCCACCGTCGGGCATCTGCACTTCGATGGAGATATCCAGGCTTTCGGCCATGCGCTTGACGCGGCTTTTGGCGCTGAGGTCGGTGAATTTCGGCGCGCGGTTCAGCACGTAGCGCAGCTTTTCATGCGGCAGCGCCTCGGCCTTCAGGGCGCGGACGAAGCGCAGGATGTTCTGGGCGGAGCGCAGGTCCAGTTCCAGAAGGGCGAAGTAGACATGCGCGCGGGTCAGGATGGTTTGGTAATCCCCCCATTCTTAACGGGGTGCATTCGTAGAACTTACGCAGCCAATTTCAGTTTCTGGGCGGGGGTGATGCCTCCGATGCCCATGTTCGGGCGGTCGTTGTTGTAAGTCCATAGCCATTGCGTGGCGAAGTCTTG
>JAUYQR010000002.1 GCA_030697175.1 Paracoccaceae bacterium | reverse complement strand
CGGCGCGCCGTCGATCTGGTCATAGGCCTTGAATTCGCCGAAATACTTGGTGATCGCAGCCGTCAGCGTCGTCTTGCCGTGGTCAACGTGGCCGATCGTGCCGATGTTGACGTGCGGTTTGTTGCGTTCAAACTTTGCCTTGCCCATCAGGGTCACTCCTCATTCGTGTGTCGGTGGCGCCGGGGTAAGCCCCGGCCTACGGGGTGGTAGGGCGGGGTTCGCCCCGCCACACCGGTTAAGCGTATTTCTTCTGGATCTCGTCCGAGATGTTCTGCGGCACCGCGTCGTAGTGGTCGAACTGCATGGTGAACACCGCACGACCCGAGGTCATCGACCGCAGCGTGTTGATGTAGCCGAACATGTTCGCCAGCGGAACCATCGCCGTGATGACATTCGCGTTGCCGCGGCTGTCCTGGCCCTGCACCATGCCCCGACGCGAGGTCAGGTCGCCGATCACGCCGCCGGTATAGTCCTCCGGCGTCACGACTTCGACTTTCATGATCGGTTCCAGAAGCTTGGCCCCGGCCTTCTTCATGCCATCGCGCATCGCGGCGCGGGCCGCGATCTCGAAGGCCAGAACGCTGGAGTCCACGTCATGATAGGCACCGTCGATCAGCGACACCTTGAAGTCGATCACCGGGAAGCCTGCCAGCGGACCGGAGTCCATGACCGACTTGATCCCTTTTTCGACGCCGGGGATGTATTCCTTCGGCACCGCGCCACCGACGATCTTGGATTCGAAGGAATAGCCTTCGCCCGGTTCGGTCGGGGTGATGATCAGCTTGATGCGGGCGAATTGGCCCGTCCCGCCGGTCTGCTTCTTGTGAGTGTAGTCGATCTCGGCCTCGCGGCTGATCGTTTCGCGGTAGGCCACCTGCGGAGCACCGATGTTCGCCTCGACCTTGAACTCGCGACGCATGCGGTCGACGAGGATATCAAGGTGAAGTTCGCCCATGCCCTTCATGATGGTCTGACCGCTTTCGATGTCGGTCTCCACCCGGAAGGACGGGTCTTCGGCAGCCAGACGGGCCAAAGCGATGCCCATCTTTTCCTGGTCGGCCTTCGACTTCGGTTCGACCGCGATCTCGATCACCGGCTGCGGGAAGGTCATGGTTTCCAGCACCACCGGTTTGGCCGGATCACAGAGCGTGTCGCCCGTGGTGGTTTCCTTCAGACCTGCCAGCGCCATGATGTCGCCCGCAAACGCCTCGGAGATTTCCTCCTGCTTGTTTGCGTGCATCATCACCATGCGGCCGATGCGTTCCTTGCGGCCCTTGGTCGAGTTCAGCAGCGCGTCGCCCTTCTTCACCTGACCGGAGTAGATCCGGGTGAAGGTCAGCGTGCCCATGAAGGGGTCGTTCATGATCTTGAACGCAAGGCCCGAGAAGGGCTGCGCGTCGTCGGCAGACCGCTCGATGGTGCGGGTTTCCGTCTCGTCGCCCGGCGCGAAGCCGAGGTAGGGCGGAACGTCCAGCGGATCGGGCAGGAAGTCGATCACGGCGTTCAGCATCGGCTGCACGCCCTTGTTCTTGAACGCCGAGCCCGCAAGGATCGGCACGAAGTCGATCGCCAGCGTGCCCTTGCGGATCAGCTTGCGCAGGGTCGCCTCGTCAGGCTCGTTGCCTTCGAGATAGGCTTCCATCGCGGCGTCATCCTGTTCGACCGCAAGCTCCAGCATGTTGTAACGCCACTTGTCGGCGTCTGCCTTCAGCTCGGGGCGGATCGGGCGACGGATCCACGAGGCGCCGAGGTCTTCGCCCTGATACACCCATTCTTCCATGGTGATCAGGTCGATGATGCCTTCGAGCTTGTCTTCAGCGCCAATCGGCAACTGGATCGGCATCGGGACAGCCCCGGTGCGCTCGCGGATCATCTTGACGCAGTTCATGAAGTCGGCGCCGGTCTTGTCCATCTTGTTGACGAACACGATCCGCGGCACCTTGTAGCGGTCAGCCTGACGCCACACGGTTTCGGTCTGCGGTTCCACACCGGCGTTGCCGTCGAGCAGCACCACGGCACCGTCAAGCACGGCCAGCGAACGCTCGACTTCGATGGTGAAGTCGACGTGGCCGGGAGTGTCGATGATGTTGAAGCGGTACTTGTCGTCGGACGACAGGTCATCGCTGTCGATCTGGCGCTGCCAGAAGGTCGTGGTCGCAGCGGAGGTGATCGTGATGCCCCGCTCCTGCTCCTGCTCCATCCAGTCCATCGTCGCGGCACCATCGTGCACTTCGCCGATCTTGTGGGTCTTGCCGGTGTAGTAAAGGATGCGTTCGGTCGTCGTGGTCTTGCCCGCGTCGATGTGGGCAATGATCCCGAAGTTCCGGTAACGGTTCAGCGCATATTCGCGTGCCATGGTCTGCCCTTACCAGCGATAATGGCTGAACGCTTTGTTCGCGTCGGCCATCTTGTGGGTGTCTTCGCGCTTCTTCACGGCGGTGCCGCGGTTCTGCACGGCATCCGACAGCTCGGCTGCCAGACGCTCTTCCATCGTGTGTTCGTTGCGCTTGCGGGCAGCGATGATCAGCCAGCGGATGGCCAGAGCTTCGCGGCGCTCGGTGCGCACTTCGACGGGGACCTGGTAGGTCGCACCACCGACGCGGCGCGAACGCACTTCGACGGAGGGTTTGACGTTTTCCAGCGCCTCGTGGAACGCTTCGACAGCCGGGCGCTTCAGGCGGGTCTGGACCCGCTCAAGCGCGCCATAGACGATGCCTTCGGCGACGGATTTCTTGCCGTCGAGCATCAGGTTGTTCATGAACTTGGTCAGAACCCGGTCGCCATACTTGGCGTCGGGAAGGATCTCGCGTTTTTCAGCGGCGTGACGACGTGACATGCTCTATCTCCTCACTTCGGCCGCTTGGCGCCGTATTTCGACCGGCGCTGACGCCGTTCCTTGACGCCCTGGGTATCCAGAACACCGCGCAGGATGTGGTAACGCACGCCGGGAAGGTCTTTCACGCGGCCGCCACGGATCAGGACGACGGAGTGTTCCTGAAGGTTGTGCTTTTCACCGGGAATGTAGCTGATGACCTCGAAGCCGTTGGTCAGGCGCACCTTGGCGACTTTCCGCATGGCCGAGTTCGGCTTTTTCGGCGTGGTGGTGTAGACGCGGGTGCAGACACCACGCTTCTGCGGGCAGGATTCCAAGTGCTGCGACTTGGACTTTCGGACGTTCGCTTCCCGGGGTTTCCGGATAAGCTGTTGGATCGTCGGCATTCACGTTTCCCCGTGTTGCTCTGTCAATACTCGCACCCGGACCCGGGCACGCTGCTTCTCGACGGCACCTTGCACGAATCGCAAAATGCCAACACCGCATCCGCCCCCTGCGCTTGGGGGCGACGCGGTGGAATTTCAGAGGATCGGGGCAGTTTCGGCCCGGATCATGACCACTTCAATCTTTGAACCCTTGGGGCGCGGACCGTTGATCCACCTCTTGGGTAGGCGGGCGTATAGGGGGAGTCGCGGGGGTTGTCAACACAACGGCCGGAGGCCCGAAAACCGCCCTCGCCTGCCCCCTTGCGACCGGGGCTTCAAGGGACAGATACGGTCGATGGAAGTCATTGTTTCGATTGCGGGAACAGTCAGCACAACCGGGCGTTGAAGTGGCGAATTTGTGTTTTTTTCTTGTCTAACACCGGTTGAAATCGTATCTTCCTGACAGTGTAACTCCTTTCCTGGTGCCAAATGAAAAAAACCATCTCTCGCATTGTTTTGACCGGTTCGCTTCTTATGGCGTCTTCCGCCCCGCTTCTGGCGCAAGTCGCTTATGGTTTGCATCGTCCGCGTCCGGGCGCACGACCTGTCCACACGGCTGTCCATTCGGTTCCCGAGATCGACGCCTCTGCTGGCCTTCTGGCAATTGCAGCGGTTCTGGCGATCATGGCATTCGCATGGGAACGGCGTCGCCGCTCGGTCTGACGACTGCGCAGCTTTTTTGACAAGGCCCCGCATTGCGGGGTCTTTTCATTTAGATCAGGCTCCAGTCCTGCTGCGCGATGGCCGCCCCCGCCACGACGGCGTTGGCCACGACATGCGCCCAGACGGCATCCGCCACCCGACCACGCCGCAACATGACCAGCGCAAAGACCATGCCGGCCAGACCGGCCTCCAGCCAGCGGCCGTGCAGCGCCGCAAAGGCGAGGCTCGAGACTGCAATCGCCGCACCCCGGCGCCAGAGCTGCGGACCGTCAAGCCGGGCGAGGACGTAGCCACGGAAGAACAGCTCCTCCACGATCGGGACGAAGATCACCGTCCCGGCCACCCGCGCCATGGCCCAGACGGCAAGAACACCTGGCGACATGAGCGCCAAAGCCTCGGCCAAGGCGGGGTCGGCCCCCGGCGCCAGAACCACCCACAGCACGCCCACCACCAGACCCGCGCCAAGCGACGGAAGATCGGTCCGCCAGGTCATCGCACGCAGCGCTGGCAGGAAAACCAGCAGCGCCAGCCCCAGCGCCACCGCAACAAGCGGCGCGCCAAGGCCGGGAACCGCAAACAGCGCCGACACCAGCGTGCCAGCCACCATGAACACGAAGAACGGCAGGATCATCGCGGCGGCGGCGTCGCTGCGCACGGGCGACCCAACCGGCCGGGTGCCCGCGCGGTGCAGCCAGGCGACGGACTGGACAAAGGTCACCAGACCAAAGGCCAAGAGGGTGAACAGAAGCCACCCGGCGTAGGAATGAAAGCCGTTCACCGCGACCTCGGGCGAGACATAGGCCCCGATCAGGATCAGGACGCTGATGCGCAGCACGTTCAGAAGCCAACTGAGCAGCAGACCAAGCGGCAGGATCACCAGAAAGAACCGCCCCATGCGGATGTCGGCGCGGAAGATGAAGGCGTAAAAGGCAACAAAGGCCGTCACCAGCGCGAAGCCTTCGACGCCGGAACACTGCGGCGCGACGCTGACGAAGAATTCGCCAAGGCCGATCACGTAGTCTTCGGGATAGATCTCGACCGTGTCCGAGACCATTTGCAGGAACCCGGCAACCGCCGAAAAGGTGACCGTGGTCATCGCCTGCCAATCCCAGATCGGCAGCACCCGGTAGGCAATGTCTGGCACCACGGCGGCAATGGCCAGAATCGGCAGCGAGCTGTGGCTGTGGGTCCAAAGCAGATCCTTCCAGGCCGACCAGGGCGCCAGCCACAACAGCCCCCCGGCGATGGCCAGAGCAGCGCCGATGCCCCATGGCACCAGGGCCGCCTGAAACACCAGCGACAGTTCGCCCCCCCAGCCCATCACCAGCGGCACCAGCATCAGCACCAGCCCGCAGACATGGATGATGCGGGCGGGCCGGTTGGCATGACCTTCGCAGGACGCGAGGAAACCGGCAAAACTGCCGGGGCGCGAGCGGATGAGAAGGGTAAGCACGGCCAGCACGACAAGCGCGCGGGTGACCAGACTGCGCAGAAAGTCGCAGGTTCCCTGCGCATCGGTGCGGGCACATTCGATATCGGCGAGGAATTGATAAAGCAGCGCAAGCCCGACAAGCTCTGCCGCAAACAGCACGCCCAGTGTGGCCGCCCGGCCAAGCCATCGCACACCATGTCCCGCCGGGTCTGCCGACATCACCAGATACTCCACCAAAATGCAGCGCCTACTTTGCCAATTTGCCTTGCGCTGGCAAGCAGTCCCTTACACCGCGGCCAGCGCCCTGCGCTTGCGTTCGCGCCAAAAGGTAAAGATTCCGGTCGCAACCACCAGCGCCGCGCCGAAAAGGGTCAGCGTGTCGGGCCATTGCCCGAAGGCCAGCCAGCCAAGCACGATGGCCCAGAGGAGCGCCATGTAGCGAAACGGGGCAACGAAGCCGATTTCGCCCACGCGCATCGTCATCACCGAGGTCAGGTATCCGACGATCAGCGCGGCGGACGCGCCGGCGATCATCAGAAGGTCTTGCGAGGCGACCGGCTGCCAGCCTTCGACAGCGGTGCCGACGAAGCCAAGAAACAAGACCGTGACGGCGGCTGCCAGGGCCACGGTGGCCGAGGGGAGCGCCTGGCTCATCTGCCGCGTGGCAAGATCGCGGGCAACGACGCAAACGACCGCGCCGAGGCCCATCAACGACCAGATATCAAAGCCTTGCGGACCGGGGCGGATGATGATGAGCACACCGACAAAGCCGATCAGGATCGCGGTCAACCGACGCCAGCCGATGCTTTCTTTCAAGAACACCGCCGCGGCGAGGGTCACCGCAAGCGGCAGCGCCTGCATGATCGCCGACAGGTTGGCGAGCGGCATGTGGATCAGTGCTGCAAGGAACAGCAGCGTTCCCATCACTTCGGCGACAGACCGGAGGGCGAGAAACCCCCAGTCGCGGCGCGGGATGGCAAGGCTGAGCCCGCCCATCCGCCAGCCGATCAGCACCAGCGCCACCGAAGCAAAGATGCCGCGCAGCCCGATGGCCTGAAACAGCGGGACCGATTGAATGGCGACCTTCATGGCCGTGTCGTTCAAGGTAAAGGCCGCCATCGCGATGTTCATCAGGATCGCGCCGCGGGCATTGTCGGAAAGTTGCATCAGATCCTGCCTGTTGCCGCTTGGATAGGTATTATTTGCGGCGATGGAAAGCCGTGCTGGCGCCAGATCGGGCGCAGGGCTCGCTTGCCAAACGAAAAACCGCCGCCCTTTCGGGCAGCGGTTTTCCAAAGCGTCGTGTCAGATCAATCGCGGCTCTCTACCGTGTCGAGCAGGCCATGATCCCGGCCGTGATCGACCGTGGCGGTCGGAGCTGCCAGGGCCGCGGCATGTTCTGCCTCGGACTTGCGCGCCTCGATCACGGTCTGGTCGCGATCTGCCGCGATCTTCTTGACGCGGCTGGTCGCCCCGCCGGTGCCTGCCGGGATCAACCGGCCGACGATGACGTTTTCCTTCAGGCCGACAAGCTTGTCGCGCTTGCCCTGCACCGAAGCCTCGGTGAGAACCCGCGTGGTTTCCTGGAACGACGCAGCCGAGATGAACGACCGGGTCTGCAAGCTGGCCTTGGTGATCCCGAGAAGGATCGCCTCGGCGGTGGCTTCGCGCAGGCCGCGGTTGCGGGCCTTGACGTTTTCTTCTTCCAGTTCCTGCTTGTCGACGTGTTCGCCCTTGAGGAGCGTGGTTTCACCCGAGTCCAGAATCTCGAATTTCTGGAGCATCTGGCGAACGATCACCTCGATGTGCTTGTCGTTGATCTTCACGCCCTGCAGGCGATAGACGTCCTGCACTTCGTCGATCATGTAGTTCGCAAGCGCTTCGACGCCCAGAATCCGCAGGATGTCATGCGGGGCCGGGTTGCCGTCCATGATGTAGTCACCCTTCTGGACGAAGTCGCCTTCCTGAACCGGAATGTGCTTGCCCTTGGGGATCATGTATTCGACGGCGGTCAACGTCTCATCGACCGGTTCAACGGTGATGCGGCGCTTGTTCTTGTAGTCCTTGCCGAAGCGGACGTAGCCGTCCATTTCCGCGATGATCGCGTGGTCTTTCGGGCGACGGGCTTCGAAGAGTTCGGCCACACGCGGCAGACCACCGGTGATGTCCTTGGTCTTGGCACCTTCGCGCGGGATCCGCGCTACCACGTCGCCGGGCCGCAGTTCCTGACCGTCTTCGACGGAAAGGATCGCGTCCACCGACATGGAATAGCTGATCGGCGCACCACCATCGTTGCGGACCGGATCGCCGGTGGCGGGGTCCATCACGATGATTTCCGGCTTCAGATCGCCGCCCTTCGGAACCGACCGCCAGTCGGACACGATCCGCTGGGTCATGCCGGTTGCTTCGTCGGTGTCTTCACGCACCGAGATGCCCGAGACGAGATCCTTGAACCGTGCCACGCCGGTCTTTTCGGCGATGATCGGCAGGGTGTAGGGGTCCCATTCGAAGAGCTTGGTGCCGCGTTTCACCTGCTGGCCGTCCTTGACGTGGATCTTGGTGCCGTAGGTCAGCTTGTGCGCCGCGCGTTCCTGCCCCGCATCATCGATGATCGCGATCGACATGCTGCGGCCGACGACGATCTGTTCGCCGTTGACGTTGGACAGAAGGTTCGCGTTGCGGAACTCGATCCGGCCTTCCTGGCTTGCTTCGAGGAACGACTGCTGGCCGCCCTGCGCCACGCCGCCGATGTGGAACGTCCGCATCGTAAGCTGGGTGCCGGGTTCACCGATCGACTGTGCGGCGATGATGCCGACCGCTTCACCGATGTTGACCAGCGTGCCGCGGGCAAGGTCACGCCCGTAGCACATGGCGCAAACGCCTTCCTCGGCCTCGCAGGTCAGCGGGCTGCGGATGCGGATGGTGGCCACGCCGCAGGTGTTGATCAGGTCGGCACGGCGTTCGTCGATCAGTTCGCCCTTGGCGACGACAAGGTCTTCCGTTCCCGGATAGAAGATGTCGTCTGCCGTGACGCGGCCCAGCACACGTTCGCCCATCGGCACGATGACTTCGCCATCGTTGACGGCCGCCGAAGCGGTGATCGCGTTTTCGGTGCCGCAATCGTGGCTGCGCACGATGCAGTCCTGCGCCACGTCGACCAGACGGCGGGTCAGGTAACCCGAGTTTGCCGTCTTGAGCGCGGTGTCCGACAGGCCCTTGCGGGCACCGTGGGTCGAGTTGAAGTATTCAAGAACGGTCAGACCTTCCTTGAAGTTCGAGATGATCGGCGTCTCGATGATCTCGCCCGAGGGTTTGGCCATCAGGCCGCGCATCCCGCCAAGCTGCTTCATCTGGATGACCGAGCCCCGGGCGCCGGAGTGGGCCATCATGTAGACCGAGTTCGGCTCCTTCTCGGCGCCGTTGGCGTCGTAGTGGGTGGCCGAAATGGTCGCCATCATCGCTTCGGTGACCTTGTCGTTGCACTTGGTCCAGGCGTCGACGACCTTGTTGTACTTTTCGCCCTGAGTGATCAGGCCGTCCATGTATTGCAGTTCAAAGCCGGTAACCTGTTCGCGGGTCTCGTTGACGATATCCCACTTGGTGTCCGGCACGACCATGTCGTCCTTGCCGAACGAGATGCCGGCGCGGAACGCCTCGCGGAAGCCGAGGGTCATGATCTGGTCGCAGAAGATCACCGATTCCTTCTGGCCGCAGTAGCGGTAGACGGTGTCGATGACGGTCTGCACGTCCTTCTTGCGCAGCAGGCGGTTCACCAGATCGAAGGGCGCCTTGGCGTTCAGAGGCATGATGTTGCCAAGCCGCAGACGGCCGGGCGTGGTGTCATAGCGCTTCCAGACGACGTTGCCTTCTTCGTCAACCTGGCGGAGGCGGGCCTTGATCCGGGCGTGCAGGTGGACGGCACCCGCAGCCAGGGCATGCTCCACCTCTTCGATGTCGGCAAAGGCCATGCCTTCGCCGACCATGCCCTTACGCTCCATCGTCACGTAGTAGATGCCAAGCACCATGTCCTGCGACGGAACAATGATCGGCGCGCCGTTGGCGGGCGACAGCACGTTGTTCGTCGACATCATCAGCACGCGCGCTTCAAGCTGGGCTTCCAGCGAAAGGGGCACGTGGACGGCCATCTGGTCACCGTCGAAGTCGGCGTTGAAGGCCGAGCAGACCAGCGGGTGCAGCTGGATCGCCTTGCCTTCGATCAGGATCGGCTCGAAGGCCTGGATGCCCAGGCGGTGCAGCGTCGGCGCGCGGTTGAGGAGAACCGGGTGTTCGCGGATCACCTCGTCAAGGATGTCCCAGACCTCGGGACGCTCTTTCTCGACCAGCTTCTTGGCCTGCTTGACGGTCGAGGACAGACCCTTGGCTTCAAGCCGCGAGTAGATGAACGGCTTGAACAGTTCCAAGGCCATCTTCTTTGGCAAGCCGCACTGGTGCAGCTTCAGTTCCGGCCCGGTCACGATCACCGAACGGCCCGAGAAGTCGACCCGCTTGCCCAGAAGGTTCTGGCGGAAGCGGCCCTGCTTGCCCTTCAGCATGTCGGACAGCGATTTCAGCGGGCGCTTGTTGGTGCCGGTGATCACGCGGCCGCGACGGCCGTTGTCGAACAGCGCATCGACGGCTTCTTGCAGCATCCGCTTTTCGTTGCGCACGATGATGTCGGGCGCGCGCAGCTCGATCAGCCGCTTCAGGCGGTTGTTGCGGTTGATGACGCGGCGATACAGGTCGTTCAGGTCGGACGTGGCGAAACGGCCGCCGTCCAGCGGGACCAGCGGGCGCAGTTCCGGCGGGATCACCGGAAGCACGGTCAGAACCATCCACTCCGGACGGTTGCCGGATTCGAGGAACGACTCGACGATCTTCAGACGCTTGATGATCTTCTTCGGCTTCAGCTCGCCCGTGGCTTCCTTCAGGTCGTCACGCAGCTGGTCGGCGACGGCCTGTAGGTCGATCGCCTGCAGCATTTCGCGGATCGCTTCGGCGCCGATGTTGGCGGTGAAGGCGTCGGCACCATACTGGTCCTGCGCGTCGAGGAATTCCTCTTCGGTCATCAACTGGCCGTAGGTCAGGTCGGTCAGGCCCGGCTCGATCACGACGTAGTTCTCGAAGTAGAGGATGCGTTCCAGATCGCGCAGGGTCATGTCGAGCATCAGGCCGATCCGGCTCGGCAGCGACTTCAGGAACCAGATGTGGGCGACGGGGGCGGCCAGTTCGATATGGCCCATCCGCTCGCGGCGCACCTTCTGCAGCGTGACTTCAACGCCGCATTTCTCGCAGACGACGCCGCGATACTTCATGCGCTTGTATTTGCCGCAGAGGCATTCGTAGTCCTTGATCGGGCCAAAGATACGGGCGCAGAACAGGCCGTCACGTTCCGGCTTGAACGTGCGGTAGTTGATGGTTTCCGGCTTCTTGATCTCGCCGAACGACCACGACAGGATCCGCTCTGGCGAGGCCAGGCTGATCTTGATTTCGTCGAAGGTCTTGACGGGCGCAACCGGGTTGAACGGGTTGGTCGAGAGTTCCTGGTTCATTGTCTATTCCCTAATGGCGGGCTGCGGTCAGAGGGGTGGGAGCCGGTTTCCGTGCAGAAACCGGCCCGGAATCTTCACAAATTCCGGTCACTCCTCCTCCGCATCCAGGAGTTCCATGTTGAGGCCGAGGCCCCGCACTTCCTTGACAAGGACGTTGAACGATTCCGGCACGCCGGCTTCGAAGTTGTCCTCGCCCTTGACGATCGACTCGTAGACCTTGGTCCGGCCTGCCACGTCGTCCGACTTCACCGTCAGCATTTCCTGCAGGGTGTAGGCGGCGCCGTAGGCTTCAAGCGCCCAGACCTCCATCTCGCCGAGACGCTGGCCACCGAACTGCGCCTTGCCGCCCAGCGGCTGCTGGGTCACGAGGCTGTACGGACCGGTCGAACGGGCGTGCAGCTTGTCGTCCACCAGGTGGTGCAGCTTCAGCATGTACTTCACGCCGACGGTCACCTTGCGGGTGAACTGTTCGCCGGAACGGCCGTCGAACACCACCGACTGGCCCGAGGTGTCAAAGCCCGCGCGGGTCAGCGCGTCGTTGACGTCGGATTCCTTGGCGCCGTCGAAGACCGGGGTCGCGATTGGCACGCCCTTGGTCACGTTGCCGGCCAGTTCAAGGAAGTCTTCCTCGGTCCGGTCGGCAAAGGCTTCCTCGTAGGTCTCGTCGCCGTAGGCCAGACGCACCGCGTCGCGCACCGGCGTCATGTCGCCGGAGCGGCGATATTGCTTCAGCGCCTCGTCGATGTTCATGCCCAGACCACGCGCGGCCCAGCCCATGTGGGTTTCAAGGATCTGACCGACGTTCATCCGGCTCGGCACGCCGAGCGGGTTCAGAACGAGGTCGACCGGGGTGCCATCGGCAAGGAACGGCATGTCCTCGATCGGCACGACCTTGGAGATGACGCCCTTGTTGCCGTGACGGCCGGCCATCTTGTCACCCGGCTGCAGCTTGCGCTTCACCGCGACGAACACCTTGACCATCTTCATCACGCCCGGAGGCAGATCGTCGCCGCGGCGGACCTTTTCCACCTTGTCGTCGAACCGCAGATCCAAAGCGCGCTTCTGCGCTTCGAACTGGTCGTGCAGCGCCTCGACATCCTTGGCGTCGTTTTCTTCGCCAAGCGCCAGTTGCCACCACTGGCCGCGCGACAGCGTGCCCAGAAGTTCGTCGTCGATGGTCGAGCCGGCGCGGATGCCTTTCGGCCCCTTGACGGCGGTCTTGCCCATGATCAGCGTTTTCAGGCGTGCGTAGATGTTACGCTCCAGGATCGCCAATTCGTCGTCACGGTCGCGGGCAAGGCGTTCGACTTCCTCACGCTCGATCTGCAGGGCGCGTTCATCCTTGTCGACGCCGTGCCGGTTGAACACCCGCACTTCGACGATGGTTCCGAAAGCACCGGGCGGCAGACGCAAGCTGGTGTCGCGGACGTCAGACGCCTTTTCACCGAAGATGGCGCGGAGCAGTTTTTCTTCCGGCGTCATCGGGCTTTCGCCCTTCGGAGTGATCTTGCCCACGAGGATGTCGCCCGGCTGCACTTCGGCGCCGATATACACGATCCCGGCTTCGTCGAGGTTGCGCAGCGCCTCCTCGCCGACGTTGGGGATGTCGCGGGTGATTTCCTCTGGCCCGAGCTTGGTGTCGCGGGCGGCGACTTCGTATTCCTCGATGTGGATCGAGGTGAACACGTCGTCGCGCAGGATGCGTTCCGAGATCAGGATCGAGTCTTCGTAGTTGTAGCCGTTCCACGGCATGAACGCGACGACCACGTTCCGGCCAAGGGCCAGTTCGCCCATGTCGGTGCAGGGGCCGTCGGCCACCACTTCGCCGCGCATCACCGTGTCGCCCACCTTCACCAGCGGACGCTGGTTGATGCAGGACGACTGGTTCGAGCGCTTGAACTTGCGCAGACGGTAGATGTCGACGCCCGGCTCGCCCGGCTCCAGCATCTCGGTCGCCCGGACGACGATACGGGTCGCATCGACCTGGTCGATCACGCCGGCGCGGCGGGCCATGATGGCAGCGCCACTGTCACGCGCGACCACGGCTTCGATGCCGGTGCCCACGAACGGGGCATCGGATTGCAGCAGCGGCACGGCCTGACGCTGCATGTTCGAACCCATCAGCGCGCGGTTGGCGTCGTCGTTTTCAAGGAACGGGATCAGCGAGGCTGCGACCGACACAAGCTGTTTCGGCGACACGTCGATCAGGTCCACCGATTCCGGCGGGTTCAGCATGAATTCCCCGGCCTTCCGGCTGGAGATCAGTTCCTCGGTAAAGCGGCCCTCGGCGTCCTGGCCAGCGTTGGCCTGAGCAACGGTGTGGCGCATCTCCTCGGTCGCCGACATGTAGATGACCTCGTCGGTCACCTTGCCGTCGATCACCTTGCGGTACGGGGTTTCGATGAAGCCATACTTGTTGACGCGGGCGAAGGTCGCGAGGCTGTTGATGAGGCCGATGTTCTGGCCTTCCGGCGTTTCGATCGGGCACATCCGGCCATAGTGGGTCGGGTGAACGTCGCGGACTTCGAAGCCCGCGCGTTCGCGGGTCAGACCGCCCGGCCCGAGGGCGGAGAGGCGGCGCTTGTGGGTGACTTCGGACAGCGGGTTGGTCTGGTCCATGAACTGCGAAAGCTGCGAGGAGCCGAAGAATTCACGCACCGCAGCGGCGGCCGGTTTCGCGTTGATCAGGTCTTGCGGCATGATCGTGTCGATTTCCACCGACGACATGCGTTCCTTGATCGCACGTTCCATCCGCAGCAGGCCGACGCGATACTGGTTTTCCATCAGTTCGCCGACCGAGCGCACCCGGCGGTTGCCGAGGTGGTCGATGTCGTCGATCTCGCCCTTGCCGTCACGCAGTTCGGTCAGCGCCTTGATGCAGGAGACGATGTCGGCGCGGCTGAGGGTGCGGAAGGTGTCGGGCGCGTCGAGATCGAGGCGCATGTTCATCTTCACGCGGCCAACGGCCGACAGGTCATAACGCTCGCTGTCGAAGAACAGCGTGTCGAACAGTTGCGACGCGGCTTCCACCGTCGGCGGTTCGCCCGGGCGCATGACGCGGTAGATGTCCATGAGCGCGGTGTCGCGGCCCATGTTCTTGTCGACCGCCATGGTGTTGCGCAGGTAGGGGCCGACGTTGACGTTGTCGATATCCAGCACCGGAATGTCGGTGATGCCCTGATCCAGGAGCAGCTTCAGCGACCCGCCCTTCACGCCGCCGTCGCGGTCGTATTCCATCGTCAGCTCGTCACCGGCTTCGACCCAGATTTCGCCGGTTTCTTCGTTGATGATGTCTTTCGCCACATAGCGCCCGACGATCTGGTCGAACGGCAGCATAAGCTCGGTCACCTTGCCGGATTTGATCAGGTCGTTGGCCATGCGCGGCGTCATCTTGTCGCCGGCCTTGCAGATCACTTCACCGGTTGCAGCATCGACGATGTCGAACTGCGGACGCGTGCCACGCACACGTTCGGGGAAGAACTTGGTGACCCAGCCCTTGTTCTTGACGTGCTTGTACATGACGGTTTCGTAGTAGGCATCCATGATGCCTTCCTGATCCACCCCAAGCGCGTAGAGCAGCGTGGTGACCGGCAGCTTGCGGCGACGGTCGATGCGGGCAAAGACCACGTCCTTGGCGTCGAACTCGAAATCGAGCCACGAGCCGCGATACGGGATGATCCGGCAGGCGAACAGCAGTTTGCCCGAGGAATGGGTCTTGCCCTTGTCGTGGTCGAAGAACACGCCGGGCGAGCGGTGCATCTGGCTGACGATCACCCGTTCGGTGCCGTTCACGATGAACGTGCCGTTATGCGTCATCAGGGGCATGTCGCCCATGTAGACGTCCTGTTCCTTGATGTCCTTGACCGACCGGGCCCCGGTGACCTCGTCGACATCGAACACGATCAGGCGCAGCGTCACCTTCAGCGGTGCGGCATAGGTCATGTCGCGCTGCTGGCATTCGTCAACGTCGTACTTGGGCTTTTCCAGTTCGTATTTCACGAACTCCAGCACGGCGGTTTCGTTGAAATCCTTGATCGGGAACACCGACTGGAAGGTGCCCTGGATCCCCTCGCCGTCAAGCGGCTTGTCACTGTCGCCGGAGCGCAGGAAGAGATCGTAGGAGGATTTCTGAACCTCGATCAGGTTCGGCATCTCCAGAACTTCACGGATTTTGCCGAAGTAGCGGCGGATGCGTTTCTGGCCAACATAAGCTTGCGCCATGTTTTTCGTCACCTTTCATCATTTCGCTGGCGCGCCACCCGTCGGGCCACGGGCGCACACCGCATGCGAAGCAGGGAATGTGGGTTCTATTCATGCCCCCCGTCCCGTGAGGAGGCTCCCGAACCCGCACCGCGCCTGGGGAGGGGCTTTTGCAAAAGCCGCTTCCAAGACACGTTAGGCTGGGCCCGAAAAACTTCGGACCCAGCCTGAAATCATGGTGGAGGTCGCCCTCCGACCCCGATTACTTCAGCTCGACCTTGGCGCCAGCCTCTTCGAGCTTCTTCTTCATGGTCTCGGCGTCGGCTTTGGTTGCGCCTTCCTTGACCTTGCCGCCAGCCTCGACGAGGTCTTTGGCTTCCTTCAGGCCGAGGCCGGTGATGGTGCGGACTTCCTTGATCACGTTGATCTTGTTCGGGCCGGCATCGGTCAGCACGACGTCGAACTCGGTCTGCTCTTCTGCCGGAGCGGCAGCAGCAGCAGCCGGACCAGCAGCCATCATGACGGCGCCACCGGCTGCCGGCTCGATGCCATACTTGTCCTTCAGGATGGTTTTCAGTTCTTGTGCCTGGAGAAGGGTCAGACCAACGATCTCTTCGGCGAGTTTGTTCAGATCAGCCATTTTTTCATTTCCGTTCGTTTAAGATGGGTTCCAACGGCGTGGGATCAACCACGCGGGCAAGAGATCAGGCCGCAGCCTTTTCTTCGATGGTCGACAGGATGCTCGCGATGTTCGAAGCAGGCGCACCAATGGCCCCGGCGATGGCAGACGCAGGCGAACCGATGCACGCGACGATCTGAGCGATAAGCTCTTCACGCGACGGCATGGAAGCCACGGCCTTGATACCAGCCTGGTCCAGAACCGTGTCGCCCATTGCCCCGCCGATGATGACGAACTTGTCATTCGTCTTGGCGTAGGCCTCGCAGACCTTGGCCGCAGCCACTGGGTCTTCCGAGAAGGACAACATGGTCATGCCCGTGAGAAGGTCACCCATCTTTGCAGCGGGCTTCCCTTCAAGGGCGATCTTGGCGAGCGTGTTCTTGGCAACGCGAACGGACCCACCTACGTCACGCATCTTTGCGCGCAGGTCCTGCATCTGTGCAACCGTCATTCCCGCGTAGTGTGCAACCACCACGACGCCAGAGCTTGCGAAGATCTGGCCGAGTTCATCGACCACTTTCTCTTTCTGGGCTCTATCCACAGTTTCACTCCAAGGTTGGGGGTTTCCCCCCGGCTCATGTAAGCCCCCCTTCGCAGGGAGGCGGTCGGGTCCGTGATCGGGCTCGCCACCAAGATCGCCGGTAAGGGCGACAATCCTTCGTTCCCCATCTCAGGCAGGAGATTAAGGCGTTTGCGCGCCACCCACCGTCTCGGACAGAACCGGGCCTGTCACGGCCCGGCAGACCCTTTCCTTTCGGATCGGGATTTCATCTGGCGGGGTCGCGCCCCGCCAAGGGTCAGTTCGCCGTCGCCGACGAGATGTCGACAGATACGCCCGGGCCCATCGTGGAAGACAGCGACACCTTCTTGAGGTAGGTGCCCTTTGCCCCGGCAGGACGGGCCTTGCTGACCGCGTCGACAAAGGCGCGGATGTTCTGCGCCAGCTTGTCTTCGGTGAACGAGACCTTGCCGATGCCGGCATGGATCACGCCGGCCTTTTCGACCTTGAACTGCACTTCGCCGCCCTTGGCTGCTTCGACGGCGGTTTTCACGTCCATCGTCACGGTGCCGACCTTGGGGTTCGGCATCAGGTTGCGCGGGCCGAGGATCTTGCCCAGACGGCCGACCAGCGGCATCATGTCCGGCGTCGCGATGCAACGGTCGAACTCGATCTTGCCGGACTGGATGGTTTCCATCAGGTCTTCGGCGCCGACGATGTCAGCCCCGGCGGCCTTGGCTTCGTCAGCCTTGGCGCCACGGGCGAACACGGCGACGCGCACGGTCTTGCCGGTGCCGTTCGGCAACTGCACCACACCACGGACCATCTGGTCGGCGTGGCGCGGGTCGACGCCGAGGTTCATCGCGATTTCCAGCGTCTCGTCGAACTTGGCCGAAGCCGCGCCCTTGATCAGCTTCACGGCGTCTTCGACGGTGATGTTGGTCTTGCCGGCGAAGGCTTCAACCGCTTTGGCGGTGCGTTTTGCAAGCTTTGCCATGATCTCAGCCCTTCACTTCGATGCCGCACGACCGTGCCGAGCCAAGGATGATGTTCATCGCGGCTTCGACCGAATTCGCGTTGAGGTCTTTCATCTTGGTTTCGGCGATCTTGCGCAGTTGGGCGGCAGTGATCGAACCGGCAACAGCGTGGCCCGGCTTGACCGAACCCTTGGTGCGGTTGCGCTTGCCGACCGACGGCAGACCGGCGGCTTGCTTGATCAGGAACGCGGCAGGAGCGGTCTTGAACTCCAGGCTGAACGACTTGTCCTGGTAGTAGGTGATGATCACGGGCGTGGGCGTGCCGGGTGTGATGTCGGCGGTCTTCGCGTTGAATTCCTTCACGAAGGCCATGATGTTCAGGCCGCGCTGACCCAGAGCGGGACCAACCGGCGGGGACGGGTTCGCCTGGCCCGCTTTGACTTGCAGCTTGAGGCTGCCGATAATCTTCTTGGCCATCTGGCCTTCTCCTTTTTCACTGCATCCGGCCCGGAATTGGGGGATGCGGTTTAGTGGTCCGGTCCGTCACCAGCGGATGCTGGCGCTCGCCTCCCACGCGTTCCTCAGTTCCCTTTCGAGACCTGAGTGAATTCCAGTTCGACGGGCGTCGCCCGGCCGAAGATCGACACGGTGACCTTCAGGCGGTTGTGCGCCTCGTCCACATCCTCGACCATGCCCGAGAAGCCCTCGAACGGGCCGTCGGTGACCTGCACGGTTTCACCGATGTCGAAACGGATCAGGTTGCGCGGGGCTTCCAGACCTTCTTCGACGCGGTTCAGGATCGCGTTCACCTCGGCATCGCGCATCGGCATCGGTTTGCCTTGCGGGCCAAGAAAGCCCGTCACGCGGTTGATCGAGGAGATCAGGTGATAGCCCTTGTTCGACATTTCCATGTGAACCAGCACGTAGCCCGGCATGAAGCGACGCTCGGACGTCACTTTCTTGCCGCGCCGCATCTCGATCACTTCTTCGGTCGGGACCAGCACCTCGTCGATCTCGTCCTCGAGACCGGCATCGGCGACGGCGGTCTTGATCTGTTCGGCGATCTTCTTCTCGAAGTTCGAGAGAACGCTCACCGAATACCAGCGCTTCGCCATCGTCTTTGTCTTCCTATCTTTCGGGGCCACTTTTCCGGGCCCGCATTTGCTGATCCCGGAACAAAAAACAGCGCGCACCTCGAATCGATGCGCGCCGGTGTCCCTTTGGTTGAGGGGGACTTATCGTCAGCCCGCCGTCATTTCAAGAGGCTTCCGGCCGAAAACCGGTCACGACCCGACGATTGCGGTCAGCCCGGTGCGGATCGCGAGGTCGATCAGGCTGAAGAAGGTGGCGCAGAGGGCGGCCATGATGAACACCATGATCGTGGTCAGCACCACCTCGCGGCGGGCGGGCCAGACGACCTTGGCAACCTCGGAGCGGACCTGTTGGATAAACTGGAGCGGGTTCGTGGTGGCCATGACAGGGGTTCCGGCAATAAGGGTCAAGGGCGGAGATACGGCGGATGCGGCGAGAATTCAAGAGACAGGGGGCGTGGCGGTGGGAAAAGCCGGTGTCCCACGGTGGGACACCTTGCCACCAGACATGAAATCAATGACTTGGCCAACCGAGGTGACGAAGCGTTAACCTTTTGACGCCCCCTGCCCGCCTTGGATGCTACCCGCCTTGGGAGCTGGCAGACGCGGGGCCGGGACGGGTTGGTCCGGGCGAAAGGAGGCTTCGCCCGCCAACCCGCCGGGGGTGAGGCTGGCGGGCGCTGCCTTGGAGCAAGGTGCAAAGCGGGTCAGGGCCGCAGGCGGCCTTGGAGGTGTCATGTTCGGGAAGTGGCAGGGGCAGAAGGTTTCGAACCCTCGACCTACGGTTTTGGAGACCGTCGCTCTACCAGCTGAGCTATACCCCTACGCGGGGCATCGGTTACGGCAGGCGCAGGGCGAGGTCAAGGGATTCTCGCACCGGATGCGGCGGTTGCGGGGGGTGAGAGTTTCGGGCCGTGGTCGCGGCCCGGCAAACGGCGGTCGTGCGCTTTGATCAGGCGCTGCAGGGTCGCGACAGAAGGCGCACGGGCAAGCGAGGCGTGCGGGCCTGCGTGATCGAGACCGTAAGGCCAGCCGAAAACCAACAGCAAAAAGCTGACCCTGCGAACAGGATCAGCTTGATGGACCTGCACCGAAAGCCCGGCAGACCATGAGGAGACAGAGCCGCTCTGCGGGCCGGGTTTGCGCTTGACGCGGCGGCCGATCAGAACTTGCGGATCAACGCCATACGCAGCGAGGTGCCATAATAGGTGGAGTCGTAGAATTCCTGGCTGTTGCGGTCGAAGCTGTCGTAGATCACTTCGCCGCGCGCGGTCAGGCCACCGCCGAAATCGCGGCTGAGACCAAGGCCCGCAGTGGCGCCGTAAGTCCGGGCGGATTCGACCGAGAAGGAGCTGTCGGCGTAGTCGCCCAGCATCATGCCCACACCAAGCGACCCGAAGACTTCGGTGCCCGCACCGACCGGGACACCGTAGACACCGACCAGGCGCACGGTGGCCTTGTGTTCGCACAGGTAGGGGCCGTTCGCGCCATCCGTCGAGCAGACGGCGCCAAAGGAGGATTCTTTCGTTTCAGAACCGAACGAAAGATCGGCGTTGGTTTCCCAGCCCCAGAAGCCGGTGCCGGCCGCAAAGCGCTGACCGATGATCAGGGAGAGCATTCCGGCGTCAAGATCGGACGAGTTGGCGAATTCGGACTCCGACGTGCCGGAGGTATAGGCAAGGCCGCCCCCGAAGTAGAACTCCTGCGCCGAAGCGACAGACCCTGCGGTCGCTGCGAAAGCTGCGACCACCATCGAAAGGAGACGTGCCATGTTTATCTACCTGACATTAAAGCGTTGCGTTGTTTGAATGATTACGCTCACGGCCCGAATCACGCCAGATAGCCACACAGGTAACGGCTGCGCGTTGCAAGGACGCAACACCCATGCGGCACACGACGAAAAGCGCGCCGGACGAACCGGCGCGCCAGGGCTTTCTGGGATCTGGCGGTCAGATCGTGCCGACCGCCAGATCCGATGCGATGTGGTCGGCCTGACGGATCGCCAGCGCCACGATCATCAGCGTCGGGTTTTCCGCCGCACCGGTGGTGACCTGCGAGCCATCCTGGCGCCGGGTGGGCTGCGGCAACTGGTCAAGTTCACCAAGGTAAAGCGTGCAGGCGCATCCGGCGCATCACTGGACTCCCAAGTCTGGAAGTCGTGACGTCGGGACAGATCGCGCCGGGCCTGCATTCACGAATTCACCGCAAGGAAAAGGCCGCCCTTTCGGGGCGGCCTGTCCGGATCACGGGGTCGCAGGGTGGATCAGGCGATGATTTTCGACACCACGCCTGCGCCGCCCCCGTTTGCGGTTTCCGCGGACGGTCTCGTTTCCAAGATCAGGCGATGATCTTCGACACCACGCCTGCGCCGACGGTGCGACCGCCTTCGCGGATGGCGAAGCGCAGCTTTTCTTCCATCGCGATCGGGGCGATCAGTTCGACGTTGAACTTCAGGTTGTCGCCCGGCATCACCATTTCAGTGCCTTCCGGCAGCTGCACGGTCCCGGTCACGTCCGTGGTG
>JAUYQR010000005.1 GCA_030697175.1 Paracoccaceae bacterium | reverse complement strand
GTCCAACTCGGGCCAGTCCAACTCGGGCCAGTCCAACTCGGGCCAGTCCAACTCGGGCCAGTCCAACTCGGGCCAGTCCAACTTCGGCCAGTCCAACTTCGGCCAGTCCAACTCGGGCCAGTCCGGCTTGGGCCAGTCCGGCTTGGGCCAGTCCGGCTTGGGCCAGTCCGGCTTGGGCCAGTCCCTGTCCGATGCGATCACCTTGGGCGCGTTCCTTCTGGTCCAGTTAACCTCCGGCGAACCCCCTTCCGGCCCGCCCCTCTCCAGCCCCCGCCCCTCTCCAGCCCCCGTCCCTCTCCAGCCCGTCCCTCTCCAGCCCGCTCCTCTCCAGCCCGCCCCTCTCCAGCCCGCCCCTGTCCAGCCCGCCCCTGTCCAGCCCCCGCCCCTCTCAGGCCCGCTTCTCCCAAGCCCGCTCTTCTCAAGCACCCCCTCTCCAGCCCCCCTTCCGGCCCGCCCCGCTCGGGCCAGCTCCACTCAGGCCCGCCCGCTCCGTCCCACGCCACTCAGGCCCACCCCTCTCATTCTCGCCCCGCTCAGGCCAATCCCCTTCACCCCCCGGTGCAGCTTGGGCCACCCATGCTCTGCGAAACCCCCGTTCAACCCCGATCGGGCCACCTCCAACCCGAACCGACAGCCACCGTCCCTGCGCTCCACGCAGTTGCCGCCCAACCCTCCGCGCCGCACTCCTGCCTTTGCGGGGCTCCGCCGTGACCCCACCCCTCCCAAGGCTCAGCCCGCTGCCTCCCGCCGCGCCCCCTGCCTTGGCTCGACCACCAGGCACCAATGCCACCGCCCGACCGCGCATCCCGACCGCGCATCCAGACCGCTCGTCCAGACACCGCATCCCGACCGCGCATCCCGACCGCGCAACCCGACCGCGCAACCCGACCGCGCATCCCGACCGCGCATCCAGACACCGCATCCCGACCGCGCCTCAAGACACCGCTTCCAGACCACAGGTCCCGCCCCTGCCTCCAGCGCCACCCTGTCGCCCGCCACCGGACACCCAAGCCCTGCCCACCCGCAACGCAGGTGCACCTTCCCCCATCTCAACCTTTCCCGGTCTCGGCCAGCCCCGACCCTCCGCCCGCAAACGCACCCGCCGCGTCCCGGTCCCCCCACCACCCCCGGGGTTTGCTCTTTTCAGAAATACTCTCTGGGGGTGCGGGGGGGGGCGAAGCGCCCCCGCCAACGCCTCCAGCCGACGCCCCCTCCGGGCCCCGCGAACCGCGCCACTCCCGCGCCAAGAGGTAAAGAAATGCTGAACGCCGCCCCTCAACCCATTGAAAAACATCACGCCACAACCCTGTCCCACGGTGGGACACGCCTCTCGCCCGACGGGCCGACGATCCACCCCACGGCCCAGGTTGTGGCCTCCCGTCTCGACCCCTGGACCGAGGTGGGCGAGGGGTCGCGCGTCCTCAACTCCACCTTCGAAGCCTATGCCTACTGCGACCGCTTTGCCGATATCGCCAACACCACGGTGGGCCGCTTTTCCAACATCGCGGCGATGACCCGGATCGGACCCACCGACCACCCGTTCACCCACGCAGCCCAGCACCACTTCCTCTACCGCTCAACCAACTACTGGCCCGACACGCCCGACGATGCCGACTTCCTCGCCGCCCGCGCCGCCCGCCGCACCACCCTCGGCCCCGATTGCTGGATCGGCCACGGCGCGATCATCAAACCCGAGGTCACCGTCGGCACCGGCGCCATCGTCGCCTCCGGCGCGGTCGTGACCAAGGATGTTGCCCCCTTCATGATCGTCGCCGGCTGCCCCGCCACGCCGCTGCGCGCCCGCTTTTCGCAACCGGTCATCGACCGCCTGCTGGCCCTCGCCTGGTGGGACTGGGATCACGCGCGCCTGCGTCGCGCCCTCGTCGATTTTCGCACCCTGAAGGCCGAAGCCTTTCTCGACGTCTACGGCGGCTAGTCCGGGCTCACGGTCAATGTCACCCGCTCGCCCGCAAACCAGGTCGTGCCATGTTCAACCGGCACGACTCCCGCATCGACATTGACCGCGACCGACCGCAGCACCGCCGACCCTTCGGCCACCTGCAACGCCAGCGCCAGCACCGCCGGCGCGGATTGCGCGGTCAACCGGGTCTCGGCGCGGGTATAGTCCGGCAAGCCGCAGGCCCGCAGCGCCTCGGTGATCGACCCGTGCGAGCGGATCGCGGCGGGCAGGTCGGGAAATCTGGCTGCCGGAAACACTGACCGGAACGCGGCCAAAGGCTGGCCATCCGCCAGCGACACCCCCTCGACGACATGCACCTGCGACCCTGCCGCCAGCCCCAACCCCAGCGCCTCGGCAGCCGTCGCCGGGCGGGTGTCGACGCTTCTGATCTGGCGTGACGGCGTGCGTCCCTCGGCCGCGATGATCTGATGAAACCGCACCCGCCGGCCCAGCGGATACACTGTCGGACGCGCGGTCACGAAAACCCCCGCCCCCCGCCGCGCATGCACGAGCCCCTGACCCGCAAGGTCCGCCAGCGCCCGCCGCACGGTGTGGCGGTTGACGCCGAACCGCTGTGCCAGAACGGCCTCGGTCGGCAAGCGCGCCCCGGGAGGATAAGCCCCTCCGGCAATCTCGTCGCGCAACATGCCAGAGATCTCGGACCAGACTGCCAAGGTAGGTTCCTGTCACCAAAAATTCACAACTCTCCGATTGCCGCTTGGGGGCACGGCCAGTAGTATTTGTCTAGTTGTATAGGCCCGCAGGCACGTGCGCAAGTTGTTGAGGATCAGATGACCGAGCCCCTGACCAAAGACCGCCAGACCTGGATGTCGGTGCTGGCCAAAGCCGCGCCCGGGCGACTGGCGCAATTGCTTCCCGCCCTGCCCGATCACCGCTTCCTGCGCGCGCCAGAGGTTGGCGCCGTGATGGTCCGGGGCCGTATCGGCGGCACGGGCGAGGCGTTCAACCTTGGCGAAATGACGGTCACGCGCGCCTCGGTGCAATTGTCCACCGGCCCGGTCGGTCACGCCTGGGTGCAGGGCCGCGACAAGGCCCACGCGACGCGCGCGGCCATTGTCGACGCTCTGATGCAGACCGACGCCGCCCCCGAAACCGGAGCGGCAATCGTGGACGTCCTTGCCAAAGAGGCGGCCGTGGCCACGGCAACCCGCGCCACCCGTGCAGCAACGACAAAGGTCGATTTCTTCACCCTCGTCCGCGGAGAAGACAAATGACGGCAGCCAGCCTCACAGGCGGTTTCACCGCCGCGCCCCAGCAATCTGCGCAAGCCTTCCGCGCCATCCTCGAGGCAATGGCGCGGCCCGGCACCATTCACCTGGTCGCCGGCGCATCGCCACCACCGCCGCTTTCAGTCGCGGCCGGAGTGGCGCTTTTGACGCTGGCCGATGCCACCACGCCGCTGCACCTAGCCGGTGCCGCAGACTGCGCCGAGGTGCGCAACTGGATCGCGTTTCACATTGGCGCGCCCCTTGTCGCGGCCGGGGCTGCCGATTTTGCCCTTGGCACCTGGGATGCATTGCAGCCGGTCACCGACTTTCGCATCGGCACGCCCGATTATCCCGACCGTTCTGCCACGCTGATCGTCGAGGTGGACCGTCTGGCCGCCCACGGCGCCTGCCTGACCGGACCGGGGATTGAAACAGTTTCCTGGCTCAGCCTGCCTGAAACCACCGCCTTCCGCGCGAACCGGGCGCAGTTTCCGCTGGGCTTCGATTGCCTGTTCACCTGCGGCGCCCGGTTTGCCGGACTGCCCCGATCTACCCGAGTGGAGGCGATCTGATGTATGTCGCAGTCAAGGGTGGCGAACGCGCCATCGACAATGCTCACGCCTGGCTGGCCGAGGAACGCAGGGGCGATCGGGGCGTGCCCGAACTGTCCGTCGCCCAGATCCGCGAACAGATGCGGTTGGCGGTGAACCGGGTGATGGCGGAAGGCTCGCTTTACGATCCCGATCTGGCCGCGCTGGCGATCAAGCAGGCGCGCGGCGACCTGATCGAGGCGGTGTTCCTGATCCGCGCCTATCGCACCACTCTGCCACGCCTGGGCACCTCGAACCCGATTGATACCGCGAAAATGACCCTCGACCGCCGGATTTCGGCGACCTTCAAGGATCTTCCCGGCGGGCAGGTGCTTGGCCCGACCTTCGACTACACGCACCGCCTGCTCGATTTCGCGCTGATGGCTGAAGGTGAACCGCCCTTGTCCCCTCCCCCGGAGGAAGCGGTGGCACATGCGAACCCAACCCAGCCGGTTCCGCATGTGGCCAGCTTTCTGAACCGCGACGGGCTGATCGAAGAGGCAGCCGCCAGCGATGCCACCCCGATCGACCTGACGCGCGCACCGCTTGAACTGCCCGCCTCGCGCGCCTTGCGGCTGCAGGCCCTGACGCGTGGCGACGAAGGCTTCGTCCTGTCGATGGCCTATTCCACCCAGCGCGGCTACGGCCGCACCCACGCCTTCGTTGGCGAACTGCGCATCGGCCGTGTCGCGGTCGAGGTCGACATCCCCGAACTTGGCTTCGCCGTCGAGATCGGCGAGGTCGAGGTGACCGAATGCGAAACCGTCAACCAGTTCAAAGGCTCGAAAACCGAACCGCCGCAGTTCACCCGCGGCTATGGTCTGGTGTTCGGCCAGACCGAGCGCAAGGCCATCGCGATGAGCCTCGTGGACCGCAGCCTGCGCTGGAACGAGTTGGGCGAAGACAACACCGGGGCCCCCGCGCAAGACGAGGAATTCGTCCTTTATCACTGCGACAACATCCAGGCGACCGGGTTTCTGGAACATATCAAACTGCCGCACTACGTCGATTTCCAGGCCGAGTTGGAGCTTGTCCGGCGCCTGCGGCGTGAGGCGCAGACGATGCAGGAGGCCGCGGAATGACCCCGGTCTCCACCCTCGTCACCATCCGCATCCACCGCGACCTTGGCATCCCACCTGCCGCGCGGATCGCCGCCGGACCGTCCCGGCGTGCCGTCGATTTCGACCTGGGCGTAGCCGCCACCTTCGTCCCGGAACAGCAATTTCCGGCGCCGGTCCTTCAGCCGCTCGCGTCGGATGACATACCCGGCCACGGCCAGAAAGAACGCCAGCGGGATCAGCACGATCAGCCATTCGTTCGCCGTCACACCGTATTCCTTTCGTCGGGGGCTTCCCATGTCTGACTACAACTTTGCCTACCTCGACGAACAGACCAAACGCATGATCCGCCGCGCGATCCTGAAAGGCATCGCCGTGCCGGGATATCAGGTGCCCTTCGCCAGCCGCGAGATGCCGATGCCCTACGGCTGGGGCACCGGCGGGGTGCAGGTGACTGCGGCCTGCCTGGTGCCCGAAGACCGTCTGAAGGTCATCGACCAAGGCGCGGACGATACCACCAACGCGGTCAGCATCCGAAAATTCTTCCAGCGCACCGCAGGCGTTGCCGTCACCGAAGCCACGACCGAGGCGACGATCATCCAGACCCGCCACCGCATCCCCGAAACGCCCCTGACCGAGGGCCAGATCCTCGTCTACCAGGTGCCGATCCCCGAACCCCTGCGCTTTCTGGAACCGCGCGAGACCGAGACGCGCAAGATGCACGAGTTGGAGGAATACGGCCTGATGCACGTCAAACTGTATGAAGACATCGCCCGCCACGGCCAGATCGCCACCGCCTATGCCTATCCGGTAAAGGTGGAAGGGCGCTATGTGATGGACCCCTCGCCGATCCCCAGGTTCGACAATCCGAAACTGTCGGGCAACTGCGCGATACAGCTGTTCGGCGCGGGCCGCGAACAGCGCATCTACGCCCTGCCCCCGTTCACCAAAGTGGTCAGCCTCGATTTCGACGACCACCCGTTTCACGCCTCCAAGGCTCCGCACGACTGCGACCTCTGTGGTGCCAAGCACAGTTATCTGGACGAAGTGATCACCGACGATGCGGGCGGGCGGATGTTCGTCTGCTCCGACACCGACTTTTGCAGCGGCCGCCGCACCGCCGGCCACATCGGCCGCCTCGGGACGGACCCGGCTCACTCCCGGCCCCACCCTTCCCCCACCAATGCGGAGGGAGGCTCCCTTCCCCCTCGTGGGGAGAGGATGGGGGTGGGTGCCCACCGGCAGGTGGGTTCGGCATGACACTGATGCCCCCCCTGTCCACCACCGACACCCCGCTTTTGCAGGTCGACGGCCTGACCAAACGCTACGGCTCCCGGATCGGCTGCCTCGACGTCAGCTTTGATCTTTTCCCCGGCGAAGTGCTTGGCATCGTCGGTGAAAGCGGCTCGGGCAAATCCACCCTTCTGTCCTGCCTTGCCGGGCATTTGACCCCCGACCTTGGCCGTGTCGCCTATGACGGCCGCGACACCCTGACGATGGCCGAAACGGAACGCCGCCGGCTGTCGCGCACCGACTGGGCCTATGTCCACCAGAACCCGCGCGACGGCCTGCGGATGGGCGTCTCCGCGGGGGGCAATGTGGGAGAACGCCTGATGGCCGTCGGCGCGCGCCATTACGGCGGCATTCGCGACAAGGCCAGCGATTGGCTTGGCCGCGTCGAGATCGCCGCAGACCGGATCGACGACCGCCCTACCGCCTTTTCGGGCGGCATGCAGCAGCGTCTGCAGATCGCCCGCAACCTGGTCACCGGCCCGCGCCTTGTGTTCATGGACGAACCGACCGGCGGGCTTGATGTCAGCGTGCAGGCGCGTCTTCTGGACCTGCTGCGCGGGCTGGTGCGTGACCTTGGCCTTTCCGTCATCATCGTCACCCACGATCTTGCCGTCGTCCGCCTTCTGGCGCACCGTCTGATGGTGATGAAGGGGGGCCGGGTCGTGGAACAGGGGCTGACCGACCAGGTGCTGGATGACCCGCAGCACGCCTATACCCAGCTTCTCGTCTCCTCCGTCCTGCAGGTGTAAGCCGATGATCCGCATCCACGATCTGTCCAAATCCTTTACCCTGCACAATCAGGGCGCGGCGGTGATCCCGGTCATGTCCGGGGCCAGCCTGACCGTGAACCCCGGCGAATGTGTCGGGCTGATCGGCCAGTCGGGTGCCGGGAAATCCACCCTGATGCGCATGGTCTACGGCAATTACCTTGCAGCGGGAGGCAAGCTGATCGTCGGCACGCTTGACGTGGCCACCGCCGCGCCGCGCCAGATCATCGCGCTGCGCCGTGACACGCTGGGCTACGTCAGCCAGTTCCTGCGTGTCGTGCCGCGCGTCCCGACGCTGGACGTGGTCGCAGAGCCGCTTCTGGCGCTTGGCACACCCGCCGAACAGGCCCGACGCCACGCAGCGACCCTGCTGGCGCGCCTGAACATACCCGAACGGCTCTGGTCCCTGTCGCCCACCACGTTCTCGGGCGGCGAACAGCAGCGCGTCAACATCGCACGCGGCTTTGCCCACCCCTACCCGGCCCTGCTCCTTGATGAACCGACCGCGAGCCTTGATGCCGCCAACCGCGAGGTGGTGCTGTCGATGATACAGGAGGCCAAGGCCCGCGGCGCCGCCATCCTCGGCATCTTCCATGACGAATCCGCCCGCGCCCGCGTCTGTGACCGCCTTGTCGACGTGACCGGCTTCACCCCAAGGGCCGCGGCATGATCTTTGCGGTCGTCGGCCCATCGGGCGCGGGCAAGGACACGCTGCTTTCCGGCGCGCTGGCGGCCCGCCCCGACCTGCACCTCGTTCGCCGCGTCATTACCCGGCCAAGCGAAGCGGGGGGTGAAGATTTCGAGGGCGTGACCGAAGCCGAATTTCAAACGCGCCTCGCCAAAGACGCTTTTGCCCTGACATGGGACGCGCACGGCCTGCGCTACGGCATCCCGCGCGACCAGATCACCGGCCTGAATGACGTGGTTTTCAACGGCAGCCGCGCCGCCCTGCTGCAAGCTGTCAGCGTCTTTCCGAACCTGCGCGTGATCCTCGTCACGGCCCCTGACGCGGTCCTTGCCGCCCGGCTTGCCGCCCGTGGCCGCGAAACCGTCTGTGACATCGCGGCCCGCCTGTCGCGCGCCGCCTTCACCCTGCCCCACGGAATTGCGGCCACCACGGTCGTCAACGACGCCACACCCGCCGAAGGCATCGCACGCCTGCTTGCGGCGCTTCAGCCGGTCAGCGCATGACGATGCAGCAGGTGAAACGCCCCGCCCGCATCCTCACCGAACAGGCACAGATCCTCGATCACGAAAGGGCGCGGCAGCAGCGGCGCGACCCACGCGCCAAGCACAGCCGCAACCACCGCGGCCTCGGCGTCGGGCAAACGGTCGGTCAGGGTCAGGTGAAACCGGAACTCTTCCATCACATGCGGATAGCCCCAGTGATCCAGCAAGACCCGCTGCCGCGCCGAAAGCCGGTCTGGCCGCCTGCGGGCAATCTCGGCGTCGGTCAGGGGCGCGCGCAACCCGTTGGTGCCCTCGACAACAGCCGCTCCCAGCTCCAACAGCGCCGCCTCGCAGCCAAGCGGCGTCAGCGCCAGAAACCCGTGCAGATTCTCGACCGCCAGCCCCTCGCAGACAACTGGCGCCAGTTTCGCCGCCAGCGCAGCCACAGCCTCGTTGATCGCCACGCCGTCCGCACCCTCGGCGGGCCGGAACGGGGCGCGGATCGTGCCGTGAAATCCGTATCGCCGTGGCTCGCCGGTGATCTCGACGGCCGCTCGCGGCAACCCCGGCAGATCGACGCCCCCCGCCAGCCATTCTCCGGCCCGGGTAGCAAAGCCGCCGGCACGCGGCGCATAATAGACAGCGTATCGCTTCATGTCTTCCATGCCAGCCCGTTAGCCCGGCCATGTCACACAGGTGTGACGGGCGCATGTCATTTCCACCCCGAACCCGCGCGCCGCGCAAGACAGGACCGCCCCGATGACCGCTGAAACCATCCTCGCCAACGCAATGCTGGTCCTGCCGGGCGAAACCCTGCGCGGCCAGATCCGCATGGTGGACGGATTGATCACCGACATTGCCCCCGGCTCCGGCGTCCCCGCAGGTGCGATCGACTGCGGCGGCGATCTTGTGATGCCCGGCCTGATCGAGCTTCACACCGACAACCTCGAACGCCATATCGAGCCGCGCCCCAAGGTCAACTGGCCCCACGCTGCCGCCATCATCGCGCATGACGCCGAACTTGCCTCGGTAGGGATCACCACGGTGTTCGATGCCCTGCGTGTCGGGTCCGTGGTGTCGAACGCCAAGGCCAACTACGGCGAATACGCCCGTGCGCTGGCCGACGAAATCCTTGGCCTGCGCGACGAGGGGGTGCTGAAGATCAGCCATTACCTGCATCTGCGCGCCGAAATCTGCTCGGAAACCCTGATCGAAGAGTTGGACAAGTTCGGCCCTGCCGACCGCATCGGCATCGTCAGCCTGATGGATCACACCCCCGGCGACCGGCAGTTCCGCGACCTGAAGCAGCTTGAGAAATACGTCATCGGCAAACACGGCATCAGCCCCGCCGATTTCGAGGTTCACGTCGCCACGCAGCAGGCACTCAAGGCCCGCAACGGGGCCGCGCACGAAGCCGCCGCCGTTGCCGCCGCCCGCCGCTACGGCGCGGTGCTGGCCAGCCATGATGACACCGACCCTGCCCATGTGGCCCGGTCTGCCGAACACGGCGCCCATTTCGCCGAGTTTCCCACCACGGAAGACGCCGCCCGTGCCTGTGCCAAGCATCAGATCAAGGTGATGATGGGCGCGCCCAACCTTATCCGGGGTGGCAGCCATTCCGGCAACGTCGCCGCCAGCACGCTTGCCGAGGCCGATCTGCTTGACATCGTCTCTTCCGACTACGTGCCCTCCTCGCTTCTGTCTGCGGCGCTGATGCTTGGTGACCTGTGGGGCGACACGGCGCGCGGCATCGCCACCGTGACCGAAGCCCCTGCCGCTGCGGCGGGTCTCGCCGATCGCGGCCACCTTGCCCCGGATGCGCGCGCCGACGTGATCCGCGTCACCCGCATCGGCACGGCCGGGGCGGTGCGCGGCGTCTGGGTCCGGGGCAGCCGGGTGTCGTGACCTCGTTTGGGGCGCGAGGCCGCGCCCGTCAACCCCGCCCTGCCCTGCCGCTCCGCCCGATGATCACCCTGAACGCCAGCGGTGCAAGCACGATCACGAACAATATCCGCACCACATGATGCAGGGCCACGAATGCCACATCCGCGTGAATGGCCAGCGCGATCAGCCCCATCTCCGTCAAACCGCCGGGCGCCATCGCCAACAGCGCCTGATCAATCGGGCTGCCGGCAACGGCGTGCATCGCCAGTCCACCCGCAAACGCCAGTCCCAGCGTCAGCACCGTCGCCCCGATGCTCAACAGCGTCGCCGGAACCAGCGTTCGCGCGCTGATCCCCAGAAACCGGCAGCCCAGAACGGTGCCAAGGATCACCTGCGCCGCATTGACCAGCAAGGTCGGCGGCACGCTCGCCGTCAGCCCGGTCAGGTGCAGCACCGCCGACACCAGCAGCGGGCCCAGAAACGCCGGCGCGGGAAACCGCAACCAGCCCCCCAGCGCGCTGCCCGCAACGGCCGATGCCAGCATCACCCCCGCATCAAGCCACGACAGCGCCGCATCGGTCCGCACAGCCGAAGCACCCACGTCATGCCCCTGCACGATGCGAAACCAGAAAGCGATCAGCGAAATCGTCACCACGATACGCAGGCTGTGGGCCAGAATGATCGGTGCGGGCTTGGCCCCGTTCGCCTCGCCGATCTCGATCATCTCGGTCAGCCCACCGGGCATCCCGGCGAAATAGGCGGTCACCCAGTCGAACTTGCCGACAAAGCGGTAGAACGGCACCACCACCAGCGCCACGGCCACCACATACACCATCAAGATCGCCACCGTCGCACCCCAGGCACTGGCCTGTTGCAGCACATCGGGCGTGAACCGTGACCCCAGAAGAACGCCGATCACTGCAACCACCGCAGACCTGATCCGGGCCGGCGCGATCACCGGCGCATTGGCCACCGACGCGGTCATCGTCGCAAACAGCGCGCCCAGCATCCACGGCAGCGGCAAGCCCAGCAGATAAAAGCCAAACCCTCCGGCAGCCCCGATGATCAGGGCCAGAGCGATGCGGGGAAGGCTGTCCATTCAGGGCTGTCCGAAACTGCGGGCCAGGGCCACCCGAACTCACCGTCGAGTCCAAGCGCCACCGATCCGTCAATAGTTTTCAATCGGCGCGGCAATGTCCAGACCTGCAGTGCCGGAATGATGGCGGTGCCAGCCCTGCCTCAGCGGAACTGCGTCGGACATTGCCCAAAGCAGCGGCGGAACGATTTCGTGAAACTCCCCCGAGAGTTGAAGCCCGTCGCAATCGCCACATCCAGGATCGACATGCCGGTTTCCGCCAACAGATCCCGCGCCTGTTCCAACCGCAGGCCGAGGTAGAAGCTTTTCGGGGTCTGCCCGGTCACCGCCTTGAAGGTCCGCTCCAGATGCCGGGTCGTCTTGCCGAAGACTCGGGCCAGGGCCTCCTGCTCCAGCGGGGTTGCGATGTTGACCTGCATGGCGGCAATCACCCGCGCGATATCTGGATTGCGCACCCGCATCGGGGCGGTGAACACCCGTTTTTGCGTTGTGACCGCCTCGCGACGGCGCGAATGCAGGCACATTTCGGCAACCGCATCGGCCAGCTTCTGCCCGTGATCCTCGGCAATCAGGGCCAGCATCATGTCCACCCCGGCTTCCCCCCCGGCACAGGAAAAATGCCGCCGCCCCATGACGTAGATCTGCTGCAGCGGCTCAATGTCGAACAACTCGCGGAACGCGGCCTGATTTTCCCAATGCACGGTGGTGGCATCGCCGTCCAGCAGCCCCGCCCGCGCCAGCGTATAGGCCCCGGTGCAGACCGCCCCCAAGACCCCGCCCCGGCGCGAATGATCCCGCAGCCACGCCAGCGCCTTGCGGTCCGCCGCCTGTGTCGCGTCGGTGCCGGAGCACACGATCACCGTGGTGTCACGCCCAACCGGAACCAGCCCCTGATCCGCCTCGATCCGGATCCCGGCAGAGCTTTCGGCCGGCAGCCCATCCAGACTGACCACGCGCCAGTGATAGAGCGGGCGCTGGGTCAACTGATTGGCGATCCGCAAGGGATCGACCGCCGAACTGAAGGCCAGCAGCGTGAACCGCGGCAAGGTCAGGAACGCGAACTCCCGCGTCCGCACCGGGCCGGCCAGGGCCACATGCGCCACGCCGCGCGGGATGATTGCGCTGGTGGCGGCAAAGCTGTCGCGAGCCGGCTGATGGGTCATGCCTGTATCACCTGAAGGCGCGCCAGAACCCTGCGCACCATCGCGCGCATCCCGCGCAGCGGCAAGGCGTCGATTTGCCGCTGGCTCATTCCGCCTGCGCTGATGAAGATGTGGCTCATCCGTTCGGTCTCCGTTTCTCGGGGTGTCGCTCAGGCTTCGGCGACAAGGTGGCCATCCTTCGGCTCCCACCAGGCGAACAGGTCCTGACCGATCCCAAGCGGCAGATCAGCCAGTTCGTCATGCCCCTTCTGCACCCGGATTTCCTGCCCCTGCGGCGTTTCCAGATAAACCGTTGCGGTGGCGCCCACGAACTCTTCGCCCACCACCCGAACCGGCACCACATTCACCGACCGTGCGGGCGGGGTCACGCTCAGATGGGTCTTGGTGTCCAGCACCGTCACCGTGGCCGTGGTGCCATCTGCGGGCATCACCCCGTCCCCCCCCAGTTTCAGCGCGCCGGCAGGCGTTTCAAGTTCCACTCCCCCGGCCGCTCCCGGCCGCACCCTGCCGCTGAACAGGTTCGATGACCCCAGAAAATCCGCCACAAAGCGGGTGCGCGGCGCGCGGTAGATTTCCTGCGGCGTGCCGATCTGCTCGATCACCCCGCGGCTCATGATCACCACGCGGTCGGCCATCGAGAACGCCTCCGACTGGCTGTGCGTCACGTAGACAAAGGTGATCCCGGTTTCGCGCTGAAGCGTCTTCAGCACCGACTGCATCCGCACCTTCAACGCCGCGTCCAAGGCCGACAGGGGTTCATCAAGCAACAAGATCTCCGGCTCCACCACCAGCGACCGGGCCAGCGCCACACGCTGCCGCTGGCCGCCCGAAAGCTGGGCGATGTTGCGGTCGGCAAACTCGGTGATCTGCATCCGGTCCAGCCACTGTTCAGCCCGACGCCGCCGTTCGACCTTGCCGATACCCCGCATCTTGAGGGCAAACTCGACGTTCTCCCGCACGTTCAGGAACGGAAACAGCGCCAGGCTCTGCCACACCATCGGCGTATCGCGGCTCCAGGTCGGCAGGTCGTTGATCGGCTTGCCCGAAAGGCGGATCACCCCCTCGCTCGGCGCCTCCAGCCCTGCCAGCATCCGCAGCGTCGTAGTCTTGCCACAGCCCGACGATCCCATGATCGCCAGGAACTCGCCCTTGCGGATCTCGAAATCCATCTTCTGCACGGCCACGAAAGAGCCGAACCGCTTCACCACACCTTCGAACGAAACCAGCGTGTCGCGTTGCATGATCTACTCCTTGTCATCCGCGGGCGCGCGGTCGTTGGCACCCTTGCCCGACAGCAAAAGCTGCGCCAGGATCACCAGGGTCATGGATAGGACGAAGACGAAGGTGCCGATCGCGTTGATCCGCGGGCTGACCTGCCCTTGCAGGAAGCCCAGCACCTTGACCGGCAGGGTTTCGTTCAGGCCGGACACGAACCACGCCACCGCAAATTCGTCGAACGACACCGCCATCGTGATGAACAAGGCGCCAAGGATCGCAGGCTTGGTGAACGGCACGATCACATGCCGCATCGTTTTCCACTCCGACGCGCCGAGGTTCCACGCCGCGGGCTCCAGCGCCGGGTCCATCTGGGAAAGCCGCAACCGGATGATCGCCATCGCAAAGGGCGCACAGACCACCACATGCGCGATGATGACCGACAGCGCGTTGCCCGAAAGGTTGATGCGGGAAAGATAGGCCAGCATCGCAAGCCCAAGGATGATCACCGGGATCGTCGGCGGCAGCAGCGCCAGCGCCAGATACACCTGCTTGCCCGCAAACTTGTAGCGGTAGTCGGTGTAGGCCGCCCCGAACCCCAAAAGGGTCGAGATCACCCCGACGACCACGCCCACCACCAGCGTATTGCGCAAGCCCTGCCAGACCAGCGGATCCGCTGCCACCGCCTCATACCACTCCAACGAAAAGCTGCCGAGCGGGATCGACGGGAACCGGTCCGAGTTGAACGAGAACACGAAACTCGCCGCGATTGGCGCAAACACGAACAGATAGGCGAGCAGGATGTAGCCCTTCAGCGCCCAATCGACGCCCCGGCTGCGGTTGATGCTTTCGGCGCCCGACCCGCTCATTTCGTCTTCCCCTTGTAAGCGAACTGCACTGCGGCAAAGGCCACCACCATAAGCGTGCCGATCATCGTCAGCGCGATCACGGCGGCGCGGGGCCACTGCTGGCCGGATTTCGTGGTGTCGGTAATCAGGATCGACAGCGTGGTCGGATCACCGCCGCCAAGGTAAATCGGGCTGACGAAATCACCGAACGACAGGATGAAGGCAAAAAGCGCGGCAATCACCAGACCGACGCGCGCCGAGGGGATCACCACCTCGAACACCGTCCGCACCCGCCCGCAGCGCATGTTGTGCGCCGCCTCGATCAGGGTGCGGTCGATGAACACCAGGCTGAACAACTGCAACAGCACGACCAAGGGAAAGCTGAGCGTCAGGTAGCCCACCATCGTCGCGCCTACCGTATTCAGCAGGGGATAAGGGCCAAGCCCGATCCACCCCAGCATGACATTGATGATGCCGTTGTCCGACAGGAATATCTGCCAGGAATAGACCCGCACCAGGTAGCTGGTGAAGAAGGGGATCACCATCAGGAACACCGCCCAGCGCCGCGCGGTATCCGACAGTTTGAATGCGATGGCATAGGCGCAGGGAAACGCGAGGATGGAGGTCAGCGCCGCCGCCCCTGCTGCCAGCGCAAAAGTCGCGCCATAGGCCTGCCAGAACACCGCGCGACCATACATCGTGGTCCAGTTCACCGTGTCGAAGTCCGGCGACATCACAAAGTTCTTCACCGTCCAGAAGCTGAGCGCGACAAGGAACAGCAAGGGAAACACGAAGAACAGCAACTGCCAGATCAGCAGCGGCAGCGAAAAGGTCAGGCCATACAGGGAAACCGGGCGTCGCATGGGTGGCACAAATCCTTATCGGGGAAGTCGGGCCTCGCTTCACGAAAAAGGGCGGGCCGCGAACGGCCCGCCCCACGCGCCTCAGGCGCCTTTGTATTCCGACCAGAAGTCGTTCCAGGTTTCCAGATCCTGCTGGATCGGCCACTGGCGATACTTGATGCGGCCCGCGCGGATCATGTCCATCGCATTGCCCGCGTCCTTGGTCATGCCCTGGCGCTTGGCCTCGTCGGGGTTCTCGGCCTGCAGCACTTCCCAACCCTTCTGGTTCGGGATCAGCGCCGGATAGGCCGCCATCTGTGCCGATTTCGCCTGACCCTTGGCCGAGGTGATGTACTGGATCCACTTCTTCGCCAAGTCAGCCTTGGTCGATCCCTTGCCGATCGAGAAACACTCCGACCACTGCAAGCCGCCCTCTTCGGGAATGACCGACTTCACCTTGGCGCCATTCTTTTCCAGAACCCCGGTGATCCAGTCGCCGATGCCACAGAACGCCAGCATCTGCCCGTCATTCAAGGACGAGAACGTGCCACCGTAGTCGAAGAACCCGCCGATCTGCGGACGCAGCGACATGGTCTTTTCTTGCACCGCAGCCCAGGCCGCCTCGTCGATGTCGTAAGGCGAGGCGTTGCCAGCCAGCAGGCTCATCTGACCAAGGTTCGGCAGGTGCCAGTCGAAATGGCCGACCTTGCCGGTCAGGCGCGGATCCCAGAACGCGTTGTAGGTGGAGGCTTCCGCCTCGGTCAGCGCGTCAGTGTTGTAGGCTACGCCCAGAAAACCAAAGCGTGTGACCAGCGAGAACAGCTTGCCGTCCGCCCAGTTGCCGGGGAACTGCTGGAATTCCGGGAAGAAGTCACCGATGGCGTAATCGTTCGGGTCCAGCTCTTCGACATAACCTGCCGCGTTCAGCGCCTGAACGTATTCCGCATCCGACAGGATGATGTCAAAGGTGCCGGGCGGCGATTGCGAGATCAGACCCAGCATGTTGTCGCCGCCGGTATAGTATTTCGGCACGAACTTGACGTTGTTCTCGGCCTCGAACTCGGCAACCATGTCCGGCTCGGCGTGGCCATACCAGGCCAGCATGGTCAATTCGGTCGGTGCGGCAAAGGCGCGGCGCGACAGCATCGGGGTGGCAAGAACCGCTGCCCCCGTGGCAAGCAGCGAGCGGCGCGTCAGGCCGTGCGATGTGATCTCGGTTGTCATGTCCCGGTTCCCCGTCGATTGTGGATATGTTCTATTGACGCCACGTTAGGAGAAAGGGGGAGACAGACAAAATCCGTTCTTGAAATGGATTGATAAGCACCCGTTATGCTGCCTGCGTTTTGATCAGTTTGGCAACATGCGCACGCCGGAGCCCACGCCCTCAAGGCTGGCGACCAGATCGCTGACCAGTTGCAACCCCGCCGCCGACAACCGCGGATGCTTGTAGAAAAGCCCGATCCGCAGCGGCTCCAGCTTCGGAAATCCTTCCGCCTCGCCCAGCTCGCGCATCCCGGGCAACAGCGTCGCCTGCGTCAGCGCCGTCACGCACATGCCGTTCAGAACCGCGTTCTGCAGGCCCGAAATCCCCGGCCCGGTATAGACGATGCGCCAACGCCGCTCGCTGGCATCCAGCGCGTCGATCATCCGCGACCGGTAATCACACCCTTCCAGATGCGCCCCCAGCGGCACCGGCCGATCCGGCGCAAGCTCCACGTCAGCCGACGCCGCCCAGATCGGCTGCTCGACCCAGGCCCGCGACAGATAAGGCATCCGCACCGCCGGCATTGTCGCCACGATGATATCAAGACTGTCCGACCGCAGTTGCTGGTGCAACTCGCGGCTCAGATCACAGTGGATCTCCAGATCAACCTCGGCGTGGCGCTGGTGAAACCCGGTCAGGGTGTTTTGCAGGAATGCCACCGCATAATCCGTGGGCAGCCCGATCCGCAGCACGCCGTTCACGTCCGACCGGTGGAAATACCGCACCGCCTCGTCGTTGATCCGCACCATCTCGCGCGCATACGACAGCAGCGCCTCGCCGGCAGCGGTCGGCAGGATCGCCCGCCCCTCCTGCACCAGAAGCGGTGATCGCACGATCTCTTCAAGACGCCGTATCTGCAGCGAAATTGCCGGCTGGCTGCGGCCCAGCACCACGCCCGCCTTGGAGTGGCCGCCAAGTTCGACCACCGCGATAAAGGTGCGCAGCAGGTCTGTCGGCAGGTTGGTGATCAGCGCCATGCATTTGCCCTCGCAATGGAAGGATTGCGACAATCTATTTTCCTTATGCACCGCCCGCAACTTACATTTCAGGGCATCTCCTCGAATTGCAGGCACCTGATGAAACACGCCACCGCCTTCGCCTCGGAACTGACCTGGCCCGATTACGACGCCGCTGTCAGCACCGGCCAGACCCCGATCCTGATCCCCATCGGGTCGATGGAACAGCACGGCCACCACATGCCGCTGCATGTCGATGTGCTCTTGCCCACCGAATTCGCCCGCCGCGTCGCGACCGAGATCGGCGGCCTTGTCGCGCCCCCCTTCACCTACGGCTACAAGTCGCACCAGAAATCGGGCGGTGGCAACCACATGCCCGGAACCACCAGCCTTGACGGTGCCACCCTCGTGGCCGCGCTCAAGGACGTGGTCAAGGAATTCGCCCGCCACGGTGTGCGCAAGATCTGCCTTGTGAACGGCCATTTCGAAAACTCGTGGTTCATCGTCGAGGCGATCGACCTAGCCCTGCGCGAACTGCGCTGGGACGGGATCACCGACCTCAAGGTGGTCGTGCTGTCCTACTGGGACTTTGTCCACAAGGAGGCCATCGCCACGCTTTATCCCGGCGGCTTTCCCGGTTGGGATGTCGAACACGGCGGGGTGCTGGAAACCTCGCTGATGCTGGCCCTGCACCCCGAACTGGTCCACCTCGACCGCGCCGTTCACCACCCGCCGGCAACCTTCCCGCCTTACGACGTCTACCCGGTCAAACGGGAATGGACCCCCTGCTCCGGCACCCTGTCGTCGCCCAAGGAGGCGTCGGTCGAAAAGGGCCACATCCTGCTTCAGGTCTGCACCCAAGGCATCATCGACGCCCTGCGCGCCGAATTCTGAACCGCCATTGCTCCCCTGACCCTTGGCCCCCTTCGCGGGGGCCATTTTTACTGGTGCCATACGAAAAGGCCCGGAAACCTCCGGGCCTTCTTTCCGGGCCTGTTTCTCGGCGTCGCAAGGCTCAATTGCGGATGATGTTGTGTTCCGGCCCGAACGGAAAGCCGGTGATGTTCTCGGCCCCGTCCTCGGTCACGATCAGGATGTCATGCTCGCGGTAGCCCCCCGCTCCCGGCACGCCTTCGGGCAGCATCACCATCGGCTCCATCGACACCACCATGCCGGGCTGCAGCACCGTCTCGGTATCCTCGCGCAGTTCCACCCCTGCTTCGCGCCCGTAATAATGCGACAGCACGCCGAACGAATGGCCATACCCGAACGACCGATACTTCAGCAAAGTCCACCCGCGGTACATCTCGTTCAGCTCCAGCGCGATCTCGTTGCACTTGGCGCCGGGCTTGATCAGCTCCAACCCGCGCCGATGAACCGCAACGTTCTTTTCCCAGATATCCAGGCTTGCATCATCGACGTGGTCGCAGAACAGCGTCCGCTCCAGTGCGGTGTAATACCCAAAGATCATCGGAAAGGTGTTCAGCGACAGGATCTCGCCCGCCTTCACCGTCTTGTTCGTGACCGGGTTATGCGCCCCGTCGGTATTGATGCCCGACTGGAACCATGTCCAGGTGTCCATCAGCTCGACAAAGGGAAACGTCGCTGCAATTGCGCGGATCATCGCGTTGGTGCCGGCGATCGCCACCTCGTGCTCCGGCACGCCCGCCTTGACCGCCCCCGCGACCGCCCAGCCGCCCAGGTCGCAAATCCGTGCCCCGGTGCGGATCAGCGCGTGCTCCTCGGCTGACTTGATCGCCCGCATCCACATCGACGCTTGAGCGATGTCCACGAACTCCACCCCCGGCAGCGCCGCCTCCAGCGCCTTGCGATAGTCGAGGTTGACATGATCGAATTCGATCCCCAACCGCTTCACCCCCGGCGTCAACTGCCGGATGGCGCGGTAGAAATTGTCACGCCGCCAGTCGGTATAGGTGATGGAGTTGCCAAAACTGCGCCGCCACGGCTGTCCGCCGTCAATCCCGGCCGAAACCGTGGTCGCCGCGTCCGGCGTGATCACCATCCCGTATTTCCGCCCGAACGCGCAGTAAAGCCAACCCGAATAGTAATTGATGCAGTGATACGAGGTCAGCAGCGCCGCATCGACATCGTTCTTCGCCATCCAGCCGCGCATACCGTCCTGCCGCCGCTTCATTTCGGCATCGGAAAACGGCGAATAATCCTTGTCGCCGTTGTGCCACTCCATGACATGAAGCATGTCGTCAGTCATCGCTTTGGTCCTTCCTGCGGTGGAACTGCCTGCGATGACCTTAGGTATCCGGCGGTTCACCCAGAAATTTGTTCTGAAAATCGGTGGATTAGGATCTCTGCTGGGTCACGGCGGCCACCCCAAGAGCACTGCGGGCTTCTGCGACGATCCGCGAGAAGGCATGGAACTCCGCCACGTCTTCCGTGCAAGGCGAGTCGGGGTCTTCCAGCATCAAGGCGCGGTCGGCTGCATCCAGATCATGCCCCTTGGCGGCCATGATCTTTTCGACATGCCGGGAAGTTTCGGCAACCGGGTTGATGCGGTCGGCAGTCAGGCCGGAAAGGTTGCCGTCCATCACCAGCGCCACATGTGCCCCTGGGTCTGTCGTCGCAAGATGCACCTGATGCCCGCGCTTGACCAACCCCACCGCGAAGGCTGCGGCAACGGTTGTCTTGCGCACCCCGCCGTTGCCCGTCACCATGACCAACCCGCGACCGGTGTTTGCCAGATCATCCACCATCGCGGCAAGGCCGGGTTCGTCGGTGTCTGGCGGGAGCGCCGCTCTGTCCTCCGCCATCTCGTCCGCCCTACAGAGTGCGCGCAACGCTGGCAGCCCGACCATATCGAACGCCCGCTGCGGCACCTCGCTGCGGGGAAGCGCGGCAAGGTTTGGCGACAGTTGTGCCAGAACCGCTGCGTGATCGCGCGCCAGACCATCCGCAACCGGGTCGCCCTGCCCTCGGTCGTGCAGGCACCGGAAAGCTGCTCGCGCAGGGTCGCCTTTTGCGCGGCGCCCGCCTCCGGCCCAAGGTGGTCGATCACCCGCGCCCGATACGCCTTGGCCGCCTTGGCCGGGTCGATGTTCATGGCAAACAGGCGTGGCGCGCCGGGAACAGGCGTCGCCTGATCGGAAAGTCTTGCACTCGGCATCTCGCCCAGGTTCGAAGCAGGATCGGTGCTGACCAGCAAGACCCGCTTGCCCGCATCCGCCAGACCCGGCGCCACCGCGCAACTGAGCGAGGTCTTTCCAACCCCGCCCATGCCGGTAAGACCAGAAGATGCGGCGGCTTGTGCAAAAGTGGTCCGATCGATGACAGGGGTCAACCGAACGCCTCTCGCGCACAGCACATTTGTCAGAGAATCGGCCGCCTGACGGCAGGATCTCACCCCTTATGGTCGATGAACTTTCGCCAGTCGGCAAAGTCGGTAATGTCGCGTGCGCCGTCGACGGCCCGGGTTTCGCAAAGAAAGCCAAAGACAGTCCGGCCGTCGGAAAGCTGCACCGTGCCTATCCCTAACGGTGAAGGTATCGTCTGCATGAAGCTGCCAAACGCGGCAAGCGGCATGGCCCAAAGCTCCAGCGCGATCTCGGCCCCGTGGCCCGGCTTCACCCGGATCAGGCCAGGACGATGCGGGGGGCCGCCGGGCAAGGCATAGAACCGATAATCCGCATTGGTCCGGGCCGTGCCGGCAAAGACCGCACCGCGCGCCACAAGGGTGCCGTTCAGCGGCAGACCTGACATGTGCGCACCACAGACTGCGATGGTGATGGTGTCCTTCGGTGGCAGCGAAGAAAGCGGGTGCGTCGTCGCGGGCCAGTGCGTCGTCGCGGGCAAGTCCGTCGTCGCGGGCAAGTGCGTCGTCGCGGGCCAGTGCGTCGTCGCGGGCCAGTGCGTTGCCCCAAGCGTGCGCTCCCCTGCCGTCTCCAGCCGCAGCGCCACGGCAGCCAGCAGATGGTCCTGCCCGGCCTTGGCCAACAGGGTCACGCTGCCCGGCCGCCCATCGCTGCGCGCAGGCGTCGGAACGGCAAGGGCGCACATGTTCAACAGGTTGACGAAATTCGTGTAGGTGCCAAAGTTGGAATTGGGCGTCACCGGGTCGTCCTTCAGATCCTGCAGCGTGTAGAACGTCGGGATCGTCGGCACGCACAGCAGGTCCAACTCCGCCAACGGTGGCTCGGCGATGCGCGCAAGTTCCTTCAGCCTGTACATGCCGCGGAATGCATCTGCGGCGCTCAGGCCTTCCGCCTTGCAGATGATCTTTCGGGTGACGGGCAAGATCGCCTCGGGATCGGACTTCAGCAGGTCTTCGATCACCGTGTATCGCTCCGCCACCCAAGCCCCGTCATAAAGCATCGCCGCCACGGCATAAAGCGGCGCGAAATCGACCTCGACCATCACGGCGCCAGCGGCCCCGAGCAGACTGACCGCAGCGTCAAAGGACGCGGACTGAACGGCATCACCAAAGAACCGGATGCTCTGCGGGCTGGGAATCCCAACCTTCAGCACCGGTGGCGCGGGCGAAAGGGCGGGCGCCTCATACGGGCGGGCATAAGCATCGCCAGGGTCATAGGCGCACGTCACCTGATAGGCGCGCCACGCATCCTGCACGGTCAGCGCGAAGATCGAAACGGTCTCGATGCTGCGGCAGGCGGGCACGACGCCGGTCGCGGACAGGGCACCCAGACTGGGCTTCAGGCCCACGATGTTGTTCAGCGCCGCCGGCACACGGCCAGACCCGGCGGTATCGGTGCCAAGCGACAGCGTCACGATCCCCTGCGCCACCGCCACGGCAGACCCTGCCGACGACCCCCCCGGCACGATGGCCGCATCCAGCGCGTTCCTTGGCACTCCGTAGGGCGAGCGGACGCCGACAAGGCCGGTCGCGAACTGGTCAAGGTTGGTCTTGCCGATGCACAGGGCACCCGCGGCCTTCAGCCGGGCCACGACAAAGGCATCCTCGTCGGCCATATAGGCAAAGGCGGGGCACGCGGCAGTCGTCAGGCACCCCGCGACGTCGATGTTGTCCTTGACCGCAAACGGCACCCCCCAAAGCGGCATGGACGGATCAAAGGCGCCGAGGGCCATCGCGGCGGCAAGCACCTCGTCTTGCGCGATGAGCGTGATGAAGATGGCCGGATCGCCCACATCGGCAATCCTGTCATAGACCTGCGCGATGACACGCGCGACAGGTGTTCCGGCCGCATAGGCGGCATGCAGCGCTGGGATTGTCAGGGCTATGTCGGTCACGGGCTGTCCTTCTTGGCGGCATCCTTGCAGGCATCGACAGGGTTAAGCTTCAAAGCGCCCGATACAAATGCTAAGAATTCACAAAAGCGGTGCAAAAAACGCACCACCGGCCGGGATGGAACGCACGATGAAGCACTTGCAGGACTTTGCCTACATCGAAGCGGTGATGCGGGCCGGGTCGATCCGCAAGGCGGCCGATGACATGAACATCACCGCCTCGGCGCTGAACCGCCGGATCCAGCGGTTCGAGGACGAATTCGGCTCGGAAATCTTCGAACGTCTGCCGCGCGGCGTCCGGCTCAATCCCGCGGGCGAGTTGCTGGTCCAGCATTTCCGGGTTCAGGTGTCGGACCTGCGCCGGGTTCAAAGCCAGGTGGCCGATCTGTCGGGTATCAGGCGCGGGCATGTGTCGGTGGCCTGTTCGCAGGCGTTGATCCCCTACTTCATGCCCGAACAGATCGCCCGCTACCGCGAAAGCCACCCAGGCGTCACCTTCTCGGTCAGCGTCCGCGACCGTGAGGCGGCCGAGCGTGACCTGAGCACGTTTCGCAGCGATATCGCCCTTGTGTTCGAACCCGTGCTGCTGGTTGACTTCGAAGTGCAGATGTCGGTGCCGCAAACCATCCATGTGCTGATGCGCGAAGGCCATCCGCTGGCCGAACAACCGGTGTTGCGCCTGCGCGACTGCCTTGACCATCCGCATGTGGTGCCAAGCCGCCAATACGGCGTGCGCCACCTGCTTGACGCTGCCGCCGCGCGCGGATCACGCGCCATCGCACCGGTGGTCGAAGCGGATTCCTTCGATTTCATGCGCCACTATGTGCTGCACGAAAACGCAATCGCCTTCCAGATCCCGATCGGGCTGCGGGTCTGGCCGGGCTCCGGCATGGTCGTGCGCCCCTTGTCCGGCCGCGATGTCCCCCCCGGCAACCTGCTGCTTGGCCAGATGCGCGGTCGAACCCTGCCCGTCGCCTCGGCGCGATTTGCACAAAGCCTTGGCCTTGCTCTCGAGGCGCTGACGTAGTCGGCCCCATGACCGCTGCATTTTTTGCACCACTCTTGCGAAAAAATAGCAGACGTCAGTAGCGATAAAAAACCCTAGCCTCCTTGTCAGGAAACGGATCCCGCTGGCCGCGACAGGCCAGACAGCCTTGACAGGAGCGAACTGAATGAATGATTTCAAAGTATTGTCTCGCCGCACATTCCTTGGATCATCTGCCGCGCTGGCAGGCGTGTCTGCGATGGGCGGTGTCCTTGGGGCAGGATCTGCACTGGCGCAGACGCCCTTGACCGTCGGCTTCATCTACGTCGGCCCAAAGGATGATTTCGGCTACAATCAGGCACATGCCGAGGGCGCCGCCGCCGTAAAGGCCATGCCCGGCGTAACGGTTCTGGAAGAGGAAAACGTGCCCGAATCCATCGACGTGCAGAACACGATGGAATCGATGATCAACTTCGATGGTGCGACCCTGATCTTCCCCACCTCGTTCGGCTACTTCAACCCCCACATCCTAGAGCTGGCGCCCAAGTTCCCGAACGTGCGGTTCCAGCATGCAGGCGGGCTCTGGACACCGGAAAACCCGGCCAACATCGGCTCCTACTTCGGCTATATCGGCATGGGTCAATATCTGAACGGCGTCGCCGCCGGCCATGCCAGCGTTACCAAGAAGATCGGCTTTGTCGCCGCAAAACCGATCCCCCAGGTGGTGAACAACATCAACTCCTTCCTGCTGGGCGCGCGGTCGGTCGATCCGACGATCACCTGCCAGGTGATCTTTACCGGCGAATGGTCGCTGGCCGTCAAAGAGGCCGAAGCGACGAATGCGCTGTGTGATCAGGGCTGCGATGTCATCACCTGCCATGTCGACGGGCCCAAGGTGGTGTGCGAAACCGCCGCCGGACGCGGCGCCTTTGTCTGCGGCTATCACGCCGACCAGACGGCGCTCGCGGGCGACAAATACCTGACCGGTGCGGAATGGAACTGGGCCGGCGTCTACACCGGCATGATCGAAACCGTGCAAAGCGGCGGCACCATCGACAACTTCGTGCGCGGCGGTCTGGCCGAGAACTTCATCAAGATGAGCCCGCTTGGCCCTGCCGTGTCCGACGCCGGCCGCGCCCAGTTCGAAGCAACCAAGGCCGAGATCATGGCCGGAGGCTTTGCCGCCTACAAAGGCCCGCTCAAGGACAACACCGGCGTCGAGGTGGTGCCCGCCGGCGCCGCCCTGGTCGAAACCGATGTGGCGATCGAAAGCATCGGCTATCTGGTCGAAGGCGTCCTCGGCTCCACGAGCTGACCATGACCAACGTGGCCGACCCCTTGGCGCAACGGTCCCGGACAACAGGCCTGTCCGTGATCGTGCCCCGGTCCGAGGCCGTCCTGATCCCGCTTGCAGCCTTGCTGGCGGGATCTCTGGCCTTCAGCCTGTTCCTTCTGCTGGTCGGGAAATCGCCGCTTACGTTTTTCGGGTTGGTCTGGACGGCCGGGTTCAGCACGGCGTTTTCCTGGCAGAACACCCTGTCACAAGTCTCGCCCCTGCTGTTCGCCGCCCTGTGCGTCGCCCTGCCCGCCCGTCTGGGCCTGGTCGTGATCGGGGGCGAGGGCGCGATTGTGCTTGGCGGGCTGGCCGCCGCCGTGGCCGGAGCCGTCGTGGCAGGTTGGCCCCCGGCCCTGGCCCTTGGCCTGATGGCGCTTGCCGCGATGGCGTGTGGCGGCGGCTGGATCGCCACGGTCGGCGCGCTGCGGATCAAGCGTGGGGTGAATGAAACCATCGCCTCGCTTCTAATGGCCTACATCGCCATCGCGCTTTTCAACCACCTGGTCGAAGGCCCGTTCCGCGACCCGGCAAGCCTGAACAAACCCTCGACCCTGCCGCTGACCGAAAGCCTGCGCGTGGGTGAAATGCCACTGATTGCGGCGCATTGGGGGGTTCTGGTCGGCATCCTCGCCTGCATCGCCTGCTGGGTGCTGATCGAGCGCACGACGCTTGGCTTTGCCGCGCGCATCGCGGGCGACAACCTGCGCGCGGCGCAGGTGCAGGGCCTGCCGGTCGGGCGGCTGGTGATCGGCTTCACCGCGCTTGGCGGCGCTTTCGCCGGCTTGGGCGGGTTTTTCGAGGTCGCGGCCGTGCATGGCTCGGCCAACGCATCCCTGATCGCGGGCTATGGCTACACCGGCATCCTCGTGGCCTTTCTGGCGCGGCACAACCCGCTGGCCATCATTCCGGTGGCGATCCTGTTGGGCGGGTTCGCCGCCTCCAGCGGTCTCATCCAGCGCCGGATGGACCTGCCCGATGCCACGATCCTTGTCTTTCAGGGCATGATCTTCGTGGCGATCCTTCTGTCCGAAACCGCCTATGGCCGCTTCAGGATCTTTACCGCCACCTACTGGGAGGGGCGCTGATGGACCCGGTGGATATCGGCCTTTGGGGTGTGCCGCTGGCAATCCTTGCCGGCGCGATCCGCGTTTCGACGCCCTTCCTGTTCGTCTCGCTGGGCGAATGCGTCACCGAACGCTCGGGCCGCATCAACCTTGGCCTCGAAGGCACCCTGATCTTCGGCGCGATGTCTGGCTATGCCGTTGCCTTTGAGACGGGGTCACCCTTCATCGGGGTGGCGGCGGCGGCGCTGTCCGGGGTGATCTTCGGCCTGGTCCACGGCTGGATCTGCAAGTTCAAGGGCGTCAACGACATCGCCATCGGCATCGCCCTGATGCTGCTGGGGACCGGGCTCGCCTACTTCTTCGGCAAGCCCTACATCCAGCCCGTCGCGCCAAAGCTGCCGTCGATTTCGCTTGGCGGCTGGTCGGATCTGCCGCAGGTGCAGGCCGCCCTTCAGGTCAACGTGCTGTTCCTGCTTGGGGCCGTTCTTGCCGTATTCTTGTGGTGGATGTTCCGCTCCACCCGCGTCGGCCTTGTGATCCGCGTCGTGGGTGACAGCACCGATGCCGCCCGCGCCATGGGCATCGACGCCGACCGCGTGCGCCTGCTGTCCACCGCAGCGGGCGGTGCCTTGGCCGGTATCGCAGGTGCCTATCTTTCGCTCTACTATCCCGGTAGCTGGAACGAGGGCGTGTCCTCCGGCCAGGGCCTGATGGCGGTCGCGCTGGTGATCTTCGCCCGCTGGAACCCGATCAACTGCTTCTGGGCGGCGCTGTTGTTTGGCGGCGCCGGCGCGCTTGGGCCAGCGCTGCAATCGGTGGGCGTGACCGAAGGCTATTACCTGTTCTTCGCGGCCCCTTATGTGCTGACGCTGGGCCTCCTGATCGCAACCTCCTCGCCGGAACGCGCCATGCAAGGCGCGCCCGCCGAGTTGAGCATCACCAAATAGGAGCGGCACATGAGCGGTCTGGGCGGCCTGAACAAATCGGAAGACGGGGTCGTGATCGGCCTTGTGCAGCTGCAACTGCCGGTCACCGTCACCCCCGCCGACCTTGCCCGCCAGACCGCGCGGGTGGTGGAACTGGTCGCCAAGGCCCGGCGCAACCTTGGCACGATGGATCTGGTGGTGTTCCCCGAATACATGCTGCACGGCCTGTCGATGGACACCAACCCGGCCATCATGTGCCGGATGGACGGACCCGAGGTCGCGGCCCTGAAACAGGCCTGCATCGACAACGCGATCTGGGGCTGCTTTTCGATCATCGAGCATAACCCCGCCGGCAATCCCTACAACACCGGCCTGATCATCGACGACAAGGGCGAGGTGCAGCTTTACTACCGCAAGATGCACCCCTGGGTGCCGGTCGAACCGTGGGAGCCGGGCGATCTGGGCGTCCCGGTCTGCACCGGGCCAAAGGGTGCCAAGATCGGCCTCATCATCTGCCACGACGGCATGTTCCCGGAAATGTCGCGCGAGGCGGCCTACAAGGGGGCCGAGGTGATGATCCGCACCGCAGGCTATACCGCGCCGATCCGGCAAAGCTGGCGCTTCACCAACCAGTCGAACAGCTTTTGCAACCTGATGGTCACCGCCAATGTCTGCATGTGTGGCTCGGACGGGACCTTCGACAGCATGGGCGAAGCCATGATCGTCAACTTTGACGGAACGGTGATCGCGCACGGCACCACCGGCCGGGTGGACGAGATCATCACCGCCGAGGTCCGCCCCGACCTTGTGCGCGAGGCACGGGCGGGTTGGGGCGTGGAAAACAACCCCTACCAGTTCGGCCATCGCGGCTACGTCGCCGTCAAGGGCGGCGCGCAGGACTGCCCCTACACCTACATGACCGACCTCGCCGCCGGGGCTTACCGGTTGCCTTGGGAAGATACCGTTCGCATCACCGACGGCACCACCTGCGGCTTCCCCGCGCCCACCCGCGTTTTCGGGCAACCCAAACAGGAGGCCGCCGAATGACCACGATTGCCAGCCAACCCTATGCCTGGCCCTGGAACGGCGACCTCCGCCCCGAGAATACGGCCCTGATCATCATCGACATGCAGACCGATTTCTGCGGCCCCGGCGGCTATGTCGATACGATGGGCTACGACATCTCGTTGACCCGCGCCCCGATCGAACCGATCAAGGATGTCCTCTCGGCCATGCGGGCCAAGGGCTACACCATCATCCACACCCGCGAAGGCCACCGGCCTGACCTCTCCGACCTGCCGCCGAACAAACGCTGGCGGTCGCAGCAGATCGGCGCGGGCATCGGCGACGCCGGTCCCTGCGGCAAGATCCTGATCCGGGGCGAGGCGGGCTGGGACATCATCCCCGACCTTTATCCCGCAGCGGGAGAGATCATCATCGACAAGCCCGGCAAGGGGTCGTTCTGCGCCACCGATCTGGAACTGATCCTGCGGACGAAAGGCATCGCCAACATCATCCTGACCGGCATCACCACCGATGTCTGCGTTCACACCACGATGCGCGAGGCGAATGACCGCGGCTTTGAATGCGTGCTTCTGCACGACTGTTGCGGCGCGACCGACAGGGGCAACCATGACGCGGCCCTGAAGATGGTGCTGATGCAGGGCGGCGTCTTCGGCGCCGTTTCGGACAGCGCGTCCTTGATCGCGGCCCTGCCATGAGCCGGCCCGCCAAGACCACACAAGGCGCGTTCAGCGTCGAAGCCCTCAACATGACCATGCGGTTTGGCGATTTCACCGCGCTTGATGACGTGTCGATCAGGATCGCGGCGGGCAGCTTTCACGCCCTGCTGGGCGAAAACGGTGCAGGCAAATCCACCATCGTCAAGGCGATCATGGGGTTTTACCGCGCCACCTCCGGCACCGTCCTTGTCGCGGGGCGTGAGGTCGAGATGACTGACCCGAAGGTGGCGCAAGGTCTGGGCCTTGGCATGGTATACCAGCACTTCACGCTGGTCCCGTCGCTGACGGCTGCCGAAAATCTGGTGATCAGCCGCGCCGACGCCCCCGCGGTGATCAACTGGAAAGCCGAACGCGCCCGGCTTGAGGCGTTTCTGGCCCGAATGCCGTTCTCCGTTCCGCTGGACCAACCCGTCAACCGACTGGCCGCCGGGGAAAAGCAAAAGCTCGAAATCCTCAAGCAGCTCTACCTCGGCCACCGCTTCCTGATCCTTGACGAACCAACCTCGGTCCTGACCCCGGCCGAGGCGGATGAGGTGCTGGGCCACGTCCGCGCCCTGACCAGCGCGGGCGAACTGACGGTCCTGATGATCACCCACAAGTTCCGCGAAGTGACCGCCTTCGCCGATGACCTCACAGTGCTGCGGCGCGGCAAGCGGGTCGGTGGCGGCAGGGTGGCCGACCTGACCCCCGCCGACATGGCCGCGATGATGATGGGCGAGGCACCAGGCCCGTCAACCCGTCAGCGCGCCGCCACCACCGGCAAGGTCGTGCTGCAACTGGACGGCGTGCGCGCAATGGATCGCTCGGGCCTCAAACCCATCGCCATCGACGGCGTGTCGCTGCGCTCGGGCGAAATTCTGGGCGTGGCGGGGGTGTCCGGCAATGGCCAGATGGAGTTGATGGAGATCCTGACCGGCCAGCGTCACATCAGCGGCGGCAAGATCATCCTGAACGGCGCGCCCTACAGCGCCACCCGGACCGAAGCCAAGCAGCACAAGGTCCGCTATCTGCCGGAAGAACCGCTGCGCAACGCCTGCGCGCCCCGGATGAGCGTGGCCGAAAACCTTGCCTTCCGCAGCTTTGACGAAAACGGCGGCGAAAGACCCGCCTTCTGGAAGGACAGTGCCGCGATTGCCCGCAACGCGACGGCGCTGATCTCGGCCTTCAACGTCAAGACCTCCAGCCCCGCCGCGCGGATTTCCTCGCTCTCCGGCGGCAACGTGCAGCGCGCGGTGCTGGCGCGCGAACTGACCGGCGATGTCGAGGTGCTGATCGTGTCGAACCCCTGTTTCGGGCTGGATTTCTCTGCCGTCGCCACGATCCGCGACCGGCTGGTCGAGGCGCGGAACCGCGGCGTGGCGATCCTCTTGATCAGCGAGGATCTTGACGAGATCATGGAACTTTCCGACCGGATCATCGTGATGTCCGAAGGCCACATCGCCTATGAAACCCCGATTGCCACGGCCAACGTCGCCGAGATCGGGCATTACATGGCGGGGCACGCCTGATGCCGGTGATCCATGCCCGCCCCTTCGACTTTGCCTTCGAGCGCGGCACCATCGGCCTTGTCGTCATCGACATGCAGCGCGATTTCGTCGAACCGGGCGGCTTTGGCGCGTCGCTTGGCAATGATGTCCGCCTGTTGCAGGCCATCATCCCCACGACCCGGCGCCTGATCGAAGGCTTCCGCACGGCGGGCCTGCCGGTGATCCACACCCGCGAATGCCACCGCCCCGACCTGACGGACCTGCCCCCCGCCAAGCGCGACCGTGGCAATCCAGCCTTGCGTATCGGTGATCCGGGGCCGATGGGGCGCATCCTGATCGCGGGTCAGCCCGGCGCCGACATCATCCCCGAACTCGCCCCCCTGCCCGGCGAACTGGTCATCGACAAGCCCGGCAAGGGCGCGTTCTACGGCACCGACTTCGGCCCGCATCTGCAACGGCTTGGCCTGCGGCAACTGGTCTTCGCCGGCGTCACGACCGAGGTCTGCGTGCAGACCACCATGCTCGAGGCCAATGATCGCGGATATGACGGCCTGCTCGCGACCGATGCCACCGAAAGCTACTTTCCCCACTTCAAGGCCGCCACCATCGAGATGATCGTGGCGCAAGCCGGCATCGTCGGCTGGGCAGCCTCCACCAATACCATTCTGGAAGGCCTGCATGTCTGAACCCAAAAACATTTCCGGGCTGCTGCCGCAGGGCTGGCAAGACATGCCATTCACGCCGTTCCGCGAGGGCGTCGAGATCTGCCATCTGTGGCAGGGGCAGGGCTTTGCGGACGTGGCCCTGCTGCGCTACGCCCCGGGCGCCTCGGTGCCGCGGCACCGCCATCTCGGGCTGGAAACCATCCTGGTCCTGACCGGCACGCAAAGCGACGATGCCGGAACCTACGGCACCGGCGCAATCATCTTCAACCCGGCGGGCTCCGAACATCGGGTCTGGTCCGATCCGGGGTGCGTGGTCCTTATCCAGTGGGAACGGCCGGTCGAGTTCGTCTGAGCGGTCTTTTGCCCGGTCGCGGTCGAACAGGGTCTTTCCGCGGTCAAAAGCAAGTCTCGCCAGCCAGACGCCCGTTGGAATGGAAATTCCCCGTGCGCGGCGAACGCCGTTCAAGGATATCGTTACCAAAGCCCGCGCCGGCTCGATCCGGAAAGCGTCTGAAATCCTCGACATCAGCGCCACGGCCCTCAATCGTATCGCGGTGCGCGCTCACCCACTTGTTCAGGGTCGACAAGCCAACCCCCAGATCATCCGCAACCTGACGCCGCGAAAGCCCGCTGGTCAGTGCGATCCGCACCGCATCCTTGCGAAATTCAGCCGTTCTGCCTGTGCCCATGGTTCATCACCTTGGCTGCACATACGTGACCAAACGAGCGGCACCAAACCGCGACAGGTCCACTCTGCGCCTGGTTCGGCGTGCCGCGGCGAACGGGCTATTACAAGCCGACCAAGGCTCCGCCGAAGGTCGATCCCCGCTTTGCCAAGCCGATCAAGGCGATGATCGAAAAGGAGCCATCCTTCGGCTGCCGCACGGTTGCGTGGCTCTTGGGCTTCAACAAGAACACGCTGCAGCGCATCTTCCAGATCAAAGGCTGGCAGGTCCGCAAGCGCCCGATCGGCATGCGCCCCCGCATCGAGGCCGTTCCCTCGGTCGCGACCGCGCCGAAAGAACGCTGGTCAATCGACCCGTGCCGTGTCTGGGCAGGACGCGACGGCTGGACCACCTTAGCCCTCGTCATCGATAGCCACACGCGCGAGCTTCTGGGCTGGCATCTGCCGCGTTCCGGCAAGGCCACGACCGCAGCCAGCGCTTTGGAGCATGCTCTGATCAGCCGGTTCGGCACCTTGGGCAAGGTCACGCGCGAGTTCCTTCTGAGGTCCGACAATGGCCTGGTCTTCACGTCGCGCCGCTACACCGCCCTGGTCCGCAGCTATGGGCTGAAGCAGGAGTCCATCACGCCCCACTGCCCGCAGCAGAACGGCATGGTCGAGCGCATGATCCGGGCGCTGAAAGAGCAGTGCATCCATCGCCAGCGCTTCGACAGCATCCAGCATGCGACCCGCGCCATCGGCGACTGGATCAACTTATACAACCACCGACGCCCACACCAGGCGCTGGACATGAAACCCCTCGCTGAGGCATTCGCATCAGCGGCTTAACCTGTGCAGATTCCGCTGGGTCGATACAGGCATTACAAAATCATGTCACTTGACAGGGCGAGTTAATAAGGTTTCTGGAAATACGACACAGTGTCCCGAATTCCCTATCTGTAGACTTTATCCGTACTGATGGCACTGGAACAAGTCCGAGGTGGAATCGCACGGTAACTGCACAAAATTACACTAACTGCCCTTTATCATAATTGGCACGACGCAGAACTGATAGAATCAGACCGATTCTGGCCAGTATGCAAGGAACTGCGAATTACCGAGACTTCCAAATGCCTGCCCCCTGGTCTTTCCCAATTCTTCGTACAGATCAAGGTTAGTTCCATCGGGTCCAAAGCTGCCCCCCCCAAGATGGTTCCCGTCCTTGTACATTTCAAATGAAACATAGGGTTGGATATTGAGTTCCGGCACTTCATCTACGGTCTGGACCGTCACCTGACCGGACCTTAGCGCCATCATGACGCCCGCGTCTTTTTTCATGTTTTCGCTCAGGAACGCAAGAACACTGGATTTGAACCCATCCTTGTCCGACGGGATGACAGTCGTCGAGATTTCGATCTGATCCGCCCTGCCGCGCGCTGTTTGGGGCCGCGCGCTGTTTGGGCCAGAAATGAATCTGCGCCATAAACTTCTTGAGCAGCCTCTAGGCTTAAAATAATCCTGACACCATTCGAATGTGAAGAAGGACTGACTGCTGCAACACCGATTTGCCCAGTCACTCTCCCAGTCGTATTTGCCAATGATGTATTATTGGCAGGTCGAGTTGCTGCGTCGGTCAGCAATTTCAAGGCAACAGAGGCGGAGCTGTTCAACTTTGCGCTGATCAGTGACACTGCAGAACCTCAAGGAAATGGGAAAACGCTCGCAGGCAAATTACCCACACCCTGTTAAAGACAGGTTACGATGAGCTGTCTTGAACCATGAACGCTCCTGAACGTCTGCAAGGCCCGTGTCCATTCTGAGATTGGTTAGGAAAGGAGAGCGCCCTTCACCACTTCCGGCTCTTTCTGCATCAGTCGAAGCAGGGTTGCCGCAGGTCCGCTTGACCGAAGTGGCGTTTCCAGAAACCTCTCGGACTTGGGTCGCTTCGGAGTGCCTGAACACGGTCCTCGGAGTTGTCGAGACGCGTGCGAAGATCCTCTGCGGTGTCTGTCAGATGGCGCTTCTGCTCCTCCAGGCCGTTCTTTCGTTCCTCCAAGCTGCGCATCCAGCGCGGTCCAGATGGCGAACGCTTCGGAAATGGTGGTTGGCTTGGTCTGCTTGGTCAGTCCCTGCCCGCCAGACGAAAGCGGCGTCACATCTGGAGAAATGTGGCAGGGAATGTGGGGCGTGGAAAGGTCCGCCATTTCTTCCGTTCTAGATCAACATACTGGATGAGATGTTGGCGGACAGAGAGGGACTGGCACGGGTCAGCAAAATCAACGGCTTACCCTGTCAAACCTACCTCATTCCTTCCATTGAAAAACAAGGAAAATTCCCGCGTTTGTCAAACCTTCCGGGGTGATTGAAACCCAGAAAAGGAACAGCCGCCCCGCTGGAACGGGAACGGCTGTCGGAAGCGCACAAGATGACAACAGACATAGCACAAGACTCCCCAATCGGGCAACATCTGGCCGACCTTCTAGAGATCGGCGCTGCCCTGCATTGGCTGCATGCGCGCCAAAAGCGACCGATTGCAGACGGCTGGTCTGAAGCCGCACGGGCCACGCGGGCAGACCTGGAACGGGAGTACAGCCCCGGCGCGAATGTGGGAGTCCGCCTTGGGGAACCGTCACTGACCCCGGCTGGTTACCTGCACCTCTTGGATCTCGACATTCGCAAGCCTGAGGCGGCTGCAGAGGCATGGGCCAAGATCAGGCGGCTTGTGCCAACCCTGGACAAACTGCCGAGTGCAATTAGCGGGTCAGGCAGCGGGCGACACTTCTACTTTTTCAGTTCGACCCCGCTTCGATCCGAGAGGCTGGCCAAGTCAAAGGACCGCTTGAGCAATGGCCGGTTGGCATGGGAAATCGAACTTTTCGGGACCGGCAAGCAAGCCGTGCTGCCCCCTTCGATCCATCCCGACACCGGGCAGCCCTACCGCTGGGAACGCCCGATCAACTTTGACCTAGTCGGCCTTGGCATCGGCCCGACTCTGCACTTCCATCAAGACCCCTTGCCGGAAGTCGAATGCGATACTTCCGAACCCGACTGGCCACGCATCCGCAGCGCCTTAGAAGCGATCCCCGGCGACGGGGCAGACTATGACACATGGCGGGAAATCGGCATGGCCCTGCACAGTGCTGCAGGCGGGTCTGACGACGGCTTCGCCACCTGGTGCGATTGGTCAAAACAAGACAAACGATTCAAGGCACGCGAGCATCGGGACAAGTGGAAAAGCTTCAGGCGTTCGGGCATTGGAATCGGCACGCTGTTTCATATCGCCAAGGAAAACGGCTGGACGCCGCCCGAACCGGTCTATGAATTCGACGACCTGCCCGCGCTGCCCGAACCGGCGAAGCCCAAAATCGGGATCATGCTGGCAAGGAACGGTGATCCTAAGCCGACCCTGCACAATGCGATCCTTATGCTGAAAAAGGTGAACCGGGATCAAGGCTACTCGATCCGCAAGAATGAGATGACCGGGCAACCCGAATGGCGGGCCGGGCCGATCAACGATGCTGACCTTGACCTGATCCGCGTGGCCATTGAACAGGCTGGCATGCACAACGTCGGGGCAGAACTTACAGCCGGTGCTGTCAGGACCGTTGCCGAACTGAACCGCTATCATCCGGTGCGGGATTGGCTTGCCCAGTTGCCGCCCCATGATGGCAGACCCCGCCTAGATACATGGCTTTCAGCCTACATGGGGGCAGAGGCCACGCCCTACAGCCGGGCAGTTGGCAGGGCCTTCCTGGTGGCCATGGTGGCGCGGGTGATGCAGCCCGGCTGCAAGCATGATCACGTCCTGGTCTTGGGCGGGTCTCAGGGCATCGGCAAATCGACCGCATGTCAAATCCTTGGCGGCGCATGGGCAGGCGACAACATGCCGTCAATCCGCGACGGGGCAAAGGAAGCCGGGTTGTATCTGAAGGGGCATTGGCTGGTCGAACTTGCCGAACTTGCCCCGTCGCGGAAGGCAGAGGCAGAAGACCTGAAAGCCTTCCTGAGCCGTTCGACCGATGAGATCCGGGCACCTTATGCGCGACGGGCTGACGTTTTACCGCGGCAATGCGTGTTTATCGGGACGACCAATGAAACCGCCTTTCTGAAGGATGCGAGCGGCGGGCGGCGCTTCTGGCCCGTGACGTGCGGCGCGAAGATCGACACGGAGTCGCTTGCGGCCGATCGGGAACAGCTATTCGCACAAGCCTTGGCAGCCTTTAATGCGGGTGAGACGTGGCACCTGACCCCGGAAATGGAACGGCAGGCCACCATCGAACAGGAGTCGGCCCGCGAAGAACATCCTTGGGAAGCGCAGATCAAAGGATTTCTCGATGGGGATGACACTTTGGAGCGACTGCCGAGAGATCGGGTCACGGTTTCGGAAGTGCTGACCCAGCTAGGAATTCCGCTGGAAAGGCAGCCGGGCAAGAGTTCTCGCGATGCTGCAAGCATCCTGAAATTGCTGGGCTGGACCCGCAAGCATACCGAGATCGGGAAGGCATGGGTGCCGCAATGATGGCTCAGGATCAATCATCGAATACAAACGACCGGGAAGCCGCGAAAACTGACCCCACTGACCCCACGCTGACCCCACGGAACGCACATGGGGTCAGGCGTTTTGTCACAACTTTTCAGTTGGTTACGGTAAGGCTGACCCCACTGACCCCATATAACACCAAAAGACTACACGGTAGACAATACAGCGCCTCACGGCACGGTATCCATATACCCCGCTCTTCAGGAGGTAATATAGGGAATCTGGGGTCAGTGGGGTCAGTGGGGGCAGCCGCCTTCAGTTGCGACCCTTGGCGCATGGGCGGGCAGATGGGTCAGGTTCAATCATCGTTTATAGGTGGGTCCCTGTCGGGGCGGTGCCATCGCGGGGGACGCAGACCGCGATTCAAAACGCCCTACAGAAAAATTTCGATCAAGCATCCAATAGGTAAGACATGTTGACTTATCCAGAATTGGCCGATCTGCTTGGACCGATGGTGCAACAGACAGAGAAGCCCACTGTCGAGCAACCGGGCATCTCAGAGACTATGACCGAGCCTGAACTTTCGGTGTTCTTGGGACTCACGGCGGCACGTATGAGGCAGCTTGCCCGCGACGGGGTAATGGTGCGGTCCAGTCGCGGCCGGTTCGATGTTCGCAAGTCGCTGCAAAACTACCTGTCACGGCTGAGAGACGGGGCGAAGCTAGGCGGTAAGGCCGGGCCGGTCACCGATGAACTGAAGGCTGAGAAGCTTCGCTTGGCACGGGAACAGGCCGACAAGCTGGCAATCAACAACGCCGCATCGCGCGGTGAAATGGTCAGTACCGCTGACGTGGTGAAAGAGTGGGAAAACGTGTTGCGGGACGTTCGCGCCGCGCTGCTAGCGGTCCCGTCTCGCATTGGGTCGAAACTGCCTCACCTTGGCGCGCATGATGTGGCGGAGATTGGGGCCGAGATCAAAGCGGCACTTGAGGGGCTGGCAAATGGGGATTGAAGCAATTCGCCGAAAGGCAATGCTGGCCCTTCGCCCGCCGGCGGATGTGCCGCTAGCGAAGTGGATTGAAAGCAACGTATATCTTCCGCAAGCCGCGTCCGCGCTGCCCGGCAAAATGAAGCTTTGGGCCTATCAAAAGGGCATCTGTGAAGCCCTCGATGATCCTGGAATCGAGCAAGTCACGGTCCTTAAATCAGCCCGCATTGGCTATACAGCCCTTCTTTCCGGCATCATCGCGAGTCAGGTTGCGAACAGTCCCGCGCCGATCTTGGCAGTCCAGCCGACCGCGGACGATGCGAGAGACTTTGCGGTGGATCTCGAAGCCGTGTTCGAAGCATCGCCAAACTTGCGCGGTCTGCTTTCGACGGAAGCCGACGAGTCCGGCCGTTCGACCATGCTCAATCGACGATTCAGCGGCGGATCTCTGAAATTCGTGGCAGCCAAAAGCCCGCGAAACCTGAGACGCCATACCGCCAAAATTCTGATCCTAGACGAGATCGACGGCTTCGAAGTGTCGCAGGAAGGGGACCCTATCGAACTAGCCACGATGCGGACCTTGACCTTTAGGGATAGAAAAATCGTGGCAGGATCGACTCCCGTCTTCGACTATGGCCCGGCAACCCGTCTTTATGACAAGTCGGATAAGCGCATTTACGAATGCCCGTGCCCCTCATGCGGAGACTTCGCAGAAATTAAATGGGCCGATATCCGGTGGCCTGAAGGTGATCCGGACGCGGCGCATTGGGTTTGCCCTAACAACGGCTGCGTTGTGACCGAGGCGCAAAAGCCTGCCATGGTCGCGAAAGGCCGGTGGCGCGCAACGGGGCCCGATGTGAAAGGCCATGCGGGGTTCAAGATTAACGCGCTTGTCAGCCCGCATTTCAACGCCCGGTGGGGTAAGCTGGCGGCCGAATTCCTGGAAGCGAAGAAAAGCCCTGAGACCCTTCAGACATTCACAAACCTTGTGCTTGGCGAACCGTGGTCGAGTGGAGCCGAAGACCTAAACGAACACGAATTGCTCGGGCGCCGTGAGCCGTTCAGCTTGGCCGCGCTGCCCGAAGACGTTCTGTTTCTGACCCTAGGCGTAGACTGTCAGGATGACCGGCTAGAAGCCGTGATCATGGGCCACGGTCGCAGCGACATTCTGGCGCTAGATCATCGGGTGTTCTGGGGGCCGATCGACGGCGAAGCGGTTTGGCAGGATCTCGACTCTTTGCTAAAGGAAGTTTGGAAGCATCCGAACGGCGGCACCATTCGGATCGACGCGGCTTGCATCGACTCCGGGGACGGCGGGCATACCGAGATCGTCAACAGCTTTACCCGGCCGCGGTTCGGTCGCCGGGTGGTCTCGATCAAAGGGGTGCCGGGCTTTTCCAGACCGTTCCTGCAAAAGTCTGGCACCAAGGGGCAGTTGCTTTGGCTGGTGGGGTCGGACGCGGTGAAGTCACAGTTGTTCGCCCGCCTGGCACGGGGAATGGGCGTCCGGTTCGGTGATGCGCTGGAACCGGTGTTCTTCGAACAGTTGGCCAGCGAAAGGAAAGTGGTCCGCTACGCGCGAGGTGTGCCGCAAGCCCGGTTCGAGAGGATCAAGGGCAAGCGCGCTGAAACCCTTGATGCCACAGTGTATGCTTGGGCTGCCCGACAGTTGATCGGGGTGAACCTTGACAGGCGAGCCGAAGAACTGTCGAGTGAGGCAGCGCCAAAAAAGGCTGCAACGGTGATCCGCAGCAAGTACCTTGACGGGTAGCTGTTTAGCCCAATCAACAGAGGAGTTGAATTTGATACGAGTACGTTTGACATTCGTGCCGCCGGGAGGCGGTGAGGTGGACTATGGGCTGACGATGAATATGCCCGCTTTGCCGCGCGCTGGTGATTATATCTCGGTGACTCGTGAGTACGCCAAAGACCCCGGTCCCGACTATACCGGAAGTGAAGACTTTATAGTTCGCCGGGTTTGGTGGTCTTGTAAGTGCAACGATGATGGAAACAGCAGTTTCGAAGCTGGTAAAGAACCGGTAGGCATTGCTGAAGTGTGCGCAGAATGTGAGTTCGCCATAAGCCCATACTCTTCTAAGGCACATAAACGCGCTGCGAACACGGCAAAGGCGCGCTCTGCAACTCAAGAGTTTGAAGTTACAAATTACTGATCGAAAAGTAAAAGAGCGACAGTAAATTACTGTCTGTCGCTCTTTTTAAGTCAAAATGGCTTTATGGCCCTTGAGCCTTCAATTATTATGTACTGCCTTTTCTGCAACCGCCTGTAGAAAGCCGATCGAGACCCCGTGGCTTTGATCCGACATATCCCTAATAGTGCGAATTAATTTGAGGTAATTTCCGGTTGCCTTGCAATCGGCAATCTCAGCGGCGGCAATCGCGCGTCCGAACTGGCATTGGCTTTCGTATGTCATGGTCGACTCCATCTGTTGTAGGATGGAATCAGCATGTCTTGATTCGAGATCTATTTCAACGGACGTCTCAATTGAGATTCAATTGTAAATTGAAAATGCCGCATCAAGATTTTCAGGCGTGATCAAAATGTCGTCTTGGCGCATTTGGTTCGCGACCATCAATGCGGCCATTTCGAAGGGGATACCTAACCGGGCAAGGTTCATGACCATGCGGCGAAGCTTTCCAGATTGAGTCGCACTCATGGCACATCCTTTCTTTTGTGCTTGGGCAGCGGCGACGGAACTCCACTAACGCCGCCGCTGCCCGTCTCATGGCAACGTCACCCCTCCCCAGGGGTTAACTCCCGACCACCATCAAGCGGAGGAAGTGAACCACCCATAAACCGAATCAGCCTCGCCTAACAAGAGTGAATCAATCGAGTGTAGTAACATTGACTCGAATCAGTCGCTCTGTCATAAGGGACGACAGAAACGGAGAACCGCCATGACCGATCAAACCGAACAACCCCAGGAATCGCTTTTCGCCTATCCCAGGCTTGGGCCGAACTTCTCGATCAAGGATATCGCGAACGCGATTGCCACCATCGGAGTCCCCTATCCTACCGCCCATGGGCGCGTGAAAATCTACGCGAAGTTTCGCTTTATCCACGTTCGGGAAAAGGGCGTCACGACCCAGCCGAACGGCTATGACTTCTCGGACGCGGCTGCAGCTTGTGTGCTGTCCGCATTGCAGGAAGCCGGGGTTCAGGATCACGAGGTTCTACAGGCGGCGTCTCAGGCACTTTACGCTTGGACCGACTCCGATGGCCGGGACTCGGTCTACAGGCTGCCCGGACAGGCTCACTTGCCACGCCACCCCATTGACCGGGCAGTGTTTGGCATCTGGCGGTTTGAAGAAAACTGGTCGCTGCACGTCGATGTATGGCGCGATCCGCAGACCGGCAACCGCACGATCAACTGCGATCTTGTGCAGTTCGGACGTCCGAACATCGGACAGGCGAAGCCGGAAGATTCTGCCTTCCCGGCGGTGTCGCTGGTTGTGCCCCTCGATTGGGTTGTGCGGCCAGTAATCCAGAAGCTGCATACAGCGCAGGTGGTGCATTAAGATGGGAGTCCTAGCCCGTATCTTCGGCAAGGCCGAACCCGCCCGAACCCGTCGCTTTGACGGGGCAGCCGGTGGCCGTCGCGGCTTGGGTATGGGAACCTTTGGCCGGATCAATCCTGAGACGGCCGCCGCTGGCCCGGCCCTTCGGTCGCGGGCGTCTTATCTGGCCCTAAACAACCCATGGTTGAGTCAGGCCGTCGCCAACTGGACTGGCGCGCTTGTGGGGCCGGGGATCATGCCTGCTAGCAAGCATCCGGACGCCGCGACCCGCAAGGCATTGAACGCCTATTTTCAGGGGTGGACCGGCCGCGCCGATGCTGAAGGTCGAACTGACTTCGCAGGGCTGCAGGTCGCGATTGCCGACTCGATGGTGAAGGCAGGCGAAGCCGTTGCCCTGATCAGCGAGACGGCAGACGGGCCGCGCCTTCGCGTGCTGCCCCCGGAACTACTGGACGAGTCCAAGACAGTTGAACTGTCAGACGGACGGGCGATCTTCAGCGGGGTCGAACTGGACGCGTCCGGGCGGCGGGCTGCTTATTGGATCATCCCGGAACGCCCCGGCAAGGTCTGGCAGACCTATGCGCCTTCCGTACGGATCGACTCCGAGTCGGTGCTACACGTCTTCAAGCCGCTTGCACCGGGTCAGCTACGGGGCGTGAGTTGGCTCGCCCCGGTGATCCTGCCCGCCGGGGAATTTGACAAGCTGTGCGATGCCCTTCTGAAGGGCGCGCAAGTCGCGGCGATGCATGCGGGGTTCATTACGAACCTCAATGGTGGCACTAGCGAAGACGCTTATGCCGAGACGCCAAGCCTTGAACCTGGTGCCTTGGTAAAATTGGCCTACGGCGAAGACGTGAAGTTCAACTCGCCCGGCCAGTCGCAACAAGTCGGGGAATTCCTGAAGCTGAACCTTCGGCAACTCGCAGCGGGTCTTGGGCTGCCCGATCACATGCTTTCCGGCGATCTTACCGGGGCGAACTATTCCAGCTTGCGGGCGGGCCTACTGCCCTTCAGGCAGCGCGTCGAACAGGTGCAGTACACAGTCCTGGTTCCGCAGTGTCTAGCGCCTGTGTGGCGTGCCGTGATCTTGCATGGCGTACTGAGTGGCGATCTGGACGCCCCGGACTTCGAAGCGAACCCGGAAGCCTATCTGTCTGCGGACTTTATCATGCCCGCCTTCATGCAGGTCGATCAGATGAAAGCCGTTCAAGCGGACGTGGCGGAACTGGCCGCGGGCCTAACCTCCCGGCGCAAGCTGGTCGCGGCGCGGGGATGGAGTCTGGATGATTTGGAAAGCGAAATTTCAGCCGAACGGGGAACCGTGGCCAAAGACACGGACTCCGAAAATGGCGCAAATTGATATCAACCTGACCCGCGCGGCCGTGTTTCAGCCGTCCACTTGGAACGCCGAAGCGCAGACCATCGAAGCCGTCATTTCGACCTTCGCAGACGTGGTTCGCCGCGACGGCAAAGGGGCTTACCTGGAACGCCTTGACCCGGCCGGCCTTGACCTGTCCGCCTTGGACGGTGCGCCCTTGCTTGATGGCCACAGGACCGAGTCCGCGCGCGACGTGATTGGGTCAATCACGGGGCATCGCTTCGAAGGGGGCAAGCTGGTGGCCAGCATCCGGCTTTCAAGTGCCGCAGACGCCGCCCCGATCGTGGCACGTATTGCGGAAGGATCGGTTCGGGGCGTCTCGATCGGATACCGCGTGACTAAGTGGGCCGAAGAAATTGACCCGCAAAGCAAAACCAGAATTCGAAAGGCGGTGGCTTGGATGATCAACGAGGCTTCAGCCGTGCCGATCGGCGCGGACAGGGGCGCCCGTTTCCGTAGCGGAGATTTCCAAATGACAACTGAAAACGAAGACAAGGCGCAAACCCGCGCCGAGATCCGGGCAATCGCCCGTGCTGCCAATTTGCCCGCTGATTGGGCTGATCAGCACATTGACGCAGACGCAACCGCGACGGAAGTGCGCGCGGCCGCGTTTGAAGAGATCCAGAAGCGCGGCAAGGCGCTGCCTGTGATCAAAGTCGGGCCGTCGCATGAAGACCCGGCCGCGACCATGCAGCATCGCGCGGACGCGCTGCACGCCCGGCTTACCGGCGCAAAGCCGACCGATCAGGCAAAGCCCTTCATGGCCGAGTCCCTTCGCGATATGGCACGGGCAGCGGTTGAAGCCTCTGGCCAGTCCACGCGCGGCATGGATGCTGACACTCTGTTTCGATCGGCAATCCATGGCACGAGCGACTTCCCGAACCTGTTGAACGCGACCGGCAACCGCGTGCTGATGAATGCCTATCAGGTGGCAGCTTCGCCGATCCGCGCGCTTGCAAGGCAGACCACACTTGGCGACTTCCGCCCGGCTTCGAAGCTGAAGCTTTCGGACGTGGGACCTTTGAAGGAACTTTCCGAACAGGGTGAGGTGACTCACACGACCCGCGGCGAAGCAGTTGAATCCTACAGCCTGAAAACCTACGCCACGCAATTCAGCATCTCTCGCAAGGCGCTGATCAACGATGACCTTGGGGCGTTCCGCGATTGGGGTGCGACCGCCGGGCGCATGGCGGCAGAGACGGAAGCCAACGTCTTGGTGGGGCTTTTGCTGTCCAACCCGATCATGGGCGAAGACGGGGAAAACCTGTTCGACGCTGCCCACGGCAACCTTGGCACGGCTGGTGCCTTGAACGTCGCCAATCTGGGGCTGGCCCGGAAGGCCATGCGCGGGATGAAAGGTCTCGACGGCAAGACCCCGATCAACGCGACCCCGCGTCATCTTGTGGTCGGGCCGGAACTGGAAACCACGGCAGAGCAAGTCTTGGCTTCGATTTATGCTGCCACGGTCGATGAGGTGAACCCCTTCGGGGGCAAGCTGTCCCTGCTGGTCGAACCCCGGATTACGGGCAACCGCTGGTACGTCTTTGCAGACCCCGCCGCGCTGCCTTGCTTCGAATACGCCTATCTGTCTTCGGCCCAAGGTCCGCAGATGGCTTCGCGCGAAGGCTGGGACGTGCTGGGCATGGAATACCGGGTCGTTCTCGACTTCGGTGCAGGCGCCGTTGATTTCAGGGGCGCATTCCTGAATCCGGGGGTTTAAGTGGCAACGCTTGCCCAGCTGATCGAATGGCGCGACCGCCTGAAAGAGGCCCGTTACAACGGGCTTCGATCGGTCACGGACAGCAACGGCGAACGGGTCGAATACAAAAGCGACTCTGAAATGGCCCGCGCCGTTGCCGCCCTTGATTCCGAGATTGCCGAGGCAACACGCCCCCGGCAGTCGATCGTTTATCCACTCACATCGAAAGGGGTCTAACTCATGGCCGCGAACTATCAATCTGTGGGCAACCACCTCACCATCCCGGCGCCGGAACTGGTTTCCAGCGGTGGAGTCGTCATCGTAGGCAGCATTGCAGGCGTGGCCCTTGGCAGCGCAGCGGCCGGAGAACCGGTTGACGTTGCCGTCACTGGCATTTGGGAACTTCCGAAGGTCGGGGCGCAAACCCTGAGCCTTGGCGAACCGGTCTACTGGGACTCGACTGCCGATCTGGTGACTGAGACTGCCAGCGACAACACGCGCCTTGGCACCGTGGCGAAGGCCGCCGGGCCGGGTGTTGCGACCGTCGCCGTTCGCCTGGTCTCGATCTGATGACTGCCCCACGCGCCATAGAACCGCCTGTAAAGCGGATGCTGTCGCGCGTGGAGGCAGCCGCCTATTGCGGGGTCAGTCCTTCTACTTTCGACAAGATGCAAAAGGACGGACTGACCCCGCCACCTCTGAAGGTCTATGCCCGAAACCTGTTCGACCGGCACAAACTGGACGCGGCGCTAGACGCCCTGTCCGGGACTGTGGCCGAACCAGTCGAACCTAACGAATGGGATGCAATCTAATGTCACAACAGCTTCGGAAGCCCCCGAAATACTGCCAAGGCTTCGAAGACAGGCACGGAAAAATCCGCTGGTATTATCGCCGCCCCGGCTTCCCGCGCGTGGCCCTTCCGGGTCTGCCCTGGTCGCCTGAGTTCATGGCAGCCCATGAAAAGGCAGCCCAAGGCGAAAAGATCAGCGCAGGCCGTTCCAAGGTCATCCCCGGTTCGGTTGATGCCCTTGTTGCCAGCTTCTATCGCACTTCCGAATGGAAGGGCTTGGGCGAGTCCACAAAGACAACTTATCGCGGGATTATTGAACGCTTCCGAACCGAACATGGCGATAAGCGAGTTGCCAAGATGGAACGCCAGCACGTTCAAAAGTTCGTCGGAACGAAAGCCGCGACCCCGGCTGCCGCGAACAACCTTTTGCGAATGGTGCATCTGCTGATGCAACACGCGATAGATCTCGACTGGCGGCGCGACGATCCAACCGAAGGCGTTCGGAAGATCAAAAACAAGTCGGAAGGCTTTGCAACTTGGGACGAGTCGCAAATCGACCTGTTCCTAGATCAGCACAAGCCGGGAACCCGCGCGCACTTGGCCTTCTGCCTCTTGCTCTACACCGGGCAGCGGCGAAGCGACGTTGTGCGCATGGGACGCCAGCACGTCCGCGACGGGTTGCTGACCATCGTTCAACAGAAGACCGGGCAGGAAGTTTCGGTGCCGGTGCATCCGACCTTGGCAGCGGCGATTGATGCAGTACCGCGCGACAACCTAGCCTTCCTGACCACCGCCCAAGGCAAACCGTTCACCCCGCCCGGCTTCACGAACTGGTTTCGGGACATGGTGCGGGAAGTGAAGGGTCTGCCAGCCGGTCTATCGCCCCACGGGCTGCGCAAGGCGATCTGCCGTCGCCTGGCTGAAGCGGGCTGCACGCCGCATGAGATCATGGCGATTAGCGGACACAAAAGCCTGCAGGAAGTGACTCGATACACGGCGAAGGCATCCCGAGTCCGCATGGCGCAAACCGCAATGGAAGCTATTGGAGGATCAAAGCTAGAACAAACGACTGTCAAACCTGCCCAAGAGGTTTGACAAAATGCCCGGTAGAACGTTGAAATTCAACGGGATTTTCTGAGGGTGGCGGACAGAGAGGGATTCGAACCCTCGAGACGGTTCCCCGCCTACACACTTTCCAGGCGTGCGCCTTCGACCACTCGGCCACCTGTCCACTGGGCGTTCTCTTAGCCAATCCCGGCAGGCAAGCGCAAGGGCTGATGTCACCCGGCAAGGTGGATCGTCACCCGGCGGTTCTGGCGGCCCTTGTTCTCGATCTTGCCAATGGTCACGCGGCCGATCTCGCCGGTGCGCGCGACATGGGTGCCGCCGCAGGGTTGCAGGTCGACCTGGGCCGCGCCTTCGCCGATCCTGACCAGCCGCACCCGGCCCTGTCCCATTGGTGGCATCACGCTCAGGGTTTTCACCAGACCGGGGTTCGCCAGCAACTCCTCATCGCTGATCCATGTGTCCGTCACCGGCAGGTCGCGCCCGATCAGCGCGTTCAACGCACCTTCCAGCGCTGCCAGATCGCCGGGCGCTTCGGGCATGTCGAAATCCAGCCGTCCCCGCTCGGCCCCGATCTGCCCGCCGGTGACCGGCAGCGGGATCACCACCGACAGCAGGTGCAGCGCGGTGTGAACCCGCATGTGGCGGTGCCTGCGGTCCCAGTCCAGATCCTGGATCAGTGCCGCCCCGACGGGCGGCATCGCCACCGCCTCGGCCGGCACCAGACCGACCGCTCCGCCATCCAGCTTTACCGCAGTGGCAATCGCCATCCTGCCGCCGTCCCAGGTGATCCAGCCACTGTCGCCCGGCTGCCCGCCCGACGTGGCATAGAACACCGACCGGTCGACGATCAGCGCGCCTTCGGGCGTGTGGCCCGTGACGGTGCTGCCCGCCTGTCGCAGATAGGCATCGTCGCGAAACAAAAGCGCGGTCATCCGGCCTGCTCTCCTGTTCTGCCGCTCCGCCGCGCCGGGGCCGCGCGGGCTGTCACCTGCTCCAGCGCCAGAACCGCCTCGGCAATACGCTGCGGGTCCGGCTCGGCTGGCGGTGCCGGAGGCGCCACGATGGCGATGCCCTCTGCGGCAAAGCGTTGCATGATCTGGTGGTTGATCTCGCTGCGCACGGTGAGGCTGAAGTTCACGTCGCGCAGGATCACCCGGATTTCGAACTGCATCACCCGGTCGGTATAGCCCATGAATACGATCAGGGGAGGCGGGTTCAGCACGGCCAACGGCTGAGCTTCGGCGATCTGGCGCAAGATCGCTTCGACCTTGTGGCTGTCGCTGCCAAGCGCCACGATCACCGGCACGATCAGGCGTCCCGACAGGTTGAACCGGGTCCAGTTCGTGACCTGTCCGGTGATCAGGTCGGCGTTCGGCACGATCACGTCGTTGCGGTCGAACGTCTCGATCCGGGTCGACCGCACGCTGATCGCCCTGACCCGCCCCTGCACGCCGCCCACCTCGATCCAGTCGCCCTCGCTGACCGGACGCTCGACCAGCAGGATGATGCCCGAGATGAAGTTCGACACGATCTGCTGCAGACCGAAACCGATACCGACCGACAGCGCACCGGCGACGATGGCCAGCCCCGACAGGTCGATCCCCGCCGCATTGATCGCCACCAGCGCGGCCAGGAAGATCCCGACATAGCCGATCCCCGCCACCAGGGCCGTCTGCCCGCCCTGGTCCATGCTGGTCTTGGGCAGGATCGTCGTCCGAAGCGCGCCCTGAAACAGCCGCGTCAGCATGTAACCCAGCACGAACACCAGCGCGAACACCATGAAGTTCGACGGCGAGACCCGCGTCTCGCCCATCTGGAAGCCTTCGGTGAACCGCGTCCAAAGCTCGGTGATGTCCGACGACCGCGCGCCCCAGATCAGCGCAAACACCGGCAGCGACGCAAGCGACATGATGAACCCGGCCAACACCGGCACCAGCGCCTCGCGGCCCTGCCCGTCGCTTTTGATGATCATCGCCCAGACGTCGCCGATCAGCCGCTGCAGGATGAACAACAGCGTCACCAGCCCCAGCGACAGGATCGCCGGATAGATCAGCGCCGATGCCGCCTGCACATAGCCAAAGCCCGCCAGCACCGGCCCCGCGATGCCGATCACCGCCAGCCCCCGCGCCAAAATCGACAACAGCCGCAGCGCATAACTGCGGTCCGCCACCTCGCGCGATTTGCGCAACACGCCCCCGGTGCGCAGCAGGATCAACCCGCCCGTCACCAGGATCGGGAACGACATCACCGCTGTCGTCGCATCCGAATAGGCCTGCGCATCCATCGCGGCCGACCGGATCATGTCGGCGCCCAGCACCATCCCCATCAGCACCGACAGGAACCGCCCCTCCGCCCGCCGCTCGGGCGGCAAGGGCAACACCGCGTCCTCGCTTTGCGATTTCGGGAACGCCCGCCCGCCAACCCAGGCGGCGGCAAAGATCACGAACCCCACGAACGGCAACACCGCCGCGATCCGCCCGCCGATCTGGCCCAGCATCCCCGATGCCACCAGCGCCGTCGTCAGCGCCAGCATCCCCAGCGTCGGCAACAGCACCTCGCCCAGCGACACCAGCAGCGACCAGACCTTGCGGCCCCGCGCCGACGCCCCCTCCAGCAGCCGCAGCGCGAACCGCTCCACCCAGCGGCGCACATAGACCACCAGCGCCAGCGCCACCACCAAAAGCACCAGGATCAGCGGCAGGTTGTCGAACAACTCACCCCGCGAGGTGCGGTTGGCCCAGGCGCTTGCCACCTCGTCCCACAACTGCAACACCGTGTCCGACAGGCCAATCGCCGCCTCGGGCCAGTTGCCGGGGTTCACCGGCGACGGCCACAGTTGCAGCAACTGGTCCGCCTGCCGTTCGCGCATGATCCGGTCGATCTCGCGGATCAGCCCGTCCGCGCGGCGGTAGGCCTCGTCCGCCGCGATCCCCGGCGCCTGCAACCGCACCAGCTGGTTCGCCAGTTCCGACCTGCGCTTGGAGATGTCCTCAACCTCGGTGGCCCCTTCAGCCGGGGCCGGGCCCAGCGCGGCCAATTGCTCGCGCAGCGTGACGATCCGCGCCGCGTTCGCGTTTTCCGAACTCAGCAGCGCCGCGCGCCACTGCGCCAACTGGCCCCGCAGTTCCTCCAGCCGCTCGTCCGAGACGTTGCGGTTCTCGATCTCCGCCTCGGTGCGGGCCGCCATCCGCTCCCAGTCGTCATAGTTTACGCCGACGGCGTCGTCGGCCTGCGCGCTCTCTTGCGCGGCCAGCGGCAGGGCCACAGGCACCGCACAGGCGACCGCCAACCACAGAACGACGAAAAGCTGGCGCAGCCCTGCCCGCATCGGGCTCAGGCGTCCTCGAACACGGCCGGGATCGCGCGGGCCGGACGGTCCAGCCATTCCGGCACCGGCAGGCCCTTTTCGCGCAGGAAGGTCGGGTTGTAGACCTTGGACTGGTAGCGGCTGCCATAGTCGCACAGGATGGTGACAATCGTCTTGCCCGGCCCCATGTCGCGCGCCATCCGGATCGCCCCGGCGATGTTGATACCGCTTGATCCGCCCATGCACAGCCCCTCGTCGGTCAGAAGGTCAAACACCAGGGGCAGCGCCTCGGCATCCGGGATGCGGTAGCTGAAGTCCGGGATGAACCCTTCCAGGTTCGCCGTGATCCGCCCCTGCCCGATCCCCTCGGTGATCGAACTGCCGGGGCTTTCCAGCTTGCCCGTGGTGTAGAACGCATGCAGCGCCGCGCCCTCCGGGTCGGCCAGACCGATCTTCACACCCTTCGGCTGCAACGCCATGCCCACACCGGCCAGCGTGCCACCCGACCCGACCGCGCAGATGAACCCGTCGACGCGGCCCCCGGTCTGTTCCCAGATTTCCGGCCCGGTCGTCTCGACATGCGCCTGCCGGTTCGCCACGTTGTCGAACTGGTTGGCCCAGATCGCGCCGTTCGGCTCGGTCTTGGCCAGGGCTTCCGCCAGACGGCCCGAATAGCGCACATAATTGTTCGGGTTGCGGTAAGGCGCCGCCGGCACCTGCACCAGCTCCGCCCCCGCCAGCCGCAGCATGTCTTTCTTTTCCTGGCTCTGGGTTTCCGGGATCACGATCACCGTGCGAAACCCCATCGACGCGCCAACCAGCGCCAGCCCGATCCCTGTGTTGCCCGCCGTGCCTTCGACAATCGTGCCGCCCGGCTGCAACAGCCCCTTCGCCACCGCATCCCGGATGATGTAAAGCGCGGCCCGGTCCTTGACCGACTGGCCCGGATTCATGAACTCGCATTTTCCCAGGATCGTGCAGCCCGTCAGTTCCGATGCGTGTTTCAGCTTCAGAAGCGGGGTGTTGCCGATGGTATCGGCCAGATCGCTGTGAATTTGCATGGAACGGTCCTTCCTTTGTCAAGGAAGGTGTATGAGGGTAAGACGCCAAACTCAAGGGAGGTGGAACCGTGCCGGCGGCACACGTCCGCATCCCGGAAACGGCATCTGACGGCATCTACTGGCGGTCAGACGCGCAGGCGCGCGGCATGAAGCTCCGCGATCAGACTGTCGGTGTAGCTTATGATTTTCTGCACCAGCAGATCCCCGGGTTCTGCCGCCGGCAAGACCGCTATGTCGAACAGGATCGGATCATGCACCGTTCCGTCCGATCGGTTGCCGCTGTAGCGAAGCGCGATATTCATAAGGTCGGATCGGCTCAGCTCGCGAGAGGTCAGGAACCGCTCGGTCAGACGCACCCAATGATGAGCCTCGTTCCGGCGCTGCCCCCGGATCCGCACGGACCATGCCCCGATCAACGCCTTTGCAATCAACTGCTCGGCCGTGCGGACCGGAAAATGGCCCAGCACAGCGGTTTCAGACAGCTCCAGCGCAACCGCGCCCCTGCCCGTGCCAGAAAGCTTGTGAGCGCCCTTTGAAACCTCAAGTCGGTCGGCCATAAGCCCGGCGTTCACGGTTGCCTTGAACGTCTGCGGAACTTCGGTGGCCCTGCGGTGGGTTATCCGCCGCAAGACGTTTGGCTCGGCAAGATTGTCCGATGGCATCGGGATATAGGTCATCCAAGGCAGCTTGATGCCTTTCTTGCGGTCGCTCATTTCGGCGCGAAAGGCCTCCATGTCCGCCCGAATGAACTCATCTGCATCCAGAAAGATGATCCGATCTACCCCGGCGGCCGAAAGCTCCGCCACCATCCGCGTCAGGATCAAGTGCTGCGAATGGTCATTGCCCGCTTCGATCCGAAGCTCGCACTGGCACCCTTCGTCGATCAGGTGTCGGATGATCGAAACGGTCGCATCCGCACTTCCGTTATCAATCACGATCAGCTTGTCGAGAAACCTGATGTTGTGGCGAATCATCACTTCGATGATGTCCGACTCGTTCTTGACAACAGACAGCCCGACGATCACGCCGACGACCCTTCAAAAAGCCCGGCCTTGCATGCTCCGGGTTTCCGGTGCCTGACTCCGCTTTCGGTCAATGCGCGTCCCTCGGGCAGTCTCGCCCCGTCGGTGCTGTTGCTCAAGGTCTCTCCTCGCCCCCGCTTCGCCGCACATGCAACGCGGCACAAGGATGTCGCAGACGCCGCTCGGGGCCAAGGGGTATTTTCGCGCAGCCTGCCACCTGTCTGTCCAGTTCCGGTGTGCGTGTGCCGCGGTCCGGCCGTTGGCAATCCCGGCGCGTCCTGCGCGGCAAACTCAAGCCGGGGCCGCTCGGCGCGCGCTGAACAGCCCGCGCGCGCCCGGCACCAGCACCACCCCGATGATCAAAAGCGCCACCAGACACCAGATCGCCGGGGCCTCGTTCGGGTTGTCGGTCACCAGGTTCGACGCGATCGGTCCGACCAGCGCGTGAAACAGCACAAACCGCCACAGCCCGTAAAACAGCGGCATCACGAACACCGCCAGCACATAGGCCGGAAAGCCGAAGTTGGTGCCAAGCCAGCGGTCCGGGCCTGCGAAAATGTCGCTGTAGGGCAGCGTCCACGCCAGATGCCAGGTGCCCGAAGCGGTGCAAAGCAATTCGCCACACAGCGGCTGGCCGATGTCGCACCGGTCAAGACCCGGCCAGGGCAGCATCTGGATGACCATCAATACCGAGGCAACGCTTGCCAAGATCATAACCCGGCGACGGTCCCGGTCGCTGATGTCGGGCCGCAGCCACGCCAGCAGGAACAGATTTATCACAATGGGTTGCAAGGCGATGTGCAGCATCGACAGGGCGGTGACCGCCTCGTTCGCAGGTGTGCCGCACTGGTCGATCACCATGTAGCCGGCCAGTTGCAGCACTTCCATGCCGGCAAAGAACACCACGGTCAGCGGAACCGCCACCGGATCACCGCGCCAGGCACTGGCCCCGGCTACGGCTACACCCACGACAATCATCCCCGCCGTCGCTTCGATGCCCCAGCACATGCCTGCCGCCCCCCTTCGGGTCTCTGCCCAGCATGGTGCGGCGCGGATCAAAGCGCAAACGCGCTTTTGCCGCGAAGCGAGGGGCGGGGCGCGCACGCCTCGGTGCCAAGATGAAACGGGCGGCCCCTCTGGCCCGCCCATTTCCTAACAGATCGTAAATCAGGCCATTAAGCCTTTGTTTTTGTTGGCTCTCAAAAATGTCCCACCGTGGGACATCAGGCCCTCGCGACGAACATCCCGTCCCGCTTCAGCCCCTGATAACATTCGTCCAGGCTGTTTTTCGCCCGCTCGATCAGGATATCGATCTCCTCCGGCGTGATCACCAGGGGCGGCGCGATGATCATCCGGTCCCCCACGTGCCGCATGATCAGATTGTTGGCAAAGCACCGCTCGCGGCAGAGGTAGCCGACCTTGCCATCCTCGCTGGCAAACTTCGCCCGCGTGGCCTTGTCCGGGGTCAGCGCTATCGACCCCATCAACCCCACCAGCTTCGCCTCGCCCACCATCGGATGCTCGGTCAGCGCGTCCCACTTCTGCTTCAGATAGGGGTGCGCCACGTTCCGGACATGCTCGATGATGCCCTCTTCCTGGATGATCCGCAGGTTCTCCAACGCCACCGCCGCCGCCACCGGATGCCCCGAATAGGTGTAGCCGTGGTTGAAGTCGCCGTGGCTGCCGATCACTTCGGCCACCTCGTCGCACACGATCGACCCGCCGATCGGCTGATACCCCGACGACAGCCCCTTCGCGATGGTCATGATATGCGGCTTGATCCCGAACGTCTCGCTGCCGAACCAGTTGCCCGTCCGCCCGAACCCGGTGATCACCTCGTCCGCGATCAAAAGGATACCGTACTTGTCGCAGATCCGCTGGATCTCCGGCCAGTAGGTCGACGGCGGCACGATCACGCCCCCCGCCCCCTGGATCGGTTCGCCGATGAAGGCCGCGACGTTTTCCACGCCCAGTTGCTGGATCATCGTCTCCAGCTCTTGCGCCCGCGCCAACCCGAAATCCTCGGGCGTGTTATCGCCACCCTCGGACCACCAGTCCGGCTGACCGATGTGGACGATCCCCGCGATCATCCCGCCATGCTTGTGGATGCCCGACATGCCGCCAAGGCTGCCCCCGCCCATCGTCGATCCGTGGTAGCCGTTCTTGCGCGCGATGATGATCCGCTTTTCCGGCTGGCCCTTGATGTCCCAATAGCGCCGCACCATGCGGATGTTGGTGTCGTTCGCCTCGGACCCCGAACCCGCAAAGAAGACGTGGTTCATGCCCGCAGGCGCGACTTCGGCGATCTTGGCGGCAAGCGCGATGGCCGGCACGTGGCTGGTCTGGAAGAAGGTGTTGTAATACGCCAACTCTTCCATCTGCCGCGCCGCAACCTCGGCCAGTTCCTTGCGGCCGTAGCCGATGTTCACGCACCAAAGCCCGGCCATGCCGTCAATGATCTTGTGACCTTCGGTATCCGTCAGCCAGACCCCCTTGGCTGACTTCATTATCCGCACACCCTTCTTCGCGAGGGCGGCGTTTTCGGAGAAGGGGTGCATGTGATGGGCCGCATCCAGCGCCTGCAGTTCGGCGGTGGGCATGTGGTTGGTGATCTTGTTCATGGCGGCCCCTTCAGGAATCGGCGGGGCGTCCTTGCCCGGCATCAGGGCAGAATATGATCAAACGAAGCGGTGTTCAAGAAATTTGATCAAATTATGGATCGCGGATCAAGCGGCTTCGGACAGCGCCTGACGAACGTGGTCGACGCCCTGCTGGATGTCGCGTTCAATCGCGGCAGCAAGCGCCTTGGCATCGCCGTTCCGCATCGCGGCAAGCGCCTCGCGGTGCAGGTCGGGCGCCACCTCGCGGCCATAGCGCGCGATAACGGCGCGCAGCGACGGGCCCGCCCGCAGCCACAGCGACCGCGCCATGTCATAAAGCACCGGCGCATCGGCGGCCTCGTAGATAGCGAAGTGAAAGGCGTGGTTTGCGGTCAGGTAATCCGACAGTCTGCCCGCGTCGATGGCCCGGTTCACCGCGCCGTCGATTGCCTCAAGCTGGTCGACCCGGTCCCCGGTCAGGCGAGGCGCAGCAAGTTCGGCCAGTTTCGGCTCGATCGCGAGGCGCGCGAAGGCGACCTGGTCCAGCATGTCAGCCGAAAGCTGCGGCACGGCGACACGACGGTTGCCCTGCGGCAGCAGCGCGCCTTCGGCCATCAGGCGGCGGATCGCCTCGCGCACCGGGGTCATTCCGGCGCCAAGGTCGGCAACAAGCCCTTGAATTGTCACGGGTTGCCCCGGCTCAAGATGGCCATAAAGCACCATGTCGCGCAGGCGCGCGTAGGTGACCTCGTGGCTTGGTATCTTGCGGTTGTCGGCGTCCATCGGGGCTCCTCTCGCTTGCCCCTTTATGACGGCATCCGCCCGGCAATCAAGATGTGATCAAATCCGGTCAGCGTAACGGAACCGCGTCACGTCCGCACTCCAGCCCTGCCCGGTCAGATCATGCGCCACAACGCCGACAAACGCGCCGGTGAACGAGGCGTGTTCCCCCCTGCCGCCTTCATCGGAGACGATGGAAGCGTCGAGCGTGGGGCCGACGCCTTGACCGTTGACCGTGAAGCGCTGGCTGGCACGATCGACCGTCACGCCAAGCGTCACCTTGCCGTCTGCAACAGCGAAGTGGCCGTGGAACGTGAGTGCTTCACCCGGCCAATCGCCCTCACAGGACACCAAAGTCACGACCCGCGCGCCCGCTTCGCGGGTGATGAGGGCTGCGTGGAATTTATGGCGATTGTAATAGGTTATGAGGCCTGCGGCGCGCTGCCAGTTCGGCGGATCACAAAGGAAATCGGCCTCGGCCTCATAGGCCGGCTCGTCTTGGCGGCGGGCGACGAGTGATTGTTCGAACCACGATCCAAGGCTTTCGCGGCCGGTCAGGCGCAGGGCGCGACCGGTCATCTGGAACAACCGTTCGGGGTGCGGAGTGCGCAACCACTGAAATTCCGGCGGCAGGGTCGGGCCGGTGAAATCATGTTCGACGGGCGTAGCCGCGATGCGCGTGGCGGGCAGGTCGATGGTCGTGGGCGGCAGTTGGCCACCGTCTTTCAGCCAGAGCCAGTCGTCGCGCCAGACCATTTCGGCAAGGCCTGTTTCGCGGCCCGTGGCGCAGAAAAGCCTGTGCGGCCCCTGCTGTGGACGACCGCAAAGATAGCTGTGCCAATGGCGGCCGTCGTGGCCTTCGACATACTGGCCGTGGCCCATCCGCTGGATCGGATTGTCGGGCGAAAACCGCGCCGTGATGATATGGCTTTGCGGCTGCGTTTGGTATGGCCCGCGTATGGCAAATGATCTGGCAAGCGTGACCGCGTGGTCGTAACCGGTGCCGCCTTCGGCGGTTGTCAGATAGTAATAGTTGCCGCGCCGGAACAGATGCGGCGCTTCGGTCAGGCCAAGGGACGTGCCGGTGTAGATTGTCGTCACCTCGCCCAGGAGACCGCGTTCAGGGTGCCATTCCTGCAGCTCGATCCCGTCGAAAAGGTCGTTCGCCGGGTTCAGCCCGGTGCCCTTGCCCCGGTGGTTCCAGCGCATGTTGAGAAAGTATTTCCGCCCGTCGGTGTCGTGGAAGAGCGAGGGGTCAAAGCCGGATGACGTGACATGGGTCGGGTCGGACCAGTCACCGTTGATGGTATCGCAGGTGACGATGTAATTGTGCGCATCCTTGAACGCGCCATCGAGGCGTTTCACATCGGTGTAGACCAGCCAGAACTTGCCATCGGCGTGCGAAAGGCAGGGCGCCCAGATGCCGCAACTGTCGGGGTTGCCGCGCATGTCAAGCTGGCTTGCCCGACGCAAGGGGCGCGACACCAGCGTCCAGTTCACCAGATCGCGGCTGTGGTGGATCTGCACGCCGGGATACCATTCAAAGGTTGAGGTGGCGATGTAGTAATCCTCGCCCACGCGGCAGAACGACGGGTCGGCGTTGAAGCCGCGGATGACGGGGTTTTCCAGCATGACATCCTCTGGGTTCGGAACGGGCGGGCCGATGTGTCAGCCCGCCCGGCGAGCCCGCCGCCGGCAGGGAGAGGGCCGGGGCGGGCTTGTCTTCAGACCAGCAGCGCACGCGCCTCGTCGGGTGACAGGGCGGCGGGGCGGGTGCAGGTGGTGGTCAGGGTGACGAAGCCGCCGGTTTCGCCGGACTTCAGGCAGGCGGTCATCACCTCGACGCCGTGGAGGGTGCGTTCCAGCGAACAGCGCGCATCGCGCCCGCCTTGCAGGGCGGCGACCATGTCGGCAAGGCCGGCGGTGCGGTAGTTTGCCAATTCACGCCCGTTGTGGACCTGGTTGACCTTGCAGAACGGGTGATCCCACGGGTCGAGGGTGGTCAGGCTGCCATCCTTGCCGCCGATTTCCACTGTGCCGCCGAAAAAGTTCGGGTCGGGAACGTAGAGGGTGCCCTCGGTGCCGTAAAGCTCGAAGTGGTTGCGCTTGTGGTGCCAGACGTCCCACGAGGTGGAGAGGGTGATCGTGGCTCCGTTGTGGAACTCGAGCAGGGCGTGGATGTTCGTCGGCGTCTTGACCGGAACCGTTTCGCCAGTGCGCGGGCCGTTGGAGATGGTGCGTTCCGGCATGGCGGAGGAGGTCAGCGCCCCGACCCGCTTCACCGGGCCGAGGAAGTTGATCAGGTTCGCCACATAGTAGGGCCCAAGGTCCAGCATCGGCCCTGCGCCCGGCAGAAAGAAGAAATCCGGGTTCGGGTGCCAATGTTCCATGCCGTGGTTCAGAACGGCCGCGCAGCCTGCGGTGATGGTGCCGATGCGGCCTTCGTCGAGGACGGCGCGGGCCTGCTGGTGCGCGCCACCGAGGAACGTGTCAGGCGCGCAGCCGACGGACAGGCCCTTGGACTTGGCAAGCGCGCGCAGCGTTTCGCCCTCGTCCAGCGTGAGGACCAGCGGCTTTTCGGAATAGGCGTGCTTGCCAGCCTCCAATATCCGCCGTGTCACGGCATAATGCGCGTCGGGGATGGTCAGATTGATGACCACATCCACCGCCGGGTTCGCCAGCAGGTCATCGACCGATTGGGCCGTCGTGTTGAACTCTTCGGCGCGGGCCTTCGCCGCGTCCATGTTCATGTCCGCGACCGCGCGCACTTCCAGCCCTTTGAACAGGGGCGCAAGGCGCAGGTAGGAGGTGGAGATATTGCCGCATCCGATGATGCCGATACCAAGGTTTGCCATAATGTCCCTCAAATCATCCGCAAGGCCAGGATCGACCGCTTTGCAAAGCGGGCGTGGTCGGACGGGTTGTCGTGTTCCATTACGAAGTGTTTGCAGCCGACGGCGCGCAGGGCGGCCAGCAGGCTGGCCCAGTTGACGGTGCCGTGGCCGACATCGGCCCAGCCGTCCTCGGCGGTATTTTCACCCGCAGGGGCGATGTCCTTGACGTGAGCCGCCGTAATGCGCGCGCCGTAGCGGCGGATCCATTGCACGGGATCAGCGCCGCCACGGATCACCCAGGCGACGTCGATCTCCCATTCCAGAGATGGGCCGCCCGCCAGGATCTCGGCTTGCGGGATTGCGCCATCAGCCGTGGGGACGAACTCGAAGTCATGGTTGTGCCAGCCGAAACCGATGCCGGCCGCCTTGTAGGGCCGACCAGCCGCTTCGAGACGAGCGCCGAACGCACGCCATCCGGGGCCATCATTGGGCCGCTGGTCGGGCATCAGGTAGGGGCAGTAGATGTGCCTGATGCCAAGCGTGCGCGCGATCTTCAGCGCCTGATCCGGATTGCCCTCCAGCATATCAAGGCCGAAATGCGCGGTTGGCATCGTGAGCCCTGTTGCCTTCAGCCCGGCGGCGAGGTCCGCCAGCTTGGCATCGTCGGCATAAAGCCCGCCGAAGCCTTCGACATCCTGATAGCCAAGGCCCGCCAGCATGGTCAGCGTATCGGATAGCGGCGGGAAGTTCCGCGAGGAGTAGAGTTGATAAGACGGCATGTCCTTGGTCCTTTCAGGTCTGGCCGTAGGTCGCGGCGCGAAGGTCGCGAAGGGTGAAGCGCGGCGCTTGGCCGGGGGTATCGGGGGTGAAGGTCACGGTGGCCGGGTAGCCGGGGAAGAGCGCGAAGGCGTTGTTGGAGAAGCGACCGGGCTGATCGGCCTCCAGCGCCACGAAGAAGGCGGGGGCGTCGGTTTCGACGGTGATCTGCCAGCCGGTGTCGGAGCGTTTTGCGGTTTGGGTCAGCGTGGTGGCGGGCAGGTCATAGGCCTTCCACGGCTTTGGCGCGTGAATGTCGCCCTGGTCTGGCGCACCGGGTGGACCCCAGAGGAAGGCAAGGATTTCATCCTCGGCCAGGGTTCCTGCCGGAAGCGTGGCCACCACCACCGCGCTGTCGGGCAAGACCTCTGCCAGGTGCTGCCCAAGCGGGCGGATCTTGCCGGACATTGCGATGGCGTTCACCGTCACCTCAAGCGTCGCGGCGCCGGGGGTGTCGTTTACCGCGCGCAATTCGATTGCGCCCTCCACCGGCACCGCTGTCACCAGAACCGGCGCGTAGAAGTGGCGGGCCATGTGGTGCAGAAGCTTCCAGTTGCCGCCGTGATCAAGACTGGCCCAACTGCACACCGGCCAGGTATCGTTCAACTGCCAGTACAGCGTGCCTTGGCAATGCGGCTTCAGGCTGCGCCAGTGGGTGACTGCGGTCTTGATCGCGATGCCCTGCTGGACCTGGGACAGGTAGACGAAGCATTCGAAATCCACCGGAAAGCGGAAGGAGCGGAACATGGTTTCGGCGATGCGGGCGTTGCCGCCGGGGTTCTTCTGGTGGCTTTCCATCACGGGGGCGGCGATGTTGAAATCCACCGGGTCGGCAAAACGCCGGATGGTCTGCATCGACGGATAGGACTGAAAGCCGAACTCGGAACAGAAGCGGGGGCTTACGTCACGGTAGTGGTCAAAGTCGCGACCCTCGTGCCAGACGCTCCAGAAGTGCATGTCGCCTGAACTGTCATCGTGCCACGCATCGCCAAACGCCAGCGGGCCGGGGCTTGGCGAGGACGGCCACCAGTTGGCACCGGGCAGCACGGAGTAAAGTGCCGCTTCAACCGTGCGGTTCAGGCGGTCGTAATTGACCAGATAGCGGTCGCGGTCCTTGCGGCTTTCGGGGAACCACGTCAGCGCGCCGATCAGTTCGTTGTCACCGCACCAGACGGCAAGGCAGGCATGGTGATTGATGCGGGCCACGACATCGCGCACCTCGGCATCCACTTCGGCGAGGAACTCCGAGGTCGAGGGGTAGAGGTGGCAGGCGAACATGAAGTCCTGCCAGACCATCAGGCCCATCTCGTCACAAAGGTCGTAGAACCAGTCGGGTTCATAGCGCCCGCCGCCCCAGATGCGCAGCATGTTCATGTTGGCATCGACGGCCGATTGCAGCAGGCCGCGCACACCCTCGACGGTTATCCGTCCGTTCAAGGCATCCGCCGGGATCCAGTTCGCCCCGCGCGCAAAGACGGCGCGACCATTGACCTCGACCCCGAAGGAGCGGCCCGCCGCATCGGGTTCGGACCGCAGGTGCATGGCGCGCAGGCCGATGCGGCGCGTGGTGCTGGCTCCGCCGCCGGTGACGGTCAGGTCATGCAGCACCTGCGCGCCCTGCCCGGCCGGCCACCAAAGCTGCGGGGTGTCGATCCTGAGGCTCATCCGTGCAACCCCGGCCCGCACGGGCGCGCTGGCGGTCACACCGCAAAGCGTGGCCGTGACGTCGGACACTCCGTCGACATGCACCGCAAGCGCGACCTCGGCCACACCGTCGCGGTGGGTCTGGGTGACGATGATATCGGCAATGCGCGGCCCGTTCGGTTCCAGCGCGATCTTGCCCGACACGCCGAACTGCCCGAGTGCTATGTTCCAGTCCCAGCCGAAATCGCACTGTTGCTTGCGCAGCATGTTGGCGTTGGGAATCGGGCCGTTCACTTCCTGATAGGGGATGCGGAACGGCATTTCAGCCTGCTGTTCGGCAGCGGCCTGAACCGGGCTGCGAAACCTGATCTCGATCTCGTTCGCGCCGCGCCGCAGGTGGCCGGTGACGTCAACGCGAAACCGGCGGTGGACATTGGCGGCCTGCAATACGGGCGTGCCGTTCAGGCGGACCTCGGCCACGGTATCCAGCCCCTCGATCACCAGATCGACGGCGCCCCCGGCATGGTCAAAGCTGCGCCGGGCCACCCAGTCACGCTCGCTGACCCAGCGGCAGTCATATTCGTTGCGGCCCCAATACGGGTCGGGGATCACGCCCGCGCTATGCAGCGCCGAGATACCGTCCCCCGGCAGGGCCATGGAAACGCTGTGCTGACCGCTTTCATCCGAAAGCGTCCAGACACCCGCCAGATCGAGCATCGTTCAGATCCTTTGTTCCGTCTTTGCGTCAAAGAGCGAGGCTTTCGGCATGTCGAGCATCAGGTGAACCTGCGAGCCCGACGGCAGCCGCCCCTCCACCGGGATACGGACGCACATCTCGCGCCCCTCGGCTTTCAGCCACAAAAGGCTGTCGGCGCCCAGATGTTCGTCAATTTCGACCTCGGCCGGGATGGTGCGTCCGGGGACGGCTTCGGTTCGGATGGTGATGTGTTCGGGGCGCACACCAAGGATGGCGTTGTCGCGCTCCAGCACCGCGCCGCCATCGTAACCAGCCAGGTCGATGCGGGTCGAGCCGAACTGGAAGGCGCGGCCGTTGTCGATGGTCTTGACTGGCAGCATGTTCATTGCGGGGCTGCCGATGAAACCGGCGACGAACAGGTTGGTCGGACGGTTGTAGATGGTCTGCGGGTCGGCCAGTTGCTGGATCACCCCGCCCTTCATCACGGCGATGCGGTCGGCCAACGTCAGCGCCTCGATCTGGTCGTGGGTGACGTAGACCATCGTGTTCTTCAGGCGTTCGTGCAGGCGCTTGATTTCCACGCGAAGTTCGCTGCGCAACTTGGCGTCAAGGTTGGACAAAGGCTCGTCGAACAGGAACACGTCGACGTCACGGACCAAGGCTCGCCCGATGGCGACGCGCTGGCGCTGGCCACCCGAAAGCGCGCCCGGCTTGCGGTCAAGAAGCGGGCCGATCTGCAGGATTTCGGCGGCCCTTGCCACGCGCTTTTCGATCTCGGCCGCGGGCATCCTGGCGTTCTTCAGCCCGAACGAGAGGTTCCCCCGCACCGTCATCTGCGGATAAAGCGCATAGGACTGGAACACCATGCCGATGCCCCGTTCGCTGGGTTCCGCCCAGGTGACGTTCTTGCCCTTGATCCAGATCTGGCCGTCGGTGATGTCCAGCAGCCCCGCAAGGCAGTTCAGCAGGGTTGATTTCCCGCAGCCCGACGGGCCGAGAAGCACGATGAATTCGCCCTCGGCCACATCGAGGTTCATCTTTTGCAGGACCGACACCGCACCGAAGTTGAGCGTCAGGTCTTTCACGGAAATGGATTGCGTCATGTATCAGCCCTTCACGGCACCGGCGGCGATGCCGCGAACGAAAAGCTTCCCGGAAAGGAAGTAGATGACCAGCGGCACAAGCCCCGTCAGCAGCGTTGCCGCCATGTTGACGTTGTATTCCTTCACGCCCTGAACCGAGTTGACGATGTTGTTCAACTGCACCGTCATGGGGTAGAGGTCGGGCTTGGTGAAGACCACGCCAAAGAGGAAATCGTTCCAGATACCAGTGACTTGCAGGATCAGCGCCACGACGAAGATCGGCAGGCTCATCGGCAGCATGATGCGCAGGTAGATCGCCCAGAACCCTGCCCCATCGACCCTTGCGGCCTTGAACAGCTCCTCCGGGATGGTGGAGAAGTAGTTGCGGAACAGCAGCGTCAGGATCGGCATGCCGAAGATCGTGTGCACCAGCACCAGACCCCAGAGCGTGCCGTAGATGCCCATCTCGCGCAGCAGGATCACGATGGGGTAAAGCATCACCTGATAGGGAATGAACGACCCGAAGATCAGGATGGTAAAGAACAGATCAGACCCCTTGAAGCGCCAGTTGACCAGCGCGTAACCGTTAACCGAGGCCACCAGGATCGACAGGATCACCGAGGGCACGGTGATGAGGACGGAATTCCAGAACCCGCGTGAAAGCCCGTCGCAGTTCAGGCCGGTGCAGGCCTCGGACCATGCCTTGACCCAGGGCTGGAAGGTGATCTCAACCGGTGGCGCGAAGATGTTGCCAAGCCGCACCTCGGGCATACCCTTGAGCGAAGTCATCACCATCACCCACAGCGGCAGGATGTAGTAAAGGCTGACCACGATCAGCGTGCCGTAAAGCATGATGTTGCGGCCCGACAGGCGGCGGCGCGGTTTGGCGCCACGCGGGCCGACCATTGCGTCGCTGCGCAGGTTCGTGCGGGCGGGCGAAGCGGCCTTGGCGACAGTCTCAGCCATTCCTCTTGCCTCCGAATTCCAGATACGCCCACGGGATCAGCACGATCAGCACCGACACCAGCATCATGGTCGAGGCCGCGAACCCTTGGCCAAGGTTCTGCGCCTGGAACATGTAGTCGTAGACATACATCGCCGGAACCTGACTGGCGTTTCCACCGGGGCCACCAGAGGTCTGCGCCACGACAAGATCGTAAAGCCTGATGATTCCGGCGGCGACGATGACCAGCGTGGTGATGAACACCGGCCGCATCATCGGCACGATGACGACAAGGTAGGTCTTCCATGTGGGAATGCCGTCAACCCGCGCAGCCTTCCAGATGTCCTCGTCAATGCCGCGCAGGCCTGCCAGCATCAGGCACATCACAAAGCCCGTGCCTTGCCAGAGACCCGCGATCAGAAGGCCGTACAGCACGGTGTCGGGGTTGTTCAGCGGGTCGAAGTTGAAGCTTTCCCAGCCCCAGCTGCGCACGATTTCCTGCACGCCGAACTGCGGGTTCAGGATCCATTGCCAGACAAGGCCGGTCACGATGAACGACAGCGCGAAGGGGTAGAGCATGATGGTGCGGAAGGTGTCTTCGAAGCGGATCTTCTGGTCCATCAGCACGGCCAGCAGGAACCCCATCCCGATCGTGAAGACCAGCGACATGACACCGTAGAAAAGCAGGTTCTCGATCGAGATCAGCCATCGGCTGTTCGACCAGAGCCGCTCGTACTGGTCGAGGCCCACCCAGCGCAGGCGGGGCAAAAGTTTCGAGTCGGTGAAGGAATACACCACCGTCCAGACCGTGCCGCCGACGAACACCACGAGCGTGGTCAGGATCATCGGAAGCGCCGCGATTTTCGCATTCAGATTGCGCAACAGGCGCTTAGGCTGCCCGGACATGCATTCCCCCCTTGGCCTTCGCAGTGCAGAAAGGGCCGCCCGTCTGCCGGGCGGCCCCCTCGGTCAACCTCGGATCACAGACCGGATTTCAGGTTTTCAACCCATTGCGCTTGCGCGGCGACCGGGTCCATGTCCGACTTCCAGAATTCGACCATCAGGTCTTCGTTCTGCTTTTGCACGTCGGCCGACCAGACCTGGTCCCCGGATGGCACGATGTTGCCGCCCTTGAGGATCTCCAGACCCTTCTTCATGCAGTCGTTGGCGGCTGCGAGGTCGATGTCGCCACGGATCGGCAGCGAGCCCTTCTTGAGGTTGAAGGCGACCTGCACTTCGGGGCTGACGAGCAATGCCGCCAGCCGCTTCTGCGCGGCTTCCTTTTCCGGATCATCCAGTTTCGGGAAGTAGAACGCATCGCCACCGGTAGAGATATACTCGTTCAATCCCAAGCCCGGCAGGCAGGTGTAGTCCTTGCCGGCCACTTCGCCGGCGACCTGGAATTCACCTTGCGCCCAGTCGCCCATGATCTGGCCGGCGGCTTCGTCGGTGATCACGAGGTTTGTCGCCTGGTTCCAGTCCTGCACCGTGGACTTGGCGGCCAGCTTGCGGGCATCGGCTGCGGCCGTGAACACCGCAGCCATTTCCGGGCCAGCGGCAGCTTCCATGTCCTTGTCGATGTTGACCTTCTTCCACAGGTCAAGGCCACCGATACCGATCACCAGCGCACCGAAGGCGAGGTTCGACTGCCAGGGCTGGTTGCCAAGTGCCAGCGGGATCTTGCCAGCGGCATCGACCTGCGGGGCGGTTGCAACGAACTCGTTCCAGTTGGTCGGAACGGGCAGGCCCAGATCCTCATAGACCTTGTTCGACAGCCACAGCCATTCCGGCGAGTGGATGTTCACCGGCGCACAGTAGATCTTGCCGTCGAGGGTGCAGCTTTCCAGCAGCCCCGGCGGGTAGATGACGTCCTTCCAGTTGTTGGCCTCGGCCACATCGGTCAGGTCCAGCATCAGACCGGCCTCGACCAGTTCCTGTGCCTGCTGGCCATGGTTGAACTGCGTCGCTCCCATCGGGTCGCCGCCGGTGATGCGCGAAATCATGATCGGGCGGGCGGTGCCGCCACCACCGGCGATGGCGCCGTCGATCCACTTGTCGCCCGACGCGTCGAACGTCTTGGCAAGCTCGGCCACGGCCGCGGCCTCACCGCCCGAAGTCACCAGTGGGTGACTTCAAGTTCGGTCGCGTGTGCCGCCATTGGCAACGCCACCGATGCGCAAAGCGCAACCGTCATTTTCGTCAGCTTCATCCGTTCCTCCCGGTTTCTAAATCGTTATAGTCCATTCCTATAACGTTATAGATTTACCGATCAAGGAATCTTTTCGCTTGTCGGCGCCACGCCGCAAGAGTTGAATGGCGGCTGAATCCATCAGGAATTCCTCACACTTCAGGGCTTCGGAACGACCAATGCCGCACTGCCGAAACACTGCTCAACCTTATGCCGCGCCGGGTTTTCCGGCGCGGTTCGGCATGACCGGTTTTGCGCCCGCAGCATGGTTTGAGCCCGGCGAATCGCAGAGTGTGGCCCTGGCTTCCGTCGCTGCGCCGGTCGCTGCTTCAAAGGTGGGATCATGGCGCTGATCACCGATCCCCACCCTCCCGTCGCCGCTGATTCGGAGGCTGAACGCCCCACGCTGAAGACCATCGCAGCCGCTACGGGCCTTGCCGTGGCCACCGTCAGCCGCGCCCTGAAGGACGCCCCCGACATCGGCGAAGAGACCAAGCGCCGGGTTCGGGAAACCGCGAACCTGCTTGGCTACCGCCCGAACCGTGCCGGGGTGCGGCTGCGCACTGGCAAGACCAACGTCATCGCGCTTGTGCTGTCGACCGAGACCGACGTGATGAACCACACCTCGCGGCTGATCTATTCCATCGCCAATGCGCTGCGCGGCACCCCCTACCACCTGGTCGTGATGCCGTTCTTTCCCGATCAGGACCCGATGGAACCGGTTCGCTACATCGTCGAAACCGGAAGTGCCGATGGCGTGATCCTGAATCAGACCAAGCCCGACGATCCGCGCGTGCGCTACATGCGCGACCGCAACGTGCCCTTTGCCACGCATGGCCGCACCGACATGGGCATCGACCACCCCTATTTCGATTTCGACAACGAGGCCTTCGCGCGCCTCGCCGTGCGAACCTTTGCCGAACGCGGCCGCAAGCGCCTGCTGCTGATCGCCCCGCCCCGTTCGCACCTTTATGCGCGGCACATGACATGGGGCTTTTCGGACGAGGCGGCGCTTCTAGGCCTGCCGTTCGAACTGGCCGACAAGGTCACCTCCGACAGTGGCGGCGAAGCGGTGGACGAAGCCGTGGCCGCCCGCTTTTCACAGCCCAATCCGCCGGATGCCATTCTGGTCGGCTCGACCACCGCTGCCATGTCGTCGATCGCCGGAGCGGAACGCGCGGGGCGCGTGCTTGGCCGCGATTTCGACGTGGTGGCGAAGGAAGCCATCCCCCTGTTGCGCCGTTTCCGGCGCGACACCATCATCATCCGCGAAGACGTGGGCCGCGCGGGAGAGTTTCTCGCCCGCGCACTTGTGGCCGAGATCGAAAAACGCCCGCCGCAAGCCCGGCAGGGGCTGGAACAACCAACCAGTGTGGAGTGGGGTGACGAGCCCCGAACCGGAGGAACGACATGAAGACGATGAAAGGCCCGGCGCTGTTTCTGGCGCAATTTGCCGGCGACGCCGCCCCCTTCAACAGCTGGAAGTCGATCACCGCATGGGCCGCAGAGTGCGGCTATGTCGGCGTGCAGGTGCCGTCATGGGATGCGCGCCTGTTCGATCTGGACAGGGCCGCAACCTCGAGGGACTACTGCGACGAGCTGATGGGCGTGGCAAGGGAAGCGGGGGTCGAGATCACCGAGCTTTCCACCCATCTGCAAGGGCAGTTGGTCGCCGTTCATCCCGCCTATGACAGCGCTTTTGATGGCTTTGCCGCCCCTTCGGTGCGCGGCAACCCGAAGGCCCGGCAGGAATGGGCGGTCGATCAGGTCAAGAAGGCGCTCACCGCCTCGAAAAACCTCGGCCTCACCGCCCATGCCACGTTTTCGGGCGCGCTGGCCTGGCCCTACCTTTACCCCTGGCCGCAACGCCCCGCTGGTCTTGTGGAGGAGGCGTTCGACGAACTTGCCCGCCGCTGGACCCCGCTTCTGAACCACGCCGAAGACTGCGGCATCGACGTGTGTTACGAGATCCACCCCGGCGAAGACCTGCACGACGGCATCTCGTTCGAGATGTTCCTTGATCGGGTAAAGGCTCACAAGCGTGCAAACATGCTTTACGATCCCAGCCACTATGTTCTGCAAAACCTTGATTACATTGACAATATCGACATCTACCATGACCGGATCAGGATGTTCCACGTCAAGGATGCCGAGCTGAATCCGACCGGGCGGCAAGGTGTTTATGGGGGCTTCCAAGCATGGGTGAACCGCGCCGGACGGTTCCGCTCCCCCGGCGACGGGCAGGTTGATTTCGGCGGCATCTTCTCGAAACTGACGCAGTATGGTTTCGATGGTTGGGCCGTGGTCGAATGGGAATGCTGCCTGAAGCACCCCGAGGACGGCGCTCGCGAAGGCGCGGCCTTCGTGCAGGCGCATATCATCCGCGTCACCGAAAAGGCCTTTGACGATTTCGCCGGCAGCGGCACCGACCGTGCGGCGAACCGCCGGATGCTGGGGCTGGACTGACGCCGAGGGGGCCAGCCCCCGCACCCCCGGGATACTTGTCGACAGATGAAAGACGAAAGAGGTGATCCATGCCCATCGACGCAGCCCATACCGCCCGCCCACCCCGGCTTCGGCTTGGAATGGTGGGCGGCGGCCGTGACGCCTTCATCGGCGCAGTGCATCGCATCGCGTCCCGGATAGACGACCAGTATGAACTGGTTGCAGGTTGTTTTTCGTCCAGCCCGGAAAAATCGAAAGCCTCGGGCGCCGATCTTGGCCTTGATCCGGCGCGCTGCTACGAAAGTTTCGCCGAGATGGCCAGCCGCGAAGCGCGCAAGAAGGATGGCATCGACGTCGTCGCCATCGTCACGCCGAACCACATGCACGCGCCGGTGGCGATGCAGTTCCTGCGCCGTGGCATCCACGTGATCTGCGACAAACCCCTGACCGCCACCCTGCCCGAGGCCAAGAAGCTCGCCAAGGCGGCGGAGGCCTCGGGCGTGGTGTTCGCGCTGACCCACAACTACACCGGCTACCCGATGATCCGGCAGGCCAAGGCGATGGTCGCGGCGGGCGACCTTGGCGATCTGCGCGTGGTGCAGGTGGAATATGCGCAGGACTGGCTGTCCGAGCCGCTGGAAGGCTCGGGGCAGAAGCAGGCCGACTGGCGCACCGACCCGGCCCGCTCTGGCGCGGGCGGGTCCACCGGCGACATCGGCACCCATGCCTTCAACCTGGCGAATTTTGTCACCGGGCTGACACTCGACAGCTTGGCGGCCGACCTGACGGCCTTCGTGCCGGGCCGCCGCGTTGACGACAACGGGCATGTGATGCTGCGGTTCAAGGGCGGGGCCAAGGGCATGCTCTGGTGCAGCCAGGTCGCGCCCGGCAATGAAAACTGCCTGCGCCTGCGCGTCTATGGCACCAAGGGCGGGCTGGAATGGGCGCAGGAAGACCCGAACTACCTGTGGTTCACCCCGCTCGGCCAACCCAAGCGCCTGATCACCCGCGGCGGCGCAGGCTCCGGCCCCGAAGCCGCCCGGATGTCGCGCGTGCCGCCCGGCCATCCGGAAGGCTATCTGGAAGGCTTTGCAAACATCTACGCCGAAGCCGCCCGCGCCATCACCGCCGCCAGGACCGGCAGCGCGATCCCCGAAGGCACCACCTTCCCCGGTCTGAAGGAAGGGCTTGAAGGCGTGGCCTTCGTCGATGCCTGCGTCCGCTCGTCGGCGCGGAATGCGGCATGGGTTGGACTGAACCTGTAGCCTTGCTCTTTTCTCAAATACTCCACGGGAGGTCCGGAGGGTGTGAAACCCTCCGGGGCCTGCAGGCAAAGCGCGCTCAGCCGCGCAGGCGCGGTCTTTCCCGCTGCAACCAAAGCGCGGTCAGCAACAATGGCGCGTTTGCCACCTCTCCCGAGGCGACGAGGGCCATCAGCGCCTCAAACCCCATCAGGTGTCCGCGAATATCCTCTGCCTCTTCGGCCGCTCCGAATACCCCGGCGGCACCGTCTGGCAGATCGCACAGCGCCACATAGGAATAAAGATACTCGCTCAGCGCCCCGGGGCTCGGGTAATACTCCGCCACCTTCACCATCATGCCAAGGGCAAGCCCGGCCTCTTCGATCGCTTCCCTGCGGGCGCCGTCTTCCGGCGTCTCCTCAGGGTCGATCCGGCCGGCAATGGCTTCCAGTTGCCAGGGCAAGGGATCGCCGCGCCCGTGGGGGCCCATCCGCATCTGCTCGATCAAGAGCACACGGTCGCGCACCGGGTCGTAGGGCAGCACCGTCACCGCGTCACCGGCCAGAAAGATCTCCCGTGTCAGAGCTCCGCTCATCGCACCATCGAACCGACGGTAGGACAGCACAACCTCGGCCACGGCAAAGAACCCGGCATGCGGCACGCGCCGCGCCACCTCGACAACCTCGCCGGTCCCGACGCGAAGCCCGCGATGCGCGCTGCCGCCGGCTCGAACCCTGCTCGCCGCCTCCACACGCAACGAGCCGAGCCGCCGGGAAAGCTGGTCCGGTTCGACCACCCCGATCAGTCGCATGATGTGTTCGGCCAAAGCCACGTCTTCTGGCGTGACGTCGCGGGTTTCGTCCAGAGCGAGCGCATCGGCCTGCCCCACCGAGGTTTCGATCGGCCCATCGTGCCAGATCGCACACATGGCCGTCGCATACGCCCTTAAACGGGTAAATTCGCCGTCGCTCAGGTCGCACAACAGGGCACCCGGCGCCGCATTGCCTGCCGCGAACCCCGGGGTCACCGCAACGTCGCGCCCAAGCACGGCCAGTCGCAGGCTTGCGTGGCAAAGCCCACCAGCCACCCATACCGATGTCATGACCAGCGCTTGCTCGCCTTTTCGGTAAGGATCCCTGCGATGATCCCGCCAATCAGCAACACGCCCAGCACCTCGGCGGTCATCATCTCGCGCGCCCGTTCCAGCATCAGGCTGAACACGTCAAGAACCGCGTCCGTCGGCCCGTCATAGCGCATCTTCATGGATTGCAGGACCATCTCGCGCACCGAAAACAGCAAGAGCGCAAAGAACACCAGCACCACCGCGGTCTTCAGGCCGGACCCCATCGAATGTTTGTAGCCTTGGCCGGCATCCGGCCCCATCACCCGCCAGCCAACCACCAGCCCGATCAACGCCACCAACTCCCGGAACGGCCCCGCGTCGAAATCAGCCCCCAGAACCGGCACATAGGCGTTTGCGGCAATCCAGCCGACAATGGCGAAGGCAACGGCGGCAACGAGTTTGGCGGCTGTGGGCATGCGTTCCTACCTTGGCCGGGTGACCGTGATCTGCGTCACGTCACAGTTTCCCCCCTGGAAGGCTCCAGCGCAAGAGGTGAGGTAGAAATCCCACATCCGCTTGAACCGGTCGTCAAAGCCAAGCCGCCGCGCCTCGGCCCAGCGTTCGGTAAAGGTCTGGTGCCAGCGGCGCAGGGTCAGGCTGTAGCTTTCGCCGAACTCGATCGACCCCTTGACCTGCAAACCCGCCTTTTCCACCTCGGCCCGCAACACCGACGGCGCCGGCAACATGCCCCCCGGAAAGATGTATTTCTGAATGAAATCAACGCCGCGTTGATAGACATGCCAACGGTCGTCGGGGATCGTGATGATTTGCAGCGTGGCGTGACGGCCGGGTTTCAGACACTCCCGCAGCGCGTTGAAGTAGACCGGCCAATACCGTTCGCCCACCGCCTCGAACATCTCGATGGACGCGATGCCGTCATAGGTGCCGCGTTCGTCGCGGTAATCCTGCAACTTGATTTCCACCTTGTCAGACAGTCCGGCACGCGCAATCCGGTCAACGGCAAAGTCATATTGCGCCTGGCTGATCGTCAGTCCGGTCACTTTCAGGCCACGCTCCCTGGCCGCATATTCGGCAAAACCACCCCAGCCGCAGCCGATTTCCAGCACGTGGTCACCCGGCTCCGCGCCCATCTGGTCGACCATGCTGGCGTATTTCAACCGCTGCGCGCCCTCGAGGCTTTCCTGCCCGGTCACGAACAGCGCCGAGGAATAGGTCATCGTTTCGTCCAGCCACAGCCGGTAGAAATCGTTGCCCAGATCATAGTGGTGCGCGATGTTCTTCTTCGCCTGCGAGCGCGAATTCGATTGCAGCCAGAAGCGGAACTTCTCGAACGCCCGCACCAATCCCATGCCGGGAAAGCCATCGCTGACCGGGTTGTTGCCGGGCCGCTGCACAAGGTCCAGAAACGCCTGCAGATCGGGCGTCGTCCACCAGCCATCGAGGTAGCTGTCGCAAAACCCCAGATCGCCCTCGCGGATCAACCGGGCGAACACATCCGGGTTGACCACATGCAGTTCCGCCACGACGCCCGGTTCACGCCCCTCGACCCGAAACCGACGCCCATCCGGCAGGATAAAATCCAGCCGCCCCTCGCCAATCCGGTTTGCCGCGTCGAACACTGCGGCAAAATACCTTGGCAGGCCGGTCTGGCCTTTCAGCGTCGTCAGAACTTCCATCGCCCCTCCCCAAGGGTTTTCGTCTTTTGGGTTACAGTTTCAGATACATATCCGCCGCTCAAGAGTTTCGTGCGCCGTAGGCCTCAAGCGCCCGCGCGCGGCCCTCGGCAAGCCCGACCACCGCCTCAGGATAGGGCGCTTTCGGGTCAAGCCTCCAACGGCGCGGCGCGGCTTCGAAAAACGCCCGTGCCTCCGGCCCCGGCGCAGCACTCAGTTCGGCCACGAACCGGCGCCGATAGACCGCGTCGGGATCGAACTTTTCGGCCTGCCCCGCCGGGTTGAAGATGCGGAAGAACGGGGCCGAATCCGGTCCCGACCCTGCCACCCATTGCCACCCCATCGCGTTTGACGCCGGATCCCAATCGGTCAGGCAGTCCTCGAACCACGCCAGCCCGACCCGCCAGTCGGTCAGAAGGTGCTTGGTCAGGTAGCTTGCCGCGATCATCCGCGCACGGTTGTGCATCGTGCCGGTGACATACATCTCGCGCATCGCGGCATCGACGAACGGCTCACCAGTCAGGCCACGCCGCCACCGCTCGGCCTGCGGGTTGTCACCGCGCCACGCGAAACTGTCCCATTCCGGGCGCCAGTTGCGGGTGGCGATTTCGGGCGAATGGTGGATCAGGTGATAGGCAAACTCGCGCCACGCTATCTCGCGCAGAAAGCCTTCGGCTCCGGCCTGGCCATCCTGCATGGCGCGCATCGCGGCGTGCCAGATGCCGCGAACACCAATCTCGCCATAGGTCAGGTTTTCCGACAGCCGCGATGTGCCGGCCACAGCCGGGCGGTCGCGCATCGTGCCGTAGCCGTCAACCGGCCCGGCCAGAAACGCCGTCAGCCTGTCCAGCGCCGCCACCTCGCCCACCGCCTGATGGCGCTGCACCACCGCCGCGCCACGATTCATCGCGGCGCCAAGATGCCAGTCTTCCAGCCGTTCGCTGGCGATCCGTTCGCCAAGGCTCCGTGCTGATCGCACCGTCGGGGCCGGAGCCTGCATCTCGCGCCCGCGCACCGACCGCCAATAGGGGGTGAACACCCGATAGCAACCGCCGCTGCCGGTCTGCACGTCCCACGGCTCGTTCAGGAGATGGCCGTTGAAACTGCGCGCCTCGACCGCCGAAGCCTTCAACGCCGCCTTCACGGCAGTATCGCGCGCCACCGCCGCCGGATCGTAAAGTCGCGACCACCAGACCGCATCCGCCCCGGTATCCGCCAGAACCGAGCGCAGCACATCCAGCGCCGGCCCGCGCCGGAACACCGGTTCCAGCCCAACGTCGCGCAGCGCCTTGGCAAATGTCGCCCAGGCCAGCCCCAGCCGCCATTTCGGAGCCGCGCCAATCGCCTCGGTTTCGGGATCAAGAATGAACAGCGCCACCAGGGGACGCCCCGTCGCCACTGCGGCCGCCAGCATCGGCTGGTCCGACAGCCGCAGATCGCGTCGGAACCAAAGGATCAGCGGGGTGTCGGTCATTGCAGGATTTGCCTTGTTTCATGGTATTACGTTCCCCGCCTGCCGCCGGATCAGTCAGCATCTTCCTCTTTGCGAAAATATCCTCAGGGGGTGCGGGGGCAGAATGCCCCCGCTCCTACGCTCAAAGCACCCTGTCCAACGCAGCAATCAGCCGCGCCACCTCGTCCGCCGTGGTGTAATGCACCGACGACATCCGCAGCACACCCTTCTCGCCGTCGATCCCCAGCGCCGCCAACGGCCGCACCGCGTAGAAATCCCCCGCCCAGCAGGCGATCCCCTCGCGGCCCAGCGCCTCGGACACCGGTTCTGCCGGCCCCGCCAGTTCCACCGCCACCGTCGGGGCACGTCGCCCTGCCTCGCGCGGGCCAAGCAGGCGCACAGTGTTGCGGGCCGACAGATAATCAAGCAGCGGCTGGATCACCGCCACCTCCTGCGCCCGCATCAGGTCATGCACACCGCGGTTGCGTGCCGCCGCATCGCCTGCCACGCCATGATGCGCCGCCAGGGCGTCGATGTAATCGGCCATCCCGGCGCAGGCCGCGATCTGGGCATGGTCTGGCCCGGCGGGCGTAAACCGCTTGTAAAGCGTGGCATTGTTGAAGAAATGCGCCTGCCCCGGCAGGTCCATGCCAAACGGCTCGCGGATCACCATGATCCCCTGATGCGGCCCGTAGGTCTTGTAGGCCGAAAAGAGGTAGACATCCGCCCCCAGCGCCGGCACGTCGGGAAAGCCGTGCGGCGCATAGCTGACGCCGTCCACCACCGTCCGTGCGCCCGCATCCCGCGCCATCGCGGTGATCGCGGCAACATCGTTGATCTCGGCGATCACGTTGGAACAGTGCGGAAAGCACACCAGCTTCACACGCCCGTCCGCCAGAAGTGCGGCCAGCGTCGGCAGTTCCAGCGACCCTGTCTCGCGGTCGATCTGCCACTCGCGCACCTCGATCCCCGCGTCGGCCAAGCGCCGCCAGACGCCCGAGTTCGCCTCGTGGTCCTGATCGGTGACCACCACCGCCCCGCCGGTGCCTTCCAGCCACTTTCGCGCCGCCTGCGCCAGCACATAGGTATTGGCACTGGTCGACGGCCCGAACGACACCTCATGCGTCGCCACACCCATCATCGCGGCCAGCCTATCGCGTGCCTCATCCATTTCGGCACCGCCTGCCTGAGCCCCCGGATAGGGGCCGTAGGGCTGCACCTTGCGGTCGGTGTAGAACCGCGTCAGGCGCTCCACCACCTGACGGCAGGGGTAGCTGCCGCCCGCATTTTCAAAAAAGGCATGGCTCGACAGCACCGGCGACGCAAAGGCCGGAAACTGCGAACGGACGAAATCGAGGTCAAGCGCGGTCATCGTGGTCTCCTGATGGCCGCGGGCAGGGTCCGACCCCGAGCGCGGGGGTCCGGCAGGTCCGGTCCGCGGCGGGTCTTCCGGCCAGACCTGCGGACCGTCGCCGCAGGCCAGATGCAGCGGGCGGGCCCGGCTGCGATCACCGAAAACCTAGCCAAGCCACCGGCGGCACGCAACCCCGCGCGCACCGCTTTGGATTGGCGTCATGCCCGGATTTCGGGGTCACGCCGGGTCGTCCTGCCCGAACAAGCGGCAAAATGCGGGTCAATGCCCGAAAAAGCACCCTTGCCCCCTTGCCCTTTGCCCCGGATCGACACAATTTCCGCTAAGGTTTACCTCCTACAGACCTGCCTGATGAGATGCGTTTCCAGCGCCATGCGCGACCGGCTTGGGGAAGTACGGTCGCCTAATCAACCAAGAGGAGCCCCAATGAAACAGATGAAATTTGGCTTGATCGGTGCCGCCTCCGCTCTGGCGGTTGCGACTGTCGCGCATGCCGCCGACCCTGATGTGCTGGTGTTCGATTGGGCCGGCTGGGAAATCCCGGGCCTGTCGGCAAGCTACACCGAAAAGCATGGCCAAGCTCCGACCTATGCGTTCTTTGCCGACGATGACGAGGCGTTCCAGAAGATCTCGTCCGGTTTCAAGGCCGACGTGGTTCACCCCTGCTCGCAGATGGTGCCAAAATACCGCGAGGCCGGGCTGATCGAGCCTTGGGACACCTCGCGCATCCCCGAATTTGCCAACCTCGCGCCGCGGATGCTGGCGTCGAAGGATTTCGTCGATGACGAAGGCGTCTGGTTCATTCCGACCGACTATGCATTCACCGCTGTGGCCTACAACACCGACACCGTCCCGGTCGAGGATGTGGCGTCGCTGAAGGTGTTCCTCGACCCGAAATATGCGGGCCGCATCTCGCTGCCGGACAACACCGATGACGTCTGGGCGCTGGCCTTGCTGGCGACCGGCGTGACCGACTGGACCACCGTGACCGACGAACAGTTCACCGCTGCCGCCGACTGGCTGCGTCAGGTGCATCCGAACGTCCGCGTCTACTGGTCCGACCCGTCGGAACTGACGCAGTTGATGGCATCGGGCGAGGTGCAGATCGCCTGGTCGTGGAACGACGCGGTTGCCCTGATGCGCGCCGAAGGCTTTCCGGTCGGCTTTCAGCGCACCCCGACCGAAGGCGTCAGCACCTGGTTCTGCGGCCTTGTCAACGTGAAGGACGGCCCCGGCAACGAGGACAAGCTCTATGACTTCGTGAACTCCTTCATCTCGCAGGATTCGGCGCAGGTGATGCTGGACAACTTTGGCTATGCTTCGGCCAATGATGCCGGCATGGCGAAGCTTCCGGCCGAGGCGCTGGTCGCGGCGGACGTCAGCCCGATCGACGGCACCCTTCTGGCGCAGACCCCGCTGCCGGGTGACCTGCGCGAGCGGATGCTGGAAGAGTTCGAGCTGATCAAGTCGGGCTTCTGATCCGACGGCACGACAGGGAAACGCCCGGAGGCTGCGGCCTCCGGGCGTTTTCTTCTGGGGCATGTCCCACCGTGGGACACCTTTCCGACGCCAGCTATTTCAACGGCTTGCAGGATTGCATTAAGGTCTTGTCAACCGTTCAGGCGGCCTTGCTGGCGCGCGTCAGGTCGCCCAGCACCTCGGCCGCGATTTCGAACGAACGCAGGCGGGCGGCTGGGTCGTGGATCATGCCGGTCACCATCACCTCATCGGGCCGGTAGGTTTCGATGATCGCGGCAAGCTGGCGGCGCAGCGTTTCCGGCGCGCCGGTGGCCGAGACGGACAACGCGTGTTCGACTTGCGCCAGCACCTGCGGCGGCACCTCGGCGCTGACATCATCGACCGGGCGCGGCAGCGTTCCGGGGCGACCGGTGCGCAGGCGCGCGAAGGCAAGGATCTGCGACGAACGCAGAAAGCCCGCCTCGGCGTCGGTCGGCGCGGCACAGACCCCTGCGGCGATCATCACATGCGGTTTGGCCAGATGCTCGGACGGGCGGAAGGTGCTTCGGTAAATCTCCAGCGCCTGACCGAGCATGGCGGGGGCGAAATGCGAGGCGAAGGCGTAGGGCAGACCGAGCCACGCGGCAAGTTGCGCACCAAACGTGCTTGACCCGAGAATCCAGACTGGCACCGCCGTCCCCTCGCCCGGAATGGCGCGGACGGTGGCGTTGGGGTCGACGGGGCCGAAATAGCCCATCAATTCAACCACATCCTGCGGAAAGGTATCCTCCACCGCCATGTTGCGGCGCAGCGCGCGGGCGGTGCCCATGTCGGTTCCCGGCGCGCGGCCAAGGCCGAGGTCGATGCGGCCGGGGTAAAGCGTGGCGAGGGTGCCGAACTGTTCGGCGATCACAAGGGGCGCGTGGTTCGGCAGCATGATGCCGCCCGCGCCAACGCGGATCGTGCGGGTGGCACCCGCGACATGGCCGATCACGATGGATGTCGCGGCGCTGGCAATGCCGGGCATGTTGTGGTGTTCGGCCAGCCAGTAGCGGGTGTAGCCCAGCCGTTCGGCGGCCTGCGCCAGCGTGACGGTGTTCTTCAGCGCATCCGCCGCCGTCAAACCTTCGGGGATCGGCGACAGGTCAAGGAGAGAGAAGGCTTGCATGGCAATGTTCCTTTGACCTGAAGTTAGGCCTTTCGCGGGCGATCCGAAAGCCCGGCTCGCAGCGTTGTGCGCGGGCAATGATGCGTCCTTGCGCCGCCTGCCCCCGGTCCCTATATTCAGTCTTGTCAGGGGCAACCCTGACTATGGCGATAAACGCACCTGTAATAATCGGCTCGGACCCGGGGGCGGTACCCGGCGGCTCCACCAGACCTTCCCGTTCATTGCGGGCGTGTGGGGCCGAAATAGGATCGACGAACGACCAAAGAGGCCAGCTTTTGCTCGGTGAGGTACCACCGTTATCGGTCCGCAAGTACAGTTGCCAATGACAACCGTGCTCCGATGGCTCTGGCTGCGTAAGCAGTTCGATCTGTCGAAACTTAAGCCCCTGCGCTTAGCCGCGTAGGGCGGGGTTCGCAGGTACCTGGCAACAGAAACCTGCACCTAATTCCCTTATGCTTCTGGCCTGGATGGCGCAGGATGCGGTGCAGGCGACGGGCTGGCTGACCTTGCGCCAAATGATCGACGGCCTGGGTCTGGCGGAAACCACGCCGGGGGCGCTGATTCTGGTGACGGGGTCTGTGGGTTACATGGCCGCGCAAGTTGAGGGCGGCGTGATGCTGGGGCGGGCGGCGGCAGTGACGCCGCTGATCACCTTCGGGCCGTGCTTCGGTTTCATCTGCACCGGCGCGCCGTTCATCGCGCGGCTGACAGCGATGCCGGCCCCGTGCGGCTGGCATTGCCGGACGCAGCCTCGCTTATCCCCGTGGCGCTGGCCGGTGGCGCAGGCCGGTGGCGCTGGTGATCGCGTTTGGCGCAGGCCGGCTTTTGCTGGTTCGGCAGGTGCCGCTGTTGTGGGGGGCTGGCGCTTTCGGCGCTGGCGTCGGCTGCGGCCTGCCTCGTCTGGATTTTGGGCGGCAACTCCCCTTCCCTTGGCGGGCAAATCCCTTATGCTCACCGCAACCAATGAAGAGGCACCCGGATGGCCCGACCCATCGACTACGGAAATTTGATGCACCGGGCGATGCGCGGTCTGATCCAGACCGTCCTGACCGACGTGTCGAAGAACGGCCTGCCCGGCGCGCATCATTTCTTCATCACCTTCGACACCACGCATCCCGGCGTGGAAATGGCCGATTGGCTGAAAGCGCGCTATCCCGGCGAAATGACGGTCGTCATCCAGCACTGGTTCGAAAACCTTGACGTCACCGACGAAGGCTTTTCGATTACCCTCAATTTCGGCAACAATCCCGAACCGATGGTGATCCCGTTCGACGCGGTCCGCACCTTTGTCGACCCCTCGGTCGAGTTTGGCCTGCGCTTTGAAACCCATTCCGACGAGGATGAGGACGACGAGGGCGACATCGAGGTGGAGGAAGAGGCAAGCCCGCCCCGGGATGCGGAAATCGTCAGCCTCGACAAGTTCCGCAAGCAATAGGGCATGTCCGACCTCGCCCTGTTCCGCCGCCGGTTGCTGCAAAATCCGCGCCAGATGTCAGCGATTGCGCCCTCGTCGCGGGCCTTGGCACGGGCGATGGCCAAGGGGCTGGGGCCTGGCACCGGGCGCGTGGTGGAATTCGGCCCCGGCACCGGCAGCCTGACGCGCGCCATCCTGGAGGCGGGCGTTGCGCCTGAAAATCTGACGCTGTTCGAGCTTGACCCCCATTTCGCAGACCATCTGCGGGCGGCTTTTCCCGGCGCGACGTTGCATCTGACGGGTGCCGACACGGCCGCAGATCATGTCGCTGCCGGGGTGGGCGCCGTGGTTTCGGGCCTGCCGCTGTTGTCGATGCCCGACGCGGTCTGCCACGCCATCGTCTCGGCTGCCTTCAGGATGCTCGCCCCCGGCGCGCCGTTCATCCAGTTCACCTACGGCCCGAAACCGCCGGTGCCCGCCGAAACCATCGCAGAGCTTGGCCTGACCGTGGAAACCGGCCCGAAGGTCTGGGCCAACCTGCCCCCCGCGCGGGTCTACCGCTTTCGGAAGAACTGACGGTATACCGCCGCATACCGATTGATTCCAAACCCGCCCGGCGCTAGACGGACAGCGAGAGCTTGCATGGGAGACCCCGATGACCGCGACCCGCACCGAAACCGACAGCTTTGGCCCGCTTGACGTTCCCGCCGACAAATACTGGGGCGCGCAGACCCAGCGCTCGATCATCAACTTTCCGATCGGCTGGGAAAAGCAGCCCGTCGCGATCATCCGCGCGCTTGGCGTGATCAAGAAGGCCTGCGCGCTGGTCAACATCGACCAGGGCGACATCTCGAAAGCGCTGGGCGAGGCGATTGCCGCCGCCGCGACCGAAGTGATCGACGGGAAATTCGACGACAATTTCCCCCTTGTCGTCTGGCAGACCGGATCTGGCACGCAATCGAACATGAACGCCAACGAGGTGATCTCGAACCGCGCGATCGAGATGCTGGGCGGGGTGATGGGGTCGAAAAAACCGGTGCATCCGAACGACCATGTCAACATGGGGCAATCGTCGAACGACACCTTCCCGACCGCGATGCATGTCGCCATTGGCATGATGGCGCGCGACGTGCTGCTGCCGGGGCTGAAAAAGCTGCACGCGGCGCTGGTCGACAAATCCATCGAATTCAAGGACATCATCAAGATCGGCCGCACCCATACGCAGGATGCAACACCGCTGACGCTGGGGCAGGAGTTTTCCGGCTATGCGCATCAGGTAAGCCAGGGCATCCTGCGCATCCACAAGATCCTGCCGGAAATCTATGAGCTGGCGCAGGGCGGCACGGCGGTTGGCACCGGGCTGAACACCCGCGTCGGCTGGGACAAGCGCGTGGCGCACAAGATCGCCGAGATCACCGGCCTGCCCTTTGTCACCGCGCCGAACAAGTTCGAGGCGCTGGCCGCGCATGATGCGATGGTGATGTTTTCGGGCGCCTTGAAGACCGTCGCCGTCAGCCTGTTCAAGATTGCCAACGACATGCGGCTGCTCGGCTCCGGCCCCCGGTCGGGTCTGGGCGAACTGATCCTGCCGGAAAACGAGCCGGGGTCGTCGATCATGCCGGGCAAGGTGAACCCGACCCAGGCCGAGGCGCTGACCATGGTCTGCGCCCATGTCATGGGCAATGACGCGGCGGTGGGCTTTGCCGGCAGCCAGGGCCATTTCGAGCTGAACGTCTACAACCCGATGATGTCGTATAACGTGTTGCAATCCATGCAGCTTCTGGGCGATGCGGCGGGGTCGTTCACCGACAACATGGTGGTCGGGACCAAAGCCAACGTGGCGCGGATCGACAAGCTGATGAAGGAATCGCTGATGCTGGTGACGGCGCTGGCCCCGACCATCGGCTATGACAACGCGACCAAGGTGGCCAAGACCGCGCACAAGAACGGCACCACCCTGCGCGAAGAGGCGATTGCACTGGGCTTCGTCGACGGCGAAACCTTCGACCGCGTGGTGCGGCCGGAGGACATGATCGGGCCGAAGGGCTGATGGCCGAGGTCGTCAACCTGCGGACGGTGAAAAAGCAGGCGGCCCGCAAGGCCGCCCGCAGCGAAGCCGACGCCAATGCCGCGAAATTCGGCCGCACCAGGGCCGAGCGGGAGGCCGAAGCGGCCCGTGCGGCAAAGGCCGCGCGCGATCTGGACGCACACCGTCGCGATTTCGATTGAGCGGGCCGGTCGCGGGGCCGGGATCTTCGAAAACTCCGGTGACAACCGGTGACAAGCGGCGCTACCCTGCCTCGATGACCAACCGCCCGGTAAAACACTCGCTCACCCTGAACGGCCACCGCACCAGCGTGTCGCTGGAAGACCCGTTCTGGTCAGCGTTCCGCGATATTGCCGCCGCCCGTGGCCAGCCGCTGAACGACCTTGCCGCCGAAATCGACGCCGCCCGCACGCGCGACGAGGGGCTTGCCTCGGCGATCCGGGTGTTCGTTCTGGACCATTACCGCGCGGCGGCGGCCAGCGCGGGCGCCAGATCACCGTAGCCGGTAAAGCGCCGCTCATAGGCCAGGCCAAGCCGGCGGGCGCAGTCTTCGGCCTTGGCGTCCAGCGCGGGATCGTTCACTTGTGCCTGATAGACGAGCTTGGTGTAGTTGCCGAAATACATGTCACGCAACTGCGGATGGCGGTCGAGGCCCATCGGCTTCCAGACGAAGGCATCGAACTGCCGGACAAGGAAATCGGTCAGGTAAAAGGCGGTGAATTCGGTGTCGGCGTGGTCGGCGAACGCCGCGTTGCCTTCAAAAAACGAATAACAGTGCGGTCCTTCGACCATCTCGACGCCCAGTTCCTTGCACTTTTCGAACAATTGCCCGCCAGTGCCGCAGTCTGCATAGACCACGAAGATGCTGTCATACTGCCCGCGTGCCTCCAGCACGGCAGCCTCTACTGCGGGCGTTATCCGGTCTGGCCAGAGGTGCAGTTTCGCGGGCAGGCATTGCAGGTCAAGGTGGTGCCAGCCGTTCGCGGCCTTCAGCGCAAGCACCTCATGCGCCAGCGCACCGCAGGCGATCAGCAGCACCCGCCCGGCGCGCGTGGCTGGCAGACCGGCTTCGGTCAATGTCTGGTCATCAGGGATCATTGCGCCCTCCCTCGGGGAGCAGCTAACGGGCCAGTCGGTTCCAGCCGATGATCAGGCTGCCGGCTGCGGCGGCAAAGCCAAGCGCCACCAGCGGCACCTCGGCCCAAAGCGCCAGCGCGATCGTCACACCGGCAGCCAGCATGACCATCGCAATCAAACCCAGAAAATGCGTGAGAGGCATGGACACTTCCTCCTTGCCCTGCAATCTGCGCCTGAAGTCCGGATCATGCAAGCCCTTGTCCGCTCACGCTTTGGTGCGTCAGCCTGCCAGCTGGTTGTGCTTGCGCGCAACGAACTGCTTGGCGGTTTCCACCGCAACGGCGGCATCGCGGCAATAGGCGTCGGCACCGATGGCGCGGCCGAATTCTTCGTTCAGCGGCGCGCCACCGACCAGCACGATGTAATCCTCGCGCATGCCCTTTTCCTTCATCGTGTCGATCACGACCTTCATGTAGGGCATCGTCGTCGTCAGCAGCGCCGACATGCCGAGGATGTCGGGCTTTTCGGCCTCCAGCGCCTCGAGGTATTTCTCGACCGAGTTGTTGATGCCAAGGTCGCGCACTTCAAAGCCCGCGCCTTCCATCATCATCGCGACAAGGTTCTTGCCGATGTCGTGGATGTCGCCCTTGACGGTGCCGATCACCATCTTGCCCATCCGCGGCGCGCCGGTTTCTACCAGCAGCGGCTTGAGGATGAACATGCCACCCTTCATCGCGTTGGCGGCCAGAAGCACTTCGGGCACGAAGAGGATGCCATCGCGGAAGTCGGCACCCACGATGGTCATGCCGGCCACGAGCGCCTTGGTCAGGACGTCATAGGGCGTCCAGCCACGCGCGATCAGGATGTTGACCGCCTCTTCGATCTCTTCCTTCAGACCGTCGTAGAGGTCGTCGTGCATCTGCAGGACCAGCTCGTCATCCGACAGTTCGGACAGGATGATTTCGTCGTCGTCGGCCATGAAAGCGCTCCTTGGGGAGAAAGTCACCCAGTCTGCATGGGCTTGAAACGACGCGCCCACTTTTCGGATTGCGACATACACCAGATGAAAGCCGACAGAAAGGTGTCGCAGGCTGCAATCGGCTGGTAAATGTTCCTCTATTGTTCTAGATTTGACGGATGGAGTCGAAAACCCCGCCGCTTCTGCCCGGCCAGCGTCTGCGTGCCCGTGGCGCCGCCGTGAACCCGACCGGCCGGTTCGAGGCCGCGCGGCGCGAAGGCTTTGCCGACGAATGGGATATCCCGGAGGATGACCGCCTTGTCCGCACCGAGACGAGCCTGGAACGGCCCCGGTCGGCCATCACCTACAACCGCTCGCCCGACGTGCCGTTCGACCGGTCGATCAACCCCTACCGAGGCTGCGAGCATGGCTGCATCTACTGCTTTGCCCGCCCCAGTCATGCCTACCTGAACCTGTCGCCCGGCCTTGATTTCGAGACGCGGCTGATCGCCCGCCCCGGCATCGCCGGAGTGCTGGCGGGTGAACTGGCGAAACCGTCCTACAAGGTCGCGCCCATCGCCATCGGCACCAACACCGATCCCTACCAGCCGATCGACGCCCAGCATGGCCTGATGCGCCAGATTCTTGCCGTGCTGGGGGATTTCAACCACCCGGTCTGGATCACCACGCGCGGCACGCTGATCGAACGCGACATCGACCTGATCGCCGCGATGGCCACGCGCGGGCTGGCCAGCGTCAGCATTTCGCTCACCACGCTGGACGCAAGCCTTGCGCGCAAGATGGAACCGCGCGCCCCTGCCCCGGCGCGGCGTCTGGCCACGATCCGCGCGCTGGCGGCTGCGGGTATTCCGGTTCGCGTGCAGGTGTCGCCCCTGATCCCGGCGCTGACCGACCACGCGTTGGAGGCGATCCTTGAGGCAGCCGCCAAGGCGGGGGCGACGCACGCCACGTCGATCCCGCTGCGGCTGCCGCGCGAGGTGGCGGACCTGTTTCGCAACTGGATCGAGACAACCTTCCCCGACAGCGCAGAGCGGGTGATGGGCCGGGTGCGCGAACTGCACGGCGGGCGCGACTATGACCCGGACTTTGGCACCCGGATGACCGGTCAGGGCATCTGGGCCGATCTGATCAAGCGCCGGCTGGAGGTGGCGCGCAGGCGGCTTGGCCTGACGCGGGGGTTGCCCGCGTTGCGAACCGACCTCTTCAGGGTGCCGCCGAAAGCGGGCGATCAGCTAAGCCTGTTCTGACCGCAGGCGTTAGCCGCGCCGCCCGCGACGCTCGCGCTTGGGATCGCCCGAGGTGTCACCGGTGCCGTCCGAGGCCGAGGAAAAGCCACCGAGGTGGGCGGAGATATCCTCCAGCGTCGGGCGCGGGCCTTTGGGGCGCGTCTCCAGCGCGTGGCGCATCGCGCGCAGGTGTTCGGGCATCGTGCCGCAGCAGCCGCCGATGATCCGCACGCCTGCATCGCGGGCAAGGACGGCGTATTCCGCCATCAGCTCCGGCGTGCCGTCGTAGTGGATGTGGCCGTCATGGTATTTCGGGATGCCGGCGTTGCCCTTGGCGATCAGCGGGCGTTCGGTGCCGGTCGAGGCAAAGCCAAGCACGGTGCGCATCAGGTCGCTGGCACCCACGCCGCAGTTGGCGCCAAAGGCGATCGGCGGGTTCGGCAGGGTTTCCACCATCGCGGCCATCGCGGCCGAGGTGACGCCCATCATCGTGCGTCCGGCGGTGTCAAAGCTCATCGTGCCGCACCACGGCATCCCGGCGCGGGCGGCGGCCTCGGCGGCGGCCTTGTATTCTTCGGGTGCGCTGATCGTCTCGATCCACAGCACGTCCGCGCCGCCTGCTTTCAGGCCTTCGGCCTGTTCGTGGAACATCTCTACCGCGAGCGCGTGGGTGAGCGTGCCCATCGGCTCGAAAATCTCGCCCGTCGGGCCGACCGAGCCTGCCACCACGACCGTGCGGCCCGCCTTGTCGGCGATCTCGCGCCCAAGCTCGGCCCCCACCCGGTTCAGCTCGCGCACCCGGCCCTGCGCCTGGTGCAGCTTCAACCGGCTGGCGTTGCCGCCAAAGGTGTTGGTCAGGAAAATGTCCGACCCCGCCTCGACCGCGCCACGGTAAAGCGTGCGGATGTTGTCGGGCTTGTCGGTGTTCCAGAATTCCGGCGGTTCGCCGGATTCGAGCCCCATGTTGAAAAGGTTGGTCCCCGTCGCGCCATCGGCCATCAGCCAGTCACGCGAAGCGAGCATCCGGGAAAGCACGTCAGTCATCGGGGCACCCTGTCAAAAAATGGCGTCACACCCTCGTGCCATGGCAAAAGGGTGCGCGCAAATCCATATTCCGCATGTCGACTTGCGCGCGGCTCATGCCGCAGGCGAGGTCAGATTTCCGTCATCAACTGTGCCTTGGCGACCGGCAGAAATTCGGCCATCTTGGCGCGGACCTCATCGGCGCTGGCCTTGCCGGCCAGATCGCCGACCAGCTTGCGCACCACATCCTCGATGCCAGCCTCTTCGAAATCGGCGCTGACGACCTCCATCGCATAGGCGGTGGCATCGTCGCCGGTCTTGCCCAGAAGGCCCGCTGCCCAAAGCCCGGTCAGCTTGTTGCGCCGCGCCTCGGCCCGGAACTGCATTTCGCTGTCATGCGCGAATTTGTTTTCGAAGGCGTTTTCGCGATCGTCGAAGGTGGTCATGGCGGCTCCTCTGGAACGGATGTTTCCTGAACCATATGCCCATCCGGGGCCCGCCCCGCAAGCCCCCGCCGCCGTCGCCGCCGCCGTCGCGCCTTGCGACCGAACCGCCCTTGCCGTATAGCGCTAGCAACGGCCGGGAGGGTGCAAATCCGCCCCGACCTGTCATTGATCGGAGAGCTCATGGCACGGCGCAAGAAGGTCTACGAAGGCAAGGCCAAGATCCTTTACGAAGGACCGGAGCCGGGGACGCTGATCCAGTACTTCAAGGACGATTCTGCCCCCACCGTCGCCGCCCCGGCCGCCCTCGAGGGCAAGGGCGTGCTGAACAACCGGCTGTCGGAATTCTTCATGGCCGGGCTGAACCAGATCGGGGTGCCGACGCATTTCATCCGCCGCATCAACATGCGCGAGCAACTGGTGCGGATGGCAGAGATCATTCCCCTGGAGGTGGTGGTCCGCAACTTTTCCGCCGGGCCGATGACCGCACGTCTGGGCATCCCGGAGGGCACGCAACTGCCGCGGCCGATCGTCGAATACTACTACAAGGACGACAAGCTGAACTCGCCCCTGGTGGCCGAGGAGCATATCGTGGCGTTTGGCTGGGCCAATCAGCAGGATCTGGACGACATCATCGCGCTGGCGCTCAGGGTGAACGACTTTCTGTCGGGGGTGATGATGGGCGTGGGCATCCGGCTGGCCGATTTCCGCATCGAGGTGGGGCGGGTCTGGGAGGGCGATTACATGCGCCTGATCGTGGCCGACGAGATCAGCCCGGACAATTGCCGCCTGTGGGACATGCGCCTGCCCGAGCGGCCCGACGGGTCGATGCCGGACCCCGCGCCGATGAACGATGTCTACACCGAACTGGCCCGCAGGCTGGGGGTGTTGCCGTCGAACGTGACCCACACGACGAAGCCGACCCTGATCAACTGAGCCTTGCCGGGCGTGGCCCGGTTCGATAATCACACGGCGAAACCAGCCCGGAGGCCCCGATGAAAGCCCGCGTCACCGTCATGCTGAAATCCGGTGTCCTTGACCCGCAGGGCGAGGCGGTGCGGCATGCGCTGGGATCGCTGGGGTTTCAGGGGGTGACGGGCGTGCGGCAGGGCAAGGTGATCGAGCTTGATCTGGCCCACACCGATGCGGCCAAGGCCGAGGCGGACGTCAGGGCGATGTGCGAAAAGCTGCTGGCCAATACCGTGATCGAAAGCTACCGGATCGAGATCGGGTGAGCCTGTCCCACGCTGGGACATTTTCTTTCTCGTTGACTTTCCACGATAATTTTTCGGCGTTAACCGCGTGTCAAGGATTGGCCCGGCGGCTGACCTTGAGCCAGATGCCGTCTTTGCCCCTGACGGTCAGGTGCGCGACGGGGACCGGGACGCGGCCTTCCACCACCTCGAAACGGAAGGCGCGCAGCATCAGCGCCAGCAGAAGCGTGCCTTCCAGCATGGCGAACCCGGCACCGGGGCAGACGCGCGGGCCGGAGGAAAACGGCAGGTAGGCGTCGCGGGCGGAAGCGCGCCCCGCCTCGGTCTGCCAGCGGTCGGGGTCGAAGCCGTCGGGATTGGCCCACAGGCGTTCGTGGCGGTGCAGGTGCCACGGGCTGAGCACGATCTGCGCGCCTTTCGCGACCGCCTGCCCCCGCATCTCTTCCGCCTGCGTGGTTTCGCGCACCATCATCGGCACCGGCGGGTAAAGCCGCAGCGCCTCGCGGAACACGTCGCGGGTGAAGCGGAGGGTGGCGAGGCTGGCGAAATCCTCGGTCATGCCTGCAGCCTCAACCGCGACGCGGTCTTGCGCGGCCGGGTGCGAGGCAAGGAGGTAGAGCGCCCATGACAGGGCCGAGGCGCTGGTCTCGTGTCCCGCAAGGAAGAAGATCGCCACCTGATCGACCATTTCGCCCGTGCCGAAGCGGCTGCCTGTCACCGGGTCGGGCGTGGTCATGATGCGGCTGGCAAGGTCGTCGGGTGCGGTGCCTGCGGCGATGGCTGCGGCGCGCGCCTCGGTCATCTGGCCGATCAGGCGGCGGATGGTGGCGGCGGAGGTCCTGGTTGCGCGGCGGTGCAGGCGCGGCATCCATGCCGGCAACGGCAGGAAGGCGGCGAGGTTCAGGATCGGTTGCGTGCGCTGGTAGGTGCGGAATTCGTCGAACACGGCCTGCGCCACACGGTCTTCGATCGGCAGGGAAAACAGCGTGCGGAAGATCACGTCAGCGGCGGCGTGGCTGGCGGCGGCTTCGATTTCAACCTCGCCTTGCGGCAGGCGGGCGACGGCGGCCTGACCGGCGGCAAGGATCGCCGGGAAGGCGGCGCGCATCCGCCCGCCCTCGAAAGCCGGGTCGATGATGCGGCGCTGGCGCAGCCATTCCTCGCCATTGGTCACGAAAACCGAACGGCCGAGCAGCGGCGCGAGGCCTTCGGTGATGCGCTGCGATTTCGGGAAATCGGCGGGGCGGTCTTGCAGCACACGGCGAATGAGGGCGGGATCGTTGCAGAGGTAGCTGCGGAAGAACGGTGTGCGGAACGCGGCCATCCACGCGCGGTAAAGCCGCGCGGGCTGGGCCGACAGGATGTCGCGGCGAAAGAGCCGCATGTAGCCCAGAAGCGAGACCTTGTCGGGGCGTGGCGTCGGTTTCGGCGGGGTCATGCCACATCCCGGTAGCGGTTGACCGGAGTTTCGATGCGGCTTTTCGAGGGTTGGCGGTGCGCGAACCGCTGGGCGAGGGTCAGCGGACCAGCGGTGATCGCGAAGTAGTCGTAATCGCCGGGGCGGTCGAAGGCGCACAGGTATTGGAAATGCAGCCGGAAGAACTTCCACCGCAGCGCCTTCCAGCGTTCGGGACTGAGGGTCTGGGTGAAGGCGGCGGAAAGGACCAGCGGCCAGCGTTTGCCGGGCGGCGCGACGCCCGAGACGGCGACCGGGTCGCAGAGCGCAAAGGCGCAGCCGTCGCCGGGGGCGGTGACGTCGACCCAGGTGATGCGGTCTTCGGTCGAGAGGTAGGCGAGGTCGGCGCGCAGGCGGTGGGCATCAGGCAGGAACGAGACCATCGGAATGACCTGGCCGAGGGACAGGAAGCCGAGCGCGGGGTGCGCTGCGGGCAGGTCGGCGCGCAGAAGGTCGGGGCGCAGAAGGTCATCGCGGAGAAGGTCATCGCGGAGAAGGTCGGCGCGCAGAAGGCCATCGCGCAGAAGGTCGGCGCGCAGAAGGTCGGCCAGGATCGACACGGCCAGATGCGCGCCGGAGGAGTGGCCAACGACGAGAACCTCGTCCGCGCCTTCGGTGAGGCTGGCGGCGATGCGGGCGCGAAACTCGGCCATCCGCGCCTCGAGCGCCGGGGAGTTCGCGCCGTTCAGGGCGGCGGTGAAGGCGTAGTCGTGCATCAGGTAATGCGCGAAGATGCGGTGATCCTGCGCGCGAAACCAGCGCAAGGTGGCGTAGGCGGCGGCGAGGCCGGCGATCAGCCCAAGGGCGGGATGGCTGAGGGCGGTGGCCCCTGCCCCGACGGCGGCGCCTGCGGCGAGGGCGATCAGGGCTTGCAGGATGAGGACTGCGATCGGGTAAAGGGCGGCGATCATTGGTCCCTTGCGCAGTTTCATCAGCCGCGCCAGTGCGCCGGAAGCGATGTAGGTGCGGGCGGTGCGGAAAAGCTGCCAGTAGGTCGCGGCGATGCCCTGATCCATCGAGCCCTGGACGATATCGGACCAGACGAGGACTTCGATTTCGGCGGTGACGGGGGTGCCGAGGGTGGCGCTGACGGTCCAGCCCTGCGCGCCCTTTGGCGCAAGGCGCAGGGTGCCACCGGTGACGGCCAGTTGGGCGGCGGCTTCCTTGCGGTAAAGCTCGCGGTAGCGGCGGGGGGGGAACGGGTCGTAGCCGGGGAGGTAGAACACATGGCGACGGAAGGGCATTTGCCCTTTGGCTTCGGTTTGCGGGGAATCCGTCTTGGTCATGCGCCCATCCTGACAGGCGCACCTTAACGAAGCCCGCAGCGGAGGAAAGCGATTAGCCCGGCAGGGGGATGCCGAGGGCCTCGTAAAGCTCCAGCATCCAGTAGCTGAAATCGGTGAAGGCGCCGGTGACGAGGGCGGTGCCGACGATCAGAAGCAGGACACCCATCGCGCGTTCGATCAGTTTCATGTGGCGCTTGAGGCGGGCCATCAGGGTGATCGAGCGTTCGACGAAGATCGCCGCCAGAAGGAATGGCAGGCCGAGGCCGAGAGCGTAAACCCCGAGAAGGAGGGTGCCGCGTTGCGTGCTGCCTTCCTGTGCCGCAAGGCTGAGGATCGCGGCAAGCTGGGGGCCGATGCAGGGCGTCCAGCCAAAGGCGAAAGCGAGGCCGAGGAGGTAGGCGCCAAAGGCCGAGCCGCCCTTGTCGCCGGCATCAAGCCGGGCCTCGCGGTCAAGGAGCGGGATGCGGAAAACGCCGAGGAAGTGCAGGCCGAAGACGATGACGACGATGCCGGAGGCCTTGGCGAAGATCTCCTGATTTTGCAGGAAGAAGGTGCCGAAGGCCGAAGCGGTGAAGCCGAGGATCATGAAGATCGTGGAGAGGCCGAGCACGAAGAAGAGCGCGGGCAGGATCACGCGGCGGCGCGCGGCGGTGGCGCCGGTCATTTCTCCCATGCTGATGCCGCCCATGTAGGCGAGGTAGGGTGGCACGACGGGAAGGACGCAGGGGCTGAGGAACGACAGCACGCCCGCGATCAGCGCCACGAGCATGGCGGGCAGAAGGGCGGCGTCGATGATCTCAATTCCGAACATGGACCTCACATAGCGGCTTTGTCGGGCGGCGTCACGGGGCGCTTGCGTCACTTCACCGTGGCCGCGTTGTAACCAAGCGCGTGCTTGGGGGCTGGCGGAGGAGCCTCCGGCGGGGATATTTGGGAACAGGTGACTGGGGGGCGCGGCGATGGATTGGGACGAGGTGGCGGATTGCGAGGGGATGCTGTGCCCGCTGCCGGTGTTGCGCGCGCGCAAGCGGTTGCTGGCGATGGCGGTGGGGCGGGTGTTGTGCGTGCGGGCGACGGATGCGATGGCGGCGGTGGATCTGCCGCATTTTTGCGGTCAGGCCGGGCATACGCTGCTGGAGACGCGGGCCGAGGGCGGAGTGGCGCTGTATCTGATCCGCAAGGAAAAGGGCGGCGGGTGATCCCGCCGCCCTTGTGCAGAATTCGTTGCGGGCTTTAGCGGCCGAGCGACCACCAGCCTTTTTTCTTTGGCTTGGCCGGATCATCGGCGGCGGTTTCGGCGGCGGTTTCAGCGGCGGTTTCGGCGGCGGCCGGGCCGGGCTGACGCTGCGGCGCAGGTGCCGGTGCAGATGCCGGTGCAGATGCCGGTGCGGCTGGTTCCGCTGCGACCAAGTCTGCAACCGGCGCTGCGACCGGTTCGGCCTTGGGCTTGGCGCTGCGCGACCGGCTGGGCTTTTTGACCGGTTCGGCGACAACATCTGCTGCGGGTTCGGCTGCTACTGCCGCGGCGGCAACCTCGGGTGCGGGTTCGACCACGGTGGCGGGTTCGGCTGCCGGTGGCGCGGCTTCGGCCGCGGGCTTGGCCCGTGAGCGCGAGGGACGCCGCCCGGGTTTGGCTTCGGGCTTGGCCTCTGCCACGGGTGCGGCTGTGGCGGTCACGGCTGCGGCGGCCACGGCTGCGGCAGGTGCCGCCTCGGCAACCTCGGCCTTGGCGCGTGGCTTGCGGGTGCGCCGGACCTTGGTGCCGGCATCGGCTTCGGTGGCGCGCGCTGCCGGTATCGTCACCGCATCAGCGGCCACGTCGTCGCCGTCATCCTCGTCGTCATCTGCGGCGTCGCCTGCCTCGGCTGCACCAGCCTCGAGCCCGCCTTCACGCGCACCGCCCCGCCGACGCCGACGCCGGCGCCGCTTTTTCTTGCCGGTGCCGTCACCATCCGCCGCAGGACGCGGCGCGGCGGCGCCCGGTTCGCGGCCGGCGGCAGGCTCGGCAGCCTCAACCTCAATCTCGGCCTCGACTTCTTCGTCCTCGATCTCGTCGATGTAATCGTCTTCTTCTTCGACGGCAGCGCCCATCAGGCCGGCATGGCCCGAGATTACCGGGGTTTCCGGCACGGCGCGGAGCGCGGTCTTGAACTTTTCAATAACGTGATCGGGGCTGATCATCGTCGGATCAGCCTCGATCCGCACGGCCATGCCGTAGCGCGCCTCGATCGTGGCGATGTGTTCGCGCTTGTGGTTGATCAGGAAGTTCACGATCCCGACCGGGGCTTTCAACAGCACCTCTTTCGAGCGTTTGCGCGTGCCTTCCTCTTCCAGCGCGCGCAGCACTTGCAGCGCCATGCTGTCATCCGACCGGATCAGGCCGGTGCCGTGGCAATGCTGGCAAGGCTGGGTGGTGCTTTCGAGCATGCCGGGGCGCAGGCGCTGGCGGCTCATCTCCATCAGGCCAAAGCCCGAGATGCGGCCAACCTGGATGCGCGCGCGGTCGGTCTTCAGCTTGTCTTTCAGCTTCTTCTCGACGGCGGCGTTGTTGCGCCGTTCTTCCATGTCGATGAAGTCGATCACGATCAGACCGGCGAGGTCGCGCAGGCGAAGCTGGCGGGCCACTTCTTCCGCCGCTTCAAGGTTGGTCTTGAGCGCGGTATCCTCGATCGAGCCTTCCTTGGTGGCGCGGCCGGAGTTCACGTCGATGGCAACCAAGGCCTCGGTGATGCCGATCACGATGTAGCCGCCGGAGCGCAGTTGCACGACCGGGTTGAACATGCCGCCAAGATAGCTTTCGACCTGGAACTTGGCGAAGAGCGGCATCGGTTCGGTGTAGCGCACAACCTGCTTGGCGTGGCTTGGCATGATCATGCGCATGAAGTCCTTGGCGGTGCGGTAGCCCGCCTCGCCTTCGACCAGAACCTCGTCGATCTCGCGGCTGTAAAGGTCGCGGATCGAGCGTTTGATCAGGTTGCCTTCCTCGTAGATCGCCGCCGGAGCGATGGACTTGAGGGTCAATTCGCGGATCTGTTCCCACAGCCGCATCAGGTATTCATAGTCGCGCTTGATCTCGGGCTTGGTGCGCTTGGCACCGGCGGTGCGGATGATGAGGCCCGCGCCTTCCGGCAGCTCGATCTCCTGCGCGATTTCCTTGAGCTTCTTGCGGTCGGCAGCCTGGGTGATCTTGCGGGAAATGCCGCCGCCGCGCGCGGTGTTGGGCATCAAGACGCAGTAACGACCAGCAAGCGACAGGTAGGTGGTGAGCGCGGCACCCTTGTTGCCACGTTCTTCCTTGACCACCTGCACCAGCATGATCTGGCGGACCTTGACGACCTCTTGAATCTTGTAGCGGCGGGCGCGCGGGCGGCGCGGGGCGCTGATTTCCTCGGCCACGTCCTCTTCGGCGATGGATTCGATCTCATCGTCGGTGTCGGAGGCGTGATCCATCGCGCGGTAGGGGCGTTCGGATTTTTCCTCGCCGTCGGCGCTGTGGTCGTGGTCGTGCGCGTGGTCGTGCCCGTTGTCATGGTCGTGCGCATGGTCATGCGCTTCGGTTGCCGGTTCGGCAGCGGCCTCGGCGACGGTTGCTGCCGGCGTGTCGAGGTTGTCCTCGTCATCAAGGTCGACCACGTCCATGCCGCTGGGGCCTTCGGCCACGGCATCGTCGGTCTTGACGGCTTCGGCCTTGGCTTGCGGGCGGGGGGTGCGGCGGCGCGAGCGGCGGTTGTCCTCCTCCTCCTCGGCGCGCGCCATCTGGCGCTCTTCCTCGATCAGGGCTTTGCGGTCGGCGACCGGGATCTGGTAATAGTCGGGGTGGATTTCGGCAAAGGCCAGAAATCCGTGCCGATTGCCGCCATATTCGACAAAGGCCGCCTGGAGCGAAGGCTCCACCCGGGTCACTTTGGCGAGATAGATGTTTCCGGCGAGTTGGCGTTTGTTGACGGTCTCGAAGTCGAATTCTTCAACCTTGTTTCCGTCTACCACCACAACGCGAGTTTCCTCGGCGTGAGTGGCGTCGATCAGCATCTTCTTGGGCATTTTGTTCCAATGCGCCCGGCCTTCCGACAGCACCGCCGGGAGAAGCCCCCGGTGGCGCGTCATCAGGGAAAAGGCGGCTTGTTCGGGCGATGGCGTGCAACGCAAATGGCCGGGGCGTGCCCTGTGGGCACCCCTCGCCGTCACTTGCCGATGTCGCTCGCATCATCGCGGTTCACGTCTGGGCGGCCTTGCGGACACCCACCTGTCAAGTCCCGCCAGACCCTGGGACCGGGCGGGAAATTCTGTGGCCTTGCGGCCGGTGAGATCGCGGTGGCGGCAGCACGCATGGGGCGCCGGGTCCGACAACGCGGTGGAATTCTAGCGCGCGAGTGTCACTTGCGCGTCCTGCGACCCTAAGGGCAAAGCGGGCGGAAACACAATGACGAATTTCCGCACCGCTGCGCCGCCCGGTGCCTGCCAGGGGGGCAAGTGCCGGATGCGGACCGCAGGGATGCAAGCGCGATCAAGGGGTTGGGCGGGCTTTGCCGTGCTGTCAGACGTAATCCGACCGGGTCAGGCTATACTTCGCCATCTTTTCGTTCAGCGTGCGGCGCGGCAGGCACAACTCCTCCATCACCGCGACGATCGAGCCTTTGTGGCGGCGCATGGTGTTGTCGATCAGCATCCGTTCAAAGGCCTCGACGTAGTCCTTCAGCGGCTTGCCTTCGGTGGTCAGCGCCGGGCCGGAAGCTTCGTTGTCGGCCATCAGGAGCGACGCGATGGAGCCGGAACCACGGCGGTTCTGCAAGACCGCGCGTTCGGCGATGTTCACCAGTTGGCGGACGTTGCCGGGCCACGGCGCTTGCAAAAGCTGGGCGGCTTCCTGTGCGGTGACCTGCGGGGCGTCGCAGCCGTATTCCTCGGCGAACTGTTCGGACATCCGGGTGAACAACTGGAGGATGTCTTCACCGCGCGACCGCAGCGGCGGCAGCAGGATCGTCATGGCACCAAGGCGGTAGAAAAGATCGGGGCGCAGCACGGCTTCGAGCGTGGTGTCGGGGGCGTGCTGGTTGCAGATCGCGATGATCCGGGTTTCGGGCGGGGTGCCCTGATCGTTGATCACGGTCAAGAGGCGGGCCTGCAGCGAATGGCTGAGCGCCTCGATATCCTCAAGACACAGGGTGCCGCCGCGGGCCTCTTCGATCAGCGGCAACTGGCCATCCTCGGCGGGGCCAAAGAGGCGCGCGGCAAGCTGGTCCTCGCCCCATGCGGCGCAGGAGATGGTGACAAACTTTTTCGCCGCGCGCGGGCCGACGGCGTGCAGCGCGTGGGCGACAAGCGTCTTGCCGGTGCCGGTTTCGCCGTCGATCAGCACATGGCTGTCGGCTTGCCCCAGATCGAGGATATCCTCGCGCAGCCGTTCCATCGCGGGGGACGATCCGATCAGTTTCTTCATGATCGTCGTGCCGTCGGACAATTCCTTGCGCAGCGCGCGGTTGTCCAGCGTCATCCGCCGGGCCTGCGTGGCGCGTTTGGCCAGTTCGGTCATCCGGTCCGGGTTGAACGGCTTTTCCAGAAAATCAAACGCCCCGACCCGCATCGCCTCGACCGCCATCGGCACGTCGCCGTGGCCGGTGATCATGATCACCGGAAGGCCGCTGTCCTGCCCCATCAGCCGCTTGAGGAAGGCCATGCCATCCATCCCCGGCATCTTGATGTCACTGACCACGACGCCCTGAAACTCTGGCCCGATCACCTTCAGCGCGTCTTCCGCACTGGCGTAGGTTTCGGTGTCAAAGCCGCTGAGCGCGAGCCACTGGCTGATGGATTGCCGCATGTCGGCCTCGTCATCGACGATCGCGACTTTCATAGCCCGAACCATAGAACCCTCATTCCGCTGCTTGTTGTTCCTTGCCGAGAATCGGCAATTGCATCTCGAAGACGGCGCCGCCGCTTTCGCCGTTGCGCGCCGTCAGCCGACCGCGAAGGTCGGTGACGATGCCGCTTGATATCGCAAGGCCAAGGCCGACGCCCTCGCCCGGTTTCTTGGTGGTGTAGAACGGCTCGAACAGGTTATCGAGATCGGCAATCCCGTGGCCGTTGTCGCGCACCGTCAGGGTCGCCGTCTCGCCCGCCGACAGAAGAATGTCGATCTGCGGGGTTTCGGTGTCCTTGGTCGCATCAAGCGCGTTGCGCAAGAGGTTGATGATGACCTGTTCCAGACGGATCCGGTCGGCCATCACCATCACCGGCTGCCGTGGCAGGCCGCGCGTGATCTTGACGATGCGGGCCTTCAACTGCGGCTCCATCATCGACAGGGCCGACGACACGCAGGCACGAAGGTCAACCGGTTCAAAGGCTTCGCCGCCCTTCCTTGCGTAAGACTTCAACTGGCGGGTGATCGCCCCCATCCGTTCGATCAGATCGTCGATCCGCTGGAACGACGACAGCGCCTCTTCCAGACGCTTTCTTTGCAGCAACAGCCGCGCCCCGGCGAGGTAGGTCTTCATCGCGGCGAGCGGCTGGTTCAATTCGTGGCTGACCGCCGCCGACATCTCGCCCAGGGCGGCCAGTTTGGAGGATTGTGCCAACGTCAGTTCGGCCACCTCGAGATCCTTCTGGACCTTTTCGCGTTCGGCAATCTCGCGTTGCAAACGTGCGTTCAGCATCCGCAGTTCCGCCGATTCCCGCTGGAACAGCAAGGACCGCGACAGCGCGCGGCGCGACAGGATGTAGAAGGTGATCGCCATCAGGATGGCAAACCCCATGATTTCCAGCGCAAGGATGCCATTCACCTGATCGCGCACCGAATTGTAGGCGGTGAAGGTATACATGCGCCAGCCGCGGAACGGCACCCGCGCGTCGGTCTGCATCACCGCCTCGCCACGGATATAGGCATCTGGCGACACCTGCGCCCAGTCGGCCGTGGCTTGCAGCGCGCGCGAGATGGCCGAGGGCGGATCGCGCAACGCGAGCGCCTCGTCCATCGGCAGGCCACGCCAGCGCGGCTCGGTTGCAAGAACCACGCTGCCCTCGCTGTCGGTGACAAGCACGGCATCCTGCAACCCCGCCCAGGCGCGTTCGAATTTCATCAGATCGACCGACACCACGATCACACCCATCAGCCGCGAGTCCGACCGGATGCTGCGGGAATAGACGAAGTCGTAGCCGCCCGCCTCGCGACGGACCGGGGTGAAGATGGTGCCTTCGGCCCGCTGCGCATCGACGAAGTAGGGCTCGGCCTTGTAGCTGGTGCCAAGCACGTTGCGGTTGGTCGCGCCGACCACGCGGCCATCGTTGTCGACAAGCCGGATCGAGGCGACGCCGATTTCCGCCTGCAAGGCGATGAGCTTGGCCGAGGTGCTGGCAAAGTTGCCCTCGGCCAGCGCCCGGACCAGTTCCGGGTCACGCGCCAGCAGGAGCGGCACCACCGAGGTGCGCTGCAATTCCGAGATCAGGTTGCCGGTGTAAAGCGCCAGCCGCACCTCGGCGCGGTTGCGGGTGGTTTCAACGTAGCGGTCGGTCAACAGCCGGTTCGACACCAGGACCACCACCACAGCCAGCACCAACAGAAAGCCGATGGCGAGTTTCACGCGCCAGGGCAATCCCTTGGCGGTCTCGTCCAGGTCGCTTTGGTCCACTGTCGTCATGCGCGCAGAGTATGGCCGGGGCGGAACGGCCTCAAGCGCATGACCGTCAGGCCAGCGCCATCCCGCGCATCAGCGAGGCAAACACGCCCTGCCCGTCCGCGCCGCCGGTAACCGGGTCTACCGCGCGTTCCGGGTGCGGCATCATGCCAAGCACGCGGCGGTTCGCCGACAGCACGCCTGCGATGTCGGCCATCGAACCGTTCGGATTGGCGGCGTAGGTGAAGGCGATGCGATCTTCAGCCTTCAGGCGCTGCAAACCGGCGTCGTCGATGGTGTAGTTGCCGTCGTGATGCGCGATCGGGATGGCAAGCTCCTGCCCGGCGGCATAGCTTTGGGTGAAGGGGCTGGCGGTAGTGGCGACCTTCAGCATGACGCTGCGGCAGACGAATTTCAGCCCTGCGTTGCGCATCAGCACACCGGGGAGAAGGCCCATCTCGGTCAACACCTGAAAGCCGTTGCAGATGCCGATGGCAAAGCCGCCGCGATCGGCGTGGGCGCGCACCGCGGCCCCGATCGGCGACTGTGCCGCGATGGCACCGCAGCGCAGGTAATCGCCAAAGGAAAACCCGCCGGGGATGCCGACCACATCGACGCCCACAGGCAGCGCGGTGTCCTTGTGCCAGACGCGCGCGACCTCGAATCCGGCGGCCTCGAAGGCCACGGCAAGGTCACGGTCGCAGTTCGATCCGGGGAAGGTGACGACGGCGGCTTTCATGGCCCCTCCGAGGGTTTGGACTATGCGCACTCCATAGCGCAGGGCGCCGCGAAGGGCCAGAGGCGGTGGCGGCGGCGGCGGTGGTTTGCAAGGCTTGTCAGCACCGCCAAACCGCTTAGGCTGCACGCATGGTGAGCGATGCCGCCCGATCCGACCTTGGCGCCCTGTTCGGCGACCGGCTTTCGCTGTCGGCCGCCGTGCGCGAGGCGCATGGGCAAAGCGAAAGCCTGGTCACCGCAGGGCTGCCAGACGCGGTGGTGTTCCCCCGCACCACGGATGAGGTGGCACGGCTGGCGGTGCTGGCCGGGCGGCATCGGGTGCCGCTGATCGGCTGGGGGGCGGGCACGTCACTGGAAGGGCATGCGCTGGCGGTGGCGGGCGGCGTGGTGGTCGATTTCCGCGACATGGCGGCGGTGCTTGAGCTGAGGGCCGAGGATCGGCTGGTCCGGGTGCAACCGGGGCTGACGCGCGAGGCGTTGAACACCGAACTGCGTGCGACCGGGCTGATGTTTCCGGTCGATCCCGGTGCCAATGCCTCGCTTGGCGGGATGGCGGCGACGCGGGCGTCGGGCACGACGGCGGTGCGTTACGGCACGATGCGCGACAACGTGCGCGGGCTGGAGGTGGTGCTGGCGGATGGCCGGGTGATCCGCACCGGGACGGCTGCGCCGAAATCGTCGGCGGGCTATGACCTGACGGCACTGTTCGTGGGGTCCGAAGGCACGCTGGGCCTGATCACCGAACTGACGCTCAGGCTGCACGGCCAGCCCGAGGCGGTGATGGCGGCGGTGGCGGCGTTTCCGACGCTGGCCGGGGCGGTCGATTGCGTGATCGCCACGATCCAGATGGGCATTCCGATGGCGCGGATCGAGTTTCTGGACGAAGCCACGGTCGCGGCCTGCAACGCCTATTCGGGCGGCAGCCTGCCCTTGGCACCGCAGTTGCTGCTGGAGTTTCACGGCCATCCGGTCGGGGTGGCCGAGGATGTGCGGCGGTTTCAGGAGGTGGCGGCGCTGTTCGGGGCGGAGGGATTTCAATGGGCCGACCGGCAGGAGGATCGCAACCGGCTGTGGAAGCTGCGCCACGAGGCGTACCGCGCCATCCTTGCCACGCGCCCGGGACGCAGGGCGATCGTGACGGATGTCTGCGTGCCGATATCGGCGCTGGCGGTGGCGGTGGCCGAGACGCGGGCGGATATCGCCGCGTCAGGGATACCGGGGCCGATCCTCGGGCATGTGGGCGACGGCAATTTTCACGCGATCCTGCTGGTCGATCCGGGCAGCGCGGCAGAGGTTGCAACGGCCGGCGCGCTGGCCGGGCGGATGGCCGAACGCGCTTTGCGGCTGGGTGGCACGATCACCGGCGAGCATGGCGTGGGATTTGGCAAGCGGCCCTACATGGCGGCCGAACATGGGGCGGCATGGCACGTGATGGGCGAGATCAAGCGGGCGCTGGACCCGATGGGTGTGATGAACCCCGGCAAGGTCTTGCCCTGACCAGACCTGGTCTTGCGGAGCCGCCCGCCCCTTGCGGGGCGGTCAGCAAGCCTTGAGGTCGCCTGCGCGGCTTTGCCGCTTGGCTCCGCTGCGCTGCCGCGCGGGCGGATATTTCCAGCAAAGAGGAAGGCCGTGTTTGCCTCAGAGATCGAAGCTGGAGCGGCGGAAGAGGCCGTTGTCGACCTCGCGCTGGCGGCGCTCCAGATCGTAGCGCGAGACGGCGGCATTGAGGTAATCGCGCTCGATCTCGCGGACCGAAGGGAAATTGCGCAGGGCGGTTTTGATGAAGTTCAACATGGGCTTACCTTTTCCTTGTGAGGCGAAGATAGGATGCCGCAGCGCAGCATAAAAGGCCGGATCGGGAAGGGCCGCCATGCGCGTGGCGCATGGGTCGTGTCATTTTGCCGCAACAAACGGGCAGGACGCCTAAGTTTGCAGCAGGGCCTTGGCCGCGGCGCGGGCCGCTTCGGTGATCGTGTCGCCCGCCAGCATCCGGGCGATTTCCTCGATCCGGGCCGGGGCGTCAAGTGCCGTGACGGTGGACAGGGTCTGGTCGTTCGCCACCCGTTTTTCGACCCGCCAGTGCTGCGCGCCAAAGGCCGCGACCTGGGGCGAGTGCGTCACGACCAGCACCTGCGCGCCTTGGGCAAGGGCCTTCAGGCGGCGGCCCACGGCATCGGCGGTGGCGCCGCCGACGCCCCGGTCGATCTCGTCGAAAATCAGGGTCTGGCCGGGGCTGTCGCCGGTGAGGCAGACCTTGAGCGCGAGAAGAAAGCGGCTGAGTTCGCCCCCCGATGCGATGCGGTTCAGCGCCCCCGACGGCGCGCCGGGGTTGGTGGCGACGGTGAAGGTGACGGCATCGGTGCCGTCCGGACCGGGTTCGCCGGGCGCGAATTCGGTGGCGAACACCGCGCGCTCCATCTTCAGGGGCGCAAGTTCGGCGGCCATCGCGGCATCAAGCCGGATCGCTGCGGCGCGGCGGGCGGTGCTGACGCGGGCGGCCTCGACACTGTAGGCCGCCTCGGCCTCGGCCAGCGATCTTTGCAGCCGTGCAAGGCCAGCGGTGCCGCCGTCGATCGCGGCGAGGCGGGCGCGGAGCGCGGCGGCGAAAGTGCCAAGCTCGTCGGGCAGTTGCCCGTGCTTGCGGGCAAGCGCGCGGATCGCGAACAGGCGTTCCTCGGCGGCCTCAAGCTCGGCGGGGTTGAAGTCGAGGGCGTGGAGCGTGGCCTCGACCCCGGCCTGGGCATCGGAAAGTTCGATCAGGGCGCGGTTCAGGGCGGCAAGCGGCGGTTCCAGCGCACCCTCGGCCTTGTCGGCAGCGCCTTCCAGCCAGCGCATCGCATCGCGCATCCGGCCTTCGGCGCCGTCGTCCGACAGCGCCGCCAGCGCCTTGGCCACGTCTTCGCGGATGCGGGCGGCGCCTTGCATCAGGCGGCGGCGGGCATCGAGGCTGGCCTCCTCGCCGGGTTCGGGATCGAGCTTGTCCAGCTCGGTCACCGCGTGGCGCAGGTAGTCTTCCTCGGCGGCGGCGCGGGCGAGGGTCGCCTCGGCCTCGGCCAGCGCGGTGCGGGCGCTGCGTTGCGTGGCCCAGGCGGTGCGGAGCGGGCCAAGGTCGAGGCCGGCATAGGCATCCAGCAGCGCGCGGTGGCCGCGCGGGTTCAGGAGGCCCCGGTCGTCATGCTGGCCGTGCAGTTCCACAAGGTGGTCGGACAGGTCGCGCAGCACCTCGCCCGAGACGCGGCGGTCGTTGATCCAGGCGGTCTTGCGGCCATCGGCAAAGTTGACGCGGCGCAGGATCACCTCGCCTTCGGCCTCGATCCCGGCCTCGGCCAGCACGGCATGGGCGGCGTGACCGGGGGCAAGGTCGAACACGGCGGTCACTTCGCCCTGCACCGCGCCCTGGCGCACCAGTTCCGCCCTGCCCCGCCAGCCCAGCACGAACCCAAGCGCGTCAAGCAGGATCGACTTGCCCGCCCCGGTTTCGCCGGTCAGCACATTGAGGCCGGGACCAAGGTCCAGCGACAGGCGGTCAATGATCAGCACATCGCGGATATCCAGCGAGATCAGCATCGCAGCCCCGGGTGGATGGGCCAGTGGATGGGCCAGTGGATGGGCCTGCGGATGGGCCTGCGGATGGGCGTTGCGCCCATCCCGGTCACAACCATTCGCCCTTGACCATCTGGCTGTAGATGCTGCGCAGCCAGCCTTCGCCCTTTGCCTCGGGGCTGAGGCCACGGCCCTTCAGCAGACGGAAGCTGTCGTCGTAGAACGGCGAGGACTGGTAGTTGTAGCCAAGGATCGCCGCCGCAGTCTGCGCCTCGTCCGTAAGGCCAAGCGCAAGGTAGGCTTCGGTCAGGCGAAGCAGCGCCTCGGGGGTGTGGCTGGTGGTCTGGAAATCCTGCACCACGTTGCGGAAGCGGTTGATCGCGGCGGTGTAGTGGCGCCGCTTCAGGTAGTAGCGGCCGATTTCCATTTCCTTGGCGGCAAGCTGGTCGAACGCCAGTTCGAACTTCAGGATGGCCGAGCGGGTGTATTCGCTGTCGGGGTAGGTTTCGATCACGTCGCGCATGCCTTGCAAGGCCTGGAACGTGAGACCCTGATCGCGGCCGACATCGTCGATCTGGTCGTAGTAGCTGAGCGCCATGAGATAAAGCGCATAGGGCGCATCCTCATCACCGGGGTAGAAATCGAGGAAGCGCTGCGAGGCGGCGCGCGCCTCTTCGTAATCCTTGGCCTTGTGGTGGGTGAAGGCCTGCATGATCAGCGCGCGCTTGGCGAATTCGGTGTAGGGGTAAAGCCGCTCCACCTCCTGGAAATAGATCAGGGCGTCTTGCGGACGCTTGCCGGTTTCCAGCTCCAGCTCGCCCTTCTTGTAGATTTCCTCGGCAGTGTAACTGTCCAGCGCACGCTCGCTGGTCCCGCCGGCACAGCCTGCGAGTGATGCAACCAGAAGCGCTGCGATGAGGAAACCTGCGCCCGACCTGCCGCCTGCCATGTTCCGCCTATCCAAACCTGCGGCCCCTGTCCGGGCCCCTTTCGGGGCGCGCCGTTGGGGCGATTTGCATGTGTCCTAGCACAGATAAATCCGGGGCGCAAAACGCCTTTCACGCGGCGGTGGGCCAGATCGCGGTGATGTCAGGCGTGGGCCGGCAGATCGCCGCGATGCACGCCGACGCCGGGCAGCTTGCCGACGGTCTGCGGGCCGCAATCCACCAGGCGAAACGCCTCGGGGTCGGCGAACAGCGCGCGCAGCAAACGGTTGGTCAGCGCATGACCCGCCCGGTCGCCGGTGTAGCGCCCCAGGATCGGGCCACCCGCCAGCGCAAGGTCGCCGACCGCATCCAGCATCTTGTGGCGCACCGGTTCGTCGGCGTGGCGCAGGCCACCGGGCGACAGCACGTCGGCGCCCTGGAACACCACGGCGTTTTCCAGCGTGCCGCCAAGGGCAAGACCACGTTCGCGCATCGCATCGACATCGGCCTGACGGCAGAAGGTGCGGCTGTCGGACAGTTCGCGCACGAAGGCGCCGTTGGCCATGTTCAACCGGCGGCTTTGCGTGCCGATCGCGGCATCGGAAAACGAGATGCGAAAGTCGATTTCCAGCATGTCGGCGGGGTCCAGACGGGCGATGGCCTCGCCGTCGCGCACTTCGACCGATTTCAGCACGCGGATCGCACGCACCGGGGCGGCCTGTTCGCGGATGCCGCGGAAAATGAAGGCCTGCACGAACGGCATCGCCGAGCCATCAAGGATCGGAACCTCGGGGCCGTCGATTTCGATCAGCGCGTTGTGGATCGCCGAACCGGCAAGCGCAGCCATGATGTGTTCGATGGTCGACACCGACACGCCGGCCTTGTTTTCGACCAGCGTGCACAGCTTTGACGGCACGACGGCATCCCACCGTGCGGGGATCAGCGCGTCACGGTCGGTCACGTCGGTGCGGCGAAACCAGATCCCGTAATCAGCCGAAGCCGGGCGCACCACCATGCGAACCGGCGCACCGCTGTGCAGGCCGGTGCCGGTAAATGTGACCGCGCTTTTCAGGGTATTCTGCAACGTCTGACCTCTCATGGAGCGCGATACGGTGCCACGCCCCTTCCGGTGATGAAGTAGACAAGGAAGCCTTAAAGCTCAACTCACACATTGTAACGGTATGTGACAGTTGACTTTGCTTTGGCAAAGCATTGGTTCAAAACGAAAAAGGCCCGGACAACCGGGCCTTTCGCGAACTCTGTCACAGCGTTTCTCAGTTCGCCTGGCGGCGCAGGAAGGCTGGAATTTCAATGCGTTCCTGATCTGCGCTTGGCTCGACCTCGTCATCGTAGGCGGTGACGGGGGGCTGCTGGCGGGCAACCTGCTGGGCCGGACGGTCGGTCGCGGTTTCCAGATGGCCAGCCATGCGGTTGATCAGCGATCCGATGCCAAAGCGGGCCTTTTGCCCGGCAGCGGCGGTCGCGGCACTGGCCGCAGCCATCGGGCGGGCGGCTGCGGTTGCGGCCGGGCGGGCGTTGGTCGGCACGCGGCCGACTGCCGCTTGCAGGCGGGCCAGCGCCTCGGGCGAGGGTTGACCGGCGACGCGCGGACGCGGTGCGACGAATTCACCCGGATCAGCCTCGATCGAGGCGGCGACGGTGCGAACCGCGGGGGCAGCAGCCTGCGGACGGTAGACCGGAGGCGGCAGGCCATCGTTGGCCGCCACATCGTCACGACCGGCGTTCATCGCATCGAAAAGATCACCGTCGTTGTCGTCCATGTCCTGCACGGCCATCGGCACTTCGATCGGCGCAGAGGCGGCGGGGGCGGGCTGCGGTGCGGGCGGCACATACTGCGGCGCAGGCGCGCGGGCATGGTCGACCGGTGCGGGGTTCAGCGTCAGCGGCGAGGCCATCGACCGGCGCGCAACCGGCATTTCGGCGCGCGAGGCGGCGGTGGCGTCGATGCCGGTGGCGACGACGGAGACGCGCAGGCGGCCTTCCATCGAGGTGTCGAGCGTGGAGCCGACGATGATGTTGGCGTCGGGATCGACCTTTTCGCGGATGATGTTGGCGGCTTCGTCCAGTTCGAACAGCGTCAGGTCATGGCCGCCGGTGATGTTGATCAGCACACCCTTGGCGCCGTGCAGGCTGATTTCGTCCAGCAGCGGGTTGGCAATCGCCTTTTCGGCGGCCTGGATCGCGCGGTCGTCGCCGGTGGCTTCGCCGGTTCCCATCATCGCCTTGCCCATTTCGTCCATCACGGCGCGGACGTCGGCGAAGTCGAGGTTGATCAGGCCGGGGCGCACCATCAGGTCGGTCACGCCCTTGACGCCCTGATAGAGCACGTCGTCCGCCATCGCGAAGGCTTCGGTAAAGGTGGTGCGTTCGTTGGCCAGCCGGAACAGGTTCTGGTTCGGGATGATGATCAGCGTGTCGACCACCTTTTGCAGCGCGTCGATGCCCTCTTCGGCCTGACGCATCCGCTTGCCGCCTTCGAACTGGAAGGGCTTGGTCACGACGCCGACGGTCAGCACACCCAATTCACGCGCCGCCTGCGCGATGATCGGGGCCGCACCGGTGCCGGTGCCGCCACCCATCCCGGCGGTGATGAAGCACATGTGCGCGCCCGCCAGATGATCGACGATCTCTTCGATGGTTTCTTCAGCGGCAGCCGCCCCGACCGAGGGGCGCGCGCCGGCACCAAGACCTTCGGTGACCTTGACGCCAATCTGGATGCGGCTGTGCGCGCGGCTTTGCTGCAGCGCCTGGGCATCGGTGTTGGCCACGACGAACTCGACCCCTTCGAGGTTCTTGTCGATCATGTTGTTGACGGCGTTCCCGCCCGCCCCGCCCACACCGAACACCGTGATACGCGGCTTCAGCTCTTCACGCTCGTTGGTCATCGTCAGATTGAGTGCCATGGGTTGTTGCCTGTCCGTTTTTTATGACGCCGCGTTCTGTGCCAAACCTTCGGAATCGCCTGTCCCGGGCGTGTAAAGGCCGACTTATCCCCGAATCTATCCACAAAGTGACCAAAGGTCACGTAGAAAAACCGCAAACTCCCCAAAATATGGGGGTTTGTTGCGTATATCCGCCGTTATCTGGGCGGGGGCTCCGGATGTTGCGGTTACCAGTTGTCCTTGAACCATTTGACGGCCCTTCTGAGCGACCTTGCCGGGTAGCGTTCGGCCGGGATCTCGAAATCCCACCACTCGTCCTGCGGGTGCGCGGCAAAGAGGCAAAGCCCCACGGCGCTGGCAAATGCGGCCCCGGTCGCTGCCTGCGGCAGGCCCTGCACCCTGAGCGGGCGGCCAAGGCGGACGCGCTGGCCAAGGATGCGCGAGGCAAGCCCGTCAAGGCCGGGGATCAGGCTGCCGCCGCCGGTCAGCACGATCTGCTGGCTGGGCAGGTGGTCAAAGCCCGCAACGTCAAGCCGGGCGCGGACTTCCTCCAGGATTTCCTCGACGCGCGGGCGCATGATGCCAATGAGCTCGGTCCGGCTGATCTGGCGGCGGTCCTTTTCCCAGTCGCCTGAGTCGCCGCCGATGTCGATCATCTCGCGGTCGTCCATCCCGGTGGCGTAAAGCCCGCCGTGGCGGGTCTTGATGCGTTCGGCGGTGGTGACCGGGATCTGCAGACCCTTGGAGATGTCGGAGGTGACGTGGTCGCCGCCCATCCGCACGGAATCGGCATAGATCATGTGTTTCTTCATGAACACCGACAGGCCCGTGGCCCCGCCGCCCATGTCGATGCAGGCGGCACCCAGTTCCTGCTCGTCCTCGACGAGCGAGGAGATGCCCGAGACATAGGCCGACGACGCAATCCCCGCCAGTTCCAGATCGCAGCGCTTGATGCAGTAAAGCAGGTTCTGCACCACGTCGCCGTCGACCGACAGAAGGTGCATGTCGCACGAAAGCCGGTTGCCGATCTGGCCGCGCGGGTCGCCAAGGCCCGAGCGGTGATCCAGCGCGAAGTTGACCGGCTGGGCGTGCAGCACCTCGCGCCCCGGGCCGATGTCGGGCACGTCGCAGGCGGCAAGGGCGCGGGCCACGTCCTGTTCGGTGACCACGCTGTCCTGCAATTCCCATTCGCCAACAAGGCCATAGCTGCGCGGTTCGGCGCCGGCAAAGCAGGCGATCACATGGTCGACGCGGACGTTGGCCATTTTCTGCGCGGCCTGCACGGCGGTGCGGATCGCGCGCTCGGTCTCGTTCATCACCGAGATCTCGCCAAAGCGCACGCCGCGCGACCGGGTGGTGGCCGCGCCGATCACGCGGAACTGGCTTTGCCCCGCCATCGGCCCGACGCCATCCTGTTCGCGCAGGTGATCCGGCCCGTCAAAGCGCAGGATCAGGCAGGCGATCTTTGAGGTGCCGACGTCCAGAATGGCGATCACGCCACGCTGCATGGCAGCCTTGCGCATGTTCCGCATCGCACGTTGGGAAGTATAGAGATCGGTCACAGTTCGTTCTCCACGGTGTCAATGCCCTGGGCCTGACGCATCTGGCCAAGGGCGTATGGGGTGAGACGCAGGACCGGGCGGTGGTCGATGCGCAGGTCGATGGCGGTCAGGTCGCGGTTCATGATGTCCTGCACATGGTCAAGTGCCAGCAGGCGTTCCAGTGCGCGGACGGAGTTCTTTTCGGGCAGCATGATGCGCTGGTCGCGGTCAAGCACGATATCCCAGCGCCGTTCGCCCATCCGCACCAAGCCGCGGACGCGCGGCTCCAACGGCCCGGCGGCGGCGATCAGGTCCAGCGCCTCGGGCGCGGCACTGTCGGCGCCGGTTCCGGCGATCAGCGGCAGATCGGGGCGGTCGGTGCGCGCCACAAGGCCCGCAACGCGGTGGCCGGTGTCATCTAGCAGCGTCAGCCCGTCTTCGGTGCGCCACACGGCCACGGGGACGCGCTCGGTGATCACCACCTGCAGCACGCCGCCCGACCGGACGCGCAGTTCGGCCTGCTTGACCGCATCCAGCGCCTCGATCCGTTCGCGGGCGCCATCAAGGTCGATGTCGAACGACGATTGCGGCAGGTCGATGCCAAGCCGCATCCGCACCGCTTCGGCCAGATCCTCCGACGCGCCCTCGATCCGGGCCAGCGACACGCGAAACTCTGGCCGCTCCTCGAACTGGTCGCGCAGGTCGGTGGCGGTCTGCACCACCGCCGCCCGGTTCGGCTCATGCGCAAAGAACAGCGCCACCGCGCCAAGCACGGCAAAGGTCGGCAGCCCGGTGCGGATCAGCATCCGCAGGTGCGGCGTCAGCATCACGCGCTGCAGACGGTAGGCCCAGCGGCTGGGGGCCGGGTCGCGCAGGGTGCGGCTTTGCCCGCGTTCGCGCCGCGCGCTCAACGGTTGCATGACGCGTCCCTCACCATCCAGGCGCAGAATTCCGGGAACCCGATGCCCCGCATCGCCGCCTGTTCGGGGGCAAGCGAGGTCGGCGTCATGCCGGGCTGGGTGTTGGTTTCCAAGAGGATCAGGCCATCCAGCCCCCGCCTCTCTTTCCAAAGCGCTTCGTCCCAGCGGAAATCGGTGCGGCTGACGCCACGGCAGCCCAGCGCGCGGTGGGCGCGCAGCGCGTAGTCAAGGCAGGCGGCCTCGATCTCGGCGGGGATGTTCGCGGGGCAGTCATGGCGGCTGCCGCCGGGTTTGTATTTGGCATCATAGTCATACCAGCCGTCGGTGATGATGTCGGTCACGCCAAGCGCGCGGTCGCCCATCACCGTGGTCGTCAGCTCGCGCCCCGGCGCGTAGGTTTCGACCATCACGGTGTCGGGCATCGTCGCGGCCAGACGCGGCGCGTTCGATCCGGGATGCACGATATAGACCCCGACCGACGAGCCTTCGTTGTTCGGCTTGACCACATAGGGCGGCGGCAGCACATGCCCGGCCTCCACCGCGTCGCGGGTGGCCAGCACGCCGGTCACGGTCGGCAGACCGGCGACGGCATAGACTTCCTTGGATTTCGCCTTGTCCATCGCCAGCGCCGAGGCCAGCACCCCGGAATGGGTGTAAGGCAGGCCCAGCCATTCCAGCATGCCCTGCACGCAGCCATCCTCGCCCCAGCGGCCATGCAGCGCGTTGAAACAGACATCGGGCCTGATCGCAGACAGGCGTGCGGGAAGATCGCGGTCGCAATCGACCTCGACCACCTCATACCCTGCCTCCCTGAGGGCCTTGGCACATTCATGCCCAGAGACAAGTGACACGTCCCGCTCTGCGGAAGGCCCACCCATCAACACCGCCACTCTGGAGGGCATCCCGCTCGATGCACCCGCCATTTACTGCCTCATCCGGACCTTTGGTGGCCCGTGATATTTGTTATTTGTGCGAGTATTCTCCGACCCGCATGATTTCCCACTCTAACGTGATACCGCTCTGTTGGAAAACCCTTTTTCGCACATCCTCCCCCAGATTTTCCAGATCGGCGGCGGTGGCCCCCCCGATGTTGATCAGAAAGTTGGAATGCTTGGGCGACATCTGCGCCCCGCCAAGGGTCGCACCGCGCAAACCGGCGTCGTCGATCACCTTCCAGGCCTTCAGCTCGTGGCTGTCATCGGCCCGCCCGGTGGAGGAGAACCCGGCCGGATTGCGGAAGGTCGACCCGGCGCTGCGCTCCCTGGTCGGCTGGCTCGCGTCGCGGCGGGCGATCTGGTCGGCCATCCGCGCCTCCAGCGCCGCCGGGTCGCCTGCATTGGCGCGGAAGGTGGCGGCGACGATCACCGCGCCCTCGGGCAGCGTGGACTGGCGGTAGGCAAGGTGCAGGTCGGCGGCGGGCAGGTCGACGATCTGCCCGCTGCGCAGGATCACGCGGGCGGAAATCAGGTGATCGGCCACATAAGACCCGTAGCAGCCCGCATTCATCCGCACCGCGCCGCCGATGGAGCCGGGAATGGTGCGCAGGAACGTCAGGTCCAGCCCCGCCTCCGCCGCCCGTTTCGCCACATGCGCGTCAAGCGCGGCAGCGCCGCCGGTGACCGTAGCGCCATCAACCGTGATCCCGTTGAAGCCCCGGCCAAGCCGGATCACCACGGCGCGGATGCCACCGTCGCGCACGATCAGGTTCGACCCCACACCCATCGGAAACACCGGCACTGCGGGGTCGAGCGCGGTGAGGAAGGCCGCAAGATCAGCCTCGTCCGCCGGTTGGAACAGCCAGTCGGCAGGGCCGCCGACGCGCAGCCACGTCAGATCGGCAAGCGGGCGGTCGGGCGTCAGGGCGCCGCGAGGGGTGGGCATGTCGGTCATGCGGGCCTTGGTAGCGGTGGGGTCGCCTTCAGGCAAGGGGTTGGGGTCAGCGCGCGGCAGACTTGCGGCGCCAGCGGTAAAGCCCGATGCCGAGGGCGGCGCCAAGCAAGATGGGCGATGCGACGATCGCGCACAGCGCCACGAACCCCAGCCCTTGGTCAAGGGTCGCGTCGACCCGTTCCCAGACAATCAGGACGAACCCGGCCAGGGCGACCAGCGGCAGGGCGATTGCCCAGCCCTGCCCCAGCCGCGTTGCCACATACCAGCACACCAGCGCCACCACCCCGGCCACAAAGACCGCCGCCACCACCGCCATCGGGATCAGGCTTCCCTCCATCATCCCTCGCGCGACCCAACCTTGGAGCGCACCCAGCGCCAGAAGAACACCAGGGGCCAGCGCAGGATCGACGCCCCCGCCGCCAGCACCGCGATGCCGATGATCGGCCCGTGTTCATAGGTGACCCAGCCCAGGAGCGGGATGCCAAGCGCAATCAGCACATAGGCCGCGCGCCAGTGATGATCGCGCGACGGGAACATCGCGATCAGGTTCGCCAGCACCAACCAGACAAGGCACAGGGCCAGCGGCAGCATCATTTGCGCAACTCCGGCGGCAGTTCGGCAGGGCGGCCAAGCGCGCGGCGCGCGAAGTAAAGCAGCGGGTTGCGGAACATCGACAGGATCGCAAACAGACCCAGCGCCAGCCACATCCAGCCATGCGCGTAGGCAATCCACGCCAGCAAGACCGGGGCGGCAATCAAGAGCGCCATGCCCGGCAGCATCTGACGCTGCATCGGCAGCATCGCCACGATGGCGGCGGCGATGATCCAGACGCAGCCCAGGATGAGGGGTGTGCTCATGCCGCCTGCCCGATCAGCTTGGCAGGCAGGTTGTTGGCCCAGCCCGAGATCGTGCCCGCACCAAGGCACACCACCATGTCGCCGGGCCGCGCCTGTTCGCGCACCAGGCGCACAAGATCGGCCTCGTCGATCAGCGCGCGGGCATGGCGGTGGCCGTGGGCGATCAGGCCCGCGACCAGATCATCGCGGCTGGCACCGGGAATGGGGTCTTCGCCGGCGGCATAGACATCGGCGATGGCCACGACATCCGCCTCGTTGAAGCAGGTGCAGAAATCGTCGAACAGGCTGGCGAGGCGCGTATAGCGGTGCGGCTGGTGGACCGCGATGATCCGCCCCTTGGTGGCCTGCCGCGCCGCTTTCAGCACGGCGGCAATCTCGACCGGGTGATGGCCGTAATCGTCGATGATGGTGACACCGTTGACTTCACCCACGCGGGTGAAGCGGCGGTTGACCCCGGCGAAACTGGCCAGCGCCTCGCGGATTTCGTCACGTTTCATGCCAAGGTGGCGGGCCACGGCCACGGCAGCCAGCGCGTTCGACACGTTGTGATCGCCGGGCATCGGCAGGGTGCAGCCTTCGATCACGGTGTTTTCGGCCTGCAACGCCACATCGAAATGCGCCACGCCGTTGACGTAGGTCAGGTTCTGCGCCCGCACATCGGCCTGCGCGTTGAAACCGAAGGTCACGATCCGGCGGTCGGTGACGCGGCCGACCAGCGCCTGCACCTCGGGGTGGTCGGTGCAGCACACCGCCAGCCCGTAGAACGGGATGTTCGACACGAAATCGAGGAACCCCTTCCGCAGCGCGTCGAAGGTGTGCCAGTGCTCCATGTGTTCAGGGTCGATGTTGGTCACGATGGCGATGGTCGCGGGCAGGCGGTTGAACGACCCGTCGCTCTCGTCGGCCTCGACCACCATCCACTCCCCCGCCCCGGCGCGGGCGTTCGAGCCGTAGGCATGGATCACGCCGCCGTTGATCACCGTCGGATCGAACCCGCCCTTGTCCAGCAGGGTCGCCACCATCGTCGTGGTCGTGGTCTTGCCATGCGTGCCTGCAATGGCGATGTTCGACCGCAACCGCATCAGTTCGGCCAGCATCTCGGCCCGGCGCACGACGGGCAGCTTGCGGCGGCGCGCCTCTTCCAGTTCCGGGTTGCCCTTCTTGATCGCGGACGAGATCACCACCACCGCGGCGTCACCGATGTTGGCGGCGGCCTGACCTTCGAAGAAGGTCGCGCCCAGCTTCACCAGACGGTCGGTGATCCTTGACGCTTTCGCGTCCGATCCCTGCACCCGGTAGCCAAGGTTCATCAACACTTCGGCAATGCCCGACATGCCGATGCCGCCGATCCCGACGAAGTGGATGGGGCCAAGTTCCATCGGCAGTTTGGTTGCGGCGTTCATGTCATGCCTCCTTCACGAGGTCTTGGACGAGGGCTGCAAGGCGCTCTGTCGCATCGGGGCGGCCTTGCGCAAGGGCGGCGCGGGCCATCTGTTCGGCAACCGTGGGCTGGCCGAGGATTGCGGCCATGTGGCCGCAGAGGCTTTCCGCGTCAAGCACCTTCTCGGGGATCAGGATGGCTGCCCCCGCGTCAACCAGCCCGCGCGCGTTGGCGGTCTGATGGTCGCCGGTGGCCGCCGCATAGGGGATCAGGATCGACGGGCGCCCGATGATCGAGATGTCGGCCACCGACGACGCACCCGAGCGCGAGATGACCAGTTGCGCCTCCGACAGGCGGCGCGGAATGTCGGTGAAGAAGGGCTGCACCTCGGCCATGATGCCCGCCGCGTCATAGGCGGCGGTGACGCGGTCGGCATCCTCGGCCCGCGCCTGATGCGCCACGCGCAGGTTGCGGCGGATCGCGGCGGGCAAGGCGGCAATGGCGGCTGGCACCACATCCGACAGGATGCGCGCGCCCTGACTGCCACCGATGACGACAAGGCTCATCGGATAGTCGCCGGGCGGAATGTAGCCAGCGCCCGCACGGTCAAGCACGGCTTGGCGCACCGGGTTGCCGGTGTGTTCGCCCGTGACGCCGGCTGGCAGCACGGTGGGCCAGGTGCCGCAGGCGACCTTGTGGACGCGCGACGCGAAAAGCTGGTTCACCCGGCCAAGGACGCCGTTCTGTTCGTGGATCATCCGGGGCAGCCGCAGCAAGGTGGCCGCCGACAGCGCCGGGATCGACGGATAGCCGCCAAACCCGACCACCACCGCGGGTTTGTCGCGCAGGAAGGACATGACCGCCCCCGCCACGCCCCCGGCAATCCGGACCGGCACCAAGGCCTTTGCCGCAATGCCGCCGCGCGCAAAGGTGGCGGACCCCACCTCCTCCAGCTTCACCTCGGCCGGAAACCCGCCCGCATAGCGCGCCCCGCGCGCGTCGGTCGACAGCTTCACCCGCCAGCCGCGCTTGACCATCGCCTCGGCCAGGGCCTGGGCCGGGAACATGTGCCCGCCCGTCCCGCCCGCCGCGATGAGCAAAAGCCGCGCCATCAACGGCCCCGCTTGAAGATGTCGCTGATCTCGCCCCTTGGCCGCGCCCGCGACAGCGCCAGCAGCATCCCCATCGTGATGCCCGCCGCAATCACCGACGACCCGCCGTAGCTGACGAACGGCAGCGTCATGCCCTTGGCCGGCAACAGCCTGACCGCGACGCCCATGTTGATCATCGCCTGCACGCCGAAGATGCACGCCAGCCCCGCGCCCGCCAGCCGGGTGAAGGGATCACGTTCCTTGACCAGCCGCATCAGCGACCGCACCACGATCAGCCCGTAAAGCGCCAGGATGATCAGGACGAGGATCAGCCCGTATTCTTCGGCAGCCACCGCGATGATGAAGTCGGTATGCGCATCGGGCAGCGACCATTTCACCTGCCCCTCGCCCACGCCCACCCCGAAGAAACCGCCCTCCTGAATGGCGTTCGCGGCGTAGCCAAGCTGGGTGCGCGGGTCCACGTCCGGCGACAGGAAGCCGTCGATCCGCCGCGCGAAGTGTTCGCTGCTCTCGTAGAACACAAAGCCGAAGGCGGTGACGAGGCCGCCCACCACACCGATCAGCGTCATCGGCGCGCCGCCGACGAAATAGATCACACCCCACGCAAACACGATCAGCGCCGCCTGCCCGAAATCGGGTTGCATCGCCAGAAACGCCACCACGATCAGCGCGATGGCAAAGGAAATCGACTTGCCCGGCGGGCTGTTGATCTCCTGCGAGGCGGCGATCAGCCAGGCGGTGACGATGACGAAGCCGGGCTTCAGGAACTCGGATGGCTGGACCGAGGCGAAGCCAAAGCTGAACCACCGCACCGCGCCCTTGCCGAAATCGGTGCCGATGAACGGCAGCAGCATCAGCGCGACCATCGCCACGGCAAAGCCCAGCACGCCAAGCCGCCGCACCATCGGCGGCGACATCATCGAAATAGCGATCATCACCACCAGTGCGATAAGGCCGAAGAAGGCCTGCCGCTGCACATAGTAGAACGGCTCCAGCCCGTTGCGGGTGGCCAGCGGCACCGAGGCGGCCAGACCCAGAAGGAGACCGATGCCAAACAGCACGAACACCGAGGTGAGCGTCCATTTGTCGATCGTCCGCCACCAACGTGGAAGGACCGGCTCCGTCACCCGCACCGGGTTGGAGCCATAGACCATGTCAGTCATGGGGTACCGCCTGATTTCGTCTGCTCTGCCCGCCCGGATGTAACCCCCGGGTCATGATTGCAGAGTAGCGACAAATTCGGTGCAAGGCTAGTGCATCCTCGCGTCCGCCCGCACCCGACAGGGCGCGGCGCGATGGCCGAAAGACCTTGCCCCCGGATAGGCCTGCCCCCATCCTGTTGACATCATGAGGGAGGGCTGGATGAAGATTGGCATCGTTGGGGCGGGCATGGTCGGCAGTGCTGCGGGCTTCGCGCTGACCCTTGGCGGGGGCGCGACCGAGATCGTTCTCGTGGACCGGAACGCCGCCCGCGCCATGGCCGAGGCGGAAGACATTTCCCACGCCGTCCCCTTTGGCCGACCCGTGCTGGTGCGGGCCGGGGATTACGACGATCTGGCTGGTGCGGGCGTGGTGATCCTGGCCGCCGGCGTCAGCCAGAAACCCGGCGAGACGCGGCTGGCGCTTCTGGAACGCAACGCGGCGGTCTTTCGTGCCGTGGTCGGCGAGGTGCTGAGAGTGGCCCCGGACACGATCCTTCTCGTGGCGACGAACCCGGTCGACATCATGACGCATGTCGCCACCCGGCTGTCCGGCCTGCCGCCCGGGCGGGTGATCGGGTCGGGCACGATCCTCGACACCGCGCGATTCCGCAGCCTGCTCGGCCGCCATCTCGGCATCGCGCCGCAGTCGGTGCACGCCTATGTGCTGGGCGAACACGGCGACAGCGAAGTCCTGGCCTGGTCGAACGCGCGGGCAGGTTCGGTGCCGATCATGGCCTTCGCCGCGCAAGTGGCGGCCGCGATGACCGCGGCGGTGCGGGCCGAGATCGACACTGGCGTGCGCCGTGCGGCCTACCGGATCATTGAGGGCAAGGGCGCCACCTGGCACGGGATCGGCGCGGGTCTGGCGCGCATCGTGCGCGCGATTGCGGCGGATGAAGCGGCGGTTCTTTCGGTCTCCACCCTGACGCGCGACATTGCCGGGCAGGGCGAGGTGGCCTTGTCGGTGCCGCGCGTGGTGGGCCGCCGAGGCGTCACCGCCGACCTGATGCCCGACCTGGACGCTGGCGAGACGGCGGCGCTGGCCGCATCGGCGCAGCTTCTGGCCGACACCGCGCGAAAGCTCGGCCTTTGACGCCTCAGACGCCGTAGACCCGCTTCGCCGTGCCTTGCCCGATCGCGTATTGCTCGTCCGCCGACAGGCCCGCCAGCAAGTCCCGCGCCATGTCGATCCAGCCGGGCAAGCCCGCGCCAAGGTTGACCACCGGCCAGTCGCCGCCCCACAGCATCCGGTTCGGACCAAAGCGGTTCAGCAGGTGGTCGGCATAGGGGCGCAAGAGGTCGACCGACGCCGTTCCCGGCGTGCAGTAGGTCGTGATGCCGGAAAACTTCACCACCACGTTGTCAAAGCCGGCGATCACGTCAATGCCCTTCGCCCAGTCGTCAAAGGCACCCGCCGCCACATCCGGCACCCCGCAATGGTCAAGGATATAGGGCTGCTCCGGGCAGGCGCGGATCAGCGCCGCCCCGATCGGGATCAACTGGCGCGCAAGGAAATTCAGGTCGAAGGCAAACCCCGCGCGCCCGATCTTGCGCAGGTTGCGCCGGAAGGTTTCGGTCTGCGACACCTCGTCCGGCACCACATGCAGGATGCGCCGGAAGCCCACGGTGTTCAGCCCCGCCGCTTCCTCCAGCCAGGCATCGAAGCCTGCGTCCCGTTCGGGCCGGATGCTGGCGATCTGGCCCAGCATCGGCACGCCCCCTACAGAGGTGCCGACCATGCCGGCGACCATCCGCGCCTCGGTCTGATAGTCGGCGTCGTCCACCCCGGCTTCCATGAAGATCGTGCCGGCAACGCCCTTGCCCGCCACCAGCGCCGCGTAAGCCTCGCGCGTGAAATCGCCTGCCAGGATCGGAAACTCCTCGGTCCAGGCGTAACCGATGCGGTCGCGCAGGATCAGGTGCTGGTGCGTGTCGATCAGGTCCATCTCGGGGCTCATGCGTTGGCGATGCGGTAGGTGGCAGCCGCGCTGTCGCTGCGGATCAGGCGACCGTTCGGCAGGTCGTTTTCCTCCAGCTTCGCGGCGATCTGCGGCGGCGTCAGGCCATAGCGCACCCACCGCGCCGTCAGCCGCGATTTCAGCACGTCCTGCGGCACGTCGATCATCACCGTCAGGTCGAACATCGGGCGCAGCCGTGGCCACGGGTCAAGGTCGAGGAGCAGGTAGTTACCCTCGACGATGATCACCGGGATCGAGGCCGGGATCAGCCGCGCCCCGGCCCGCGCGATCTCGATCTGGCGGTCGAACACGGGAACCGCAACCTCTGCCTCATCCCGCGCGCGCATCCGTTTCAGGCTGTGGTAAAGCCCGCCCACGTCAAAGGTATGCGGCGCGCCCTTGCGCGACTGCCAGCCCTGCGGCGCAAGGTAGGTGTCGTCGTAGTGATAGCCGTCCATCGGCAGCACGGCGGCAAGCCCCGCTTGCCGCGCGTTCAGCTTGCCCGCCAGCCGGTCCGCGAGCGTGGATTTCCCCGACCCCGGCGCGCCCACCATCGCCACGATCACCCGGCCTTGGGCGGCACGGACTTGCAGCAGGTCGGCGAGAGCCGGAATGTCGATGGTTTCGGTCACGCGTCGCCCCTGCTGGTTTGCCGAAGGATTGCGCGACCGGTGGGTTCGGTGCAAGGGGCTGCACGCGGGACGCCCAGTTCTTCTTGCCCGGAACCAAGGCGCGGCACGCTTCGCCGGGCGCCGCCCGACCGGCCCCCTCGGGCGGGCGCTTCTGCACCGTCGCCAGCCGAACGTCGTCGGGAGGCGTTGCAGCCATAGATCGCCTTGAACCAGCCTTGCAGCGCGCACCCGGCGGTCAGGCGCGGCCCTGTGTTGCGGCTAGGCCCGCGCCATCAGCCCGGCAAACCGCTCCCGCCGCGGGGCCAGCATCTCGGCCAGCGCGGCATCCGGCTCTACCACCGCCTTCGCGGCGGGCTTGAGGTAAAGCGCGGCCACATCGCCCGTCGCCGCCGCCATCGCCAGCCGCGCCGCGCCACCCGGCCCGGCAAGGTCCGACCCTTCGGGCAGCGTCACCGGTTGGCCCAGCACCGTCGCCAAGAGCCGCATCCAAAGCGCCGACCGCGTGCCGCCGCCCACCGCCACCACCTGCCCCAGGGCCACGCCCGCCTGCCCCTGCGCCGCAATGCAATCGGCGATCTGGAAGGCCACACCCTCCATCGTCGCATAGCCAAGGCTCGCCGCATCGACGCCGGGGTGCAGCCCGGTCATCTGCCCCGTCGCACCGGGGCGGTTCGCGGGCGTGCGGATGCCGTTCAGGCAGGGCAGGAACACCGGCGCATCCGCCAGCCGCCCCGCCGCCACGAACGCCTCCGCCCGCCCGGCAAGATCCGCCGCCGTGGTGCCCGCCAGCCGCGCCGACCAGTCCAGCGCCGCGGTGGCCGACATCACCACCCCCATCGACAGGAAGGTATCGGGCGCCGCATGCGCCGAGGTCAGGATCGCCCAGTCCGGCCCCGGATGAAACGCGCCGTCCACCAGACAGGCCACCGCCGAGGTGCCGATCGTCACCACCGCCTCGCCCGCCCGCGCCGCCCCCGCGCCAAGGGTGGACCCCATGTTGTCACCCGCCCCCGCCGCCACCGGCGTGCCGGGCCGCATCCCCCAGCGCGCCGCCAGCGCAGGCCGCAAGCCCCCCGCCGCAGCCCAGCTTTGCAGGACGGGCGGCAGATGGTCGGGGTTCCACCCCGCCGCCACGCAAAGCGACGCATCCCACCGGCCGCTGCGACAATCGAACAGCTCGGTGCCGCCCGCATCCGTCGGTTCGGTGCCAACCTCGCCGGTCAGGGCAAGGCGCACATAATCCTTGGTCAGCAGCAGCATCCGGGCCCGCGCCATCACCGCTGGCTCATGCCGGTTCAGCCACATCAACTTCGGTGCGGTAATCCCCGGATCAGGCGTGCCGTTGGTGCGCAACCCGATGTCCGGCACGGCGGCCAGCAACGCTGCACATTCCGCAATCGCGCGCTGGTCATTCCACAGCATCGCCGGGCGCAAAGGCTTCAGGTCCGCCCCGAGAACGAGGCAGGCCAGCATCTGCCCCGACAGCCCGATCCCCGCCACCGCCCGCATCGCGCCGGGATGGCTCGCGGCCAGATCATCAAGGCAGCCGAACACCGCCTCCACCCACAACTCCGCGTCCTGCTCTGACCAGCCGACCTGCGGGATCGACACCGGCACCAGGCGCGCCGCCTGCCCCAGGGCGCGGGTCGCGTCCTCCATCAACACCGCCTTGATGCCCGACGTGCCAAGGTCGACGCCCACCGTCAGCATCAGCGCGGCCCTGCCAAGAGCGCCCGCGCCGTCGCCTCATCGGTCACGAAGGTATCGACCACCCCGCGCCGCAGGATCGCGCGGTTGACGGCCAGCTTGTAGGTGCCGCCGGCGGCAAGGATCACGTTCGGAATCCCCGCCAGATCCTCCAGCCCGATGCCGATCACCCGCTCGTTGATCGGGTGCGCGATGGGCTGGCCTTCGGCGTCGATCACGGTGCCAAGCACGTCGCCCACGCCCCCCAGCGCGCGCAACTCCTCCACCGCAACATCCTTTGGCATCCCGTCGCGCATCAGCAGCGACCGGGTCGACAGATCGCCCGCCGCCATCGCCATCGCATCCACCCCGCGCAGCTTTTCCAGAACCTCGCGGAACACATCAAGCTGCATGATCGTGTCGCGGCTTTCGCGCGAGCCCGCGTAAAGCGGCGCGGTGAAATAGCTGTGTTGCGCACCCAGAAGGTCGGCCAGCCGGGTGGTGATCTCGAAGGAGTTGAGGTCGGAGCCCTGCGTCAGCCCGCCCATCACCGAGATCACCTCAAGATCCGGGCGGCTCATCGCGGCGACAAAGCGGGTGGCGGTGTTCAGCGTGCCGCCCCATGACATGCCGAACAGCTTCACCGCCGGATCGGCCAGAACCTCGCTCAGCAGATGGCCAAGCGCCGCCCCCGTCACCTTCTGCACATCCTCCGGGTCTTGCGGCGCAGGCGCGACATAGGCCTGCCGCAGACCGAACCGCGCCACCAGTGCCGCCTCCAGTTCCGCGCAGGCGGCATAGGCGGTGTTGAAGCTGATCCGCACCAGCCCGCGCTGATGCGCCTCCGACAGGGCCTTGTTCACCCGCAGGCGCGTGGCACCCAGCTTGTCGGCGACCTTTTCCTGCGTCAGCCCTTCGACGTAATAGGCCCAGGCAACCTGCGCCAGAAACCGCTCTTCGGTGTCGATCTGCGGCAGCTTCGGCGCACGAGCCATGAACACCCCTACTTTACAGCGCCCATCGTCAGGCCCCTGACCAGATGCTTTGACGCCAGAAGCGCAAAGATCAAGACCGGGATCACGATCAGGGTCGAGGTCGCCATGATCTTTCCATACGGCACGTCGTAGCCTTCCATGAAGGTCACCGCCATCGCGGGCGCGGTCTTGGCGTTCTTCGGGGCAAGGATGTAGGCAAACAGCAGCTCGTTCCACGAGAAGATGAAGGCGAGGATCGAACTGACCGCCACCCCCGGCATCGCCAAAGGCAGGCAGATCGACCGGAAGATGCGGAACTGGCTGGCGCCTTCCAGCATCGCCGCTTCGTCCAACTCGCGCGGGATGGATCGGAACTGGTCGGTGCAGATCCAGATCACGATCGGCAGGGTGAAGGTCAGATACATCAGGATCAGCGCAAGGTGGGTGTCGCGCAGACCCAGCTCGCGGCTGATCAGGAACACCGGGAAGGCCAGCACCACCGGGCTGACGAAGCGGTTGGTGATGAACCAGAACCACAGGTCGGTCTTGCCGCGAAACTCGAACCGCGCCAGCGCATAGGCGGCCGGCGTGCCAAGGATCACCGCCAGCGACGTGGTGCAGACCGCCACGATGATCGAGTTGATCAGCGCGACGCCGACCTTGTCCTCGAACAACACCTCCCAGTAGTTCGCCAGCGTCGGCGTGAACCACCACACCGGCGGGCTTTCCAGCGCCACCACCTGGGTCTTGAGGCTGGTGGTGACCATCCAGTAGAACGGGAAAATGCAGAACAGGCAGATCAGCGTCAGCAGGATCGCCTCGCCCGCAAGGTTGCGGCGCTGGATCGGGGCAGCCATCAGCGCACCTCGCGGTAGAAGAAACGGATATAGGCGCGGGCAAGTGCGATGGTGATCGCCAGCATGATGATCGACTGCGCGGATGCGAGGCCAATGTCGAACTGCCGGTTGCCGACCCTTTCGATCAGCACCGCGATGAACTCGGTCGCGGACCCCGGCCCGCCCCGCGTCATGGTGAAGGGCATGTCGAAAAGCTTCAGCGTGTCAGCCGTCCGCAGGATCAGGACCGCGACCAGCGACGGGATCAGGAACGGCAGTTGCACATGGCGCAGCACGGTCCAGTGCGACTTCGTCTCCAACTGCGCCGCCTCCTCGATTTCAGGCGGCACGGTGGACAGGCCGGCCAGCAGGACCAGCGCCACGAACGGCGTCCATTGCCAGATGTCCCACAGGATCACCGCAATGAATGCATTTGTCGGGTCACCGATGAAATTGATCGCATCAATCCCGATCCAGCCCAGCATCTGGTTCACCACGCCGTATTTCTGGTTCAGCATCACCTGCGCCAGAAGCCCCACCACGGCATAGGTCGTGGCCATCGGCAGCACCAGCGACAGCCGCGTCAGCGTCTTCCAGAACGTCAGGCCGGGGCGGTGCAACACCAGCGCGATCATCAGGCCAAGTGCGATCTGCACCGGCACGGCCACGGCGAACAACAGCGCCGTCCGCCCCATCGCCTGCCAGAATACCGGATCGGTCAGCACGAAGATGTAGTTGTCCAGACCCACGAAGCGCTGCTGCGCCAGCTTGGTCAGGTTGAAGTAGTGCAGGCTTTTCCACACCGCAAACAGCAACGGCGCGATGCCCACGATCACCAGCGCGAACACGGCCGGGCCAAGGAAGGCGGCAATCGTCCTGCGGCGGACGGGAAAGCTCATGTGCGGCTCCTGCGGGCGGGACGAAAACCCCGGCCTGGTCGGCCGGGGCAAGGGTGCGCAAGCGGCACCTTCCGGGAGGAACCTACTGCGCCAGCGGCTTCTTGCCGTCGTAGTATCCGGCTTCGGCCAGCACGGCTTCCATCTTTTCACCGATCACCCTGGAGCCCTCTTCGATGCTGACTTCGCCCAGCATCATCTTGGTGCCCCACTCCTGCACGATCTCGGTGATCGCGGGCCATTCGGCAAAGCGCGGGCGGAACTCCGGCACGCCCTCCTTCCACGATTCGACCAGTGCCGGGATGAACTTGTAGGTCTCGGCCAGCGCTGGATCGGCATAGGCCGACTGACGGCCGGGAACGCCGCCCATCTCCAGATACTTGCCCGCATTGGCCTTCGACGTCACCCACTGGATGAACAGCCACCCCGCCGCCTGCTCCGCCTCGTCCGCCTGCGACGCAACCGCCAGCGAGAAGCCGCCAAGCGCGGGCTTGCGACCGGCAGGGCCGGTCGGTTCCGGCGCAATTGCAACGCAATCAGCCACTTTCGACGTTTCCGGGCTGACCACGGTGGAATAGAACGCCGACCATTCGGTGATCATCGCCACGTCGCCCTGGGCAAACGCGTTGACCGTTTCGGCATGGTCATAGGCGACGATGCCCTCGGGCATGAACTTCATCAGGTCTTGCCGGAACTGCAAGCCAGCCTGGCTTTCCGCCGACATCAGGTTCGACCGGAACTCGGCGTTCAGGAAGCTGCCGCCGAACGGCCACAGGAACCGCGCAAAGCTGTCGGCCGACTGGGTCTCGTTGCGCTTGGATTGCAGCGCGTAGGCATATTTGCCGTCCTTGGTCAGCGCTGGCCCGTAGACATCCATCACCTCTTGCCAGGTTGCTGGCGGCTTGTCGAACCCGGCGGCTTCCAGCATGCACTTGTTGTAGAACAGAAGCCCCGAATAGTTGTCGAACGGCAGCCCGTAGTTGACCCCGTTCCACGACCCGAAGGCATCAAGGATCAGCGGGAAGAAGTCCGCCATGTCCAGATCGGGGTCGGCCAGAGCCGGGTTCTTGGTGAAGGTCTCGGAGGGCACGACCCAGCCGTTTTCGGCAAAGTTGCCCATCCAGACAAGGTCGATCAGCGCGATGTCCAGATCGCCCCCGGCCACGAAATCACGCACCTGTTCGCCCAGCGCGTTCTCGTAGGGAACGGTGGTGTAGTTCACCTTGATGCCGGTCGCCGCCTCGAATTCCGGCAGCATCTTGATCGCGGCGTTATAGCCGGGGCGGTCAAGGAACAGCACCTCCAGCTCGGTTCCCGCATAGGGCTTTGCCGCCTCCTCAAGCGACCACGCGGTGGCCTGCCCGGCAAGGCCAAGGCTGGCCGTCGCCGCCAGCGCGATGGCGCTGACCTCTGTCTTGAATTTCATTCCAACCTCCCATTGGTTTCAGCGTTTGACGGTTGACTTCCATTTGTAACGCTGTCGATATAAATGTATTGAAACGGCAGCGAGTCAATCGGGAAAATCACACCCCCGGCAAAGTTGAGCGCCCAAGGGCCGAGCGGACAGGGAAGGAAGCGGCATGGCCGAAGTCAGGCTTTCGGGCGTGAACAAGTTCTACGGTGCAGCGCAGGCGCTGCACGACGTGACGCTGGAGATTGCGGACGGCGAGTTTGCCGTCTTCGTCGGCCCCTCGGGCTGCGGCAAGTCCACGCTGCTGCGGTCGATCGCCGGGCTCGAATCGATCTCGGGCGGGGTGATTTCCATTGGCGGCACGGATGTGTCCACCCTTGCGCCGTCTGATCGTGACGTGGCGATGGTGTTTCAGTCCTACGCGCTTTATCCGCACATGACGGTGCGGGAAAACATGGAATTCGGCATGAAGGTGAACAAGGTTCCGGTGGCGGAACGGCAGGCGCGCGTCGCCAATGCCGCGCGCATCCTGCAACTTGATCCCTACCTTGACCGAAAGCCCGGCCAGCTTTCCGGCGGCCAGCGCCAGCGCGTCGCCATCGGGCGGGCCATCGTCAAGCAACCCAAGGCCTTCCTGTTCGACGAACCGCTCTCCAACCTTGACGCGAAACTCCGCGTCCAGATGCGGGTGGAACTGGAGGCGCTGCACCGCGACCTGAAGGCCACGATGATCTACGTCACGCATGACCAGGTCGAGGCGATGACGATGGCCGACAAGATCGTGGTCCTGAACGCGGGCCGCATCGAACAGGTGGGCTCGCCGATGGACCTGTATCACCGCCCCGCCAACGCCTTTGTCGCGGGCTTCATCGGCGCGCCCGCGATGAATTTCCTGCCCGTCACGCTGGCGGACGGCACCGCCCGGCATGGCGACGAGGCGCTGGGGGCCGCGCCCGCCGGAACCGTGCAGCTTGGCATCCGGCCCGAACATGTCGCGCTGCTGCCCGCCGGACAGGGCGAAATGGCCGCGACCGTGCTGTTGCGCGAAACGCTTGGCGGCGATGCCTATCTTTACATCCGCACCGCAGCAGGCACCCAGATGGTCGTCCGCGCCGAGGGCGACACGGCGCTTGACCACGGCGCGGTGGTCGGCCTCGACCTGCCGAGCCCGCGCCGCCACCACTTCGCCGCCGATGGCCGCAACCTTGGGGTCGCCGCATGACAGACCTGATTGCCGAAGCGGTCGCCCGGTCGGCCAATGTCGCGGAAATCGCGCTTGGTCGCGGCGTGATTGCCGACGCGGGCCGCATTTACGCCCGCCACTTCTCCGGCGCTGCCCTGCTGTTCGCCGATGATCGCGGCTGGGCCGCCGCCGGCCCGGCGGTAGAGGCGGCCCTGAACGCCGCTGGCATCGCCACCCGCCGCCACATCATCGCAGCCACCCCGCGCCCGAAGCCCACGACCGACCTTGCCGACAGCCTCGGCGCGGCCCTCGCACCCGGTGAAACCCCCGTCGCCATCGGCTCGGGCGTGATGAACGACGTGGTGAAATACGCGGCCTTCCTGCGCGCCATCCCCTACCTTTGCGTCGCCACCGCCGCCTCGATGGACGGCTATACCTCCGCCGGCGCGCCGCTGTCCGAGAAGGGCTTCAAGAAGACCATCCCCTGCCGCCCTGCCCGCGTGCTGATCGCCGACCTCGACGTGATCTGCGCCGCCCCGCCCGAAATGACCGGCTGGGGCTACGGTGACCTTGCCGGCAAGGTGCCTGCGGGCGGCGACTGGATGATCGCCGACGCGCTGGGGATCGAGGCCATCGACGACGTCGCCTGGCCGATGGTGCAGGGCGGCCTTGCGGGCTGGCTCGCCCACCCCGACCGCATCCGCGCCGCCGACCCTGCCGCCATCGACGGCCTCTTTCAGGGGCTGACACTGGTGGGCCTCGCGATGGAGGCGCACGGATCGTCGCGCCCCGCCTCGGGTGCCGACCACCAGATCGCGCATCTGTGGGAGATGGACGATCTGCACCACCACGGCCAGCGGGTCAGCCACGGTGCCTGCGTGGCGGTGGGCTGCGTGACGACGCTTCGGATGTATGACTGGCTCCTCGCCCAACCCCGCCGCTTCGACCCCGACCGCCCCGGCGCCACGATGACCGCCAAGGCCGCCGAGATCCGCCAGCGTTTCGGCGCGGGCGAGGTTGCCGACCGCGCCATTGTCGAAACCGAGGCCAAGCACGTCGACGGCTCCGCCCTGCGTGATCGCCTGCACCGCCTGAACGCCGTCTGGCCCGATCTTGCCCCCCGCCTGCGCGCCCGCCTGACGCCCGCCCCGGACATGGCCCGCGCGCTCGCCACCGCTGGCGCACCGTCGGACGCCGCCGATATCGGCGTTGCCCGCGACTATCTGCACACGACCCTCCTCAAGGCCCGCTTCCTGCGCAGCCGCTACACCCTTCTTGATCTGCTGGACGAAACCGGGCTTCTGCCGCAGGCTGCCGAGGCCGCCCTTGGCCAGAAGGTTGCCCCATGACGCTTGCCACCCTCGCCGCCCGTGCGGCTGACGAGATCGCCGCCGCCGTTGCCGCCATCGACCCCGCCGCGATGGACGGGATGGTCAGCGAAATCGCCACCGCCCGGCGCATCGCCTGCACCGGTGTCGGGCGCGAGGGGCTGATGATGCGCGCCCTTGCCATGCGGCTTTACCACATGGGCCTCGATGCGCATGTGGTGGGCGACATGTCCTGCCCGCCGCTTGGCCCCGGCGACCTTCTGATCGCCAGCGCCGGGCCGGGCGGCTTTTCCACCGTCGATGGCCTGATCGGCGTCGCCCGCAGCGCCGGTGCCCGCGTCGCCTGCGTCACCGCAGAGCCGGACGGCACCGCGCCCAAGGCCGCCGACCGCATCTTCCACATCCCCGCCCAGACGATGGCGAACGACCAGACCGGCGCCACCTCGGTCCTGCCGATGGGCTCGCTGTTCGAGGGCGCGCAATACCTTGCCTTCGAGCTTCTGATCCTCGCGCTGCGCGACCACCTCGGCGTCGCCCCAGACGCGATGCGCGCCCGCCACACCAATCTGGAGTAGGGCATGGGCTGGCAGGACCGCTTTTCGCTGCAAGGCCGCAAGGCCCTGATCACCGGCGCGTCCAAGGGCATCGGCGCCGAAATCGCCGCCGTCTTTGCCGAGGCCGGCGCCGATATCGTTGCCCTTGGCCGCGACGAGGCCGACCTCGCCGCCACCGCCGCCGCCGTCCGCGCCCACGGCCGCCGCTGCCTGACCCTGACCGCCGAGATGGCCAGCCCGACCGACCCCGTCACCGCCTGCCAGCGCGCGCTGGCGGAATGGGGCACCATCGACATCCTGGTGAACTCTGCCGGCATCGCCAACGTCGCCCCCGCCGTCGATTTCCCGACCGAGGCTTGGGACCGGATGATGGCCGTCAACCTGCGCGCCCCGTTCCTGACCGCGCGCACCCTCGCCCCCGCGATGATCGCGCAGCGCTGGGGCAAGGTGATCAACATCAGCAGCCAGACCGGCGTCATCGCGCTGGATGACCACGCCGCCTATGCCGCCTCCAAAGGGGGCTTGAACGCGCTCACGAAATCGCTTTGCGCCGAATGGGCGCGCCACAACGTGCAGGTCAACGCGATCTGCCCGACCGTGGTGATGACCCCGATGGGCAAAAAGGTCTGGGGCGCGCCCGAAAAGGGCGACCCCTTCCGCAACGCCACCCCCGCCCGCCGCTTTGCCGAACCGGTGGAGATTGCCGACGCCGCGCTCTACCTCGCCTCGGATGCCTCCAGCATGGTCAACGGCGCGCTTCTCATGGTCGAAGGCGGGTTCACCAGTGTCTGACCTCATCGACCTGGTCCTTTCCACCGACGCCGCCTTCGCCCGGTATGAGGCGGTCCGCCCCCGCCTGCCCGCCGCCACTTTCCCAAAGGCCAGCCAGCACGGACAAAGCCTCGCCGATGTGGCCGACGGCTGGGATGGCTTTGTCCTCGATGCCTTCGGCGTTCTCAACGTCGGTGACACGCCGATCCCCGGCGCGGTCGCCCGCATGGCTGACCTGCGGCGCATGGGAAAACGCCTCTGCGTCCTCACCAACGCCGCCTCCTACCCGCGCGCCGAGGCCTTGGCGAAATACCACCGCCTCGGCTTCGACTTCACGCCTGATGAGGTGGTCTCCTCCCGCGATATCGCTGCCGCCGCCCTGCCCCGCATCGCGGACGGTGCGCGCTGGGGTGCCATCGCCGCCGCAGGTGACAGTTTCGCCGACATTCCCGCGCAGATCACCGACCTCGCGGACACCGCCGACTGGTCCGGCATCGACGCCTTCCTCTATCTCTCCACCGCCCGCTGGACGCCCGCCCTTCACGCCAGACTTCTGCGGGAAATGGACCGCAACCCCCGACCGCTCCTCGTCGCCAACCCCGATCTCGTCGCCCCTCGCGAAGGCGGCCTCTCCATCGAACCGGGCTTCTGGGCGCATGACGTGGCCGACCGCACCGGGGCCACGCTCCATTGGTGCGGCAAACCCTTCCCCGACGCGCATATCGAGGCGGCGTCCCGCACCGGCCTGCCGCCGCACCGCCTTGCGATGGTCGGCGACACGCTGCACACCGACACGCTCGGCGGGCGCGCCTCGGGCATGGGCACCATCCTGATCACCGCGCACGGCCTGTTCGCGGGCCGCGACACCGCCCCCTTCATCTCCGCCTCCGGCATCATCCCCGACGCCATCGTCACCACCACCTGAAAGGGCCAGCCCATGCGCGGTTTCGGCATCCATTCCTCGATCTGGACCATGCGCTGGACGCCCGAAGCCGCCGAGGCCGCCGTGGCCGAAGCCCTGCGCCACGGCTTCGATTTCATCGAAGTGGCGCTTCTCGACCCGCCCATTGTCGATGCCGCCCATTCCAGCGCGCTTTTCGACCGGGCGGGAATTTCGGCGGTCTGTTCGCTGGGCCTGCCCGAAACCCACTGGCCCTCGCGCCACCCCGACAAGGGGATCGAGTTTCTGACCGTGGCCCTCGACAAGACCGCCGCGATGGGGGCAAAGGCGCTGACCGGCGTGACCTATGGCGGCATTGGTGAACGCTCGGGCCTGCCACCGACCGAAGCCGAACTGTCCAACGTCGCCCGCTGTCTGGAGGCGGCGGCGAAACACGCCAAGCGGCTCGGGATCGCCTTCGGGATCGAACCGGTGAACCGCTACGAGACCCATCTCATCAACACCGGCTGGCAGGCGGCGGCGATGCTGGACCGGGTCGGGGCCGACAACATCTTCATCCACCTTGATACCTACCACATGAACATCGAGGAAAAGGGGGCCGCGAACGGCATCCTTTCCGCGCGCGATCACCTGCGCTACATCCACCTGTCGGAAAGCGACCGTGGCACGCCGGGCCACGGCACCTGCGACTGGGACGAGATCTTCGCCGCCCTCGCCGCGATCGGCTTCAAGGGTGGGCTGGCGATGGAAAGTTTCATCAACATGCCGCCGGAACTGGCCTGGGGCCTGTCGGTCTGGCGTCCGGTGGCCGACAGCACCGAACAGGTGATCGGCGAGGGTCTGCCGTTCCTGCGTGGCAAGGCGCGGCAATACGGGCTGATCTGAAACGGTTAAGGCTTTCTTACCGGGAAAATATCACGTCTGCGAAACAATGGCTTAGCCCAACGTCCCACCGTGGGACAGGCATCGAAAACGAGGCTTGCACAGCCCGCCAACCCGCCTAGACTTCCCTACCGGACGGACAGGGGAATCCTACATGCAGACCATGATCGGCGTCATCGGCGGCTCCGGCGTCTATCAGATCGACGGGCTGGAGGGCGCAAGCTGGGTCAAGGTGAAATCCCCCTTCGGCAAGCCCTCCGACGAGGTGCTGGTCGGCCGCCTTGACGGGGTGCCAATGGCCTTCCTGCCCCGCCACGGCCGCGGCCACCCGCTTGACCCCGCATCCGTCCCCTACCGCGCCAACATCGACGCCCTGAAACGCCTCGGCTGCACCGAGGTGGTCTCGGTCTCGGCGGTCGGTTCGCTTCGCGAAGACTATGCCCCCGGCGATTTCGTCATCGTCGAGCAATACATCGACCGCACCGTGTCGCGCGCGCCGTCCTTCTTCGGCCCCGGCTGCGTCGCCCACGTCAGCCTCGCCGACCCCGCCTGCACCCGCCTCGGCGCGGCCTGCGCCACCGCCGCCCGCGCGGCCGGCCAGGCCGTTCACACCGGCGCCACCTACATCGCCATTGAGGGCCCGCAGTTTTCCACCCGCGCCGAAAGCCGCCTTTACCGCACCTGGGGGGCCGACGTGATCGGCATGACCGGCATGCCCGAAGCCCGCCTCGCCCGCGAGGCCGAGCTTTGCTACGCCTGCGTCGCGATGGTCACCGATTACGACTGCTGGCACGACAGCCACGGCGCCGTCGACGTCGCGATGGTGATCCGCACCCTCACGGCCAACTCTGACGCTGCACGGCGGCTGGTGGCGCGGCTGCCCGGCCTGTTGGGCGACAGCCATGCCGGCTGCCCGCAGGGCTGCGACCACGCGCTTGACCACGCCGTGATGACCTCACCAGACCGCCGCGACCCCGAACTTGTCGCACGGCTGGACGCAGTTGCGGGACGCGTGCTGTGATCCGGCTTGCGCTGGCCTTGGTGCTTTTTGCCGGGGTGGCGGCGGCGGAAGACCAGATCGACGGCGTCGCTGCCGAGGGCGTGCTGAGCGACCTTGACTTCTTTCGCCTCGTCACCTGCGGTGCGCCGCCCGGCGGGTCGTGCAAAGGCCCGGTCCTGCGCTGGGCCAAGCCCGCGCTGCGCCTGACCATCCGCCACGGCGCGGGACCGGCTCCGATCGGGCTCACGGCACGATTGCAGGCCGCGATCGACCCCGCGCTGGACCAGATCAACGGAGCCGGGGCCGCGATCAGGGTGGAGCGGACACCAGGGCCCTTTGCCGACATCACCGTCATTCCGACCGAGCTGACCGAAGGCACGGTGATGACCGAGGTGCCCGGCTTTTCCGGCCCCGGCGTGATGGGGGTGGGCTACATGACCCTGTGGTCCGATGAGGCCGACCGGATCACCAGCGCGGTGATCCTGATTTCCACCGCCATCTCTGACGAGGACCTGCCATCGGTGATGCTGGAGGAGATCACCCAGGCGCTGGGGCCGCTTTATGATATCGAGAACCCGGCCTATGACGGGGTGTCGATCCTGTCGCAGGACTCGAACCTGACCACCACCATCACAGGCCAGGACGCCGCGCTTTTGCGCTGGCTCTACCCGCCCCGGATATGAAAGACCGACCGATGCAAAGCGCCAAGACCGTGAAGGCCAAGACCGTAAGGGACTACATCCGGACCATCGTGGATTTTCCGCATGAGGGTATCCTGTTTCGGGATGTGACCACGCTTTTCGCCGATCCGCGCGGGTTTCGGATGTGCGTCGACCAGTTGCTGGCCCCCTATGCCGGGATGCGGATCGACAAGGTCGCGGGGCTGGAGGCGCGGGGGTTCATCCTTGGCGGCGCCGTTGCGCATCAGCTTTCGACGGGCTTCGTGCCGATCCGCAAGAAGGGCAAGCTGCCGGGGCAGACGATTTCCCAGGCCTACACACTGGAATACGGCGAGGCGGTGGTGGAGGTGCATGACGACGCGATGGCACCGGGGGAGAAGGTGCTCTTGGTCGATGACCTTCTGGCGACCGGTGGCACGGCGGAAGCCGGTATCCGGCTGATCGAACGGTTGGGCGCCGAGGTGGTGGGCTGTGCCTTTGTCGTCGACCTGCCGGATCTGGGCGGGCGGCAAAAGCTGGAAGCGATGGGCATGTCGGTGCACGCGCTCTGTGCTTTTGACGGGCTTTGAACCGGCGTTAACCGGGTGGAAAGCGAATCGGCGGTAGACCTTGCCATGTCGGGGCTACCCACCCCGGCAGACACGCTGCTTGCAACACGTGACCCAAACCCACCCCACCCCGTCGGGCACCCACCCGGCGGGGTTTTTCCCTGAGCGTGGTCAATCTGGCAGAGCCGCGTGCCGCGGCACTACTGTCAGGTCGCTGGCGCGGGCCAGAGGCCCACTTGGCTCCGCCGCCTCCGGCGGGAGTATTTTTGAAAAGAGCAAGGGTTAGTGGGCCAGCACCGCGCCGGGGTTCATGATGCCATGGGGATCGAGCGCCTGCTTGATCGCCCGCATCGCGGCGAGTTTGGCCGGGTCTGCATAGCGGACAAGATCGGCGGTCTTGAGCCGGCCTACGCCATGTTCGGCGGCGACCGACCCGCCCATGTCATGCACGATGTCGTGGATGCAGGTCTTCACCGCGTCACGCTGGGCATCGTGCTCGGCGCGGCTGCGGCCCTTTTCCGGGAACACGTTGTAGTGGAGGTTGCCATCGCCAAGGTGGCCAAAGCAGTTGATCCGGAACCGGTCGATCCGGGCCAGCGCTGCGGGCGCGGTGCGGATGAAATCGGGCACTGCCGACAGCGGCAACGAGATGTCGTGGCTGGAGACGGCACCGATCCGGCGGTTCGCCTCGGGGATCGCTTCGCGCAGGTGCCAAAGGGCGGCGGCCTGCGCGTCCGAGGTGGCGATGACGCCATCGCTCACCAGACCTGCATCCGACGCCTGGTCGTAAAGTGCTGCCATCGTGGGCTCGGCTTCTATCCCGGCGGCGAGGCCCAGTTCGACAAGGACCAGCCAGTCCGGCACCGGATCGAAGGGCGCGTGAAGATCGGGAAGGGTTTCGGCCAGAAAGTCAAAGCCAGTGCGGTGCATCAGTTCGAACCCCGAAACCATGCCCGGCACACGGGTGGAGGCGAGCGACAGGAGGCGCAGGGCCGCATCGGGGGATGGCACCGCCAGCATCGCCACCACGCGGGATGCCGGGATCGGGAACAGGCGCAGGCTGGCTGCGGTGATCACGCCAAGCGTGCCTTCGGAGCCGATCATCAGGTGGCGCAGGTCGTAACCCGCGTTGTCCTTTCGCAGGCGTGTCAGCCCGTCCCAGACGCTGCCATCCGGCAGCACCGCCTCAAGGCCAAGGCAGAGGTCGCGCGCGTTGCCGTAGCGCAGCACATGCACACCGCCGGCATTGGTGGCCAGGTTGCCGCCGATCCGCGCGCTGCCTTCGGAGGCGAGCGTCAGCGGGAAAAGCCGGCCCAGTTTCGCGGCCTCGGCCTGCACGTCGGCAAGGATCATCCCGGCCTCGACCACCAGGGCGTTCTCGTCGGCCCAGGCGCCGCGCAGGGCGGTCATCCGTTCCAGCGACAGAAGGAGCGGCGCGGGGCCGTCCGTCATCACCTGACCGCCGACCAGTCCGGTGCCGCCGCCCCAGGGCACGATCCCGACCCGAGCCGCGCCACAGGCGCGGACGATGGTTGCAACCTCGGCCGTGCTGCGCGGTTTGGCCAGAGTTCCGGCGATGCCATGCCAGCGACCGCGCGGTTCGGTCAGATGCGCCGCGTCGGGCGCGGCAAGCGTGCCTTCGGGCAAGCGCGCGGCAAGGCTGGCGACAAAGCCGGGATCGCAGGGGTTCAGCATGGCACGCTCCTTCACCCGTTTACGTAGACGGGGCCGGGCGCACTTGCCACAGGAAATGCTAGTCGAGGTAGGCAGGTTCCAGCACCAGCACGGTCGGGCTGGACGGCAGATCATCGCGGCTGAGGTCGATTTCGGGGCCACCGGTTTCGACCACGGTGAAGTCCTTGGACATCTCGATCAGGAAGGCGTCCAGCGAGCCTTGCGAGAACCAGTGCATCGGGATCACCACCGACGACCGCAGCCGGCTGACCACACCCGCCATATCCTCAAGCCGCATGGTGTAGCCGCCGTCAACCGGCACCATGACCACATCAAGCCGCCCGATGGCCGCGTATTGTTCGGGCGAGGGAATCTGGTGGAGATGGCCGAGGTGGCCGATGCAGAGTCCGCCCGCCTCGAAGATGAAGATCGAGTTGCCGTCCTTGCGCGCGCCTTCACCGAACGGGCCGCGCGTGTCGGTGGTGACGTTGCGCACCAGCATCGAGCCGAGGTCGAGCCGGTGGTCGGCGGGGGCGGCGCCCTCGCCCCAGCCGTTCAGGATATGGGGGATGCGTTCGTCGGGCACGGCGGTCCAATGCGTGGAATGCGCGTTGTTCATTGTCACCACATCGGGGACGAAATCGGCGGTGCCGGTGTAGCCGGTGTAATCGGTGACGGCCACGGTGCCGTCATCTGTGACGATGGCAAAGCTCGCGTGGTCAAGGTAGCGGATCAGGACGTGGTCCTTTGCAAGGCCATCGCCCAACGCCGCAGGGATGACGGTTTCGCGACCTTGCGCCAAGGCGATGCAGTGCGAGGGGATGCGCTCCTGTGCGGCTGCGGGACAGGCGGCAAGGATCAGGGTGGCGGCAAGACGCATCGGGCACCTCCTATCGGGTCAGGCGAAGGGTAACCCGGATTGCCGCCGCGTCACCTGACGCTTCGATCACGGATGCGCGAGGTCAGCCGTGGGCGGCGGCGAGGGCGTGCAAGGCGGCGATAGTGCGCAGATTTCTGGCAGTCATCGGGGCGGACAACAGGCGCGGCAGGCGGTCCAGCAGTTTCGAGGTGCCGACGCCGCCGGGGGTATGCAGGGTGATCCGGCGCGGGCCAAGGTGCCAGCCGTCGCCGGCCAAGGCCAGCGCCCGGAGGGCGGCCTCGTCGGGCTTCGGGTCGGCTGCCAGACAGCAGACATGCACGCGCGCGGGGTCGGCATCGGCGAAAGGGTGGTCAGTCAAGGCGGATGCGATCCCGGCTGCGTCGCGGACGAAGGTGTCGGGCGCAAAGCCGAAGCGGGTGGCGATGGCGTCACGGATCAGCGGTTCAAGGTCGGCGGTGGCACGGTCACTGTCAAAGACCGCGTTGCCAGACTGGATGCAGGTCGCAACGCGCGCAAGGCCGAGCCCGGACAGCAGCGCGCGGAACTCGGCCATCGGCAGCCTGTTCGCCCCGCAGACGTTCACAGCGCGCAGGAGGGCGACGTGGATTGTCATGCGATACCCACCAGCACGGCGCTTGGCTCCGACCGGGGGGGGCGATGTACGGGCAAGACGGGGGCGGATCGCGGGGCGGCCCCCCTCCCCAATCCGGGAGGCGGGGGGTGGCGGGCGTCGTGGTCAACCGGCATCGGTCCGGCCGCGCCGGTCGCTGCGGAGGTTGGCGTAAAGCACATGGTTCCGCCAGCGGCCGCTGATCTGCAGGTAACTTTGCGCGACACCTTCGTACTTGAAGCCGCATTTTTCCAGAACCCCGCGCGAGGCGGTGTTTTCCGGCAAACAGGCAGCTTCAAGCCGGCTGATGTCCATGTTGGCGAAGGCGTGATGCGTGAGGCCCCTCAGCGCCTCGCGCATGTAGCCGTGGCGGGCGAAGGGCTGGCCGATCCAGTAGCCGAAGGTGCCGGTCTGCGACGGGCCGCGACGGATGTTGTCCAGCGTCAGCGCGCCCAGAAGCTGATCATCCTCGCGCCGGATCAAGAGCATCGGCAACGCGGTGCCCTGCGCCTCGGCGCGCTGCGCCCAGTAGACGCGGTTGGTGAAGGCGCGGCGTGTCAGGTGGTCATTGGCCCAGACCGGCTCCCACGGCGCAAGGAAGGCGGCCGACACTTCGCGCAGTTCCGACCATTGCCGCCAGTCGGCGTGTTCGGGCAGGCGAAGCGTCATACGCTCCGTCTCGACCCGGACCCTGCGCTTGAAGCCCAGCATCAGGCCATCAGCCCCCGCTGGATCGCTTCGATCCCCGGCGCGTCCGCGACCGGGCCGTAAAGCGCCAAAGCGGAGCGGGCGCTGGTCAGCTCGCCGGCGTAGGCCCGCACATGCGCTGTGGTGACCGCGTCGATCTTGGCCACCGCCTCGTCGACGTCCGGCACCCGGCCCCAGATCGACAGCAGCCGGGCGTTGCGTTCGGCGCGCGACGACGGGCTTTCCAGGCCCATCAACAGCCCCGCGCGCAGTTGCGCACGGCTTCGCGCCACCTCTGCCTCGGTCATGTCGTCGGCGGCGCGTTTCAACTCGTCGATCGTCAGTTGCGTCAGATCGCCGATTTCGGCGTCGGAGGTGCCGGCGTAGATGGTGATCTGGCCGGTGTCTTCGTAGGCCGCTGCCTGAGCGTGGATGGTATAGCACAAGCCCCGATCCTCGCGGATCTTCTGGAACAGGCGCGACGACATGCCGCCGCCCATCGCGGTGGCGTAGACCTGCGCGGTATAGACCTTGTCGTCGCGGTAGCCGGGGGCCTCGAAGGCCAGCGCGATGTGGACCTGTTCCAGATCCTTGACCTCGCGCCGCTCGCCGCCGCCAAAGCGGGCCGGGGCGACCTGCGACATTCCAACCGGCTTCAGACTGCCGAAGATTGCCGTCGCCTCGGCCACGATGCTGTCGTGATCGACACCACCGGCGGCTGACAGGATCATCTGGTCGGGGCCGTAGTGCTGGCCGACGAACGTCTCGAAATCGGCCTTCCTGAACGACGACACGCGCTCCTCAGGGCCAAGGATGGTGCGGCCGAAGGGCTGGTCCGGGTAGCTGACCTCGTGCAGCCAGTCGAAGATGATGTCGTCGGGCGTATCCAGCGCCTGCCCGATCTCTTGCAGGATCACATGCCGCTCGGTCTCGATATCGGCCTTGCGGAACACCGGGTTCAGCACGATGTCGGAAATCACGTCCAGCGCGCGCGGCACGTCCGCCGACAGGCAGCGGGCGTAATAGGCCGTCATCTCGCGGCTGGTATAGGCGTTGATGTAGCCGCCGACATCCTCGATCTCTTCGGCGATCTGAAGGGCGGAACGGCGGCGGGTGCCCTTGAACGCCATGTGTTCCAGAAAATGCGCGATGCCGTTCTGCTGCGGGGTCTCATGCCGCCCGCCCGCGCCGACCCAAATGCCGACAGAGGCCGATTTCAGGCCGGGCATCGCTTCGGTGACAATCCGAAAACCGTTCGGCAGGGTATGAAGGCGAGAGGTCAATGGGCAATCCTTTCGCGCACCAGCGCTTCTAGGGTGGCAAGATCGTTCGGCACGCGGGTCATCCGTTCGGGGCGCTCGAACAGGTCGGCCATGTGGGGCGGCAGACCGGGGCGCAGGCCGGTGGCCCGCTCCACCGCATCGGGGAATTTCGCAGGATGGGCGGTCGCAAGCGTAATCATCGGCGTCCGGCCAAGGTGGTCCTCGGCTACCTTCACGCCAACGGCGGAGTGCGGGCACAACACCTCGCCCGTGGTCTTGAAGTGGCGGGCGATGGTTGCCAGCGTCTCGTCCTCCGAACACCGGCCCGAGGCGAAGGTGGCGCGCAGCATCTCCAGCGCGCCCTGGCTGATGTGGAAACCGCCCGCCTTCAGTTCGGCCATCAGCGCGCTGACGGCAGACCCGTCGCGGCCATAGGCATCGAACAGGACACGCTCGAAATTCGACGACACCTCGATATCCATCGACGGGCTGATCGTCGGGCGCACGCCATCGGTCTTGTAAGCCCCGCTGCGGATCGCGCGGTCGAGGATGTCGTTCTGGTTGGTGGCGATCACCAGCCTTTCGATCGGCAGACCCATCTGGCGCGCGATGTAGCCCGCGAAGATGTCGCCGAAGTTGCCTGTCGGCACGGTAAAACTGACCGCCCGCTGCGGCGCACCCAGCGCCACGGCGGCGTAGAAATAATAGACCACCTGCGCCAGAACCCGCGCCCAGTTGATCGAGTTCACGCCTGCCAGCCGCACGCCATCACGGAAGGCGAAATCGTTGAACATGTCCTTCACGCGGGCCTGCGCATCGTCGAAACTGCCGTCGATGGCCAGCGCATGGCAGTTCGCCTCCGACGCCGTGGTCATCTGGCGGCGCTGCACGTCTGACACCCGGCCATGCGGAAAGAGGATGAACACATCGACGTTCGCCAGCCCCCGGAACGCCTCCATCGCCGCCGAGCCGGTATCGCCCGAGGTGGCGCCGACGATGGTGATCCGCTCGCCGGTCTTGGCCAATGCCGCCTGCATCATCTGCCCGATGAGCTGCATGGCGAAATCCTTGAACGCCAAGGTCGGTCCGTGGAACAACTCCAACAGGAAGTGGTTCGGCGCGAGTTGCACCATCGGCGCGCGGGCGGCGTGGTGGAAACCCTTGTAGGCGGCGTCGATCAGACCGCGAAACTCGTCCTCGGCAAAGAAGCCGCCAAGATAGGGCCGCATCACACGAAAGGCGGTTTCCTCGTAGGACAGCCCGGCCAGCGCCGTGATCTCGCCTTGCGGCATCACTGGCACGGAATCGGGAATGTAAAGCCCGCCGTCGCGGGCAAGGCCTGTCATCATCGCCTCGCCAAAGCTCAACGTCGGAGCAGCGCCGCGGGTGGAAATGTATTTCATCGTTTCGCCTTTGGTATTCAGACGGACCGCGCCCTGATACGCCACAGAAGATAGAGTGTCATCCCCAGCCACACCGCCGCCAGCGAAAACCAGGTCACCGCATAGTTGAAATGGTCGTTGCGAAAGCCAGCGGTCGTCACCGGCTGCGGGATGATGCTGTCGCCGGTATGTTCGCGCGCGATCACCAGCACCGGCTCGGTGCCCAGAAGCGACGCGATGCCGCCAAGGTCGCGGCCATACCAGATCTGGCGGTCTGCGTCATAGGGCGGGGTCGAGGAATTCACGTCATCCGGCCAGTTCAGATTGCCCACAACCGTCGCCTCGCTTGGCGGGCGCGGGGTGGTCTTTTCGGTCTCGGGCACGAAACCGCGGTCGATCAGGATGCGCCGTCCGCCCGTCTCGAAGGCAGCGATCACCAGAAACCCCGGCCCCATCTCGCGGGTGGAAGTCAGCACATGCGCCTCCTCGCCAGTGAAGCGGCCGGTTGCGGTGACGGCACGGTAGCGGTCGGCCACAGGGTCAAGCATGGCGGGCAGCGTGATCGGCGCTTCGGCCATCCTCGCCTCGGCCCGCGCGATGATGGCTTCCTTCCACTCCAGCCGGTGCAACTGCCAGACGCCCAGCGACACCAGCACCCCTGCCCCGGCCAGACCGAGGATCACCGCAAAGGCCACCGACCTGATCATCCCACCACCCCAAATGAAAAGCGCAGGCCCGAAGGCCCGCGCTTGTTTTCCCCGCGCCCGGTGGGCGTCAGCCCTGACCCCAGACGTAGATCGTGGCAAACAGGAACAGCCAGACCACGTCGACGAAGTGCCAGTACCAGGCGGCGGTTTCAAAGCCGACGTGGCGTTCCGGCGTGAAATGCCCCTTCAGCGCGCGCATCAGGCAGACGAACAGGAAGATCGTCCCGATGATCACGTGAAAGCCGTGGAAGCCGGTCGCCATGAAGAACGTGGCGCCGTAGATGTTGCCTGCAAACCCGAAGGCGGCGTGGCTGTATTCGTAAGCCTGCATCCCGGTGAACACGACGCCCAGAAGGATCGCAAGGATCAGGCCATTGATCAGGTCCTTGCGGTTGTTTTCATGCACCAGCGCATGGTGCGCCCAGGTTGCGGCACAGCCCGACAGCAGCAGGATCAGCGTGTTGATCAGGGGCAGGTGCCACGGATCGAACGTCTCGATTCCGACCGGCGGCCAGACCCCGTCAATCGCCGGGCTTTGCGGCCCCATCGGATACATCCGGTGCTTGAAGAAGGTCCAGAACCAGGCCGAGAAGAACATCACTTCCGACATGATGAACAGGATAAAACCATAGCGCAGGCCAAGCCGCACCACCGGAGTGTGATCGCCGACCTGGCTTTCCTGCACCATCTCGGACCACCAGGCGAACATCACATACAGCACGCCGGCAAGGCCGATCAGCCCAAGCCAGGGCTGCGAGCCGTGCATCCAGAGAACGGCCCCGAACAGCATCACAAAACCCGACAGCGCGCCAAGCAGCGGCCAGATCGACGGTGGCAGGACGTGGTAATCGTGGTTTTTCGCGTGGGCCATGGCCGGTCAGTTCCCTCGTTATGGTCAGTTCAGCGCTTCGGGCGTTGCCGGAGCCGGGGTTTTGAGCGCAGCCTGAGTTTCAGGCAGCGGCGTCTGGTGGAAGGTATAGCTTAGCGTGATCTCATGCACAAACTGCGCTTCGGGGTCATCGACCAATGCCGGATCGACATAGAAGGTCACCGGCATCAGCACGGTTTCACCGGGTTGCAGGATCTGTTCGGTAAAGCAGAAGCAGGCGATCTTGATGAAATAGCCACCGGCGGAATAGGGGAACACGTTGTAGCTGGCGGTGCCGGCAATCGGGCGGTTCGTGGGGTTGTGCGCCTCGTAGAAGGCCATGCCCGTCTCGCCGATCCGCAGTTCCATCACCGGCTCGGTTGCCTTGAACGTCCACGGCATCCCGGCCTCGAGCGAGGCGTCAAAGCGCACCCGCACGGTGCGGTCGAGGATCACGTCAGAGCCGGAATCCGCGACACCAGTGGTGCCGCCAAAGCCCGTTACCCGGCAGAACCAGTCGTAAAACGGCACGGCTGCGAAGGACAGCGAGGCCATCACCACCACCACGCCAACCAGTTGTGCAAGCGTGCGGTTCGGGCCCTGTAGACGCGGGAAGATCATTGCTTGATCGCCTCCGGTTGCACGACATGATCGTAGCCCTGCATCGGCTCGCCGCGCTGCACCTTCACGACCGTCAGGGCAAAGACCAGCGCCACGAAAGCCCCCAGCACAAGGCCGAGGCCAAGGTTGCGGCCAAAGCGGCGCTTGTGGATCTCATGTGCGGGGCGGAACGACATCACCAGCCTCCCAGACCGTAGGGTTTCAGCGCGGCCTCGACCAGAAACGCGCCGAAATGCAGGAAGAGATAAAGCAGGGAAAACCGGAACACGGCCTTTTCGACGGCATACTTGTCAGCCTCGGCCACAACTTCGTCGCGCCGCCAGATACGCACCGCGCCAACCACGAACCACGCGTTCAGCGCCACAGCGACCGCCAGAGTGAATGGCCCGCCAATCGAAGTGAGCGCGGCACCGACAGCCACCGGCACCAACAGCAAGGTGTAGACAAGGATGTGCAGACGGGTCGATTTGCGGCCGTGCGTCACGGTCAGCATCGGCACGCCGGCCTTGTGGTAATCTTCCTTCATGAACAGCGCCAGCGCCCAGAAATGCGGCGGCGTCCACATGAAGATCAGTGCGAACATCAACACCGCCTCGAGCGACAGCGACCCGGTGGCACAGACCCAGCCGATCATCGGCGGGAACGCCCCGGCAGCGCCACCGATCACGATGTTCTGCGGCGTAAGACGCTTGAGCCACATCGAATAGACGACGGCATAGAAAAAGATCGTGAAGGCCAGCAGTCCCGCCGCCAGAACATTGGTGGCCAGCCCAAGCATCACCACGCTGATGCCTGACAGCGCCACACCCAGACCCAGCGCCTCGCCACCCTCAACCTTGCCGGCGGGCACCGGACGGCGCGCGGTGCGCTTCATCACGGCGTCGATGTCGGCATCCCACCACATGTTCAACGCGCCGGACGCCCCTGCCCCAAGCGCGATGAACAGGATCGCCGCCACCGCCTCGACCGGGTGCAGCGGCACCGGGGCGACCAGCAGGCCGACCAGCGCGGTGAACACCACCAGCGACATCACGCGCGGCTTCAGAAGCTGCACGTAATCGTTGAAGCTCGCCTCATGTGGCGCTTCGCCGATCCGTTCCACTGTGATGCTCTCGCTCATGTCAGGTCCGTCTTGCCAAGGTCAACGGCCCGGCATCACCGGGCCTTGCCGTTCTTTGTTCACGCCCGCTCAGTCGTTGGCGGCAAGTTTCACGGCGGTGCCGGTCGTCTCGCTTGAAAGCTGCACATCGCCCGCCTTGGCCTTGGCCAGCCATTCGGCATAAGCCGCCTCTGACACGACCTTTACCGTGATCGGCATGTAAGCGTGCATCTGGCCACAAAGCTCCGAGCACTGGCCGAAGTAGATGCCCTCCTTGTCAGCCTGGAACCACAGCGCCGCCAGACGACCGGGAACCGCGTCCTGCATCACGCCAAATGCCGGGATCTTCCACGAATGGATCACATCCGCGCCAGTGACCTGGATGACGATCTTCTTGCCGACCGGCACCACGACGGCAGTGTCGGTCGCCAGCAGGAACTGCTCCTTGGTGTAGCCCGCCTCGACGAGTTGCGCCTCGACTTCCGGCGTCAGCATGTTGCTGCCGCCGGTCGCGGGCGAGCCGATCATGTAGCTGTCGAAGGCCACGTCCTCGCCGACATATTCATAGCCCCAGTACCACTGGTAGCCGGTCGCCTTGATCGTCACGTCACCGACCGGGATTTCCTGCTCTTCGAACAGCACCGGCAGCGAGAACGCCCCGATGAACACCAGGATGACGATCGGGATGATCGTCCACGCCACTTCCAGGGGCGAGTTGTGCGTGAAGGTCGCAGGCTTCGGATTCGAGCGCGCGTTGAAGCGCAGGATGACAAAGACCAGCAGGGCCGACACGAAGATCACGATGGCGAAGATGATGTAGTTCAACATCCCGTCAAGCCATTGCAGATCCTCGGCAATCTTGGTGGCCGCCGGCTGGAAGCCGGTCTTGCCGTCGACCGGCTGACCGACGATGTCCAGAGCTTGCTGGGCAAGGGCTGCCCCGCTCCACAGGCTGGCGAGCCCGGCTGCTGCAATCGCGTTCGTCACTTTCGAAAGGCGCATGGTTCTCATTCCCGTTCCCGACATGCGGCTTGCCGCCGCTTCTCAGGGGTTCGCCGCGCAAGGCAGAATCCCGTTGTATACGCGGGCGTTCAAACCATATTCGGCGAGGCGGGACAAGCAAAACCGTTGCGACATAGCAACGCCCTCGCCTGTCTGAACCGGGCCGGCCGCAACAGCGCATCTTTCGCTGTCGGCCTGCACGTGTCGCGTATGCCCTCGCCTGCGTTCATGCTGAAGGCCCCAGCTTCCGGCCCCGGTGCCGGATCCACTCTTGCGCCCCGGACGCGTCGCCAGTGCGGCCCGTGCCTTGCCAATTTCCCTGCCCCGCGCTGGCAGGCTCTCCGCCGCCGCCTTGCGCAAGGCCGGATCGCGGCCTAGGTTCCGCACTCAACTCCGAAAGGCACGACATGGCCGACGCTCCCTTCCGCCCGTTCGACACCCACCTTGACGAAGCCGCCGCCCTGGCCACCCTGCGCGCAGCCACCGCCGGGGCCGACGATGGCGAGTTGTTTCTGGAACGCCGCCGGGGCGAAAGCATCGTGCTGGACGACGGCCGCATCCGCAACGCCAGCTACGACGCCTCCGAAGGCTTCGGCCTGCGCGCCGTGCGGGGCGAGGTGGCGGGCTATGCCCACTCCACCGAAATCTCGGCGAGTGCGCTGATCCGGGCGTCCGAGACCGCGCGCCTTGCGGTGGGCGACGGTGGCGGCACGATGGCCGCCTCGCCGAAGGGCACCAACATCAAGCTTTACACCGACGCCGACCCGATGGCCGACGCGACCTTCCCGGTGAAGATCGACATGCTGAAGGAAATCGACGCCTTCGCCCGCGCGCTTGACCCGCGCGTGGTGCAAGTGTCGGCCTCGCTTGGCGCCTCGCTGCAAGAGGTGGAGATCTTGCGCCCCGAAGGCCTGCGCCTGACCGACATCCGACCGATGGCGCGGCTGAATGTTTCCGTGATCGTGGAGGAGCAGGGCCGCCGCGAACAGGGCGGCATGGGCGGCGGCGGGCGCTACGGCCTTGCCCGCCTGATGCTGCCGGAAACCTGGCAACCGATGGTGCGCGAGGCTTTGCGCATCGCCCTCGTCAATCTCTCTGCCGAAGCCGCGCCCGCGGGGATCATGGACGTGGTTCTCGGCCCCGGCTGGCCCGGCATCCTTCTGCACGAGGCCATCGGTCACGGGCTTGAGGGCGACTTCAACCGCAAGGAAACCTCGGCCTTCGCGGGCCTGATGGGCAGCCGCATCGCCGCAAGAGGCGTGACAGTCCTCGATGACGGCACGATCCCCGACCGTCGCGGGTCGATCAGCGTTGATGACGAAGGCACCCCGTCGGCCAGGAACGTGCTGATCGAGGACGGCATCCTTGTCGGCTACATGCAGGACCGCCAGAACGCCCGGCTGATGGGCGTGGCCCCCACCGGCAACGGACGGCGCGAAAGTTTCGCCCATATCCCGATGCCGCGGATGACCAACACCTACATGCTGGCTGGCAAAGACGACCCCGCCGGCATTGTGGCAAGCCTCACGGACGGCATCTATGCGGTGGGTTTCGGCGGCGGTCAGGTCGACATCACCAATGGCAAGTTCGTGTTCTCCTGCACCGAGGCCTACCGGGTGAGGAACGGCAAGATCGGCGCTGCGGTCAAGGGCGCCACCCTGATCGGCGACGGGGCAACTGCACTGAAGCAGATCCGCGCCATCGGCAACGATCTGGCGCTTGATCCCGGCATCGGCAACTGCGGCAAGGCCGGGCAATGGGTGCCGGTCGGCGTCGGCCAACCGACGCTTCTGATCGGCGGCCTGACCGTGGGCGGCTCGGCGGCCTGATCTACCCGGTCAGGATCGGCCGCAACGCCTCGGTCTCGGCCAACACGAACCGAAAGAACGCCTCGATCCGGGGCGACTGCCGCTGGTCGGGGTGCGCCAGGATTCGCCAGTCACGGGTCAGCGCCGCCACCGGGCCGAACAGGCGCACCAGCTCCGGCTCCATGTCACCCAGTGACATCGGCAATGGTGCAACCCCAACCCCCGCCTTCGCAGCCGAGATCAGCCCCAGCACGGATGTGCTGCGCGCCGCATACCCAGCCCCCGGCGCCACCTCGTTCAGCCAGATCACCGCCCGGTGCCGCGCCATCGCGGCCTCGAACCCGATCAGCATATGCCCCGGCATATCCTCCGGTCCCGATGGCGCCCCATGCCGGGCGATGTAGTCGCGGCTGGCGTAAACCGCCCAGAGCGAGGTTGCGATCCTGCGCCCGACCAGCACCGCATCATCGGTATCACCCGACCGCAGCGCCACGTCCGCCTCGCCCCGTGCCAGATCGACATAACTGTCCTTCAGCACGAACTCGATCGTCAAGCCCCGGTGGCGCGCCTGAAACCGGTCAACAAACCCCGATTGCGCCAGCCGGATCGCAATCGGCTCCGGGCAGGTCAGCCGGACCACGCCGCGCGTGCCGCGACCCAGATCCTGCACCGCGTGCGCAAAGCCATCGGCGGCGGTCTCCACCGCCTCGGCCCGACCAAATGCCGCCATCCCCAGATCAGTCAGCCGGTAGCCCGACGCCTGACGCTCCACCAGGCGCTCGCCCAGCCGCGCCTCAAGCTCGGCCAGACGGCGCTGCACGGTCGACTGGTTGACGCCAAGGCTGCGCGCGGCGGCCAGCGTGCTGCCCTCGCGCCCGACAGCCAGCAGAAAGCGCAGATCGTTCCAGTTGAACATCGCGGCCTTGCCCTTGGCGCCCGCAATCCTGCGGCCCCGTTCCGCAACCTTGCGGCTGTTGCCAAGCCCCTGACAAGCGCAATCTCAGGGCCGCCGCAACAGGAGCCCGCCATGACCGACCTCTCACCCGCCGCCACCTCCGAGACCGCCATCTGGGATGCCGCCGCCGAGGGCTGGCACCGCCACGCACCCATCATCCGACGCTGGCTGGAACGACCGACACGCGCGATGATCGACATGGCCGGCATTGCACCGGGTCAGACAGTGCTGGACGTGGCCGCCGGCGCGGGTGATCAGAGCCTCGATCTCGCACAGGCGGTCGGGCCCACCGGCCACGTCACCGCAACCGACATATCCCCCGGCATCCTGCGCTTTGCAGCCAGTGCGGCACGCGCGGCGGGCCATGCGAACGTCACCACCCACCGCGCCGATGCAGCGGCGCTTGGCCTGCCCGCCCAGACCTTCGACGCCGCGATCTGCCGCCTTGGACTGATGTTCCTGCCCGATCCGCTGGCGGGCCTGCGTGACATCCGCCGCACCCTGAAGCCGGGCGCACGGCTGGCCACGATGGTGTTCGCGCCACCTGACCGGAACCCCTGCCTCGCCGTCCTGATGGCCACCGCGCTGAAGCACGCAAACCTGCCGCCGCAAGACCCGTTTGCTCCGGGCGGGCTGACCAGCCTGGGCCGCCCCGGTCACCTTGCCGACCTTTTTGCGAAAGCCGGGTTCCACACCGTCGCGGCCACGACGATGGACGCCCCGTTCCATCTTGCCCGCACCGGGGACTATATGGCCTTCGTGCGCGACGCGGCCGGCCCGATCCGCAGCATCCTCGCCGCCCTTCCGGCTGACCGGCAGCAGGCCGCGTGGGACGACATCGCCCGGCAACTTGCCGCCTTCCAGGGCGATGCGGGCTGGGTCGGGCCAAACACTCTGCTCTTGACTGTCGGCACCTGCTGATGCCACGCCGACCCCGATGACCGCCAAGCCACCCCTTGTGACCAAACGCCGGATCGTCGCGGCCGCACTCGTGCTGGCGGTGCTGGCGGGGCTGATCCTGCCAGGCCTGATGATCGGTGACCAGCCGATGTTCAGCGAGCCTTGGGTCCGCGCAAGGCTCTCCGGCCTCGGCATGGCAGGCCCGGTGCTCCTCGCCCTTCTGATGGCCCTGGCCATCGTGGTCAGCCCGATTCCCTCCGGACCGATCGGCGTGGCCGCGGGGGCGCTTTACGGCACCGTTGCGGGCGGCGTGGTCACGGTGCTCGGCGCCTTTCTCGGCGCCTGTATCGCCTTTCTTGCCGCCCGTTACCTCGGCTTTGACGCGATCCGTCAATCCGAAAACCGGCTTCTGAAATCCCTCGCCGCCCCGCGCTCGCAATGGTCGCTGATGGCCATCGTCTTCGCCTCGCGGCTGATCCCGTTCATCTCGTTCGACGCGGTCAGCTTTGCCGCCGGGCTGACCAACCTCACCCTGCCCCGGTTTGCGCTGGCCACCCTCCTCGGCGTGATCCCGGTCAGCTTCGTCCTGACCGCCATCGGCGCGGGCATGCACGACGCCGAGATGTCGAAACCCCTCCTCGCGCTCATCGCCGGCATCACCATGATCCCGGTCATCGTCAAATGGCTCTGGGACCGCTTCCGCTGACCCCCGGCCTTCCTCTTTGCAAAAATATCCCACGGGAGGTCTGGAGGGTGTGAAACCCTCCAGTCCCACCCCAACCGCTGCCCTAACGCCCGAATTTCGCCTTCAGCGCATCGGCAAACGCCGTATTCGGCGCGGGCGCGGATTGCACCACCGGCTTTGATTTCGGTGCCGCCGGCCCGCGGTCGCGCACCGCCTCGCGCGCCTCGGCACTGCCCGATTTCATCGTCAGCCCGATGCGCTTGCGCGCCACGTCCACCTCGACCACGCGCACCTTCACGACATCGCCCGCCTTGACCACGGCATGGGGGTCTTTCACGAAACTGTCGGCAAGCTGGCTGACATGCACCAACCCGTCCTGATGCACGCCCACGTCGACAAAGGCGCCAAAGGCCGCGACGTTCGTCACCGTGCCTTCCAGCAGCATCCCCGGCTTCAGATCCTTGATATCGTTGACCCCGTCCGCAAAGGTCGCGGTCTTGAACGATGGCCTCGGGTCGCGTCCGGGCTTTTCCAGTTCGGCCAGAATGTCCTTCACCGTCGGCAACCCGAACCGTTCGTCGACAAACTCGCGTGGCTCCACCCGGCGCAACACCGACGGATCGGCCATCACCGACCGCAGGTCGCGCCCGGAGGCCGCCACGATCCGCCGCGCCAGATCATAGGCCTCGGGATGCACCGAGCTTGCGTCCAAAGGCTCCTTGCCGCCCGTCACCCGCAGGAAACCCGCCGCCTGTTCAAACACCTTCGGGCCCAGCCGCGCGACCTTCAGCAACTCCTTGCGGCTGCCAAACGGCCCGTTTGCATCGCGGTGTGCCACGATCGCCTCTGCCAGTCCCGGCCCCACGCCCGACACCCGCGCCAGCAAGGGGGCCGAGGCGGTGTTCAGGTCCACCCCGACCGCGTTCACCGCATCCTCGACCACCGCTTCCAGCGACTTGCCCAGACGGTGCTGGTCGACGTCATGCTGATACTGCCCGACACCAATCGCCTTCGGCTCGATCTTCACCAGTTCGGCCAAGGGGTCCTGCAACCGCCGCGCAATGCTGACCGCGCCGCGCAGGGAAACATCCAGCCCGGGAAATTCCTTCGCCGCCAGCTCGCTGGCCGAATAGACCGACGCCCCCGCCTCGGACACGATCACCTTCACCGGTTTTTCTCCCGGCAGCACCGCGAGGATATCGGCCACCATCTTTTCCGTCTCGCGGCTCGCCGTGCCGTTGCCGATGGAGATAAGCTTGACCCCATGCTTCCCGATCAACCGCGCCAACGCCACCTGCGCGCCGCGCAGATCGTTCTTCGGCTGGAACGGATAGACGGTGTCGGTGTCCAGCACCTTGCCGGTCGCATCGACCACCGCAACCTTGACGCCCGTCCTTATGCCGGGATCGAGGCCCATCGTGGCCTTCCCCCCCGCCGGGGCGGCCAGCAACAAATCCTTCAGATTCCGCGCAAAGACCCGGATCGCCTCGGCCTCGGCGCGTTCGCGCATCTCGGCCATCAGGTCCAGCGTCAGGCTGGTCCGCAGCTTCACCCGCCAGGCCCAGCTTGCGGCCTCGCGCAGCCACGCATCGCCGGGGCCGCGTGAGCCCGCATCCAGTGCCGCCCCGCAAGCCCGCTCGCAGGGGCTGTCGCCGCGCGCGGCATCGGCATCAACCTCCAGATCCAGCGCCAGCACACCCTCGTTCCGCCCGCGCAGCATCGCCAGCACCCGGTGGCTCGGCGCGCCCACCCAAGGCTCGGAATGCGCGAAATAATCGGAAAATTTCGCCCCCTCGGCCTCTTTCCCCGCCACCACCCTGGCCGCCAGCCGCGCCACCCGCTTCATGTGGTCGCGCAACCGCCCCAGCAGCGAGGCATCCTCGGCCAGCCCCTCGGCCACGATATCCCGCGCGCCCTCCAACGCGGTCTTGGCATCCGGCACCGCCTCGGTCAGGAACCTCGCCGCCAGCGCCACCGGGTCCGCCGCCCGGTTGGCAAGAATCGCATCGACCAGCCCCTGCAAACCGTTTTCGCGCGCAATCATCGCCTTGGTGCGCCGCTTCGGCTTGTAGGGCAGGTAGATATCCTCAAGCTCTGCCTTGGTTTCGGCCTTGGCAATCGCGCCAGCCAGCACGTCGGTCATCTTTCCCTGCTCGGTGATCGACCCGGCAATCGCAGCCCGCCGGGCCTCCAACTCGCGCAGATAGCCCAGCCGTTCTTCCAGCCGCCGCAACTGGGTGTCGTCAAGCCCGCCCGTCACCTCCTTGCGGTAGCGCGCGATGAAGGGCACCGTCGCCCCCCCGTCCAACAGCCCGATGGCCGAGCGCACCTGATCTGCCGTGGCACCGATATCAGTGGCGATGGTCTGCGGTATGCGGGCAACGGTCATGCGAATCCTCCTACGGGGTGCGCAACCTTACCTGTCACCGTACGGGCTTTGAAGCGGACGCGGCATCCACAAGGCGCGCGAGGCGTCCTTGATCCGGCTTTCCAGCGTGCCGTTGACCGCGACCATCGCCGCCAGCAGCAGCGCCGGGGCCAGATACAGATGCCAATTGCGCATCACCTCTCCCGGCAGGGCGGTGGCTGCGCCCAGCAGCACCGTGGCCGCACAGTCAAGCGCGCCACCGTCCGGCCCTGCCCGACAGGCACCGAAAAGGGTCACAAGCGGCGACGCCACCAGCCAGACAACGCTGAGAATCGTGATCCAGTTCGTGGCCGTCCGCCACTTGATCAGGCGCGCCACGCGCGCCGCAACCTCCGCGTCTCGCCGCAGCCCGCCCTGCACCTGCGGCCCAAGCACCGTGTCGGTGGCAACGCGGAACTCCTCGGGCAGGGTCAGCGGCGCATAGCCGTCGGCGCCTTCCCTGATCTTGCGCACGACCGAAACGTCAACGACCGGCGGCCCGCCATGGATCGTCCCACCCTCCACCTCGCGGGGCCCGTAGCGGTAGAACATCGCCAGCCCCGCGCGTGAATTGTGGATCAGCGCCTGCGGAAACAGTTGCGCGCGGTAGCGGCCCAGCGCCATGTCGTCGAAGTCGAGCAGCCCTCTCGCCTCGTCCGCCATCCACAAGAGGGCCTGATAGGCGTTCTCATCGTTGGCATACCCGCCGCCGACATCGGAATGCACGCCCGCAAACCAGCGCTCGTCGATCTGCGGCCCCGGCTTTCCGTCCGGTCGCGGCCCTTGGTCAAACCGCAACGGCACGAAACTGCGCCGCTCCTCGTCCAGCGCCAGCGCATGGCGCACCGTGCGCACCACGGGGCTGCACCGCCAGTTGCGAAAGTGCAGCGGCCAGATCAGCACGTCGACCAGATGCAGCAGTTCCTTGACCGGCAACCCATACGCCTCGACCGTATCGAACACGCCCATGAAGCGGATCTTCACTGTGCCCGGCTGCCGCGCCCGTGGCAGGCTGGCCTGCACCTCGCGGTGCGTGGGTTGGCCAAGGATCTTGCGCTTTGCCCACGTCAGCGCATCGCGCAGCCCCCGCGCGACCGAGATCAGCGGGTTCATCCGCAACCTGCCATCCTTGAACAAAGGCGCCGCTTCGGCCCGGTAGGCCCACCACGCACCCAGCGCATTGCGGTCCATCTCGGCGCTGGTCACGTCGCGCGGCATCAACCCCTGCGAGGCGACCAGCCCCGCCAGCGTCCGCACCGTGAACGACCCCCGGCTGAACCCGATCAGGTGGATCTGGTCGCCCACCTGCCAGTTCCAGCATAAAAAGCGGTACAACTTGCGCACGTTGGCCGGAACCCCGAACCCCGTTGCGCCATCAAGCACCCGGATCACCCGCACCGACGATGTGCCGACGCCCGGAATATACCGCGCCAGTTGCAGCACGCGGTCCGGCCCCTCGCTTTTGTCCAGCGCCTGATACAGCCGCCAGACATTCGATTCCTGCGACGAAAACGCGGCACCCGTGCCATCGGCAAAGATGACCAGTTTCTTGCGCGGCCCAAGCGACCGGATGCTGTGGTTCGACACGGCTCTGTCTTGCATTGCACCGTCCTGTTCGCCACGAAGCGGGCCGTTCTTGCCCCCCAGTGCTCAGGTGATCCGGTCGGCAAGTCAACTGTCCAGTGCCCTGCCCGCGCGGAACGGCGCGCCCTGACCAGCGGCAATCCTGTTCAAGAGCGCGGGAGATCGGCATCGGTCGGATCGGCCATGACCACGGCCGCGGGCGACCGATCATTGCCGCACGAGTGCGCCCTTCACCTGTTTCAGGAAAATGGTACCGACGCCCCGGCTCGAACGGGGGACCCCTAGATCCACAATCTAGTGCTCTAACCAACTGAGCTACGTCGGCACTCGACGCGCGATTTAGCCCCCCGCCCCCCGGATTGCAAGCAAGAACCAGTGGCGCCCGGCGACGGCGCTTGCGTGAAATGCCGCGACGGGTTACGCCGCTTGTCATCCCCAGCCCGGAGGCCGCCATGAGCATCGACAAGCAAAGCGAAATCGCCGCCAACATGCAGATCGGCCCGACCGATCAGGGCATGGTGCGCATCTACGTCGAAGCCGAAGGCGGTATCGAACTGCCGCTCGATTTCGACCCCGAAGAGGCGGACGAGATCGCCGAGGAGCTGCGCGCCGCCGCCGAGGCCGCCCGCGCGATGGCCGCAGGCAAGCCGAAAAAGAAGCGCTGAGCGTCTGACACCAAAATCCTCGGCCCGGGGTTTTGGTGTAACTTTCGTTCAGGACAGTTGGCTTTGCATCGCCGGATCACGCAACCCGTGCAGACGCGCCGCCGCGTGGCGCGCGAATATCCGCAGCACCGCCTTGCGCCGCGCCCCCGCCAGAGGCGTTTCCGGCCCCATGCGCACCACCTCGGCATCATAGGCATCGGCCAGGATCAGCCCGGTGCCCTCTGGCAACAGTTCCACCGGAAACTCGGAATCGACCGCCCAGAAGAATCGGTCGCACCAATCCAGGTAGCCCTGCCATTTGCGGTCGGCTGCGAAATCGGCCCGGCCCGACTTGCATTCCACCACCCAGATCTCGCCCTTCGGGCCCAGCGCCATCACATCAACCCGCAGGCCGGGCGCAGGCACCAATTCCTCCACCGACACGAAATCAAGCGCGCGCAGGCCCCGGCAGACGCCGCGCTGCAGGCGCTGACCGGGAAGGTTCGGCAGGATGTCGACGATCTGGTCCATCCGGCAAATATGAACCAAAGGTGAACACCTGTCCAGCCTTGCGCCCATGCCCCCTACGCCCTATCTTCATGGGTGGCGGGTGCTGCTCCTCTCGTGCGAGGCCTTTTTTCCAGTGGCCGATAAGCAAACGCATGGGGGCTGGCTCTGACAGGATCCTGGTCCTGTTACCTGGTTCCCACCTGAGACCTCTGGCTCTCGGGAAAATCCCGGCACTTCACGGCTGCTGCGGGCCCGCCACCTGACAAAGCAAAAGGCCCGCCGGTTGGCGGGCCTTCTGCTTCAAGTCCTTGGGTTTCAGCGCCGCTTCTTGGCAACAACCTCGACCCGGATCGGGATCAGTTCGGCGTGGTCACGCAGACCGCCGCGCGGTGCGTCATCTTCGGCCAGGCCCATGATGGCAATTGCAAACTGCACCGCAGAAAACACGATGCCGTTGAACACCACCAGCATCGCGGCGGCAACCCAACCGATGTCGGAGCCAAGGATCAGATGCCCGATCCCCGCCACATCAAACCATACCAGCCCTGCGGCAAAAACCGCAGCGACCGCGAATCCCGTGGCCACGCTGCGAACATAAAGGCTGACAAGCTGGGTCATCGTTTTCTCCTTGCTTGCAATGAAGCTAGGGCGGCCATGCCTTGTTGCCAAGGGGCAAACCCGCCCTTCACACCTTGATGCGCGAAAAACCGTCGCGCAGCGCCACCGACCACGCCTCGCTCATCGCGCGGAACGCCTCGTCGCCCGCTTCGATCCGGCGTTTCTGCGTCACACGGCAGGCGTCACGCTCGATCACGCACAGATCAAGGGGCATCCCCACCGACAGGTTCGACCGCAGCGTCGAATCCATGCTGAGCAGCACCGCCTTCTGCGCGTCCAGCAGGCTGGTCGAGGGCTTCACCACCCGGTCAAGGATCGGCTTGCCATACTTGTGCTCGCCGATCTGCAGGAATGGCGCGTCCTCGGTGGCCTCGATGTAGTTGCCTTCCGGGTAGATCAGGAACATGCGCATCGCGCCGCCCTTTCGCTGCCCCGCCACGATCATGCTGCAACTTGCGCCCTGCATCGCGCTGAGTTTCTCGTCGATCTCGCCGCGCACCGCCGCCAGCATGCCGCCGACGATATCGGCCACCTTCAACAGCGTCGGCGCCAGCATGATGCTGGTATCGGGCGTGGCGTCAGGATCCTCGATCGCCTCGCGCAACCGCGCCAAGGTGGTCTGGCTGATCGACAGGCTTCCGGCGGTCATGATCACGATCACCCGCTCGCCGGGGTCTTCAAAGGTGAACATCTTGCGGTAGGTCGAGATGTTGTCGAGCCCCGCGTTGGTCCGCGTGTCCGACAAAAGGACCATGCCCTCGTTCAGCATCAGCCCCACGCAATAGGTCATGTCCGTTCCCCCGCTCCGCGCCGAACCCTACTGATCCTGGTTCTGGATCGCAACGGTCACGTCCATCTCTTCCCGCCCGCCGCCCCGCGCGATGCCACGGATCGGCGCTGCATCTTGCGCGTCAAAGCCCGACCCAAGCCGGATGTAGCGCGCGTCCGGGCAGCAGCGGTTCGCCGGATCAAACCCGACCCAGCCAAGACCTGCCACGAAAACCTCGGCCCAGGCATGTGCCGCCTCATGCGCAAATCCGTCGGCATCGGCAAACAGATAGCCCGAGACATAGCGCCCCGGCAGCCCCCGCGCCCGCGCCAGCGCGATCATCGCATGGGCGTGGTCCTGACAGACGCCTTCGCCCAGAACCAGCGCCTCGGCCGCCGTCGTATGGGCATGGGTCACGCCGGGCTTGTAGGCAATCGCATCCGCCACAGCCCCCATCAACGCATGCGCCAAGGCCAGCGTATCCGCCCCGCTCACCGTATGGGCCAGCGCATCCAGCGCCTTGTCCACCCGTGTCGGCAGCGTGGCGCGCAGATAGCAGTCGGGCGCGACCGTCTCCTTGTGGCCGCGCAACACGCCGGTCAGATCGACCGTCTCCACCACCCCGGTCACGCTTACCGCGATCTCGCCCACCGGCCCCGCCACCGTCCAGCCCTGCACCAGATCGCCCGCGCCATCGCGAAACTCCGCCCCGCGCGTGCCTTCTGTCACCGAAATCGCCCAGTCGATCACCTTCTGGCCCTGGAACGTCGACGGCGTCAGCCGGTGGCTTTGCACCACCGACCGCACCGGAGCCGCGTAATGGTAGCGTGTCACATGGTTGACCGTCAGCCGCATCAGCGCATTTCCCCGCTCAGGTAGGCAAAGTGGATCGCGTTCGCCAGAACCGCCGTGTCGTCGATGAACCGCGTCAGGTATTCGTGCAGCCCTTCGTCGAAGATCCCTTCAACCGTCGTCGCGAGGATCCCCGCCATGACATCCTTCGCCCGCACCTGCGCCTCGGTCTCGCGCCCGTAGGCCGTGGCCAGCCGCCCCAGATGGTTCGCCATCCCCGCCACGCAGGTGGTCAGCGACCGCGGACATTGCGGGTTCAGGATCAGGAAATCCGCGATCTTCCCCGCTGTGACCTCACCCCCATAAGCCCAGTGAAACGCCCGGTGCGACCCCATCGCGCGCAACAGCGTGGTCCACTGATAGTTGTCGAGCCCCGAGCCCACGAAATCCACCCGCGGCAGCAGGACGTAATACTTGACGTCCATCAGGCGTGCGGTGTTGTCGGCGCGTTCCAGGTAATAGCCGATGTTCAGGAAATTATAGCCGTCGTTGCGCAACAGCGTGGCATCAATCGCACCCCGCACCATCGCGGCATGGCGCATCACCCATTCGGTCAGCCGGCTCAGTTCCAGGTCCGACCGCGCCCGCCGCTCCAGCGCCTTCAACTCCTGAAACGCGGTGTTCAGCGCGTCCCACACCTGGGCTGTCAGTGCGGTGCGCACGATCCGCCCGTTTTCCCGTGCCGCCGTGATGCAGCTTGCCACCGATGAGGGGTTGTCGCGGTCAAAGAACAGCCAGCTTTCGATGTTGCGCTGGATCGGGTCGCCATATTTCTTGGCAAATCCCTCTGCCATCCCTGCCGCCTGCAGCAGGCTGTCCCACTCGCTGCGGTAACCGTGCGCCGAGGGGATCAGGCTGATCCGGCTGCCCACCTCCAGAAGCCGCGCCGACGTATCGGCCCGCTCCATGTAGCGCGCGATCCAGTACAGGTTGTCGGCGGTCCGGCTCAGCATGGCATACCGCGTCCGGCCTGGCCGCCCCCCCCACCCCATCCCTCCCCCACATCGGGGGGAGGGAGGTGCCAGTTGGCCAGCCACGCACGGGCGGCAAGGGGATCAGGGCGCCCCCCTCCCCCCTTGTGGGGGAGGGAGGGGGTGGGGGGGCACCCCCGGGCAACGCATCCCGACACCGCGCTCATTCCGCCAAGACCCTCATTCCGCCAGCACCCAGGTATCCTTGACCCCGCCGCCCTGCGACGAGTTCACCACCAGCGAGCCCTCCTTCAAGGCCACCCGCGTCAGCCCACCCGGCACCAGCTCGATCCGTTCCCCCACCAGACAATAGGGACGCAGGTCAACATGCCGCGGCGCCACGCCTTCCTCGACGAAACTCGGCACTGTCGACAGCGCCAGCGTCGGCTGCGCGATGTAGTTCGACGGGTTGTCGATGATCTTTGCCCGGAATGCCTCGACCTCGGCTTGGCTCGACTTCGGCCCGACCAGCATCCCGTAGCCACCCGAGCCGTGGACTTCCTTCACCACCAGTTCCGGCAGCTTTTCCAGCACATACTTCAGGTCATCCGACTTGCCGCATTGCCAGGTCGGCACATTCTTCAGGATCGGCTCCTCGCCCAGATAAAAGCGTATCATCTCGGGCACATAGCAGTAGACCGCCTTGTCATCCGCCACCCCGCCCCCCGGCGCCGAACAGATCGACACGCCGCCCGCGCGGTAGACATCCATCAGCCCCGGTATCCCCAGCATCGAATCCGGCTTGAAGCACAACGGGTCGATGTAGGCATCGTCGATCCGCCGGTAGATCACGTCCACCCGGCGCGGGCCTTCGGTGGTCCGCATGAAGACATACTCACCATCGACGAACAGATCCTGCCCCTCGACCAGTTCGACCCCCATCAGGTCAGCCAGAAAGCTGTGTTCGTAATAGGCGCTGTTGAAATGCCCCGGCGTCAGGATCACGACGGTCGGCTCGCCCGTGCATTTCTTCGGCGCCACGCTCGCCAGCGTGCGGCGCAATTTCTCAGGATAGGTATCCACCGGCTCGATCCGGTTTTCGCGAAACAGATCGGGAAACATCCGCATCATGATCTCGCGGTTTTCCAGCATGTAGCTGACACCCGAAGGCGTGCGGCAGTTGTCCTCCAGCACAAAGAAATCATCCGGCCCGGTGCGCACCAGATCAATCCCGACGATGTGGGAATACACCCCCTTTGGCGGCACGATCCCCGCCACGGCCTTTTCATAAGCCTCGTTCTGGTAGACCAGCCGCGCCGGTATCCGCCCCGCCCGCACGATCTCGCCGCGCCCGTAGACATCGACCAGAAACGCATTCAGCGCCCGCGCCCGCTGCTTGATGCCGCGCTCCAGCCGCGACCATTCCGCCCCGGAAAACACCCGCGGGAACATGTCGAACGGGATCAGCCGGTCCGGGTCGCCGCCCTCGCCATAGACCGCGAAGGTGATGCCGATCCGGCGGAACAGCGCCTCCGCCTCGGCCTGCTTCAGGTGGCGCAACTCCTGCGGCATCGCGCGCACCCAGTCTTCCAGCCGCGCATAGGGCGGCCTGACACCGCTGCCCTGAAACATCTCGTTGAACGTGGGGGTCACGTCGCCTCCGTCCTGCTCGTCCGGCCTTCACTAGATCAGCCGTTTCCCATGCGGGGAAGAGTGAACTGCACGTTTTCTGAGTGCCAATCGCCAAAGCGCACAAGAAACGGGCAGGCGCCCCTTGCCGGACACTGCATTGGCAAGCCGGACCCCGGCCTAGCGCAAGGCCAGATCGGGGCGCGTCGACAGCAGGCCTGCGCTCACCTCGTCCCATGCGCACAGTGCGCCCGCCCCCTCCCTGATCAGATCGGCAGCCCCGTGCAGCCGGGTTTGCGATGCATGAAACCCCGTTGCCGCCAGATCAGCCCAGACCGCACCCAGATCCAAAAGCACCGCAGGCTTTCGGCCCAGCGGCCCCTTGCCGGAAAAGCTGCCGACCCGGCGATCGATCACCGTCAAGGCCGCGCGGTCGAAACTCTTGAACCACCGCCGGAATATCGGATGCCAAGGACGGCGCAGGATGATGGCAGCCGATTGGCCGGGCTTGGCAAACAGCGACCACAGATGCACCGCAGACCCGTCCGCAAAGATCAGCCGGGCGGCCCGCTGGTAGGCCGCGATCTGCTCGGGCACCGAAAGCGTCTCGGGGTGGATCACATGGTAGCCCGCGCCCGTCAGCGCCGCTTCCAGTCTGGCCTCCTCCAGATACTGCTCGAACCGCGGGCCAAGCCGGCTGCGGCTTACATAGACCTTGAAGCCAGGATCAACCGGCACGCGCGGCGCAACCCGCGCCAGCCAGTCCAGATACCGTGCGTCGGCGGCTGGCTTGCGTTCAAGGTTCATCAGCTCGGCTCCCAGATGAAGCCTGCGCACCCGCGTCGGCTGCCGCAGCAGCACCAGCGGATTGGGGACGCCGATCGTGCGCACGACATCGACAAGATACCCCGGTACCCGGTCAAGGCCGGGGTTGGCGTTCACAAACACGATGGGCAGGTCGGCAGGCAACTGCTCGGCCACCCAAAGACGCCCTATTGATTGCGTCACGACATGGCCGAACTGCGGCCCGATGACGCCGCCGTAGATGGCCTCGGCGTCCAGATCCGCAACGGGCGTATCCAGATCGGCAATGCTGATCGGGTGCGTCCAGCGGTGGCGGTACATGCCTGCGCCACCGTCCGGAACCGTATCGTCGGCCGCGCGCACCCCGATGCCTTTCAGCGCAACGTTGCCCAGCGCCGCATCCGACCGGCTGCCCGGCGGATGGTCCAGCAGCGTCGCGGCCCCGGCCATCACACACGCGTTGTCCAGGGTTGCGAAGCTCGGCCTCACCCCGTCACCACAAAACCGTTGACCATGCCCTCACCCTTCGCCGCCGACAAACTCTAACCACGGCCGGGGACCGGCTCGCAACGCCTATCGACGACCGCCCTCGGCCGATCCTGCGGCCGGTGCCCGGTCGATCCCCTTGCGCCGCCCGCCCGCCGCACTACCCTCTCCCGATGGCTAGCGTCCTCACCTTCACCGACAGCGGCATCTACTGCCCGGCGGGCAATTTCCACATCGACCCATGGCGCCCGGTGCCACGCGCCCTCATCACCCACGGCCACTCCGACCACGCCCGCCCCGGCCACACCACCTATCTTGCCACCGACGCCGCCCTCCCCGTGATCCGCCGCCGTCTGGGCGAGATCTCTGCCGACGGTATTCCTTACGGCGAACGCCGCCGGATCGGCGCGGCCACCGTTTCGTTTCACCCCGCCGGCCACGTCCCCGGCTCGGCCCAGATCCGGGTCGAGGTGGCGGGCGAGGTCTGGGTCGTCTCGGGCGATTACAAGACCGAAGCCGACGGCCTCGCCGAACCGTTCGAGCCCGTCCCCTGCCACGCCTTCATCTCCGAATGCACCTTTGGCCTGCCGGTGTTCCGCTGGCAACCGCAGCCCATGGTGATGGACGACATCGCCCGATGGTGGGCGGCCAACGCGGCCGAGGGCAAGACCTCGATCCTCGGCGCCTATTCCTTCGGCAAGGCGCAGCGCCTGATGGCCGGCCTGCCCGCCCTCGGCCCGATCCTCACCCACGGCGCGGTAGAGGAGATGACCTCGATCCTCCGCGCCCAGGGCTACCGCCTGCCCGACACCATCCGCGTCACCCCCGAGGTCACGGCCAAGACCCACCCCGGCGCCATCGTCATCGCTCCGCCCGCCGCCCTCGGCTCGGCTTGGGCGGGCCGCTTCGGACCATCCGGCGAAGCCTTCGCCTCGGGCTGGATGGCCGTGCGCGGCATCCGCCGCCGTCGCAGCCTTGGCACCGGATTTGCCCTGTCCGACCACGCCGACTGGGATGGCCTGAACACCGCGATCCGGGCCACCGGCGCGACCCGCGTCTTTGTCACCCACGGCTACACCGCGCCCTTCCGCCATTGGCTGGAAACCCAGGGCTACGACGCCGGCATCGTGGAAACCCGTTTCACCGGCGATGATGCCGAAGAGGCCGAGGCATGAAGACCTTCGCCGCCCTCTTCGCAGCCCTCGACAGCACGACAAGGACCGGCGAGAAGACCGCCGTCCTCACCGCCTATTTCCGCACCGCACCCGAGGCCGACCGGGTCTGGACCATCGCCCTTCTGACCGGCCGCCGCCCGAAGCGGGCCGTCAACGCCACCGAACTGCGGCTCTGGGCGGCCGAGGTGGCGGGCATCCCCGACTGGCTGTTCGAGGAAAGCTACGCCATCGTCGGTGATCTGGCCGAAACCATCGCCCTCGTCCTGCCGCCCGCGCTTGGCACCGACAGCCCCAGCCTTGCCGACACGATCACGGCGCTGATGCGCCTGACCGGCCAGACCGCCGACACCCGCCGCGCCGCCGTCATTGACGCATGGGCCACCCTGCCGCCGGTGGAACGCTTCCTGTTCAACAAGCTCATCACCGGCGGCTTTCGGATGGGCGTGGCGCAGGGCCTGCTGACCCGCGCCCTTGCGGCCGCGACCGGGGTGGAGGAAGCCACCCTCGCGCACCGCCTGATGGGCAGTTGGGATCCCGCCCGCACCCGGTTCGACGACCTGATCGGCGGCGACGCAGGCGGCGATGCGCGGCCCTACCCCTTTGCGCTGGCCAGCCAACTGGACGCCCCGCCCGAAACCCTCGGCGCGCCCGGTGACTGGCTTGCCGAATGGAAATGGGACGGCATCCGCGGCCAGTTGATCCACCGCCCCGGTGCCTTCGCCCTGTGGAGCCGGGGTGAGGAACTGATCACCGACCGCTTCCCGGAATTCGGCCCCCTGTCGGATTTCCTCCCCGACGGCACCGTGATCGACGGCGAGATCGTCGCCTGGGGCGGCACCAAGCCCCTGCCCTTTGCCGCCCTGCAAAAGCGCATCGGCCGCAAGACCGTGCCGAAAACCCTGCTCGCCAGCGCCCCGGCGCATTTCCTCGCCTATGACCTTCTGGAGGATGCCGGCACCGACCTGCGCGCCGCCCCCCTTTCGCTCCGTCGCGCCCGGTTGGCCAAGGTGATTGCCGCCCTGCCGCCCGGCCTGCCCCTGTCGCTGTCGCCCGCGCTGACGTTTGACAGTTGGGACACCCTCGCCGCCACCCGCGCCACCGCCCGCAGCGAGGAAGCCGAAGGGCTGATGCTGAAACGCGCGACCTCGGTCTACCACGCAGGCCGCAAACGCGGCGACTGGTGGAAATGGAAACTGGACCCCTGGTCGATCGACGCGGTGATGCTTTACGCCCAGGCCGGCCACGGACGACGGGCGAACCTTTTCACCGATTTCACCTTTGGCATCCGCGACGGCAACGAACTGGTGCCCTTCACCAAGGCCTATTCCGGCCTGACCGATGCCGAGTTCGCCGAGATCACCCGCTGGGTCCAGACCCACACGCTGGAGCGCTACGGCCCGGTGCGCAAGGTGCCCGCCGACCTGGTGTTCGAGATCGCCTTCGAAGGCATCCAGGAAAGCCCGCGCCACAAATCCGGCATCGCCCTGCGGTTCCCGCGCATGGTCCGCTGGCGGCGCGACAAGGGTGTGGCTGACATCGACACGATCGCGTCCCTGCGGGCGCTTTTGCGGACAGCGCCGGAGGGGCCGTCTGCCCCTCCGGACCTCCCCGAGGATATTTGAGGAAGAGGAAGCCCTTGCAGCCTTGCACGAGGCGGGCCTTCGCCCCTAGATGACCCCAAACAGATGACCGATGAGGACGCCATGACCCTGCCCCGCCCCGTATTCGACGCGAACGCCACTGGCGGTGGCTTCGGCAGCCTGCCCGACTGGGATCTGACCGACCTTTACCCCAGCCCCGACGCGCCCGAGTTCGCCCGCGACATGGCATGGCTGGAGAAAGCCTGCACCGATTTCGCCGCGATCTACGAGGGCAAGCTCGCCAGCCTGGACGCGCCGGCGATGCTGGACTGCATTCTGGCAAACGAGCAGATCGACATCATCGCCGGACGGATCATGTCCTACGCGGGCCTGCGGTATTACCAGAACACGATGGACAGTGACCGCGCCAAGTTCATGGCCGACGCGCAGGACAAGGTAACCACCTTCACCACGCCCCTCGTGTTCTTCAGCCTGGAGTTCAACCGGCTGGACGATGACCATCTGGCGCGCCTTCTGGCCGCCAATGCCGCGCTTGCCCGCTACAAGCCCGTGTTCGACCGGATGCGCGCGATGCGCCCGCACCAGTTGTCGGACGAATTGGAGCGCTTCCTGCATGACGAAAGCGTGGTCGGCGCCGCCGCCTGGAACCGGCTGTTCGACGAGACGATGGCGGGCCTGATGTTCGAGGTGGCGGGCGAGGACGAACCGCTCAACCTCGAGGCCACGCTCAACCTTCTGACCGACCAGACCCGCACCAAGCGCGAAGCGGCGGCGCGGGCGCTGGCTGCAGTTTTCGACAAGCATATCAAGCTCTTCTCCCGCGTCCACAACACGCTGGCGAAGGAGAAGGAAATCCATGACCGCTGGCGCAAGATGCCCTCGCCGCAGCACGGGCGCCACCTTGCCAACCATGTCGAGCCAGAGGTGGTCGAGGCGCTGCGCAACGCCGTGGTCGCGGCCTATCCAAAGCTGTCCCACCGCTACTACCGGCTGAAGGCGAAATGGATGGGGCTGGACAAGCTGCAAGTCTGGGATCGCAACGCCCCCCTGCCGCAGGAGACGCCAAAGCTGGTCGACTGGCCCACCGCCACCGCCACAGTGATGGACGCCTACGCCGCCTTCGACCGGCGCATGGCCGATCTGGCCAAACCGTTCTTCGAGAAAGGCTGGATCGACGCAGGCGTCAAACCCGGCAAGGCGCCCGGCGCCTTCGCGCACCCGACCGTCACGACTGTCCACCCTTACGTGATGCTGAACTACCTCGGCAAACCGCGCGACGTGATGACGCTGGCGCATGAACTTGGCCACGGCGTGCATCAGGTGCTGGCGGCGGGACAGGGTGAACTTCTGTCCTCCACCCCCCTCACCCTGGCTGAAACCGCCAGCGTCTTTGGCGAGATGCTGACCTTCCGCAAACTGCTGGATGCGGCCAGGACCCCCGCCGAAAGAAAGACCCTGCTCGCCGGCAAGGTCGAGGACATGATCAACACCGTCGTGCGCCAGATCGCCTTCTACGATTTCGAATGCAAGCTGCATGCCGCCCGCGCACAAGGCGAGTTGACGCCCGACGACATCAACGCGCTGTGGATGAGCATCCAGGCGCAATCCCTTGGCGACGCTTTCGAATTCATGGACGGGTATGAAACCTTCTGGGCCTATATCCCGCACTTCGTCCACTCGCCCTTCTACGTCTATGCCTATGCGTTCGGCGACGGGTTGGTGAACGCGCTTTATGCGGCCTACCAGTCCGGCCTGCCGGGGTTCGAGGAGAAATACTTCGACATGTTGAAGGCCGGCGGATCAAAGCACCACAAGGAGCTTCTGGCCCCCTTCGGACTCGATGCCTCGGACCCCAAGTTCTGGGATCAGGGCCTGTCGATGATCGCAGGCTTCATCGACGAGCTGGAGGCGATGGAGGGGTGATAACCGGTCTTACTGGCGGAACTGGTCCAGATCGGCTTCCATGATCGGGCGCTCCTTCAGGATGACACTGGCCGTCGTGGTGTCGGCACCGCGCTTGTAGACAATCGTGACGGTGCTGCCCACCGCAAGGTTGCGGACCACATCAAGCGCGGTCGCCAGATCGGTAATCGCCACGCCATTGACCTCGGTGATGATGTCGCCGCCGATCAGGAAGGGATGGCCACCAAACTCCACCGGAAAGGTCCCGCCCTTCAGGCCGATCTCGTCGGCGGCGCTGCCCGGTTCGATGGTCTCCACAAGAAAGCCGCGATACTCGTCCCAAAGGTCAGGCGGTATGCCCAGAACCGACAACACCGCAGGTTCGACCATCTGGCCATAAAGCCCGTGCCAAGCCCGCGCGACATGGCCCGTAGTCGCGATTTCCTTGACGATGGGCGCCAGCACATCGACCGGAAGGGCAAAGGCGATGTTTTCTGCCTCCCCCGGTGCCGAGGCGCGACTGACCAATCCGATGACCCGCGCGCAATCATCCAGTAGCGGTCCACCCGAGTTGCCCGGATTGACCGTGGCGTCGGTCTGCACGAAAGGGCTGAGCCAACTGCTGGTGGAGTCTCCCAGCACGCGTCCGGTGCCTGTCACGATACCATGGGTGATGGTCTTGCCGATCCCGCGCGGAAACCCGATGGCAAAGACGTCCTGCCCCACCTTCGTCGTCCCGCTCGGCGCTGGGTCCAGCGGCTCGGCAGTCAGGGTCAGGAACGGGACGCTCAGGACCGCTATGTCAAGCAGCGGATCGATCCCCAGGATCTGCGCGCCCCAATACCCCTCGCCGTCGTACACATCGACCCGCTGTGCGTCGGCAATCACATGGTAATTGGTGACAATCACCCCGTCACCGAACAGAAAGCCGGTTCCAAGGCTGTATTGCATCCTGTCGCGGACCCGGAAGGGGTTGATCGCGTCGGCAAATATCTCCACCACCTTGGGTCCGGCCTTTTCAAAGACCGCTTCCGCCGACAGCTTGCACCGCTCAGTCTGCGCCGCGGCATCGTCACCAAGCATGACCCCACAGATTGCGGACAGGATGCTGACGTGGCGCAACATTTTGATCCCCTATCTGCGGCCTTCGGGCCACAGGATAAGTCTGATAAACCGATGCGGTCTTTGCCGTGACCCAGATCAAACGCGCGGGCATTTGCGGTTATCCCCGCCGCTGCGCCATTTCTGCAAGCTCGTTCAAATGCCCCGACAGTGCCGCGAAGGCCTCGTCCAGCGTGCCCGCCACAGCGTCGGCATCGACCAGATCGCGCAAGTGGCTGTCTTGCTGCACGATCTGCCCGGCAACCAGAATCCACACCTGCGGGCAGCAGACCCGCAGCGCCACGATCAGCCGTGCCAGCGCGAAGGTCTGTTGCCGGGTCGATGCGGACAGGCCCACCATCGTCGGCTGCATCCGCCCGATCTCGCTGACCAGCGCATCGTGGTTGAGGCCAAGTCGCAGGTCGATCTCCCAGCCCTTGCGGCGCAGCGCATCGGCGGCCATCGTGACGCCGATCGTGTGGATCTCGCCCGGCACCTGGGCAAAAACGGCGGTTGCACCCGGCGCATGCGGCATGCGTTCGGTCAGAAATACCGTGCGCAATTCGCGCAAGATGCCGTAGACCCTGCCCGCGCCGATGATCACATCCGACACGGTCAGTTCGTCGCGTTCCCAGCGGGTGCCCAAAAGCGCGACCGCCTTGGCGATGAACCCGAAATAAAGCGTGTCCGCCGACATTCCCGACAATCTGGACGCCCGCACCAGATCTGGTGCGATCTGTTCGTCTGGCGACACAAGCGCATCGCACAAGGCTGCGACGGCGGCTTCGTCAGGGCAAACGCCACGCGGCTCGCCAGGCTTCACCGGCTTTTTCGCGATCCGCAGGATCACCTCGCGCGCCAGCGCCTTCAATGCCATTTCCGGCAGGTCGGCCCCCCGCCGTTCCAGCACCGTCCGGGCTCGCGCCACCGGATGCCCCATTTCGACGCGGATCAGTTCGCTTTCATCTGACATTTGCGAAAGTCTCCTGCTTTGGTCGGCCGGAAAGCATATCAATTCGGTCCGCGAAACAAAGGTTCGCAGGTCGGTCTGAAACGAGTCACTCTGCAAAAATCGCCACCTCAGGTTTACACTCTGTATCACGCGTGCGTGACAAACCAGCCTGAAAGTGCGGACCGTCGATGAATTTCTAAGCGGTCAGATATCGACCGCCACCTCGTAGACCCGGTCCATCATCGCTTGCGTGCCGCGCACGAACTCCAGCGGGCACGGGTAGGCCACGCCCTCGCGCACAGAGCGGCCAAAGGCTTCGACCTGCAGCGTGTAATGGTTGGCAGTCGGGAACCGCTCCACCGTCACGCGGTTGCCGTCCTGGTGCAGCTCGACCTCGGCCAGGTCGTTGACGTTGGCGTTGAACGGCCCGCCCTCCAGCCGGATCATGCCCTTCGTGCCCTGGAACGTCACCACCTGACGGTTGTACATCCGCATCGAGGTCATCGACCCGTAGGTATAGCGCCCGCCCGGCCCTTCCATCACGCCCGCCACTTGCGCAAACACATCCACCCCGTTTTCACGATGGATCCGGGCCGACAGTTCCACCGGCTCGGCATTGGTCACGAACCGGGCCGAACCAAAGGTATAGACGCCGATATCGCGCAGGCTGCCGCCGCCAGTGTCGGGCTTGTTGCGGATGTTGTCGCCGTCGGTCAGGTTGAACGAAAACGACGCGTCGACATGGCACAGCGTGCCGATCTCGCCCGCCGCCAGCCACTCTTTCGCACGCTGCCACTGCGGGTGATGCACGATCATGTAGGCCTCGGCCGCCAGCAACCCCGTGCGGTCCCGCGCGGCGATGATCTGGTCGATCTCACGCGCTTTCATTGCAATCGGCTTTTCCGTCAGCACATGCTTGCCCGCCGCCAGCGCCTTCAGCGTCCACTCCACATGCATATGGTTCGGCAGCGGGATGTAGACGGCGTCGATCTCGGGATCGGCCAGCAGCGCGTCATAGCTGGAATGAACGCGCAAGCCCGGACAAAACGCCTGAAACCCGGCGGCCTTGGCCGGGTCACTGGTCGCCAGCGCCGCGAGTTCGGCACCTTCGGCGGCATGGATGGCGGGTGCCATGTGCTCGCGTGCAAATCTGGCGGCACCAAGCACACCCCAACGAACAGCTTTCATCCGAATCTCCCCCTTCAACCGCGCGGCAGCGCGCTGATGCACAGAACACCGCAATTCACCGCGTGCTTCAACCCGTGCAGACATTGGGAATTGGCGTCAGACGGCAGGTTTGCGCAAGGAACCAAGCGCCAGCCACACGATGCCAGCGAAATACGTCATCGACAGCGTCAACAGCGTCACCCAAGGGTAGGTCAGCAAGGCCGCCACCACGGCCACGCCGCCCACCAGCACATAGCGCACGTAATCCGTCGACACCGTGATCCGCTTCAGCGACGGGGTGCGAACCCGGCTGATCATCAGGGCCCCGATCCCCACCATCCAGCCCGCAATCAACACGGGCGGAATGGTCAGGCCGGACGCAGGGATGAACGACAGATACATCGGCGACAAGACCAGCATCGCCCCGGCCGGCGACGGCACACCGATGAACACGGTCTTTTCCGCCACATCGCCCACAGCCCGCGAGCCGACGTTGAACCGTGCCAGTCGCAACATGCAGCAGGTTGCGTAGACCAGCACCGCAATCCAGCCAAGGCTCGTCTCTGTGCGCAGCCCCCACAGGTAAAGCACAATCGCAGGAACGACCCCGAAGTTCACGTTGTCACACAGGGAATCAAGTTCCGCACCGATCGCGCTTTCGGATTTCAGCATCCGCGCCAGCCGCCCGTCCAACCCGTCCAGCGCCGCCGCCGTGCCGATCAGAAGCACCGCCAGACCGTAGTCTCCGGCAATCGCATACCGGATCGCAGTCAGTCCTGCGCACAGCGCAAGGATCGACACCAGATTGGGCAGCAGCTTCAGCAGCAGCAACTCGCGCGGCCGATCGTCGGTTTTCGGACTGCGCGCCACCTATTCCACCCGCGCCTCGCGCGTGGGCGCGTCCTGCCCGATCAGCGCGATCACCGTCTCGCCCGCGCACATCGTCTGGCCCAGCGCCACCTGCGGCGCCACACCCTCGGGCAGATACACGTCCAGCCGGCTGCCGAACCGGATCAGCCCGAACCGCTCGCCCGTGCGCAGCGATTGCCCCGGCTTCACCCAGCACATGATCCGCCGCGCCACGAGGCCCGCAATCTGCACCACCGCAATCTTGCGACCATCGGCCAGCTCGATCGCCAGCGCGTTGCGCTCGTTTTCCTCGGATGCCTTGTCCAGCGAGGCGTTGAAGAACTTGCCGGGCCGGTAGGCCACCGCCGTCACCCTGCCCGCAATCGGCGCGCGGTTCACATGGCAGTTGAACACCGACATGAACACCGAAACCCGCACCAGCGCCTCCGGCCCCATGCCCAGCTCCGCCGGTGGCACGGCGCGCTCGATCAGGCTGACCACCCCGTCTGCCGGGCTGACCAGCAGGCCCGCATTGACCGGCACCGACCGCTTCGGATCGCGGAAGAAGTAATAGCACCAGACCGTCAGGCCCACGCCCAGCCAGCCCAGGGGTTCCCACAGCCAGAACAGCAACAGTGTCACCGCCGCAAAGATCGCGACGAACTTGATGCCCTCGGGGTGCATCGGCTTTACAAAGGTGTCGATCATTCTCATGCGCGCCTCCCTATCCTTCGCGGGACCGGGGATCAACGATTCCCGTCGAGCGCGACATTTCGCGCCAGATCTGACGAACATCAGACGGCCGGCGCCAACAGGACGCCGGCCGTCTGATAACCGATCAGGCCGGGATCGCCATGCCCTTGCCGCGCGCCAGTTCGCGCATCTTGCCTTGCAGCTTTTCGAACGCCCTGACCTCGATCTGGCGGATCCGCTCGCGGCTGACGCCATAGCTTTCCGACAGGTCTTCCAGCGTCACCGGCTCTTCCGACAGGCGGCGCTGCATCAGGATGTCCTTCTCGCGGTCGTTCAGCACGGCCATCGCCTGCACCAGAAGGGCGCGGCGGGCGTCCAGCTCGTTCTTTTCCTCATAGGCTTCGGCCTGATCGCTGTCCTCGTCCTCCAGCCAGTCCTGCCACTGGGTCGAACTGTCACCGTCCGATCCGACCGTGGCGTTCAGGCTGGCATCCGATCCGGACAACCGCCGGTTCATGTCGACAACTTCGGATTCGGTCACGTTCAACTCGGTCGCGATGCGCGCCACGTTCTCGGGCCGCAGATCGCCCTCTTCCAGCGCGCCGACCTTGGCCTTGGCCTTGCGCAGGTTGAAGAACAGCTTCTTCTGCGCCGAGGTCGTGCCCAGCTTCACCAGGCTCCACGACCGCAGGATATACTCCTGAATCGACGCCCGGATCCACCACATCGCATAGGTCGCAAGCCGGAAACCCTTTTCCGGGTCGAACCGCTTGACCGCCTGCATCAGGCCGACGTTTGCCTCGCTGATCACCTCGGCCTGCGGCAACCCGTAGCCGCGGTAGCCCATCGCGATCTTGGCCGCGAGCCGCAGGTGGCTGGTGACCATCTTGTGCGCGGCCTCGGTGTCCTGATGGTCCACCCAGCGTTTCGCCAGCATGTATTCTTCTTCCGGCTCCAGCAGGGGAAACTTGCGGATTTCCTGCATGTAGCGGTTCAAACCCTGTTCCGGGCTTGGTGCGGGTAGATTGGTATAGGTGCTCATGGTGCCCCCTGTTCAGTCCCGGTGCGTCAGCGCCCCCGGGAAGATCGCGCAAATTATAGCCTTCATCGCGCGCTTGCAAGTGCAGCATCGTTTGCGTCACCGTGACGTGTAGAGCGCTTCGACCGTCACTGTGAAGCGCTGTGACATTGCCTTCACGCGAAAGTAACTGTTCGCTTCATTCCATGCCAGCGCCGGGTAACCATCCTGTGAACGCCCGCCACGGTGCCTCAGACGCTGCGCAAGCCCGCCAGCAGCGCCTCGATATCGGCAGGCAACGGCGAGGTGAACTCCAGCGCCTCGCCGGTCACCGGATGCGCGAACCCAAGCGTCGCCGCATGCAGCGCCTGGCGTGGAAATCCGTTCCCCGCCTCGGCCACCGGTCCCAGCACCTTTTCCGACAGCCGCTTCTTGCCGCCATAGGTCTGGTCGCCCACCAGCCCATGCCCGGCATAGGCCAGATGCACCCGGATCTGATGCGTCCGCCCGGTTTCCAGCCAACATTCCACCAACGCCGCCTGGCCCGAAAACGCCTCGATCACCCGGGTTCGCGTCACGGCATGGCGGCCCTGCTCCCAGACCACGGCCTGCCGCTGCCGGTCGGTCTTGTGGCGCGCAAGGCCGGTGGCGATCCGGATCACCCCGCCCGCCTCCACGCTCACACCGCGCAAGCCGCGCAGGCGCGGATCACCCACCGCAGGCACCCCATGCACCACCGCCAGATAGCGCCGGTTCACCGTATGCGCCTCGAACTGCGCCGCGAGGCCATGATGCGCGCGGTCCGATTTCGCCACCACCAGAAGGCCCGTCGTGTCCTTGTCGATCCGGTGCACGATCCCCGGCCGCCGCTCGCCGCCGATCCCCGACAGCGTCTCGCCGCAATGCGCCAACAGCGCATTGACCAGCGTGCCCGACGGCGACCCCGGTGCCGGATGCACCACCATCCCCGCCGGTTTGTCGATCACGATCAGATCGGCATCCTCCCAGACAACCGCCAACGGAATATCCTCCGCCAGCGTGTCGACCGACACCGCCGGGTCCAGCCTGATCTCATAGACCTCGCCCTCCGCAACCTTTGCCTTCGGGTCGGTTACCGCCACGCCGTCCCGGCTGACCGCACCCTCGGCGATCATCCGCATCAGCCGCGAGCGTGACAGCGCCGCTGCCTCTGGCACCGCCGCCGCAAGCGCCTTATCAAGACGCAGGGCCGCGTCCGCGCCGATCGTCACCAGAAGTGACGCGGTGTCGATATCGTCCCCGACCGCTTCCTCGTCCTCGGCTTCGAAAGGCCCCGCCATGTCCGACACTCCTGAAGCCGAGGTTCTGCCACCCAGCCTGCGCTTTCTGAAATGGCTGGTCATCGTGCTGACCCTTACCATGATCGGCGGTGTCATAACCGTGGTGGCGCTGATTGTCACCCGGATGCCGACGGCCTTCGTCGCCGCCACACCCTCGCTGCCCGAAAGGATCACCCTGCCCGACGGCACCCACCCCACCGCAGTCACCTTCGGAACCGGCTGGGTCGCCGTCGTCACCAACGACGAGCGCATCATGATCTACCGGCAGGACGGCACGCTGCGTCAGGAAGTCCGCCTCACCCCCTGATCCGCAAATCTCTTGACCGGCAGCACCGGCGGGCCAAAGCTGATCCGGCGCGATCAAAGCGGAAGGACCTGCCCTGCCTTGACCCACTCCCCAGCGCTCAACGTGGCCGCCCCCGACCAGATCCGCGAGGAACTGCGCCGTCAGTCGGAAATTCTCGACCGCGAGAAGTGGCAGCGCATCTGCCTGACCCTGTTCGCCTTCGGCCTCTGCGGGATCTACGTCGACCCACTCCTGCTTGTGGGCCTTTCCTGCGTCTACGCCGCCTGTGAATTCACGACCCTGCACATGCTGCGGGGTCTTGATCCGGTCAGCCAACCCGGCCTTTACCGCGCCACCTTGGTGCTCGTGGTTGTGGTCGAAGCCTCGCTTGCCATCGCGGGCGGATTGGTCTGGCTGTCCGACGGCCAGTATTCCGGCCCCCTCGCCGTAGGCCTCGTGATGTCGACCGCACTGCACCTTGCCACGGTCCGCTCGGTGCACCTGCCCTATGGCCTTGCCGGCCTTGCAACACTGGCGGCAACCTCGTTTGCCGCGAACTGCATCCATTGGTTGCCGGGGGGCAGCGTGCCGGGGTTCCTCATCAGCACGGCGGCCATCGTCGGCGGGCTTGGCTATGCCTATGTCGCGATGCTGTCGAACCACCAGTTGCACCGTGCCACCGCCAATGGTCAGGCCGCCGCCCGCGCCGCCGACGATGCCAAAAGCCGCTTTCTGGCTGAAATGAGCCACGAATTGCGCACCCCCCTGAACGCGATCATCGGCCTTGGCCAGATCGAGGCGGGCGCCGCCACCAACCCCGCCTCGCGCGCGCGGCTTGACACTCTGGTCGCCTCGGCCCGAGGGCTGGCCGTGGTGCTTGATGATGTGCTTGACCTGTCGGCGATCACCGATGGCCGTCTGGTGCTGCGGCCCCGGCCGGTCGATGTGCGGGCCGAACTGCATTCGGTGGTTGCCACCTTCAGTCACCAGACCACCGCACTTAACCTGTCCCTTGATCTCGACTTCGACCGCGATCTGCCCGCCCGGCTGGTGCTTGATCCGCAGCGCCTGCGCCAATGCCTGATCAACCTTGTCAGCAATGCCATCAAGCACGTCAATCAGGGCGGGATCAGGCTGTCTGCCCGGTTCGACGGCCACCTCCTGCAGATCGACGTGGCCGACACCGGCCCCGGCATCCCCGCCGCGCTGCGCGAGGCGGTGTTCGAACCCTTCCGCAAGCTCATCCCCACCACCCCCGGCACCGGGCTGGGCCTTGCGATCAGCCGCTCGCTGGCCCGCCAGATGCATGGCGACCTGATCCTGCTGCCCACCGCACGGGGCGCGACCTTCCGCCTGACCGCCCTTGCCCTGCCCGCCGCCGATGAAGCCACGGCCCGCACCACCGCCCCCCCCGATCTGGCCGGGCGCACGGTTCTGGTAGTGGACGACATCGCCACCAACCGGATGGTCGCCACCATTGCCCTGCAACGTCTGTCAGCGCGGGTGATCGAAGCCGAAGGCGGGCGGCAGGCTCTGGATGTGCTGGCCCGTGACCGTGTCGACCTCGTGCTACTCGACATGAACATGCCGGAACTTGACGGTTTCGCCACCTTCCGGGCGATCCGCACCATGCAGGGTGCCTCGGCGCGGGTTCCCGTCGTGGCCATGACCGCCGATGCCATGCCCGCGCAAAAGGCGATGATCGAGGCGCAGGGGCTGGACGGCTACCTGCCAAAGCCCCTGTCGCTTGACGACCTGCACCGCGAACTGTCGCGCCACCTGTCGGGCTAAGCCAAACTCGGCCAACCCAAACTCGGCCAACCCAAACTCGGGCCAACCCAAACTCGGGTCACCCCAAACTCTGGTCACCCCAAACTGAGGCCAAGCGAGCCGAGCGGCAAAAACCGACACCGCCAGTGCCGGTATGGGATGGCGCTTGCCCTGACGCGGTGCCAGTCTGCCTCTCAAAAAGGCAGGAGGCAGCGATGATCGGTGATCTTGGGGCAACGGACGCAACCGAACTTGCGGGGCTTGTGGCAAAAGGCGACGTCACGCCCGGCGAGCTTCTGGACGCCGCCCTCGCCGCCGTCGAAGCACGCAACCCCGCAATCAATGCGGTTGTCCTGCTGAACGAACCCGCCGCCCGCCGCGCCATTGCCGAAGGCCTGCCGCACGGCCCCTTCCGCGGCGTGCCCTTCCTGATCAAGGATCTCGGCATCGAGGCAAGGGATTTCCCGTCGCACAACGGCTCGCGCCTTCTCGCCAACACCACCTACCCCGGCGACTCGGCGATCTTCACCCGCATCAAGGCCAGCGGCGTCGTCACCTTCGGCCGCACCACCAGCCCCGAAGGCGGCATCGGTGCCGCAACCGAATCCGCCGTCTACGGCGGCCCCACCCGCAATCCGTGGAACCTCGACCACACCTCCGGCGGCTCGTCCGGTGGCGCGGGCGCGGCGGTGGCCGCCGGGATCGTCGCCTTCGCGCACGGCTCGGATGGCGGCGGATCGGTGCGCATCCCCGCCGCCTCCTGCGGCCTTTTCGGCTTCAAGCCCACCCGCGCCCGCCTGCCCGATGGCCCCTATGCCGGCGAAGGCTGGGCCGGCATGGCGATCGACGGCTTTCTGACCCGTTCGGTCCGCGACACCGCCACCATGCTCGACGCCTGCGAAGGTGCCGACCTTGGCGCGCCCTACTGGGCGCCGCCGCTGGCAAAAGGCCACGCCCAAGCCATCAGCCGCCCGCCCCGCCGCCTCCGCGTGGCGCTCTGCGACACCAGCCTGACCGGTGACCCGATCGACCCCCAGGTGCGCGACGCCGTCCACGCCGCCGCGCGCCTGCTGGAAAGCCTCGGCCACCACGTTGAACCGGGCCGCCCCTCCGCCGACGTGCCGATGATGATGCGCGCCTGGACCGACATCGTCGCCGTCGGCACCGCACTTGGCATCCGCTCCGCGCTGAAAGGCCGCCCCCTTACGGGTGACCTCGTCGAAGGCGTCGGACGCGGCGCGCTGGCCCATGCCGAAACCCTGCACCCCACCCGCTACCTGCAAGCGGTGGGCGAAATTCACGCCTTCGGTCGCCAGATGGCCGGCTACTTCGACACCGGCCCCGATATCCTGCTCTCCGCCACCCTCGCCGAACCGCCCGCCCGCATCGGCCGCTTCAGCCACGCGACCGAGGATTACGTCGCCTACCGCACCGGTCCCGAAGGCATCTTCGCCTACTCCCCGTTCTGCGCCGTGTTCAACGCCTCGGGCCAACCCGCGGCCTCCCTGCCCCTCGCCATGTCGGCGCAAGGCCTGCCCATCGGCATCCACCTCGCCGCCCCGTTCGGCGCGGACGAAGAGCTGATCGCCCTGTGCGCGGAAATCGAACGCGCCGCCCCCTGGGCCTCCCGCCGCGCGCCGATGGCGGACCCATAAGCGCAGGATTTGCTTGCATACGCATGAACCCGCCCGCAATATGATCAAATACCACCAAGGGGAGCTTGCGACCATTGACCACCCAGGTGACCATCGCCGTCCGAAATGTCGTCAAAGCCTTCGGTGCCGGCGACGCAGCCGTTCGCGCGCTTGACGACGTCTCCCTCGACATCCGCAAAGGCGAGTTCTTCACCCTTCTCGGCCCCTCTGGCTGCGGCAAGACCACACTCCTGCGCCTGATCGCCGGCTTTGAAATGCCGACCGAAGGCCAGATCCTGCTCGACGGCACCGACATTTCCGCCCTGCCGCCGAACAAGCGCCCGGTCAACACCGTCTTTCAAAGCTACGCGCTGTTCCCGCACCTGACCGTCGCGCAGAACATCGGCTTTGGCTTGCAAATGCAGGGCCGCCCGGCTGCCGAGGTCGACGCCACCACCAAACGGATGCTCGCCCTCGTCAAGCTCGACGCCCTCGCCACCCGCAAGACCAGCCAGCTTTCCGGCGGCCAGCAGCAGCGCGTCGCCCTTGCCCGCGCCCTTGCCCCGCAGCCGAAGGTGCTGCTCCTTGACGAACCCCTCTCCGCGCTCGACCTGAAACTCCGCAAGGAAATGCAGATCGAACTCAAGCGCCTGCAAACCGAAACCGGCATCACCTTCGTCTTTGTCACCCACGACCAGGAAGAAGCGCTGACCATGTCCGACCGCATCGGCGTCATGTCGCACGGCAAGCTGCAACAGACAGGCACCCCGCGCGAGATCTACACCACCCCGGTCAACCGCTTCGTCGCCAGCTTCATCGGCGAGACGAACTTCCTGCCCGGCACCACCGTCCCGGGCGGCGTCCGCATCGGCTCCGGTGCCGTGGTCGAAACGGCCACCAGCCGCCCGGGCGACGTCACCGTCGCGATCCGCCCCGAACAGGTCCGCATCGTCGCCGCCTCCGACCCCGGCGCAATTCCCGCCACCATCACCAACCTCGTCTACTTCGGCACAGACACGCATTTCCACCTCGCCCTCGCTGACGGAACCGAGGTGGTGTCCCGCCTGCAAAGCGGCACCGACGAGGCCCGCCTGACGCCCGGCACCGCCGTCGGCCTGCGCTTCGCCCCCGGCGCCGCGCAAGTGCTGGAGGATTGACCCGATGAGCGCCGCCGAAGACGCCCTGCGCAAACGCTCCGATCGCAACGGCTGGCTCCTGTCGGCCCCCGCGCTGATCCTGCTGTTGTTCGCCGCCTCCGGCCCGCTTCTGATCGTGCTGGTCTACTCCTTCCTCACCCCCGGCCAGTTCGGCAACGTGGTGTGGGATTTCAACCTGGACGGCTGGCGCGGCATCCTGTTCACCCGCGATATCTTTGAAGGCACCCTTGTCCTCGCCGACGCGCACCTGACGATCTTCTGGCGCTCGGTCTGGCTGTCGATCCTGACCACCGTGATCACCTTCGCCGTGGGCTTTCCGACCGCATGGTTCATCGCCACCCGCCCGCCAAAGCAGCGCGCGATGTGGCTCTTTCTGATCACCATTCCGTTCTGGACCAACCTTCTGATCCGCACCTTCGCGATCAACGAGGTGATCCGCAACGAAGGCCTTCTGAACACCCTCCTGATCTGGATCGGCGTCATAGATACCCCGATCCAGATCGTCTACACCGATGCTGCCGTGCTGATCGGCATGACCTACGTCTACCTGCCCCTGATGGTGCTGCCGCTGTTCGCCGCCATCGACCGCTTCGACATGCGGCTGCTCGAGGCGGGCTACGACCTTTACGCCAGCCGCTTGCAGGTGCTGCGCCGGATCATCCTGCCCATCGTGAAACCGGGCATCGTCGCTGGCTCGATCCTGGTTTTCGTGCCCTCGCTTGGCGCCTATGTCACGCCCCGCGTGCTGGGCGGCGGCAAGAACATGATGATCGGCAACTTCATCGAACTGCAATTCACCCAAGGCCGGAACTGGCCACTTGGTGCCGCGTTGTCGATGACGCTTCTGGTGATCGTGATGATAGCGCTGCTGATCTACGTCCGCGCCGCAAACCGGGGGGACAATCCGCATGGCTGACCGCAGCTTCGAGGTCGCCCGCCTGCCGGGCTTCGCCACCATCGCGATCACCGCCTTCGTGATCCTCTATCTGCCGATCATCACGCTCGTCGCATTTTCCTTCAACGCCGGCAAATCCGTCGCCGTGTGGGAAGGCTTTTCGCTGCACTGGTATGCCGATGCCTGGGCGAACGACGATGTGAAATCCGCCACCGTCCGGTCGTTGATCATCGCCGTTTCCGCCTCTGCCATCGCCACCACCGTGGCCACGATGGCCGCCCTTGGCACCACGCGCCGCCGCCAGTTCAAGGGCCAGACCTTCATCTACGTCGCGATCAACCAACCCCTGATGGTTCCCGAAATCGTCACCGCCGTGGCGCTTCTGATCTTCTTCGGCATCGTCAAGACCTGGACCGGCTATCAAGGCCTTGGCTACCTCATTGCTGCCCACGCCGCGTTCTGCACGCCCTTCGCCTACTTGCCGATCCGCGCCCGGCTTGAAGGCATGGACCTCAGCCTGGAAACCGCCGCCGCCGACCTTTACGCCACCCCCTGGCAGGCGTTCCGCAGGGTCACGCTCCCGCTTCTCGCCCCCGGCATCATGGCCGGCGCGATGCTTGCATTCGTCATCAGCCTCGATGACGTGGTGATTACCGAGTTCGTCAAGTCTGGCGGGCAGGATACCCTGCCGACCTACATGCTGGGCCAGATGCGCCGCGCCATCTCGCCCGAGGTGAATGCGATCTCCACAGGACTTCTGGCCCTGACGGTGATCCTGCTCACCGCCTTCTTCCTGCTGACGCGCAAGAAAGACTGACAACAGACTGCCACCAACCGGAGAGAACGATGAAGAAGATATGGACCGTCGCGGCACTTCTGCTGGCGACAACCGGCCTCGCCTCGGCGGAAGGCCAATTGCAGCTTTACAACTGGGGCAACTACACCTCGCCCGAGCTTCTGGCCAAGTTCGAGGCCGAGACCGGCATCAAGGTCACCGTGACCGACTATGACAGCAACGACGTGGCATTGGCCAAGGTCGAGGCTGGCGGTCACGGCTTCGACCTTGTCGTGCCATCGGCCAGCTACGTGCCGATCTGGGTCGAAAAGGGCCTGATCAGCGAACTTGACCTGTCGAAACTGCCAAACCACGCCAACATCGCCCCCGAATGGATGAACGTGGACTGGGACGCCGGTCGCAAGTTCACCATTCCGTGGCAGTGGGGTTCCGTTGGAATGGCGGTCAACACCAAGGTCTACGGCGGCGACATCAACACGTCGGCCGTGTTCCTCGACGTGCCGCCTGAACTGGTCGGCAAGATCAACGTCGTCCCCGAGATGAGTGACATCATGTCTCTCGCAACCATGTATGTCGGCGGCGAGCCCTGCTCGGAAGACCCCGAAGTGATGAAGAAGGTTCGCGACGTCCTTCTGGCTGCCAAACCCAACTGGCTCAGCATGGACTACGGCGCCACCGAAAAGATGTCGAACAACGATTGGGCAGCCTCGGTCAACTGGAACGGCTCGTCGATGCGCATCCGCCTCGCGAACCCCGACGTGGCCTTCGGCTACCCGCGCGAAGGTTACCCCCTGTTCATGGACTCGGTCGCCCTTCTGGCCGACGCCCAGAACGTCGAGGAAGCCTACAAGTTCATGGACTTCATCATGCTGCCCGAAAACGCGGGCATGATTTCGACCTTTGCCCGCTACGCCAACGGGATTTCAGGCTCGGAAGCCTACATGCCGGAGGATATGAAAACCGCACCCGAGGTGGTCGTGCCCGAAGAATTCGCGGCTGCGGGACGGTTCTCGCCGGCATGCACCGGCAAAGGCCAGGAATACCAGACCGCGATCTGGACCGAGCTTCAGAAGTAACACACGGGCGGGGCCGGATACCGGCCCCGCACCCCCCCGAGGACCGCGCCCGATGACCCTGACCGACCTCTCTGCCACCACCCTCTCCCGGATGATCGCAGAGCGGACGCTGGCGCCCTCCGACCTGATGCAGGCCACCCTCGACCGCATCGCCACAACCAACCCCGCCGTGAATGCCATCGTCGCCCTGCGCGACCCCGCAGACCTGATGCGCGACGCCCGCGCACTGGACGACGCCCCCCGCAAGGGCTGGCTCCACGGCATCCCCCTCGCGGTCAAGGACCTCGCTGCCGTCAAGGGCCTGCGCACCACCTGGGGCTCTCCGCTTTACGCCAGTCACATCCCCGACGCCGACGCCCTGATCGCCGCCCGGATGCGCGCGGCGGGCGGCATCTTCATCGGCAAGACCAACACGCCCGAATGGGGCCAGGGCAGCCACAGCTTCAACCCGGTCTACGGCGTCACCCGCAACCCCTACGACCCGACCCGCAGCGCCGGTGGCTCCTCCGGCGGTGCCGCCGCCGCCCTCGCCTGCCACATGCTCTCGGTCGCCGACGGCTCCGACATGATGGGCTCCCTGCGCAACCCCGCCGCCTTCTGCAACGTCTACGGCTTCCGCCCCACCTGGGGCCTCGTTCCGCAGGACGCCGAGGGCGACACCTACCTCTCCACCCTGTCCACCGAAGGCCCGATGGCCCGCAGCATCGAAGACCTCGCCCGCCTTCTGGAAACTCTCGCGGGCGAAAACCCGCAAACCCCGTTCCCACGCCCGTCCGAACCCTTTGCCGACCGCCTCACCTGCAACCCGCGCGCCCTGCGCATCGGCTGGCTCGGCGACTGGGGTGGTGCCTACCCGATCGAACCCGGCATCCTCGCCCAATGCGAGGCGGGCCTCGCCGTCCTGCAATCCCTCGGTGCCGCCGTCGAACCTCTCGCCCCGCCCTTCCCTGCCGAACAGCTTTGGACCGCATGGACCACGCTCCGCGCCATGCTCAACTCCAACGCCAAGCGCGCGCTTTACGAAAACCCCGCCACCCGCGCCCAAGTGAAGCCCGAAACCATCTGGGAAATCGAACAGGGCCTCGGCCTCTCCGCCGACGCGGTCTACACCGCCAGCCTGATCCGCTCGCGCTGGTTCGCCCACGCCGCCCGCCTGTTCGACCGCTTCGACGCCATCGTCCTGCCCTCGGCGCAAGTCTGGCCCTTCCCCGTCGACTGGCGCTGGCCGCAGTCGATCAACGGCACCGCGATGGACACCTACCACCGCTGGATGGAGGTTGTGATCCCCGCCAGCCTGATCGGCCTGCCCGCCCTCTCGGTCCCCACAGGGTTTGGCGAAACCGGCCTGCCGATGGGCATGCAGATCATCGGCCGCGCCGGTGCCGACGCTCATATCCTCGCCATCGGCCAGGCCTACCACCTCGCCACCGACTGGCCCGCCAAACGCCCGCCTCTGGCAATCGACGCCCATCCGCGCTAACCCATCGCAAAACGGGCAGGGAACCGCATGTCAGGCGCACCGAGGGTCATCGTTCTGGGGGCAGGCTCGATCGGGCGGCGTCACCACGAAAACCTCCAGACCCTCGGCGCGGTCTCCGACCTGATCCCTTGGCGCGAGTTTTCCGTCGCGGCCCTGCAAGCCCGCCTACGCTCCGGCGTCGACGCCGCCGTCATCGCCACCGCCACCGACCTGCGCCTGCCCCTGATCGAGGCCTGCGCCGCCGCCGGCGTCCCCGCCTACATCGAAAAGCCGCTCGCCTTCCGCCCGCAGGACGTGGCCGCCATCCTCACCGTCGCCGAGCCCATCGCCCACCGCTCCATGCTCGGGGTGATGATGCGTTACCACCCCGCCTTCCGCACGCTGGCGAACCAGGACCTCTCCGACACCTTCCAGTTCAACCTCTCCATCGGCCACGACGTCACCCAATGGCGCGCCAACTGGCACTTTTCCGAAAGCTACGCCGCGCAGGCCTTCGGCGGCGGCGTTCTCCTCGACCTCTGCCACGAGATCGACATGGCCTGCTGCCTGTTCCCCGGCCTTGCCGTCACTTCTGTCGAAAGCCTCGGCCACCCCGCCTACCCCGGCGTCGACATGGCCAGCCGGATCAACCTTGGCCGCAACGGCCTCGCAGGCGAGGTCGCGATGGATTACCTCACCCCGCAACTCCACCGCCGCACCCTCCTTCGCGGCACCGAACGGATGCACGATTTCGACTTTGCCGCCCAGCGCTACGTCACCACAACCGCTTCCGGCCCGGTCACGCACGACCTTCCGCTCGAACGCAACCAGATGTTCCTGTCGGCCATGCGCGACTTCCTCGCATTGGTCCAGGGCCACCCGGTTTCCGATGTCGAACACCTGCCCCGCCTCGATTTGTGCCATACACCTGCCATACACATTGCAGACGCATGGCAGACCCGCAATTTCATCGGTCAGACCACGAAGGACATCGCATGATCCTCGGCCACATCGGCGCACGCAAAGGCTCCAAGGGCGTGCCCGGCAAGAACTTCCGGATGCTTCACGGCAAGCCCCTGATCGACTGGTCACTCGACCAGCTTCTCGCCAATCCGAACGTCGATGCCGTGGTCGTCTCCACCGACGATGAGGAAATCTACGCCCACGCCATCGCCAAAGGCGCGCTGAAAATCGGCCTCCGCCCGGCGCATCTGGCCACCGATACGGCTGGAAAATGGGGCGTCTGGCAGCACGCGCTGGAAGCCTCCGAGGCGCTGATCGGCCCCGTCGACGCCTTCCTCGACCTCGATTGCACCTCGCCGCTGCGCCTTCCACAAGACATTGACGAAGCGTTACGACTTTACAAAATCGAACATCCTGACATGGTCATGAGCTGCTGCGAGGCGCGAAAGAATCCATATTTCAACCTTGTCGAACCCGACGCCACCGGCGCGCTGCATGTCTCCAAACCCCTGCCCGGTGGCGTGGTCGCGCGACAGCAGGCGCCCGTCGTCTACGAACACGCGGCCTCCACCTACGTCGTCGACCCTGCCTATCTCAAACGCTCCAAGGGCCTCTGGGAAGGCCGAGTGATCCCCTACCTGATGCCGCCCGAGCGCTGCGTCGACATCGACACCCCCTTCGACTTCCGCCTAGTGGAATTCCTGATGCAAGAGGCCCAGCGCGCATGACCGACCAGCTTTCCAACCGCACGATCTTCATCACCGGCTCCGGCGGCGTCCTCGGCTCCACCTACGTGGCCCGAATGCTGGCCGAAGGCGCCCGCGTCATCGCCTCAGACCTCCCCGGCCCCCGCGCCGATACCCTGAAATCCGCTCACGAAGGCAACCCGAACTTCCGCTTCTACGATCTTGATGTTGCAGATGAAAATCAGGTAACGGAGATCTTCTCCCGCATCCTCGCTGACGGCTGGGAACCGAACGTCGTCCTCAACAACGCCGCCATCACCGGCGAGCTTCTGATGGGTGCCGGCAAACCCTTCCCCGATTTCGCCAACACCTCCGTCAGCGATTGGGACCGCACCCTGCGCACCAACCTGACCGGCGCTTTCATGATTGCCCGCCAGATGGACCGCGACATCGTCGGCAAATGGCCCGCCACGCTGATCAACGTCGCTTCGATGTATGCCCTGAACGGCCCCCACCACCAGATCTACGAAGGCATGCCGTTCAAGTCGTTCTCCGCCTATTCCACCACCAAGGCCGGTATCCACGGCCTCACCCTCTGGCTTGCAGGCTACTGGGCCAAGCGTCAGGCCACCGTCAACACCATCGCCCCCGGTGCCGTGTTCAACGGCCACTCCGAAGAATTCCAGCGCCGCGTCGGCGATCTCATCATGTTGAACCGAATGGCAAAACCGGACGAGATTGCCGATGCGATGCTGTTCCTCTGCTCAGCGCAGGCTGGTTACATGACCGGGCAACTGGTCAACGTCGATGGCGGTTTCAGCGGCTGGTAAAGGTCAGACCGGGTCGCGGAACGCTTTCTGCAACCCGCGCTCCCAGAACTCTGGCTGCGACAGCACCGCGACAAACCGCTCCGCCGCAGCGCCCGCGCCGAATCCGTGGTGTGCGGGGTGCCGCCGGCCCCAATGTGCGTCCAGAAACCGCGCAATCGCCGCCGAATCCGTGGCCTTGCATGCCACCACCGAAGGCGCCTCGGCCCGGTTCGTCTGCCGCGTGCCCACATCCAGCGACGGCACCCCTAGGAACGGCGCTTCCCGCACCCCGGCACTGGAGTTTCCAACCATGCAGGCCGCATTCCGCATCAGTTCCGAAAAATGCGCGAACCGCATCGACGGGATCAGCCGGAACCGGTCCTTCGGCAGCCCTTCGATCACCTCGAAAATCGCCTCCGACCCCGGGTCGTTGTTCGGCGCGATCAGCACGAAGTTCCGCCCCGACGCCGCCAGCGCCCCGTAAAGCGCCCGCGCCTGCGCGCCCATCCTGGCCGCCTCTGACGTCACCGGATGGAACACTGCAATTCCGTAGTCGTCAAACCCTATGCCATAGCGCGCCTTCACTTCGGCCAGCGTCACCCCCGACGGCCCGGAGTGGAAATCAAGCTCCGGCGAGCCGATGACATGCACCGACTCTTCCGGCTCGCCCAAGGCCATCACCCGCCGCGCCGCCGTGTCCGACGACACGAAATGCACATGCGCAAGCTTGGTGTTGCAGTGCCGGAACACCTCGTCGATCGTGCCCGACACCTCGCCCCCTTCGACATGGGCCGATCGGACATAGTTCGTCGCCCCGACCAGCGCCCCGGCCATCGCCTCCACCCGGTCGCCGTGCACGACGATCAGATCAGGCCGGTGTTCCGTCACATAGTCCGAAAAACCGATCACGGTCTTTGCCAGCACGATATCCTGCGCTTCGCCCGGCCGCTGGTTCAGAAACTCATGCACCTGCACGCCAGCCATCCGATGCACCTCAAGCTTGGTCAGACCGTAGCGGTCCAGCATATGCATGCCGGTGACGAAGAAGGTAACGCCAAACCCCGCATCCCGCGCTGCTGATGCCAGCGGCTCAAGTTTGCCAAAATCAGCTCGGGTGCCGGTGAGGAACAGGATGGAACGGGTCATGGGGGCACTTATAATGGACGAAGGCTGCGAATTGGAAGCCTGAGCAGCCCGATAGACGCCGGCGTCGCTTGCACTATCGGGCGGCGAACACCGACCTGACAGCTTCCAGGTTCGCAAAACCGTAACGCTGATCCGGCTCCAGATGTGTCCCCTCTGCCCACTCGTTCCAGGCATTGATGAAAACGAAGTTCTCGTCGGGGTGACGGTCCGGGGCACTCTCCTCCTGTGACTTCAGATGAGAAATCCAGTCGCGAAAGGAAGCTACTGAATAGTTGATGCAGATCTGCGCCGTGCTAGGCCTGCGTGCTGTGTTGTCCCAGCCCATCGTCGCACCGCGGAACACCTTGAACGGCCTTTGAGGACGATTCAGCGCCTCATCAACCATGCTTTGGTAATCAATGATACGGCCTGCAAAATCCTCTCTGTTCGTCCGTATTGCGGCACTAAGATCGGCGACTTCAAATCCATGGGGGGGGAATTCGACCGATGCGTCGAACCCAAAGTCCGTGAAGTCTTCATAAGCCGCTCCTTGAATGCCCATGAGATAGAGGTCCTCAAAACCCAACTTTTGGGCCTCTGACCTCCATGCCTGGACCACTTGCCTGACATCCGGGATGCGACTTGGCCTGTACACATTGAAAACTGGCCTGTTACCAACCCTTATATAGCGCGGATCACGGAAGTATTCAGCAAGATGCTGAATCAATCTTTCGCCGCTCTCCAGTGAATACTTCTGCTCGATAAGAATTTCGCTATTCTTTCCATCCCATCGCCGCGTCCAATTTTCATTTGCCCAAGTCAAACAGAAGGGGATGTCGACTTCGGGCCGCTCCAACATGGACCTTAGCGGCGCTTCCATCAGAGTTTTTCCGTCAAACCAATAGAAATAATACGAAAATCCGGCCACACCATACAACCGCGCCAGCCGAGCCTGCTCGACCAATATCTCGGGGATTCGCAGATCGTAATATCCCAGATGGATTGGACAATGCGGTTGGTAGTGATTTTCAAACAGAGGCTTAGCCTTGCCAACATTTGTCCACTCGGTGAATCCCTTGCCCCACCACGCATCGTTCTCTGGAAAGGGGTGGAATTGCGGCAGATAGAATGCTATTGCACGCGCACCGCCGCTGGATTGAGATGCAATCTCACTATACGGAACGTACTCTTCAGATCGCATGGCATCGCCACTGTCTCTATTATGCTTTCGACCTGATGCCCTTGTTGCGAGGTCCTTGAATCTTCCGACATCTCGTTTTGCCACCTGTCGGACAATCTTTTGATATCTTTTTTGAGGAATAAGTCGCTCAAAATTCAGCGCCAGACGCATCAAATTTAATTCGACATACAATAGCATATTGTGAAGGGGACGACTGGCTCTTTGATGCAAGGCATCCGCCAGGCTTATTGCAAGTGCCGCCGGATCCAGTGGGATCTTATCGCCCTCGCTTTGGTCCTTCGATTCACGATCCGCGCGCATATTCTACTCCGTTAGAGTGATTCAAAAGTCCGCGCCGCGATCTCGTCAACCAAGTCGGGCACTAGTGGCGGAATGTCGCCCGTTTCCACAGCCCTCAGAAACGCTGCCCGCCACTGGATGCCAACAGGCTCGGATGACTTCTTCAAGACCGGATACCCGATCATCGCCGCACCAACTGGAAACGTGCTGTAAAATTGTGCGCGATCAAGCACACCGCGCAGGAACCCATCCGCGCGCGTCCGCCACGTGGCGTCAGGGTCTTCGGCGGCAAGGTCATGCGCCTTGGTGACGATCCGGCGATCGGCGTGGGCGGCAAACCGAAGGATCGTGCGCAGGGTGGCGTCATCTGCCTGCGCCAGACCCGCCAGGAAATCATCGGCGCTGAAAAGGGGGCCCATGCTGATCCCGGCGTGGGTCAGTGCCACGCCAAATCCGCGCTCGCCACGGCGGATGACCTTGTACTTGTTCGATGTCAGGCCAAGCTCATCCCAGAACGCGCGAAATCCGGGATTGGCCAGCACAGCCCCGTTGATCGAAAAGAAATAGGATTCCAGAAACGAAACGCCATTGCCCGCACGCAGGATGGTGCCCACAACGTCAAACGGCGCAGCCTCCATCCTTTCCAGCGTGCGGTCTCCGGGCCACAGCGGAAACCAGATGCTGTCGTTCAGGATGACCACCCGCTTCGGCACAACCTCCCAGCGACGCAGCATCGCCAGCCCGTCGCGGTAACCACCGAAATCATAACCGAAATTGGGCCGCTCCATCACCCGCCATGCGCGTGGCCGCAGCGCATCGTGGTCCGCGCCCGACAACGGCGCGTTTGACACGACAAAAGGCGCATAGCCGGCCGAATGAAGGTGATCCAGCATCAACAGAAACGAGGCCGCCAGCCCGCCCGGCTGCCAGCACAGCACGATGGCGATCTTGTCGCGTTCGGGCAACGCTCCCTCGGTCACCGGAAACCCGCGCTGAAGGTCTCGGTCATGGAACCGTTGGGCAAAGGGCTCCCAGACCGCTTCCGGGATCGCCTGCAGTTGTTGACCTAATCTACCAAGCTCCCTCTTTACCTTCCACCTCGGGATCACCCCAGATCCCCCCACTTCAACTGGGTGTTTCGCGTCACCGCGCGCTTCAACCGCTTGCCGATCACCTTGTCGAAATCATATCCCGCGATCTCGCCCGACCCGGGCCGCCGCGCCCAGATGTCCGCCTCCGCGATCACATGACCGTCGGGCAGGTCGCGGTCAGCCACCACAGAGGCGCGGGCAAAGCGGTAGACCGGCTCTTCGGCTTCGGTGCGCCGTTTGGGGTTATGCAGCGCGGTGTGGATCTCGCGGCTGCGGTCGATCAGGAAGCGCAACTCGGCCGGGTCCATCGAACAGGTGATGTCCGGCCCCTTGCGATAGCGCGTGTCGGTATAGTGCCGCTCCAGGATGCACGCCCCCAGCGCCACCGAGGCCAGCGCCATTTCAGGCCCGATGGAATGGTCGGAAAACCCCACGACCGCACGCGGAAACGCGGCCTTCAAGTCGGTAACCCCCTGCAAAGAAACAATTTCAGGCGGAGAGGGGTAAAGGTTGGTGCATTCCAGCAGCGCATAGTCGATCCCCGCCGCGTCCAGAATGGCGACCGACCGGCGGATCGTCTCGATCGTCTGCATCCCCGTCGACAGGATCACCGGCTTGCCCTTGCGCGCGATGTGGCGAATGAGCGGCAGGTTGTCCGCTTCTCCCGACCCGATCTTGTAGGCCGGCACGTCCAGCGTTTCGAGGAAATCCGCTGCCGCCCGCGAAAACGGCGTCGAAATCCAGATCATCCCCAGGCTTTCGGTATAGCGCTTCAGCTCTGCCTCTTCGTCCAGCGACAGCGCGCAGCGCTCCATCACATGCCAGATCGACACGTCCGCGTTGGGCGGAAAGATCGACTTCGCCTCTTCGGTCATTTCGTCGTCGATGATGTGGGTCTGGTGCTTGACCATCTCGCAGCCCGCGCCAGCGGCCAGCCGGACCATCTCCTTGGCGACCGTCAGGTCGCCGCCGTGGTTGATGCCGATCTCGGCAATCACGAGAGGCGGGTGGTTCGGTCCGATCTCACGGTTGGCAATCTTCACAAGAACTCTCCTGTCAGGCTGCCCCCCTGCTGCATGACCCCCCTGCGGTTGTCAAGAAAGCGGGTAGCGCGCCAATTCGTCGTAACGCGGCCCTTTCGGGCCAGGATGGCTTTGCAGCAGGCAGAAATCCGTCACGTCCCACGGGCCAGCCACAAACCCAGCGCCATCTACCACAGCGCGCTCCAGCCGCATCGTCTGGGTCCGGCCGGGCGGCGGAAATCGGCCCAAGGTCACATGCGGCACAAAGCGGCGCGCCTCCACCTTGCACCCTGCCTGTCGCGCAGCCTGCGCCACCTTGCCCTGCAGACAGGCAAGCGGTTCGCTCGGTTCCACCCCAGCCCAGAACGCCCGCGGTCGCTCGCCGCCAAAAAGACCGAAGCCGCGCAGTCGCACGCTGAACCCCGGCACCCGTAGCGTGGCAAACCGGTCATGCGCGGCTTCCAGCACCTCGCCCGATACCTCGCCCAGAAACGCAAGCGTCAGGTGCAGCAGCGAGGGCTCCACCTTTCGCGGCAGCGGCGTCAGGAACTGCTGCACCGCCAGCAGGGCACGCACGTCATCGGGAAGGCTGATCGCGACAAAGGCCCGGATCATCGCGCCGCCAACTCGGCCAGACGGGCGCGAACCTCGGGCCGCACCGGCCCCTCGCGCGGTGGATCAAGCAAGGTGGTCAGCATCGCCTCGCCCGGCAAGGGCCGCGTCCCACCGTTCCAGCCAAGGGCGCGCAGCACCGCCTCGGCCTCGGCGGGCAGCCGGTCCGGCACCTCTCGGCCATTCAGACGGCCCCAGATCAGCGTCCAAAGCCGCCCCACCGACCAGGGATTGTAGCCGCCTCCCCCCAGCACCAACACCCGTGGCGCGGCATGCTGCAGGCCTGCCACAACCTCCAGATACGCGCGGTTCGACAGGGCAAGACGGGACAGCGGGTCTTCCAGCAGCGAATCCGCCCCGCATTGCAGGACCAGCGCCTCGGGCCGAAACTCCTCCACCAGTGGCAGGATCAGCCCGTCCAGAACCGCCCGCATCTCGCTGTCGTTGAACCCGCGCGGCACCGGAAGATTGAACGCACTGCCGCCCCCGGTATCGCAAAGCGCCCCGGTAAAGGGCCAGCGCCCCTCTTCATGCACCGAGATCATCCGCACCGCCGGGTTGTGGGCAAAGGCCGCCTCCACCCCGTCGCAATGGTGCGCGTCGATGTCGACATAGACGATCCGCGACAGACCCGCCCGCAACATCACCTTGATGCCCAGAACCACGTCGTTCAGATAGCAAAACCCGTTCGCCCTGCCTTGCAGCCCGTGATGCGTGCCACCTCCCGGCACATGGATCGCCCCCGGCACCGCCGCCAGCAATTCCGCCGCCAGCATTACCCCGCCGGCACCGGTCGCCGGGCGACGAAACACCTCGGGGAACACCGGGTTCGACAGGGTGCCCAGATGATAGCGGGCGCGCATCTCGTCGGTGGCCTCGCCTGCCACCTCGGCGGCCTGCAACGCCGCGATGTAGTCGGGGTCGTGCCACAGCGCGAGCGCTGCCGGCTTGGCGCGCGGGCTGGCGCGAAACCGCTCCGGTGGCAACCAGCCCAGGGCGCGCGACAGGTCCATCACCGTCGACACCCGAGCCACCCGCAGCGGATGCGCCTTGCCGTAGGATGACATGCGGTAGATCTCCGATCCGATGAAGGTCGCGTCGTTCGCAGCGCCAGGCGCCCCTGTCACCGCAGCATCGCCTCGATCTGCCCTGCAATCGCCGGGCCATCGGGTGCCGCCGCCGACCCCCAGGTTCCCGCAACACTACCATCGGGAGCCAGCAGCACCTTGTTGAAATTCCACGCCGGGGTGAACCCCGCCTCTGCCGCCACCCAGGCATAGAACGGATGCGCCCCGGGCCCCGTAACCTTGGTGATCTCGGTCATCGGCAGGGTCAGGTCGAAATTCGCCTCGCAGTAATCCTTGACCGCGGCCTCGTCGTCCAGCTCCTGATTGAAATCGTCCGACGGCACCGCAAGGATCAGCACGCCTTGCGGCCCATACCTCTCGTGCATCGCCTGCAACGTGTCGTACTGCCCGGCAAACCCGCAGAGCGAGGCGGTGTTGACCACCAGCACCGGCTTTCCCGCCCAGTCGCCCAGGTCGATCTTCCCGCCGTCGATCGACGCAAAACTGAACCCTCCGGCAAAGGCGGGCAGGCAGGCAAGCTGTGCGCAGAAGATAAGCGGAACAAGTCGCATTTCGGGTGCCCTCGGCCGGTTCATGAGCGTCAGATGTAATCCGCCCGACGGATCGGTCAAATTTCCGGGAAAAGCCTGTGAAACATGGGAAATTTATGTTACATTGAGGTTTGAGTGATGAGCAGAGGTCAGACCTGGAAAACAGGCGGCCGGATGGGTTTGGTAAATGAGCAGGCAGGACAAGATCGTGGCACGTGGTGCCAAGGGCGCGCAGGGCACCCTTATCCAGTATGGCGCCCTGTGCTGGCGGCGCAATGGCACATCGATCGAGGTGTTGCTGATCACCAGCCGTGAAACCGGGCGCTGGGTCATCCCCAAGGGCTGGCCGATGACCGGGCGCGCGCCAGAGGCGGCCGCCGCGCAAGAGGCGTGGGAAGAGGCCGGTGTGCGCGGACAGGTGAACCCGGTCTGCCTTGGCCGCTTTGGCTACATGAAATGCCTCACGCCCGAGGCTGCGGTTCCCTGCGCCGTGACAGTCTATGGCGTCAAGGTCGACAGCCTTGCCGACAAGTTCCCCGAGGTAAAGGTCCGCACGCGCCGCTGGTTTTCCCCCGCCGAAGCCGCCGCTGCGGTGGACGAGCCGGACCTGGCCCGGCTGATCGCAGGTTTCACCCCCGCCTCCGAAGGCCGCGCCGCGCCGATCGGGCCTGACGGCGGCCACTGAACGGTGCGTGCCGGGTAGGGCGAAGATTTGGGGTGCCACGTTAGGGCATTGACGCCACGGACCGAACCCTTAGCTATGCTGACAGCACCAAGGCGAAACCGGGATGATCCGATACTCCCTCAGATGCGACGCCGGCCACGGCTTTGACAGCTGGTTCCAGAACGGGACAGCTTTTGAAAGCCTGCACGCCGCCGGCCACATTGCCTGCCCGATCTGCGGAGCGACAGCGGTGGCCAAGGATCTGATGGCCCCCACGGTCCGCCCGGCACGAAATGCAGGAGCAATGCCCGTGAACCAGCGGCCCCTGTCGGAACCCGGCACTGCGGTCGAGGCGGCGCTGGCCGAGTTGAAGCGGCAGATCGAAGAAAACTCGGAATACGTCGGCCTGAACTTCGTGACCGAAGCGCGGCGGATCCATTCCGGCGAAGCACCCGAACGTGCGATCTACGGCGAGGCAAAGCCCGACGAGGCGAAAAAGCTGATCGAGGACGGCGTGCCTGTGGCGCCCCTGCCGTTCCTGCCGGGCCGAAAGGTCAACTGACCCCCCGCGACGCCTGCCCTGTCGATCAATAGATATACCGGATCTGTTCGGTCCAGAACCGTTCCATCCGCTTCAGCGAGGTGTTGATGTCATCCATCCCGGAAGCGTCGACAAGCTGACGCCGCTCCATCGCCTCGGCATGGCGGGCGAACAGGTCGGACAGCAGCCCCCGGACCCGGCGACCCTTTTCCGTCAGCCTGACCCGCACCGAGCGGCGGTCGATCTCGGACCGCTGGTGGTGCATGTAACCAAGATCGACCAGCTTCTTCAGATTGTAGCTGACGTTCGAGCCCTGGTAATAGCCACGTGATTTCAACTCGCCCGCCGTCACCTCGTTTTCGCCGATGTTGAACAGCAGCAGCGCCTGCACCGAATTGATCTCAAGTATCCCGATACGTTCGAAGTCGTCCTTGATCACATCCAGCAGCAGCCGGTGCAGCCGTTCCACCAGCGCAAGGTTGTCAAGGTAACAGCCGAGGAACGCCGTCTGCGATCCGTCAAGCAAGGAAGCATTATGTGTCATGTGCGGTCTCCCCAAAAGCAGGGGTAGAATCAGCACAAAGGGAAAACATTTCGTAAACTGATGTGTTTTTGTTGGCCAAGGCGCCAGCCGACCGCTAGCCGCGCCGCGTCAGCCTGTCCTTGGCATGGGACGCGACCCTGCCCAACAGAGGCGCAATCGCCGCCGGTGCCTCGCCTTGGCCCAGGATCCACGCCATCAGATCCTGATCATTTTCGGCCAGCAAAAGCTCATAGGTCTCCAGATCGTCGGGCCCCAGCCCAGCCAGATGCACGTCGGACCACGGCCCGAGCACCAGATCCATCTCCTTGGTGCCACGCCGCCATGACCGCATCGACAACCGCTTCAGGCGCGCATCAGCCGTTTCGTCCATCTGCCACCCGATCCTGCTTGAACCCTTGCGGCGCGCACCCTAAGACAGGCCGCGGTGAAACTCCACCCTGCCCGCACTTCCACCCTGCCCGCATTTCCACCCCGCCTGAAAAGGACGCACCGCATGGCCTTCCTGTCCGACACTCTGGCGCGGGTCAAACCGTCGCCCACCATCGCGGTGACGACCAAGGCGCAGGCGCTGAAAAGCGAAGGCAAGGATGTGATCGGCCTTGGCGCAGGCGAACCCGATTTCGACACCCCCGAAAACATCCGCGACGCCGCCAAGCGCGCGATCGACGCAGGCAAGACCCGCTACACGCCGGTCGATGGCATCCCCGAACTGAAGGCCGCGATCTGCTCCAAATTCCTGCGCGAAAACGGCCTGACCTACACGCCCGCGCAAGTCTCGGTAGGCACCGGCGGCAAGCAGATCCTCTACAACGCCCTGATGGCCACCTGTAACCCCGGCGACGAGGTCATCATCCCCGCGCCCTACTGGGTATCCTACCCCGACATGGTGCTGCTGGCCGGCGGCACGCCCGTCGCGGTCGAATGCGGGATCGGCACGAACTTCAAGCTGACCCCCGAACAACTCGAAGCCGCCATCACCCCCAAAACCAAATGGTTCATCTTCAACTCGCCATCGAACCCCACCGGGGCCGGCTACACCCGCACGGAACTGAAGGCGCTGACCGACGTCCTCATGCGCCACCCCCACGTCTGGGTGATGTCCGACGACATGTATGAACACCTCGTCTTCGACGATTTCCAGTTCTGCACCCCCGCTGAAGTCGAGCCCGGCCTTTACGACCGCACCCTCACCTGCAACGGCGTCTCCAAGGCCTATGCGATGACCGGCTGGCGTATCGGCTATGCCGCTGGCCCGGTGGCATTGATCAAGGCGATGGGCACGATCCAGTCGCAGTCCACCTCGAACCCCTGCTCGGTCAGCCAGTATGCTGCGCTTGAGGCTCTGAGCGGCCCGCAGGATTTTCTCGCCCCGAACCGCGCCCTGTTTCAGCGCCGCCGCGATCTGGTGGTGTCGATGCTGAACGCAGCCGAAGGCATCACCTGCCCGACGCCCGAAGGCGCGTTCTACGTCTACCCGGACATTTCCGGCTGTATCGGCAAGGCTACCCCCGGCGGCACCGTCATCACCAATGACGAGGTTTTCGCCACCGCGCTTCTGGAAGAAACCGGCGTCGCCGTGGTGTTCGGCGCGGCCTTCGGGCTATCGCCAAACTTCCGCGTCAGCTACGCTACCGCCGACGAGGTTCTGCGCGACGCCTGCGCCCGCATCCAGCGGTTCTGCGCCTCGCTGAACTAGGGGCTGAAATAGGGGCTGTTATGGCGGACGATCTGCCGGAGTATTACTTTCGCATCCGCGAAAACGGCGCGGTGGTGTTTCGGGTCGATACCGAAAACCGCCAGCGCCGGATCGAACTGGACGAAATCGCCACCGTCAACGTCAAGAACGGCACCGTCAAACCGCATGGCGAAGTGGTGCTGTCCGAGGCCGACCTTGCGGCCATCACTGCGTGGCGGGACGCACGGATCGCGCAACTCGCCGCGCGCGATGTTGATGACATCCTGCGCGCCGTCGACCACCTGAACCTTACCACGCAATGGGCGCAGGCGCGCGCAACCGACACCCAGCTTGAAGCCGTCACCGATGCCCTGTTGCTGGCGATGCACGATCTGCGCAGCACGCTGGTGCGCAAGAAATCCGACCGCCTGCCGCAAAGCACGGACTAGCAGGCAGGAACAGCCAGCCCCGTGTCCGGCATCGGCCCGATCACCGCCACCACACCGCGCCGCACGCGCATCACCTGCGACCAGTCCTTCGATGCCAGCACCAGGTCGGGCCCCGTGCCGCAGTCCCGCACCCCACCCGAGATGAACGCATCCCCGATCCGGTGGTTGGTCAGGCCCGCCAACCGCGCGGTTTCCACCAGGCGGTCGCCGTCCAGCCGCACAAACACAAGCTCGGCCAGAAGATGCGGTCGGTCGACATAGGCCATCTCAACCCGCCCGTCGCCATCGAAGTCCGCGATCCCGGCAGGCGCAAGCCAGCGGTGCCGCTGACCGATGAACGGTGTGGCGGCAATCCCTCCGCGCGCGCCGTAAACGGCCAGCGACGCGCCGCGCGTCAGGTCGGTTTCAACCACGACCACTTCGGGATCGCCATCGCCATCAAGGTCGGCAAGGCGGGCCTCGATATCTTCGAACACCCGGCTTTCCGGCAGCGTTATGGTCACCCGACCACCGCCGGCCAGCACGATGTCCAGCGCGCCCCACTCGACCGCATCACCAAGGACACCGTGGTCATAGCGCTCGGTAGGGGCCGACAGCGTGGCCCCGACAATCCGGTCCTGCGCCTGCGCGGCTCCGGCCATCAGGGCCAAGGCCAGCGCCAGACGCATCAGATCTGCTTTTCCGGCATCTGCACGCGCAAGCCGTCCAGCGCGTCCGACACCTTCAACTGGCACGTCAGGCGCGACCGCAGCGGATCGGGGTTCCAGGCGAAATCCAGCATGTCCTCTTCCATGCTGTCCTTCTTCGGCAGCTTGCCGACCCAGGCCGGATCGACGTAGACATGGCAGGTGGAACAGGCGCAGGCGCCGCCGCAATCGGCCTCGATCCCCGGAATTCCGTTGTCCCGCGCGCCTTCCATGACCGTCAGGCCACTGGCCACCTCGACCACATGTTCCTTGCCGCCATGTTCCACGTAAGTGATCTTCGCCATCGTCTTCCCCTGAAACCTTCGCCCCCGACATAGGCGAAGTTCCGGCACTTTGCCAGAGCCTGCGGCAGACCCGGCATTGGCAAACCGCCGCATCTGCACTAGAACACAAAGTGAACAACCGGAGCAGCCCCATGCCCCCACCGGCCGCCGCCGATCGCAGCCCGCCGCACTGGCCGCGCCCGCCGCAGGCGCTGCCGGCTGCCAGGTTGAACGAGCCGCCGGGCGGCGCGCGGGTTTGCGTCGCGGGGCTGGTGCTGGTGCGCCAGCGCCCCGGCACGGCCAAGGGCGTGATCTTCGTCACGCTGGAGGACGAGACCGGCACCTGCAACGTCGTCGTCTGGGCCAAGATCTACGAACGCTTCCGCCGTGCGGTGATCGCAGGGCGGCTGTTGCGCGTCACCGGGCGGCTGCAACGCGAGGCGGGAGTGGTGCATGTGGTGGCCGACCTGATCGAAGATCTGTCGCCGATGCTGGACCGCCTGCTTGACCCCGCCTTCCGCTTCGACGGGGTCAGGGCGGGCGACCAGCCTTGAAAGACGACCTGGTGGCAGAAGGTCATCCTGCCACCAGCATTCTCAACCAGCCGCCTGCCTTACTCGATCGACAGCGCGACAAACCGCGGATCACCGCCGCGCCGGACCAGCAGCAACAGCGACTTGCGCCCCGCCCCCTTGGCCTCGGCGATGCGGTTTTCCAGATCCTGCAACCGCACGATCTTCTGCTGGCCGGCCTCGGTGATCAGGTCACCCTCGCGAAGCCCCTTGGTAAAGGCCTCGGACGCCTGATCCACCGCCGTCACCACCAGCCCTTCGGCCCCGGCATCCAGGCCCAGCCCGCCGCGCAGCTCTTCGTTCAGCGGCGTCAGCGTCAGGCCCAGCGATTGCAGTTCCTTCGGCTCGGCCGGCGCTGGCGATGCCGCCGGAATAGGTGCCGCTTCGGCCTCTTCGCGTCGGCCCAAGGTCACCTGCAGCGTCTCGGTCTTGCCCTCGCGCTGCACGATCACCGGCACCGCCTCGCCAATCGGCGCATCGGCCACACGGCGCGTCAGATCGCCCGCATCACCAACCGGCTGGCCCGCGAACATGGTGATCACGTCACCCGCCGTCACGCCCGCTTCTTTCGCCGGGCCGTCCGGCACGTCGGTAACCAGCGCACCCTTCGCCTCTTCCAGACCCATCGCCTCGGCCACATCCGGCGTCACGTCCTGAATGCGCACGCCCAGCCAGCCGCGCCGGGTTTCGCCGAACTCTTTCAACTGGTCGACGACCTTGGTCACCACGTTCGACGCCATCGAGAACCCGATCCCGATCGACCCGCCATTCGGCGACAGGATCGCGGTGTTCACCCCGATCACCTGCCCGTCCATGTTGAACAGCGGCCCGCCCGAGTTGCCCCGGTTGATCGCGGCGTCGGTCTGCAGGTAATCGTCATAGGTGCCGGACAGCTCGCGCCCCCGGGCCGACACGATGCCCGCGCTGACCGAGAACCCTTGGCCCAGCGGGTTGCCCATCGCCATCACCCAGTCGCCAACCCGCATCAGGTCAGAGTTGCCGAAGGTTACAAACGGCAGCGGCGTATCGCTCTCAACCTTCAAAAGCGCGATGTCGGTCTTGGGATCGGTGCCGACCAGCTTTGCCGGCAGCTTGACGCCGGAAAAGAACTCGATGCTGATCTCGTCGGCGCCTTCGATCACGTGGTTGTTGGTGACGATGTAGCCGTCCTCGGACACCACAAAGCCCGAGCCAAGCGCCTCGGACCGCTGTGGCCCGCCGTTGCCACCGCCACGGTTGTTGAAATCATCGAAGAAATCCTGAAACGGGCTGCCTTCGGGCACCATCGGCATGCCATCGGCGGGGGCGGCGATCAGAGCGCTGGTGGTGATGTTCACCACCGACGGGCTGATCTGGTCGGCCAGCTCGGCAAAGCTTTCCGGCGCGCCGAACGCCTCTGCCTCATGCGCGGGCACAAGCGAAAGGCCAAAGCCCAGCACCAGCGCCAGTAGTGTGCTGGACCGCAAGGCGCTGCGGATGGAAGGGGTCAAGTCGGGCACGGTTGCGAACTCCTGTTCAACGGTAGGTTCGGCGCAGAAGTGGGGCGAAGAGCCCAGGTCGCGTCATGTGTAGAAGAACAGATAGTAAAGCCCGGACACAATGCAAACCCCGTCACGCCGCTTCAAACGGATGTGAATATTATGTCAGAACCCCAGCGCCCGCTGCCCCGACCACACCAGTACCGTGCCTGTCGCCAGTGCGGCCAGCCCGATCAGCCGTCTCTGGTCGCGGCTGATGCTAGCGATCAGGCGCAGCACCTCTTCCATGCGCGAAGGGGCCAGCGCAAGCGCCAGCCCCTCCACGATCAGCACCAGCCCAAGGGCAAGCGCCATCACACTCATGGTGCCGGCGCGACTGCCGCCGGCGCTTTCGGCGCCGGGATGTCGTAGCTGCGCAGATACTCGAAGAACTCGCTGTCCGGCTGCATCACGATTGACGAGTTGCCCGATTGCAGGGCGCGCTCATAGGCTGTCAGCGACCGGGTGAAGGCAAAGAACTCCGGGTCGCGGCCAAAGGCTTCGGCGTAGATCGCGTTGCGTTCGGCGTCGGCCTCGCCGCGGATCACTTCGGCTTTGCGCCGCGCGTCCGAGGTCAGTTCCACCACCGTCCGGTCCGCTGCTGCCCGCACGCGCTGCGCCGCTTCACCACCGCGCGCGATTTCGTCCGCCGCCTCGCGTTCACGTTCTGCCCGCATCCGCGCAAACGTCGCTTCCAGGTTCTGCTCCGGCAGATCCGTGCGGGTAAGACGCACGTCGATCACGTCGATGCCCAGCGCCAGCGCCTGGCGGCGGGCGATGTCGCGGATCTGGTTCATCAGCCCCGTGCGGTCTTCCGACAACACCCGGCTTGACGGAACCGAGCCCAGCACTTCCTGGATCGCCGGGTTGACGATCCCTTCCAGACGCCGCAACGCCTGCGTCTCGCCACCGGTGCCGACCGCCTCGCGGAACGTCACCAGATCAACGATCCGCCAGCGCGCAAAGGCATCGACCACCAGACGGCGGTCGTCCAGCATCGTGACTTCGATCGGCGTCGTCGGCAGGCCCAGAATACGGTCCTCGTAATAGACCACCTCCTGAATGAACGGCACCTTGAAGCCCAAACCGGGGTCGGTCTTGACCTGGGTGACCTGGCCGAATTGCAGCACCAGCGCCTTCTTGCGTTCATCAACGATGAACAACGACGACAGGATGGCCACCAGCACCACCACGATCACGGGAATGACATACATCGCGCGCATCAGTTGGTCGCTCCCGTGTTAGAGCCTGCAGCCTGCCCGGCACCCTGTCCGCCAGCTTGCGGCGTGGGCATCCGGTTCAGTTCGTTCAGCGGCAGGAAGGGCACCACGCCCTGACCAGCCTCGCCGCCCGAGACGCCGTCAAGGATCACCTTGTTCATCCCACCCAGCACCTTTTCCATCGTTTCCAGATAAAGCCGCCGCCGGGTAACCTCTGGCGCCTTCACATATTCATCGTAAACCGAGATGAACCGCGCGGTTTCACCCGCCGCGTTGTTCACGGCCTGGGCGCGGTAGGCCTCGGCCTCTTCTTCCAGCTGAGCCGCGGCACCACGGGCACCTGCGGTGACCCGGTTGGCATAGGCATCGGCCTCTTTTTCCAACGTGTCGCGCTGTTGCTGGGCTGCCTGCACTTCGCGGAACGCGTCGATCACCTCGCGCGGCGGCTGCGCGCGCTGCAGGTTGACGCGGATCACTGAAATCCCCGCGTTGTAGCTGTCCAGCGTCGATTGCACCGCCGTCTGCACGTCCGCGGCAATCACGCCACGGTCGCGGTTCAGGATCGGCGACAGTTCCGACCGCGCCACGATGTCACGCATGGCACTTTCGCTGACCGCGCGGATCGTATCCTCGGGGTCGGCCAGGTTGAACAGATAGCCCTCGGGGTCGGCGATGTTCCACACCACCTGAAAGCCGATATCGACGATATTCTGATCGCGCGTCAGCATCAGTCCGGTCTCGGACCCGGCCTCGCCAGTGCCGATCTCGGTAATCCGTTCGCCGGTGACCTGCACCTTTTCATAGGTGACGATCGGCCAGGGCGCGAAATTCAGACCGGGGCTGCCGATCCCGGAGCTTTCGCCAAGGAACAGCTCGACCGACCGTTCTTCCGGCCGCACCGTGTAGAACGACATGAACGCCCACAGCGCGCCCAAGGCCAGCACACCCAGCGCCACACCCTGCTTGGTCACCAAAGGCCCGCCGGCGCCAGGGCCACCCGGTCCGCCGCCGCCGCCAAGATTGCCACGCCCGCGCCCGCCCATCAGGACACGGATCTGTTCCTGACCGCGCTTCACCAACTGGTCGATCTCGGGGATCTGCGGCCCGGATTCACCCTTGCGCGGGCCACGACGATCCTCGCCGCCTCCGCCCTTGCCGTTCCGGTCGTCCCCGTCAGAGCCGCCTCCGCTGCCCCAAGGACCGCCACTTCCTGCCATTTACTGAAACCTTTCCCTTTGTCTCTTGCCATAACTGGTTACGAGGGGCCGAAAATCAAGCGGTCCAACCCCCGGCGTCAGGCTATTCTCACGGGTTTTCGCATTGTCACCAACTCTTCGGCCATCGTGGGATGTACCGCACAGGTGCGATCGAAGTCTTCCTTGGTCGCGCCCATCCCGATTGCGATGGCGGCAAGCTGGATCATTTCACCCGCTTCAGGCGCCACGATGTGGCAACCCAGCACCTTGCGCGTCTCTTGGCTGACGATCAGCTTCATCATCACCCGGTCGGGTCGCCCGGCAAATGCCGTCTTCATCGGCCGGAACGCGGTGGAATACACCTCGACCGGCTCCCGCTCCCGCGCCGCCTCCTCGCCCAACCCGACCGAGCCCAGTTCGGGCCGCGTAAAGACGGCCGATGCGATCAGGTCATGATCGAATACCGTGGGCTTGCCACCGAACACCGTATCGGCAAAGGCATGTCCCTCGCGGATCGCAACCGGCGTCAGGTTCACCCGCCCCGTCACATCGCCCACCGCAAAGATCGACGGCACCGCCGTCTGGCTGAAGCGGTCCACCACGATCTGCCCTTGGCGGCCGAACGCCACGCCCAGCGCCTCAAGGCCCAGCCCTTCGGTATTCGGATGCCGCCCGGTGGCATACATCACCAGATCGAACTCGCGGCTCGACCCGTCCGTCGCCACCGCCGCGATTCCGGTGTCGGTCTTTTCCAGCCGCAGCACGTCGGTGCCGCACTGGATGGTGATCCCGCTCGCCGCCATCGCCGTTGCGACATGGCCGCGAGCCTCGTCATCGAACCCTCGCAGGATCTGCGCGCCCCTGTAATACTGGCACACCTCAACGCCCAAGCCGTTCAGTATGCAGGCAAACTCCGATGCGATGTAACCGCCGCCCACCACCAGCGCCCGCTTCGGCAACTGCGGCAGATGGAACATCTCGTTCGACGTGACCGCCAATTCCGCCCCCGGTATCTGCGGCACGAACGGCCGCCCCCCGGTCGCCACCAGAACATGCCGCGCGCGGACCGTCGTCCCGTCCGCCAGCCGCACCGTGTGCGCATCAACCAGCGTGGCCCGCGCATCATGGATCGTCACGCCCGCATTGGTCAGCGTGGTGCGATAGGCCGCCTCCAGCCGGTCCAGATCCGCCTCCAGCGTGGTGCGAAAGCGCGGCCAGTCAAAACCGCCGACCGTCACGTCCCACCCGTAAGCCCGCGCATCCGCCATCGCTTCGGGAAAGCCCGATGCGAACACCATCAGCTTTTTCGGCACGCAGCCCCGGATCACGCAGGTGCCGCCCATCCGGCTTTCCTCGGCCAGCCCGACCTTGGCGCCATGCTCGCCACTCGCGATGCGCGCCGCACGCACCCCGCCGGACCCGCCGCCGATGACAAAGAGATCGTAGTCGAAAACCATTGCCGAACTCTCGCCAAACCTCAGACCATCCACGCTTAACCCATTCGCGAGGTCTTCGGAAGGTGTCGTCACACCAACGAAAACACCCGGCGAGGGAACCGCCGGATGATCGCAACCAGAAAAACCGCCTCGCGTCAGTCGAAAGCCGAAGCCCACGCCGCAGCCAGCCCCGGCCGACAAGTGGTGGTCAGGTTGTTGCGCGTCGTGGTGTCCGGCCCAAGCGGAATCCGGATACCCGGCGACTGGAATTCGTCCGAGCCGTTGTCTTCGGTGCTGGCAATGATGGGCATGGACTTGCCCGATCCCGGCGCCAAGACCCGGAACCGCTGCCAGGACTACTTTGCAGGGCTACTTTGTTCGTCTTCTTCCTTCTTGCATGCTGCGCAGGCCACCAAACAGGCCGCCGCCCGGCGGTTCGAAGGGATCAAAACCCGCGGCGCAATTCCATGCCCTGGCGGAACACACCTATTTTCAGACAGTTGCAGCCAAGCCGTAGCGATTGGAAAGTCAGTCGCCAAGGTCGGCAAAGATGTTGTCGCTTCCCGCGACCTCGACCGAGGCATCCTCGACCTTGCCGGTGTTGATGTCACGCACCGTCACCCGTCCGTCGCCGTGGCCGATCACCACGATGTCGCAGATGTCGATGAACAGCCCGTTCTCCACGACGCCCGGAATCTGGTTCAATACCAGCGCCAACTGCCGCGGATTGCCGATCCGCTTCAGCGACAGATCAAGGATATAGTTGTTCTCGTCGGTCTTGACGGGCTTTGACTTGTTCATCCGCAACGCCACGTCACGCCCCAGCACATCCATGCTGAACAGCGTCTCCTCGATCAGCGCCTTGGTGGTCTGCCAGCCAAATGGCACCACCTCCACCGGCAAGGGAAACGCGCCAAGCTGCGCCACCTCCTTCGCCGCATCGGCAATCACGATCATCCGGTCGGACGCGGTCGCCACGATCTTTTCCTGCAACAGCGCCGCACCGCCGCCCTTGATCAGGTTCAGGTTCGGGTCAAACTCGTCGGCCCCGTCGATCGTCAGGTCCAGCCACTTCACCTCGTCCATCGTGGTGATCGGCACGCCCAGTTCCGTCGCCAGCTCAGCCGTCCGCCGCGAGGTCGGCACCCCCACCACCCGCAGCCCCTCGTCCTTCACCCGCTCGGCCAGACAGCGCACCATCCACGCGGCGGTGGACCCGGTGCCAAGCCCCAGCTTCATCCCGTTTTCCACGAAATCCACCGCGCGGCGGGCGGCAACGAACTTGGCCTTGTCGATGGGCGAAAGATCGGCGGGCATCGGCTACCTCCTGCTGTCGCCCTTCGGATTATCGCAAACCCCTTGCAAGGGCTACAGGGTTTTCCGGCACGCCGCGCGCCACATCTGGCGACTTCCGCCACGCCAACCGCCCCGGATCGCCGCCTTTGTCGGCAAGGGGTCGCTTTTCGACCTGACGCACGGCAAGAAGGGTCGCAGGGTGCGCCTGGCCCGGGGACCACAGATGTACACACTGCACTACGCACCCGACAACGCCTCGCTCATCATCCGGCTGGTGCTGGACGGTGCCGGCATCCCCTATCGCACCGCGCTCGTCGACCGCAGGACGCGCCAGCAGGACAGCGCCGAATACCGCGCCCTGAACCCCGCAGGCCTGATCCCCACGCTGATCACCCCACACGGCCCGATCTCGGAAACCGGCGCGATCCTCCTCTGGCTCGCCGACACCCACGGCCTTGGCCCGAAACCCGCCGACCCGGACCGCCTGCCGTTCCTGAAATGGCTGTTCTTTCTCTCCAACACCGCGCACGCCGACCTGCGCCAGATGTTCTACCCGCATCTCTACTGCCCGGTCGACGCCCACCCCGCCCACGCTGAAATCATGACCGCCCGGATGAACCGGCACTTCGCACTTCTCGACAAAGCCGCCGCCGAACACCCCACGCTGTTCGCCCCACCCCGCCCGCTTGCGGCCTACACGATCACCCTCGCCCGCTGGTGCGTGCTTTACACCGATACCGCCAAGCCCTGGTTTTCGCTGACCGACTACCCAACCTTGCGCGGCCTCGCCGAAGCGCAGGAACGCCGTGTCGAAACCCCCGTCATCGCCCGCGCCGAAGGGCTTGGCCCCGCCCCCTTCACCGATCCGCAAGACCCGAACCCACCCGAAGGCAGCGCCCTCTAGGCGCCCCGAACCACAGGACCACCCATGTTCCTTTCCGTCTTCGACATGTTCAAGGTGGGCATCGGCCCATCGTCCTCGCACACGATGGGGCCGATGGTGGCAGCCGCACGGTTTCTCGCCACGCTGAAGGCCAGCCCGTTCCACGCCCACGGCCTGCGCGCCTCGCTGCACGGCTCGCTCGCCTTCACCGGCGTCGGCCACGCCACCGACCGCGCCACGATCCTCGGCCTCGCCGGGTTCGAGCCTGCCACCTATGACGCCGAAAAGGCCGAGGTGACGCTTTCCAAGATCAAGCAAACCCACGTCATCGACGCACCGGGCATCGGCCCCCTCGCCTTCGATCCCGGCCGCGACCTCCTCTTCGACTACGGCCCCGCGCTGCCCGGCCACGCCAACGGCATGATCCTCAAGGCCACCGACGCGCAAGGCGACGTGATCTTGCAGGAAACCTATTACTCGATCGGCGGCGGCTTTGTCCTCACCGCCACCGAACTGGCCGACGCGGACGGTGCCAAGGCCAAGGCCCGCGCCGACGTCCCCTACCCGTTCGAGACCGCAGCCGAGATGCTGGAGATGGCCCGGAAATCCGGCCTCACCATCGCCGCGATGAAACGCGCCAACGAACTCAAGTTCCGCAGCGCCGCCGAAATCGACGCCGGCATTGCCCGCCTCTGGCAAGTGATGACCGATTGCATCTCGCGCGGGATGCTGGGCACCGGCATCCTGCCCGGCGGCCTCAAGGTGCGCAGGCGGGCCAAGGGCATCCACGACGCCCTGATCGCCGAACGCGGCCTCAACATGACCGCCCCGCACACGATCAACGACTGGATGTCGCTCTACGCAATGGCGGTGAACGAGGAAAACGCCGCCGGCGGCCAGGTCGTCACCGCCCCCACCAACGGTGCGGCGGGCGTCGTCCCCGCCACCTTGCGCTACTACCTCGACCACGTCCCCGGCGCCTCCACCTCCCGCGTGGGCGAGTTCCTCCTGACCGCCGCCGCGATCGGCGGCCTTTGCAAACACAACGCCAGCATTTCCGGCGCCGAATGTGGCTGTCAGGCCGAGGTCGGCTCCGCCGCCGCAATGGCCGCCGCCGGGCTTTGCGCCGTGTTGGGCGGCACCCCCGAACAGGTCGAAAACGCCGCCGAAATCGCCCTCGAACACCACCTCGGCATGACCTGCGACCCGGTCAAGGGTCTGGTGCAAGTCCCCTGCATCGAAAGGAACGGCCTCGGCGCGATCAAGGCCGTCTCCGCCGCCTCGCTCTCGATGCGCGGCGACGGCCAGCACCTCGTCAGCCTCGACGTCTGCATCGAGACAATGCGGCAAACAGGCCGCGACATGCACGAGAAATACAAGGAAACCTCGCTCGGCGGCCTCGCCGTCAACGTCCCGAACTGCTGACCGCAGCCCCGGCCCTGCCCTGCTCTGCCCTGCCCTGCCCGGCCCGGCCCTGCCCTGCCCTGCCTCCGGCGGGAGTATTTGAAGAAAAGAGCAAGCCCGTGATTTGCTCTTTTCCCAAATACTCATCTTGACCCGAGCCGGTTGGCCGCAGGCCAGAGGCGAGAAGATGACCTGCGCCTGAAAGGCGCTCAATTCCGCTGGCAGTCCTGTCGCATTCAGGCTGGCAGGGCCGCGCCGGGCGGGCTAGTCAGGGGCCATGACCGACGACCGCATCCTTCGCGGCATCGTATTGATGCTGGTGTTCTGCCTCCTTGCGCCCTTGCTCGACGTGTCGGCAAAACTTGCAGCCCAGGGCGGCATCCCGGTCGGCCAGATCACCACCGCACGCTTCGTGGTGCAGGGCGCGCTGATGCTGCCGGTCGTCTTGTTCATGGGCCTGAGCCTGCGCCTGCCGCGCCGCGCGCTCGGCTTTGTCATCCTGCGCGCGATCTTCCTGATCCTGTCGACCTTCTCCTTCGTCTCGGGCATCGCGGTGATGCCAGTGGCCGACGCCCTCGCCATCGCCTTTGTCGAGCCGTTCATCGTGCTGATCCTCGGCAGCCTGATCTTCGGCGACCATGTCGGCCCGCGCCGCATCGCGGCCTCTGCCGTGGGCTTCGGCGGCGCGCTTCTGGTGATCCAGCCCTCGCTGGCCGTGTTCGGCTGGGTTGCGCTCTGGCCCCTTGGCACCGCCTTCTTCTTCGCCTTCTACATGCTGGTGACGCGGGCCATTTCCGCCTACATGCACCCCGTCACGATGCAGTTTCACACCTCCTGGACAGGTCTCCTGATCTGCCTTCCCGTGATGCTCGCCGCCGAAGGCACCGGCTGGGCCGAGTTCGACCCGGTCTGGCCGCAAGGCCTCCTCTGGCTCTGGCTGTTCGGCGTCGGCTTCTGGGCCGCCGTCAGCCACATGTGCATGACCTACGCGCTGAAATACGCGCCCTCCGCCACGCTGGCCCCCCTGCACTATTCCGAAATCGTCGTCGCGGTGGCACTCGGCTTCGCCGTCTTTGGCGACTTCCCGAACGCAATGACCTGGGCCGGAATCGCGGTGATCGTCTCCTCCGGCCTCTACATCATCCACCGCGAGCGTCTTGCCGCCCGCGTCAGGCCGCTGCCGTCAGCGCCCTGATCACCGCGTCCAGCCGCGCCCTTGGCACGATGCACAGCATCCCCGGGCCATCGAAGGCCAGCCGCACCTCGCGCCGCATCACCCGGTTCGACGTGCCGATCATCCCGCCGGGGGCAAACGCAATCCCCTCGATCGGCCACTCCAGCCCCTCGCTCTGCCCCGTGACCGGCGCAAATGGAAACAGCGACAGCGTATCCCCGACCTTCAGCGTCAACCGCAGCTCGCGCGGCGCGGCAAACGCCACATCCTTCGGCCCGATCACGATGCAGCGCTGGCCGGCCCGGCGGATCAGCGTGTTGAACACCGCCAGCCCGTGATCCAGCCGCGCCCCGGCAAAGCCCAGCGCCAGATACACCGGTGCCTCGACCGACCGCAGCACCTTGTCGAAATCGGTTGTCGTCTGCTCCTCCAGCCGATGCTGCCGCGCCGGGGCAATCGCGTCCCGCGCTGCCTCCGACAGCGAATCGAAATCGCCGATCACTGCCTCGGGCATCACTCCAAAGCGCAGCGCGCGGTCCGCGCCCCCATCCGCCGCCACCGCCAGCGGCGCGCGTGACAGGCAAAGTCGCAGGTCACGGGCGGAAAACGGCCCACCTCCCACCAATGTGATCCCGCGGGAAGATTGGACAATCGGTGATTTCATGCAAAACTGTATCCAATTAAGGCAGATTTTCTCATAGCTGGCCACAATCCATCCATCAAATTACCCCGGTCTGTCGATGGTATTGCGGGGTGTGGGGTCTAGTATCCGCTAATTTCGGTGAACAAGGGACGTCCGAGCTATGATCGGTGACAGCAAAATCCTGACGGTATCCTACGGCACGTTCAGCTGCACGCTGGAAGGCTTTGACGATCCGCTGAACACGATGAAAGCGATTGCGGAATACTTCCGCGACCTCGCATCGGACGACCGGTACTTCGGCGCCGAACCGCCCACCCCGGATGCAGCCATGCTGCACCGCATCGCCGAACGCGAAGTCAGCCGCATGGTCGAGGCGCGGGTGCAGGACAACTCGGTGTTCCTGCGTCAGCACGACGCCCCGTCGCAGGTTGCAGCCCCCGTTGCGCCGATTCCCGCCGCCGCCAAGGTCGCCGCCCCCACTCCCGCCGCCCCCGCTCCCGCCGCCCCCGCTCCCGCAGCCCCCACGCCCCCCGCCCCCTCGGCACCTGCGGCCCCGGTTGCCGAAGCCCCCGTGACCACCGCCGACCAACCCGCCAAAGCCGCGCCAGAGGCTGACCTGCCAGTCCTGCACGATGTGATCCCCGGCGGCGTTGCGGCAAAACTGGCCCGCATCCGCCAGGCCGTCAGCTACCACCCCACCCCGGCCCCGCAGGACGAAGACCTCGATCTTCCCGTAACGCCCGAAAGCGCCCCCGTCGCCGAGGCGCCCGCCCCGGTCCTCGACGCGGAAGAGGACTATCTTCCCGAAGACTTCGCCGCCGATCTTGCCCCCGCCAACCCTGCCCCCGCCGATCTTGCAGACGCCAACCCTGCCCCCGCCGACCTGGCCAGCGCCGACCTGGCCAGCGCCAACCCTGCCCCCGCCAACCCTGCCCCCGTCGACTTCACCCCCGCGGCCCGCGACACCTTCGAGGACGTGGCCGACATCGGCTTGCAGGCCGACATTGCGGCAGAAGCCTCCGTCGAGGCCCAGGTCGACCCTGACGAAATGCCCGCGCTGGTCCTTACCGACAGCGTCCCCGACGAAGACCCCGAAGACAAGGCCGGCGTTGATGACATGGTCGCCCGGCTTGGCCTCCTGCTTGACGACCGCGACGACGAGGACGAAAGCGCAGCGGCTGCGCCCGAGCCGATGCTGCTGCTCGCCGATGCTCTGGTGATCGAAGAAGACGACACCCTCGAAGACCTCGCCGCACTCGACGGCGTCGCCATCAACACGGCAGACGACACCATCGCGCCGATCACGAAAGGTCAGGACGACGGCCCCGCCACGCTGGAACCGCTGGCAGACCGTGACGACCTGCCGCCCGCCGCGGAGCTTGAAGAGCTTTACGACGAAGACGAAGCAGCGCCAGCGATGGCCGCCGAAGCGACGTTCGCCGATGGTTTCGTCGCCGAAACCACGGTTACGGAAACCGTGGCCAAAGATGATCTGGCCACCCACGACCTGGCTGCGGAATCCCTCACCGCCGAATCCACCACCGAAGCCACCGCCGAAGCCACCGCCGAATCCACCACCTCCGACCCCGCCGACGGTGACGCCGACACGGCGCCAAAACGCGCCAATGCCCGCGTCATCCGCATCCGCCGTGCCGAAGGCGAAGACGGCGACGACGACGTCAGCCCCGCCGATGATCCGACCCGCCCCTTCGACAGCGCGGGCGAAGCGGTGGCCCTGTCGCGCCTGATGCGTCAGGCCGATGACGAGATGGCAGGCGCCGAAAACCGCCGCCGCCTGTCGGCCATCGCTCATCTCAAGGCCGCCGTCGCCGCGACCGAAGCCGAACGCGCCGTGACCGGCGAGGCGCTGACCTCGCCCACCGCCAAGATCGGCCCCTACCTCGACGACCTCGCCCACGCCGTCCAACCCGAAGAGGAAGAGCCTTCGGCCCCGGTGGTCCGCCCGCGCCGCGAAGTCAGCGTGCGCCCCCAGCCCAGCCAGCGCCCCGGCATCCGCCCCGGCATGATGACCGCCCCGCCCTTGGTGCTGGTGTCCGAACAGCGCATCGACCGCACGCCGCCCGCCGGTCAGCCGATGGTTGCCGTGCGCCCCGGCCGGCTGTCGAACGCCATCGGCGCCTCGGCAGCCTCGCATGCGCCGGTCGCCGATGACCAGTATGCCGCCGCAATCGCCGAATTCGACGAAGACGAAGACGGCGACACCGACAACATCTTTTCCGATGACGCGGGCTTTGCCGAATTTGTCGAACAGTTGGGCGTGTCCTCGCTGACCGAACGGCTCGAAGCGGCAGCCGCCTACGCCACCATCGTCGAAAACCGCGACAGCTTTACCCGCCCGCAACTGATGCGCCGCCTGACCGGTGGTCCGGCCGGGATCACGCCGTCGCGCGAAGATGGCTTGCGGTCGTTCGGCACGCTTCTGCGCACCGGCAAGATCGAAAAGGTCCGCCGGGGCCAGTATACGCTGGCCAGCGACTCGCCCTATCTGGCCGAAGCGCGCCGTCTGGCGCTCTGACCACCGTTACCACCAAGTTCAGGCGGACGGGGGCTTCCCGTCCGCCTTTTCCGTGTCCGGGGCCGCGTCAGGGTCGGCCTGCCCGATGCCGGTGAAGATGAACTTGAACGGCAGCATCCACAAAAACCCCAGCGCCACATAGATCACCAGCTCCAGCCAGATCGCCGGGCGCTCCATCCAATCCACCAGATTGACCGCGGCCACCACATAAAGCGGCATCCCGATCAACAGGATAACCAGCGCCCAGCGCCGCCGGGCCTTGTAACTCAACGCCATCGCCTGCCCCTCACGCCTGCACTTCAGTCCGCGAACGGGTCGGTCACGAGGATCGTGTCGTCCCGCTCGGGCGAGGTGGAAAGTAGCGCCACCGGGCACTGGATCAACTCTTCGATCCGCCGCACATACTTGATCGCCGCCCCCGGCAGGTCGGCCCATGACCGCGCCCCGGCGGTGGTTTCCGACCAGCCTTCCATCTCTTCGTAAACCGGCGTGCAGCGGGCCTGCTGGTCGGCAGCGGTCGGCAGGTAATCCAGCCGCACCCCGTCCAGATCGTAACCCACACAGATCTTCAGCGTCGGGAACCCGTCCAGCACGTCCAGCTTGGTCAGCGCGATGCCCTTCACCCCGCTCGTGACGCAGGTCTGCCGCACCAGCACCGCATCGAACCAGCCGCAGCGCCGCTTGCGGCCCGTCACGGTGCCGAACTCATGCCCCCGTTCGCCCAGCCGCTCGCCATCGGCGTCATGCAACTCGGCCGGGAACGGCCCCTCACCCACCCGCGTGGTATAGGCCTTCACGATCCCCAGCACGAAATCAATCGCCCCCGGCCCCATGCCCGACCCGGTCGCCGCCTGCCCCGCGATCACGTTGGAACTGGTGACAAACGGATAGGTGCCAAAGTCGATGTCCAGAAGCGCCCCCTGCGCGCCCTCGAACAGGATGCGCTTGCCCGCCCGCCGCGCCTCGTTCAGCACCTTCCACACCGGCTGCGCATAGGGCAGCACTTGCGGCGCGATCTCGCGCAACTGCGCCAGCAGCGCCGCCTTGTCGATCGGCGCGATCCCAAGCCCCTGCCGCAGCGCGTTGTGATGCACCATCAGCCGGTCCACCCGCAATTCCAGCGTCGCCGCATCGCCAAGGTCTGCCACGCGGATGGCCCGGCGGCCCACCTTGTCCTCATAGGCCGGCCCGATGCCGCGCCCGGTGGTGCCGATCTTGGCAACCGATGTCTGGCTTTCCCGCGCCCGGTCCAATTCGCCATGCACCGGCAGGATCAGGGGCGCATTTTCCGCGATCATCAGGTTGTCGGGGGAAATCTCCACGCCCTGCCCGCGCAGCTTGGCAATCTCGCTCACCAGGTGCCACGGGTCGACCACCACGCCATTGCCGATCACCGACAGCTTGCCGCCCCGCACGATCCCCGAAGGCAGCAGGCTCAGCTTGTAGACCGTGTTGCCGATCACCAGCGTGTGGCCCGCATTGTGGCCACCCTGAAACCGCACGATCACATCGGCGCGTTCCGACAACCAGTCGACAATCTTGCCCTTGCCCTCATCGCCCCATTGGGCGCCCACGACGACGACATTGGCCATTGCATCCCTCCACCGGTGAACCGCCAGCCGTATATCCGGCACCCGGCCCGGGCGAAACCCGATTCCGCCCCGCCAAGCGGCCAAAATGCAGCAGGGCGCGCCGTGCTGGCGCGCCCTGCAGGATCATCACCGCGATCTGCCGCCTCAGAACGCCGAGGTCAGCGCCGCGTTGAACGCGCCATGCCGCGGGTTCAGGATCGAATCCGCCACCGAATTCATCGGCAACGCCGGCCCCTTCGCGCCCAGCGGGAAGGTCACGCCCAGCCGCACGGTGTCCAGATCGGTGCTCGACCCAAAGCTGGAAAGCTCGGTCCGCGCCACTTCCAGCGACAGCGTGGACGATACCCCCATCATCGCGCCAAGGTCATAGCCGACCCCAAGACCCATGCTGTCAAAACCAAGCGCCGTCACCCCGCCTGACGAAATGTCGGACTGGCTGATCCCTCCGAACACGATGATCGCATCGGTCGCGGCATAGCTCGCCGCGATGCCGGTGAAATCAATGTCCGCCTCGCTGCCGCCTTGTGACAGGTCGGCCTTCAGGTAGGCCGCTCCCAGATGCAGCCCGGGAACTGCCGTGTAGCCGACCGTCACACCCTTGTTATCGACATCCGCAAAAGCCGTCGGGCTGAGCGAGCTGTTGGCGATGAACGCCTCGACCTCCAGCCCGGCAGTCTCGTAACCAGCCGTGAAACCGTTGGTCTTCAGCGTGATGTCGATCGGAAATCCGTCCGGCGCAAAGGCAAGCTGTTCGGCAAACGCGCCCAGCTTGAAACCGCCCGCAAAGCGGTAGCCACCTTCCAGCCCGATGAACTCGCCACCCAGACCGCCGCCGCCATCAACGTTCATGTCGATCTTGCCGACCTGAACGCCAAAGGTGAAGCCATTGCCGAAATCCACGTTCATGCGGCCATCAAGACCGCTCTGCGTCATGTCGGCGGAAAAGTCGCCGCCATCAGTGGTCCCGTAGCTCAAGGTCAGGCCGCCGGTGATCGTCTGCGCCGTCGCGGCGCCAGGAACGGCCAGAACGGCCAGCACAAGGCAAAGGTTGAATTTCACGATGCTCTCCTCATCAATGGGCGCATTCCGCGCTCTCTGTCATGCTGCCCATTTTAGGCGAACTGGCCGATTTTTGCCAGTTTTCGGCGCCGATCCGCGCATCTGCGCGCCCCACTGTCTCCCGGATAACGCAGCGAGCAATAAACCGGCGCGTCTCAATCCGGCCCGGAAACCAGTTTGTAAGCAGCAAGATGTGGCTATATCCTGCACCCCGGAAATCATCAGGGAACAGGCTATGGGCATCCTTCTTCGCTGGCTTGGCGCGTTTTTCCTGCTCGTCTTGATCTTCAACCCGACCAGCGTGAACTTCGTGAACTGGGCGCGGGCAAACTGGGATGACCAGATGCCCCTGATCGTGTTTCTCGGCCTCATCCTTGGCGTCGTGATGATGGTCTATCTCGTCGCGACCATGCGCTCCATCGGCGTCCTTGGCGCGATCATCATCGGTGCGATCTTTGCGGCCGGCCTCTGGGTGCTGACCGACTGGGGCGTGCTGGCGCTTGGCAACTCCGACCTGACGGTCTGGCTTGCGATCCTCGTGCTGTCGGTGATCCTCGGCATCGGCATGTCGTGGTCGATCCTGCGCCAGCGCCTCACCGGGCAGGCCAGCGTTGACGAGATCGAGGGCTGAGATGCTGCTCTACATCACCCTCGGCACCAACGACCTCGCCCGCGCCACCCGCTTTTATGACGCCGCCCTCGCCCCCCTCGGCCTCGTCCGCCTTGACGCCGACACGACCGAGATCGGCTATGGCCGGCCCTCCGACACGCACAGCCGGCTCTGGATCAACCAACCGTTCGACGGCACGCCCGCGACCGTCGGCAACGGCTCCATGCCCGCCCTTGTCGCCCCCGGCCGCGATGCCGTGCGCGCCTTTCACAAGGCCGCCCTCGCCAACGGCGGCACCGATGAAGGCGCGCCGGGCCTGCGCCCCTACGGTGCGTCCTTCTACGCCTGCTACGTCCGCGACCCCGACGGCAACAAGCTCAGCGCGGTTTGTCAGGCAGATGCGTGACCGGCTCGCCACCGGTTGCAGCAAATCCCTTGCGGGCAACCCCGCTTGCCCATAGATAGGCGCCCGTAGCTGCCGGAAAGCATCCATGGAAAACGTCGTCCTTACCGTCCACCTCATTCTCGCCCTGCTTCTGATCGGCGTCGTGCTGCTGCAGAAGTCGGAAGGCGGCGGGCTTGGCATGGGCGGCGGCGGCGGCGCGGTTTCGGCACGCGGCGCGGCCACCGCGCTGACCAAGCTGACCTGGATCTTCGCGGTCGGCTTCATCATCACCTCGATCACCCTGACCATCCTCGCCACGCGCGGTGCTGACAGCGGGTCGGTCGTCGATGCGCTGGCCCCCGCCAGCACCGAGGAACCCGCCTCTGGTGGCCTCGGCGGCACTGACCTGCTGCCACCGGCTGCGCCCGATGCCCCGGCCGCACCGCCCCGCGCTGACGAAGGCGCTGCAACCGGTGGCGCAACCACCGGCGGCACGGCCCCCGCCACCCCACCCGCCACCACTCCCTGACGCACAACACGTTGCTGACCACCCGGCCCGATCCGCATGATCTAGCGGTCCCGGTTGCCTATTCCTTGCGGCTTCGCTATACCCCAAATCCCGTGGTGCTGCGATTCCACCGACCCCGAATCGCCTGACAAAACACGGGAGCCCCCATGGCGCGCTATATCTTCATCACCGGCGGCGTGGTGTCTTCGCTGGGCAAGGGTCTCGCCTCCGCAGCCCTTGGCGCGCTTCTTCAGGCCCGCGGCTACACCGTCCGCCTGCGCAAACTTGACCCCTACCTGAACGTCGATCCCGGCACGATGTCGCCTTTTGAGCATGGCGAGGTGTTCGTCACCGATGACGGCGCCGAGACCGATCTCGACCTTGGCCACTACGAACGCTTCACCGGGGTTTCGGCCCGCCAGACCGACAGCATCTCGTCGGGCCGCATCTACTCCAACGTGCTGGAGAAAGAGCGTCGCGGCGATTACCTCGGCAAGACCATCCAGGTCATTCCCCACGTCACCAACGAGATCAAGGACTTCCTCCGCATCGGCGACGCCGAGGTTGACTTCATGCTCTGCGAAATCGGCGGCACCGTCGGCGACATCGAGGGCCTGCCGTTCTTCGAGGCGATCCGCCAGTTCATCCACGAACGCCCGCGCGGCCAGTCCATCCTGATGCACCTGACGCTGCTGCCCTACCTCGCCGCCAGCGGCGAGCTGAAGACCAAGCCCACCCAGCACTCCGTCAAGGAACTGCAATCCATCGGCCTTGCGCCTGATGTCCTTCTCCTGCGCTCCGAACATCCGATCCCGGACAAGGAGCGCGAAAAGATCGCCCTCTTCTGCAACGTCCGCAAAGAGCACGTCATTGCCGCCTACGATCTGAAGACCATCTACCAGGCCCCCCTCGCCTACCATCAGGCGGGCCTCGACCAGGCCGTGCTCGACGCCTTCGGCATCACCCCCGCGCCGAAACCCAACCTTGCCCGCTGGGAAGACGTGATGGACCGCCTGACCCACCCCGAAGGCGAGGTCCGCGTCGCGATCGTCGGCAAATACACCCAACTCGAAGACGCCTACAAATCCATCGCCGAGGCGCTGACCCACGGCGGCATGGCCAATCGCACCAAGGTCCGCGCCGAATGGATCGACGCCGAGATCTTCGAACGCGAAGACCCCGCCCCCTGGCTTGAAAACTTCCACGCCATCCTCGTCCCCGGCGGCTTTGGCGAACGTGGCACCGAAGGCAAGATCAAGGCCGCCCGCTACGCCCGCGAAAAGAACATCCCCTACCTCGGCATCTGCCTTGGCATGCAGATGGCGGTGATCGAGGCCAGCCGCAATCTGGCAGGCCTGCCCGACGCAGGCTCCGAAGAATTCGACCATGAAAAGGGCGCCAGGCGCTTTACCCCCGTGGTGTATCACCTCAAGGAATGGGTGCAGGGCAACCACGTCGTCCAGCGCAAGGCCGGCGACGACAAGGGCGGCACCATGCGCCTTGGCGCCTACACCGCCACCTTGAAGGAAGGCTCCCACGTCGCCCGGATCTACGGCACCACGACCATCGAGGAACGCCACCGCCACCGCTACGAGGTTGACATCGCATACCGCGAAAAACTGGAATCCTGCGGCCTGATCTTCTCCGGCATGTCGCCCGACGGCAAACTGCCCGAAATCGTCGAGGTCAAGGACCACCCCTGGTTCATCGGCGTCCAGTTCCACCCCGAACTGAAATCCAAACCCTTCGCCCCGCACCCGCTGTTCGCCGATTTCGTCCGCGCAGCGGTTGAAGGCGCGCGGTTGGTCTAGGCTCCGTCCTGACCTGGCGCATCTGCCCGACCGAAATCGGTCGGCAAAGCCCATCATGGATATGGACACCGTCCCCGCCCGCTGAGATCATCCGGCTCCGATAAATCCTGCAAGGTCCACCGATGCGCCTGTCCTTCGTCGTGATGGCCTACAACCAGGAACGCTACATCGCCGACGCGGTGGCCGCAGCCTTCGCCCAAGACCACCCCGACCTCGAGATCGTCCTGACCGACGACTGCTCGAGCGACGGCACCTTCGCCATCATGCAGGACATGGCCGCCGCCTACACCGGGCCGCACCGCATCATCCTCAACCGCAACACCCCGAACCTCGGCCTGATCGGTCACGTCAACCACCTGTTCAGCCTCGCCACCTCCGACTACCTGATCTACGCCGCCGGCGACGACATTTCCGAACCCCACCGCGCCAGCCGCATCGCCGAGGTGATCGCGCGTGACCAGCCGCTCCTGATCCATTCCAACGTGACCGACATGGATGAGGCGGGCTTGCCATTTGAAAAACAACGCGAGCGGACGCGTCACGAGATTCTGGAAGCGAAAAGCCTGCCGGAACTTGCACGCGCAATGTCGCACGCGCTTGGAGCCTCATGCGCCTGGCATCGAGACCTCTACGAACGCTTCGGCCCGATCACAGAAACCGGCCTCTATGAGGATCAGGTTTTCTTGTTCCGCGCCAGGCTGATCGGTTCGGCATCCTACATCGACGAACGCCTGGTTCGCTATCGCCGAGGGATTGGCATCTCATTCGGCTCGAAGAACGACACGTTGAAAAAGCTCAACATAGACATCTCGATCCTCCGCCAGCGCACCCTCGATTGCCTAAAGGTCGCGCCCGACCGCGGCGATATCCTGAAATCGCTGCGCAAGAAGCTGGACAAACGCCTCGCCGAACGTGACGCCCTGACCACCGGGGCGTCACCAGCGCCTTAGCCCACCATCCCCATCATCGCGGGCTGCACCTCGTGCCAGCCTTCCCACATCATCTTCAGCGCGACGTAGAAGATGATCGCAAGGCCGACATAGGCGATCCAGCGATACTTGCTCAAAAGCTGCGCGATGAACGACGCGGCAAATCCCATCAGCGCGATCGACAGCACCAGCCCGACCACCAGCACCGTCGGATGCTCGCGCGCGGCCCCCGCCACCGCCAGCACGTTATCAAGGCTCATCGACACGTCCGCGACCACGATCTGCGTCGCGGCCTGGGCAAAGGTCTTGCGCGGCGCGCGCCCGGCCACGGTGCCATCGGCGTTGAGGTCGCGGTTGGTCAGCGCCTCCTCGGCCTCGGTTTCCGCACCGTGGCCGTTCGCCAGCTCGCGCCACATCTTCCAGCACACCCAAAGCAGCAGGAAGCCCCCCGCCAGCAACAGCCCCGTAATCGCCAGAAGCTGCGTGGTGATCAGCGCAAACCCGATCCGCATCACCGTTGCCGCGATGATCCCGACAAGGATCGCCTTCGCGCGCTGGTCCTTCGGCAGGCCCGCAGCGGCAAGCCCGATCACGATGGCATTGTCGCCCGCCAGCACCAGGTCGATGCCGATGACCTGCAAGAGCGCATAGAAGCCCTCTGTGGTGAAGATTTCCATTTCGCCCCCGATTGTAACCTGAAGGTCGGTCAAGCCTCAGCCACGTCAACCTGCCAGGCCAACCAGCCGCGTCAGCCGGTCCTACGCTGGCAACGCAAGCCGTTCAAGCCCGGTTCCGGCCTTTCCAGCCGCCGAAATCCGGGCTACGCAGGGTCATGCTGTCCTATCAACACCTCTATCACGCGGGCAATCTGGCCGATGCGCACAAGCACGCAACCCTCGCCTGGGTGCTGGATTACCTCACCCGAAAAGACAAACCGCTCACCTATATCGAAACCCACGCCGGGCGCGGGCTCTACGATCTCGGTGCCGACGAGGCGCTGAAAACCGGCGAGGCTGCGGCGGGCATCGCTCTGGTCGAACCGCACTTCCCCGCCAACCACCCCTACCGCCAGCGCCTTGCCGAAACCCGCGCCGCGCACGGGCCGATGGCCTACCCCGGCTCGCCGATGATCGCCGCCCTCGGCCTGCGCGAAACCGACACCCTCCACCTCGCCGAACTTCACCCCGGCGAGGTGCAGCACCTGCGCGCCAACGCCGAGCCTTGGGGCGCGCATGTCCTGCACCGTGACGGGTTCGAGGCCGCCTTCGCCCTGACCCCGCCCACCCCGCGCCGCGGCCTGATGCTGATCGACCCCAGCTACGAGGTGAAGGCCGACTATGACGCCATCCCCCGCCACATGGCCGGGATCAACCGCAAATGGAACGTCGGCATCCTGATCCTGTGGTATCCCGTCCTGACCGGCGGCGCCCACCGCGCCATGCTGGCCGCCCTGAACGCAGCCTTCCCCGGCGCCCTGACCTCCGAGATCCGCTTCCCCCCCGCGCGTGACGGCCACCGCATGGAAGGCTCCGGCCTTTTCATCGTCAACCCGCCCTTCGGCCTGGCCGAAGAATGTGCCCGCATCGCCCAGATCATCGCCAGGGCCACCAAATGACAGCGACCCTCGCCTTCCACACGCTCGACGTGTTCACCGACCCGCCCTATTCCGGCAACCCGCTCGCCGTGGTGCGCGACGCAGGGCACCTGACCACCGCCCAGATGCAGACCATCGCCCGCGAATTCAACCTGTCCGAGACGATCTTCGTCATGCCCCCGCGCGACCCCGCCCACACCGCCCGCGTCCGCATCTTCTTTCCCACCGCCGAGATTCCCTTTGCCGGCCATCCCACCGTCGGCTGCGCCATCCACCTCGCGACCGAGGCGCATCAGGGCGACTTCACCGCCACCATCACGCTGGAAGAAGAGGCAGGCCTCGTCCCCGTCACCGTCACGCGCCAAGGCCAGACCATCCGCGCCGAATTCGTGGCCCCCGTCATCCCGCAACCCACCGCCATCGCCCCTCGCGACCTCGCCGCCCGCGCACTTGACCTCGCGCCCGAAGCCCTCGCCGCGCACGCGCTTCGCGCCCTCAAAGGCGGCCCCGCCTTCCTCTTCGTCGGCCTCACCAACCTCGCCGCCCTTGCCCGCGCAAGGCCGATCGAACCGCACTGGTCCGCACTGATGCAGGCGGCCGGCGTCGATGGTGCCTTCCTCTACGCTCCCGGCGACGGCGTCGATTACCGCACCCGGATGTTCTCCCCCACCGCCGGCATCCCCGAAGACCCCGCCACCGGATCGGCCAGCGCCATCCTTGCAGGTCAGCTACTGGCCGAAGGCGCACTGACCGAAGGCGAAACCCGCCTCACCCTGCGCCAGGGCGTGGAAATGGGCCGCCCCTCCGACATCTGGCTTACCGCCATCGTCGCAAACGGCGCCCTCAGCGAAATCCGCATCATGGGCGGCGCGGTGCCGGTCTCCTCCGGTCACCTCACCCCGCCACCCGCGCAAATGTGACGCGCCTCTGCCCTTGTCCTGTCCCGCCCGATCCGCCTATCCTGCGCCGATGTTCGACTCCCTCCTCCGCCGACTTCTGGCGCCCGCCCCCGACCGCCTGCCCGAACCCGACGCCCGCCTTGCGCTCGCGGCCCTGTTGGTGCGCCTTGCCCGCACCGACGGGCTCTATTCGGCCGAAGAGGTGGAACGGATCGACCGTGTCCTCGCCATCCGCCACGGCCTTGGCCCGTTCGAGGTGGCAAAACTGCGGTCCGAGGCCGAAGATTTTGAAAGCCTCGCCCCCGACACCGTCCGCTTCACCCGCGCGGTCAAGGCTGCAACCGCCGTCGAAGACCGCGCCGAACTGATGACCGCGCTCTGGTCCGTCGCCCTTGCCGACGGCCTGCGGGATGAGGACGAAGACCGCCTGATGCGCCTTGTCGCCAACCTTCTCGGCCTGACCGATGTGGAATCGGCCCAGGCCCGGCAACGGGCGCAAGCCAGGTGATCGCCTCGCTCGGGATGTATGATTTCGGCGCGGCGATGGCCGCGAATGACCGGCTCTGGGCGCTGATCCGCGATGCCTTGCGCGACCGTGGCATCAAGGCACCCGATGCCCTGACCCGTGGCGAAACCGCCTACTGGGACGCCTGGCAATCGCCCGACCTCCTTCTGTCGCAAACCTGCGGCTACCCGTTCCGCGCCCGCCTGCATGATCGCGTGACCTACATAGCCACCCCCGATTACGGGGTCGAAGGCTGCCCGCCCGGCCATTACTGTTCCGTCTTCGTCGCCCGCGCCGACGATCCGCGCAGCACGCTGGCCGCCTTCGACACCGCCGCCTTCGCCTACAACGATGACCTGTCGCAATCGGGCTGGGCCGCGCCGCAAACCCATGCCGCCAGCCTTGGCATCCACCTGCCCCCCGCGCTGCAAACCGGCGGCCACCGGCTCTCGGCCCGCGCCGTCGCCGAAGGCCGCGCCGACATCGCCGCCCTCGATGCGGTGACCTGGGCGCTGCTGCAGGCCGACGACCCCACCCTCGGCGCACGCCTGAAACCGCTCGCCCGTACCGCGCCCACCCCCGGCCTGCCCTACATCACCGCCCGCGGCACCGATCCCGAACCCCTGTTCGCCGCCATCGCCCTGGCGATCACCGCGCTCGGCGCCACCGACCGCGCCACCCTCCACCTGCGCGGCCTCACCCGCATCCCGCTCCCGGCCTACCTCGCCGTGCCCAATCCACCCGCACCTGCGCAATTTGCGCATGGCGTCTGACCATTACGCTACGTCAATGGCTCCAGCATGACCAAATCCACATTGCAATGGTGCATAAACTTGCCCCTACTGCCCCGCCATACGCCACCAACCGCAAAGCGCCATGCAAGCTGACACACCGGTCATCGCGATCCACGACCTGCACAAGAGCTACGGTCCGCTGGAAGTGCTCAAAGGCGTCGACCTGACCGCCCCGCGCGGCCATGTCGTGTCGCTGATCGGCTCGTCGGGGTCGGGCAAATCCACGCTCCTGCGTTGCTGCAACCTGCTCGAAGACAGCCAGCAGGGCGAGATTGTCTTTGAAGGCGAGGCGGTGCGCTGGAAAGGCGCCGGCCTTCACCGCCACCCCGCCGACCGCGCGCAAGTCACCCGCATCCGCACCAACCTCAGCATGGTATTCCAGCAGTTCAACCTCTGGTCCCACCTCACCATCCTGCAAAACGTGATGGAAGCCCCGGTCACCGTCCTGCGCCGCGATCCAAAGGAGGTCGAGGAAAAGGCCCGCCACTACCTCGCCAAGGTCGGCATCGGTGAAAAGGCCGACGCCTGGCCCGCGCAACTGTCGGGCGGCCAGCAGCAGCGCGCCGCCATCGCCCGCGCGCTTTGCATGGAACCCCGCGCGCTTCTCTTTGATGAACCGACCTCCGCGCTCGACCCGGAACTGGAACAAGAGGTGGTCCGCGTCATCAAGGCCTTGGCCGACGAAGGCCGCACCATGATCCTCGTCACCCACGACATGCGCCTTGCAGCCGACGTGTCGGACCACGTCATCTTCCTGCACAAGGGCCGGATCGAGGAAGAAGGCGCCCCCGCCCGCCTGTTCGGCGCCCCGCAAACCGACCGCCTGCGCGGCTTTCTGTCGGCGACGGCGGCGTGATGACCGCCACTGACATGACGGCAGGCCTGGCCACCGGCATGACCGGACACCGGCCCCCGCCCGCCTTCGAAACCCTGCGCGCCGATGGCACGTTGGATTGCCCCGAAACCCGCCGCGTCAAATGACCGGCGCATCATTGACTGCAAACCAGTAAGGAACCACTGCCATGAAGAAAATTCTGCTCGCCACCACCCTTCTCGCCCTTGGCACCGGTCTTGCCGCCGCGCAGGACGTGGTCCGCCTCGGCACCGAAGGCGCCTACCCTCCCTTCAACTTCATCAACGACGCCGGCGAAGTCGCCGGTTTCGAGCGTGACGTGGGTGACGAACTTTGCAAGCGCGCCGAACTGACCTGCGAATGGGTCACCAACGAATGGGACAGCATCATCCCGAACCTGCAGTCCGGCAACTATGACGTCATCATCGCCGGCATGAGCATCACCGACGAACGTGAAGAGGTCATCGACTTCAGCCAGAACTACTTCCCGCCGGCCGCCTCGGCCTACGTCGCCCTCGCGGCCGATGCCGATCTGAAAGGCACCGTTGCCGCCCAGATCTCCACCATTCAGGCCGGCTATGTCGCGGAATCGGGCGCCACCGTCCTTGAATTTGCCACCCCGGACGAATCCGTTGCCGCCGTGCGCAACGGCGAAGCCGCCGCCGTGTTCGCCGACAAGGATTTCCTTGCACCGATCGTCGCTGAATCCAACGGCGAGCTGATGTTCGTCGGCGAAGAAGTGCAGCTTGGCGGCGGCGTCGGTCTCGGCCTGCGCGAAAGCGACACCGAACTGAAGGCCAAGTTCAATACCGCAATCCAGTCGATGAAGGATGACGGCTCCCTGAACGCGCTGATCGAAAAGCACTTCGGCCCCGAAACGGCCAAGTTCTGATCAGGTCAGGGGCGTGGGTTCACCCCGCGCCCCATCCCCATGTTCGCCGTCTGCGCCGACCCGAAAGCCATCGAAGGGCTGACCTGGCTCTCGTGCTACCTGACCTCAGGCAAGCACCTTGATTTCTATTGGTCGTTCGTGACCGTCCTCCTCCTCCTCGCGGTCACCGCCCCCGCTGCCCTTGCGATGGGCTTTGGCGGCGCGATGGCCGCCCGCTCGCGCATCCTGCCGCTCAGCCTTCTCGGCAAGGGCTACGCCGCCCTCGTGCGCGGTGTGCCCGACATCGTGTTTTTCCTGTTCTTCGTCATCGCGCTTGACCAGGGCCTCGAATACCTCAAGAGCCTCGCGGTCTGCGCCGATCACGCCTGGCCCTGGCAGGGCCTGGAATTCCGCGTCTGTCAGGAAGCCAAGGTGCCGCTCGGCGCCTCCTCCGCCTTCTGGCATCAGGCCTACGGCTTTGCCCTCGCGGTGTTCACCTTCGCCCTGGTGTTCGGCGCCTTTGCCGCCAACGTGCTTTACGGCGCGATGAACGCCGTCCCGAAAGCCCAGCTTGAAACCGCCGAAGCCTACGGCATGAGCCACGGCCAGGTCTTCCGCCGCGTCCTCATGCCGCAAATGTGGGTCTACGCGCTGCCCGGCCTCTCGAACCTCTGGATGATCCTCATCAAGGCCACGCCGCTTCTGTTCCTCCTCGGCGTCAAGGATATCGTCTACTGGGCGCGCGAACTTGGCGGCTCCAAGACCCAGGCCTACGAATACCCGCACCCCGACTGGCGGCTGTGGTATTTCCTCGGCCTTCTGGTCTTCTACCTCTGCTTCACCAAAGTGTCGGAAATCGTCCTCGCCCGCCTCTCCGCCCGCCTGTCGCGCGGTCAGGCCACCGCCGCCGGCGAAGCCATGCGAAGGGCCGGCGCATGACCTGCTGGGAAACCTTCAACGCCTACGCCTTCCGCTCCATCGGGATCGGCGAAAACCTGCTGCCGAAATCCGACTTCACCCTCTGCCAGCAGTTCACCCTGATCGGCTCCGGCCTGATCTGGAACGTCTACTTCGGCGCGCTTGCCCTGCTGTTCGGCTTCTTCCTCGCCACCGGCATCGCCCTTGCCAAATCCGCCCGCAGCCCGTGGCTCAGCAAGCCCGCCGAATGGTTCGTGTTCATCTTCCGCGGCTCGCCCCTCTTCATCCAGTTCTTCCTCGCGTATGAGGCGCTGCAAATGCTGCCGAAAGCCGGGATCGACGTCTTCGGCATCTCCGTCGACACCGCATGGACCACCCGCGCCTGGGCCGGCGCCTTGTTCGTCCTCTTTCTCAACACCTCCGCCTACGCCGCCGAAATCTTCCACGGCGCACTCCGCTCGATCCCGAAAGGCGATCTCGAGGCGGCCGAGGCTTACGGCATCACCGGCTGGCAGAAGTTCACCCGGATCCAGTGGCCGACAATGCTCCGCCTCGCCTGGCCGTCCTACACCAACGAGGCGATCTTCCTCTTTCACGCCACCACGCTGGTGTTCTTCTCCGGCTTCCCGGCCTTCCGGCAGATGGGCGACGCGCTCTATTACGCCAACTACTTCGCCGACAAGACCTTCAACCCCTTCGTCCCTTATCCCATCGTTGCCTTCTATTTCATCTGCCTGACGCTTTTGCTGACATCGGGCTTCAACGCGGTGAACCGCCGCCTCAACCGCCACCTGCCGTCAAACCAGACGAGCAGAATTCGCTTGCGTCCTAACCTCATCCGATAGTATTCTCGAATTTGATCAAATTGCGTAAGCGTCATAACGGCCCGCGCCCGTTGATCGAAAACCAAGGGATAGGATCAAGGGCATGATCCGAAACCTGCCTGCCGGGACCATCCGGGTCCTGTGCGTGGGCGGTTCATGTCCTGCCTGAACAAAAGATGATGATGAAAGACTACCTGCGAAAGCACCCGGACGTGCGGACCATCCGCGTGGCCGCTGCCGATCTGAACGGCCAGGCCCGTGGCAAGCGCGTCCCGGCCCGTTTCGCCGACAAGATGGTAAGCGACGGCACCCGCTTCCCCTTCTCGGTCCTCAACCTCGATATCTGGGGCGAAGACATCGACGACAGCCCGCTTGTCTTTGAACAGGGCGATGCTGACGGCGTCCTCAAACCCACCGAACGCGGCTTCATGCCGATGCCGTGGCTCGAGGCTCCGACCGCCCTTCTGCCGATCTGGATGTTCCGCGAAAACGGCCAGCCCTACGAAGGCGATCCGCGCCACGCGCTTCGCGCCGTGGTCGACCGCTACAAGGCCCGCGGCCTGACCCCGGTCTGCGCGATGGAGCTGGAATTCTTCCTGATCGACGACAGCGGCAAGACCCTGCAAGTCCCGCCCTCGCCCCGCTCCGGCAAGCGCCGCAAGGCCGCCGAGACGCTGTCGATCCGCGCGCTTGACGCCTTCGACACCTTCTTCACCGACCTTTACGATGCCTGCGAGGCGATGGATATCCCCGCCGACACCACCACCTCCGAAACCGGCCTCGGCCAGTTCGAGGTGAACCTGATGCATTGCGACGACGCCCTTCGCGCCGCCGACGATGCCTGGCTCTTCAAGATGCTGGTCAAGGGCCTCGCCCGCCGCCACGGCTTTGCCGCCTCGTTCATGGCCAAGCCCTACCTTGAATACTCCGGCTCGGGCCTGCACACCCATTTCTCCGTCCTCGACAGCAAGGGCGACAACATCTTCGACAGCGGCGGTCCGAAAGGCACCGCCGCCCTGCGCCACGCCGTCGCCGGCTGCCTCAACGCGATGCACGACTCGACGCTTCTCTTTGCGCCGCACCTCAACAGCTACGACCGTCTGGTGCCCGACAAACACGCCCCCACCGCTGTCTCCTGGGGCTACGAGAACCGCACCGCCGCGATCCGCATCCCGGCCGGCAGCCCCTCGTCGCGCCGCATCGAACACCGTGTCGCGGGCGGCGACGTGAACCCCTACCTGATGCTCGCCGCCATCCTCGGCGCCGCCCTCACCGGCATCGAAGACGAGATCGAGCCGCCGCCGCCCGTTACCGGCAACGCCTACGCGATGGACCTGCCGCAGATCCCCGCCACCTGGGATGCCGCGATCGACGCCTTTGAACACAGCGACATCCTCTACCGCTTCCTGCCAAAGGAACTGATCCGCAACCTCGTGCAGACCAAACGTCAGGAACTGCACTATCTGGCCGAGCTTTCGCCCGAAGAACGGGTCGAGCTTTACCTCGACACCGTCTGACACATCAAACCTGACCCCTTGACCGGATGGGGGGCTTCAAGCCTACCATCCGGCCACTATCTTCAGGCTCACACATCGGCCAGCCAACCACGGACACCACAATGCACATCGGCATCCTGCAGACCGGAGCCTCGCCCGACGCCCTGAAAGACCAGATGGGCGATTACCCAGACATGTTCGAACGGCTCCTGGCCGGGCGCGGCCTCACGTTCCGGCGCTACCGGGTGGAATTGATGGAATTTCCCGCCTCCGTCAGCGAATGTGACGGCTGGCTCATCACCGGCTCGCGCCACGGCGCCTATGAGGACCACCCCTTCATCAAACCGCTCGAGGCGTTCATCCGCGACGCCTACGCAGCCCACGTCCCCATCGTCGGCATCTGCTTTGGCCACCAGATCATCGCGCAGGCGATGGGCGGAAAGGTCGAACGCTACGAAAAGGGCTGGTCCGTCGGCCCCACCGACTATGATTTCAACGGCGAAAAGATCACCCTCAACGCCTGGCACCGCGACCAGGTGGTGAAAGTGCCGGAAAATGCCGAGGTCATCGCCACCAACGAGTTCTGCGAAAACGCGGCCCTCCTCTACGACGACCGCATGTTCACCGTGCAGGCCCATCCCGAGTTTCGCCCGGAATTCGTCGATGGCCTGATGCGGACGCGCGGCCCCGGCCTTGTGCCGGACGACCTGATGGCAAGGGCCCGCGCCCGTCTGGCCGAACCCTTGCAAGACCAGACGCTGGCCGCACGGATCGCGGCCTTCTTCCACGACCACCGACAGACCAAACCTGGGGCCGAGAAGCTCCGCGCCTGAAAGCGCGGGGGCCACCCCCCCAACAATGTGTGACATATGTCCAAATGGACCGACCAGTTGCCCGAGGCAGCGCGTGACTACATCGGCAACCGCCGTGTGGACGAAGTGGAATGCGTGATCGGCGACATCGCCGGCGTGGCCCGCGGCAAGGCCATGCCCGCCGCCAAATTCGGCAAGCAGACCAACTACTTCCTGCCAAACTCGATCTTCCTGCAAACCATCACCGGGGAATGGGCCGATAACCCGTTCGACGCCTTCACCGAACCCGACATGATCCTCGAACCCGACTGGTCCACCGCCACCGCCGCCCCCTGGACCGCCGACGTGACCCTGCAAGTCATCCACGACGCCAAGGATCAGGACGGCAACCTCGTCCCCTTCTCGCCGCGCAACGTGCTGCGCCGCGTGGTCGACCTCTACCGCGCGCAAGGCTGGATGCCGGTCGTGGCACCGGAAATGGAGTTCTTCTTCACCGCCCGCAACATCGACCCGAACCAGCCCGTGATCCCGCCGATGGGCCGCTCCGGCCGCCGCGCCGCCGGAAAGCAGGCCTATTCCCTTTCCGCCGTCGATGAATACGGCAAGGTCGTCGATGACATCTACGATTTCGCCGAAGCCCAGGGCCTTGAAATCGACGGCATCCTGCAAGAGGGCGGCGCCGGTCAGATCGAACTCAACCTCGCTCACGGCGACCCGATCCGCCTTGCCGACGATGTGTTCTACTTCAAACGCCTGATCCGCGAAGCCGCCCTGCGCCACGACTGCTTTGCCACCTTCATGGCCAAGCCGATCGCCGGTGAACCCGGATCGGCTATGCACATCCACACCTCGGTCGTCGACCTGAAAACCGGCAAGAACATCTTCTCCGGCCCGAAAGGCGCCGAAACCGACCACTTCATCAACTTCATCGGCGGGATGCAGAACCACCTGACCGGCGCGATTGCGCTCCTCGCCCCTTACGTCAACAGCTACCGCCGCTACGTCCCCGACTTCGCCGCCCCGATCAACCTCGAATGGGGCCGCGACAACCGCACCACCGGACTGCGCGTGCCGATCTCGTCGCCCGCCGGCCGCCGCGTCGAAAACCGCCTGCCCGGCATGGATTGCAACCCCTACCTCGGCATCGCCGCCACCCTCGCCTGCGGCTACCTCGGCCTGATGGAGAAAAAGGGCGCCCGCCCCGAATTCCAGGGCTCCGCCTACATCGACAGCGACGAAATCCCCGTGAACCTCGGCGACGCACTTGATCTTTTCGAAGAGGACACCGCCCTGCAAGAGGTTCTCGGCCCGATGTTCTGCAAGGTCTACGATTCAGTAAAGCGCAACGAATACAAAGAGTTCCTGCAAGTCATCAGCCCGTGGGAACGCGAACACCTGTTGTTGAACGTATGAACCTCTTGCACGTCAACGACAAACGGGGGGAATACCCCCAGTCATACTACGCGGCCACGGCAACGCCCCTGGCCGCGTTCCCCATGCTCAAGGGCCAGCACACCGCCGACGTCTGCATCGTCGGCGGCGGCTACACCGGCCTCTCTGCCGCCCTGCACCTCGCTGAGCGCGGCTACGATGTGGTCTTGGTCGAGGCGCACAAGGTCGGCTTCGGCGCCTCCGGTCGCAACGGCGGTCAGGTCGGCTCCGGCCAAAAAAAGGATCAGGTCTGGGTCGAAAAGACGGTGGGCAAAGAAAACGCTCACCGCCTCTGGTCACTGGCCGAAGAAGCCAAGGCCCTCGTCAAATCCCTGATCGCCGACCACGCCATGCCGGTCACCTTCCACCCCGGCGTCGCCCTCGCCTGCCGCACGGAAGCCGAGGTGCGCGACACCCGCGCCTATGCCGAAAAACTCCACCGTGACTATGGCTACACCCACTTGGAGCCGCTCGACCAAAGCGCCATCCGCCGCCTGATCGGCTCCACCGCCTACAAGGGCGGCGAGATCGACCGCGACGCAGGCCACCTGCACCCCCTGAACTACGCCCTCGGCCTCGCCGCCGCCGCCGCCAGGGCCGGCGTCCGCATCTTCGAAAACTCCGAGGTTCACCGCGTCGAACCAGGCGCAAGACCCGTGCTCCGCACCAGCGCCGGCCACGTCACCTGCGACACGGTGATCCTCGCGGCCAACGGCTACCTCGGCCAACTGAACCTCGAGGTGGCGTCAAAAGTGATGCCGATCAACAACTTCATCGTCGCGACCGAACCCCTTGGCGACCGTGCGAAAGACATCCTCGCCGAACCCGTCGCCGTCGCCGACAGCCGCTTCGTCGTCAACTACTGGCGCCTGTCCGAAGACAACCGCCTCCTCTTCGGTGGCGGCGAAAGCTACGGCTACCGTTTCCCCGACATCCTGAAAACCGTCTCGAAACCGATGCTCGAGGTCTACCCGCAACTCAAAGGCACCCGCATCAACTACGCCTGGGGCGGCACTCTTGCCATCACGATGAACCGGATGCCCTGCTTCGCGCGCCCTGCGCAAAACATCCTCTCCGCCTCCGGCTACTCCGGCCACGGCGTCGCCATGGCCACCCTTGCGGGCAAACTCCTCGCCGAAGCCACCGCCGCCCAGACCGAACGCTTCGACCTGATGGCCAGCCTTCCCCAACCCCGCTTTCCCGGCGGCGTCACCTTCCGCTCGCCGCTCCTCGTCATGGCGATGACCTGGTATGCGATGCGCGACCGGCTCGGCCTTTGACCAAGGGCGGGGGCCAGCCCCGCCCCGCCCCCACCCCGCCCCCACCCCACACCCGCCCCCGGACTATTTGCAAAAAGCGCAATCAGCAGGTCTTGCCCTTTTCAAAAATACTCTCCGCGAAGCGACGCCCGAGCCGGTTGGCGCGGAAACCGCGCCAGAGGCGAGAGAAAAGCTTGCGGGCTTGCCCGCTCAACTTGGCAACTGGACACCAGCGTCCCGCGCCCCAATATGGAACCCATGAGTCTGCCCCCCGGTTTCATCGACGAACTGCGCACCCGCGTCTCGCTTTCTTCCGTCGTCGGAAAGAAGGTCACCTGGGATCTGCGCAAATCCAACATGGGGCGCGGCGACATGTGGGCGCCCTGCCCGTTCCATCAGGAAAAATCCGCCTCCTTCCACGTCGATGACCGCAAGGGGTTCTACTACTGCTTCGGCTGCCACGCCAAAGGCGACGTGGTCAGCTTCCTGCGCGAAACCGAAAACATCGGCTTCATGGAGGCGGTGCAGGCGCTGGCCGCCGAGGCCGGGATGCCGATGCCCGCACAAGACCCCCGCGCCGTGGAAAAGGCCGACCGGCGCACCGATCTTTCCCGCGTCATGGAAGAGGCGGTCAAATGGTTCCGCCTGCAACTGAAGACCTCCGCCGCGTCGGACGCCCGCGCCTACCTCGCCAAGCGCGGCTTGAAGCCCGAGGCGCAGGACCGTTGGGAGATCGGCTTTGCCCCCGCTTCGTGGTCCGCCCTGGCCGATGCGATGGCGCAAAAGGGCATCGCGCCCGACCTGCTGGTGGATGCCGGTCTTGCCGCCAGGTCCGACAAGCGCAGCGGCATCTACGACCGCTTCCGCAACCGCATCATCTTTCCGATCCGCGACGGGCGCGGCCGCGCCATCAGCCTTGGCGGCCGCGCGATGGACCCGGCCGATCAGGCGAAATACCTCAACGGCCCCGAGACCGAGCTTTTCGACAAGGGCCGCAGCCTTTACAACCACGCCCCCGCGCGTGAGGCTGCCGGCAAGGGCCAGCCCCTGATCGTGGCCGAAGGCTACATGGACGTCATCGCGCTAAGCGAGGCCGGGTTCACCGCCACCGTCGCGCCCCTTGGCACCGCCGTCACCGAAGACCAGCTACGCCTGATGTGGCGCATCTCCAACGAACCCGTCATCGCCCTTGACGGCGACAAGGCCGGCATGGCCGCCGCCCTGCGCGTCATCGACCTCGCCCTGCCGCTGCTGGAAGCGGGCAAGGGCCTGCGCTTTGCGATGCTTCCCGGCGGCATGGACCCCGACGATCTGATCCGTGCCCAAGGCGCGGGCGCGATGAAATCCGTCCTCGACGCCGCCCAACCGATGGTCAACCTGCTCTGGGCGCGCGAAACCGAAGGCCGCAGCTTCGACAGCCCCGAACGCAAGGCCGCCCTCGACAAGACCTTGCGCGCCGCTCTCCAGCGCATCACCGATCCCTCGATTCGCGGCCACTACGCCGAGGAAATGCGCCGCCTGCGCCTTGATCTATTCGGCACCACCCGTCCGTTCCAGCCCGGCCCGTTCCGCCCCGGCACCCGCCGCAACGCCGCACCCTCCGGCGCCCTCCCGTCCACCCGCCAGTCGCTGCTGGCCCAAGCCGCCGGCGGGGTGGAAGAAACCCTGCGCGAGGCCGTGATCCTCGCCACCCTGATCCACCACCCCGCCCTGATCCACCGTTTCGAGACCGCCCTCGAACGTCTCGACCTGACCGGCGAGGATCACACCACCCTGCGCCGCCTGATCCTGGCCCATGCCGACGACCCGGATCTTCGCAGCCGCATCACCGAAACCGCCCCCGCCGCCCTTGACGCGCTGATGCGCCGACCCCACGTCATCATTGCTCCGCCGGTCCGCAACACCGAGGACGCAGCCCTTGCAACCCTCTGCCTTGCCGAGGAGTTGGCAAAGCTTGATGCCCAGCGCGGTGCCCGGCGCGAGATCGAGGAGGCCGTCGAAGACTTGGGCGGTTTGCCCGACGAGGGCCTCACCTGGCGGCTCTCCAAGGCCGCCGAAGCACGGCACCGGTCGGAAAAACCGGACCGCTCTGACGCAACCGACTTGGGCGAAGATCGGCTCGCCCTGTCAAGACATCTGCAATCCCTGATCGATAGCGAGGTCTGGGTAAAGAAAAACCGCTGATTCGGCCTTTCCCTCGGTCTGATTCGCGTTATTGATTCGATCCAACCAGCCTCGATTCGCCCCCCAGGAGCACACATGGCCCTCAAGGACACTGACGACGCCAAGCCCGAAGCCGACGAGGCCGATGTCTCGCTCGACATGAGCCAGGCAGCCGTCAAACGCATGATCGCCGACGCCAAGGAGCGCGGCTACATAACCTACGACCAGCTCAACGCCGTTCTGCCCCCCGAACAGGTGTCGTCCGAGCAGATCGAGGATGTGATGTCGATGCTGTCCGAGATGGGCATCAACATCATCGAAAACGACGAAGCCGAAGAAAGCGAAGTCCCGGTGGGCGAGCTGGTGGAAATCTCCATCAGCCGCGAAGTCGCCGTTTCCGGCACCAGCGCCGAAGCGCTCGACCGCACCGACGACCCGGTGCGCATGTATCTGCGCGAGATGGGCAGCGTCGAACTTCTGTCGCGCGAGGGCGAGATCGCCATCGCCAAGCGGATCGAGGCTGGCCGCAACACCATGATCCTCGGGCTGTGCGAAAGCCCGCTGACGTTTCAGGCCATCACCATCTGGCGCGACGAACTTCTGAACGAAGACATCCTGCTGCGCGACGTGATCGACCTCGAGGCCACCTTCGGCCGCAGCCTTGACGGCGAAGAGGATATGGACGGCCCGGCGCTCGACGAAGTCGACGTGGCCGCCGGTGCCGCCCCGCGCCGCAACGGCGCCGCCGAACCCGAGCTTGACGCGGACGGCAACCCGATCATGACCGAAAGCGACGATGACGAGGATGACGAAGCCTCGAACATGTCGCTCGCCGCGATGGAAGCCGCCCTCAAGCCGCGCGTCCTCGAAACGCTCGACCTCGTCGCCCGCGATTACGCCAAACTTGCCGAAATGCAGGATCTGCGGATGAACGCCGCGATGTCCAGCGCCCGGCATTTCTCCTCGGCCGAGGAAGACGCCTACCAGAAGCTGCGCTCCGAAATCGTGCTTCTGGTCAACGAACTGCACCTCAACAACTCCCGTATCGAAGCGTTGATCGACCAGCTTTACGGCATCAACCGCAAGATCATGGGCATCAACTCCAACATGGTCAAACTCGCCGATGCCGCCCGGATCAACCGGCGCGAATTCATCGACGAGTATCAGGGCTACGAGCTTGACCCCGCCTGGATGGACCGCATGGCCGTCAAGGGCGGGCGCGGCTGGCAGATGCTGATCGAAAAGTCGAAAGACAAGGTCGAGGAACTGCGCGCCGAAATGGCGCAGGTCGGCCAATACATCGGCGTCGACATCTCCGAATTCCGTCGCATCGTGAACCAGGTCCAGAAGGGCGAAAAAGAAGCCCGCCAGGCCAAGAAGGAAATGGTCGAGGCGAACCTGCGGCTGGTGATCTCGATCGCCAAGAAATACACCAACAGGGGCCTGCAGTTCCTTGATCTCATTCAGGAAGGCAACATCGGCCTGATGAAGGCCGTCGACAAGTTCGAATACCGCCGCGGCTACAAGTTCTCGACCTACGCGACCTGGTGGATCCGTCAGGCGATCACCCGCTCCATCGCCGACCAGGCCCGCACGATCCGGATCCCGGTCCACATGATCGAGACGATCAACAAGCTGGTGCGCACCGGTCGCCAGATGCTGCACGAAATCGGCCGCGAACCGACGCCCGAGGAGCTGGCCGAAAAGCTGCAGATGCCGCTGGAAAAGGTCCGCAAGGTGATGAAGATCGCCAAGGAACCGATTTCGCTGGAGACGCCGATCGGCGACGAGGAAGACAGCCAGCTTGGCGACTTCATCGAGGACAAGAACGCGATCCTGCCGCTGGATTCGGCGATTCAGGAAAACCTGAAGGAAACCACCACCCGCGTCCTCGCGTCCCTGACGCCACGCGAGGAGCGGGTTCTGCGGATGCGCTTCGGCATCGGTATGAACACCGACCACACGCTTGAGGAAGTCGGCCAGCAGTTCAGCGTGACCCGCGAACGCATCCGCCAGATCGAGGCAAAAGCGCTGCGCAAGCTGAAGCACCCAAGCCGCAGCAGGAAGTTGCGCAGTTTCCTCGATCAGTGAGCATCCACGTCGTGAAAATAGCCGACCTGCGTGACGAAATTGCTACTGCTGACGCGAAAGCTGCCTTTGACTTGATTGTTGAGGGGTTTTCGAACTCAGGCGATTTTTCTGTGTCTGCGCACGAGCAAGGCTTTCTCAATAGCCTGCGGATCAAGCGGGGCGACGAGTTCTGCTTTGCTGCAATTCCCAATGATGAGTGGGTTCTGGGCTATATTCGCAAGCCGGAACTGCGACGAGGAAAGATCACCCCGGAAGCGTTTATGACGGCAATTCCGGAGGCCCGCTTGACCAACAAGGGTGAAATCACTTTGCGCATTCCAGACGCGAAAACTGCGACACGCTGGCTCGAGACGATCCGGGCGGCCCAGCAAAGCTGATAACTGCGCGCACTGATCTCTTCGACTTGATCACTCCGACCGACTCACCGCAATCCATGCTATCCTTGAACCCAGCATGACCTGGGGAGGGGATGCCATGACAGCGATGAATGTTGTGCATATGCGAGTGAAGCCGGGGAAAGAGTCAGATTTCGTCAACCTTCACAATGACTTCGACTTCAAGTCGCTGACCGGAGCCCGCAATTTCTGGCTGGTTCGCACCGGCGAACGTGGCTTCATCGTGGTGGGCGAATGGGATGGGCTGGACGCTCTTGCCGCCGCCCGACCGGCGATGATCGCCAGCCTCGACAAGCTGCGCCCGATCCTCGAAGACCTTGGCGGCGGGCGCGGGGTGACCGAACCCTGGTCGGGCGAAGTCGCCCTGCACATGGGCCACATGTCGATGACCTGAACCGCAAACGCGGTCGCCATCGGCCAACCGAAAAAGGCGGCATCCAGCCGTCGCCCGGTGTCGGCGCAAATGTCGCACCGCAGGGTCCATCTCAGGGTCCATCTGCGGGCAGCCCGACCGTCAGCCACCCCCCTGAGTCCCCGCCGCCACACCCCGGCCCCCAGATGCAGTAGCCTGCATATACCGCTTCCCCATATCCGTCCCCATCTCCTATAGTCAGCGTCAAGAACCGGGGGAAACACCCGGACCTTGAGGCAGGACAGACACCAACAAGCAAGGAGGGGGCCGATGCGCTGCCCATTCTGCGGCAATATCGACACTCAGGTGAAGGACTCGCGCCCCGCCGAAGACCATGTGGCCATCCGTCGGCGGCGCTTCTGCCCGGCCTGCGGTGGTCGCTTCACCACCTATGAACGCGTGCAGTTGCGCGACCTCGTCGTGATCAAATCCTCCGGCAAGCGCGAGGATTTCGACCGCACCAAACTGGAACGCTCGATCCGCATCGCGATGCAGAAACGCCCGATCGACCCCGAGCGGATCGACCAGATGATCTCCGGCATCGTCCGCCGCCTCGAAAGCCTTGGTGACACCGACATCTCGTCAAAGGTCATCGGCGAGATCGTGATGGAAAGCCTGGCCCGGATCGACACCGTCGCCTACGTCCGGTTCGCCAGCGTTTACAAGAACTTCCAGACCGCCGACGATTTCGACGGCTTCGTCAGCGAACTCCGGCCCGGCGCTGCCGGCGACGAGTGACAGACCCAGTCCATGATTCGGGTCACATGGCCCACGCCCTGCGCCTCGCGGCGCGGGGCCTCGGCAACACCTGGCCCAACCCCGCCGTCGGCTGCGTCATCGTCAAGGACGGGCTCATCGTCGGCCGCGGCTGGACCCAACCCGGTGGCCGCCCCCACGCCGAGGTCCGCGCCCTGCAACAGGCTGGCGCTTTGGCCGAAGGTGCGACCGTCTACGTCACGCTTGAACCCTGCGCCCACCACGGCGTGACGCCGCCCTGCGCCGAAGCCCTGATCGCCGCGAAGGTGGCGAGAGTGGTAACCGCCCTCACCGACCCCGACCCCCGCGTCTCCGGCAACGGCCACGCCATGCTCCGCGCCGCAGGCATCGCCGTCACCGAAGGCGTGCTTGGGCCAGAGGCCACCCACCTCAACGCCGGCTTCCTGAAGCGCGTGACGCAAGGCCTGCCCTTCGTCACCCTGAAACTCGCCGCAAGCCTCGACGGCCGCACCGCCACCGCCACCGGCGAGTCCCGCTGGATCACCGGCCCCCTCTCCCGCCGCAAGGTCCACGCGATGCGCCTTGCCCATGACGCCGTCATGGTCGGCTCCGGCACCGCGCTGGCCGACGACCCCGACCTCACCGCCCGCGACATGGGCGCCACGCGCCAACCCGTCCGCATCGTCCTCGACCGAACCCTGAAACACACCCCCGACAGCCGCCTCGGCCGCACCGCGCGCCTTCACCCCGCCTGGCTCCTCCACGGCCCCAGCGCCCCGGATACAGCCCGCAAAGCCTGGTCGGCCACCGGCGCCACCCTGATCGAAACCCCGGAAACCGAAGGCCACCTCGACCTCCCGGCCGCCCTGCAAACCCTGGCCGCCAAAGGCCTCACCCGCATCCTCAGCGAAGGCGGCAGCATCCTCGCCGCCGCCCTGATCCGCGCCCGCCTCGTCGACGACCTCGCCCTCTTCACCGCAGGCGCGCTGATCGGCGCCGACGGCACCCCGACCCTCGCCGCCCTCGGCCTCCAGACCCTAGCCGAAGCCCCCCGCCTCACCTTGCGGGAAACGCAAACCCTCGGCCCGGACACCTTCAGCCTCTGGTCCTTCTGACGGCTTCCTCTTCCCCAAATATCCCACGGCGGGGGTGATGAGCGATCAGAAACCCTCCAGTGGAGGGTTTCCGCGAAGAACGCCCGGCCCGTGACCGGGCCGGGACTGGGGGGTGTGACCCCCCCCGCTCCGCCGCCTTACCAATGCCCAACCGATGGCATCGACGCCCAAGGCTCCGCCACCGCCTGCGCCCCACCCTTCTGCAACAACTCCACCGAGATATTGTCCGGTGACCGCACGAACGCCATCCGCCCATCCCGTGGCGGGCGGTTGATCACCACCCCGTTCGCCTGCAGATGCGCGCAGGTGGCGTAGATATCGTCCACCTCATAGGCCAGATGGCCAAAGTGCCGCCCATCCGACGGCAGCCCCTCGTCTCCATCCCAGTTCCAGGTCAGCTCCACCGGACATTCCGGCTGCCCGGGCGGCGCCATGAACACCAGCGTGAACCGCCCGCCCTCGTTCTCGTAGCGCCGCGTCTCCTCCAGCCCCAGCAGCGCATAAAACGCCATCGACGCCTCCAGATCCTTCACCCGCACCATCGTGTGCAAATACCGTATCGCCATCCCGTCTCTCCTCATGTTCCCGTCATGTTGCGGTATCCCCGCAGCCGCCCGCAAGATATAGTCGCAGGCGACTCATCCAAAAGGCCACCCCATGCCCCTCACCCCCGACCAGATCGCCGAGATCGAAGCCCAGCGCGCCACCCCGCGCCCCACCCTCCGCGCCGTCAGCGAAGGGATGGAGGCCCATCTCTACCGCGCCCACCCCGTGCTTGACCACGGCTTCATCCGCGTCATCGACTACATGGGCGACGACGCCGCCATCGTGCAGGCCGCCCGCGTCTCCTACGGCGCCGGCACCAAACACGTCCAGAACGACGAGGGCCTGATCCGCTACCTGATGCGCCACTGGCACTCCACCCCGTTCGAGATGTGCGAGATCAAGCTCCACGTCAAACTCCCGGTCTTCGTCGCCCGCCAGTGGATCCGCCACCGCACCGCCAACGTCAACGAATACTCCGCCCGCTACTCGATCCTCGACCGCGAGTTCTACATCCCCGCCCCCGACCAGCTTGCCGCCCAGTCGACCGTCAACAACCAGGGCCGGGGCGAGGTGCTGCAAGGCGAGGAAGCCGCCCGCGTCCTCGACCTGCTGAAATCCGACGCCAACCGCGCCTACGACCATTACGAGGCGATGCTCTCCCAGGACGGCCAGCAGGGCCTCGCCCGTGAGCTTGCCCGGATGAACCTGCCCGCCAACATCTACACCCAGTGGTACTGGAAGGTCGACCTGCACAACCTGTTCCACTTCCTGCGCCTGCGCGCCGACGCCCACGCCCAATACGAAATCCGCGTCTACGCCGAGGCGATTGCCGCCTGCGTCAAGGACTGGGTTCCCCTCGCCTACGCGGCATTCGAAGATTACCGCATGGGCGGCGTGACGCTCAGCGCAAAGGCACTGGCCGTGCTGAAACGCCGTCTCGCAGGCGAAACGGTGACCCAGGAAACCTCCGGCATGTCAAAAGGCGAATGGCGAGAGTTCGAGGGGGTCATCGGGTGACCGACACCGGCATCAACGCCGGCCCGGATGCGCGACCGTCCCCCCTGAAATTCCACCGACCAAACCGGATTTTGGTCTATACTGCGTCTGTTTGGGGCAAGGGCTTGCGCGCATGAAGATATTTTCGTTCTGGGACAGCGGCCGTGAAAACGCGCCGGCAGTCGTCAGGAACTGCTTGCGCTCGTGGGAAGAAATGAACCCCGACGCCACCCTCGAAGTGTTGAGCGCCGCCGACATTCCTCGCCTGCTGGGCGATTTTCCCTTTGATGTGCGCCGCTTACCGATTCAGGCCCAGTCCGATATACTGCGCATCCGGCTTTTGCGTCTGCACGGGGGACTTTGGGTCGATGCAACCTTGCTGCCGGTCGTTCCGCTGTCGCACTGGTTTAACCTCTATTCTGGCAGCAGCGGTTTCTTTGTCTATTCCGCATCGCCGCGGCACTGGCGGCTGGCAAGCTATCTGATCATGGCAAAGGCGGAAAACCATTTCATCCGCGCGCTTGACCAGAAAATTCTCGACTACTGGACACACCCCCGCGTCACTCTGGATCTGATGCCGCGCATCCAGCCGGATTATCCGATCGGCAAACGGATGTTCCTCAAGGCGATAACCAGCCGAGGCCTTGGCCACGACTACGTCAGGTTCTTCAACGGCTGGCGGCGCGATCTGCTTTACCCCGTCTCACCCGAAGGCGCTGCAAGCCGGTTCTTTCCATATTTCTGGGTCCACTATCTGATGATGCAGCTTGCGCAGACAGATCCCGAAGCCTCCGCCATTGTCGACGCGATGACCTACCGCCAGCATGAACTCAGCCACAGCCTCCAGGCCGCGCGCGAAAGCCTCGGGGCCGATTTCCCCAAGGCCATCCCCATGGCCTTGCGGACCGCTCCGGTCCAAAAGCTGGACTGGCGGGTTGATTGGCCCGCTGCGGTCTTTGACCGGCCTCTGCCGGCGGACGTGCTGATCTGAACGACCAGCCCGCGCCCGCCGCTCAGCCCCCGGTTTCCACCCGAATGAGCCGGACCTGATCCGCCGTCAGATACCCCGTCGCCTCGACGCCCTCATCCGCCTGCCACTCGCCAATCGCCCGCCGCGTCCCGGCCCCGAACGTCCCGTCGGTGCGCAAGGGGTCATAGCCCAGCCGCCGCAGCCGCCGCTGCACGTCCACCCGCTCGTCCAGCGTCAGGCCCAAAAGCTGCTCTTCCAGCGCCGCGCCATTCACCTCGTCATCCGCTGGCGGTGCAGCACTCCCCGCCTGTTGCGCAATCAGCCGCACCTGCGCCGCTGTCACATACCCCGTCGCGGCCCGTCGGTTCGCCTGCTGCCAGCCCTTGATCGCCGTCCGGGTCCGGCTGCCCCACAGCCCGTCCGCCACCCCCGCGTCATAGCCAAGGTCGCTCAACTGCCGTTGGATCGTCACCCGCTGCGTGCGCGTCAGCCGCAAGCCCGCCTCGGTCTGCGCCGCCGACAGCGTCCCCGCCGTCGTGCCATCATCCGGCGGCGTCACCACCGCGCCCCGCAGCAGCAGCCGCACCTGCGCCTCGGTCACATACCCGGTCGCCGCGTCACCCCTGTCGCGCTGCCACCCGGCAATCGCGCTGCGGGTATTGCGCCCCCAGACCCCGTCCGTGCCGTAGGTCCGGTAGCCCAGCCGCGTCAGTTCCCGCTGCACCGCGACCCGCTGTGCAAAACTGATCCCCAGCCGCGCCTCGATCTGTGCCGCCGCCGCCGCCGACCCTTCGACTGGCGCGCCCAGCCGCTCCAGCGCGCGCTCGGCGTTCACCCGGTATTGGCCCTTTGGAAATTTCGCCAGATAATCGCGGTAGGCTGCGGGCGTGTTCGCCGTCTGCGCCGCGATATAGGCGTTGCGGTCCAGCTCCTGCTGGATCAGCGTCTGGGCGATTCCCCCGATCACATCCTCGAAATCGCCTTGCGCGGCGACTGGGGCGGTCAGGCCAAGCCCGGCCATCAGGGCCAAAGGCAGGGTGAAACTGCGCATGGCGGTATCCTTTTCATTTCAGGTCGGGCCGGATCGGCCCCCGAACAGTCTTGCTGACACGTCAACGCGCAACGCCCCCGGTTGGTTGCAGCCACGCCGCACTCTGGTCCGCTTCGGATTTCAGCCTACCATTGCGCAAAAGGAGCCGCCATGCAGACCCTGACCCTCTACCTCTCCACCGCCGCCGTCTTCCTGATCCTCGATGCGATCATGCTGACCTTGGTGATGAAACCGCTGTTCGCCCGGCACATCGGCCCCCTGCTGGCCGAACCGATCCGCTTTGGCCCCGCCGCCGCCTTCTACGCGGCTTACGTCGCGGGCCTTGTGTATCTGGTTTCGCTGCCCGCGCTGAAGACCGGCAGCCCCGTCGTGATCCCCGCGCTCATCATCGGCGCGATGGCCTACGGCACCTACGAATTCACCAGCTACGCGATCATGCAGGATTGGCATCTGTCGATGGTCGCCACCGACACGGTCTGGGGCACCGTCCTCACCGCATTTTCGGCATGGGCCGGCCTCGCCATCACCCGCGCGATCACCGGCTGACCCTTTGCGCTTGGCGTGGGACATGCTACCAACGGGTTAACGCGCAAGGCTAACCCCTTGACTCCTAACAGCCCATCACCCTGTCCCACCGTGGGACACCACCCGGAGCGTCCCGATGATCCTCTACGGCATCCCCACCTGCGACACCTGCAAGAAAGCCCTCAAGGCCCTGCAAGCCGCCGGAAAAGAGGTCACCTTCCGCGACGTCCGCGCCCAACCCCTGACCATGCCCGAGATCGAGGCGATCACCCACGAATTCGGCGACAGGGCGGTGAACAAGCAGTCCACCACCTACCGCGCCTTCAACGATTTCCTGAAAGCCTCCGACACCGAGGCGCAGATAGCGGCCCAGCCGACCGTCCTGAAACGGCCGATCATCCAGAACGGCACCACATGGCACCTCGGCTGGGACGCCGCGACCGAAGCCGCCCTGACGGCCTAAAGCAGCCGCAGATCACCCGCCGATTGCTTGCCATCCCGGCCCGACTGCAACTCGAACCCGATCTTCTGATTGTCGTTCAGCCCCTTCAACCCGGCGCGCTCCACCGCCGAGATATGCACGAACACATCCTTGCCGCCGTCATCCGGCGCGATGAAACCATAACCCTTGGTCGAGTTGAACCACTTCACGGTGCCGGTCGGCATGCCGCTTCTCCTCTCAGAACCCCCCGCGGCGTGATTGCCACGGGCCGTGCAATCAGGTCTTCCAGGGCCTTCGGGTACGAGAGGCGGTCAGGAATTCTGTCGTCACTGCGACAAATGATGCCAAGGATTCGCCGAAAATCAAGCCGCAAGGCTGGCACAGCCCAAGCGAAGCGCACGGGCGCCTGATCTGCCGCCCGCGCCACCACCTTCATCCGCCCATAAAAGCGGCTGCCGCTAGTGTCCGGCCGGCGGCAGCGCGGCCAGCCCGAACTCGGCCACCGCCGCATCAAGGCTCATCACCTCGGTCCGGTTTTCGCCCAGGCGGCGGACGGAAACCGTGCGGTCCTCGACCTCTTTCATGCCGATGGCCAGGATCACCGGAACCTTGCCGACCGAATGTTCGCGCACCTTGTAGTTGATCTTTTCGTTGCGCACGTCCGCCTCGGCCCGCACGCCGGCTTTCTTCAATGCGGCCACCACCTCAAGCACGAACGGGTCGGCATCCGATACGATGGACCCCACCACAACCTGCCGCGGTGCCAGCCAGAACGGCAGCTTGCCGCCGTAGTTTTCCAGCAGGATGCCGATGAACCGCTCGAACGAGCCAAGGATCGCGCGGTGCAGCATGTAGGGCATGTGCTTGGCCCCGTCCTCGCCGACATACTCCGCCCCCAGCCGGTCCGGCAGTTGCGCGTCCACCTGAAAGGTGCCGCACTGCCACTTGCGCCCGATCGCGTCGGTCAGTTTGAAATCCAGCTTCGGGCCATAGAACGCCCCTTCGCCGGGGTCGATCTCATAGGCATTGCCGGTTTTGCGGATCGCGTTTTCCAAAGCACCTTCGACAATATCCCACGTCTCATCGCGGCCGATCCGCACCGCAGGCCGCGTCGACAGCTTGATCTCGAAACTGTCAAAGCCAAGGTCCTTGTAGACCGAGGCCAGAAGCGTGATGAAATCCGCGCATTCGCTCTCGATCTGCTCTTCCGTGCAGAAGATGTGCGCATCATCCTGGGTGAAGCCGCGCACCCGCATCAGCCCGTGCATCGACCCCGACGATTCGTAGCGGTGGCACGACCCGAACTCCGCCAGACGCAGCGGCAGGTCGCGGTAGGATTTCAGACCCTGGTTGTAGACCTGCACATGGCACGGGCAGTTCATCGGCTTCAGCGCGTTGATCCGCTTTTCCTTGGCGCCGTCCTCGTCGACCTCAACCAGAAACATGTTCTCGCGGTAGGCTTCCCAGTGGCCTGATTTCTCCCACAGCACGCGGTCCACGACCTGCGGTGTCTTGATCTCCCTGTAGCCCGCCGTCCGCAGCCGCCCGCGCATGTAATCCTCAAGCTGGCGGTAGATCGTCCAGCCGTTCGGATGCCAGAACACCATCCCCGGCGCTTCTTCCTGCAGATGGAACAGCTCCATCTCGCGGCCCAGCTTGCGGTGGTCGCGTTTCGCGGCCTCCTCCAGCATCGTCAGATGCGCCTTCAGATCATCGCGGTTCTTGAACGCCACGCCGTAGATGCGCTGCAACATCGGACGCGAGGCGTCGCCCAGCCAGTAGGCCCCCGCCACATGCGTCAGCTTGAACGCATCCGCCGGAACCTGCCCTGTATGCTGCAGATGCGGCCCCCGGCACAGGTCCTGCCAGCCCCCATGCCAATACATCCGCAGATCCTGATCTTCCGCAATCCGGTCGATCAGCTCCAGCTTGAACGGCTCGTGCCGCCCCCGGTAATACTCCACCGCCCGCGCGCGCTCCCAGACCTCGGTCCGCACCGGCTCGCGGGCGTTGATGATCTGGCGCATCCGCGCCTCGATCTGGCCAAGGTCTTCCGGCGTGAACGGCTCTTCGCGGTCGAAGTCATAGAACCAGCCGTAATCCCTGACCGGCCCGATCGTGACCTTCACATCCGGCCAGATCTCCTGCACCGCCCGCGCCATGATATGCGCGCAGTCGTGCCGGATCAGTTCCAGCGCCTGCGCGTCATCAGCCAGCGTGTGAATGGCAATCGTCGCATCCGCCTTGATCGGCCAGGCCAGATCCCAGTGCGCCCCGTCCACACTGGCGGAAATCGCCTTCTTCGCCAGCCCCGGCGCAATCGACGCGGCCACCTCGGCCGGCGTCACGCCTGCCGCATACTCACGCGCGTTGCCATCGGGAAATGTCAGGGAGATGTTGGACATCGCGTGTCCTCCTCGTCGTTTTGGCGCCTACGAAACGCCCGGTTGCGGGTTATGTCGGGCGTCTTGTTGCCCCGCGCACCGCCTGTTGTCAACCACTTGGCGGTTCTTTGCGCGCCTGCCCGGCCCCGACTGACGCAGACCCCGCGCCCCTGCTATACCCTCCCCATGACCACCTACCTCACCACCCCGCAAGGCCGCCACATCGCCTATGTCCGCACCCCCGGCAAGGAACCGGGCGTCGTGTTCCTCGGCGGCTTCCGCTCCGACATGACCGGCACCAAGGCCGTCCATCTGCAATCCTGGGCCGAGGCGCAGGGCCGCGCCTTCCTGCGCTTCGACTATTCCGGCCACGGCCGTTCGCACGGACAGTTTGCCGACGGCGCGATCAGCGACTGGGCCGAAGACGCCCGCACCGTGATCGACACCCTGACCGAAGGCCCGCAAATCCTCGTCGGCTCGTCGATGGGCGGCTGGATCGCCCTGCTCCTCGCCCAGCAGATTCCGGAAAAGCTGGCCGGCCTCGTCGGCATCGCCGCCGCCCCCGATTTCACCGAGATCATGTGGGCCGAGGCGACGCCCGCCCAGCGCACCCAGCTTCTGAACGAAGGCGCCATCGCCAACCCTTCGGCCTATTCCGACGATCCCGACGTCATCACCCGCCGCCTGATCGAGGATGGCCGCCAGAACCTCGTGCTGCAAAGCCCGCTCCACCTGCCGTTCCCGACGCGCCTTCTGCAAGGCAGCGCCGATGTCGACGTGCCGCCGCACCGCGCGCTTGCGCTGTTCGACCATGCCCGTGGCCCGGATATCCGCCTGACCCTCGTCAAGGATGCCGATCACCGCTTTTCAACCGGGCCGTGTCTTGCGATGATCACGTCAGCCGTCGAAGACATCCTGAAGGGAAGCCCCGATGCCGGATAAGGCCCTGCCTCGCCGATGAAAGACCCGCTGGTCGTCCTGCCGGGCTTCATGGCCGACGCGCGGGCCTTCCTGCCGCAGCTTGTGCATCTGGGCACCAACCGGATGGTCATCGTCCTGCTGCCGACGCACGGCGAATCGGTCGAACAGATCACCCAGGCGGTCCTGCCTTTGCTGCCGCCGCAGTTCGGCCTTCTCGGCCACGGGCTTGGCGGCCTTGTCGCGATCGAAATCCTGCGCCGCAAGCCCGAGGCTGTCACCCGCCTTGCCCTTATCGCCACCGACCCCCTGCCCGAACCACCGCAGGCCGCCGCCGCGCGCGAGGTGCAGATCATCGCTGCCAAATCCGGCAAGCTCGCTGATGCGATGCGCCACGAAATCCCGCTGACCGCACTTGCCGAGACCGAATGGTGCGATGATGTGCTGGCCTTGGTGCAGGACATGGCTGCCGGGCTTGGCCCCGATCAGTTCCAGCGCCAGTCCCGCGCGCTGCAACGCCGTCCAGACCAGCAAAAGACCCTGCGCAAACTGAAAGTGCCGGCCTTGGTCATCGCCGGTGCCGCCGACACCATCGTGCCGCTGCGCCGCGCAGAGTTTCTTGCCGGTCTGATCCCGACCGCACGCCTGCACATCGTGCCGGAGGCAGGCCACCTGCCGCAACTGGAACAGCCCGAGGCCGTGTCCGAAGCCCTGACCGAATTCTTCGCCGGGCCGCTGATGCTGCGGCCCGAAACCTTGTTACTGCGATGAGGCGAGGGCGATCTTCGCCGTCTTGCCCGACGCACCACCGGAATTGGCGTCGATGAAATTCAACACCAGCGGGCGGATGTTCAGCCGCCAGCTCTTGCCCGCGAAAATCCCGTAATGCCCTGCGCCCGGCTCCAGATGCTGGGCTTTCTTGGCGTCGGGCAGCCCGGTCAGCAGGTTCAGCGCCGCCACACATTGCCCCGGCGCGGAAATGTCGTCGTTGGCACCCTCGACGGTCATCACCGCAACCTTGGTGATCGCGCCCATGTCAACGGTCTTGCCCGCCACCACAAAGCTGTTGGTCGCGATCTCGCGGTTCTTGAAGATGCGCTCGACGGTGGAAAGATAGAACTCCGCCGTCATGTCCATCACGGCAAGGTATTCGTCATAGAACCGGTTGTGCGCGTCATGGTCGCCGCCTTCGCCGCGCGACACGCGGAAGACCTGCTCGGAAAACGCCTTGCCATGCCGCTCGGCGTTCATCGTGATGAAACTTTGCAGTTGCAGCAGCCCCGGATAGACCAGCCGGCCCGCGCCCTTGTGCTGGAACCCGACACGCTGGATCGCCAGATGCTCCAACTGGCCCATCGTCACGCGGCGGCCAAAGTCGGTCACTTCCGTCGCGGCGGCATCAGGATCGACCGGCCCGCCGATCAGCGTCATGCTGCGCGGCTGTGCGTCGGGGTCTTGCCCCGCAAGATAGGCCGTTGCGGCAAGGGTCAGCGGCACCGGCTGGCAGATCGCGATCACATGCGTCTCCGGCCCCATGAATTTCATGAACTCGGCCAGATACAGCGTGTAATCCTCGACGTCGAACTTGCCCGCACTCACCGGAATGTCGCGCGCGTTGTGCCAGTCGGTCACGAACACGTCGGCATCGGGCAGCAGGCTGGCCACGGTCGACCGCAGCAGCGTTGCGTAATGGCCCGACATCGGCGCCACCAGCAGCACCTTGCGCGCCATCGGCGGGCGGCGGCGCACGAAGAACTGGATCAGGTTGCCGAACGGTTTTTCCACCACCTGGTTCACATCCACCAGATGGTCCTGCCCGTCCGGCCCGACGATCGACCGGATGCCCCAGTCGGGCTTGGCGATCATCCGGCTGAACGTGCGTTCCGTCACCTCGCCCCATGCGGCCATCAGCGGCAGCATCGGGTTCATCGACATTGCGAACGCCGGATATGACGCCATCGCCCTCGCGGTCGCGCCCAACCACTCATTCGTGTTGCGCGCACTTTCCATAAGGTCGTAGGTGAACATATACTTCATGACGTCTCCTTGCCCGGCGCGGGCTTCCCGTCGCGTGGCACGCTCACGCAGAAGGTGACGCAATGCTGCACAGCGGCGAGAATAGGGTGGAAATGTTAGCATGACAACAGAAGACCGCACCCCCGCTTCCCCAACCGAAGCCGCTGATGCCGAAATGTCCGAAGCACGCGCCCTGCGGTTGCAGGAAAACCTCGCCCGGATGGAGGAGTTGTCAAAACGCCTGACCGCCGCCCTCGCCCACCGCAAGCAGGCCGACCCGGCGCTGGCAGGCCCCGCGCCCGACGTCTACATGAAGGCCGCCACCGCCTACCTCGCCGAAATGATGCAGAACCCCGCCCGCGTGGTGGAACATCAGGTCAACTACTGGGGCAAGACCCTGAAGCACTACGTCGAGGCGCAGCAGACCCTCGCCAAGGGCGAATTCAAGGCCCCGCCCGATCCCGGCCCCAAGGATCGCCGCTTTTCCAACCCCCTGTGGGACACCCACCCGTTCTTCAACTTCCTGAAGCAGCAATACCTCCTCAACGCCGAAGCCGTGACCACCGCCACCGCCGACATGGAGACGCTGCCGGACAACGACCGTCGGCGCGTGGAATACTTCACCCGCCAGATCGTCGACATGATGGCGCCCACGAACTTCCTCGCCACCAACCCCGACGCGCTGGAAAAGGCCGTCGCCACCGACGGGATGAGCCTCGTGCAGGGCCTTGAAAACCTCGTCCGCGATGTCGAAGGCAACCACGGCGAGCTTGTCGTCACCCTCGCCGACCGCGAGGCCTTCAAGGTCGGAGAAAACCTCGCCACCACCCCCGGCGAGGTCGTCTACCGCAACCGGATGCTGGAGCTGATCCAATACACGCCCACCACCGACAAGGTCCACAAGATCCCCCTCCTGATCTTCCCGCCGTGGATCAACAAGTTCTACATCATGGACCTCAAGCCCCAGAATTCGCTGATCAAATGGATCGTCGACCAAGGCTTCACCCTCTTCGTCGTCTCCTGGGTCAACCCCGATTCCAGCTACGCCGGCACCTCGCTTGACGACTACATCCGCGACGGATTCCTGCGCGCGATGGCCGAGGTCCGCCGCATCACCGGCGAGCCCAAGATCAACGCTGTCGGCTACTGCATCGGCGGCACCACGCTTGGCCTCACCCTCGCGCACCTGCAAAACGCCGGCGATGCATCCGTCAACGCCGCCACCTTCTTCACCACGCTGGCCGATTTCTCCGACCCCGGCGAGGTCGGCGTCTTTCTCAACAACGATTTCGTCGACGGCATCGAACGCCAGACCGAAACCGACGGCATCCTGTCCAAGCTCTTCATGGCGCGCACCTTCTCCTTCCTGCGTTCCAACGACCTGATCTACACCCCCGCAATCAGATCCTACATGCTGGGCGAAGCCCCGCCCGCCTTCGACCTGCTTTACTGGAACGGCGATGGCACCAACCTGCCCGCCCGGATGGCCGTCGATTACCTGCGCGGCCTCTGCCAGGACGACGGCTTTGCCCTGGGCCACTTCAAGGTCTTCGGCAAACCCGTCTCGCTCCACGACATCAAGCTGCCGCTCTGTGCGATCGCCTGCGAAACCGACCACATCGCCCACTGGCGCGGCAGCTTCAATTCCATCCGCCAGATGGGGTCTGACGACAAGACCTTCATCCTGTCCGAATCCGGCCACATCGCCGGCATCATCAACCCGCCGTCGAAAGACAAATATGGCCACTACACCAACGACGCCCCCGTCAGTGGCGCGCCGGAGGACTGGCTGAAGGCCGCAACCTTCCACAAGGGCAGTTGGTGGCCGCGCTGGAAAGACTGGCTCGCCGCGCGGTCCGGCCCGCTGGTCAAGGCCCGCCAACCAGCCGATTCGCTCAGTCCCGCGCCCGGCACCTATGTTACGGCCACGCCTGGCGACTGACATTTCAGCCAGATTACGCAGGGTTAACCGCCACGCGCCCGCCGGCCTTGCTGCAATGCAGAAAGCACTTGAAATGCTGCGGTGCAGCATGTATATCTCTTGCATCGAACGCGGGCCGGTGCCCGTCAGCAAACGGAGCAGATGACATGACCAAGACCCCCGATTTCGCCAAGACCATGCAAGACATGATGGCCTCGTTCCCGGTTGACGCCTCGGCGTTCCAGAACGCCTTCAAAACCCAGGCCGCCTTCGCCGAGAAGTTCTCGAAAGTCGCTCTCGAAGCCGCCGAAAAATCCACCGAGATCACCTCGAAGTGGGCCAAGGACTCGATCGCCAAGCTTTCGGACGTCTCCAAGGCCAAATCCGAACCGACCGATTACACCAAATCGGCCACCGACTTCGCGTCGGCCGCTGCCGAAATGGCTGCTGAAAACATGGCCGCTTTCGCTGAAGTTGCGAAGAAGGTCCAGATGGAAACCGTCGAACTGATGCTGGCTGCTGGCAAGGACATGTCGGAAGACGCGACCGCTGCCGTCAAGAAAGCCACCGCTGAAGTGACCTCGGTCGCCAAAAAGGCAGCCGCCGCCGCCAAGTAACACCCTTTCCAAGGTGTAACGAGTATCACGCTGTTGAAATGGCGGGCCGGGGGCAACTCGGAGCCCGCCCTTTCTTTTTCTGCGGCCCTGCCATAAGATTCTCTGCAAGCGCACAGACCGGGCGCGATAACAGGGGGCGCCAGATGGCCGATACCGAAAAGCCGCTGCTGATCAAGCGTTACGCCAGCCGCCGCCTCTACAACACCGAAACCTCCGATTACGTAACGCTGGAGGATATCGCCGGTTTCATCCGTCAGGGCCGCGAGGTGCAGATCGTCGATCTGAAATCCGGCGATGACCTGACGCGCCAGTATCTGCTGCAAATCGTGGCCGAACACGAATCCAAGGGCGAAAGCGTTCTGCCCGTCGATGTGCTGACCGATCTTGTCCGCAGCTACACCTCGGGCGTGCAGTCGATCGTGCCGCAATTCCTTGCCTCGTCGTTTGAAATGCTGCGCGAAAGCCAGGCCAAGATGATGGAAAACCTGACCGCCCTGCCAAACCCGATGGCCGCCGTGCCGGGGTTCGAGGCGATCCGCAAACAGCAGGAAGCCTTCCTGAAGACCGTGATGACCGGAATGCCCGGCTGGGGCGGTTCCGGCCCGGTGCGCGAGGCGTCTGACACGCCCGCCGCGTCCGGCGATGATCTGGCCGACATCAAGCGCCAACTGGCCGAGCTTCAGAAAAAACTGTCCAAGCTCTGACCGATGGCCGAAGCCGAAGGCCGCGTCACGCTCTGGGGAATCGAGGTCTTTCTGGCCGCCGCCGATGAAGGCGCGATTTCCGCCGCTGCCCGTCGCCTTGGCGTCAGCCCTTCTGCCGTCAGCCAGCAACTGACCAGCCTCGAAGCGGCTCTTGGCACCCAGCTTCTCGACCGCTCCGCCCGCCCGAACCGGATGACCGCCGCTGGCACCATCTTCCGCCGTCACGCGCAGGTCATCGTCAATGCCGCCGCCGAGGCCCGCGCCGAACTTGCGATGTCCGATCTGGCCGGTCTCACCACGCTGCGCCTTGGCATGATCGAGGATTTCGACAGCGACGTGACCCCCCGCCTGCTGACCCGTCTTGCGCAAGACCTTCGCGGCTGCCGCTTCCTTCTGGAAACCGGTGCCAGCCACCGCCTGCTCGACCAGCTTGACACCCGTGCGCTCGACATTGTCGTGGCGGCCGATTTCGGTGCCGAACTGGCGGGCGATGCCGACTGGCGCGAGGTGCATCCCCTGCTGTCCGATCCCTTCGTGGCTGTCACCCCGCCCGGCCGCCGCCCCGAAGACCTGCCGCTGATCCAGTATACCGCGCGCCATCTGATGGGCCGCCAGATTGCCGCGCACCTCGCGCGCCTTGGCCAGCGCCCTGCGCACCGGTTCGAGCTTGACAGCTATCCCGCGATCCTCGCGATGGTGGCGGGCGGCGAAGGCTGGACGATCCTCACCCCCCTCGCCCTGCATCAGGCCCGCGCCTTCCGCGCACAGGTCGAGGTGCATCCCCTGCCCTTTGCGCCTCTGGAGCGCACCCTGTCGCTTTCCACCCGCGCCGGCGTGCTGCGTGACATGCCGCTCAGGATCGCTGGCCACCTGAAATCCCTGATCGACACCGAAGTGGTCCAGCCCGCCCTTGCCACCTGGCCGTGGCTCGCCCCGTCGCTGCGGGTGTTGTAGTCAAGCGCGTGATACAGTCGTTACCAATTCGTTAACGCCAAGAATTTATCCTTTGCAATCAACGGCTCAAGCAATGTCCCACCGTGGGACACCCGCCCCGCCTCCTCGTGGCCAGGGGGTGGGGCCACCTGCCTCAGCCCCTCACCTCCGCCACCGCCTCCAAGATCGCCTCCGCAATGTAATCCAGCTCCGCCCCGGTCAACCGCACCGGCAGCCGCACATCACAGGCCCGCATCAGCATCGCCCTGGTCTTGGGCAAATCAGGCACCTCACCCAGAAACTGCCAGTTCCAGAACGCCCGCGCATTGCCCTCGCTCAGGCCGAAGACCTGCACCGCAACCCCCCGCACCTTCGCCGCCGCCTGAAACCTCAAGGCGTCGGCATCCGACCACCCCCCCACCAGATTGAACTGGATCGAATCCGGCGCACGGCTTTCCGGCCCCAAGGGCGGCGGCACCTCCAGCAGGGCCGACCCGTTCAGCCTGACCGCCACATGGTCATGGTTCGCCCGACCCTTCGCCACCCGCTCGGCCACCAACGGCAACTGCGGCCGGATCACCGCCGCCGAAAGGTTCTGCATCCTGAGGTTATAAAGCGGCAGCTTGTTCTGCCAATGCGCGCAGGAATTGGCCAGCCCCGGATGCTTCTTCCAATTCGTCTCGTACGCCCCCGACATGATGATCGCCCGCGCCGCAACCTCGGGATCGTCGGTGATCAGGATACCGCCCTCGCCCGCATTGACCAGCTTGTAGGACTGGAACGAAAAACACCCCGCCTTCCCCAGCGTCCCGATCTTCCGCCCGCCCCACACCGTGCCCAGCGAATGCGCCGCGTCCTCGACCACCGGCACCCCGGCCGCATCGCACAGCGCCATGATCGCGTCCATATCCGAGGTGTGCCCCCGCATGTGGCTGATCAACACAGCCGCCGCCCCCGGCACCTTCCCAGCAAAGTCGGCCATATCGACGCGGTAGTTATCGCCCACCTCGACCAGCACCGGCTCACAGTCCGCATGAACCACCGCCGACGGCACGGCTGCAAAGGTGAACGCCGGGATCAACACCTTGGCACCCTTCGGCAGATCCAGCGCCTTCAAGGCCAGAAACAGCGCCGCCGAGCAGGACGACACGGCCAGCGCATACCGCGACCCCAGGAGTGCTGCGAATTCCGCTTCCAGCAGCGCTACGGGCGCATCGGACGGGGCGGTGTAACGGAACAGATCGCCACTAGTCAGCAGCCGCTCGATCTCGGCGCGCGCGGCCTCAGGTATCGGCTCGGCATCGTGAACGTTGGGGGCGATTGCCTGTCCGTCGGCGGCCATGCTGCACCTTTTCTAAATCTATGCTTTAGAAAACATGTAAACAGCCGCGCCATGACGCGCCAGTGACAATTTGTTCTTCGGGAACTTTTCCGCCTAGGGCTTGAGCGCCGCCCGCGCGGCAAGCGCCTGCATCGCCGCTTCGATCTCATGCCATGCGGTCCGCGCCATCGACCGGAAAACCCAAAGCTCGAAGGTATATTCCTCGGCCCGCAGCAACACCGCGGTCATATGGTTCAGCGGTGTGCGAACCGCCCGACCGACCGGAAAGGCGCTGGCGCGCAGATCGACGGGCACCAGCCGCATCAGCGCGTCAATCGCTGACGGGCCACTGACCGACAGCACGGCCCAGCCATCGGACTGATCCGTCACCGCGGCGCCCTCCAGCAAAGGTGGCTGGACACCGGTCAGGAAAGCCTGATCCCGCCCGGTCCAGATGATGCGGGCGGCACCCTTCACGGCAAACCTGTTCGGATCGGGCATCGCGAGGCCAAGCGGTTTCAACGCCTTCGCCACCGCCTTTTCGCCGCCTGGCAAAAGCGCCACCGAGGTGATCGGCCCCACGTTCACCTCGGCCAGCGTCACGCTGCCCAAGGTCAGCGCCCGATGCCCATCAAGGGCCGATTTCGCGATAAGCTCAGGCACGCAGCTTCTCCCCCTCAGGGTCGTGGAAAACCGGATGGCAGATCTCGCAGATCACGTCGAGCCCGCGCAGATGGTCAACAAGCCGCACCTTTTCGCCGATCCGTGCCCGCCCGTCCTTCAGGAACGCAAGGCCGAGCCATGCCCCCACCGTCGGCGACCAGCCTACCGAGGTGACATAGCCCTGGTCCGTCTCACGGTGAACCTCGGCACCCGGCACGAACAGATGCGCACCGGCGCTGATTGCGTCGCCGGCCTTGAGGCCGACAAGTTGCTCGCGCTCCGGCCCCCAAAGGCCGGGGCGTGTGGCGGCTGCCTTGCCGATGCAATCCTTCTTCGCGGAAACCATTTTCTCCAGACCGATGTCATGCGCCGTCACCCGGCCGTGAATCTCGGCATGGGTGATGAAACCCTTTTCAATCCTGAGGACGTTCAGCGCCTCCATCCCGTAGGGACCACCACCCATCGTTTCGGCGCGCGCGACCAGATCGCGGAACAGCGCCTCGCCATAACGCGTCGGCACGGCGATCTCGTAGCCTTCCTCGCCGCTGAACGAGATGCGGAAAAGCCGCGCATCAACGCCGCCGATTCGCACCGGCGCCACGCCCATGAAGGGCAGGTCCACCGGCGTCTCGAGGAAAGAGTTCACCAGTGCCCGCGCCTTTGGCCCGGCCACGGCGAACTGTGCCCAGGCTTCGGTCACGGAAATGAACCGCACCTGCCACTTGGCGCAGAATGCCTGATGCACGAAATCCAGATGCCGCATCACCAGACCAGCCGCCGCGGTTGTGGTGGTCATCAGGTAATGCTGATCGCCCAGCCGCGCGCTGGTGCCGTCATCCAGCACCATCCCGTCTTCGCGCAGCATCAGGCCATACCGCACCCGCCCGACCGGCAGGGTCGAGAAGGTGTTGGTGTAGACGAAATCAAGGAAACGCCCCGCATCCGATCCCTGAATGTCGATCTTGCCAAGGGTGGAGACGTCGGCCACCCCCACGGCTTTGCGCACCATCGCGACCTCGCGGTCACAAGCCTCGCGCCAGGTCGTCTCGCCGGGTTTTGGAAAATAGGACGGCCGATACCACAGCCCGGCCTCGATCATCGGGGCGCCGCGGTCGCGGCTGGCCTGATCGCTGGTCAGAAAGCGTTGCGGCGCAAAGCCAGCACCCCGGCCCCCGGCCCCCATCGCAGCAATCGACACCGGCGTGTAGGGCGGTCGGAACGTCGTCACCCCCGTCTCGGCAATCCCCCGACCCGTTGCATCGGCCAACACGGCAAGCGCGGCGACGTTGGAGTTCTTCCCCTGATCCGGCGCCATCCCTTGCGTGGTGTAGCGCTTCATATGCTCGACGCTGCGGAAACCTTCCTGCGCGGACAGCTTCACATCCTTCGTCGTCACATCATTGGCAAAATCAAGCCACGCCCGTCCCTTGCCCGGCACCTGCCACAGCGCCTTGATGACATAGGGCGCATCCTCGGCTTGCGGCAGTTCGACCGAAACGCTCCGCCCGAGGGCTTCGACCGCACGCACCGCCGCCGCATGGCCTGTCGCCAGCGCTCCGTGGGTGGACATCGACCCGTTCGCCGCGCCAACCGCCACCAGCCCCGGCACCGCGCCGTCCATCGGCACGAAGGCTGCGAGATCCTCGCTCCAGCGCGGCCGTCCGTTCATGTGGCAGGTCAGGTGGATCGTCGGGTTCCAGCCGCCCGAAACCGCAAGGCAATCCGTCTCGATCTCGATCGTCTCGCTGCCCTTGCGGACCACGATGCCGCTCAGGCCCAGACGCCCGCGCGTGCCAATAACCTCCGCCCCCAGATGCACCGGGCAATCCTCGACCGAGGACGCATCGGGCCGCGGGTCGATGATGGCGGCTACGGTCACCCCGGCCGCCATCAGGTCGCGCGCCACGCCGCGTGCGGCATCGGTGTTGGCAAACACCGTCACCCGCTTGCCGGGGCTGACCCCATAGCGGTTGAGGTAGGACCGCACCGCCGAGGCCAGCATGATCCCCGGTCGGTCGTTGTCCTGAAACGCCACATGCCGCTCCAGCGCACCCGAAGCCAGCACCGCATGGTCCGCCACGATCCGCCAGAAACATTCCCGCGGCAGGTTCGGTCGCGCAGTCTTGTGCAGGCCCACCCGCTCCAGCGCGCCATAGGTGCCGGTGTCGTAGGCCCCGGTAACGGCGGTGCGCAGCATGATCCGCACATTTGGCAGCGCGGTCAGTTCCGCCATGACCTGCGCGACCCAATCCCCTGCTGCCATCCCGCCGACCGCCCCGCCATCCGACAGAAGACGCCCGCCCGGATGGTGGCTTTCCTCCGCCAGAATCACATCCGCCCCAGCCCGCCCTGCGGTCAGCGCGGCCATCAAACCGGCGGGACCGGACCCGATCACCAGCACATCGCAGAACGCGAAGGCCTTTTCATAGACCCCTTCGTCATGCTTGCCCGACAGGCTGCCAAGCCCCGCCGCACGACGGATGATCGGCTCATACAATCCTTCCCAGAACGCGCGCGGCCACATGAAGGTCTTGTAGTAGAATCCCGCGCTCAGGAACGGCGCCAGGTAATCGTTCACCGCCATCAGGTCGTATTTCAGCGACCCCAGCCGGTTCTGGCTTTGGGCCACCAGCCCCTCGAACACCTCCTGCACCGTCGCCCGCACGTTCGGCGTCCGGTTCTTCGCCCCCACCACCTCGACCAGAGCGTTCGGCTCCTCGGACCCCGCGGTCAGCACCCCCCGGGGCCGGTGATACTTGAACGACCGCCCCACCAGCCGGACGTCATTGGCCAGCAGTGCCGAGGCCAGCGTATCACCCTTGTAGCCGGCGTAATCCTTGCCATCGAAGCGAAAGCGCACCGGCTTCGTCCGGTCGATCAGGCCTTTGCCGTCGATCCTCATTTCGCGCTCTCCGCCACCAGTGCCACGCCGGAAATCTCATGTGTCACCGTGTTGCGCGTTACGATCAGCCACTGTGCGCAGCCAAGCTCGTGATACCAAAGGTCTCGCACCACGCCCGCAGGGTTGTCGCGCAGGTGAAGGTAAATGTCCCACGCGTCAGGCGCATCTTCTGCCGCAGGCCGGTGCAGATAGTCCGCCGCCCCATAGTAATGGAATTCCCGCCGGTCGCGCGACCCGCACAAAGGGCATGTCAGCCGCATATCTCCGCCCCTGATTTCATCTGTCCCAAAATATCCCCGCCGGAGGCTTCTGCACGATGTGCAAGGCACAACTCCACGATCATCCCGCGCCCCTCAATGCAGGTTGTGCTGGCTGCCGGTGCCTTCTTCATCCAGAAGATGCCCCGTCGCAAAGCGGTTCAGCCGGAATTTCCGCGCCACCTCGTGGCTTTCGCCCGTGGCCATCAGATGCGCCATGCACCAGCCTGACGCGGGCACCGCCTTGAAGCCCCCGTAGTTCCAGCCGCAATCGAGGAACAACCCCTCGACATGCGTCTTGTCGATGATGGGCGATCCGTCCGGCGACATGTCCATGATCCCGCCCCAGGACCGCAGCACCTTGGCCCGCCCGATCATCGGCATCAGGGTCATACCGGCTTCCATCACATGTTCGACCATCGGCAGGTTGCCGCGCGACGCATAGCTTGCGTAGAAATCAAGGTCGCCACCGAACACCAGACCCCCCTTGTCGGACTGGCTGATATAGAAGTGTCCCATGCCAAAGCTGATCACATGGTTGATCACCGGCTTCAGCCCCTCGGTCACGAAGGCCTGCAAGACATGGCTTTCGATCGGCAGCCGCATCCCGGCCATCGCGGCCACCTGGCTTGACCGGCCCGCAACAATGATCCCCACCTTCTTCGCCCGGATCGCGCCGCGCGTGGTCTGCACGCCGCGCACCACGCCATTCTCGATGTCGATGCCGGTCACCTCGCAGTTCTGGATCAGGTCCACCCCCCGCTGGTCGGCCCCGCGCGCATAGCCCCAGGCCACCGCATCATGCCGGGCGCTGCCGCCGCGCGGATGCAACAAGCCGCCATAGATCGGGAACCGCGTCTGCTCGAAATCAAGATACGGCAGATGCTCGCGCACCCCGTCGCGGTCCAAGAGGATCGCGTCGTCGCCCTGGTTGATCATCGCATTGCCGCGCCGCACGAAGGCGTCGCGCTGCCCGTCGCTGTGGAACAGGTTGATCAACCCGCGCTGGGAGTGCATCACGTTGTAGTTGAGGTCGGACTCAAGTCCTTCCCAAAGTTTCAAACTGTGGCTGTAAAACTCGCTGTTGCCCGGCAGGAAGTAGTTCGCCCGCACGATCGTGGTGTTGCGCCCGATGTTGCCAGACCCGATGTAGCCTTTTTCCAGCACGGCGATGTTGGTCATGCCGTGGTTCTTGGCCAGATAATAGGCCGTCGACAGCCCGTGCCCGCCGCCGCCGATGATGATCGCGTCGTATTCGGCCTTGGGCGCAGGGTCGCGCCATGCGGGCGCCCATCCGGTATTCCCGGTCAAGCCTTCCCAGATCACCTTCAGCCCTGAATAGCGCATCACACCCATCCCGCTCGCGACGGTTGGAGTAGAAGACCCTCACCGTCAAAGATGCAAGCCCCGCCCCGACATGGAAGTGCGGGCTGCGACATCGGATGTCGCCTTTTCACGCGATTGCGTGGCGCGGCGGCGCGGCCTGCGGTCACAGCCCCTTTGACCGGTAGGTCGCGGCCACCCGGCTGATCGACACGATGTAGGCGGCGACGCGCAAATCCTCAACGTCGTCGCGCTCGTGCCAGATCTTGCGCATCGCCTGATAGGCCGTCCGCATCGTGTCGTCGAGACCGGACCGCACCAAGGCCAGTTCATCCGAGCCGGTCAGGAAGCGTTCCTTGAAATCAGCCGTCAGAGACCAGCCGAGGTGCTGGTCAGCGCTCAACCGCTCCAATTCCTCGACCAAAAGCCGTGACCGGGCTTCTTCGGCCCGCCTCTGCATCCGGCCAAAGCGGATGTGGGACAGGTTCTTGACCCACTCGAAATAGCTGACCGTGACACCCCCCGCATTGGCATACATGTCCGGGATGATAACCACGCCCTTTTGCCGCAACACCTCGTCGGCGCCGTAGGTCACCGGCCCGTTCGCCGCCTCGATGATCAGCGGCGCCTTGATGCGGGCGGCGTTGCCAAGGTTGATAACCCCTTCCATCGCCGCCGGAATGAGAAGGTCGCACGCCTCCTCCAGCACCGCCGCGCCGTCCTCGACATGCCGCGCGTTGGGATACCCCGCCAAAAGCCCATCATGCGCGTTCATCCACTGACGCACGCTTTCCACATCAAGCCCGGTGTCGCTGAGCAGCGCCCCGTCACGTTCGATGATCGCGGTGATGATGCAGCCGTCCTCCTCGCTTAGGAACTTCGCTGCGTGATACCCCACGTTGCCAAGGCCCTGAACGATGACCCGCTTGCCCTCCAGCCCGCCGGAAAGGCGCGCCTTGGCCACATCTTCGGGGTAGCGGAAGAACTCGCGCAGCGCATATTGCACGCCCCGGCCCGTCGCCTCGACGCGGCCCTGGATGCCGCCGGCATGTGGCGGCTTGCCGGTGACGCAGGCTTTGGCGTTGATGTCGGTGGTGTTCATCCGGGCATATTGATCGGCGATCCACGCCATCTCGCGCTCGCCCGTGCCCATGTCTGGCGCCGGCACGTTCTGCGCCGGGTTGATCAGGTCACGCTTGATCAACTCATAGGCGAAGCGGCGGGTGATCTGCTCCAGCTCATGTTCGTCCCAGGCGCGGGGGTCGATGCACAGCCCGCCCTTCGATCCACCGAACGGGGTTTCCACCAGCGCGCATTTGTAGGTCATCAGCGCCGCCAACGCCTCCACCTCGTTCTGGTTGACGCTGAGGGCGTAGCGAATGCCACCCTTCACCGGCTCCATGTGTTCGGAGTGGACCGAACGATAGCCCGTGAACGTCTCGATCTTGCCGCGCAGGCGAACCCCGAACCGCACCGTATAGGTTGAATTGCAGACCCGGATCTTCTGTTCCAGTCCGGGGCTCATATCCATCAGCTTCACCGCGCGGTTGAACATCAGATCGACCGACTCGCGAAAACTTGGCTCACCTGAAATCTGCATGCCGTTCCTCCCTGTCAGGCACGGTGCGCACAGCACCAGCGTCCACCCTAGCGGGCATTCTGCCCGGATGCACCCGTCATCCCGGCGCGCGAGTGGCCAATCAAGGCGGCATTGTGGCACTTAAAAAGCGAATCAGTTTACCCAAACAAGGCGAGTACACTCAACCTGAGCGTGTTTGTTTCTTCAAGTCGGGCAAACAATGCCGAATTCGGCGATAGATCGTTTCCAGCGTCCGGCAATTCCCCAAGCCCAGCGCACTGTTGCCACATTTCCGCCCAACCTTGTGGCAATCATCTTTCTTGGGAACGTCTGTCGCTGCCGACAGGCAAATTTGTTTGGAACGGGTATAGTGATGAAAACCATAGCTACGGCGTCTGCTGCCGTCCGCGAACGCATTTCGCTTTACCGCTTTTGCAAAGACGAACGCGGAGTGATGGCGTTCTTCATGCTGGCGATGTTCCTTCTGATGCTGATGTTCGGCGGTATCGCGGTTGACGTCATGCGCTATGAGACGCGACGCGTCGCCCTGCAGCAAACGATGGACCGCGCTGCGCTGGCCTCGGCCAGCCTCAAGCAGGGATTGGTTCCAAAGGCGGTATTCGACGACTATTTCGCCAAGGCCAATCTGGGTGCTGGTGTGGAAATGGTCGACTTCGCAACGCCGACGGTCGTGGTCGACAGCAATTCCACCTACCGCAAGGTCGAGGCCAGCGCCAAGGTCACCTCCTACAACTTCTTTATGCACATGATGAATGTCAACACGCTGGAAAGCGTGAACACCACCAGCGCGCAACAGGGTGTGTCGCAGATCGAGGTGATTCTCGTGCTCGACGTCTCGGGTTCGATGGGCGACAGCGACGGCAGCGGCAGTACCAAGATCGCCCGGCTTCGCACATCCGCCGTGCGGTTCGTGGACACGATCAAGGCGCTGGACACGTTCAACCAGGTGTCGATCGGAATCGTGCCTTACAACGCGCAGGTGAACATTCCGGCCACCCTGCGGCAGCGGTTCAACGCGCAGAATATTCCCACGTACGACGGAGTCGCGAACGCGGGCTTTCCGAACGCCAACTGCCTGGAGATTCCGCAAACCACCTACACGTCGACAGAACTGTCGACCTCGACAGCGATCCGCATGGCGGCAGTGGCCGACACCGAAAGCACGGTTTCCACCAGCTCGAACTACCTAGCGCCGTCCAGTGGCGCACCGTCCAACAACCCGCTGAACCGCATCTGCAACCCGACCACAGTGAACCAGGTGTCGCTGCCGTCGCTGAACCGCACCACGATCAACAGCCGCATCAACCAGTTGGTCCACGGTGGATACACCTCGATCGCGATCGGGATGCGCTGGGGCGTCGGTCTGATCGACCAGACGGCGCGGCCGATCTATGCGTCGCTGATCACCGATCCGGAAATGGCTGGCCGCCCGGCGAACAACACCGCCACCGACACCCGCAAGATCATCGTTCTGATGACAGACGGCGAACATGTGGCCACAGACCATGTGCCTGACGCTTACAAGACAGGCCTGTCGCCGATATGGCGTGGCGCGGACGGCAACTATGCCATCCGATTCACGACCGGAGGCACTGCCCTCACCAACACCGCGCGCCCCGGTTGCGCCGGGACCAACACCTACTTCGTCAATCACCTGAAGACCAACAGCTCAACCGGATGCCAATCCGCCGCCTGGCGCGCAACGCCTTCGTGGACCGGCAGTGGGACGGCCGTACAACTGGACTGGAGCGAGGTGTGGCGCTATCTGTCGGTCAACTACGTCGCACGTCAGCTTTATGGCCGCTCGAACACGGGTATTTCGGTGTCGACCGTAATGGACATGTTTGTCGACCCCTACCTGCAGGCCACCACCATGAACACACTTTTGGCCAGCAATTGCTCGGCGGCCAAGACCGCCGGGGTAGAGATCTACGGCATCGCCTTTACGGCCCCTGCGAACGGCCAGTCGGTGATCAACAACTGCGCGTCGTCCCCGAAAGAAAACTACTACTTCAACTCGACCAATGGCACGGCACTTGATGCCGCGTTCCAGCAGATCGCGACCAACATCTCGGAACTGAGGTTGACGCAATGACCCGCCTCCAGCATTTCCTAACGGCCGAAGACGGGACTTCGACGATCGAATTTTGTTTCGTCGTGCCGCTGGTGCTGACCATATTCTTCGCGTCGTTCGAAAGCAGCTATTACATGGTGCGCCATGTCATGCTGGAACGCAGCGTCGATCAGGTCGTGCGCGATCTGCGCCTTGGCACGCTTATTCCCGACAACGCGGCACCGACTGCCGGCCACGCATTGCTGAAGCAAGCAATCTGCGAGCGCAGCGCGCTGATCTCTTCGATGACCGGATGTCTCGACTCGATCCGCATCTGGCTTCAACCGGTCAGCACCGCAACCTGGGACATCAACCCGCCCGATGCGTGCGTCGACAAGACCACCGGCGTCGCCCCGCTCACGACGATTCCCGCCGGTGAATTCCAACCCGGCAGCGCCAACGAAATCATCGTGATGCGCGTCTGCCTGAGAGAAGAGCCGATGTTCTCCACCACCGCAGTCGGGGCTGCGATGATGCGGTCCGACGGTGAGTTCGCCCTCGTGACCACATCCGTCTTCGTGAACGAGCCCGGTTGAGGATCTGGTGATGACGGAAGAACGCAATCTCAAACGGTTCTGGCAAGACGAAAGCGGCGTGCTTTTGGCCGAGGCGCTGATCATGCTGCCGCTCTTGATCTGGGCATTCCTGGCGCTTTTCGTCTACTGGGATCTGTTCCGCACCATCAACACCTCGCAAAAGGCCGCCTATTCCATCTCTGACCTGATGTCGCGGCAGGCGGTGGTGACCCCGACCTTCGTCGACGGCATGAAGAACGTCCTTGATTTTCTGACGATGGGGTCAGCCGGGTCGCGGATGCGGATCACCAGCATCCAGTACGACCAGCCGAACAACCGCTACCTTCTGCTGTTTTCGCGCAGCAGTTCTCCGACCAAGATGCCCGCCTATACGCAAACGTCGGTTCAACCACTGAAGACCCGTGTGCCGAACATGGCTCACCTCGATTCCGTCATCATCGTCGAAACCGAAGTCGACTACATTCCCGGCTTCAACACCGGCGTGATGAACGTCGGCACCGGCGTGTCGCCGCAGACGTTCCAGCAGTTCATCGTGACCCGGCCGCGTTTTTACCGACGGATCTGCATGACCATTCCCGCCTGCCCGCCCGACCCATAAGGCGGCCCCACCCAAAAGGCGGCCCCACCCAAAAGGCGGAACCGCCCTTTCGCCTGACCCAAAGCCCGGCTACCCTGCGCCGAACCGCCGGTCGGAGGATGCCAGATGCCCAGCTTTCCTGCTGCCCTTGCAGCCAGCCTTCTGGGTGCTGCGGGTCTTGTCCTGACCGCCTGCACCAGCTTTCCCGATATCGACGCCTTGCCCGCCTCGACGATCCACACGCCGCCTCGGCTTGTGCCGCTTGACGCGCTGCTGGCCGAGGTTGATGCAGACGCGCCAGCCGCGCCTGACCCCCTCGCCGACCGCGCCGCCCGGCTGAAAGCGCGCGCGGCCCTGATGCGCGGCCCGGTCCACGACCCGCAGACCCGCGCCCTGCTCGACGCCGCTGCAAGCGGAATTACCCCGTGAGGCAAAGCCAGGCCGGAGCCGTTGCACCGGCCCCCTCAACCCGCTAACAGACAGCCAAACCCAGCCGTCCTTTGCACGAGGTTCCTATGCCCGCCGCCCCCCTGCGCCTTGGTCTTGCCGGTCTTGGAACCGTGGGAATTGGCGTCGTCCAGATCATCCAGCGTCAGGCTGACCTGATCGCCGCCCGCACCGGACGCGCCGTGACGATCACCGCCGTCTCGGCGCGCGACCGGTCGAAGAACCGCGACGCCGACCTGTCCGCCTACGCCTGGGAAACCGATCCGGTTGCCCTAGCCCGGCGCGATGACATCGACGTTTTCGTCGAGGTGATGGGCGGTCATGACGGCCCCGCCAAGGCCGCCACCGAAGCTGCCATCGCCGCTGGCAAAGACGTGGTCACCGCCAACAAGGCGCTGCTTGCCCACCACGGCCAGGCGCTGGCCGAGGTTGCCGAAGCGAAGGGCTGTGTAATCCGCTTCGAGGCCGCCGTGGCCGGTGGCATCCCGGTGATCAAGGCACTGACCGAAGGGTTGGCCGGCAACCGCATCAAGCGGGTGATGGGTGTGATGAACGGCACCTGCAACTACATCCTGACGCGGATGCAGGCCGCCGGCCTGCCCTACGATCAAGTGTTCGAAGAGGCGCGCCAGCTTGGTTATCTGGAGGCCGATCCGAACCTTGACGTCGGCGGCATCGACGCGGGCCACAAGCTGTCATTGCTTGCAGCCATTGCCTTCGGCACCCGCGTTTCGTTCGACGCAGTTGAACTGGAAGGCATCGGCAACGTGTCGATCGACGATATCCGGCTGGCCGAAGACATGGGCTACCGCATCAAGCTGCTGGGCGTGGCGCAGATGACCGGGCGTGGGCTGGAACAGCGCATGACCCCCTGCCTTGTTCCCGCCGACAGCCCGCTTGGCCAGTTGCAGGGCGGCACCAACATGGTGGTGCTGGAAGGCGACAGTGTCGGCCAGATCGTCCTGCGCGGCCCCGGTGCAGGCATGGGGCCGACCGCAAGTGCCGTGATGGCCGATGTGATCGACATCGCCCGTGGCCAGCGCATTCCCACCTTCGGCCAACCCGCCATCACGCTTGCCATCCCGACCGCAGCCCTTGCCGCAACCCCGGCGCCCTATTACCTGCGCATGACACTGCTAGACAAACCCGGTGCGCTGGCCAAGATTGCAACCTGCCTGGGCGATGCGGGCATCTCCATCGACCAGATGCGCCAGTATGGTCACGTCGGTGTTCACGCAACGGTTCTGATTGTCACGCACAAGGCCGCGCCGGGCGATATCATTCACGCAACCGCCCGCTTTGCCGAAACCGGCGTGCTGGTCGATGCGCCCGTCGCAATCCGCATCGAGGAAGTCTGACGTTAGCGCCACCGTGCTTGCCCGCTGCGATTGGCCCGGATAGACCGATCCAAAGCCACAGGAATTGGATCAAATGTCTGACAAAACGCAATTTCAAGACCGTATGCTCTCGCTGGGCCTTGCCCGTGTGTCCGAAGCTGCCGCCCTTGCCTCGGCCAGCCTTATCGGCCGCGGCGATGAAAAGGCCGCCGATCAGGCCGCCGTCAATGCGATGCGCGACCAGTTGAACCTTCTCGACATCGCCGGCGTTGTGGTGATCGGCGAGGGTGAGCGGGACGAGGCGCCGATGCTTTACATCGGTGAAGAGGTTGGCACCGGCTCTGGCCCCGCCGTCGACATCGCGCTCGACCCGCTGGAAGGCACCACCCTCACCGCGAAAGACATGCCGAACGCCCTGACGGTAATCGCCATGGCGCCGCGCGGCACGCTTCTGCACGCGCCCGATGTCTACATGGACAAGCTGGCGATCGGCCCCGGCTTCAAGACCGGCACCGTGACCCTGACGATGTCCCCGTCAGAGCGCGTCTCGGCCCTCGCTGCCGCCAAGGGCTGCTCGACCGAAGACATCACGGTTTGCGTGCTTGAACGCCCGCGCCACGAAGAGATGATCCACGAACTCCGCTCGACCGGCGCCGCGATCCGGCTGATCACCGACGGCGACGTGGCCGGTGTCATGCACTGCGCCGAACCCGAGATCACCGGGATCGACATGTACATGGGGTCCGGCGGCGCGCCCGAGGGCGTTCTCGCCGCCGCTGCGCTGAAATGCATGGGCGGGCAATTCTTCGGCAAGCTTCTGTTCCGCAACGACGACGAGCGTGCCCGCGCGCGCAAGGCCGGCATCACCAACTTCGACCGCGTCTACACCCGCGACGATCTGGTGCGCGCCGACGTGATCTTTGCCGCCACCGGCGTGACCACCGGCTCGCTTTTGGCCGGGATCAAGCGCGAGCCGCATTGCGTGACGCTCGAAACCATCCTGATGCGGTCCAAGACCGGATCGGTGCGGCGGATTTCCTATCGCAGCCCCGTGCGTTGACTTTGGTGCGCTGACTCTGCTGATCTGCGCCTAAGTCGGCTGAAGGTCGATCTCGGCCTTCGCCTTGGCCGCCAGAAAACTCACGAACGCCCGCACCCGCGCAGCGATCAGCCGGTTGTCGGGGTAGACTGCGTGCAGTGGCACGGGCCGCCCCTGCCAGTCGCTCAGAACCGGCACCAGCCGACCCTCGCGCACGTCATGGCCCACGATGAAGGCCGGCAGTTGCACAACGCCGGCCCCTTCCAGCGCCGCGCTGCGCAAAGCCCACCCCTCCGACATTTCCATCCGGGGGTTTACGGGCACATCAATGCGCTCCTCGCCGCGCAGAAAGGTCCACGTGCGCCCTTGCCGCAGGCCTGAAAAATGGAGCGTGTCATGGCCGGCCAGATCGCCCGGTCGGTCCGGCACACCCCGACGCATCAGGTAATCGGCCCGCGCGCAGGTGATCAGGCGTGATTGGCCCAAGGCACGGGTGATCAGGTTCGGCCCCACGTCCAGCGTGCCACGGATCGCAAGGTCAAAACGGCTTTCGATCAGGTTGCGCGGCGCGTTCGACAGTTCCATGTCGATCGAAATGCCCGGATGCTGGCGCAGGAATTCCGTCACCCACGGCACCAGAAACCGCAGCCCAAGGTCGGGTGGTGCCGTGACCCTGAGCCGCCCTTCCGGCACTGTCTGTTCGGCCCGCGCCGCCCGCTCCGCTTCGGTCAGCCGCCCCGGAAGGTCGGCCAGCCGGTCGCGGTAGGCCTGCCCCGCAGGCGTCAGCCGCACGTTGCGCGTGGATCGGTGCAACAGCCGCACCCCCAGCCGCGCCTCAAGATCGGCGACCTGCGCACTGACCGTCGCGCGCGTCAGGCCCAGCGCCGCCGCCCCGGCGGTAAAGCCCTGATGCTCGGCCACGGCAAGAAAAGCTGCCACGCCATGCAGCGGATCGACCGTCTTCATTCGTCAAGCCATCCAGACAATCATGCAACGTCCGGCCGGATTATCACCGGCCTTGTGCGACAGTATACACCCTTCAAGAAACCCGATTTGCTCACGATTTTCAACCGAGGAGATAGAAATGACCACGTTGAACCAGGCTGTCCTTTCCCCTGCCGGTGCCGGCCATGAGGCCATCGCATTCGGCCGCCACACCATCCGCATTACCGCGGACCAGACCGGAGGGAGCCTCGGCTGCTTTGAAGCCGAGGTTCCCGCCGGCGAAGGCCCACCCTTCCATGTCCATGAAAAAGAGGACGAATTCTTCCGTGTCCTGAGCGGTCACTTCGCCTTCTGGTGCAACGGCACGCGGGTCGAGGCGACCGAGGGTGGCCTTGTCGTGGTGCCGCGTGGCGCGCTGCACCGGTTCCAGAACATCGGGGACAGCACCGGTCATCTGATGGTGGTGATGACCCCGGGCGGGTTCGAGGGCTTCTTCCCGGCGGTGGCCAGCGAGGATACGCCGTCAATCGACCGGATCTGCCAGATCGGCGAACGTTTCAACCTGCGCTTCGTGTTCGACGCCGCCGAAGCCGCCTGATCCGCGCCGCAGGCTGGGCGCCCGGTCCAGCCTGCCCACGCGGGGCCCGACGCCCCTTGCAAGGACCGGCCCTTTGCGGCACCCCTGTGCCATGCTTAGCCCCCCTGCCTTTCTCAACGTCGAAACCTCGCTTACCGGCCGCCGCTGGATCGGCCCCAGCGGTGAGGCCGACCGTCTGGCCGAGGCGATGGTGCAGGCCACCCGGCTTCCGCTTCCGCTGTGTCGCGTTCTGGTGACGCGCAACGTCGCCCCAGCCGATGCGGAAGCCTTCCTCGCCCCGTCGCTGCGCGACCTCCTCCCCGACCCGCTCTCGCTGCGCGATATGGCGCCTGCCGCTGCCCGCCTGATCCGCGCCGCCACCCGCACCGAAAGGATCGCCGTCTTTGCCGATTACGATGTCGACGGCGGGGCCTCAGCGGCACTTTTGCTGATCTGGCTGCGCGCGCTGGGGCGTGACGCGACTCTCTACATCCCGGACCGGATCGACGAAGGCTATGGCCCGAACGTCGCGGCTATGGCCAGCCTCGCCGCCACGCATGACCTGATTGTCTGCGTCGATTGCGGCACCCTCAGCCATGAGCCCGTGGCCGCGGCAACGGGCGCCGATGTGGTGATCCTTGACCACCACCTCGCGCTGGAAACGCTGCCCGATGCGCTTGCCGTGGTGAACCCGAACCGGCAGGACGAGGATGGCACGCTTGCCCATCTGTGCGCCGCCGGAGTCGTGTTCCTTCTGCTGGTCGAGGCCAACCGCCAATTGCGCGCCACCGGCATCACCGGCCCCGACCTCATGGCGATGCTTGACCTGGTGGCATTGGCGACTGTCGCGGATGTGGCCCCCCTTGTCGGCGTGAACCGCGCCTTCGTGCGCCAAGGCCTGAAGGTCATGGCGCGCCGCGACCGGCACGGTCTGCGCGCCTTGGCCGACATTGCCCGCATGGATCAGGCGCCCACCACATACGCGCTTGGTTTCCTGCTTGGACCGCGCGTCAATGCCGGGGGCCGCATCGGTCAGGCCGACCTTGGCGCGCGGCTGTTGTGCTGTGACGACCCGGCGCTTGCCGCCAGTCTTGCCGCGCGGCTTGACGAGTTGAACACCGACCGCCGCGCGATCGAGGCGCGCGTCCGCGAAGAAGCCCTGGCGCAATGCGATGCGCGCGGCACCGACGGCCCGCTGGTCTGGGCGGCCGCCGATGGCTGGCATCCCGGAGTTGTCGGCATCGTCGCCGCGCGATTGAAAGAGGCGACGCATCGGCCCGCCGTGGTGATCGGGTTCGAGGATGGCATCGGCAAGGGCTCGGCGCGGTCCGTCCCCGGCGTCGACCTTGGTGCCGCGATCCAGCGCATCGCCGCCGAAGGGCTGATCCTGAAAGGGGGTGGGCACAAGATGGCCGCGGGCCTGACCCTGACCCGCGACCAGTTGGAGCCTGCAATGGCGCGGCTGAGCGAGTTGCTGGCACGACAGGGTGCAGGCGCTGGTGGCCCCGCCGATCTGCGCATCGACAGCCTGCTGATGACCTCTGCCGCCACTATCCCGCTTCTGGAGCAGATCGAGGCCGCCGGTCCCTTTGGCGCCGCTGCCCCTGCCCCGCGCTTTGCCTTTGCCAATGTCGCGGTCGCCACCCGCCGCGTCGGGGAAGGCCACCTGAAGGTCAGCCTGTCGGATGGCTCCGGTCCTGCCCTTGACGGCATCATCTTCGGTGCCTTCGACGGCCCGCTTGGCCCGGCACTGGAAAACGCCGGCCATCGGCGTTTCCACGTCGCCGGGAAGGTTGAACTGAACCACTGGAATGGCCGCGCGAGGGTGCAATTGCGCGTCGATGATGCCGCGCCCGCCTGACCGCAGCCTCGATCAAAAGAACGGCATTTTTCTGCTTGCAGAAGCCTCGCACCCGCTTTAGACACCGCCGCACCGAAAGTGTGGCCCGTTCGTCTATCGGTTAGGACACCTGGTTTTCAACCAGGTAAGAGGGGTTCGACTCCCCTACGGGCTGCCACTCACCCCACCCTAATTGAGACCTTGCACATGACCTCGGCATTGCTGCGGAATTGCAGTGCCTTGTGGCAAGATCTTGCAAGATGAGACCAAAAGCGCACAGCCAACACGGGGCAATATCCACGCGCGTCTCTGTTGGCAGAGTTCATATTACGAGTTTGGAAAAGGTGCCGATCCGGCGGCGGTGAACAGCATCGCTTGCTCCGTCCAGTCCACCGGGATCTGATGTCTGAGGCACCAGGCGGTGGACAGGGAAACCGGCTGGCCGCCCACGGTGATCTGGAGCATCATCTCTGGAGAAAGAAAAGCGAACTCCACGGTCTGCTGCACGTGCCGGACTGACATCTTACGCTCTCCGGCAATCTGCTGAACGCTGCGACCCGACGTGATCAGGTCAAGGAACGCATGCCCCTTTGCGATGTTGCGCGACAGCGTTTCGTCTCGCGGGATCGCATCGCCTTCGAACATGAGCCTTGTTTCCACACCGCGCCTGCGCAAGGTGAATGCGGCCCGGAAGGTCAGATGGTCCGGGTCAATATGCTTTGCAGGAGTGCTTATTGCCGTCGCGAGGCGGACGGGATCAAGGGTGACCTCGAGTGTCCCGCGTCCAATGGCAACCCGGTTGATCACACCCAGCAAGTCCGCGTCGCTGTGATCGATGCTGGCGAGGATGTCCGAGACCCTCCGAGGGTCTGCGTCAATCGCCAGTCCCCTCAGGGTTGCCGTACGAAGGTGCTTGCGGACGGCAGCAATGATCCTGACTTCGTGTGCCCGGGCCGGCAATCTCCATCCGCTGCCTTTTTCTCCGGCGCGGCAGCGGCCTAGAGGGATTGCGAGATATAGCACTCATAGCGCCGCCCGGCCTTTCGCGTATGAACCGGCGTCAGGCTCTCGCCAGAGACCTCATGGAGCTTGCCCGCGAGGGGCAATGTCATCGGCGCTACAACATGACACATCATATGGTGTCAACGATGTTTCCACCCTTGGTTAACTAACGAAAGACCTGGCTTTACAAGAGGTTACTGCGCTTAGTGGCCGCCCTGAATGATGTGCGTTGGGCTGGCTCTCCCTGCCCTTTACGCCGCACGATGGTCTTCCTGTGGCCTACCGAATCCTGGAAGAAGCCGACCGGCGAACGCCTTCATCAGGACAAATGTTGGCGTGGTCTAGATCGGCGATGACCGCAAGTTGCGGCCTTACATTGTGGCCCCCAAACTGCAGCCAGTTCTGTGGACGGGCAGCGAAAAAGATTGGGAATGGGGGAGATTTGTCAGAACGAATGCGTCGTCCGACGGTCACCAGCCTGGATACCGCTCGCTGTCGACTACATCGGTGCCCTCATCTGCAAGATCCCGCGCAAGGCGGCAGATCAGATCGGCGCATTCGATCTCGCGCCGCCAAGGATGCCTCATCACCTCGTTCGGGTAGAGAAGACCCAGAAGGTTCCCGGCAATGGCGCCGGTACTGTCGCTGTCACCCGAATGCGTGACGGCGATCCTCAGGCCTTCCTCGAACGATCCCGAATTCAACGCCGCGTAAAGCGCGATCGAGAGCGCTTCCTCCGCGACCCAACCGCCTCCCAAGGCTTCGATCGTTTGCGGCGTCCCGTCACCAGGAGCGGACAGGGCGGCCCTGATGGACGTGGCCGTTTCGCCGCCGAATTTACCTGGAGCGGCGTTTGCAGCATCCCGAAGCCCCCACCCCTCCAGAACATCACTCAGGATCATTGCCCATGCGGCCGCGGCTTCCTGTCCGGTTGGATGGCCATGCGTCAGGGCAGAGGTCTGGACGGCAAGTTCTCTGCGATCGCCGCGGTAACCGGCCATCAGCGCAATCGGGGCGACGCGCATGATGGTCCCGCATCCTTTGGACCTGTTTCGCGCCACTTCACCGAAGTGTTCTGCCGCAGCGAGTGAGGACATGCAGGTGTTTCCAGGCGCACGGCGCAGATGAAGACGCCGGTCGGCGACCAGCCCTGTTCCGTCGATCTGCATTCTTGGCGCTCCACCCTGCGTCGCAAACCAGCGCAAAAGGGCATGATGGACGATGCCCGGCGGATAGCAGATGCCTTTTTCGAAGGCCCGGTTCAGCGCACGGAGAAGACCTTCGGCCGTGAAAAGCGTCATCTGCGTGTCGTCCGTAATTGCACCAACCCGACCCTGGTGGGCCAGCAGGTCGTCGACACCGCCCGGAAAGCGATCGAGAATCTCGGCAAGCGGCCAGAACTCGATCTCGGCACCAAGCGCATCTCCGATCGCCCCGCCAAAGAGGCTGGCGCGGGTCAGTTCCGTTCGCCGATCCCCCGGCCCCGCTTGCCCTTCGAGGAACTTCTCTTGCACCGCTGTCTCTATCGCGCCGGGGCGGATCTCACGGACCCATCTAATCGCCACTGACCACGGCTCACCGCGCTCGATCAACAAAAGCGCGGCGATCATCCCTGAACGGCCGCGGCCTCCCCTGCAATGGAAAAGCACCCGCCCACCCCGATCGAGGGTCTGGTGCAGGACCGGAGAAAGCGCGGCCCAGGCCTTCACGGTGCCGATGTCGGGTGCCGCAAAATCCGCAATCGGAAGGTGGTGCCAGATCATGCCGGCCCGGCTCACCTCCGAACCAAGATGTGGCACGCCAAGCGCCTCCATCTCGCGTTCTTCCACCAGAGATACGACCGCGTCGGCACCCCACTGTCTGATCGTGGAAATATCCGTGCCGAGGTCGCGGCGCCGCGGGTCTCCGATCACCCCGCCTTCGGTCTTGCCGGGACAGGCGGCCAAACCCACGCGGCCCGGACCAACCCTGATCTCTGCGATGTTCAGCGGTTGTGACTGACCGGTCTGCAAATGCTTACCCTCATCTAGAAGATCCAAGCTCTGGACCAGGCTGAACAGACGCCGCCAGGCGCTCTTCCCGGCTTTCGCTGCTTGGGGCGAAACGGTCCTTGTTTCGGAACCGAAATTCCCTGTTCCGCGCGACAGGGAATTTAGCATCAACTCATTGTAATACGTAGGGCTTTTCGCCTCAGATCGGCGAGAATCACCGCTGCTTCCGGCATTTCCCTGATAGCAGGGAATCTTCGGCGAAGCCGGTTAGCCCAGGACCACGACCATTGCCCCTTTTTCCCCTCAGGCGTTGACGTCCACCACCACCCGTCCGCGCACCTGTCCGGCAAGGATTGCGGTGCCAAGGCGCGGCAGGTCAGCCAGCGTCGCGGTTGAAATCATCCCTTCCAGCAAATCCATCGGCATTTCGCGGGCTATCCGGTTCCAGGCCGTCACGCGCGTCGCGTAGGGTTGCGTGACGCTGTCGATGCCCAGAAGGTTCACTCCTCGCAGCAGGAACGGAATAACCGTCGCTGGCAGCGCCGCGCCGCCAGCCAGCCCGACCGCCGCAACCGATGCGCCATGCTTCATCTGACCCAGGACGCGCGCCAGCATCGCACCCCCGACCGCGTCAATGCAGCCGGCCCAGGTTTCCGGCTCCAGCGGGCGCTTCACGGTTTCGGCAAGCTCTGCCCTCGGCACGATCCGTGCCGCACCAAGTGCGCGCAGATAGTCCTCCGTCTCGGGCCGCCCGGTGACCCCGGCCACCTCGTAACCCGCCCGCGCCAACAGCGCAACGGCCACCGACCCGACACCGCCTGCCGCCCCCGTCACCAGGACCGGCCCCTGACCCGGCTGCAACCCGTGCGCCTCCAGCGCCATCACGGCCAGCATCGCCGTGAACCCCGCTGTGCCGACCGCCATCGCAGCCCGCGTGGTCAGCCCTGCGGGCAGCGGCACCAGCCAATCCGCCTTGACCCGCGCCTTCTGGGCGTACCCACCCCAATGCGCCTCGCCCACACGCCAGCCGGTCAGCACCACCCGGTCGCCGGGGCGATAGCGGGCATCGTCCGACGCTTCGACCACCCCGGCAAAATCGATGCCCGGCACATGCGGATAGGTGCGCACCAGCCCGCCCCCGGACCCGATGCAAAGCCCGTCCTTGTAGTTGACCGTGGAATATTCGACCGCGACTGTCACCTCGCCGTCCGGCAGCGCGGCATCGTCCAGCATTTGCACCGCCGCATGGGTCTTGCCCTCGGCATCCTTTTCCACCACCAGCGCCCTGAACGACATCATGCTCTCTCCGTTGATTTGCCCCATCGGCATAACAAACTTTGCGGCCGACGAAACCCTGCTTGAGGTCCGCGCCTTGGAACAGCACAAGACACTGGCTTGATTATCGCTGGTCGGGCAATACACTCACATCGCGTTCAATCAAAAGGTGATCCTGTGCGTCGGTTCTCGCTTGTGCTTTCCCTTGCCACGTCGCTCGCGCTTGGCGCCACCGCTGCCAATGCTGCCCCGTGCAGCGACACCGGCGGTCGTTACGAAGACTGGAAGCCCGCGATGGCCGCCGAGGCTGCCGCCGCCGGGGTGGGCGACCGGGGCATCGCGGCCCTGATGGGAACCTCCTACTCCAAGGCCACCATCTCGGCTGACCGCAACCAGAAAAGCTTCAAATTCAGCCTCGACAAATTCCTTCAGGTGCGCGGTGCCGACACCATCGTTGCACAGGGCCGCTCGCGCAAGAAGAAGAACCCTGACTTCTATGCCAGCCTCGAGGCGCAGTACGGCGTGCCGGCGGGCGTCATCATCGCCATTCACGGCATGGAAACCGCCTTTGGCGGCTTCATGGGCGATACCAATGTCGTCTCGGCCATCGCCACCCTGGCCTACGATTGCCGTCGCACCGACTTTTTCACTCCCCACCTCGTCGCCGCGTTGAAACTCGTCGATCGCGGGTCGATCAGCGCCAAATCCATCGGCGCAAGGCACGGCGAACTTGGCCACACCCAGTTCCTGCCCGGCAACGCCCTGACCTACGGCGTGGATGGCAATGGCGACGCTGTGGTCGACCTCAACAACGTCACCGACGCGCTGGCTTCGACGGCGAATTTCCTGCGCCAGAAAGGCTGGAAGCCGGGCAAGGGCTATCAGGAAGGCGAGCCGAACTTTGCCGTGATCAAGGAATGGAACGCCGCCAAGGTCTATCAGCAGGCCATCGCGCTGATGGGCGCCCGGATCGACGGCTGAGGCCCGATAAAACCCTCTTGCGCCAAACCGCAGCCTCGCTTACCAAGCGCCGCAGTGGCCCGTTCGTCTATCGGTTAGGACACCTGGTTTTCAACCAGGTAAGAGGGGTTCGACTCCCCTACGGGCTGCCACTTCCCTCATGTTTCAAACCGCCAACGCCAGTGTGACTGGCGTTTCAGCCGAGGTTCGGTTTGATGTGCGCGAACCTTCCGCAACAGGAACCGCCATGCTCCGCAGCCTCGCCCTTGCCACCCTGCTTCTTGCCTCCACCGCCAATGCCGACACCGCAGATGGCGAGGCGCTGAAGGCGATGACCTGGGATCAGATCGTGGCAGAAGCCAGGGGCGGCACGGTGAACTGGTTCATGTGGGGCGGCTCGGATGTCATCAACCGGTATGTCTCCGACCATGTCGGCGGCGTCCTTGCGCGAGATTATGGCATCACCCTGAACCGGGTTGGCGTGACCGATGCGGCCGAGGTGGTGAACCTCGTGCTGTCGGAAAAGGCTGCAGGCGTGACCGATGCGGGCAGCGTCGACCTGATCTGGATCAATGGCGAAAACTTCCGGTCGATGCGTCAGGGCGACCTCGCGTTTTGCGGCTATACCGACCTCATGCCAAACAACGCCCTGGTCGATTGGGAAAACCCGGCCATCGCAAATGATTTCGGCGTACCGGTCGATGGCTGCGAAGTGCCGTGGAACACCGCGCAATTCGCCTTTGCCCATGATAGCGCAGCCCTGCCGGCACCGCCCACGTCGATCCCGACCCTTATCGACTGGATCAAGGCCAACCCCGGCCGCTTCACCTACCCCGCCCCGCCAGACTTCACCGGCTCGGTCTTTGTACGCCACGTCTTTTACTACGCCGCAGGCGGTGCAGAAAACCTGCTCGGCCCGTTCGATCAGGCCAAGTATGACGCCGCCGCCGCCAAGACCTGGGCAATCCTGAACGAGATCGAGCCATTCCTTTGGCGCGAAGGCCAGACCTACCCGAACACCATCGTCCAGTTGAACGAGCTTTTCGCCAACAGCGAGGTGGCGCTGACATTCAACTACGAGCCGGCCCAGTTCGGCCTTGCCGTGACCGCCGGAACCTACCCGGAAACCACCCGGTCGTTCGGGCTGAGCGACGGCACCATCGGCAATACCAACTACACGCTGATCCCGTTCAACTCGCCCAACAAGGCGGCGGCGCTGGTCGTGCAGAACCTGCTTCTGTCGGCCGAAGAACAGTTGGAAAAGGCCAAGCCCGAGGTCTGGGGTGCCGCACCCGCCATCGACATCACCCGAACCCCTGCCGATATTCAGGCTGGCTTTGCGGCGATCAAGGCGCACCCGTCGGTCGTTCAGGCATCCGACCTGGCAAAGGCCGCCCTTCCCGAACTTCAGGCAGACTGGATCACCGCAATCGAGGATGGCTGGCGCGCCAACGTCGGCAACTGACGGCGCGGCTTGCTGCCCGCGTCATCCTCGCGCACTCTCCTGCCAACGCCCTCCAGACCCGCGAGCATGTCAGACCGGACCCGGACCCTTTTCCTTTTAGCACCGGCGATCCTTGTGATCGGCGGGCTGTTCCTTGCATCCCTCGCCCTTGGGCTGGTCCGCTCTTTCGGCTACCTGCCCGCCATCGGCCTGACGGATCCGACGCTTGGCGCCTACCGGGCTGTGCTGACAGACCCCGCCTTCCTGCGCTCACTCGGCCTCACGCTCTGGATCGCTCTTGCTTCCACGGCGATTGCCGCACTCATCGCACTCGGCGCTGCGCTTTTGCTGCGTCAGACCTTCCCCGGCCGGGCGCTTGCGTTGTTCCTGTTCCAACTGAACCTCACCATTCCCCACATCGTCGGCGCGATCGGCATCCTTTACCTCTTCTCGCAATCGGGCAGCTTTGCCCGGCTTGCCCATGCCACCCACCTGATCACCACCCCCGCTGATTTCCCGGCGCTGGTGTTCGACCCCTATGCCATCGGCATCATCCTCACCTACGTCTGGAAAGAGGTGCCGTTCATCGGCCTCATCCTCCTCGCCCGGATGCAGACCATCGGTGCCGATTACGAAGCCGTCGCGCGCAGCCACGGCGCGACGCGGGGTCAGGCGGTCCGCCACATCCTGCTGCCGCTGCTGATGCCCAGCCTCATCGGCGCCTCGGCCCTGACCTTCGCCTTCAGCTTCGGCGCCTACGAAATCCCTGCCCTGCTTGGTGCCAGTTTCCCAAAGGCGCTGCCCGTGCTGGCCTATCAAAGCTTCACCGACGTAGACCTCACCTCCCGCCCCGAGGCCCTTGCCATGGCCATCGTCATCGCCCTGATCGGCGCCGTGATGCTGGCGATCGTCTTCTCGCACCAGACCCGCACCGACGATGCCGACAGGTAGAGCCCTCCGCCTCGTCTCGCTTGTCGTGCTGGTCGGCTGGCTGGTGTTGCCGCTGATCCCGCTTGGCATCTGGTCCGTCGCGCGCGGCTGGCGCTTCCCTGATCTTCTGCCGCCAACCCTGACCTTCGACGCCTGGCGCTACGCGCTTTCGCCCACCTCCGGCGTGCTGCAAAGCCTTGGCGTCACCACCGCCGTCGCCCTCGCAGCCACCACGCTTGCGATCCTGATCGGCGTTCCGGCCGGGCGCGCGCTTGGCCTGCGCCGCTTTCCCGGCAAACGGCTGGTTGAGCTTTTGGTCCTTGCGCCCGCGATCGTGCCGGGCATCGCGGTGGTGTTCGGTCTGCACGAGGTTTTCCTTGCCCTTGGCCTGACGGGCACCATCCCCGGCGTGATCCTCGTCCACCTGATCCCGACGCTGCCTTACATGATTCTCGTCATGGCGGGCATCTTCGCGCGCTTCGACACGGCGCTGGAAGACCAGGCCCGCAGTCTCGGCGCCACGCCCGTGCAGGTGTTTCGCCATGTCACCTTGCCCGCGATCCTGCCAGGGATCCTTGTCGGCGGGCTGTTCGCCTTTCTGATCTCGTGGTCGCAGTACATCCTGACGCTGGTCATCGGCGGCGGGCGGGTGCAGACGCTGCCGCTTTTGCTGTTCTCCTTCGCCACATCGGGACGGAATGACGTCACCGGGGCCATCACCCTGATCTATGTCCTGCCCGGAGTCTTGATCCTTGCCCTTGCCGCCCGACATCTGACAGGGCGTGGCCCCGCCCTTGCCGCAGGGGGCAGGCTGTGACGCAGGTGTCGCTTCACGCGCTGACCAAACACTATCCGGGCGCGCCGGCCGCGGCGGTAGACGGGGTGACCCTTGACCTTGCGCCGGGGTCGCTGACGGCCCTTCTCGGTCCGTCGGGCTGCGGCAAGACCACCACGATGCGCCTGATCGCGGGCCTCCTCGACCCGACCTCGGGGGACATCCGGCTTGACGGAACCTCCGTCCTCGCCACCCCTCCGGAACGGCGCGGCGTGGTGATGGTGTTCCAGAACCATCTCCTTTTCCCGCATATGTCGGTTGCCGAAAACGTCGGGTTCGGCCTTCGCATGCAGGGCCGACCAACGTCGGAAACGGCCCGCCGCACCGAGGAAATTCTTGCCCGCGTGCAGTTGACCGGCTTCGCCCGCCGCCGCCCGACCGAGCTTTCGGGCGGCCAGCAGCAGCGGGTCGCCCTTGCCCGCGCGCTGATCCTGCGGCCAAAGGTGCTGTTGCTGGACGAACCGCTTTCGAACCTTGACGCACATCTGCGCGGCGAGATGCGTGACCTTATCCGCGACTTGCAGCGCGAAACCGGCATCACCACGCTTGTCGTCACCCATGACCAATCCGAAGCCACGATCCTCGCGGACCAGATCGCCTTGCTGCTGGACGGCAAACTTCGCCAGGTTGCCACCCCGGCAGAGCTGTACTCCCGTCCTGCTGACACCGCAGTTGCGCGGTTCTTTGGCGGCGCGAACTTCATCACCGGGCAATCCCGCGCCGGTCAGTTCCTCTCCGCCCTCGGGCCGCTGCGCCTGCCGCCGGATGCGCCCGATGGCGACGGCATCCTGACCTTCCGCCCAGAGGCGATCGAGACAGGCGGCTTTGGCGAAAACTCGCTGGCCGTAGTGGTTGGCGACCGAGCCTTCCTTGGGTCTCAAACCCGGGTCACGCTGCAAGCAGGGCCGGTCATGATCGAGGCGCTCTTGCCCCCGGCAACTGCGGCGGCCTTGCCAGGTGGCATGGCGTTGCGCATCACGCTTCCGCCGGCGGCACTGTGGGTGCTGCCAGCCGTTCGCTAGGGTAAGACGTTGTTAACCGGCCGGCGCACCCCAGCGCTCCCCTTGTCAAAGGCCAGCGCCGCCCGCCCCCGACCAGCACGCTTTGCCCGGTAAAGCGCCGCATCCGCATCTGCCAGAAGCAGCGCCGGATCGGGATAGGCGTGGTCGATCGACCGCCCGATGCCGACGCTTGCTGACACCCGGGCCACCTGACCCTCGAACAGGATCGGCTCCGAAACGCCGGCAATGATCCGTTCAGCCACGGCAACCAGGTGGTCGGCTTCGGTCTGCCCTGCAAGGATCAGCACGAACTCGTCGCCACCGATGCGCGCGGCGCAATCCTCTGCCCGGGTCTGGCGCCGCAGCACCCGTGCCACTTCGCCCAAGACAAGATCCCCGGCGGCATGACCAAGGCTGTCGTTCACCGTCTTGAAGTAGTCCAGATCCATGTGCAGCACGCCAAACGGCACGCCCGTCGCGCAAAGCCGCGCGAGGTAGGCATCCGCCGCGCGACGGTTCTTCAACCCGGTCAGCGGGTCGGTGATCGCCTCCTCCTCCGCCGCAAGGCGCGCGCCGTCCAGCCGCAGGTTCAAGCCGCGCAATTCGGCCGTGACGGCGTGGTTCGCCTCGGCCAGATAGAGCAGTTCCATCGCAAGGTCGGTGGGGGCAAAATCTGCGACGGTCAACCGATAGGCACGAACCGCGGCAACGACGTCGATCCCGAAACTGAGGTTGATCAGCACTTGCCCGCTTTCCGGCAACGCCATCGCAAGGCCGCGCATGCCCGTCCGCACCGCGCCCGGCACCCGGTCGCGTGGATATAGCCGCAGCCGCCTGCCGCCGCGCGCCATGATGTCCGCCAAGGACGCCGCCCCGCCCGAGGCGCGAAGTTCGAAAAGATCACCGAATTCGGACCCCATCAACGCCCGCCCCGGAAACACGCGCGACAGCGTAGGACCGGCCCGCTCCACCACCCCGTCCTGTCCGACCAGAAGGTGCATCGGCATGAACCGGTCCAGCACCGCTCCATCCCACAAAAGAACCTGCTCCGGCATCAGTCCGTGCATCTACGCCCCCGGCATCGCAAGATCGAAGCGTCGGCCGGTGGTGTGGCGGATCTCCGGCACGTCGATGCGGATGGTCTCGCTCGCCACATAGTCGATCACGACCAGCGCGCCGTAGTCATCTGCCATTGCCATAACCACCCCCCCAAGGATGCGCGTCGCCCCGGCAATCGGGAACTTGCAGGTCAGGCAGAACCGATCCGGCCCGACCTCTTGCAGCACAAGATCCGGCACCTGAAGATCCGGCAGTGCCAGGCGCGCGCGGTCGGGCAATTCTTCCAGCGAATAGAGAAAATCGGTGAACCCGACGCCACCGAACCGCAAAAGCCGCCGAACCCCTTCGTGCCGGGGGTTGGTGACAAGGTGGGTTCCCAGGTCTTCCCACAACACATCGGCCGGTCGGTTCAAGACCTGTGCCGCAGCCTGCGCCACGCGATCCGCCATGCCGTCGCCGTAGCGCAGCATCGGTTCAAACCCGTCCACCGGCAAGGTCGCTTCGCGCACCACCGCAGCCCAGACCTCGGCACCAAAGGTGCCGCGCAGATAGGCTTGCATCGACCGCAGCATCAGACCTTGCATTCCGCGCCCCCTTCTTCGGAGCACAAGCCTACGACCCTCGGGTTAACAAATCGTCGCCAAGCGCCAGGCGGCTTGATCGAAAACACCCTGAATCACGGCAGGATCAAGAGTCCCGTCTCGCCAGTGCCCAGCTGGTTCAACAACGCAGGCGCCACCGCCGGGGGCTGGTCCTGAAAGGTGCGCAACAGGGCTCGCGCCTCATCCGGGCTGGGGTAGGTTCCGTTCGACCGGACCGCCGTGCGCTGGGCAAGGCTGCCGTCAGCAAGGAAATAAAGCCCGTAGACCTGCGCGTAATCGCCCGCCTCGACCAGCACCACCATCGCCTCTTCGCCGGGCATCGTCGGCAACAGATCGGCCACCGCCAGCACACAGCCGGGTCGGCCATCGGTCTGCACCCGCTTGCAGGCATCAAGCCAGGTCGACAGTTCATACTCCTGCATCGCGGCAAATATCATGTCGCGGGTTCCCGTGGCACTGGCGGGTTGCAGCGGCATCAGGGACGTCAAGTCCGCCACCATCTCGGCCCGCTTGTCGCCCGACATTCCTGGCTCGGCCCCGGGGTTGGCCAGCCGCGCGGCCAGCGCCTCCTGCCCCGGTGACTTGGCTTTTTCCTCAAGCGCGGCAATCACCGCAGCGCCCGCCTTGCCCCAGCGCCCGATCGCCGCGATATCCAGCGCCTCGACCGACGTGCGCCCCGCTTCGAACCGCGCCAACTGGTCGCGCGCCGAAATCCGCTCGGCGTTCAGGACTGGCGTCAGCCACAGCGCGGCAAGCGCGATCACCGCCAGCGCCATCCACAGGTTGCCCGCCCGGATGCGGGCCATCCACGCACCGCGCCGCAGCACGGCCACCGCATAGATCCCGCCGTAAGCCACCGCCATCGCAGCCACCAGCGCCACGAACACCCGTTCCGGCGTCCAGCCATATTGCGCCACCCGCAGCCAGACGGCCCAGGCGCCGAACCCCGCCACCACCGGCAGCACCAGCGCCTGCGCCTGCGCCGCCAGCCGCAGGAACGGGCTGCTTGTGGCGTCGGCATCGCTTTGATCGACCGCAATCGACACCAGCGAAATTCCGGCCGCCACCATCGCCAGCAGAACCAGCGCCGGCGACCAATCCTGAAAAAGCCCGCTCAACCCGCGAAACGGCAGGGCGACCAGAAACACCGTCATCACCACCAGCACCACCGGCAGCAAAAGCCGGAACAGCCGCAGCACCACATAGGGCGACAACAGATCGGCAAATTCATGCACCACGGCCATCGCCAACCCGACGATTGCCCCGGTCAACACGAACGGCACCACCTCGATCGCGAGCAGGTCATTGATCACCGTCAGGCCGACGATCCCCAGCATCCGGTCGGACAGCAGGATCACCACCCACACGAGGCCGGTAAAGGCCCAAGCCGCGACGTAGCGCACCACAATCGACCAGGCCTGCAGAAAGAGCGACGGATAATCGCGCCACCCCGGCCCCGCGCGGGCCATCAGGAACGGCATCGGCAAGGTTGCAACGGTCAGCGCGGCCAGCGTCGGCAACGGCCCGTAGAAGAACCCGTCCGCCGCCTCGAACCGCAGCGAGGCAAGCCACACCAACCCGGCCGTGACCAGCGCCAGCCCGGCCGCGTTCAGTGCCGCCCGCCTGACGCCAATCGGCCCGGCCATCGCCAGGAGCGTGGCAAAGAACGTGCCCGCGAGCACGATCAGGGCCAGCATCACCCGATCCGGAAGGATGCCGTCGATCCCGATGGTCAGCCCGTAAAGGCTGCCACCCGCCAGCGCGCCTACCAGCGCCAGACCCCACCGTTCCCGCAACGTGCCGTCCATGCCGCCCCCCGCCTGTTTCGCCGCGACAGTAGTCTTGCAAGGCGGTGCCGGCCAGTGGCTTGCGCGGTCCGGTTTGCGCCACCTGCGATTCGCCCGCGTGCATCCCTTGCTCTTGCGCGGCGCCTCACCGACACTGGCAAGAAAGGAACCGCCCGATGCCTGTAACCATCCGCCCCCTCCGCCCCGATGATGAAGCCGACTGGCGTCGCCTGTGGGCGGCCTACCTTGCCTTTTACGACACATCCGTTCCCGAAGCGGTCTATGCCAGCACCTTCGCCCGGCTTTTGGGCGATGATCCGCGCGATTTCAACGGCTTGATTGCCACCATCGACGGCCAGCCGATGGGCCTTGCGCACTTCCTCTTTCACCGCCACGGCTGGAAGATCGAGGACACCTGCTACCTGCAAGACCTGTTCGTCGACCCACAGGCGCGCGGCACCGGGCTTGGCCGCGCCTTGATCGAGGCGGTCTATGCCGCTGCCGATGCGGCCGATGCGCCCTCGGTCTACTGGTTGACGCAAGACTTCAACCTCGCCGCGCGGCAACTTTACGACCGGGTGGCCAAGGTCACGCCCTTCATCCGCTACAACCGGCCCCTTTGACGCGCCTATTCCTGAATGGCCTTCAGGTATTCGGCCACCTGCACCAGTCGCACCGGCGTGGGGCTGGCAATGCCGTCGCCGCCGTCATAACCGACCAGTTGTCCATCGAGCAGCGGGGCAAAGGACGGCATCGGCGACTCGGCCCCTGGCCCGCCGCTATAGGACCAGATCTTCGCCATCACTTTCGTTCCGGGGAAGACACCGCCGTTTCGGGCGGAAATCCGCGTCAGGTCGGCAGGACGCCGGGCAAGACCGGCCGCCATCGGCCCGTCGCCCTTGGCCGCCGCACCATGACAGGCCGAACAATAGGCCGCGAAATCCTCGGCCCCGGTGGGTTGCTCTTCCTGCTTTTGCGGCACGCAGGCCGACAGGATCAGGACCGTCGGCAAAACCAGATATCGCATGGCAAATCTCCCTCATCGCACCCAAAACACGCGCGGCCGAAGCCGGCCTTGATCTACGTCACCCGCCCCTGATCCAGCCGGACGACGCGGTCCATCCGCGCCGCAAGATCAAGGTTATGCGTGGCGATAAGCGCCGAAAGCCCGGTTTCGCGCACCAGCGCCAGCAGCACCTGAAACACCGTCTCGGACGTGCCGGGATCAAGGTTGCCAGTGGGTTCGTCCGCAAGCAACAGCTTCGGCCCGTTTGCCAGCGCCCGGCAGAACGCCACCCGCTGCTGTTCGCCCCCCGACAGCGCCGCTGGCCGGTGGCCAGAACGCGCACCGACGCCCACCCGATTCAGAAGATCGCGCGCCCGGGCTTCGGCGACAGTTTTCGTCGCGCCGTTCGCAAGCTGCGGAATCACAACGTTTTCCAGCGCCGAAAACTCCGGCAGCAAATGGTGGAACTGGTAGATGAAGCCCACATCCTCGCGCCGCACCTCGGTGCGCGCGCGGTCCGAAAGCCCGCCCATCTCGCGCCCGTCCAGCCGCACGGACCCTGCATCCGCCGTGTCCAGAAGCCCCGCGATGTGCAAGAGCGTGGACTTCCCCGCACCCGAAGGGGCGACCAGCGCCACCACCTCGCCGCGCGCGACCGTCAGGCTTGCGCCGCGCAGCACGATCACCTCGGAAGGCTTGCCCCGGTTGTAGCCCTTTTCGATCCCTTCCAGCGCCAGCCCGTCACTCATAGCGCAGCGCCTCGACCGGGTTCATCCGTGCGGCACGGCGTGCCGGGAACAGGGTCACGATGAAGGAGAGGCCCAGGGACAACGCAACGGCGGAACCGACGTCCTTGAGTTGCAGCTTTGCCGGAAGGGCGTAGATGCCGCGGATCGAGGGGTCCCAGACCTCGGCCCCGTTCATCCAGTTGATGAAGCCCATGATGCGGTCGATGTAGATCGCGAACAGGCAGCCAAGGCCGACGCCCATCAGCGTGCCGACCACGCCGGTGAACGCGCCGCAGATGAAAAACACCCTTAGAACAGAGCCTTCGGTCAACCCCATCGTGCGCAGGATGCCAATGTCACGGCCCTTGTTCTTGACCAGCATGATGAGGCCGGAAACGATGTTCATGGCGGCGATCAGCACGAGGATCGACAGGATCACGAACATCACGTTATCCTCGATATCAAGCGCACGCAGGAACGATCCCGCACTTTCCTTCCACGTCCACAACAGCGCGTCGGGACCAGCGGCGTTCAGGATCGGCAGGGCGTAACCCTCTATGGCATCAGGGTTTTCCACCATCACCTCGATCTCGTCGGCGATGCCTTCCTTGTTGAAGTAGCTCTGCGCCTCGGCGAAGGGCATGTAGATGCGGGTGGTGTCGATGTCGTAGCGGCCGGCGGTGAAGATGTAGACCACCTCGTAGGCGCTGACCCGGGGCGACGCTCCCATTGCGGTCTTGACGCCGCCGGGCGCGATCAGGCGGACGCGGTCGCCCACCGTGACACCGAGTTCACGCGCGATGCCGGAGCCGAGCGCGATGCCTTCGTCGAACCGCGCAATCTCGCCCAAGGCGTCGGAACCAAGGCCGACGCGGGGGATGGTTTCTAGATTTTCTCTTGTCAAGCCAAAGACTTGCGCGCCGGTCGTGCGGTCGCCGTCGGTGACCATCACCTGCCCCTTGATCAGGGGCGCGGCGCGGGTGACACCCGGCACGGCGCGGATCGCCTCGCTCATCGCGTCGGCGTTGGCAAAGCCCTTGGTGACGGTGCCGTCCGCATCCACCACGCCCGCCGTGTAGACCGTGACATGGGCATTTGCGCCAAGGATGGTATCGACGAATTCCGCGCGAAATCCGGCCCTTACGGCCAGCGTGGCGATCAGCGCGAAGACCGCGAGGGTGATGCCGATCAGGCTGATCCAGGTCATCACGCTGACCCCGCCTTCGGCGCGGCGGGCGCGCAGATAGCGCCAGGCGATCATGAATTCGAACGCCGAAAAAGGTGCTGTCTTGGATGCCATCTGCCCTGCCTGCCCGTTGCCGCGCAACGTGGGCGAGCGGGTGGGAAAGGTCAAGGCGCGGGGTGCCTGCGCCGGTCTGCAAAGCGTCTGGCAGGTGTATGGCAGGCGTATGGCAAAAAACCCGCCCGAACCCCTAGCGTGCGGCCCACAGAAGGCCGCGCCGCATCAGTTCCGCCGCCGGGCCGTGGTCGATCACGTTCGCCTGATGGCCCAGCGCGTTATAGTAGACCCGCCCCTGCCCCCAGCGCTTGGTGAACACGACCGGCATCGCCACCGGGCCATTCGGGGCGTGCGGACCGTCGACCACCGGAAAGTCGCAGACGGCATGAACCTTCACCGCCGGATCGACGTGCAGGTAGTATTGTTCGGTCGCCACGCGAAAGTCGCCGACGCCCGCCACGAGGGGATCATCCGTCACCATCCGCACCGCGTAATCCACCCCGTCATTGCCCGGATGCGCCACCCACTGCGCGCCGGTCATGAACTGCCAGTCGACGTTTTCGCGAAACGCGTCGCACATGCCACCGTGGCAGCCCGCAAGCCCCACGCCCGAAGCGACGGCGGCACAGGCGTTCAGGGCCTGCTCCTTTTCGATCTTCGCCATGGTCCAGACCGGCACGATCAGGCTGAGGTCGGCCAAGGCGGCGGGATCGTCGAAACAGGCCAGCGTGTCGGTCACCGTCACCGAAAACCCCGCCTCGCCCAGCCAGCCCGCGAACAGCGCCGCCACCTTGTCAGGCTGATGCCCGTCCCAGCCGCCCCAGGTGATCAGTGCCTTGGCCATGCGAACCTCCGATGTGTGGCCACGCTAGGCGGCGTCCCGCGCAGGGTCAAGCCGCCGGGGTCTGGATTTCCGGAGGCGGGCGAATGGGGTCTTTACCTTTGCGGCGGGTTGCGAAAACTGCACTCCGCAGCAGGGATCGGAAGCCCGCAATGAAGATCGCCCGTTACACCGCCTATGGTGGCCCCGAAACGATCCGGCTGGAGGAAGCGCCCGTTCCCGTGCCGGGGCCGGGTGACGTGCTGGTGCGGGTCCGTGCCGCCCCGGTTACGGCGGGCGATGTGCGGATGCGGTCGGGTCTCGTGCCGCGCGGGCTGGGGCTGATGGTGCGGTTGGCAATCGGAGTGCTCCGGCCTCGGGTCGCGCCGGGCTGGGCCTTTGCGGGCGAGGTGGCGGCAGTTGGCGCGGGCATCACACGGTTCGCGCCGGGCCAGCGGGTGTTCGGTCTGACCGGCTTCAAGGGCGGGGCGCATCGGGACTATCTGGTGATCGGCGAGGATGGGCCGATCCTGCCCCTGCCCGACACGCTGACCTTCGAGGCCGGGGCCGCGTTCTTTTTCGGCGGGCTGACGGCGGCGGAGTTCCTGATCGACCGGGCCAAGGTGAGGCCGGGCGAGCGGGTGCTGGTAGCCGGGGCAACCGGGGCCGTGGGCGGGGCGGCGGTGCAGATCGCGCGGCATCTGGGTGCGCGGGTGGCGGCGACGGCGTCGCCCGCGAACCACGCTCTCGCCCGCCGTCTGGGGGCATCGGAGGTCAGCGATTACCGCGACGGCCCGCCCGCTGGCCCTTTCGAGGTGATCGTCGATGTGATGGGGCAGCTTGGCTGGCAGGGTGCGCGCCCGCTTCTGGCGGAGGGCGGTCGGCTGGTGCTGATCACCGCCGATCTGGCGGCGATGCTGGGGTCAGCCCTGCGGCCACGCCGCGACGGGCGGCAGATGATCACCGGCACCAACAAGGACGACCTGCCGTCGATGCTGCGGCTGGTGGGCCTGCATCAGGAGGGCGCGTATACCCCGGTCGTCGGCCAGGTGCTGCCGTTCGCGGATCTGGCCGAGGCGCACCGGATTGCCGAAACCTTTCACAAGCCCGGCAATCTGGTGGTGGTGATGGATCAGACGTCCGCGTAGATCTGCGCGATCCGGGCCACGGCGGCATCCGGCGTCATCTCTTCGCTGACGCCGGTGCGGCGCGAGGTCACCTCGACGATGCCGTTGGCCAGCCCGCGCGGCCCGACGGTGATGCGCCACGGCAGGCCGATCAGGTCCATCGTCGCGAACTTGGCGCCAGCGCGTTCGTCGCGGTCGTCGTAAAGCGCCTCGAGGCCCTTGGCGGCAAGCGCCTTGTAAAGCCCCTCGCAGGCGGCATCTGCGGCCGCGTCGCCTTGCTTGAGGTTGACGATGCCCACCGGGAACGGGGTGACGCCCTCGGGCCAGATGATGCCCTTGTCGTCGTGGCTGGCCTCGATGATCGCACCCAGAAGGCGGGAAACGCCGATCCCGTGGCTGCCCATCTCGACCGGAACCTTGCCACCATCGGCGGTGGTGACCATCGCCCCCATCGCCTCGGAATACTTGGTGCCGAAGTAGAAGATCTGCCCGACCTCGATGCCGCGCGCGACCTTGCGCCGCGCCTCGGGGATCTGGTCGAAGACGGCCGGATCGTGGGTCTCGTCGGTGCGGGCGTAGAGGGTGGTGAATTCGCGGCAGATCGCGGCCACTTCGTCACGGTTGTCGTAGTCGACCTCGCGGTTGCCGAGTTTGAGGTCGGTCACGGCTGAATCGAAGAACACTTCCGACTCGCCGGTCGAGGCGAGCACCAGGAATTCATGCGTGTCGTCGCCGCCGATCGGGCCACTGTCGGCGCGCATCGGGATCGCGGTCAGGCCCATGCGTTCGTAGGTGCGCAGATAGCTGACCATGTGGCGGTTGTAGGCGTGCAGCGCGGAGGCCTTGTCGACATCGAAGTTGTAGCCGTCCTTCATCAGGAACTCGCGGCCGCGCATCACGCCGAAGCGGGGGCGCATCTCGTCGCGGAATTTCCACTGGATATGGTAGAGCGTCAGCGGCAGATCCTTGTAGCTGGTCACATGCGCGCGGAAGATGTCGGTGATCATCTCCTCGTTGGTCGGGCCGTAGAGCATCTCGCGGTCCTGCCGGTCCTTGATGCGCAGCATTTCCTGACCGTAGTCGTCGTAGCGGCCAGACTCGCGCCACAGGTCGGCGGGTTGCAGGGTCGGCATCAGAAGCGGGATATGCCCGGCGCGGGCCTGTTCTTCGTGGACGATCTGCTCGATGCGTTTCAGCACGCGGTAGCCCAGCGGCAACCACGAATAGATGCCCGCCGCCTGCTGCTTGATCATGCCCGCGCGCAGCATGTAGCGGTGCGAGACGATCTGCGCCTCGGCCGGGTTTTCCTTCAGGACGGGCAGGAAGTAGCGGGTCAGACGCATCGGGCGGCCTTTCGGGTCAAGGGTCGGCGATGGGTTTAGGCGAGGTGTGGCGATCAGGCAAGGGTGGCCGTGTCAGCCGGCCTTTGCGATCGGTTCCACCAGCGAGGCGCCCAGCAGATCCTCGACGAAAAGCGCGGCGAACTGGGCGCGGTTCGACACGCCGGCCTTGGCGTAAACCTTGGTCAGTTGCGCGCGGACCGTGCCTTGGGCCGAGCCGCGCATCTCGGCGATTTCGGCCACGTCCAGACCCTTCAGCGCAAGGAAGGCCACGTCCTCTTCGGCCACGGTCAGGCCCCAGTCGGTGAACTGCGCGCGGATCACATCGGCCAGCGCGCCCGAGGCCACGGCCAGCGCCGCCTCCTGCGTGTGCATCCGCTCCAGCGTGCGGCGCAGCTCCAGTCCGCCAAAGATCATCCCGGTGAACAGCGCCACCGCAACCAGCGATTCAAAGATCGAATGCGCGCCGACAGGATCAAACAGAAGCTCCCCCACCGCATCGCCGATGAAGAACACCGCCGCCATCGTCTGGACCACCAGAAACGCCGCAACGGCGACAGGGCGTCGCCGTTGCGATCCGGGCTTCAAAAAGGGAACCTTCACCCGCGCCGCCGCTTGCTGCCGGTCAGCATCGGTGCCACGAGGTTTCGGCGCATGGCGCGCGATTCCACCGCCACCCCTGCAATATGCAAGGCCGCGAGGATCAAGAGAAGATTTGCCGCCACTTCATGCACCTCTTGCGGCACCTTGCCGAACCGGCTTTCGCCACCGTCCTCATCGTCCGTAACCAGCACCGACCAATCGCCCGATGCAACCGCCGCATCTTCCCGCGCTGCCTGCATCGGCGTCTGGCCGCCGGTCATGACAAGGCCGGTCCCGATCACCACGGCAAGCGTGGCCCAGAAGGCATAGACCATCAAGGTCCCTGCCGGGTTGTGCGAAGGGTAATGCGGCACGCGGCCCGAAACCAGCCCGCGCATGTGCGACAGGGCAGCGCGGGGGCTTGGCGGAAACGCGGAAAACCGCGCTTCCACCGGGCCGAGCACCCCCCAGACCAGCCGCAACAGCAACAACGCCATCCCGATCCAGCCAAGCCAGAGATGCCATTGGCTGCCGCCTTCGGTGAGAAGCGCGTTCATCACGATGATGAACGCAAGCCCCCAATGGCTGATGCGCACCACCGGGTCCCAAAGATCGGGCGGTGCGATCGGTGTCTGCCGTCCAGATGTCCGGGGGGCTGCCATGATCAGTCTTCCGACTTGATTTCAAGCACGGCGCCGGTCTTGGGGTCGATGTAGACCTCGACCAGCTTCGAGGTGGCGGTGTCGGTGCATTTGGCCTCGATCTTGCCGTCCTCGGCCTCGAAGGCGGCAACCTTGCAGCCGGCCTTTTCCAGCGCTGCGGTGGCGTCTGCGGCGTTGGTGCCGACGATGTCACCAATGGCGGGCATGGCCAGCGCGGCGATCGGGAAGGTCAGCGCGGCGACGGTGAGAGAGAAGAGGTTTTTCATGGGTTTCAGCTTTCATGGAAGGTGTCAGACGTCAGTCATGGTCAGGGGTGTCAGCCCCCGCAGCCATGCCGTTGATCTGACGGTTCCAACTGCTGCGGTCGATCCGCAGCGGGCTTATGCCCCGCGGCCTAAGCAGGCGCTGACAGCGGAAAACGGCGCATCACCGCCCTGTCCGGCGAGGCGCGGTCCGCCGCCCGTGACCGCCGCCTTCCCCCCGCCTGGCCTGGCCAAAGTGCGGCGTCGCGCGCCCAAACCCCTGCCGCCCCTTGCACGGGACCGGCCTAGGGGTGATATGTCGCAAAACGGGAACGGATTATCGCATGGCCCTGCCACTGACCGCACAGGCGAAATACTGGGGCATTGCCGCAGTGGTGTTTCTGCTGCTCTTGTGGTTTCTGGGCAATGTGCTGCTGCCGTTTCTGGTCGGCGGTGCCATCGCCTATTTCCTCGATCCCGTCGCCGACCGGCTGGAACGCGCGGGGCTGAGCCGCGTTTCTGCGACCACGGTGATTTCGCTGGTGGCGCTCCTGGCGGTGGTGCTGCTGGTGCTGGCGGTGATCCCGACGCTGGTCAACCAGTTGACCGCGCTGGTGAACTCGGCCCCCGACATCGCCAAACGCCTGCAAGGCTTTCTGATCGAACGGTTCCCCGACCTGACCGACAACACCTCGACCATCCGTCAGACCCTGGCGGAAATCGCCGCCGCCATTCAGGCGCGCGGGGCCGAATTGGCAAATGGCTTGCTGACATCGGCGCTTGGCGTGATCTCGGCGGTGGTGTTCATCGTTGTCGTGCCGGTGGTGGCGTTCTACCTGCTGCTGGACTGGGACATGATGGTGGCGCGGATCGACGGGATGCTGCCCCTGGACCACGCCCCGACCTTGCGCCGCCTTGCCAGCGAGATCGACGCGGTTCTGGCCGGCTTTGTGCGCGGGCAGATCTCGGTCTGCCTGCTTCTGGGCACCTTCTATTCCATCGCGCTGATGTTTGCCGGCCTGCAATTCGGCCTTGTCGTGGGCGCGATTGCCGGAGCGATCACCTTCATTCCCTACGTCGGCTCGATCATCGGCGGCACGCTGGCGGTGGGGCTGGCGCTGTTTCAGTTCTGGGGCGACTGGGTGTCGATCGGCATCGTCGCGGCGATCTTTGCCGCCGGGCAGTTCATCGAAGGCAACATCCTGACGCCGAAACTGGTGGGCAAGTCGGTTGGCCTGCATCCGGTGTGGCTGTTGTTCGCGCTGTCGGCCTTCGGGTCGGTGTTCGGCTTTGTCGGCATGCTGATCGCGGTGCCGGTGGCGGCCAGCATCGGCGTGCTGACCCGCTTTGGCATCAGCCAGTATCAGTCGAGCCTGCTGTACAAAGGCACGACCGCGCGGCTTGATCCGCCTGCCTCGCCACCGCCGCCGCCGCTGCGCAAGACGCGCCGGCCGCCCCCCGGGGACGCCGCGTGACGGGCCAGTTGACCTTCGATCTGGGCGGCACCGAGGCACTGACGCGCGACGATTTCTTTGTGTCGCCGGCCAACGCGCTGGCCTTGCAGACCGTCGAGGGCTGGAAGGACTGGCCGGGGCGCAAGCTGCTGCTCATCGGGCCGGAGGGCTCGGGCAAGACGCATCTGGCGCAAATCTGGGCCACTCTGGCGGGCGCGACGGTGATCAACGGGGCAGACCTTGCATCGGCAGACCTTGCATCGGCAGACCTTGGCGCCCTTTCCGGCGCGCGGGTGGTGGTCGAGGGTGCCGACCGCATCGGTGCGGCGGAAGCGGCGCTTTTCCATCTGCACAACCTGGTCACCGAAAGCGGCGCGCTTCTGTTGACCGCGGCCACCCCGCCGCGCGACTGGGGGCTGGGCCTTGCCGATCTGGCAAGCCGCCTGCAAGCCACCCCGATCGCCCGGCTGGAGGCGCCTGACGACGCGCTCTTGGCCGCCGTGCTGGTCAAGCTGTTCGCCGACCGCCAGATCGCCGTCCCCGCGAACCTGATCCCCTATCTTGTCAGCCACATGCCCCGGTCGATCGGCGCCGCGCGCGGCCTTGTCGCAGCACTTGACGCCCGCGCGCTGGCACTGGGCCGCCCGGTGACGCGCACGCTGGCCGCCGAGGTGTTGGGCGAGGAGTAGGCCCGTTCCCGACCCTGCGCGACCTTCCCGGCGCCTGCACTGGACAGACCCCCGCGCCGATGAAACAGTGTCACATAACCTTCATGATCCGCGCGGCATAACCCCCTCCATGACCCAGGCCGATTTCCTCCGCTCGCCCTTCCCCGCCCCCGTTGAACTGCCGTTCGCCGAAATCGCCGGGCCGGGCCGGTTCTTCAACCGCGAGCTTAGCTGGCTTGCCTTCAACTGGCGTGTGCTGGAAGAAGCCGCGAACCCCGCCGTGCCGCTGCTGGAACGGCTGCGCTTCCTGTCGATCTCCGCCACCAACCTGGACGAGTTTTACACCGTCCGGGTCGCAGGCCTGCGCGCACTGGTCCGCAATGGCAACGCCACCCTGTCCGAAGACGGCCGCAGCCCCGCCGAACAGCTTGGCCTGATCAACGCCGACGCCCGCCGCCTGATGCAGACGCAACAGGCCACCTACAACCGCCTGCGCCGCGAGATGGAGGGCGAAGGCATCGTCATCGCCACCCGATCAAAGCTGACCGCGCGCGACCTGAAACACCTCGAGACGCACTTTCTGACCAACGTGTTCCCGGTGCTGTCGCCCTTGGCCATCGACCCGGCGCACCCGTTCCCCTTCATCCCCAACACCGGATTTTCGCTGGCGCTGGAACTGGAACGCACCGTCGATCACCGCACCTTGAAGGCGCTGCTGCCGATTCCGCAGCAGATCGCCCGCTTCGTGCCGCTGCCCGGCAAACCTGGCGAACACCGCTTCCTGCCGTTGGAAGACCTGCTTTTGCTGCACCTCGAGATGCTGTTTCCCGGCTATTCCGATCAGGGTCACTGCATGTTCCGCGTGCTGCGCGACAGCGACCTTGAAGTGGAAGACGAGGCCGAAGATCTGGTGCGCGAATTCGAGACCGCGCTGAAACGCCGCCGCCGGGGCGAGGTGATCCGCCTGAAGATGAGCGCGGGTGCCCCCGAAACCCTGCGCGCCCTGATCATGGAAGAACTGGCCGTCACCGAGGACGAGGTGGTGGAGGTGAAGGGCCTTCTGGGCGTGGCCGACCTCAAGGAACTGATCCTGTCCAGCCGCAAGGATCTGCTGTGGCCGCCCTTCACCCCGCGCATCCCCGAACGGGTGCAGGACCACGACGACGACATGTTCGCCGCGATCCGGCAGAAGGACATGCTGCTGCATCACCCCTATGAGACCTTCGACATGGTGATCCGCTTCCTGCAGCAGGCGGCGACCGACCCGAACGTGCTGGCGATCAAGCAGACGCTCTACCGCACCTCGTGGGACAGCCCGATCGTCTCGGCGCTGTGCGAGGCGGCAGAGGCCGGGAAATCCGTGACCGCCCTGGTGGAACTGAAGGCGCGGTTTGACGAGGCCGCGAACATCCGCCAGTCCCGGCGGCTGGAACGCTCGGGCGCGCATGTCGTCTACGGCTTTGTCAACTACAAGACCCACGCCAAGATCAGCACCGTGGTGCGCCGCGAGGGCGACCATCTGGTGACCTACACGCATTACGGCACCGGCAACTACCACCCGATCACCGCGCGGATCTACACCGACCTGTCATTCTTCACCTGCGACCCGGCGCTGGGCCGCGACGCGACCAAGGTGTTCAATTACCTGTCGGGCTATGTGCAACCGGAAGGGCTTGAAAACCTTGCGATTTCACCGATCACCCTGAAACCCCGCCTGCTGCAGCTGATCGCCGCCGAGGCCGATCACGCCCGCGCCGGCAGGCCCGCCGAAATCTGGGCCAAGATCAACTCGCTGATCGAACCCGACGTGATCGACGCGCTTTATGCCGCCAGTCAGGCAGGGGTGAAGATCAGCCTTGTGGTGCGCGGCATCTGCGGCGTGCGCCCCGGCGTGAAGGGCCTGAGCGAGAACATCCGCGTCAAGTCCATCGTCGGGCGGTTCCTCGAACACTCCCGCATCGTCTGCTTTGGCAACGGCGAGGGGCTGCCGTCGAAGAAGGCGCGGGTGTTCTTTTCCTCGGCCGACTGGATGGGCCGCAACCTGACCCGCCGCGTGGAAACCCTGGTCGAAGCGCTGAACATCACCGTCAAGACCCAGATCATGGGCCAGATCATGGCCGCCAACTTTGCCGACGAGGCGCAAAGCTGGGTGCTGTCGCCTGACGGCAGCTATCACCGCGACCTGACCCCGCAGGAGAACGGCATGTTCAACTGCCACCGCTTCTTCATGGAAAATCCGTCGCTGTCCGGTCGCGGCACGGCGGGGGCCAAGGACGTGCCGCGCCTTGCCATTCCGCGCGACGAGACGCTGGCCAACGGGCTTTAGAAAACGCCCGATATTTCATCGTTCTGTTCCCTGCGGCACAGGGGCGGGCGGCGTGACCGGCCAGGACTTCCCGGCAAGACGCAGGGAAGCCGGCAATGCAGCGGTCCGGCACGCAACGAATGGTCCGGTCGGCTGTCTCCCTTGCCCGCGCGCGGCTGCCTTACCCCCGTCACGGTGCCGTTTCGGGCTTGACGAGTTGATCCCTTGGGCGCAGGTCGGCATGGTGCGGCCATACGCCGAAGGGGGACCCTGCAATGCCCGATCACAAAGCAGCCGCCGTGGCCGACGACGACGAGGATGGCCCGTTTGGCCGCCCGTTGTTCGATGATCCGTCGGCCCGCGCGCTTAGCCGGGTCGGGGTTGTCGATGTCGGATCGAACTCGGTCCGGATGGTGGTATTCGACGGTGCCGCGCGCTCGCCCGCCTACTTCTACAACGAAAAGATCATGTGCGGGCTTGGCAAGGGCCTTGCCGAAACCGGGCGGCTGAACCCGCAAGGCCGCATCCGCGCGCTGGCCGCGTTGAAACGCTTTGCGCTGCTGGCCGACGGCATGGGCATCAGCCCCCTGACCGTGGTCGCCACCGCCGCCACCCGCGAGGCCGAGGACGGGCCGGAATTTCAGGCCGATGTGCTGCGCGAAACCGGGCTGCGCCTGTGGGTGATCGACGGCGATGAAGAGGCGCGACTGTCGGCGCAGGGCGTGCTTCTGGGCTGGCCCGACGCCAAGGGCATCGTCTGCGACATCGGCGGCAACTCGATGGAACTGGCGCGGATCGGCAATGGCCGCGTCGGCAAGCGGGTGTCCACGCCGCTGGGTCCGTTCCGGTTGCAACAGATCAAGGGCGACGCCTCGGTGCGCAAGGCGCATATCGTCAAGGTGCTGAAAGCCGCGCAGGCCGCCCTGCACTCGGAAGGCGAGCGGATCTATCTGGTCGGCGGGTCGTGGCGCGTGATCGCCCGGCTGGACATGGAGCGGCGCAATTACCCGCTGACCGTGCTGCATGAATATCGCATGACGCCCAGAAATTTGACCGACACGCTGGATTGGCTGGAGGTCGCGGATCTGGCGGTGCTGCGCGGCCGCACCGGCACGTCATCGGAACGGATGGAACTGGTGCCCTTGGCCTGCGAGGTCTTGCGCGAACTGGTGCAGATGCTGAAACCGTCCGAAATCGACGTGTCGGCCTACGGTATCCGCGAGGGGCTGTTGTACGAACAGATGCCCGAACGGCTGCGCGCCCGCGACCCGTTGATCGAGGCTGCGCGGATGTCTGAACTGACGCAGTCGCGCATCCCCGGTTTCGGCAAGAAGCTGTTTGAATTTCTCGAGCCCCTGTTCCGCGATGTCGGCAAGGACCGTCTGCGCCTGATCAAGACCGCCTGCCTGCTGCACGACACCACCTGGCGCGCGCACCCCGATTACCGGGCCGAAGCGTGCTTTGACAACGCCACCCGCGCCAACCTGGGCGGGCTTGACCATCCGGGCCGGGTGTTTCTGGGCCTGGCGCTGCTGCACCGCTACAAGAACAGCCGGGCCGGATCGCGGCTGGAACCGATGTTCCGCCTGCTGACCGAAGACGAGGTGCAGGAGGCCGAGGTTCTGGGCAAGGCGATGCGCTTTGGCGCGATGTTTTCCGTCGGCAACCCGGCCAAGGCGGGCGCGTTGGACTGGAACCCGAAAGACCGCCTGCTGACCCTCACCCTCACCCCCGATGGCGAGGGGCTGTTCGGCGAGGTGGCGCAGGCGCGGTTCGCCTCGCTGGCGCAGGCGTTGAAGGCACAGACCGCCGTGACGAAGGCTGCGTGATGCTGCGGCTGGATCATCTGGCGGTGACGGCGGAGCGGCTGGAGGACGGCGTCGCAGCGGTCGAGGCGGCGCTTGGGGTCAGCCTTGCGGGCGGCGGTCAGCACCCGCACATGGCAACGCACAACCGGCTTCTGGGCCTTGGCGACATCTATCTGGAGGTCATCGCCCCCGATCCCGCCGCCCCGCCCCCCGCCTGGCCACGCTGGTTTGACATGGACCGCTTTTCCGGCCCGCCGCGCCTGACCAACTGGATCGTGGCGTCAGGTGACATCGCGGCTGATCTTGCGCTGGCCGCGCCCGGCACCGGCACGCCGGTGGCGCTGTCGCGCGGCGATTGCCGCTGGCAGATGGCGGTGCCAGCCGATGGCCGCCTGCCGTTCGACAATGCCCATCCCGCGCTGATCCAGTGGCACGGGCCGCTGCACCCCGCCCGCGCCCTGCCCGACCTGGGCGTGCGGCTGGCACGGCTGGAGGTCGCCCATCCGGACGCAGCCGCCCTGACCAGCGCGCTCGCCCGGTTCAGCGACCCGCGCGTGGTGATCGTGCCGGGCGCCGAGAAAGCGATGCGCGCGACCTTCACCACACCGCACGGGATGCGCAGGTTGTGATCCGCCGCGCCACCGCCGCCGACGCGGCTGCCGTTGCCGCGCTCTGGAATCCCTGGATCAGCGGCACCGCCGTCACCTTCAACGCCACCGAAAAGACCCCCGCCGACGTGGCCGCGATGATCGCCGAGCGTGACCGATCGGGCCATGCCACCTTTGTCACCGGGGCGGAAACCCTGCTTGGCTTCGCCAGCTACGCCCAGTTTCGCGGCGGCACCGGTTACGCGACCTGCATGGAACACTCGATCATCCTAGCGCCCGAGACCCGCGGCAAGGGCGCTGGCCGGGCGCTGCTGGCAGCGGTCGAAGATCACGCCCGCAGCGCCGGTGCCCACCAGATGATCGGCGGCGTGTCGGGCGAAAACGCCGCCGGCATCGCGTTTCACGCCGCCCTCGGCTACACTCCCATCGCCACGATCCGCGAGGCCGGCTTCAAGTTCGGCCGCTTCATGGACCTTGTGCTGATGCAGAAATTCCTCTGACAAGACCGCGCCGGACAGGTAGTATCGCGCCATCATGTCGATCTGGACCCGCATCGCCGACGCCATCGCCGCCCTGGCCCGGGGCGAACCCCTGTCGGTGGTCTTTGACCGGCTGCGCGACAGCGGCACCCCGGAACAATCGGTCGGCTTCACCATCGCCGTCCTTGCGCTGGGTGCCAAGATGGCCAAGGCCGACGGTACCGTCACCCGCGACGAGGTGACCGCGTTTCGCCGCATCTTCACCTTTCCCGAAGGCGAGGAAACCCACGCCGCCCACGTCTTCAACCTCGCCCGGCAGGACGTGGCAGGGTTTGATGCCTACGCCCGCAAGATCGCGCGCCTTTTCAACCCCGAAGCGCGCCGCATCTGCGCCGACGACCATCATGTGCTGGTCGACATCCTCGAGGCACTGTTCCAGATCGCCACCGCCGACGGCTCGTATCACGATGGCGAGGACGCCTTCCTCACCGATGTCGCCAACACCTTCGGGCTGGACGAGGCCTGCTTCCGCATCGTCCGATCGCGCCTTGTCGAAGGCGCGCCGCGCGACCCTTACGATGTGCTGGGCCTGCCCCGCGGCGCCACCAAGGACGAGGCGCGCAAGGCCTGGAAGGCGCTGGTGCGCGACACCCACCCCGATGTCATGCAATCGCGTGGTGTCCCGCCCGAGGCGATGAAACTGGCCGAACGCCGGATGCAACTGATCAACGAGGCGTGGCGCGAAATCTCGGCAAAGGAAGCGGCGTGACCGCCCCGGCCGGCCTGCGGCTTGCCACCTACAACGTCGAATGGTTCAACGCCCTCTTCGATGACCGTGGCCGCCTTCTGGCCGACAATGGCCCCTCGGCCCGCTACAAGACCACCCGCGCCGAACAGTTGGGCGCGCTTGGCATCGTGTTCACCGCGCTGGACGCCGACGCCATCACCATCATCGAAGCGCCCGATACCAACGGCCACCGCTCCACCGTCACCGCGCTGGAGAATTTCGCGCGCCAGTTCGACCTGCGCGCAAGGCAGGCCCTGATCGGCTTTGCCTCCGATACCGAACAGGAAATCGCCTGCCTTTACGACCCCGACCGCCTGACCATCGTGCATGACCCGCAAGGCGCGCCGTCCACCAGCCACGGCTCCAGCGATGCGCCGCGCTTCGACGGCACCTTCCGCTACGACCTTGACGCCGACATGGTCCATGAAACCATCCGCTTTTCCAAACCGCCGCTGGAAATGGCCGTCACCACCTCGGGCGGCACCCGGCTGCGGCTGATCGGGGTTCACGCCAAATCCAAGAACCCCTACGGCGCCAACAGCCGCGAGGCGCAACTGCGCCTGTCGATCGAAAACCGCCGCAAGCAACTGGCGCAGTGCCTGTGGCTGCGCCAACGGGTCGAGGCGCATCTGGCGGCCGGCGACAGTCTTGTGGTGATGGGCGATTTCAACGATGGCCCCGGCATCGACGAGTTTGAAAAACTGTTCGGCCATTCCGGCGTGGAAATCGTGCTTGGCACCGAAGATGCCCCCCGGCTTTACGACCCCCATGCCGCAATGGCGCTGCAAAGCCGGGTAGCGCTGGCGCCGACCACCGCGCGCTTCTACATCGCCCCGCAAAAGCGGTTCTTCGAAGCGCTCCTCGATTTCATCATGGTCTCGCCAGACCTTGCCGCCCGCCAGCCCGACTGGCGCATCTGGCATCCGTTCAACGACCCCGGCGTGATGGCGGTGCCCGACCTGCGCGAGGCGCTGCTGCAGGCCTCGGACCATTTCCCGGTGACGATAGATTTGCCCGGGCTGAATTGAAACCGGAGGATGGGCTTCCCATATCGCACCCATGAAACACATGACCCTCCTCGCCTTCGCCTTCTGCGCCGCCACCGCACCCGCTCTGGCGCAGGACACACCCGCCCCCGAGGCCCAAGCCGAGGATGACGGTTTCAGCCTGATTGACGAAGGGATCAAGCTGATCATGCGCGGCTTCATGACCGAGGCCGAACCAGCGCTGACCGAAATGCGCCAGGCGCTCGAAGATCTGCGCCCCGCCATCGAAGAGCTTGGCCCGAAGTTCAAGGATCTGATCGCGATGGTCGGCGATTTCAGCAATTATTCCGCGCCCGAGGTGCTGCCGAACGGCGACATCATCATCCGCCGCACCGCACCCCTGCCCGCACCCCTGCCCGCTGACCCGAACGCTGTTCCGGACTCCGCCCCGGACGCACCTCCCGCCCCCGATGCCGACGGCGCAATCGAGCTCTGAGCCCACGCCGCGCCCGGCCCTGAACCGGCCCGCTGCCGCCCCCGTCGAACGCTCCGCGGGGAGTATTTTCAAAAAGCGCATGTGACTTGCTCTTTTCTGCAAATACTCTCGGGGGGTGCGGGGGGCAGACAGCCCCCCGTCGCGATCAGCCGCGCGCGGCGCGGATCAGATCCAGGATTTCTTTCGCTGCCGCCGGGATGTTCGTTCCAGGCCCGAAGATCGCCTTCACGCCTGCGTCAAACAGGAACTGGTAATCCTGCTGCGGAATGACCCCGCCGCAGATCACCAGAATGTCCCCTGCCCCGGCGGCGTCCAGCGCCTGAACCAGTTTCGGCGCCAGCGTCTTGTGACCTGCCGCCTGGCTGCTGATCCCGATCACATGCACATCGTTGTCGATGGCGTCCTGCGCCGCCTCTTCCGGCGTCTGGAACAGGGGCCCCACGTCCACGTCAAAGCCGATGTCGGCAAAGGCGGTGGCGATCACCTTCGCCCCCCGGTCATGCCCGTCTTGCCCCATTTTCACCACCAGCATCCGCGGGCGGCGGCCTTCGGCTGTGGCGAAAGCCTCGACGTCTTTCTGGATCGCGGCAAAGCCCGCGTCGCCCTCGTAGGCAGCACCATAGACCCCGGCCAGCGTCTTCACCTCGGCCCGGTGGCGGCCGAACACCTTTTCCATCGCCATGCTGATTTCCCCAACCGTTGCCCGCGCCCGTGCCGCGTCGACCGCCGCGTCCAGAAGATTGCCGCCCGCTTCGGCACGGCGGGTCAGTTCGGCCAGCGTCGCCTCCACCCGCACAGCGTCACGCCCGGCGCGAATGGCTGCCAGTTTCGCCACCTGCGCCTCGCGCACCGCGACGTTGTCGATGTCGCGGATGTCGATCGCATCCTCTTTCTCCAGCCGGTATTTGTTGACCCCGACGATCACCTCTTCGCCCCGGTCGATCATCGCCTGACGGCGGGCGGCACTTTCCTCGATCCTGAGCTTCGGCATTCCGCTGGCGACCGCCTTGGTCATGCCGCCCATCGCCTCGACCTCTTCGATGATCTTCCAGGCCTCGGTGGCCATCTGATCGGTCAGGCTTTCGACGTAATAGCTGCCCGCCAGCGGGTCGACGACATGGGTGATCCCGGTTTCTTCCTGCAAGATCAACTGCGTGTTCCGCGCGATCCGCGCCGCAAAATCCGATGGCAGGGCAATCGCCTCGTCCAGCGCGTTGGTGTGCAAGGATTGCGTGCCGCCAAGCACCGCCGCCATCGCCTCGTAAGCCGTGCGCACGACGTTGTTGTAGGGGTCCTGTTCCTGCAAGCTGACGCCCGAGGTCTGGCAATGGGTGCGCAGCATCAGGCTGGAGGTCTTCTTCGCGCCGAAGCCTTCCATGATCCGGTGCCACAAGAGCCGTGCGGCGCGCAGCTTTGCCGCCTCCATGAAGAAGTTCATCCCGATGGCGAAGAAGAAACTCAGCCGCCCGGCGAAATCGTCCACATCCATCCCGCGCGCAATCGCGGTGCGCACATATTCGCGTCCGTCAGCCAGCGTGAAGGCCAGCTCCTGCACCAGGTTCGCGCCGGCTTCCTGCATGTGGTAGCCGGAGATCGAGATCGAGTTGAACTTCGGCATCTCGGCGGCGGTGTATTCGATGATGTCCGCCACGATCCGCATCGACGGTTCGGGCGGGTAGATATAGGTGTTGCGGACCATGAACTCCTTCAGGATGTCGTTCTGGATGGTGCCCGACAGCGCCGCGCGCGGCACGCCCTGTTCTTCTCCCGCCACGATGAACGACGCCAGAACCGGGATCACCGCGCCATTCATCGTCATGGAAACGCTGACTTTTTCCAAGGGTATCCCGTCGAACAGGATCTTCATGTCCTCGACGCTGTCAATCGCCACCCCGGCCTTGCCGACATCGCCCACCACGCGCGGGTGGTCGCTGTCATAACCCCGGTGGGTGGCAAGGTCGAAGGCCACCGACACGCCCTGCTGCCCCGCCGCCAGCGCCTTGCGATAAAACGCGTTCGACGCCTCGGCGGTGGAAAACCCCGCGTATTGCCGGAGCGTCCAGGGCCGGCCCGCATACATCGTCGCCCGCACACCACGGGTAAAGGGGGCCACCCCGGGCACGCCGCCCAGATGCCCCAGCCCTGCGGTATCCGCCTCGGTGTAAAGCGGCTTGACCACGATGCCCTCCAGCGTGTTCCACCGCAGGCTGTCGGGGTTTTGCCCTTTCAGTTCCCGCGCGGCCAGCGCCTCCCAGGCTTTCATTTTGTCGGTCATTGCAACCCTCGCTGCGGGGCTGCATCGCACCCCTTTGGATTTGGTCCCGGACGCCCTATATCCAGATCAAAGAGGGGCATCATGAGATCCATTTACGCGCTTGTTTTCGCGGCACTTCTGCCAACCGTCGCGCTGGCCGAGGCGGCAACCCCGGCGTTTGGCCCGGCGTCTGGCCCGGCGTTTGGCCCGGTGGCCGCCGCCGATGTGGTGTTCGACGACCAGCTTTATGTCAAACGCCCCGTCGTGGTCTTTGCCGACAGCCCGAACGACCCGAACTTCATCCGGCAGATGGAGCTTCTGGCCCGCGAATACGACCGGCTTGCCGAACGCGACGTGATCCTCGTCACCGATACCGATCCCGCCGCGCGCAGCGAATGGCGGCTGAAACTGCGCCCGCGCGGGTTTTCGCTGGTGATCATGGACAAGGATCTGCGCCCCGTGGTGCGCAAGCCGCTGCCGTGGGATGTGCGCGAGATCACCCAAGCCATCGACAAGATGCCGCTCAGGCGCACCGAGATTCTGGAACAGAACCCGGCCGGGCGCTGACGGGCGCATCACTCGAACTCCAGAATGACATCGTCCACCCGCAGGCTGGCCCCGGCGCTGGCCTTCACCGCCTTGACCACGCCGCGCCGTTCGGCCTTGAGGATGTTTTCCATCTTCATCGCCTCTACCGTCGCCAGCGCCTGACCTTCCTGCACCTCGTCGCCAACCTCGACGCTGATCCGCACGATCAGGCCGGGCATCGGGCACAAGAGGTATTTCGAGGTATCCGGCGGCTGCTTTTCCAGCATCAGCGCGGCAAGCGCATGCTGGCGCGGCGTCCTCACATGCACCTTCAGGTCGGCCCCGCGCAGCCGCATCCGAAACCCCATCGGGATCTTGGCCATCTTCACCGCCATCAGCACGCCGTCCACCGTCAGCCGCGCCAAGGGCTGCCCGGGCGTCCAGTCCGAGGTCACGCGCATCGCGGTGCCATCGGCGAAAGTCACCGTCGAGCCTTCCGGATCAGCGTCGATTTTCACAGCATGTTCCGTGTCTTGCAGGCTGACGACCCAATCATCACCGACGCGGCGGGTGTGGTTGTCCATCGTGCCGGAAATCCGGGTGCGGCGAATTTCGGCCACCCGGTTCATCGCGGCGGCGGCGGCGGCGAGACGGCGCACTACATCATCCGTCAGCACCGCGCCCTTGAAGCCGTCGGGATATTCCTCGGCAATGAAGGCGGTGGTGATATTGCCGGACTGGAAGCGCGGATGGTCCATCACCGCGCCGACAAAAGGCAGGTTGTGGCCGATGCCTTCCACCTCGAAGGTATCCAGCGCGATGCGCATTTCCTCGATCGCCCCTGCCCGCGTCGGGGCCCAGGTGCAAAGTTTCGCGATCATCGGGTCGTAGAACATGCTGATCTCGCCGCCCTCGAACACGCCGGTGTCGTTGCGCACGATCCCCGTCGCCGTCGGCCCTTCGACCGGCGGGCGGTAGCGGGTGAGGCGGCCGATCGAGGGCAGGAAGTTGCGGTAGGGGTCTTCGGCGTAAAGGCGGCTTTCCATCGCCCAGCCGTTGATCTTCAGATCCTCCTGGCGGAACGGCAGCGCCTCGCCGTAGGCGACGCGGATCATCTGTTCCACCAGATCGACCCCGGTGATCAGTTCGGTCACCGGATGCTCCACCTGCAACCGGGTGTTCATCTCGAGGAAATAGAAGTTGCGGTTGCCGTCGACAATGAACTCCACCGTCCCGGCGCTGGTGTAGCCGACCGCACGCGCCAATGCGCAGGCCTGTTCGCCCATCGCCTTGCGGGTAGCGGCATCAAGGAACGGCGACGGTGCCTCTTCGATCACCTTCTGGTTCCGCCGCTGGATCGAACATTCGCGTTCGTGCAGGTAGACGGTGTTGCCATGCTTGTCGGCCAGCACCTGAATTTCGATGTGGCGCGGCTGCGTGACGAATTTCTCGATGAAGATGCGGTCGTCGCCGAAACTGGCCGCCGCCTCGTTCTTCGACGACTGGAAGCCCTCGCGCGCCTCGGCGTCGTCCCACGCGATCCGCATCCCCTTGCCGCCACCGCCCGCCGATGCCTTGATCATCACCGGATAGCCGATCTGGGTGGCAATCCTGACCGCCTCGTCGGCATCCGCAATCAGCCCCATGTGGCCCGGCACGGTGGAAACCCCCGCCTCCATCGCCAGCTTTTTCGAGGTGATCTTGTCGCCCATCGCCTCGATCGCACCCGAGGGCGGGCCGATGAACACCACGCCGGCCGCTTCCAGTGCCGCCGCGAAGTTCATGTTTTCGCTAAGGAACCCGTAACCGGGATGCACCGCTTCGGCACCCGTCGCCTTGATCGCCGCCATGATCTTGTCGATCACGATGTAGCTTTGCGCCGCCGGGGAGGCACCGATATGCACCGCCTCGTCCGCCATCGAGACATGCAGCGCGTTGCGGTCGGCGTCGGAATAGACGGCAACCGTCTTGATCCCCATCTTGCGCGCGGTCTTGATCACACGGCAGGCGATTTCGCCCCGATTGGCGATCAGAATCTTCTTGAACATGCGGTCCCCCCGGAGCGTGCGGCCATTCGAAATGCAAAAAGACCATCCGGGCAGTCGGCCCGGATGGTCCTTGATGAGGTGTCAGCCCGCCCGCAGGCGGTGATCAGATCAGTAGCAGGGCGGCAGGCCCAGCTGGATGCCACAGGTGGCCGCACCGGCAAGACCGCCGAGGGCCGCACCAGCGACCATGTTTTCATCCAGCGCGTCCGCGATGGCCGCACCAGCGACAGCACCGGCCACGCCGCGCGACGTGGGGTCCTGCAGGCATCCGGCCAGCGGAAGGACAAGAAGGGGAAGAAGGAAAATCGACTTGCGCATGACAGACTGCCTCGTTGGTTTGTTGTTATTGCGGGCGAGTCTACCGCAAACCACCGGGAATTGAAGCGGAAAGTCGGCTTTTGCGCATCTGCGCGCATGGCTTCGGCAAATCCCCGCCGGTAACGCGCAAAGGGTGTCGGTCCGGCCTGGGACGGGCCGGACCGACGGGAAGGGGAAGGGGTACTTGGATCGGAACGCAGGCCAAGGCATCGCCCCGTGCCTGCCAGACCAGAATGACCAGCCTCGGCCCGCAGCGCAAACGATTCACAGCCAGCCATTGCCGGCTTGGCAGAACCCTGCCGGATTGCGATGGAGGCGAGCGGGATCATGCCTATTCGTCCTCGTCGTCCCAGTCGTCGCCACCGATCAGCGGCGCGTCGGGCGCGAACACCGCCGGGAACGCGGCTTCGGCCCGCGCCACGTCGATCTTCAGAAGCGCGTCATAGCTGGCCGGATCGAACGGGTCTTCTGCCGGCACCACCTCGCGCCCGAAAAGCCAGCTCAACCGGCCCGCATCCAGATTGCCGCGCTCGAACGGGTCTTCGCCGAACTGCTGCCAGAGCGCCGCCATGAAGCCTTCGTCGGCCTTGCGGTCGGCCTGCTTGCGGTCCTTGAACCGCTCGCGCCGGGTCAGCTTGGTCGCGCCGTCCTTCAGGTTGGCGCGCCGGATGGTGAACTGGAAGTCGGTGCCGGGCAGGCGCCCGGGAAAGCCACGGTGTTTCAGCATCTGACATCACTCCTCATCACGCTGGATGGCCGAGCGATAGCGATTGCCGCGGGCCGGGGCCAGTGCGGGAAGGCTGCAAATGTCAGGGAAACGTCAGGCCTCGAAACCGCAACGATCCGCGGGAGGCAAGGATTTGAGGCGGGCGCAGTCGGCAAACGCCGACCGGCCCGCCCCGCTGTATTACTTGTATTTGCCGGTGTACTCAGGCTCGACCGTAACCGGCTCGACCACAACGACTTCTGCTTCTTTCTTGGCGCATGCTGCCAGAGTTGCTGCAACTGCAACCGCCAAAATGATCCTCGACATCCTCTACTCCATCTTTCTTGGGGGGTAGTGCGGATAACGCCGTCAAGCGCCCGCCCCCGTTCCGTTTTACAGGCCGCTTGGGATCGACCTTGTGCGACCATATCCGAAGAAGGCCCGGAATGACACGCCAAATGGCCCAAGTTTTCAGCCTGTGGCGTTCCTACATCAGCATGGAATCCGAGGCCAGCCGGTTTTGTGGTCATCTGCTGTCGCATCAGAACACCTGCCACACGCAGGCGCCGTCCTGCACCGAATAGGCCTCGAAGAACTGCACCACATCGGGCGCGGGTTCCCCGAACGGAGTTTCTGTCCCGGCAAGCGAGATGATGATCTGCTGCGGTGCGGGCTGCACCCCTTCGATCCGCGGCAGTGCATAGCTGTCACACAGCGCCTGCATGTCGGGCGCCGCCGCGTCGATATCGGCCTCGGTCAGCCCCGGCACCACAAAGCGGAACCGCGCGGTCGCCCCTTCCGCCCCCGGCACGTTGTTGATCACATCCAGAAACCGCACCTCGCGCCCCGACGGCACGCTGACCGCATCGGGCGACGGTGTTTCCTCACACCCCCCCGCCCCGGCGAAAAGCACGGCCAGCGAGGCGGCGGTGATGCGGTGCATGTGGCGCACGGGCTCGGTCCTCAAAGCGGAATGTTGTCGTGCTTTTTCCACGGGTTGGTCAGCTTCTTGCCGCGCAGGCTGGCAAATGCCCGCGCCACCCGCCGCCGTGTCGAATGTGGCATGATCACCTCGTCGATGAAGCCGCGTTCGGCCGCCACGAACGGGTTGGCGAAACGGTCCTCGTACTCCTTGACCCGGGCCGCGATCCTGGCCGCATCGCCCAACTCGTTGCGATAGAGGATCTCCACCGCGCCTTTGGCCCCCATCACCGCGACCTCGGCCGTGGGCCAGGCATAGTTGAAATCGCCGCGCAGATGCTTGGACGACATCACGACATAGGCCCCGCCATAGGTCTTGCGCGTCAGCACCGTCACCTTCGGGACCGTCGCCTCACCGTAAGCGAACAAGAGTTTCGCACCGTGCTTGATGACGCCGCCCAACTCCTGGCTGACCCCCGGCAGAAAGCCCGGCACGTCGACCAGCGTCAGGATCGGAATTTCGAACGCATCGCAGAACCGCACGAACCGCGCCGCCTTGCGGCTGGCGTCGATGTCGAGGCATCCGGCCAGCACCATCGGCTGGTTCGCCACCACGCCGACCGATTGCCCCTCGATCCGGATGAAGCCGGTGATGATGTTGGCCGCGAACGCCGCCTGAATTTCAAAGAAATCGCCTTCGTCGGCCAGCTTGGTGATCAGCTCCTTCATGTCGTAGGGCTGGTTCGGGTTGTCCGGCACCAGCGTATCAAGGCTGGGCTCCAGCCGCGCCGGATCGTCGAAGAACGGCCTGACCGGCGCTTTTTCCCGGTTGTTGAGGGGCAGGAAGTCAAACAGCCGCCGGGTTTCGGCCAGCGCCTCCACGTCGTTCTCGAACGCGCCGTCCGCGACCGAGGACTTGCGGGTATGCGTCGACGCGCCGCCCAGTTCTTCCGCCGTGACCTGCTCGTTGGTCACGGTCTTCACCACGTCGGGGCCGGTCACGAACATGTAGGAGGAATCCTTCACCATGAAGATGAAGTCGGTCATCGCCGGGGAATAGACCGCCCCGCCCGCGCACGGCCCCATGATGAGCGAAATCTGCGGCACCACGCCGGACGCGAGGATGTTGCGCTGAAACACCTCGCCGTAAGCCGCCAGCGACCCCACGCCTTCCTGGATCCGCGCCCCGCCTGAATCGTTGATTCCAATCACCGGCGCGCCGTTCAGGATTGCCATGTCCATCATCTTGCAGAACTTTGCGGCATGGCTTTCCGATACCGATCCGCCCAGCACGGTGAAATCCTGGCTGAACACATAGACCATCCGGCCATTGATCGTGCCCCAGCCCGTCACCACGCCGTCGCCGGGATGGCGGTTCTCCTCCATCCCGAAATCGGTGGACCGATGCGCCACGAACATGTCGAATTCCTCGAACGACCCTTCGTCCAGCAACAACTCGATCCGTTCGCGCGCCGTCAGCTTGCCCTTGCCGTGCTGCGCCGCGACGCGCTTTTCGCCGCCGCCAGCGCGTGCCACGGCGCGGCGCGCCTCTAGCTCTTGCAGAATGTCTTTCATCGCATCGCCTCCCCGCACCGCCCAAAGACAGTGTCCCGCCGCGACCATAGCCGCGCACGGGCGCATGACAAAGCGCGATCTCGTAAATTTGCAAAGTCGCCAGACACAACGCGCTTCAAATCGCAAATCTGCAAATTTCTGGCCTGTCGCCAGCCGCCGCGCTATCCCGGCCCCTTCTCGCACTCTTTCGGGGCAACCATGACCAGCTTACCGATCCCGGTCGTCACCATCGGCCTTCTCATCGCGTCCAACGTGTTCATGACATTCGCGTGGTATGGCCACCTCAAGTTCAAGGAGACCACGCTCATCACCGTGATCTTCGTCAGTTGGGGCATCGCGTTCTTTGAATACATGCTGATGGTGCCAGCCAACCGCATCGGCCACGGATACTTTTCCGCAGCCGAACTGAAGACGATCCAGGAGGTCATCACCCTGTCGGTGTTTGCGGTGTTTTCCGTGTTCTACCTGAAAGAGCCGCTGGCGTGGAATCACCTGCTGGGTTTTGGCTGCATTGCGCTGGGGGCGTTCTTCATCTTTCACAAATGGGCGTGAACCCGCAGTCATGCACAGTCAAACCTGCGCCCCAGCGGGTGGACAACTTTGGCGCGCAGGCGTAGCCCGGTGGCATGATCCACGCCAAACCCCGCTTTCTTGACCGCACCACCCCGCCCAAGGTCGTGACCCTGATCCTCATCGCCGGGCTTTCGGCGCTGACGATGAACATCTTCCTGCCGTCGCTGCCACAGATGGCGGCCTATTTCGGCGTGTCCTACGGCGTGATGCAGCAGTCGGTGGCGCTGTATCTTGCGCTGTCCGCCGCGCTGCAAATCGCCATCGGCCCGATTTCCGACCGGTTCGGGCGGCGGCGGGTGTTGATCTGGTCGCTGGTGATCTTCCTTGCCGCCACCATCGGCACGATCTTCGCCCCGACCGCCACGATCTTTCTGATGTTTCGCATGATGCAGGCCGTGATCGCCGCCGGCATGGTGCTCAGCCGCGCCGTGGTGCGCGACATGGTGGCCGATTCAGAGGCCGCGTCGATGATCGGCTATGTCACGATGGGCATGTCGATCGTGCCGATGATCGGCCCGGTGATCGGCGGCGTGCTGGATGATGCCTTCGGCTGGCACGCGAACTTCGTGCTGCTCTTCGTCCTCGGGCTTGCGGTGCTGGCGCTGGTCTGGGCCGACCTTGGCGAGACCGCCACCCTTCGCCGTGTCAGCTTTTCCGACCAGATCCGCACCTATCCCACGCTGCTCGCCTCGCGCCGGTTCTGGGGCTACACCCTGTCAGCCGCCTTCGCCTCGGGCTGTTTCTTCGCCTATCTCGGCGGCGCGCCCTATGTCGGAACCGAGGTGTTCGGCCTGTCCTCGGTCCATGTCGGCGCCCTCTTTGCGCTGACGGCGATCGGTTACGCGGCAGGCAACTTCCTCGCCGGGCGCTATTCGGTGCGCTTCGGGATGAACCGCATGGTGCTGTTCGGCGCGCTCGTCACCACCTTCGGCCTCAGCCTTCTGACCATCCTCACCCTCGCCGGCCTCTCCGGCCCGGTGGTGTTCTTCAGCCTCACCGTGTTCATGGGCCTCGGCAATGGCATCGGCCTGCCCTCGGCCAACGCCGGGATGCTGTCGGTGCGCCCCGATCTTGCCGGCACCGCCTCGGGCCTTGGCGGGGCCATCACCATCGGCGGCGGCGCGCTTCTGGCCTCGGCGGCGGGCAAGGTGCTTGGCCCCGGCGCCAGCGAACTGCCGCTCGTCCTCTTGATGCTCGCCTCCTCGATTGCCTCGGTCGTCGCGATCCTTGGCGTGATCCGCCGCGCAAGGGCCATCGGTCTGGCTTGACGCCGCGGCTTTGCAAAGCCACGCTCCGCTTTGCAAACCCAAGGAAAGCCAATGCCCGTCCAGAAACTTTACGCCGGCGTCAAGCTGCGCGAAATCCGGGGCCGCCTTGGCCTGACGCAGCGCGCCTTTGCCGACAAGCTGACCGTCTCGCTGCCCTACCTCAACCAGATGGAAAACAACCACCGCCCGGTCAGTGCGGCGGTCGTGCTTGCCCTGGCGCAAGAGTTCGGCCTCGACGTCACCGAACTCACCGTCGGCGAAAGCGAGCGCCTCGTCACCGACATGCGCGAGGCTTTGGCCGACCCGGTGTTCCCCGCCGCCACCCCGCCCCTGGCCGACCTCCGCCTTGCCGCCTCGAACGCGCCGGCGCTTGCCCGTGCCTTTCTCGACCTGCACCGCGCCTACCGCCAGACCCACGAGCGCCTCGCCTCGCTGGACGAAGCCCTGGGCCGCGAGGACGCCACCCTGAAGCCCTCGCCCTGGGAGGAGGTTCGCGACTTCTTTCACTATTGCGACAATTACCTTGATGCGGTCGACCGCGCTGCCGAACACTTCGCCGCCTCATCTGCCAGCAAAACCATCGAATCCACCGCGCAAGACCTGCTGCGCCGCGCTGGCATCAGCTTGCACTTTTCCGACAAATCCCCGCTGCGCCACTACGATCCCGCGGCCCGGCGACTGGATATCTCGGCCCGCGCTTCCGGCCCCTCGCAACGCTTCCAGCTTCTTCACCAGATCGCCCTTCTCACCCAGAACGACCTCTTGGAGGCCACCCTCGACCTCGCCCGGTTTTCCACCCCCGAAGCACGCGACATCGCCAAGATCGGGCTGGCCAACTACTTCGCCGGCGCGGCCCTTTTGCCCTACCGGGCGTTTCAGGCCGCAGCCCTCGACACGCGCCACGATCTTGAACGCCTCGCCGACCTCTTCGGCGCTTCGCTGGAACAGGTGGCGCATCGGCTGTCCACCCTGCAACGCCCCGGCGCCAAGGGCATTCCGTTCTTCTTTGTCCGCGTCGATCAGGCCGGCACCATCACCAAGCGCCACTCCGCCACGCGGCTGCAATTCGCCCGCTTCGGTGGCGCCTGCCCGTTGTGGAACGTCCACCGCGCGTTCGAGACCCCCGGCCAGTTCCTGCGCCAACTGGCCGAAACCCCCGACGGCGTGCGCTATCTCTGCCTTGCGCGCGATGTGTCGAAACCGGCGGGCGCGTTCCTCGCCCCGGTCCGCCGCTATGCCATCGGCCTTGGCTGCGAGGTGCAGCACGCGGCGCAACTCGTCTACTCCGATGGGCTGGATCTGAAGGGCCGCTTCGAACCGATCGGCATTTCCTGCCGCATCTGCGAACGCACCAATTGCCATCAACGCTCGGTCCCGCCCCTGGAAGGCCGGCTCAGCGTCAACCCGAATTCCCGCGACGTGCTGCCCTACGAGATCGGGTGAAAAATGGAAACGGCGGGCACATGGCCCGCCGCAAGCGCGGTGAATCCGGCCTTCAGGCGTCTTTCACATGCGCCCAGATGTGGTCCTTCAGATGGACACGCTGGCGGCGCAGCGCCTCTTCTTCCTCTTCGGTCAGAAGGTCCAGCCGGATTTCCGACCGGTGGATCTTGTCGTTGACGGCATCATACTCGACCAGAAGCTGGGCGAAATGCGGGCTCGACGCCTTCATTGCGCTGATCTTCTGCGCATGGTTGGGGAATTCGTCATGCAACGTGTGCGGGGTGTTCGACATCGGTCATCTCCTTCTTGGACTGTCGCACCACGTCTAGAAGATCGCCGCGCCGTCCACCTTGACCCGGATCAACCCGTCTGGCGTTTCCCTCCCCCCTCGTGGGCGGAGGCAGAGGGAGGCGGGCGCCCTACCGCTGCGCCACGCGCCAGTCCGGATTGACCCAAGGCTCAAGGTTCGACGCGGGCAAGGGCGTGCGGCCAAGAATATGATCCGCCGCCTTTTCCCCCACCATGATCGACGGCGCGTTGAGGTTGCCGTTCGTCACCTGCGGAAAGACCGAGCTGTCGGCCACCCGCAGCCCGTCAACCCCGATCACCCGACACTCGGCATCGACCACCGCCATCGGATCGCTCGCCCTGCCGATCCGGGCCGTGCCGCAGGGGTGATAGGCGCTTTCCACATGCGCGCGCAAGAAGGCGTCGATCTGGTCGTCCGTCTCGACCGCAGCGCCCGGCTGAATTTCGTGACGCACGAAGGGCTTGAACGCCTCCTGCCCGAAAATCTCGCGTGTCAGGCGCACGCAGGTGCGAAACTCCGCCCAGTCGTCGGGGTGCGACATATAGTTGAATTTGATGCGCGGCGCGTCCGCCGGGTTGGCCGACCGCAGGGTGACAGCCCCCCGCGACTTCGACCGCATCGGCCCGACATGGGCCTGAAACCCGTGCCCCTCCGCCACCGCCTTGCCGTCATAGCGCACCGCGATCGGCAGGAAGTGATACTGGATATCCGGGTAGTCGATCCCGGCGGCCGACCGGATAAAGGCGCAAGCCTCGAACTGGTTCGACGCCCCCAGCCCGGTGCCGGTGAACAGCCACTGCGCCCCGACCGTCGCCTTGCCCCACAGGTTCCAGTATTTGAACAGCGTCACCGGCTGGCTGGCGGCAAACTGCATGTAGATCTCCAGGTGGTCCTGCAGGTTCGCACCCACGCCGGCGCGGTCGGCCAGCACCGGAATCCCGTGTTCGGCCAGATGCGCCCCCGGCCCCACGCCCGACAGCATCAGCAATTTCGGCGTGTTGATCGAGGAGGCCGCAAGGATCACCTCGCGCCCCGCCCGAATCACCTGAACGAGGTCGCCGCGCCCGATTTCCACACCGACCGCGCGCTTGCCCTCGAACACCACACGCCGTGCAAGGCCGCGAACGACCTGCACATTGCCCCCCGCCATCGCGGGTTTGAGGTAGGCATTCGCCGCCGACCAGCGCCGACCCTTCCAGATCGTCGCCTCCATCGGGCCGAAGCCTTCCTGCTGCGCGCCGTTGTAATCGGTGGTCACCGGATACCCGGCCTGCTCGCCCGCCTTGATGAAGGCGTCGAACAACGGGTTCGACCGTGGCCCCCGCGTGATGTGCAGCGGCCCCTCGGTGCCGCGATATTCCGGCCCCGACCCGCCGTGCGAATGCTCCATCCGCTTGAAATACGGCAGCACGTCGGCATAGCCCCAGCCATCCGCGCCCATCTCGGCCCAGGTGTCATAGTCGCGCGCATGGCCGCGGACATAGACCATGCCGTTGATCGAGGACGACCCGCCGATCACCTTGCCGCGCGGCGTCGCCAGCACCCGGCCGTTCAGATGCGGTTCGGGTTCGGTCTGAAAGCCCCAGTCATAGATCCCCATGTTCATCGGATACGACAGCGCGCCCGGCATCTGGATGAACGGTCCCGCGTCCGACCCGCCGTGTTCGATCACCGTCACCCGACGCCCGGCCTCGGCCAGCCGGTAGGCCAGCGCGCAGCCGGCAGACCCTGCGCCAACGATGACATAATCGGCGTGCATCACAGCCTCCCCAACTCGGCTTCCAGATAGCGCACCGCCACGGCCACCGCCGCCGCCCCGTCCGCCGGGCCGGATTTCAGCACCTCGCGCAGGTAAAGCCCGTCGATCAGCGCCCCCAGTCCCGCCGCAATCTCACCCGCCCGCGCCCCCGCAAGCGGGCGCAGCGCGTGGCGCAGGTTCGACCGGAGCCGCCGCTGATAGACCGCCAGCAACCGCTTCGCCTCCGGCACCGATTGCGCCAGCACCCAGAAGTTCATCCACGCCCCGACCGCCTCGCGGCGAAAGTTGCCGGGGCTGAAGGACGCGCGCAGGATCGCCCTGACCCGCCCCTCCGGCCCCTCGGCCGCCGCCAGCGCCCCGCGCACCTCGGCGCCATAAAGCGTCAGCACATGGCGCATCGCGGCCAGGAACATGTCTTCCTTCGACCCGAAATAATGGTGCGCCAGCGCCGAGGACATCCCCGCCCGCTTGGCGATCTGGCTGACCGTCACGTCCAGCGAGCCGACCCTGCCGATTTCCACAATCGTGGCTTTAACCAGCGCATCCTTGCGAATAGGCTCCATTCCAAGCTTCGGCATCGGCGCGGCCTCATAAAACACTTGCCAAACCGTATCAGCACGAAGTTTATTGACTCGTCAATCAACAAAAATGGGGGAGGTTCCATGCCCATCCGCACCACGCTGCTCACTACCGCCGTCACCTTCGCACTCGCCGGTTCCGCCTTTGCGCAAGACTGCGACAAGGTGATCTTCTCCGATGTCGGCTGGACCGACATCACCGCCACCACCGCCGCCACCACTGTGATCCTCGAGGCGCTGGGGTATGACACCGAAACCAAGGTGCTCTCCGTCCCGGTCACCTACACCGGCCTCGCCGAAGGCGACATCGACGTGTTCCTCGGAAACTGGATGCCGACGATGGAGGCCGACATCGCCCCCTACCGGGATGCAGGCACCGTCGAAACCGTCGCCGAAAACCTGACCGGCACGCAATACACGCTTGCCACGAATGCGGCAGGCGCGGCGCTGGGGATCAAATCCTTTGCCGATCTGGCCACCCACAAGGATGCGCTCGAGGGCAAGATCTACGGAATCGAACCCGGCAATGACGGCAACCGCCTGATTCTGGACCGCATCGCCGCCAATGACTTCGGCCTGGGCGAATTCGAACTGATCGAAAGCTCCGAACAGGGCATGCTGTCGCAGGCCACCGGTCTGGACGGCGAAGGCAAACCCGTCGTGTTCCTCGGATGGGCTCCGCACCCGATGAATGCCGCCATGGAATTGACCTATCTGACCGGCGGCGAGGAATGGTTCGGCGCCGAGGGCAGCGTGTTCACCAACACCCGCGCCGGCTTCACCACCGAATGCCCGAACACCGGCAAACTGCTGTCGAACCTCAAGTTTTCCCTGCCGATGGAAAACGAGATCATGGGGGCCATCCTGAACGATGGCGCAGACCCGACCGATGCCGCCAAGGCCTGGCTTGCCGCCAACCCGGCCGCCTGGGAGCCGTGGCTCGACGGCGTGACCACCAGGGACGGTGGCGACGCCAAGGCAGCGGTCGCCGCAGCCCTGCAATGATCCAAGGCCCCGGCGAAAGCCGGGGCTTCTTTTCCCCGGACGGAGCGGCCGAATGGAATGGTTGACCGATTACAAGATCCCTGTCGGCAAGAGCGCGAAAGCGGTGTTCGACTGGATGAACGACAATCTCGGCGGCCTGTTCGACGCCATCTCCACCGGTCTCGAAGCGATGATCGCCGCCATCCTGTGGCTGCTGCAAACCCCGCATCCCTTCGTCATCATTGCGCTTTTCGTCGCTCTGACGTGGGTCTTGCAAAAGAACTGGAGGGTCTGCCTTGGCGTCGTGATCGGCTTTCTGTTCATCCTGAACCAGGGCTACTGGGAAGAAACCACCGAAAGCCTGACCCTGATCCTGTCGGCCTGCGTTGTCTGCATGGGGCTTGGCGTGCCGATCGGCATCGCCGCCGCGCACCGCCCGAAACTTTACCGGGCCATGGTGCCGATCCTCGATCTGATGCAGACCCTGCCGACCTTCGTCTACCTGATCCCCGCCATCGTGTTCTTCGGCCTTGGCATGGTGCCGGGCCTGATCGCCACCGTGATCTTCGTGCTGCCCGCCCCGATCCGGCTGACCCACCTTGGCGTCTCGTCCACGCCGCAGGCGCTGCTGGAGGCCGCAACCGCCTTTGGCGCCACCCCGAAACAACGGCTCTGGAAGGTGGAGATGCCCTACGCATTCCCGCAGATCATGGCGGGCCTCAACCAGACCATCATGCTGTCGCTGTCGATGGTGGTGATCGCCGCCCTCGTCGGGGCCAACGGCCTTGGCGTGCCGGTCGTCCGCGCGCTCAATTCCGTCAATACCGCGCTTGGCTTTGAATCCGGTTTCATCATCGTGGTGGTGGCCATCCTGCTTGACCGGATGTTGAGGGTAAGCCGATGACAGATACCGCCAGCGAAAAGCCAGCCGTGATCTTCGACCGCGTGTCGATAGTGTTCGGTGACCAGCCCGACCGCGCCCTGCCCCTGATGGACCAAGGCCTCAGCCGGTCGGAAATCCAGACCCGCACGGGCCAGATCCTCGGCGTCCACGATTGTTCGCTGACCGTGGCCAAGGGCGAGATTCTGGTGCTGATGGGCCTCTCAGGCTCGGGCAAATCCACGCTTCTGCGCGCGGTCAACGGGTTGAACCCGGTGGTGCGCGGCTCGGTCACCATCAACGATGGCAACTGGACGTCGAACGTCACCACCTGCTCCACCGCCGATCTTCTGAAGGTCCGGCGCGAATGTATCGCGATGGTGTTCCAGCAGTTCGGCCTTCTGCCGTGGCGCACGGTGCGCGAGAACGTCGGCCTCGGGCTGGAACTGGCGGGCCAAAGCCCCGACCAGCGCCGCGCCAAGGTGGACGAACAACTGGCCCTGGTGAACCTCACGCAATGGGCCGACCGCAAGGTGGGCGACCTGTCGGGCGGGATGCAGCAGCGCGTCGGCCTTGCCCGCGCCTTCGTCACCGACGCGCCGATCCTGCTGATGGACGAACCCTTCTCGGCGCTCGATCCGCTGATCCGCTCGAAACTGCAGGACGAACTTCTCGATCTGCAAGCCAAGCTGAAGCGCACCATCATCTTCGTCAGCCACGATCTGGACGAGGCGTTCAAGATCGGCAACCGCATCGCCCTGATGGAGGGTGGCCGCATCGTGCAATGCGGCACCGCGCGCGAGATCATCGCCAACCCGATCAGCGACTACGTCGCCGATTTCGTGGCCCACATGAACCCGCTGTCGGTGTTGACGGCCCGCGACGTGATGGAAACCGGCACCAGCCCCGGCGCCCGCGCGATCGACGCGGAAATGCCGGTGAAGGATGTGATGGCGATGATGTCGGGCGGCGTGACCGAGATGGTGGTGCAGGAAAACGGCCGCAACCTCGGCCTGATCCGCACTGCCGGGCTGATGGCGAAACTGCTCAATCCGCGCGGCTGAAACCCTAACACCGGGTTAACGTCGCCCCACAAGCCGTTGATAATGCGTCATGCCTCAGGGTGTCCCACCGTGGGACACGCCTCACCCTGCCTTCTTCGCCGCAGGCGTTTTCGCGGCCGCCTGTCTGGCGGCAGGGTTCTTTGCGCCCGCCGTCTTCGCCGCCGCCTTCTTCACCACAGGCTTGGCCCCGGCTTCCTTCTTCACCGCCACCTTCTTCGGCGCGGCCTTCTTCTTGGCCCCGTTCTTGCCCGCCTTCTCGGCCACAAGCACCAGCGCCTCGTCCAGCGTCACCGCCTCCGGGTCCATCTCCTTCGGCAGCGTCGCGTTGACCTTGCCCCACTTCACGTAAGGCCCGTATTTGCCGGGCATCACCTGAACCTCGCCCCCATCCGGATGCGTCCCCAGCACCTTCAACGGCCCCGCCGGCGCCGCCCCCCCGCGCCGCCCCGCCGCCTTTTGCGCCAGAACCTCCACCGCCCGGTTCATCCCGATGCTAAAGACCTCCTCCACATCGGGCAGGTTGGCATAGACCGACCCGTGCTTCACATAAGGCCCGAAGCGCCCGATCGCCGCCTCTACCGGCAGCCCATCCTCCGGATGCAAGCCAACCTGACGCGGTAACGACAACAGCTCCAACGCCCGCTCCAGCGTCAGGCTCTCCGCCGACCAGCCCTTCGGCAGGCTTGCCCGGTCCGGCTTCGGCTGCGCCTCGGTCGCCTCGCCGCGCTGGACATATTGTCCGAACCGCCCGGTGCGGATCGAGATCGGATTGCCGTCCGCATCTTCGCCCAGGACCTTGCCATCGACGCCGCCCTGATCCTCACCGCCCGAGATCGGCCGCGTATACCGGCACTCCGGGTAGTTCCCGCAGCCGATGAACGCCCCTCCCGACCGCGAGGTCTTCAGGTGCAACCGCCCGGTGCCGCAGACCTGACAGATCCGCGGGTCCGACCCATCCTCGCGCAATGGATAAAGATGCGGCGCGAGGAATTCGTCGATCTTGGTCAGAACCTCACCGATCCGCAGATCCGCCGTCTCGGCGATCGCCGCCGAGAAATCACGCCAGAACCGGGTCAGCACGTCCTTGTAGTCGCGATCCCCGGCCGAAACGTCATCCAGTTCCGTCTCAAGATCGGCGGTGAAGTCATACTCCACATACTTGCGGAAATAGTTGGTCAGGAACGCCGTCACCAGCCGCCCCTTGTCTTCCGGGATCAGGCGGTTCTTGTCCTTGCGCACATATTCCCGGTCAACAATCGTGGTCAGGACCGAGGCATAAGTCGACGGCCGCCCGATCCCCAACTCCTCCATCCGCTTGACCAGCGTCGCTTCGGTATAGCGTGGCGGCGGCTGGGTGAAGCTTTGCGAAGGCGTCACCGACCGCTTCTCGACCGCCTCACCTTGCATGATCTGCGGCAGGCGGCCCTCGTCGTCGCCTTCCTCGTCGCGGCCCTCGTCATAGACCTTGAGGAAGCCGTCGAACAGCACCACCTGCCCATTCGCCCGCAGCACCACCTGCCCGTCGGGCGAGGCGACGTCGACCACTGTCCGCTCCATCCGCGCCGCCGACATCTGGCTGGCGATGGTGCGTTTCCAGATCAGGTCGTAAAGCTTGCGCTGGTCAGGATCGGCCAGCCGCAGCTTTTCGGGCGCCGCCGACATGTCCGTGGGCCGGATGCATTCATGCGCTTCCTGCGCGTTCTTGGCCTTGTTCTTGTACATCCGGGGGCTGTCCGGCACATAGGCCGCCCCGAACCGCTGGGTGATTTCCGCCCGGGCCGCCATCACCGCCTCAGGCGCCATGTCGATGCCGTCGGTCCGCATATAGGTGATCAGACCCGCCTCATAAAGCCGCTGCGCCGCCGACATGCACTGCTTGGCGCCCATGCCGAACTTGCGGCTGGCTTCCTGCTGCAAGGTCGAGGTCATGAACGGCGCATAGGGGTTGCGGCTGGCCGGTTTCGCCTCGACCGCCGTCACCGACAGCGGGCGCGAGGTGACGGCATGCACCGCCAGTTCCGCCGACTCGGCGGTTGGCAGGTCGAACTTGTCCAGCTTCTTGGCCCCAAGAACCGTCAGCCGCGCCTCGAATTCCTGGCCGCGCGGGGTGACCAGCACCGCTGTCACCGTCCAGAATTCGCGCGCCCGGAACGCCTCGATCTCCTGCTCCCGCTCCACGATCAGCCGCAGGCAGACCGATTGCACCCGCCCCGCCGATTTCGCGCCCGGCAGCTTGCGCCACAGGACCGGCGACAGGGTGAAGCCCACCAGATAATCCAGCGCGCGGCGGGCGAGATACGCCTCCACCAAGGGCTTGTCGACCTGACGCGGGTTCTTCATCGCCTCGGTCACCGCATCCTTGGTGATCGCGTTGAAGGTGACGCGGCTGACCGTCTTGCCCTTCTTCAGGCTCGACGCCAGCGCCTCCTGCAAGTGCCAGGAAATCGCCTCGCCCTCGCGGTCGGGGTCGGTTGCAAGGATCAGGTGATCGTCGGTCTTCAGGGCCTCCGTGATCGCCTTGACATGCTTGCGGCTGTCCGCCGCCACCTCCCAGGTCATTGCAAACCCATCGTCCGGGTTGACCGAGCCATCCTTTGGCGGCAGGTCGCGGACATGGCCGTATGAGGCCAGAACCGTGTAATCCGGGCCAAGATACTTGTTGATGGTCTTGGCTTTGGCGGGCGACTCGACAACAACTACTGGCATGAAATCCGTTCTCCCAAGGCCGCCCGAATGGCGCGGCAACATGGGGGCCAAGCGTCGCGATTGTCAACCGGCGCGCCACGGGACCGCCTTTCTCAGTCCGCGCGCGACAACAACCCTCCCGGTTGGCGCAGCACGCGACCGTCCAGTTCCAGCGTCAGAAGCTCGGGCGCAAGCTGGGCCGAGGTGATGGCAAGATCGCGCACCAGCTGATCCTCCGCCACGGGCGAAGGGCCAAGCCGCGACAGGATCATGTCGTGCAGAACGCTCATCTCCTTCAGGCTGCGCTGCACTGGCGCCGGGCCGGGCAGCGGCGCAGGCCGCGGCACAGGAGCCTCGGCCAACCGCATGGCCGCCCCGATCACCTCAAGCACATCCTGCGCGCCGCGCACCAGCGTAGCCCCATCGCGGATCAGCATGTTGCACCCCGAGGCCCGCGCATCGAACGGATGCCCCGGCACCGCCATCACGTCGCGCCCCTGATCAAGTGCGGTACGCGCGGTGATCAGGCTGCCCGACCGCGCCGCCGCCTCGACCACGATCACCGCCCGCGCCAGCCCCGACACGATCCGGTTGCGCAACGGGAAATGCCGCGCCTGCGGTTCCATCCCCATAGGCTGCTCCGACACCAGGCATCCGGCCCCGGCAATCTCGGCGTGCAGGGCGGCATTTTCCGCCGGATAGACCACATCCACCCCGCCCGCCATGACCGCCACGGTGCCGGTCGCCAGTGCCGCGCGATGCGCCTCGGCGTCGATGCCGCGTGCAAGTCCGGACACCACCACCTGCCCCGCCTGCGCCAGCCCTTCGGCCAGCCGCCGCGCCATCCGCACCCCAAGCGACGAGGCGTTGCGCGCCCCGACCATCGCCACCATCGGCCGGTGCAGCAGCGCCACATCGCCAATGGCCCACAACAGCGGCGGCGCATCGGCCAGATCCATCAGCGCAACCGGATAGCCGGCCTCACCGTGGCACAGCATCCGCGCGCCCTTCTGCCTGGCCGCCCGCACCTCCGCCGCCGCCACCTCGACCGGGCAGACGGCATAGCCCTCGACCCCTGCGGCGCGCGCGATCTCGGGCAGTGCCGCAAGCGCCGCCCCCGCCGAGCCATGTTCGCCGATCAAACGGTGGAACGTCACCGCCCCCACCCGGCGCGACCGGATCAGGCGCAGCCAGTCCAGCCGCTCCGCCTCGGTCACAGCGCCCGCAAAAAGCTGACCATCCGCCATTTCGCCCCTCGCCAGATCCAGACCCAAGCCTGCACCGACCAGGGTTAACGAAACCTGAATCCCGATTTGCGCTTTTCAAAAATACTCCCGCCGGAGGCTCCCACATCCTGCCACAGGCGCATCATCGGCATTGAACCCGCCCGCATTATTTGATCAAATGGCAAGGACACCATCAGGGAGCACGACCATGCTGAACGCCGAAGTTGCCAAGCGCCGCGACCAAGCCATCTCGCGCGGGGTCGGCATGATGACGCAGATCTACGCCGACCGGGCGCTCAACTCCGAAATCTGGGATATCGAGGGCAACCGTTACATCGACTTTGCCGCCGGAATCGCGGTCGTGAACACCGGCCATTGCCACCCGCGCATCATGGCCGCGGTTGCAGAACAGATGTCGCGCTTCACCCACACCTGCCATCAGGTGCTGCCTTACGAATCCTACATCCGCCTCGCCGAACGCCTGAACGCCGCTGTTCCGGGTGATTTCCAGAAGAAGACGATCTTCGTCACCACCGGCGCCGAGGCCTGCGAAAACGCGGTCAAGATCGCCCGCATCGCCACCGGCCGCAACGGCGTGATCGCCTTTGGCGGCGCCTTCCACGGCCGGACCTTCATGGGCATGTCGCTGACCGGCAAGGTCGAACCCTACAAGAAGGGCTTCGGCGCGATGATGCCGGATGTCTGGCACGTCCCCTTCCCGCAAGAGATCCACAAGATCACCACCGAAGACGCGATGGCGGGCATCACCAAACTGTTCAAGGCCGACCTCGACCCCGCCCGTGTCGCCGCGATCATCTTTGAACCGGTTCAGGGCGAAGGCGGCTTCTACCCCGCGCCAAAGGAACTGGTGCGCGCGATCCGCAAGCTGTGTGACGAACATGGCATCGTGATGATCGCCGACGAGGTGCAGACCGGCTTTGCCCGCACCGGCAACCTCTTTGCGATGCACGGCTACGATGTGGCCGCTGACCTGACCACGATGGCCAAGGGCCTTGCCGGTGGCCTGCCGCTTGCCGCCGTCACCGGCCGGGCCGAGCTGATGGATGCGGCCCACCCCGGCGGGCTTGGCGGCACCTATGGTGGCAACCCGCTGGGCATCGCCGCCGCGAACGCCGTTCTGGACGTGATCGAGGAAGAAGACCTCTGCGCCCGCGCCAATGACCTTGGTGGCCGCCTGAAACAGCGGCTTGAGGCGATCCGCTCGGTCACGCCGGAAATCAGCGACATCCGCGGCCCGGGCTTCATGGTCGCCGTCGAATTCGCCAACCCGGCGACCCACGAACCGGACGCGGGCCTGACCAACCGCATCCGGATGGAGGCGTTGAAACGCGGCCTGATCCTGCTGACCTGCGGCGTCTACGGCAACGTGATCCGGTTCCTCGCGCCGATCACCATTCCGGATGCGCATTTCGCCGAAGCGATGGGCATCCTGGAAGAATCGGTCGCCGCCGCGCGCACCACTTCCTGAAAGTCCATCCCCCAGACCAAGCCCCGGTGCGCGGCACCGGGCCTTGGTTTTGGCCAAACCCCGTCGCGCCCGCCTGAAATTGGCTGGCTTTCGCCGAAATGCTCGCTTCGCTGGTGCGGCTTTACGCTGATTAAGCCGCCCCGAGGTGGAACCAACCCGCGCGACATGCGTTGCTGCTGCAGCGCGGACCTATTGCCTGGAGGCACACATGACCAAATTCTACCTGATTCTTCCTGTCGCGGCCCTTTCGCTGGCGGCTTGCCAGACCTCTGACCAGAATGCCGCCCTTGGCGCATTGGGCGGCGCGGCGGTTGGCGCTGCGGTGTCGTCGGGCGAAGATCGCACCCAGGGTGCCCTCATCGGCGCAGCGGTTGGCGTGGCGGCATCGACCCTGATCGGGCCGGCAACGACGGCCGGCAATTGCTACTACCGCGACCAGTATGGCAAGCGCTTCATCGCGGCTTGCTGACATGACGACCGGGCCGGTGGCGCAAGCCCCGGCCCGGCGACCATTTGAGTTGACCGAACCGTGCCGATCCCCGTGACTCCCCCCGACCCTTTCCCCAACAGCATTGACAGCCGTCTTTCCAGTTCTGGCCCCAGCCGTTAGAACGGCGCCAGCTTTCGGAAAGGCCGTGCATGTCCGCCCCCGCTTCCCCCGTATCGGCGCACGCCGCATCGTCAGGCATATTGCTTGACCGCGCGCGCGTGGCCCTGTCGGGACGCATCATCCTGCATGACCTGACCCTGCACCTGACCGAGGCGCGCATCGGCATCGTCGGGCGCAACGGATCGGGCAAGACCACGCTTCTGCGCCTGATCGCCGGGCTGATCGCCCCCGACGCGGGCCGGGTTCGCATCGACGGCCTTGATCCCGCGACCGACCGCAAGGGCATGCTGGCAGCCCTTGGCATCCTGTTCCAGAACCCCGATCACCAGATCCTGTTTCCCACGGTCGAGGAAGAACTGGCCTTCGGCCTGCGCCAGCAAGGCCGCACCCAGCAAGACGCCCTCGCCGCCGCCCGCGCGGCCCTTGCCGCCGAGGGCCGGGCGCATTGGGGACCAGCGCCCACCTCTGCCCTCAGCCAGGGCCAGCGGCATTACCTGTGCCTGATGACGGTCCTCTTGATGCAGCCCCGCACGATCCTGCTGGACGAACCCTTCGCGGGCCTTGATCTGCCGACGCAGGATCGGCTGTCACGCCGCCTTGCCGCCCTGCCGCAGCGTCTGGTGACCATCAGCCACGACCCCGCCGCCGTGGCCGACGCCGACCGCGTGCTCTGGATTGACGCGGGCCGCATCACCGCCGACGGATCACCCGCCGTCGTCCTGGCCGCCTTCCGCGCCGAAATGGCCCGCATCGGAGAGCGTGATGCTGACACTGACCTCGCCGGTTGACACCGCCGCGCATCGCCTGCCCGCCGGGGTGAAACTGGCGGCGCTGTCGCTGTGGACGCTTCTTCTGTTCCAGCTTGCCTCGCCGCTGCCGCTGACGCTGGCGCTCTTTGCCGTCGCAGGCGTGCACCTCGGCCTCGGCGGGGCGGCATTCGCCGCGCACGGTGCGCGGATGGTGCGGCCTCTCTGGCCCTTCGTGCTGATCGTCAGCCTTTGGCACGGCTGGACCGGCGATCTTGCCGGGGGCGCGGTCGTGATCCTGCGGATGCTCGCCGCCGTTGCAGCCGCCAATCTGGTGACGATGACCACCCGCCTGTCCGACATGGTTGCCGTGATCGAACGGCTGGCCCGCCCCCTCGCCCGCCTTGGCCTCAGCCCGCGCCGGTTGGCGCTGGCGCTGGCATTGGTGGTGCGTTTCATCCCGGTGATGCTGGACCGGATGGACCGGATCACCGACGCCTGGCGCGCCCGGTCGCCGCGTCCGGCGCGCTGGCGGGTGCTGGTGCCCGCCACCCTCGCCGCCCTTGACGACGCGGACCACGCCGCAGACGCCTTGCGCGCGCGCGGTGGCGCTGATTAAAGGTGCCAGACAGAAACTCAGGAGACGCCCCTTGGAACGCAGCCTCACTCACATCGCCCTCTTTGCCGCGCTGATCGCAATCCTGGGCCTCGTGCCGAAGATCGACCTCGCCGCAGGGGTGCCGATCACGGCGCAAAGCCTTGGCGTGATGCTGTGCGGCACGGTCCTTGGCGCACGGCGCGGGGCCTTGGCGGTGGTGCTGTTCCTGGTGCTTGTCGCGGCCGGGCTGCCGCTTCTGTCTGGCGGGCGTGGCGGCCTTGGCGTCTTTGCCTCGCCCTCCGTCGGCTTTCTCCTGGGCTTTCCGGTTGCCGCCTTCGTTGCGGGCTGGGTGATGGAGCGGACCACCCTGCAACCGGGCCTCGCGGCCACTGCGGGCGCAGTGATCGGCGGGATCGGGGTGCTTTATGTGTTCGGCATCCTTGGCATGGCGCTGATCCTGCAAAAATCGTTGACCGAGGCCAGCTATCTGGCCTTCGCCTTTCTGCCGGGCGATGCGGTCAAGGCCGTGCTGGCCGGGATGGTCACGCAAAGCCTGGCACGGATGCGGCCCGCGTCGCTTCTGTCACGCGCCTGACACCTCGACCAGAAGGGCGGTGCCGATGCCGCCCGCTGCCGCGATGGCGGCAAGCCCACGCCCTGCACGAAGGCCGTGGAACAGCCGCACCGCAAGGATCGCGCCTGACGCACCGATCGGATGGCCGCGCGCCAACGCGCCACCGCCAAGGTTGACGCGGGCCGGGTCGATCCCCGCGCCGTTGACCACTGCCATCGCCTGCACGGCATAAGCCTCCATCACCTCGGCCATCGCCAAGGGCCCGCCGTCCCAGACCTTGCGGATTGCGGCCAGCGGCGCCAGCCCCGGCTCGATCGGGTCGGCGCCAAGGGTCGCCCCGCCGACGATCCGCAGGCTGCGGGCAAATCGTGCCGCCATCCGGTCAGACGCCACCAGAACGAACGCCGCCGCATCCGCCGCAACCGCCGCCGTGGCCGCCGTGATGCTGCCCACAACGACCGGCGCACGGGCGGCCAGTGCCGGGGTCAGGCTGCGGGTAAAGGCATCGCGGGCCTGCCCGGCCAAGGGAACGATCTCGGCCCCAAGATCGGCGGCCAGCGCCTTGGCGTGGCTGCCCACCGCCCACAACTCTTGCGCCGCGCGGGGGATGGACAACCGCAGCGCCAGCGCATCAGCCGCCTCGGCCATGCCGGGGTTACGGTCGGGCCAGGGCGTGAACGGCGCTTCGTCATAAGCCACCGGCGGACCACCATCAGGATCCGTCGCCAACCGCATCGGACGGCGCGAGTAACTCTCTACCCCGCCAGCGAGCACCACCTCGGCGGCGCCGCTGTCGACCAGCGCCGCTGCCAGCAAGATCGCATCCAGCCCACCCGCGCATTGCCGGTCGATCGACAGCCCCGCCACCCGCTCCGGCAATCCGGCCGCCAGCGCCGTGCGCCGCGCCGGATTGCCGCCTGCCCCCAGCGCGTTCGACAAGATCAGTTCGTTGATGTCGGCTGGCACCAGACCCGCGGACCCAAGGCAAGCCCGGATCACCGGCGCACCAAGTTCCTCGATCGACAGCCGCGCGAACGCCCCGCCGCGCGGGACAACAGCGGTGCGATGGGCGGCGATCAATTGGGCCATGACGTCTCTCGCTCGATGCCCGCAAGGTCGGTCTTGCCCGAGGCGACGGTCGGCCAATCCTGCCGCCAGATCAACGCCTTGGGCGCCTTCAACGGCCCGAGCGTGGCCCGGAGTGCCGCCATGACCGCTGCTTCCTGCGCCGGGTCGCCCTGCACCACCGCAATCAGCACCATGCCCCGCCGCGCGTCGGGTCGCGCCAGAACGGCCGCTTGGCGGATACCGGGCATGGCGACCAAAAGCCCCTCGATTTCTTCGGGAAACACGTTCTGATCGGCCACCGTGACCATCCGTCCGGCGCGACCCATCAGGTACAGCCAACCGTCCTCCAGCCGCCCGATCTCGCCCACCGACAGCCAGCCATCCTGCCAGACCGCCCCGCCCGGCGCACCGGCATACGCCTCGAACAGATACGGGCTTTTCACCCAGATCTGCCCCTGGCGCAGATCAAGCGCCACGCCCGGATAGACCTTCCCCACCGACCCTTCCGGTGTCGCGTCATCGGCCAAGGTGATGAACGAGGTTTCCGCCGCGCCGTAAAACTCGACAATCCGCGCCGCAGGGGCAAGCGTCCGGGCGGCGGCCCGCAGCGCTGCGTCCAGTTTCGACCCGCCAACCAGGATCAACCGCAGATCGGGGCAAACGGCACCCGGATGGTCCACCAGCAACCGCAGTTGCGCCGGGGTCGCATAAAGGTGGCTGATCTTTCGCTCGCCCAGCGCCAGACGCTGCCGGTCAGGGCGCAAACTGTCCAGCAGATGCACCTCGGCACCAAGATGCATCCCCTCCACCGCGCCATAAAGCGACAGCGAATGCACCAGCCGCCCCAGCACCGCCACCCGCGCGCCGGGGCCGATGCCGAACCGCGCGGCATTCACCTCAAAGCTGGCGATCCACGACGCATGGCTGCGCCGTATGCGGCGCGGCGTTCCGGTTGAACCTGAGGTGAGCGTCTCGACCAACGGCTCCGCGCCGGGTTCCGGTGCCGGACCGTCGCCGCCGATGCGAAACACCGGCGATCCAAGCGCCGCCGCCAATGCCAGCGCCGAAGGTCGTTCGGCCATGACGGACGCCGTCGATGCCACCGGGCGCTGTTCGCCCTCGGCATCAAACAGCCGCGCCACCGGATGCCAGCGAAACCCGCCCTTGGAGGCCCCGCCGCTCACCCTTGGCGAAAACCGGCGGCCAGACCCCGCGCGGCGGCGGCAAGCAGCCAAAGATCGACCCCCACCGCCGTGTAGGTCGTGCCCCAGCCAATGCACTTGCGCGCGAAATCGGTGTCCACCACCAGAATACCCGCAGGCTTTCCGGTGGCGACGATGCGTTTGATCGCAGCTTCGATGGCCGCCACCACCTCTGGATGCGCCATGTTGCCCGGATGACCAAGCGAGGCAGCAAGGTCTGCCGGTCCGATGAACAGCGCATCAACGCCGTCGACCGCCGCAATCTCCTCGATCGCGGCCACCGCCTCATGCGTTTCGATCTGCACGATCAGGCACAGTTCTTCCTCGGCACGGGTGAAATAATCCGGCACGGTGCCAAAGCGCGACGCCCGCGTGCCACCCGCCACCCCGCGAAACCCGCGCGGGGCATAGCGCATGGCGGCAACCAGCGCCCGCGCCTCGTCGGCCGACTGGACATAGGGGATCATCAAGGTCTGCGCCCCGAAATCCAGCAACCGCTTGATCAGCGCGGGGTCTTGCGACTGCGGCCGCACCACGGGCGACACCGGATAGGGCGCCAGCGCCTGCAACATGCCCAGAATGTCGGGAATGTCGGTCAGCGAATGTTCTGTATCGACAGTTATGAAATCGAACCCCGTCCCCGCCAGCATCTCGATCACCACCGGACCGGGGATCGAATTCCACAGGCCGATCTGCTGGCGACCTTCACGAAGATCGCGCTTGAAGACATTGATCGGCATGGTCATTTCGCCACCTGCGATGCCAGATGCCGCAGCGCCAACTGGTATCCATGCGTGCCACAGCCCACGATCACGCTGTCTGCGCGCAGGCTGATGTAGGACTGGTGCCGAAACGCCTCGCGCTTGTGAATGTTCGAAATGTGCACTTCCACCACTGGCCCTTCGAAGGTGTTCAGCGCATCCAGAAGGGCGATGGAGGTATGGGTAAGCGCCCCTGCATTGATGATGATGCCCGCCGACGTGCCGCGCGCGTCCTGCACCCAGTCGATCAACTGACCCTCATGGTTCGATTGCAGGCAGCGGACCGCAACGCCCAGATCATCGGCCAGATCCGACAAGGCCTGCGCCACGTCAGCCAGCGTTTCACGCCCGTAGATTTCCGGCTGACGGGCGCCAAGCAGGTTCAGGTTCGGGCCGTTCAAGACGGTAATCAGCTTCGGCATTGCGCATCCTCGGGCGGGTTGGGCAGACCTTACCCGATCCCGCCGGGGGAACAAGCGGCACGAAAAAAGACGGCCCCCGATGCGTTTTCAGCGCATCAAGGGGCCGCGAGGGAGACGTCGTGTGCCCCGCAGGGCGAATTCAGGCGACCTTTTCCAGCACCAGTTCCGGCGTGATTCCCAGCGCGCGCACCACTTCGCGGGTCAGGTGCGGGCGGTTCAGGGTGTAAAAGTGCAGGTCGTCCACACCGCCCTGCAACAGCCGGTCACAAAGTGCCGTGCATTGCGCCAGCGCCAGCAACTCCTCGCGCCCGTCGCGGGCGGCTGTGGTGAAAGCCTCGTCCAGCTTGCCCGGAACCTTGGTCCCGCAGCGCGCGGCAAACTTCTTCGCGCCCTCCCACGAGGTGATCGGCAGGATGCCGGGGATGATCGGCGCGGTGATCCCCGCCTTGGCACAGGCATCGCGGAACCGAAAGAAGGTGTCGGCGTCGAAGAAGAACTGGGTGATCGCAGACGTGGCCCCCGCGTCGATCTTGCGCTTCAGCCAGGCCACATCGGCAAAGCTGTCGGCGGCGTCCGGGTGCGGCTCGGGATAGGCACCGACCCTGATCTTGAACTTGCCGGTGGCGGCCAGCGCCTCGACCAGCTCGACCGAACTTGCAAACCCATCGGGATGCGGGGTGAAGCGGGTGGCCCCCTTCGGCGCATCGCCACGCAGCGCCACGATCTCGGTCACACCCGCCGCCGCATAGGCCTCGGCGATTTCCAGCGTCTCGGTGCGCGTCGCATCAACGCAGGTCAGGTGCGCCGCGACGTTCAGCCCGTAGTTGCGGCCGATCGCGCTGACCGCCTCATGCGTCAGCTTGCGGGTGGTGCCGCCCGCGCCATAGGTCACCGACACGAAGTTGGGCTGCATCGGCGCCAGTGCCTGCACCGTTTCCCACAGCCGGAACGACGCATCCAGCGTCTGCGGCGGGAAGAATTCAAACGAGATGCGGGGCAAGGTGGTCATGGGCAGGCTCCTTCTATGCCCTCTTGTCTCAGATTCCGCGATGTGAGACCAATTCATAATACTCACCATCATTATGAGGCTCACCGCATGTATGTCGAGCTGCGCCACCTGCGAACCATCCGTGCCATCCACCAGGCAGGCGGCCTCGCACGCGCGGCCGAGATGCTGAACATGACCCAATCGGCCCTCAGCCATCAGGTCGCGGGGCTGGAGGATCAGGCCGGAATGGAGCTGTTCGTGCGCCGCTCCAAGCCGATGAAGCTCTCCGCCGCAGGCATCCGGATGCTGCGCGCCGCCGACCGCATCCTGCCGGAAATCGACGCCATGGAGGAAGAATTCCGCAGCCTGCGCTCCGGCAAGACCGGCAGGCTGCACATCGCCATCGAATGTCACGCCTGTTTCGACTGGCTGTTCCCGGTGCTGGAACTTTTCCGCCACGCCTGGCCCGAGATCGACGTCGATATCCGTGCCGGCCTCGCCTTCGACGCCCTGCCCGCCCTGAACCGCGAGGAGGTGGATCTGGTGATCTCCTCGAACCCCGTCGAACTGCCGGGCATCACCTACAACCCGCTCTTTGACTATCACCCGACGTTTCTGGCTTCAGCCGCCAACCCCTTGGCGCAAAAGACGTTCATCGAAGCCGAGGACTTCCGCGACCAGGTGCTGATCACCTACCCCGTCACCCGCGACAAGCTGGATGTGTTCACCGAACTGCTGACCCCGGCCAAGGTCGAACCCCGCGCCCAGCGCACTGCCGAACTGACGGCGGTGATCCTGATGCTGGTCGGGTCGAACCGTGGCGTGGCGGTGCTGCCCGACTGGGTGCTGCGCGAGGTGAAATCCAGCGCGGATTACGTCACCCGCCCCCTCGGCCCCGCCACAGTGACCAAACGCCTCTACGCGGCCACCCGGTCCGAGGATGTGGCCAAACCCTTCATGGCGCATTTCCTGCGCCTTGGCCGCAGCGAGCCGGTCAAGCTGCAGCGCCAGTGACTGGAGGCCCGTGATCAGCCCGAGTTTTCCACCGCCAGCCCGGCATCGACGCGCAACAGGTCACGGCCCGAATAGATGTCACCCGCCAGTTGCAGGGCAAAGCGGTCGGCATCACGCAGCCGCACGTCGTTCAGCGTCTCGCTGACCCGCTCCTCCTCCAGCCCGAAATGCCGCAACAGGTTGCCACCCAAGAGCAGCGCCGATTCGTAGGTTTCCCGGATCGGCACCTCGACCCCCGCCTTGATCAGGTCAATCGAGTGGCGCCGGTCAAAGCTGCGCGCAAAGACCGGGATCAGCGGGCATTCATCCCGCAACAGATGCGCGATGCGGGTGGCCGCACCCTGATTGTCGATGCAGATGATGATGGCACGCGCATGGGTCGCCCCGGCGGCGTGCAGGATATCCAGCCGCGTGCCGTCACCGAAATACACCTTGAAGCCCATGCCGGTCGCGGTGGCGATCATCTCGGTGTCGATGTCGATGATCGACACCTTGTAGCCCGACGCGAACAGGGGCTGGCTGACCACCTGCCCGAACCTGCCAAACCCGATCAAGAGCACCGACGCGCCGTCATCTTCCGGCATCGGCAGTCCGTCGGTCGCGGCCAGCGGTTTCGGCATCAGCCGGTCATGCGCCAGCACGAACAACGGCGTCATCACCATCGAGATGATGATGACGGCGGTAAGCGTGGCGTTTTCCTCGGCGTTGATCAGGCCCACCGAAAGCGCCGCGGCATACAGCACAAAGGCGAACTCGCCGCCTTGCGCCATCAGGACCAGCCGCTCCACCGCCTCGCGGTGCGATGCGCGGAACAGGCGCGCCACCGAATAGATCGCCAGCATCTTCAGCGCCGTCAGCGCCACGACCGAAATCAGGATCAATCGCCAGTTCGCCGCAACCACCGAAAGGTCCAGCGCCATGCCGACGGCCAGAAAGAACAGCCCCAGAAGCAGCCCCCGAAACGGCTCCACATCGGCCTCAAGCTGGTGGCGATAGGTGGATTCCGACAAGAGCACCCCCGCCAGAAACGCCCCCATCGCCGCCGAAAGCCCGCCAAGCTGCATCCAGAGCGCGGCGCCAAGCACGATCAAGAGCGCCGCCGCCGTCATCACCTCGCGCGCCTTGGCCCCGGCCAGCACCGAAAACACCGGGTTGATCAGATAGCGCCCGGCAAGGATCAGCACGGCAATCGCAGCCAGCCCCATGCCGATCCCCAGCGCCCGGTCGGCCAGCGTCACATCCGCCGCCCCCGGCGCCAGAAACGCGACCAGCGCCAGCAAGGGCACGATGGCCAGGTCTTCCAAAAGCAGGATCGACACGATCCGCTGGCCCTTTGGTGCCGAAAGATCGCCGCGCTCCTCCAGCATCTGCATCACGATCGCGGTCGAGGTCAGCACGAACCCGGTCCCCGCAACCAAGGACGGCGCGAACGGGTAGCCCAGCCCCAGCCCGACCAGCGACAACAGCGCCATGCAGACCAGCACCTGCACCAGCCCAAGGCCGAAGATGTCGCGCCGCATCGCCCACAGCCGCGACGGCTGCATCTCCAGCCCGATGATGAACAAGAACATCACCACGCCCAGCTCGGCCACATGCAAGATCGCCATCGGGTCGGAAAACAGGCCAAGCCCGAACGGCCCGATTGCCAGCCCCGCCGCCAGATACCCCAGCACCGACCCAAGTCCCGCGCGCTTGAACAACGGCACCGCCACCACCGCCGCGCCCAGAAGCGTGACGATGGCAGGCAGATCGACGCCAGCACTTTCGGTTGCCATGTATCGCCTCGTTTCAGTGCGAAGCGTGCCGATGGTTGCCCCGAATGGCAAGCAGGTTTGATCTTGCCACCGCCCGCTTTCAGCATAGCCTGAGCCACCTGGAGGTGCCGACATGCGGGGCATCTGGCTACCCCTCTGCCTCTGCGCGGCGCCCGCCAGCGCCGATTGCAGGCTTGCGCTCTTGCTGGCGGTCGATGTGTCCCGCTCGGTCGACGCGGCGGACTACGTGATCCAGACCGAAGGCCTTGCAGCAGCGCTGACCGACCCAGCGGTTCAGGCCGAATTCCTGTCAGCCGAAGGCAATGTGGCGCTGGCGGTCTATTACTGGAGCGGCAGCTCTCATCAGGAAATCGTGGTGCCGTGGGTGATGGTTGAAACCCCGGCGCAACTCGCTGTCGTGGTGGACCAGGTCCGCGCAAGACCGCGACCGCAAGTGAACCTGCCCACCGCGCTTGGCTGGTCCCTGGTCTACGCCCGGGATGTTCTGAATGACGCCCCTCCGTGCGCCCGTCAGGTCCTCGACGTTGCCGGCGACGGCCAGAACAACGACGGCATCTCTGCCGCCTCGGCCTACCGCCGCGTCGATTTCGGCGATGTGGTGGTGAACGGCCTTGCCATCGGCGAACACGAATCCGGCGTCGCGGCCTACTACCGTGACGAGGTGATCCGCGGCCCCGGCGCCTTTGTCGAATTTGCCCCGACCCAAGGCGACTACCCCCGCGCGATCCGCCGCAAACTGCTGCGCGAGTTGCGCGGGCCGATGCTGGGCGCAGTTGCACCCCAAAATGCCACGCCGGGGCAAGACGACGGGGTTTTCATCGGCCCCCATCCCCTGTAAGCCACCGGGCGGAACCGACCGGAGGGATCCCATGCAAGGCTCTGCCAACCTCAACCTGATGATCAAGGCCGCCCGCAAGGCGGGCCGCAGCCTGGTAAAGGACTTCCGCGAGGTGGAGAACCTTCAGGTCTCGACCAAGGGCCCCGGCGATTTCGTCAGCCGCGCCGACCGCGAGGCGGAGCGGATCATCAAGGAAGAACTGCTCGGTGGCCGTCCGACCTATGGCTGGCTGGGCGAGGAAACCGGCGGCGCCGATGGCGCCGACCCGACCCGGCGCTGGATCGTCGATCCGTTGGATGGCACCACGAACTTCCTGCACGGGATGCCGCACTGGTCGGTCTCGATCGCGCTGGAACACAAGGGCGAGATCGTCTCCGGCGTGGTCTTCGATCCGGCGAAGGACGAGATGTTCTGGGCCGAAAAAGGTGCCGGCTGCTGGCTGAACGACAACCGCCGCCTGCGCGTGTCGGGCCGTCGCACCATGTCGGAAGCGGTCTTTGCCACTGGCGTGCCGTTCGGGGCCAAGGCCACCCTGCCCGCGATGCTGCAAGACCTTGCGCGCCTGATGCCGGCCTGCGCCGGGGTGCGGCGCTGGGGCTCGGCGGCGCTTGACCTCGCGTATGTGGCCGCAGGCCGCTACGAAGGCTACTGGGAACGCGAACTGAACGCCTGGGACATCGCCGCAGGCATCCTTCTGGTGCGCGAAGCCGGCGGCATGGTGTCGGGCATCCGCGACGGCGCAGACCCGCTGGACGGCTCGATCATCGCCGGCAATGACGGATTGTTCGACGCGTTCCGGGGCGTGGTGCGCGGCTAGATCACGGCTGGCGGCGGCGCGGCACCAGCGGAATGTTGGACCGCGCCGCCGTGAACTCGGTCTCGGCGTGGGGCGGGTGGCCTTGGGTCTTGCGCCAATAACCCGCCGCCCCGCGCCGCAGCCACGCCGGGATGGTCAACACCAGCCCCCCGACAAACCCGCCGGCATGCGCCCAATAGGCCACGCCGCCGGCATCGGTCGGGGTGATCACGCCAGACAGCACCTGAACGCCGAGCCACAGCCCCAGCACGATCCACGCCGGGATCGCAAAGATGCGAAAGAAGATCAGGAAGATGAACAGCACATCGACCTTGGCCCTGGGGAACAGCAGAAGATAGCCGCCCATCACCCCGGCAATCGCGCCCGAAGCCCCCACCATCGGGATCGGCGAGGCGAAGTCGGCCGCCATCTGCAACCCCGCTGCCGCCAAACCCGAAGCGAGGTAAAACAGCAGAAAGCCGAAATGGCCCATCTCCTCTTCAAGGTTGTCGCCAAAGATGTAGAGAAACAGCATGTTACCGATCAGGTGCATCCAGCCGCCATGCAGGAACATCGAGGTCACCAGCGTCTCGTATCCCTGCCCTGCCATCAGCCGCCCCGGCACCAGACCCCAGGTCTGGAAGAACCAGCCAAGCTGGTTTTCGGACATCGACGGGAAATAGCCAAGAAACACGATGACGTTGACCGCGATCAGCGCCAGCGTGATGAAGGGCAGGCGGCCCGAGGGGTTGTGGTCGCGGATCGGAAACATGGGGGCAGAGTTTCCGATCCACGCGAAAGCGTCAAGCGTCGGAAAAGGGGGGCTGTCTGCCCCCCTTCACCCCCCGAGGATATTTTTGCAAAGGGGAAGATCAGGCACCGACCTCGGCCAGAAGCTGTGCGTTGCCACCGGAGGCAGTGGTGTCGATGCAGAGGTGGCGTTCGAGAACCGCATGTCCGGCATCCGGCACGTCGCCGATCAGGGGCAGGATCGGGCCTGACCGGCTGGCAAGAGCCTCGGCACAGGCGCGTGCGACCGCAGCATCGCCCCACCAGATCGCGCCGGAAAACCCCTTGAGCCGCGCCAGCGCCGCAGGGTCGAGGCCCGTCGCGTCCACCGCGTACCCGCCAAGGGCGCGGACCGCCTCGGCCTGTTGGCGCGCTGCGGCACGGCCGGGGCCAAGGCACAGCAGGGGCGCGCGGGCGGTCAGGGTCAGGCGGTTGGACTCGCCCGTTGGCCCCGGCAGGTTGACGCTGCGATGGGCCAGCTTTGGCTGCGGGGCTGCAAGCGCGCTTGCAGCCTCGGCCTCGGTCACGGCGGTGCCGTCGGCCTCGGTGGTCGGGGCGGCGGCGCGGGTGAAACGGTGCAGATACTCCGGCCCGCCCGCCTTTGGCCCGGTGCCCGACAGCCCCTCGCCGCCAAAGGGCTGGCTGCCCACCACCGCACCGATCTGGTTGCGGTTGACATAGGCGTTGCCGACCTGAAGCCGGTCGACGATGCTTTGCACCCGGTCGTCGATGCGCGTGTGCAGCCCGAACGTCAGACCGTATCCGGTAGCGTTGACCGCATCGATCGCCGAGGCGATCTGCGATGCCTTGAAGGTGGCGATGTGCAGCACCGGCCCGAAGATTTCGCGCGGCATGGCGCTGATCCCGCTGACCGAAAGCACGGTCGGCCCGATGAAGGTGCCACCCTGCGGTGCCGCCAGTTCCTTCAACACCCGGCCCTCGCGCCGTGCCGCCTCGATATAGTCGCGAATGCCCGCCTGCGCCTCGGCGTCGATCACCGGGCCCACGTCGGTCGTCAGGTGCCACGGGTCGCCGAGGCTGAGGTCGTCCATCGCGCCAAACAGCATGTCGGTGACGGTATCGGCGACGTCTTCCTGCACATAAAGGCAGCGCAGCGCCGAACAGCGTTGCCCGGCGGACTGGAACGCCGCCGCCAGAATGTCGCGCACCGCCTGTTCGGGCAGCGCGGTCGAATCCACCAGCATCGCATTCAGCCCACCCGTTTCGGCAATCAGCGGCGCGGTTGGGTTGGCGTGGACCGCCATCGCCGTGCGGATCAAAAGCGCGGTGTCGGTCGATCCGGTGAAGGCCACCCCTGCGATGCGCGGATCACGGGTGATCGCGGCCCCGACCGTTCCATCACCGGGCAGCAGTTGCAGCGCCGTGGCGGGCACCCCGGCGCGCAGCATCAGGTCGACCGCCAGCGTGGCGATCAGCGGGGTCTGCTCGGCGGGCTTGGCGACGACAGCGTTGCCGGCCGCCAAAGCCGCCGCGATCTGGCCCGTGAAGATTGCCAGCGGGAAGTTCCACGGCGAGATACAGGCGAATACACCCCGCGCCGGGTTGGCAAGGCCTTCGGCGCCGTGGGCGTAATAGCGCAGGAAATCCACCGCCTCGCGCAGTTCCGATACCGCGTCGGCAAGCGTCTTGCCCGCCTCGCGCGCCAGCAGCGCGAAGATCGGACCAAAGCTTTCCTCATAGAGATCGGCGGCCTTCAACAGCACTGTCTTGCGGATCGCCGGGGTCGCGGCCCAGGGTTCGGCAAGGCGCAGCGCGGTATCGACATCCGGCAGGGCCGCCGTCAGCACATGGCCCACCGGTGCGCCCGTTGCCGGGTTCGTCACCGTCAGACGCGGGCCGCCGGCCACGCGCCCGGCCAGACGCGGGGCGGCGTCGAACAGCGCGTCGGCATGGGGCGCACGGGCGGCTTCGATCCGGGCAAGATCAGCCGCGTCGGTCAGATCCCAGCCCTTCGAATTGCGCCGCGCGCCAAACAGCTCCGGCCCCGCGGGCAAGGCAGGCGAGGCAACCGGCTCCATCGCCTCCATCGCCGTCACCGGGCAGGCGGCGACGGTTTCCGGCGCCACCTCCTCGTTGACGATCTGGTTGACGAAGCTGGAGTTGGCGCCGTTCTCCAACAGGCGGCGCACCAGATAGGCCAGCAGATCCCGGTGCGCGCCGACCGGGGCATAGATCCGGCAGCGCGTGCCACGGTCGGTCAGCACGATGTCATGCAGCCGTTCGCCCATGCCATGCAGGCGCTGAAACTCATACGCCATCGGGTCGCTGCCCATGTCGAGGATCGCCGCGACCGTGTGCGCGTTGTGGGTGGCGAACTGCGGATAGATGCGGTCGGTCATCCCCAGCAACTTCCGCGCGTTGGCAATGTAACTGACATCGGTCGCCTGCTTGCGGGTGAACACCGGGAAACTTTCCAGCCCCAGAACCTGCGCCCGCTTCACCTCGGCGTCCCAATAGGCGCCCTTCACCAGCCGCACCATGATCCGCCGGTCCAGCCGTTGGCTGAGCGCATAAAGCCAGTCGATCACCGCGCCCGCCCGCCGCCCGTAGGCCTGCACCACCACGCCAAACCCGTCCCACCCGGCCAGCGACGGTTCCGACAGCACCGCCTCGATCACCTCCAGCGACAGCGCCAGCCGGTCCGCTTCCTCGGCGTCGATGTTGAAGCCAAGGCCCGCCGCCCGCGCCAACCCTGCCAGCGCACGGACGCGGGGCACCAATTCCTCCATCACCCGGGCGCGCTTTGCCACCTCATAGCGCGGATGCAGCGCCGAGAGTTTGACCGAAATCCCGGGGTTCTGGCGAATGTCGTTGCCCCGTGCGGCGCCGGCGATGGCGGTGATCGCCTTGGAATAGCTCAGGTGATAGCGCCGCGCGTCGGCCTCGGTCCGCGCCGCCTCGCCCAGCATGTCGTAGCTGTAGGTATAGCCCTTGCCTTCCAGTTCCCGCGCCCGGTCCATCGCCTTGTCGATCGTCTCGCCCAGAACGAAGTTGCGCCCCATCTCCTTCATCGCGCGCGACACTGCGGTGCGGATCACCGGCTCGCCCAGCCGTTTCACGGCGGCGCGCAGGTGGCCGGCAATACCCGGCTCGCGGTCGTCCAGCACCTTGCCGGTCAGCATCAAGGCCCAGGTCGACGCGTTGACGAGGCTCGAGGCGGAGCGGCCCAGATGCCGCCCCCAATCCGACGGCGCGATCTTGTCTTCGATCAGCGCATCCATCGTCTCGGCGTCCGGCACCCTGAGCAGCGCCTCGGCCAGACACATCAGCGCGATGCCCTCATCCGTCGAAAGCCCGTATTCCGCCAGAAACACCTCCATCAGCCCCGGCTTGGCGCTGCCCCGGATGCGCCGCACGAGGTCAGCCCCCGACGCCGTGATGCGCGCCCGCGCCTCTGCATCCAGCCCCGCCTCGCCGATCAGGCGGCGCACCAGCGTGGCCTCGTCGGCAAGACTGCCCGCTTCGATGACGGACCAGGCTGTGTCGTGGTGATCGCGCGGCATGGGGGCTCTCCTCTTTGGCCCAGCATACACCCTGTCGCGCGGGCTGTTTTCCCGATTGATCCGTGATATGCGGGCCAAGTGATGCAAAATCCGGGGAAACACATGGCAAATGACCTCGACCGCTTCGACCTTGCGATCTTGCGCGTGCTGGCCACCGAAGGCCGCATCGCCGCCGTCGAACTGGCCCGCCGCATCGGCCTGTCGAAATCGCCCACCCAGGCCCGCCTGAAACGGCTGGAAGAGGCGGGCGTGATCACCGGCTACCGCGCCATCATCGACCCGATCCGCATGGGCCAGGCCCATGTCGCCTTTGTCGAGGTGCGGCTCAGCGACACCCGCGAAGCCGCGCTGCAAGCCTTCAACAAGGCCGTGCTGTCCGTGCCCGAGGTGGAGCAATGCCACATGATGGCCTCCTCCTTCGATTACCTCCTGAAGGTGCGCACCGCCGATATCCAGTCCTACCGCCGCGTGCTGGGCGAGGTGATCTCGGCCCTGCCCCACGTCGCCTCGACCTCCACCTACGTCGCGATGGAGGCGGTGAAGGAGGTGTTCTGACCCTGCAACTTCCGCCAACCCCGCCCCGTATATCCCGTAAAGGGAGACACGCATGGACCTGATCGGACGCATCCTTCTGGCCACGCTGTTCTCCGCCGGGGCCGTGCAAAAGGCGCTTGCCCCCGCCGCTGCGCAAGGCCTGCTTGCCGGGATCGGCGCGCCGGTCTGGCTGATCTGGCCCGCGCTTGCCCTGAACACGGCTCTTGCGGTGGGCCTGATCTGGCCGCCCACGGTGCGCGCGGCAGCCCTGATCGCCGCCGCCTACTGTGCTGCAACCAGCAGCTTCCACTTCCGGCCCGAAGACGGTTGGCAAATGTCGATCTTCGTCAAGAACTGGTGCCTTGCGGGCGGCTTTCTGGTGCTGGCCGCCTCGCGCAAGGCGTGACGGTCAGTCCTTCGGCTTGCCTGACGAAATCGTCACCTTCGCATTGGTCGACGCCACCGAAACGGCAGGCTTCGCGGCCTCCTTCTTTGGCTTCTTCACTTCCTTGCGCTTGTTCATGCCCTTGGCCATGCTCGTCTCCTTCGCTGCGGCCCGGATCAGGCCCTGCCCCAAGACTACCCTTGCACGGGCCGAATTGCACGGCCCAAACGCATGCCAAGCCTTGTCAGCCGGGGCGCGTCGGCGGCACACTCCCCCCGACCGAAGGAGCCGCAGATGAGTCTCGACCGCACCGAGTTTGAACCAGCCCTGCAACCCCTGAACCGCGCCCGTTCGATGCCCGCCGGGTTCTACACCGACCCCGCGATCTTCAAGGCGGAACGCGACAACCTGTTCCTGAAACACTGGTTCTTCCTGACCCGCGCCGAAGAACTCCCGAACCCCGGCGACTACCGCGCCTTCGACACGCCCGGCGGCCCCATCGTTCTGATCCGCGGCAACGACGGCCACCTGCGCGCCTTTGCCAACTACTGCCGCCACCGCGGCTCGATCCTGCTGGAAGGCACCGGCAACGTCGGCGGCCGCATCACCTGCCCCTACCACGCCTGGAGCTACCTGAACGACGGTCGCCTCTACGGCTGCCCCGACATGAAAGACGCCGAAGGCTTCGACAAGGTCGAAAACGGCCTCGTCGCGCTCGACCTCGACCAGTGGGAGGGCTTCGTCTTCGCGCGCTTCACCAAGGACGGCCCGACCCTTCTGGACCACCTCGGCGATTTTCCCGACCGGATGGCCAGCCACAAGCTGGGCGACATGCGCTGCACCTGGAAGATTACGCTGGACGTGGCCTGCAACTGGAAACTGATCCTCGAAAACGCGGTTGAAACCTACCACACCGGCATCGTTCACAAGAACACCGTCGGCGCGCAGCAATCCCGCACCCTGGCGACCAAGGGCAACTGGATCACCATCCAGGTCATCTCCGGCCGCTCCATCGCCACCCTCACCGATGAAATCCCACCCTTCGACCCCATCTCCGGCCTTGATGACGACGCCCGCATGGGCACCTACTTCACCGTCATCTTCCCCACCGTGCAATTCGCCGTGGCACAGGATTGCCTCTGGTGGCTGAATACCATCCCCATCGCAGAAAACCGCACACGTCTGGAGGTTGGCGGCTGCTTCCCCGAAAGCCGCCTCACGCTGCCCGATTTCGCCACCCGCGCCGAACCCTATTACGACCGCTGGGAACGCGTCGCAAAAGAGGATGTGGGCATCCTGGAAAAGCAGCAGCGCGCGCTCGGCTCGGCGCTTTACAAGCCCGGCCCGCTGTCGTGGCGTGATGACATGGTGCAGGCGATGGGCGTGTGGGTGGTCGACCGTCTGCGACTTTAGCGCGCAAACGCCCGGCTCAGCCCCTTGGCCCCCGCCAACCCAAAGCGCCACGGCACATCCTGCGCCTTGCTGATCCCGATCCGCGGCCCGACCAACAGATCGGGCAGCGCAGCGGCAAGAGTGATCGCAAGCGCCCCGCCATCAAAAGCTGCGCCATCATCCTCCGGCCTGATCCCCAGCGCCTCGGCCAACCGCCCCGGCCCATTGCAAAGCTCCGGCCTGCGCCGCCGCTCCTGCATCATGTCCAGCCCCACATCCGGCCACAACGCCCGGATCAGCACCGCCTCGCCCGGCCGCGCCACCACGTTCAGGCACAGATGGATACCATACGACCGGTAGACATAGGCATGCCCCGCCGGCCCGAACATCGCCGCATTGCGCCGCGTCGGCCCGGCAAAGCTGTGCGACGCCGGATCATCGCGCCCATAGGCCTCGGTCTCGATCACCACGCCGCCCGCGCCCCGCACCACCAGCCGCGCGCCGATCAGCCGCCGCGCCAGATCAACCGCCCCCAGCCCCGCGATCTGATCCCGAAACGCCGCCGCCGTCATCGCTGCCCTCGCGTCCTCGCCACACTCGCAACCCTACCTTTCGCCCCGCCTCACGGCAACTTTCGCCCCCACGGCTGTTTTGTCTTGCATACGTATGCCAAACCGGGCACTCCTTGCGCAATGAAGCCACGATCCGGCACAGTGCAAGGGTCGCGGCCCAGCGGAATCGGGAGAAACGCTATGGCAGAAGAAGTCGAAGGCGCAAAGTCGGGCAGCGAGCTTGCCCCCACCCGCCCGGACAGCGTCCGCCAGGTCGAGCGGCATGATTACACCGATCTCGCGCCGGCAAACGGCAAGCGCACGCAAGCCATGCGCGGCTTTGACGCCATCTACACCGACATCGTCGACTACATCGCCCGCTGCACCCACCTGATCTGGGACGAGCGTGACATCGGCCTGATCTACAGCCACTACACCCACAACTGCGTGCTCTACGGCACCACCGGCACGCTCTACACCCGCGAAGAAGTGGTCCGTGACACGATCCAGCGCCTCGTCTCCTTCCCCGAACGGCGCGGCATGGCGACCCATGTGATCTGGAAAGGCAACGAAAACGAGGGGTTCTACACCTCGCACCTCGTCACCGGCACCGGGCGGCACAGCCAGAACGGCCACCTCGGCCCCGCCACCGGGCGGATGTTCACCTCGCGCACCATCGCCGACTGCATGATCTACGAAAACAGGATCTACCGCGAATGGGTGGTGGCCGACACCACCGCCATCCTGCAACAGCTTGGCATCGACGTGCAGGGCTACGCCGAACGCATCGCCAAGGCCAGCTTCGACAAGGGCATGGTTTCGCTGGATATTGGCGAAAATCGCCACATGATCGGGCAGTATCCGCCCGAGGCCGAGCCCGACCTGTCCATCGCCTCGACCGATCTTGAACGCCACACGCTGCGCTGGCTGCACGACGTATTCAACCGCAAGATGCTTGGCACCATCGCCAGGGTCTATGCGCCCACCGCGCAGTATCACGGCCCGCTGATGGCCGAACTTTACGGCCATGCCGCGATCATCCACCAGACCCTCGGCCTGATCGGCAGCGTCCCCGACGCGGCCTTCACCGTCCACCACATCTGCTCCACCCCGTGCGAGGAGGGCGGCGAAAAGGTCGCGGTCCGCTGGATCATGGAAGGCCATCACATCGGCTACGGCATCCTCAATCACCTCGGTGCGCCCACCGGCAAACGGGTGCAGATCATGGGCATCACCCACTTCCACTACAAGAACGGCAGGATCGTCGATGAATGGCGCGTCTATGACGAAGCCTCGGCCCTCGTCCAGATCAAGCTGGCGCAGATGGCCGATGTCACGGCAGCCCGCCTCGCCCCCGACGCCTGAATTTTCGGCAATCGCCATCCCGGCGGCCCGCAGCGATGCGGGCCGCTTGCATTTTTCGCCCGCGCCACCGCGAACCATCCGCAGGCTGCACATACTGTTTGCAATCGTATGCAAAAGGTGTTTAGCATTTCTGACGGAACGGGGACCACCGAGTCCCCCGCCACGAAAACCGGCGATGCGCTTTCGCCAGCAGAAGGGAAGACCGACCATGAAGATCACCAGAACCTTCGCGACAGGCGCTGTCAGCCTCGCCGCACTTCTTGCCGCCACCACCGCCTTCGCCGATTGCGGCATCCAGGGCGCGGGCTCCGTCCGCATCCTGTCGAACGACTTCGAGGCGCTGCGCATCGTCAACGACGTGGCCGCCTCCTGCGCCACCGCCGACGTGACCGTCACCGCCAACGCCACGGCGGAACACAAGAATATCCAGGGGCCCGCCCTGACCGTGGAACCTGCGGAATACACCGTCGCGGTCGTTGCCAACAACTCCATCGTTCCCTTGCTGAACGACGGCCTGATCCGCCCGTTGGATGACCTTGTCGCCAAATACGGCCAGTCGCTGCAACCCAACCAGCTGATCAAGATCGACGGCAAGGTGATGGCCATCGCCTTCATGGGCAACGGCCAGCACACCTTCTACCGCAAGGACATTCTGGAAAAAGCCGGTGTCGCCGTGCCCACCAGCTATGAAGACGTCCTCGCCGCCGCCAAGGCGATCAAGGACGCCGGCCTGATGGAATACCCGCTCGCCGCCTCCGACAAGCCCGGCTGGGATCTCGCCGCAGAATTCGTGAACATGTATCTTGGCACCGGCGCGGAATTCTTCGCCCCCGGTTCGGCGGAACTGGCAATCGACAACGAAAACGGCCGCAAGGTGCTGGAAACCATGCGTGCGATGACCGCCTACATGAACCCCGACTACCTGACCTATGACGCGAACGAGCTGAACAAGCTCTGGGATGCCGGTTCCGTCGCGATCATGAGCCAGTGGGGCTCGCTCGCCGGGGCCGCCACCGATCCGGTCAAGGCCAACCCCGAGGTGGCCGCCAACACCGGCTTCGCCGCCGCCCCCACCATCGGTGGCGGCACGATCCCGGCAGCAGCCCTGTGGTGGGACGGCTTCACCATTGCCAAGAATATCTCCGACGCGGATGCCGAAGTGTCGTTCCAGGCGATGGTCAAGGGCATCAGCCCTGAAACCGTGGCCGCCAACCCCGACGCCGCCACCTGGCTTGTCGCCGGCTTCCAGCCCGGCCCAACCGCAGTTGGCGTGATCGGCAACGCCACCGGCGGCGCCCGCGCCTATCCGATGCAGCCCTACATGGGCCTTCTGCACACCGCCCTTTCAACCGAACTGGCCGACTTCATCGCCGGCAAAGAAGAGGCGGATCAGGCTCTGGCCGACGTGAAGGCCGCCTATGACGCCGCAGCCAAGGAAGGCGGCTTCCTGCAATAACCTCCCCGCCCGACCGCCCCCGGCGGTCGGGCACCCCCTGCGGCCCTCCGCGATTGCCGCGACCCCTGCGGGAGCCCTAAGGTTCCCCTGCCGCCGGTCCCTCATTCCTCCGGAATCCCCGATGCCGCACCGCACCTTCTTTGTGTTCATCTTCCCCTCGATCCTGGCGATGCTGCTGTTCATCAGCCTGCCGATCGTCTCGGTCGTGGTGCAGTCGCTATTCGTGCAGCACGAAGCTGTGCTGGTCACCGTCGAGAACTGCACCCCCTTCGGCTGCGAATCCCAAACCAGGGTCGATACCGAGGCGATGCAGAAACTGCGCGCGGAAAAGCCGCTCGGCCAGTTTGCGGGCTTTGCCAACTACCTCAACCGCAATCACCTCGCTGTCGACGAAATCAGCGCGATCCTGTCGGACAATCAAGGGCTTGGCGACGTGGCGACCCGCATCTTCAACCTGCCGTTCTACAAGGCGCTGAGCTTCACCCTCGTCTACTGCTTCCTCGTCACGCCCCTGGCAATGGCCCTCGGTTTCGCCATCGCGCTGGCGGTCAACACCCTGCCGAAACTGCTCAAAGGCCCGGCGATCTTCGTCTCGCTGCTGCCGATGATCATCACGCCGCTCGTCGGCTCGCTGATCCTTGCGTGGATGTTCAACCCCTCCGGCATCCTTGGCGCATCCCTGCAAAGCCTGACCGGCGACCCCACCCTGTCGCTGCGCGCATCCCCGATGCTGACGTGGATCGTCCTTCTGCTCTACGGCGTCTGGACCAACGGCCCCTTCTCCTTCGTCGTGTTCTACGCGGGGCTGCAGACCGTGCCGCAAGACACCGTCGAATCCGCCCGCATCGACGGTGCGAACCGGTGGGAGGTGACGCGCTATGTCCTGATCCCGCACCTCGCCCCCCTCGCCACCTTCGTGGCCCTCGTGCAGTTGATGGACAACTTCCGCGTCTTTGAGCCCATCGTCGGCTTTTCGGCCGAGGCGAACGCCACCTCGCTGTCCTGGCTCGTGTTCAATGACCTTGTCGGACAGGACTCGCAGCTTTTCGGCTCCGCCGCCGCCACTTCGGTCATCACCATCGTCGGCGTGCTGATCCTGCTTGCCCCCGTCCTGCGCCGCACCTGGGCCGATTTCAACCGTAAGGCGGTGTGAGATGTCCGTAGCCACCCGCCGCCCGCTTGGCTTGCAAACCCTGACCACTGCCTTCCTCGCGATCTGGCTCATCGCCGCCCTTTTCCCCTTCGCCTGGACGGTCTGGGGCAGCTTCAAGGTCGAGGCGGATTTCTTCTCGCGCCAGTCGTGGTGGATGGCGATCGAAGGCACCCGCACCCAAGCGCAGACCGGCGGCCCCTTCACCCTCGCAGGGTATGAAGGCGCATGGGTCCGCAACGAATTCTGGAAGGCCGCGATCAACACCCTGATCGTCACCCTCTCCGTCACCTTCATCTCGCTCGCCATCGGCACGCTCGGCGGTTACGCCCTCGCCCGCTCCGGCTACCGCTACGCCTTCTGGATCCTGATCGCCGCCCTCGTGTTTCGCGCCATGCCGCACATCACGCTGGTCTCGGGCTACATGCTGCCGTTCTTCGAACTCAACATCTGGGGTGTCCTGCCCACCACGATCATCGTCCTCGTCGCCATCAACCAGCCCTTCACCCTGTGGATGCTGCACTCGTTCTTCCTGTCGATCCCCAAGGATCTCGATGAAAGCGCGATGGTCGATGGCTGCACCCGGTTTCAGGCGTTCCGCATGGTCATCATGCCGGTCATGTGGCCCGGCGTCATCACCACCGGACTTTTCAGCTTCCTCCTCGGCTACAACGATTTCGCCGTGACCTCGATGCTGCTCTCCCAGGAAAACCAGACGATGGTGCCAAAGATCGCCAGCTTCCTCGGCTCCATCCAGAACGAGGGCAACGTGATGTATGCCGTCGCTGCCGTGGTCTCGGCGACGGTGCCCCTGTTCATCCTCGTCCTCTTCTTCCAGCGCCAGATCGTCTCCGGTCTGACCGCCGGCGCCGTCAAAGGATAACCCTATGGCCCAGATCCGTCTTGTGAACGTCTCGAAACGCTGGGGCTCCTACGTTGGCGTCGACCGCTTCAACCTCGACATCGCCGATGCCGAATTCCTCGTCCTCCTCGGCCCCTCGGGCTGCGGCAAGACCACCACGATGCGCATGATCGCGGGGCTGGAGGACGTGACCGAAGGCGAGATCTGGATCGGTGACCGCATGGTCAACCGGCTTGAACCCAAGGACCGCGACATCTCGATGGTGTTCCAGTCCTACGGCCTCTACCCCAACCTTTCGGTGTTCGAAAACATCCGCTTCCCCCTCCGCGTCCGTGGCATCCCGAAAGCCGAACACCACGCCCGCGTCATGAAGGCGGCCGAGATGGTCGAACTTGGCCCCTTCCTCGACCGCCGCCCCGCCGCCCTGTCGGGCGGCCAGCGCCAGCGCGTCGCCCTCGCCCGTGCCATCGTCCGCGAACCGAATGCGTTCCTGATGGACGAACCCCTGTCGAACCTCGACGCCAAACTCCGTGTCTCCACCCGCGCGCAGATCAAGCACCTGCACCATACCCTGCGCCGCACCACGATCTACGTCACCCACGACCAGATCGAGGCGATGACCCTCGCCGACCGCGTGGTGGTGATGAGCCACGGCATCGTCCAGCAGCTTGGCACGCCCACGGAAATCTACGACCGCCCCGCCAACACCTTCGTCGCCAGCTTCATCGGCTCTCCGGCAATGAACCTCATCGACGGCACCATCACCGACGGCACCTTCCGCGCCGAAGGCCTCGCTGTCCCCGCCGCAGGCCACGGCCCCGTCACCCTTGGCTTCCGCGCCGAAGATGTCCGCGTCAGCGCCACGCCAGCCCAACTCACCGCCCCGGTCTATTCGATGGAACTTCTCGGCGACGCCACCCTCGTCTCGGTCCGCATCGGCACCGCACTCGTCTCGATCCGCGCCCCAAAGGATTACCGCATCGACATCGGCGCCCCCCTCCACGTCGCGATCCCCGCCGACAAGGTCCACCTCTTCGACAAGGCCACCGGATCGCGCCTGACACCATGACAGGCTTGCCCGCGCCCTTCGCTTCGTCAAAGACTGTCCGCGCAAACGGGAGGGTTCTTCTTGGCGACTGACAAGGTCACATCACTCGAGGTCGCGGCTCTCGCTGGCGTCAGCCAATCCGCCGTCAGCCGGGTGTTCACCCCCGGCTCCTCGGTGTCAAAAAAAACCGCCGACAAGGTGCTCGCCGCCGCAGCCCAGCTTGGCTACCGCCCGAACGTCCTCGCCCGCGCGATGAAATCCGGCAAAAGCCGCATCATCGGCCTCGTCGTCGCCTACCTTGAGAACTACTTCTACCCCGAGGTCGTCGAACGCCTGTCGGTGGAACTGCAAAAAGTCGGCTACCACGTCCTGATCTTCCTCGCCCCCGTCTCCTCCGACAACGTCGACAAGGTCGTGCGCGAGATCATGGACTATCAGGTCGATGGCATCGTCCTCGCCTCGGTCTCGGTGTCCTCCGACCTCGCCGCGCGCTGCCAGTCCACCGGCATCCCGGTCGTCCTGTTCAACCGCGGCCACGCCGATCCGAACCTCTGCTCCGTCACCTCCGACAACTTCGCCGGCGGCAAGGCGCTGGCCGATTACCTCTGCTCCCTCGGCCACCAGCGCATCGCCTATATCGCAGGCTTCTCCGGTGCCACCACCCAGATCGACCGCGAAGCCGGCTTCCGCGCGGGCCTCGCCGAGGCGGGCCACGACCTTTTCGCCCGCGCCGAAGGCAACTTCGACTACCGCGCCGCCCAATCCGCCGCGCGCGAGCTGTTCGCCACCTCGCGCCGCCCCGACGCCGTCTTCGTCGCCAACGACCACATGGCCTTCGCGGTGATGGACGTGCTGCGCTTCGAGCTTGGCCTCAAGATCCCCGAAGATGTCTCCGTCGTCGGCTTCGACGATGTCCCCCCCGCCGCTTGGCCCGCCTACAACCTCACCACCTTCCGCCAGCGCGTCGACCTGATGGTCAGCGAAACCGTCTCGATGCTGACCAACTGGATCGCCGCAAAGGAGCCCGAAACCGCCCATGTCGTCCTCGGGGGCGAGCTCATCATCCGCGGCTCTACCCGCCGCTACGGAGACGCCCGATGACACCCCCGCTGACCGAAGCCGACTTCCGCGCCCGCCTCGCAGCCCTCGGCCTCACCCTCGACGAAAAGGCCTTCGCCGCCGCCTGGGCTGGCGCGCAACACCTGCGGGGCGAAGTCGCCAAGGTAGAAGCCTACCTCAAATCATGACCAACCCCGCCGACCTCTCATTGCCCGAGGCCGCCGCCGCCCTGCGCGCCGGCACCCTCACCTCCCGCGCGCTGACCGAGGCCACCCTCGCCCGCATCGCCGCGCTGAATCCGCGCCTCCACGCCTTCACCCACATCGCCGCCGACGCCCTGCAACAAGCCGACCGCGCCGACGCCCTCCTGCGCACCGAAGACCCCGGCCCGCTCTGCGGCCTCCCGCTCTGCGGTATCCCCGTCGCCGTCAAGGACCTGATCGACGTCGCGGACCAGCCCGCCACCTCCGGCTCCCGCGTCCTCGGCCACCGCATCGCCAAAACTGACGCCCCCGCCATCGCCCGCCTGCGCGCCCAAGGTGCGGTCCTCATCGGCAAGACCGCCACCTACGAATTCGCGATGGTCGGCCCTGACCTGACCCTGCCCGATCCGCCCGCCCGCAACCCGTGGAACCCTGCCCACATCACCGGCGGCTCTTCCTCCGGCTCCGCCGCCGCCGTGGCCGCCGGCCTTGTCCGCCTCGCCATCGGCACAGACACCGGCGGCTCGATCCGCGCGCCCGCCGCCTACACCGGCTCGGTCGGCCTCAAACCCAGCTACGACCGCGTCGCCCGCACCGGCGCCTTCCCGCTCTCCCCCAGCCTCGACCACACCGGCCCCCTCGCCGCGACGGTCGAAGAGGCTGCCCTCGGCCTCGACGCCCTCACCGAACACCCTGAAAACTGGCGCCCCGCCAGCGCCCGCCTCGGCCACTCCATCGCTGGCCTGAAGATCGGCTTCGCCCGCGACTGGTTCGCCGAAGACCCGCAGGCCAACCCCGCCCTCATCCGCGCGCTGGACGAAGCCGCCTCCACCCTCTCCCTCCTCGGCGCCGAGATCACCCTCGTCACGCTTCCCGACTACGCCCCCTTTGAGGCCGCCGCCTCGATCATCCTCCACGCCGAAGCGCTGGCCGAACACCGCACCCTGATCCGCAACCATGCGGCAGACTACGGCCGCCCCACCCTGCAATGCCTCGCCTTCGGTGCCGCCATCGACCCCGGCGATGTTGCCAAAGCCCGCGCGGCCCAGACCCGCCTCACCGCCGAAATGCTGGCCGCGATGGCAGGCCACGATCTCATCCTAACCGCCACCACCCTGACCCCGGCGCTGCCCTTCTCCGCCTTCGATGGCGAAAAGGCGGTCTGGACGCCGATGCGCACCATCGCCTTCAACCTTACCGGCCAACCGGCCCTGTCGCTCCCCGCAGGCTTCGACACCGGCCTCCCCCTCGGCCTGCAACTCATCGCGCGCCCCGGCGACGAAGACCTCCTCTGCGCCACCGGACATGCCTACGAACGGGCAACCGACCATTCCGTCCAGCGCCCGCACTTCTGATTTCACCTGTTCGCAAGTATCCCACGGGTGGTCCGGAGGGTGTGAAACCCTCCGGGGTCAGCCCCGCGCGCGGCCTCAGCGCACCTGCATCCGGTCCAGCCGCAGTTGCGCCGCGCGCCGATGCCCTTCCAGCCCCTCGCTCGCCGCCTGCCGCGCCGCTGGCGGCGCCACCGCCTTGACGCCTTCCTCGGTCAGCCATTGGTGCGTCGCGATCTTGACGTAAGCCCCGACCCAAAGCCCCCCGGTATAGCGCCCCGCCGCCATCGTCGGCAGGGTGTGGTTGGTGCCGGAACACTTGTCGGAATAGACCACGCTCGCCAACTCGCCAATGAACAGCGACCCATAGTTCGTCAGCTTGGCCGCCATCCCGTGCGGGTCGCGGGTATGCACCTGCAGATGCTCCGCCGCGATGAAATCCGAATAGGCGATCATCGCCGCCTCATCCGCACAGACCGCCACCTCTCCGTAATCCCGCCACGCCGGTGCCGCGACCGAGGCCGTCGACAGCCCCTCCAACTGCCGTGCCACCTCAGCCACCACCGCCTCGGCCAGCGCCCGGTCGGTGGTGATCAACCCGACCCGCGTGCGCAGGTCATGCTCGGCCTGCGCCAGCAAATCCGTCGCGATCATCTCGGCATCGCCGGTCTCGTCGGCGAGGATATAGATCTCCGACGGTCCCGCCAACTGGTCGATCCCGACCGGCCCGAACACCTGCCGCTTCGCCTCGTTCACAAAGGCATTGCCCGGCCCCATGATCTTCATCACCGCAGGCACCGACTCGGTTCCGTAGGCCATCGCCGCAATCGCCTGCGCCCCGCCAATGCGGAACACACGGGTAGCGCCCGAAAGATGGCACCCCGCCACCATCGCCTGATGCGCGTTCGGCGGCAGGCAGGCGATCACCTCGGCCACCCCCGCCACCTTGGCCGGAACGATCGTCATGATCGGCGCCGACAGCAACGGAAACCGCCCGCCCGGCACATAGCAGCCGACGCGGGAAATCGGGATCACCCGATGCCCCATATGCACCCCCGGCAGCGATTCCAGCTCCAGGGGCAGGATCGTCGCAAGCTGCGCCTCGGCAAAGCGCCGCACGTTGGCAATGGCAAACTCGGTGTCCTTGCGGGTCTGCGAGTCCAGCGCCGCCACCGCAGCCTCCCGCTCGGCCATCGAAATCTCCAGCGCCCCGACCTCGGCCTTGTCGAATTTCACCGAATAGTCCCGCACCGCCGCATCGCCGCGCGCCTTCACATCCGCCAGCACGCCCGCGACCAACTCCGATACCGGCTTGTTGTCATTCTCCGCACTCCGACCGGGGGACTTGACCCAGGTGACATTTGTGGAAGGATAGGCTTCGGACGAGACGGACATGGTTTCTCCTTTCGGCCCTGCGGCCGGGCTTGGTGATGGCTCTGTCTAGCTTGGATTGCATACGTCTGCAAACATTTCCTGTCCGCCCTCGCAGCCCAACAATCGCCCCCAAACAATTTGCAGACGAAATCTTCAGACTTGGCGCTTGCCTTTGCCGATCCTGATGATCTATCAATCTTGCAAACGTATTCAAACGAGGCTCCCCATGGCAGTCACCTGGCTCAAGCGCGGCAAGCCCGAAGCGGAACGCGCGGCGGATGATGCCCAGGTCCGCGCCACCGTCGAGGCCGTTCTGGCCGATATCTCCGCCCGTGGCGACGCCGCGATCCGCGACCTTTCGGTCAAGTTCGACCGCTACGATCCCCCCGCCTTCCGCCTTACCCCTTCGGAAATCGAGGCCGCCATCCAGAAGGTCGCTGCGCGCGACATCGAAGATATCCGCTTCGCGCAAACCCAGATCCGCCGCTTCGCCGAAGCCCAGCGCGCCTCGATGACCGACGTCGAGGTTGAAACCCTCCCCGGCGTGATCCTCGGCCATCGCAACATCCCGGTGCAATCGGTCGGCTGCTACGTGCCGGGCGGCAAGTTCCCGATGGTCGCCTCGGCCCACATGTCCGTCCTCACCGCCGCCGTCGCCGGAGTGCCCCGCATCATCGCCTCCGCCCCGCCGGTGAACAGCGCGCCGCACCCGGCCATCGTCGCGGCCATGCACATGGGCGGCGCGCATGAAATCTACGTCCTGGGCGGCATGCAGGCCGTCGGCGCAATGGCGATCGGCACCGAAACCATCACCCCCGTCGACATGCTCGTCGGCCCCGGCAACGCCTATGTCGCCGAAGCCAAGCGCCAGCTTTACGGCCGCGTCGGCATCGACCTTTTCGCCGGCCCGACCGAAACGATGGTCATCGCCGACGACACCGTGGACGCCGAACTGTGCGCCACCGACCTCCTCGGTCAGGCCGAACACGGCTACAACTCCCCCGCCATCCTCGTCACCACCTCGCGCAAGCTGGCCGAAGCCACCCTCACCGAAATCGACCGCCTGCTGCAAATCCTTCCCACCGCCGCCACCGCCGCCATCTCGTGGCGCGATTACGGCGAGGTGATCCTCTGCGGCACGCATGACGAGGCGCTCGCCACCGCCAACGATATCGCCTCCGAACATGTGCAGGTGATGACCGACCGCGACGACTGGTATCTGGCCCGCATGCACAGCTACGGCGCGCTTTTCCTTGGCCCGCGCACCAATGTCGCCAACGGTGACAAGGTGATCGGCACCAACCACACCCTGCCCACCAAGAAGGCCGGTCGCTACACCGGCGGCCTCTGGGTCGGCAAGTTCCTGAAAACCCACAGCTACCAGCGCGTCACCACCGACGCCGCCGCCGCAATGATCGGCGAATACGGCTCGCGCCTGTGCATGCTCGAAGGCTTCGTCGGTCACGCCGAACAGTGCAACATCCGCGTCCGCCGCTATGGTGGGCGCAACATCCCCTACGGAACCGCCGCCGAATGACCCTGCCCCGCACCCCCTCCTTCCGCCTCGATGACCGCCGCGCGCTGGTGGCGGGCGCCTCGTCCGGCATCGGTGCCGCCGCCGCCGTGGCGCTGGGGGAACAGGGCGCCCATGTCACCCTCTGCGCCCGGCGCGACACCGAACTCGCCGCGCTGGCGGCCGGGATGACCGCCGCCGGCATGTCCGCCGACATCCTGCCCCTCGACATCACCGATGTCACCGCGACCGAGGCCGCGCTTGCCCGCCTCCCCGCCTTCGACATCCTGGTGAACTCGGCCGGCACAGCCCGCCATTCGCCCGCCACCGAAACCACGCCGCACGACTTTGACGCCGCCACCGCGCTCAACTTCCGCGCCGCCTACTTCCTCACCCGCAGCGTCGCCGCCCGCCTGATCGCCGAAGGCAGACCCGGCAGCCTGATCAACATCACCAGCCAGATGGGCCATGTCGGCGGCATCGACCGCGCGGTCTATTCCGCCACCAAACACGCCGTCGAGGGGATGACCAAGTCGATGGCCATCGAATGGGGGCCGCACGGCATCCGCGTCAACACCATCGCCCCCACCTTCATCCGCACCGCGCTGACCGCCGCCACCTTCGCCAATCCCGAACGCGCGGCCTGGATCGCCTCCAAGATCAAGCTGAACCGCGTGGGCGAGGTCGAGGATATCATGGGCGCCGTCGCCTTCCTCGCCTCCGACGCGGCGGCGCTCATCACCGGAACCTCACTCATCGTCGATGGCGGCTGGACCGCCGACTGAAAGGAAGACCCATGACCCCCGCAGAAATGGAAAGCCGCATCGTCCGCTACGGCGACCTGCGCCCCTGCAAGACCGCCTTCATCGACGCCCATACGCCCGGCTCCGACCGCAAGGAAAACTTCACCATCATCGGCGGCGGCGTGTCCGAATCCCCCGATCAGCACGTCCACATCGTCGACACCCCCGGCTTCAACATCGGCGCCGCAGGTCAGCCCCCCGGCTGCCGCAACTCGCTGCACACCCACCGCACGGCCGAAGTGTTCTTCGTCCTGAAAGGCCGCTGGCGGTTCTTCTGGGGCCGCTGGGGCACGGCGGGCGAATTCATCGCCGAGGAAGGTGACATCTTCAACATCCCCACCGGCATCTTCCGCGCCTTCGAAAACGTCGGAACCGATTACGGGATGATCATGGCAATCCTCGGCGGCGACGATGCCGGGGGCGGCGTGGTCTGGGCGCCGCAGGTCATCACCGATGCCAAGGACTACGGCCTGATCCTTGGCCGCAACGGCAAGCTATACGACACCAAGAAAGGCCAGTCCCTGCCCGACGGCGTCCCGCCGATGCCGCTGCTGACAGAGGAGGAGCTGAAGGCCTTCCCCGAACCCACCACCGCCGACGTGATCCCTACTTGCGTCGCCCGCTACCGGGATCTGATGGCGCTTTCCGACCATCAGCCGGCATCGGTCATCGGCGCCAACGGCAAACTGCGCGACCGCCCCGGCTTCGAGGTCGACTTCCTGTCGCGGGGCTCGATCCCCGACACGCCCTACACGCTGACAAAGCACGAGGTGCTGATGCCGATGCGCGGGCATTGGCGTCTGACCTGGGGCCAAGGCTCCACCGTCCTCAACCCCGGCGACACGGCGGCGATCCCGCCCGGTCTGGAACACAGCCTCGCACCCTCGATGACCGGCGAGGCAAGCCTTTACCGCGTCGTCGCCACCGATGATCCCGCTGGCCCGACCGGTCGCCTTTTGTAAGGCCGCCTGCCATACAGGTGCCATACACTTGCCAGACGCAAACCAGACGAGGTCTTGATGCCCATTCTCGCCACCCATGTCGGCTCCCTCCCCCGCTCGCAACAGGTGGTGGACTTCATCTTCGCCCGCGAACGCAAAGAACCCTACGACCCCGCCGCCTTCGACGCCTGCATGACGGCAGCGGTGCGTGAAAACGTCCGCCGCCAGAAGGCCGCGGGCATCGACATCGTGTCAGATGGCGAGGCGTCGAAGATCAGCTACGCCACCTACGTCAAGGACCGCTACACCGGCTTTGACGGCGACAGCCCAAGGAATCCGCCCGCCGATCTGAAGCTGTTTCCGAGCTTCCTCGAACGGCTGGCAAAAGACGGCGGCAGCCCCCGCTACGCCCGTCCGCAATGCGTCGGCCCCGTCGTCTCCAAGGGTCAGGGAGAACTGCAAAAGGACATCGCCAACCTCACCTCCGCAATGGCCGCCGAAGGCGTAGGGCGCGGCTTTATGAACGCCGCAAGCCCCGGAGTTATCAGCCTTTTCCTGCAAAACGCGCATTATCCCACGCGCGAGGATTACCTCTTCGCGCTGGCCGACGCGATGCGCGACGAATACCGCACCATCCTCGACGCGGGCCTTGATCTGCAGCTTGATTGCCCCGACCTAGCGCTCTCGCGGCACATGCTCTTCAGCCACCTCACCGACGATGAATTCCTGCGCACCGCCGCCACCCATGTGGAGGCTCTGCGCCATGCCCTGCAAGGCCTGCCGCAAGACCGCATCCGCCTGCACATCTGCTGGGGCAACTACGAGGGCCCGCATGTCTGCGACATCGACATGGCCAAGGTTTTCCCCCTGCTGATGAGCGTCCCCGCCCGCTACGTCCTGTTTGAAACCGCAAACCCCCGCCACGGCCACGAGTGGACCGTGTTCCGCGACCGCGCCGCCGAAATTCCCGATGACAAGGTGCTGATCCCCGGCGCGGTCGATACCACCACGAACTTCGTCGAACACCCTGATCTTGTTGCACAAAGGCTGGAACGCTTCACTTCGATCCTCGGCACCGAACGGGTGATCGCAGGCTCCGATTGCGGCTTTGGCACCTTTGCGGGCTTCGGCGCGGTCGATCCCGAAATCGCCTGGGCCAAGCTTGCCACGCTGTCGGAAGGCGCGCGCCGGGTCGGATGACACCCCTTGTCCTGATCCCCGGCATGATGTGCGACGCCCGCATGTGGGGCGGCATCGACGCCACCCTCGGCGTGCCGGTGATCCACCATCTGCCGACCGGGGCCGACAGCATGCCCGCCCTCGCCGCCCGTTTCCTGACCGGCGCCCCACCGACGTTCGCCCTCGCCGGTCTCTCGCTCGGCGGCATCCTCGCAATGGAAATCCTGCGTCAGGCCCCCGCCCGCGTCACCCGCCTTGCCCTTCTCGACACCAACCCCCGCGCCGAGATGCCCGAGGCGCAGGCCCGCCGCGCCCCCCAGATCGCCCGAGCCCTTGCAGGCGACCTCGAAGGCGTGATGCGTGACGACATGAAGCCGAACTATCTAGCTCCCGGCCCCCGCAAGGATGAAATCCTCAATCTTTGCATGGACATGGCTCTGTCGCTTGGCCCCGAAACCTTCGCCCGTCAGTCCCGCGCCCTGCGCGACCGCGCCGACCAACAGGCCACGCTCGCCGCCTACAAAGGCCCCGCCCTCGTCCTGATGGGCGCCGAGGACCGGCTTTGCCCGCTCGACCGCCACCAACTGATGCACGTCCTGATGCCGCAATCGCAGCTGCGCATCCTCCCCGCTGCCGCCCACCTGCCGCCCCTCGAACGCCCGGCCGAGACCGCCGCCGCCCTGCGCGACTGGCTTGCCTGAAAGGACCGCCCATGCCCATCTCCGACCTCAAATCCCACTTCACCCAAGGCGGCACCGCGATCAACGGCTGGTGTGCCGTCCCCTCGCCCGTCACCGCCGAGATCATCGGACGCGCCGGGTTCGACATGGTCACCGTCGACCTGCAGCACGGCCTGATCGACTACCAGATGGCGCTGACCATGTGTCAGGTGCTGCAAGGCCTGCCCGCCCCGGTCATCGCACGGGTGCCGTGGAACGACCCCGGCATCGTCATGAAATGCCTCGACGCGGGCTTCGCCGGGGTGATCTGCCCGATGGTCAACACCGCCGACGATGCCCGCCGTCTGGTCCAGTCCGCCCGCTACGCGCCACTGGGCGGGCGGTCCTTCGGCCCGACGCGTGCAAACCTTGTCCACGGGCCGGGTTACGCCAAGGGTGCCAACGCCTCGGTCCTTGTCCTCGCCATGATCGAAACGCGCGAGGCGTTGCAGAACCTTGATGCCATCCTCGCCGTCGAGGGGATCGACGGCGTCTATGTCGGCCCTTCCGACCTTGGCCTGTCGCTGGGCCATGAACCGACCCTTGAACCCACCGCGCCCGAGGTGCTTGCCGCCATCACCGACATCGTCACCCGCACCCGCGCCGCCGATCGGATCGCCGGCGTCCACACGGGGTCGCCGGGCATGATCGGCCGGATGCTCGGCCAAGGTTTCCACTTCGCGTCGCTCCTGACCGACATGCGCATCTTCACCAGTGCCGTCGGCAGCCAGCTTGCCGCAGCGCGGAATGGCGATTTCAAGGCCGTGCAAGGCTACTGACCGGCGCCAGCGATTCATGGGCAGGGGGCTGCCGACCGGGATCAGGGTTGCAGCACATAGACGCCGGGGGCCGGTGCAATCGGGGCAAATCCGGCCTCAAGAGCCCCCATCGCCGGAGGTGGCACCAGACCGTCACTGTGCGACGACAACCAGTCCGCCCATTCGCTCCACCATGATCCCTGCCTTGGCTCGGTCGCCGCAAGCCACGCGTCGGGGCCGATGTAATGCGCGGCAGGCGCACGGTGGCCGATGCGGTAATGTCGGTCGCGGTGGCCCGGTTCTGACAGGATACCGCCGTTGTGGCCGCCCTTTGTCAGTACGAAAGTCAGGTCGCAATCGGTGAACAGCGCGGTCTTGTAGGTCGACCTCCAGGGCGCGATGTGATCGGTCTCGGTGCCAACGACGAACATCGGCACGTTGATGTCCTTCAACGCGATAACGCGGCCCTCCACGGCAAACCGGCCCGCGGTGATGCGGTTTTCCAGAAAGATGCCGCGCAGATATTCCGAATGCATTCGCGCCGGCATCCGTGTCGTATCGCTGACCCAGATCGCCATGTCGGTCGGCAGGTCCGGCTCTCCAAGGAAATACCGCCGCACCGCGCGCGACCAGATCAGGTCTTCCGACCGGATCGCGGCAAAGGCACCCGACATCTGCGGCCGGTCCAGATAGCCTTGCGCCCACATCATGTCTTCCAGAAACGCCACCTGACTTTCGTCAAGAAAGATCAGCAACTCCCCCGCTTCGGCAAAATCCACCTGCGCTGCCATCAGCGTCACCGAAGCCAGCCTATCATCCTGATCGCGCGCCATCGCTGCGGCCGCAATGGCAAGGAGCGTGCCGCCAAGGCAATAGCCGTTGGCATGGACTTTCTGGCCCGGAACGATGGCGTTTATCACGTCCAGCGCCTGCAGGATGCCCTGCTTGCGGTAATCCTCCAACGAGAGATCGGCCTGATCGGCACCGGGATTGCACCACGAGATGCAAAAGACCGTATAGCCCTGCCCGACCAGCCACCGGATGAACGAATTCTCGGGCGACAGATCAAGGATGTAATACTTCATGATCCAGGCCGGCACGATCAGCACGGGCTCAGCCCGCACCTTTTCCGTGGTCGGGGAATACTGGATCAGTTCCATCAGGTCGTTGCGGTAGACAACGCTACCCTTGGTGGACGCCAGCGCCTTCCCAAGCGTGAACTCCTCAGGCACTGGCCGGTGTTCCTGCGCCAACACATGCAGCGCATCGTCGATGAAATGCGCGGCCCCTTCGACAAGGTTCTTGCCAACGGTCTGGCGGGTCTTTTCCAGGATCTCGGGATTGCCCAGTGGAAAGTTCGATGGCGATACGGTGTCCAAAAGCTGGCGCATCATGAACCCGGTCCGCTCGGCGTTCTGCAACCGCAATCCCCGCAGATCGGACGTGGCGGCGTGCCACCAGTCCTGAACCGCAAGAAAGCCCTGCTGCCATTGCGCGAAGGGCGCCTTGTCCCATCCTGCATGTGACCAGCGGGTATCATGGGGGCCGGGGTGAAACGGCTTTGCCGTGGTCTGATCCGTCAGCCCGGCGATCGAATACTGCACCAGCTTCAGCCAATCGGCCTGCGCCCGTTCCAGCAGTTCCATCTGCCGGCCCGGCGCGCGTGCCAGATGCATCGCCCAGTCGCTCCAGGCATCGATCATCGCGTGCGGTGACAGCCCGGCGGTCAGCCGCGCAAGGCTGGCCATCGCGCCCCGGTCCAGTGCTGCATGAGGGTGCGCCTCGCGCGGCAGCGGGATCGGAACCGAAGACGCAGGCGCGATCACACCCTGCGCCCGACGCTCAGCCACCGTTTCCGGCATCTCAGGCGGCGATTGTCGGACGGGCCTGCGGGTCATGCTGCAACCTCCAGCGGTCTGAGCGGCGGAAACTCGGTCGGGGTGATCGTCTCACGCTCCATCAGCAGGGTGGCCCCTGCGGCCAGATCGGCATGGCAGGTTTTCAACAGCGCCGTCGCCCGCTCCAGCGCCAAATCCAGAAGGCCGCGGATCGCCAGATCAACCTCGCGCGCGGTGGCCTCGGAATGATCGCGCGGGCTGAATGAGGCTCGTTCGTCGCCCAGAAAACCGCCGCGATCCTGCTCAAGCACGGCCTGACCAATGGTCGTGTCCATGCCAAAGCGCGTGACGATCTGGCGGGCGATATCGGTGGCGCGAACCAGATCGTCCGCCGCTCCGGTCGAAACCTCGGCAAAGCGGATCAGTTCGGCGGCCCGCCCGGCCAGAAGCATGACGATGCGGTTCTCCAGTTCCGACTGCGTGATCACAAAACGGTCCTCGGTGGGACGGGTCATCGTGTAGCCAAGCGCGCCGATGGTGCGGGGAATGATCGACACCTTGTGCACCGGATCGGCTCCCGGCAGATGCGCCGCGGCAAGGGCATGGCCCATCTCGTGCCACGCGACCGTCTCGCGTTCGCGCGCGTTCAGCAAGCGACCCTTGCGTTCCATTCCCGCCACGACGCGCTCCAACGCGGCGGTGATGTCGTCCATCCCCACAACCGTGGCACCCCGCCGCGTCGCGTGGATCGCCGCCTCGTTCACCAGATTGGCCAGTTCCGCCCCGGTAAAGCCCGGCGTCAGCCCGGAGGCCTCGTCCACGTCCAGCGCCGGGTCCACCGCCACCTTGCGCAGATGCACGCGCAAGATTGCCGCCCGCCCGGTCTTGTCCGGCCGGTCCACCACCACCTGCCGGTCAAACCGCCCCGCTCGCATCAGCGCGGGATCAAGGATTTCAGGCCGGTTGGTCGCCGCCAGAAGCACGATCCCTTCGCGCGGATCAAAACCGTCCAGCTCGGCCAGAAGCTGGTTCAGCGTCTGCTCTTTTTCGTCATGCCCGCCACCAAACCCCCCGATTCCGCGACGCCGGCCCAGCGCATCCAGCTCGTCGATGAAGATGATGCAGGGGGCGGCCTTGCGCGCCTGATCGAACAGGTCGCGCACGCGGGCGGCACCGACCCCCACGAACATCTCGACGAACTCGCTGCCCGAGATCGAAAAGAACGGTACACCGGCCTCGCCCGCGATGGCACGCGCGAAGAGCGTCTTGCCGGTTCCCGGCGGCCCGGTCAGCAGAATACCCTTCGGGATATGCGCGCCAAGCCGACCGAACTTCTTCGGCTCCTTCAGGAAATCGACGATTTCCTTCAATTCGGCCTTGGCCTCGTCAACCCCGGCCACATCTTCGAAGGTCACGCCGGTATCGCGCTCGACATAGACCTTTGCGCGCGACTTCCCGACACTCATCATCCCGCCCATACCCTGCTTGTCGATCACCCCGCGCAGGAAAAAGCTCCACAGCGCAAAGACCAGCAGCATCGGCACCACCCAGGACAGAATGGCGCTGATGAACGTGTTCTGCACCGTTCCGTCGAATTCCACGTCCGACTGTTCCAGCCGCGCGGTCAGGTCCGGTGGCACGATGTTGGTGACGAAATTTGTGTGGTCGTTGACCGGTTCGCGGTAGCGACCGTCGATTTCTTCCGCCCGGACCGTGACCGAAGCAACGCGCCCCGCTGCCAGATGTTCAAGAAACACACTGTAAGGAATGCGTTCGGTGACCGAGGCCTGCGACCACCAGTCTTGCAGCAGCAGAAGGCCGATGAAGGCCGCCACGAAGTACCAAAGGTGGATTTGCTGTTTTCGGTCCATGTCCCGCTCTCGCCCCGGCGCCGCACCACTTTTGGCCATGCGCTGCAGCCTGTCCTTGACGCAGGTCATGCTTGCCCGAACGTCGTGCACCGCCACATCGCGTGGTCATTTGATCATGATCAAGGCACCGCATGCCGTTTCTGGCGACAGTCGCCGCGTTCAGATTCGTCCTCCAACGATTGGAAACCAGCGCGATGAAACCGTTCCTGTCGCTTGCCCTCATCTTGATGACGATTGCCGCCACCGGCTGCACCGACAACCGCTATCCGATCAGCGGCGAAAGCTGCGGACCCAAGGACCCTGTCCAGACGCTGCACGCCAACGATTGCACCGTCACACCTTGAGGCAACGCAGCCGCAAGAATACTCCGCATCCTCCCAGTCAAAGCGATGAAGTGTTGGCACGGTCGCACCACGAAAAGGACAACCAGAATGGCCGCGAAATCATCGAAAGCCGAACCAGCGCATGCGGCCGTTCCGGCGGGTATCGCCGGAGCGGGTCTGGCCATGTCGGTCGGCAGCCTTGCCGCACAAGCCTGGATGGATTTCGGGGCCGAGGCTGCCCGCTTCGCCTGGGACCGCTTGCAGCAGGAGATCAAGACCCAGCAGGCGATGCTGTCCTGCACCACCCTAGACGAGGTCCGCACCATCCATGCCGACTTCGTCACCACCGCGCAGGGCCAGTACGCAGCCGAAGCGCGCAAGTTGCTGGAGATGATGCAGCAGGCGGCCACCTCGGGGCTGACCATCGCGTCAACGGCACGTCGCTACGATGACGTGCCGCTGTAGCGGGCCGGACGAACGCGTTGGCGATTGTCAAAGCGCGCTGCGATACGGGCTTTCCTGAAACGTCAGATCATCGCCAGACGCGTCAACAAGCGCTTCCTCGTCCAGGATCTCGAAATGAGACGGGTCGACCATCCGCAACACGCCCGTGTCTTCCAGCTCGTGAAACGCCCGGCTCAGGGTCTCAGGCCGCGCACCCAGGTAATGCGCCAGGTCTTTGCGCGCCAACGGCACATGCACCACAGCCGGACCGCTGACCCGCCTGAACCTGGACCGCCTTGCCAGGACATTCAGAAACGCGGCAAGGCGGTTCACTGCCTTGCGGCCACTGATCAACAGCAACCATTCCCTTGCGGCATCTACCTCATCCAGCAGATGAACCAGAAAAAGCCGTTCCGCTTCCGGGTTGTTACGAAGTTCCCTTTCGAAAATCACGCGCGGAAACGACAGGATCCGCGCAGCCGACAAAGCCTCGATCCGATAGCTTGACGGACCATCGAACAGACGCCCGTAGATGTCGGTCGGGACCAGCAGGCCGACAATGTGTTTTCTGCCGTCCTCAAGAACCTGGACCATCGCAAGCGTGCCATCCAGCACATAGCCCACATCAACGGAGGTGGCGCCGCGCTCCACGATGGTTTGCCCCGCCGCCACATCGTGAAAAGTCGCGTGCGCCAGAAGCCTTTCCGACACTGCGGGTGGCAACGCCTTCAAAAGCTTCTCCAAAAGGCCATTGCCATGTGTGACCAAGGCCTTCAGCGCGTGCGCCGTGGGTATCTCATCTGCCATCCGGCGAACCCCCGTTACCGATAAAGCCGCAGGAAGAACCCCGCCACAGCCCCCACACCTCCAAATAAACGAATTTGTCGTGATGTCGTTGACAATGATCAATGCAGCACGATCCGGCCCGTCTGATCGTGGGCGCGCAATGCGGCCGAGTCGTTGCGGACCTTGGGGGAAGTTCATGAATCAGCTCTCGTCGGTAACCCCGGTAGCAAACGGCCATGCCGTCACGCCATCCGCTCGGGCACCCGAACCCGCAAGGTGCAGCTTGCCGCTTGGCAGCGCCATGATCTGCGGTGGCGCACGGAACCGCGAAGACCGCGCACCGGACAGCAAGGTGCTTACCGGTTGTGCACCCGGTCAGGACGTGTGGTTCATCAGATCGGGCATCCTGCGGCTGCAGCGCCACGCCTACGACGGGCATCGCCAGATCCTGTCCCTGTTCTTTCCCGGAGAAATCGTCGGCTTCGATCGCCAATTCGGCGGCGAAATCAGCATCGAAGCCGCGACGCAAAGCAGCCTGTGCCGAATTGATCGGCGCATGTTCCAGACCCTGGTCGATGAAGACAGCACATTGCGGGCTGATTTCTTTCGCCAGAAGCAGGATCAGCTTGAGCGGCTCCATTGGCTGACCTGGTCGCTTGCCGCTCTTGGGCCGGATGAACGGCTTTGCGCGCTTCTGGCGCTGTCGACCAGGATCATGCCGTATCAGCCGCTTTCTGACGGCACCGGGGTGCTTTCGGTGCAATTGCCAAGAAAGGATATCGCCGACCTTCTTGGAACGACGGTCGAATCCATCAGCCGCATTGTTCACCGGCTGGCCGGGGCGCGCATCATCGAGATCATTGACCCGGCGCATTTCCGGCTGCTTGACCTGCCCGGTCTGGCCGCTCGCGGACAGATCGACAGTATCTTCGAGAAGATGACCTTCGGACTTGCCAACCGCCGCAGCCAGCTTGAACACGTGGCCGCCCCGGCCGCCACCGATCCGGTCTGCCTGTGCGGCCGACAAGCCGGGCTGTTGACGCCGGTCAATGACCGACGTGCCGCGTCTGATATCCTTGTTTGAACCTGATTTGCCTTGCCAGAAGGATGTAAAGGATGACCAGGACTGACATCAAAGTGCAGCGCGGACCGTCCGGTGCCGCCCCCACTCCGGTAGCGGACCCGATCCGCTCACTTCGCCAACAGATTGACCGGCTGTTTGCCGATTTTGCCTGGCCCGACATGCGTCTTGCCTGGCCCGACACGGCGCTCGCGCTGCCCGACCTTGGCATCGCCAGCCCGCCGGTCGATCTTGTGGAGCGCAACGGCGGCTACGAGCTTCAGGTCGAATTGCCGGGCCTGACCGAGGACCAGATCGAGGTCAAGCTGTCCAGCGGCATGCTGACGATCAAGGGCGAAAAGGCCTCTGAACGCGTCGAGGAAAATCAGGGTTATCACCTGCGCGAACGCAGCTTCGGGTCTTTCCAGCGGTCCTTCCGGCTGCCGGAAACCGTCGATGCGGACAAGATCTCGGCGCAGTTCGACAAGGGTGTTCTGAAGGTCACCATGCCCAAGTCCCCCGCCGCGATCCAGAAGGAACGCAAGATCGAGGTTAAAGCGGCCTAGGGTCCCCCCTGTCCTGTCCCCGACAGTCCAAGGACGCTTGCTTGGGCCGCGCTCGTCGCGGCCCTTGTCGTTATCCCGGTATCCGGTTCGCCTGATCAAAAGGATCGTGGTGCCCGCGGCCGGACTCGAACCGGCACGGCCGTACGGCCAAGGGATTTTAAGTCCCCAGTGTCTACCATTTCACCACGCGGGCACGCGGGCTCTCAGCATAGCGGCTTTGCCGGGGGCGGAAAGGGGTGGATGCGGCATTTGACAGCCGTGCGCCAATCCGCAAACTGCGCGCATCGCAACAGCCCAGGATGCATGATGGCCCTCGCCGCGCCACAGACGACCTTTGACCCGCGCCAGATCGTTGCCGACAGTCTTGCGCATCTGGTGCGCCTCGTCCGGCCGGATGGGCGGTTCGTCTATGCCCACCCAGCGGGCGACCCTGACACGCCACTCGAAGGCTACAACATGTTGCGCCACTGCGGCACGCTGTGGTTCATGCTGCGCGCCGTCAACGACATGGGCCTCGATCCCGGCGCGACGGGCTTTCGCGCCATCGAACGCGCTGCCGCCCATGCCGGCCGCAAGCTGCAGCGCCCCGGCTGGATCGCGGCCCCAAGCCTTGCCCTCGTGACCAAGGACGCGATCAAGACCGGCGGCATCGGGCTGATGCTGGTGATGCTGGCCGAATACCGCCGCGCCCTGCCAAAGGGGCTGTCGTCCGATGTCATGCCCGAACCCCTTGATGATACGATCACCGCCCTGCAAACCTATGCGCTGGCGCAGATCGAAGGCGGCGATTTCCTGCACAAACGCCGGATCGACGACGGCACCGTCCTGCCCTTCCGCTCCGACTATTACACCGGCGAGGTGATCCTTGGCCTGCTTGTTACCGGCTGCACCGACCCCGCGATGGTGGCGGTGGCCGAAGGCTTGATGGCGCGCGGTTACGGCATCCCTGAACACAGCCACTGGATGGCCTACGCCGCGTGCGAGGCGGCAGAACGCGGTCTGGGTGACCCCCTGACCGTGCGCCGCTACCTTGGTGCGCTGATGCGGGCGATCACCACCGAAACCGGCTACCACGCCCGCCGCGCCTCCACCCCCATCGCCTGCCGGGCCGAGGCGCTGACCCGCGTCCTGCTGCTCGGCGACCGGCGCCCCGGCCTTTTTGACGCGGATCTCCTTGCCGCCTGCCTGCACGCCGCAGAAACCAATCTGGAGCTTCAGCTTGGCTGGTATGCCGACGGCCAGTTCTGGAAAGGGGACGGCGACGAGAAGGTTCAGATCGACTATATCCAGCACAACGCCACGGCATTTCTGAACCTTTGGCAATATCTTTCGGCGCAAGACTGAGGTGGCGGTTTGACGCTTGCCCTGCCCTGCGCCATCCTGCCTGAATAACCACGCAAGGGTTCTGCGAATGCCCGGCAATCCTATCCGCAAGTGCCAACTTGCCCTGACGCTGGCGGCCAGCCTTGCCGCCACGGCCGCCCCTGCGCGTGATGTCACCGGCACCCTCGCCTACCGCGAGCGCATCGCCCTGCCCGACGGGGCGGAAGTTCTGGTCGAATTGTCCGGCCCCGAAAGCCGCCCCGGAACCCGGATCGAACAGCGGGCCAAGGCTGCGGGCCAGGTTCCCCTGCCCTTTGCGCTGACCGCCGACGACACCGGCCCCCTTACCCTCCGCGCCGCCATCTTTGTCAACGGCGCGGCGGTCTGGGCCAGTGACGCGGTTTCGGTGCGACCGGGCGAGGCTCAGCTTGGTACCGTGGCGCTGCACCGGCCGGTGACCATCGGCTACGGTCATGCCTACCTCTGCGGCGACATGCGCGCCGACGTTGCGTTGACCGATACCGGCGCCCTGATGCGGGTTGCCGGGCGCAGGTTCACCCTTGACCCTGACCCTGCCGCCACAGGCGACCGCTACACCGATGCTGCAGGCAACAGCGTCTGGCTGAACGGCAACCGTGCGCTTGTCATATTGCCCGACCTGTTCCTGCCCGAGTGTCTGCCAACCTTTCCTGCCACCCTGCCGATCACCCTGCGCGGCAACGAACCCGGCTGGGTCGTCACGCTGGCGCCCGAAGGCATCACCCTCTCGACAGAATCCGGCGACCGGGTGACAACGCCCCTGCCAGCGCCCGCCACCACCACCCCGCTGACCACCACCTTCGCCGCTGATGGCCTGACCGTCGCGGTCACAGAGGCCCTTTGCCGTGACACGATGACCGGGATGCCGCACCCCTATGCCGCGACCGTGACGCGCATGAACACCGTTCTTGACGGCTGCGGCGGCGACCCCGGCGCGCTGTTGCAGGGCAACTGGCATCTCGCCTCCGCCGAAACCCTCACCCTTCTGCCCGAGGTCGAAATCACCCTCTCGATCGACAAGGACCGGATCTCAGGCCTGTCGGGCTGCAATCGAATGATGGGCAACCTCACCCTCACCGGCGAAGGCTTGACGCTGTCGCCCGGCGGAATGACGATGATGGCCTGCCCCGAACCGATCATGGCCCTGGAACGTGACTGGCTGGCCCTTCTGGGCACCATCGACGGCTTCGACATCGGCGACGACGGCAACCTGATCCTGCTCTCCGGCGGCGATCCCCGCGCCACACTGACCCCCACCTCGCCCCGCTGAATGCCGCATCGCGGCAATTGACTTCCCGAACCGCGCCCGCCCATATGTCGGGCAACAGCTTCGGGAGGGGATGCATGCAAAAGGTCTACTCGTCTGCGCAGGCGGCGCTGGAGGGAATACTGCACGACGGAATGCTGATCGCTTCGGGCGGTTTCGGCCTCTGCGGCATCCCCGAACAACTGATCGAAGCGATCCGCGACACGGGCGTGAAAGACCTTACCATCGCCTCCAACAACGCAGGCATCGACGGGGTCGGCCTCGGGATGCTGCTGGCGACCCGGCAGGTAAAGCGGATGATCTCGTCCTACGTCGGCGAAAACGCCGAATTCATGCGCCAATACCTCGCGGGCGAGCTGGAGCTGGAGTTCAACCCGCAAGGCACTCTCGCGGAACGGATGCGCGCAGGCGGCGCCGGCATCCCCGGCTTTTACACCCGCACCGGCGTTGGCACCGTCATCGCCGAGGGCAAGGAGCACAAGGACTTCGACGGCCAGACCTACATCCTTGAACGCGGCATCGTGGCCGACCTTGCCATCGTCAAGGCATGGCGCGCCGACACCTCCGGCAATCTGATGTTCCGCAAGACGGCGCGCAACTTCAACGTCCCGGCTGCCACCTGCGGCCGCATCTGCGTGGCCGAGGTCGAGGAAATCGTCCCCCTCGGCAGCCTCGACCCTGACAAGATCCACCTGCCGGGGATCTATGTCCATCGCCTGATCGGCGGCGCGCGCAAGAACCGCATCGAAAACCGGACCGTCCGCAAGAAGGAGACCGCATGATGAGCGAGGCAAAAGGCTGGGACCGCAACCAGATCGCCGCCCGTGCGGCCAAGGAATTGCAGGACGGCACCTACGTCAACCTTGGTATCGGCATCCCGACGCTGGTCTCGAACTACATCCCCGCAGGCGTCAACGTCACGCTGCAATCGGAAAACGGCATGCTCGGCATGGGCCCCTTCCCGTTTGAAGGCGAAGAAGACCCTGACCTGATCAACGCCGGCAAGCAGACCATCACCGAACTGCCGCAAACCGCCTACTTCGATTCTGCGCAGTCCTTCGCGATGATCCGCGGCGGCAAGATCGCAATGGCGATCCTTGGCGCGATGGAGGTCAGCGAACAGGGCGATCTGGCGAACTGGATGATCCCCGGCAAGCTGGTCAAGGGCATGGGCGGGGCGATGGATCTTGTGGCCGGTGTCGGCCGCGTCGTGGTGGTCATGGACCACACCTCCAAGCACGGCGAATCAAAGGTGCTGCGCGACTGCACCCTGCCGCTGACCGGCAAGGGCGTGGTTGACCGCATCATCACCAACCTTGGCGTGCTTGATGTCGGCGACAAGGGACTGCACATCGTCGAACTCGCCGATGGCGTGACCGAGGCCGACCTGCGCGCCGCGACCGAAGCAACGATCGTATAGGAACCGACAGGGCCGGGTAATCCACCGGCCCATTCCGCGTCGTCAACGATCGTTCGTGTGGCCGTGGCTGCGCGCCATGCCGGGCGGCCCGGAAGGCCCGCAGCACTTTTCTGGCAATGGCCTCGCATCAGCCGCCCGCGGCGATCACCCGAAACACGCAAGGGTCGGTCACCAGTTGCGGCGGGCTGAGGCACAGCCCCTGCGCCACCTGCCACGCGGCCAGCACCTTCGGCACGTAATCGCGCGTCTCGGCATAGGGTGGCACGCCCTGGTTCGCCCGCACCGCGCCCTCGCCCGCATTATAGGCCGCCAGAACCATCAGCGGGTCGTTGTCGAACTCGCCCAAAAGCCAGTCCAGATAGGCCACGCCGCCCTTGATGTTGGCCACCGGATCAGCCGAATCCGTGACCCCAAAGCGCTTCGCCGTATCGGGGATCAGCTGCATCAACCCCACCGCACCTGCCGAACTCACCGCCCCGGCGCGCCCCGCGCTTTCGATGCCGATCACCGCAAGCACCAGCGCCGGGGAAACCTTGGTGCCGATCGTCGCCTTCAGAATGTCGGTCCCGTAGGATTCCGCGATCTCCTGCATGTGCTGCAGGCGTGGCCCGCGAACCGCCGTTCCCCCCGGCCCCTGCGCCAGGGCAGCCATCGCCATGTCAAACCGTCCCGACACCTCGGTCATGCCCGCTGGCACCGCATCCCAGAACCACGCATAGGATGACTTCGGCGCCGGGCCGGACGGTTCCCGCCCGGTCTCGGCGGCCTTCGGTTCGGGATGCACGCGCACCGGGTTCGGGTCGACCTTTGGCAAGGCCGCCAGCCGCCGGGCCTGTTCCGCCGGGTCGATCTGCACCGTGATGCGCTTGCCCGGCAGGCTTTCACCCACCTTGATGCGCTTGAACGAAAAATCCTCTGCCGCCGCCATGAACGGGGCAAGGACGCACAGAATCGCCAGTGTCGCGCCTGTCGTGGTCCGCATCTGCGGTATGCCTGCTCTTATTGTTCTTTTGCCGGAACGCTTGCAGAGAATCGCCCCTCCGGCCAGCAGTTTCAGGCACAAATCATGGCATTTTCGCCAGATTTGACCAAAAAACCACGCCCTAGGGTAGAGTGCTTAACAGAGCGTTTAGAAAAGAATCCATCCATTTGGCTGGCTTAACCCTCTTTTTCAGTTTTTTTCGGTCCGCGCGAAAACGCCGCTCGGTGTCCAAACTGCCGCCACGATTAGGGGGCTATATGGCTGCATACCGAACGGCAAGGGGACAGCAAGACGACGCTGAACCGAAGCGAGCCGGAACGGTTGCTGACCTGACTTGTGCACCTTTGGAAAGGGAAACCACCATGTTCATGAACTTCATCAAAGACGAAACCGGCGCCGTCACTGTTGACTGGGTCGTTCTGACCGCTGCTGTTGTGGGCCTTGGCCTGATCGTTCTGGCCGCTGTGCGTCCGGCTGTCTCGACCCTCGCCACCGACATCGGCACCGAAATCACCGCTGCTGGCACGAAGATGAAGGCTGCTGACGGCACCCCGTGATCGACCTGACCTTCGGGTCATGAACCAGGCCGCGCTTCAATCGAAGCGCGGCCTGTTTCTTTTTTGCGCGACAAGCTGCGCCGCTCGACCGCAAACCGGGATGCCTGCCAACAATTTCACCGCTGTATTGGCGCAAAAACACCTTCCGCCTTCCCAACTCCTGCCACGATTGACCCGCTAAATGCCCTCATACCGAACGGAACGACGGGCCTGAAGCCAGGCCCAAGCGAACTGTAACGGTTGCAACACGTTTATCCTCAGCCCCCAGAAAGGGATTTCGACCATGTTCATGAACTTCATCAAAGACGAAACCGGCGCCGTCACCGTTGACTGGGTTGTGCTGACCGCTGCTGTTGTGGGCCTCGGCCTGATCGTTCTGGCCGCCGTGCGTCCGGCCGTCTCCACCCTCGCCACCGACATCGGCACCGAAATCGGCGCCGCCGGCACCGCGATGAAGGCTGCTGACGGCACCCCGTGATCGGTTGACGCCAGTCTGCCAACACGGGCCGCGCTTCACCTGAAGCGCGGCCCGTTTTCCTGAAAAGCCCCGCCAGCGATGGCCCGGTTCCCAAGAAAAGCCTGATTGCGGCCCTTAGTTTCGCCGTATTCAAACGCCAGAATTGCCAAAGAACTCCAAACCGCCAGTGAGACGGAGATGACGGATGCGCCAGACAATGAAGGCCTTTCTCCAGGATGACGATGGCGCCGTAACCGTCGACTTTGTGGTTTTGACCGCAAGCGTCGTGGCGATGGTCATCATCGTGATGCCGCTCATCGTCCCTTCGGTCGGCGAACTTGCCGCCTACATCGCCGAACGCCTTGGCGCCGCAAGCGCCTTCCTGGCCTCGGTGGAGTAGACCCCGCCACCCCATCCCCCCGCATCCGGTTTCGCGGTGGTGGATGAATGGCTATGTGACCCGGGATCGGTTGCTTCGACCCGGACAAAAGAGAGTGATGGAAGATGAGAGCTATCTTCGGTTTGGTCCTGTTGGCCGGCCTCGCGCTTGCGGGGGCGGCCGTTTATATGGCGCAAAACTTCATCGGACAGACGCAAAGCGCGTTGCAGCGTGAACGCGAACTGAACGCCAAGGCCGGAACGCTGGTTCAGGTCTATGTCGTGAACAAGCCCAAGAAATACGGCGACGCCCTGTCGCCCGAAGATGTCGTGCAGATCTACTGGCCCGAAAAGGCGCTGCCCGAAAACATCTTCCGCGACGAGGCCCTGCTGTTTCCCGAAAACGCCAACGGCCCGCGCTATCTGATGCGTTCGATCGAAGCCTTCGAGCCGGTCCTCACCACCCGCGTCACCGAACCCGGCGAACTTGCGGGCCTGACCGGCAAGCTCGGCAAGGGGATGCGCGCGTTCGCGATCAAGGTCGGCGTCGCCTCGGGCGTGGCGAACTTCGTGCAGCCCGACGACTCCATCGACATCTACTGGACGGGCAGCACCTCCAACTCCAACGGCGAGATCACGCGCCTGATCGAATCCGCCATCCAGGTCATCGCGGTCGACAACGCCTCCGACCAGGGCCAGTCATCCTTCGGCACCGTGGCCCAGACAATCACCGTCGCCGGCACCCCCGAACAGATCGCGCGGCTGGCGCAGGCTCAGGCGACGGGCAGCCTGTCGATGTCGCTGGTGGGCGATGCCACCGACGTGGCCGTCGGCACGGTCGAGGTCGACGGCGACACCCTTCTTGGTTTCCAGGAACAGGAAGTCCAGCAGGTCGAAGCAGCACAGGTCTGCACCATCAAGACCCGCAAAGGCGCCGAGGTGGTCGAAATCCCGATCCCCTGCAAGGAATGAAACAACCCGAAATTGCGGGGCGCGGCCACATCATATGGGGCCGCGCCCTTTTCATTTCCGCCACAGTTTGCGCGCTGTTGCATGTTATCCACATCAACAAAACCTTCCAACCACCTGATTATTGCAAATAAACCTGATGTCCTGCATGGTTGCGGAATTATGGGCGCTAAGACCCGAACCGAGGCGTGATCGAAAGGGCAGATCACATGAGCATGAAACGAATTCTTGTGGCCGGATGTCTGGGGGCCGTTCTTGGCACCACAGCCATGACGCCGGTTTCCGCCGAAGTCCTGCGCGTGATGCAGGGCGAAGCGTCCGAAGCACTTAATGTTCCGATGAACCGGGCCGTCGTCGTCGAAAGCGACGTTCCCTTCGCTGAACTCTCCATCGCCAACCCCGGCATCGCGGACATCTCCACCTTGTCCGACCGGTCGATCTACGTTCTTGGCAAGGCACCGGGGCGCACCACGCTCACGCTCTTGTCACCCGAGGGCAAACTGATTTCCAACGTCGACGTGAACGTGACACCCGACGTGGCCGAGTTCAAGGAACGGCTCCAGCAGATCCTTCCGGGCGAAAAGATCGAGGTTCGCACCGCAAACGATGGCATCGTGCTGTCGGGTGTCGTGTCGTCGACCGCCAAACTGGACCGCGCGCTTGATCTGGCCAACCGCTACGCGCCTGACCGGGTGTCCAACCTGATGAACGTGGGCGGCACCCAGCAAGTGATGCTGAAGGTCCGCTTCGCAGAAATGCAGCGGTCGGTCAGCAAGGCGCTCAGCTCCGGCCTCACCATTACCGGCAGCGGAACGGATGGCGGGATTTCGCTCGGCCTCGGCGCGGGTGATCTTGTCGCCGGCAGCACCATTGGCGCCCCCGGTTCAACCGAGCTTGCCATCGGCAACCAGGGTTCTGGTGGCGGTATCGGCGTCGGCTTCGGCATCGGCGACGTGGGCTTTGCCGTCCTGGTCGAAGCGCTGGAATCCAAAGGCATGGTTCGCACCCTTGCCGAACCGAACCTGACCGCGCTGTCCGGTCAGGAGGCAAAGTTCCTTGCCGGTGGTGAATACCCGGTTCCGGCCTCGCAGGAAAACGGCACCATCGCCGTTGAATTCAAACCCTTCGGTGTGGAACTGAACTTCACCCCGACCGTGGTGGATGACGACATCATCAACCTCACCGTCAACGCGGCCGTGTCGTCGCTTGACCCGACCGTGGTGGTCGAAGCGGGCAACGGCCTCACCCTCCTCGGCTTCAAGCGCCGCGAAACCTCGACCACCGTTGAAATGCGCGATGGCCAAAGTTTTGCAATCGCTGGGCTTTTGCAGGATGACTTCCGCGATCTGAACGGTCAGGTTCCGTGGCTTGGCGATGTGCCGGTCCTTGGCGCCCTGTTCCGCAGCGCCGACTACCAGCGCTCGCAGTCAGAGCTTGTGATCATCATCACCCCGCATCTGGTGACCCCGGTCTCCGGCGAGGCGCTGGCCCTGCCGACCGACCGTGTCCGCATCCCGACGGAACGCCAGTTGTTCCTCAACGGGCAGGTGGATGGCGGGACGACCAAGGGTGCTGCGGGCGAAGTGGCCCGGCAGGACTTCAGCAGTTCCTACGGCTATGTGATGGAGTAAGGCGATGACCAGCATGTTTTCCAAGCTGTTTGCGACATCGGCCATCCTCGCGCTGGCTGCGTGCGGAACCGCCACCCGGACCTGGGACAAGGAGGTTGGCTCCGAAGTCGACAAGGGTGATTTCGGCAACGCCACAATGAACAACACCCTGATCCAGTCGGGTCAGATCGAATACACCGTGGCCCTCGCCGAACGGTTCTCGGCCGAGGTGCCAGACACGATCAACTTCGCCTTCAATTCGGCCGAACTTGACGAAGAAGCCCGTGCCATCCTGCGGACCCAGGCGAACTTCATCAAGCAGTTCCCCGAAGTGCGCTTCCGCGTGTTCGGCCATACCGACCTTGTCGGCTCGGCCGGTTACAACCAGCGGCTTGGCCTGCGTCGGGCAAAAGCTGCCGTGGCCTACCTCACCTCGCTCGGGATCTCCGGGTCGCGCGTCGAGGCGGTGGTGTCCTACGGCAAGACCCGTCCGATCATCCAGACCTCGGCCCCCGAGGAACGCAACCGCCGCACCGTCACCGAAGTTTCCGGCTTCGTCGATTCGGCACCGCTGGTGCTGAACGGCAAATACGCCCAAATCATCTGGCGCGAATATGTCGGCAGCGCCGTCAGGCCACACCCGACGAACGTGGTGATCGAAACGCAGGTTACCGGCGGCGAATAACCCGCCATCAACCGCAAGTCTTCCGAAGGCCGGGCCGATCGCCCGGCCTTCGTCGTTTCCAAACTGTGAAGAAACCCAACAATAATGCGCTTTTGGCCCAATTATCGCCACCATCTCTGACCATGGTCGCTGAAACTGGACCTCTGCCGAGCCGCACCCCGCGTCCCAGTCGTTGTTTCTGAATGCTGCCACAATCTCGTGGTAGCGACGGGGTTTGCGGTCCGGGCACTGAAAAGGACGATACGAGTATGTCGAGCACTGCCACGCTTCAGCCGGATCCCGCGCCGATCCTAGCCTGCACCGTTTCACGCGACGTGCAGCGCTTCGACCTCCTGATCGACGATATGGAACATGAACTGGGCGAGGCGTGGGGCGACCTCAGCTTCGACGATGCGCTGGTGTTCCTGCGCCAGCCCGACAGCTCGTCGCTGCAATTCATCGCCATCGCCGTCGACAGCGAAGACGAAACCGAACTGCAGAAGATCGGCGACGTGATCAAGGCCGCCAAGGCGCGCAAGGTGAAGGTCGTGCTGATCGCCAACCAGATCAGCCCCACCGTCCTGCATCAGATGCTGAAACTCGGGGCTGATGACTTCGTCCCCTACCCGCTGCCCGAAGGCGCCCTGCACGATGTGCTGGAACGCCTGCGCCGCCCCGATCCGGTGATGCCCGCCGGCTTTGATGCCGATGGCGGCGTCGTCCCCACCTTCCGTGCCAAGGGCGACCGCAACGGTGTGATCCTTCCCGTGCACGGCATGGCCGGCGGCGTCGGCGCCTCGACCTTTGCCGCCAACCTCGCGTGGGAACTGGCCACCATCACCCCGACCGACGCCCCGCGCGTCTGCATCCTCGATCTCGACTTCCAGTTCGGCTCGATCGCCACCTACCTCGATCTGTCGCGCCGCGAGGCCGTCATGGAAATCCTCGGCGACACCGCTTCGGCCGACAGCGACAGCTTCCTGAAGTCGATGCTTACCTTCAACGACAAGCTGCACGTCTTCACTGCACCCGCCGACATGCTGCCGCTTGACATCGTCACCGGCGAAGACATTGGCCGCATCCTCGACATGGCGCAGGCGAACTTCGATTTCGTCATCATCGACATGCCCTCGACCGTTGTCGCCTGGACTGAAACGGTAATCCCCCCCGAAAGTAGGGGGCTGCATAAGTAGAATTTTCTCGGCAAGATGAACGAGGAGATTCTGAATGAAGACAAGCAGATACACTGAGGCGCAGATCATCGCGATCCTGCGTCAGGCCGAAGGCGGTGTGCCG
>JAUYQR010000011.1 GCA_030697175.1 Paracoccaceae bacterium | reverse complement strand
CCCGCCCGACACCTTCCCCTTTGCCAAATATCCCGGGGGTCCGGGGGCTGGCCCCCGGCAGAGCCAAGCGGCCATGCCGCGCGGGCGACGGCCAAAGCCTTGCGGCGCAAGCCGCTCCACAATCGACCCCGCGCAAGTCTTAACCAAACCCCAATCGGTGACAAAAGCGGGCCCGAAACCTGACGAAATCCTTAACGACGCAACACAACCACTTGATCTTGTTTAATTCTCACCCCTGTCCCACCGTGGGACACCCGATGTCCCACGGTGGGACAGGGCCACCTCCACCCTGATTTTCGCTGGCCCTTTCCCCCCGCCACGCTATCCTCCCCCCGCCCCCATCCGAAGGCTGCCCCTTGCCCGCCGACCCGACCGCCCTCTCCGACGACCTCCTCCGCTGGTACGACCGCCACGCCCGGATCATGCCCTGGCGGATCTCGCCGCAGGACCGCGCCCTCGGCGTCCGCCCCGACCCCTACCGGGTCTGGCTCTCCGAGGTGATGCTCCAGCAAACCACCGTCGCCGCCGTCCGCGATTACTTCCACCGCTTCACAGCCCGCTGGCCGACAGTCCGCGATTTGGCAGCCACCGACGACGCCGATGTGATGGCCGAATGGGCCGGCCTCGGCTACTACGCCCGCGCCCGCAACCTCTTGAAATGCGCCCGCGCCGTCTCCACCCTCCACGACGGCCGCTTCCCCACCACACGCGACGGCCTTCTCGCCCTGCCCGGCATCGGCTCCTACACCGCCGCCGCCATCGCGGCCATCGCCTTCGACCAGCCCGCCACCGTGGTGGACGGCAACGTAGAGCGGGTCATGTCCCGCCTCTTTCGCGTCGAAAAACCGCTGCCCGCCGCCAAGCCCGCGCTCAGCGCGCTGGCCGCCAGCCTCACGCCCCCGCTTCGGCCCGGCGACCATGCTCAGGCGGTGATGGACCTCGGCGCCACCATCTGCACCCCGCGAAAGCCTGCCTGCAGCCTGTGTCCGTGGTCCGATCCCTGCGCGGCTCGGGCAGAAGGCGTTCAGGACACCCTTCCCCGCAAGACCCCAAAGCCGGAAAAGCCCACGCGACACGGCACCCTCTGGCTCGGCCACCGCGACGGAGACTGGCTGGTGGAGACACGGCCCGAGAAGGGCCTTCTGGGCGGCATGCTCGGCTTTCCTGGCGATGGCTGGGATGGCGCAGGCGGCCCCGCCCCCGCCGACGCTGCATGGCAGCCCATCGGCGAGGTGCGCCACACCTTCACCCATTTCCACCTCGTTCTCACCTTGCACAGCGCCCCTCTGCATTCGGCACCCTTTCGCGGCCACTGGGCCCGACCAAAGCCGACCGATCTTCCCACCGTCATGCGAAAGGCCCTGATGCTGGCATCGGCGGCCCTTTCGCCGCGTTGAGCCCGCCCGGAAACGCACTATATAGGCAACATGAAAGCTGCAGCCCTTCCAAGCGCCCTTCCGTTCTTCTTCTCGCTCGGCCTCATTCCGCTGGCCTTGGTCGGGATGACGCAGGGCGGCTGGACTGTGCTTCTCCTCCCCCTCGCATCATGGGGGCTGTTTTCCCTCCTCGACGCGGTGACCGGCCTGAACGAGGCGAACCCGGACCCGGACACCGCCGACAGCGCGCTTCGCCTGCACCGGTTGGTGACGCTGGTCTGGTTCCCGATCCAGTTTGCGCTCCTTTGCCTCATGCTGTGGTATGTTCCGCGGGCCGACCATCTGGAGGCGCTGGAAAAGATCGGCATCTTCTTCGGGATGGGTATCATTTCCGGCACCATTGGCATCACTTACGCGCACGAACTGATGCACCAGAAATCGCGCGGTGAACGCTGGCTTGGCGACCTTCTGCTTGCCAGCGTTCTCTATTCACACTTCCGCTCGGAACACCTGCGCGTCCACCACACCTGGGTCGGCACCCCGCGCGATCCGGTGACCGCGCGCTACAACGAAGGTTTCCCGCGCTATTTCTTGCGCGTCCTGATCAGTTGCCCTGGCTCTGCCTGGCGCGCCGAGGCGCAGATGCTGGCGCGTCGCAATCTGCCCTGGCACCACACGTCCAACCCGTTCTGGCGCTATTTCGCGCTGCAAGGTGTGATGCTTGTTGTTGCACTTGTCCTTGGCGGGTGGGAGGGGCTGGCACTGTTCACCTATCAGGCGTGCATCGCGATCTGGCAGCTGGAACTGGTGAACTATGTCGAGCATTACGGGCTGACGCGTCGCTATATCGGCGCGGGCAAATACGAACGTGCCCTGCCGCGTCATTCATGGAACGCGTCGCACCGGGCGTCCAACTGGCTTTTGATCAACCTGCAGCGCCATTCCGATCATCATGTCAAACCGGACCGTCGGTTTCCGCTGCTGCAGACACATCCCGAGCCTCATGCCCCGCAACTGCCCTACGGCTATCCGGTGATGACCGCCGCGGCGATGGTGCCGCCGCTTTGGCGGATGATGATGAACCCGAGGGTCAAACGCTGGCGCAAGCGGCACTATCCGGACATCACCAACTGGCACGATTACAACAAGGCGCTGAACCCGGTCGCGCTGTAACGTCTGCCGGAGTGGCACACGTGGAGGGCTTGCCGGGATAGGCATAGAACCCGGCCGGCAAGGTGGTGCCGCAAAAGACAAGCGCAGGCGCGCGCCAGAGGACTTGGCAGCACGCTTGGCCAGGCGCGCCGGGGTCAGCAAACCCACATCGACACCGCTTTGCAGCAAGGTCTTCACCAGCGTTTCAGCGCCGTTCATGTCCTGTCTCCGTCTGGATGCTGCGGCGATGGGGCATCAATCGCAATCAGTCCGCAACCGACGCCGTGCGACAGGCGAAAAAGCCCCGCCATGCTGGGCATGGCGGGGCAGGGGTCAACCCGGGCGGTCCGGGGAGACAGGCGTAGAAATCTTTCAGTGGGTGGGGCTGGTGTCAGCTTCCATCTCGGCGCGGATCTGCTGGCGCAGGATGTCGATGGGGACCATCTTTCCGTCTCGCTTGAAGTGCCAGTAGGTCCAGCCGTTGCAGGACGGCGCGCCCTCCAGTGCAGCGCCGACCTGATGGATCGACCCCTTGACCTCATGCCCGATCAGCGTGCCATCGGCGCGGACCTTGGCCTTGAAGCGGTTGCCAAGCGAGAAGAGTTCCTCGCCCGGCCGCAACATGCCGCGTTCAACGACCTGCCCGAAGGGCACCCGCGGTTCAGACCGCTTGGATCCGGTGATTTCCAGCGCGCTGGCATCGAACCGACGCACCCGTGCAATCCGCCCTGCCGCGACCTTGCGGTAGGCTTCTTCGCGCTCGATCCCGATAAAATCGCGGCCCAGCATCTTTGCGACCGCCCCGGTGGTTCCGGTGCCGAAGAACGGGTCCAGCACCACGTCGCCCGGATTGGTGGTGGCCACCAGAATGCGGTGCAGCAGGCTTTCCGGCTTTTGCGTCGGATGCGCCTTGTCACCGTTCTCGTCCTTCAGGCGTTCATGTCCGGTGCAGATCGGCAGCACCCAGTCCGACCGCATCTGAAGCCCGTCGTTCAGCGCCTTCAGCGCCTCGTAGTTGAAGGTGTATTTCGCCGCCTCGTCGCGGGACGCCCAGATCAGCGTCTCATGGGCGTTGGTCAACCGCTTGCCCTTGAAGTTCGGCATCGGGTTCGACTTGCGCCAGACCACATCGTTCAACAGCCAGAAGCCCTGATCCTGAAGGACCGAGCCAAGCCGGAAGATGTTGTGATACGACCCGATCACCCAGATCGCCCCGTTTGGCTTCAACAGTCGTTTTGCGGCCGCCAGCCAGTCGCGGGTAAAGCTGTCGTAGGCGGCGAAGCTGGAAAACTGGTCCCAGTGATCGTCCACCGCATCGACCTTGGAATTGTCGGGCCGATGAAGGTCACCCCTCAGTTGCAGATTGTAGGGTGGGTCGGCGAAGATGAGGTCCACCGATCCTGCCGGCAGCCTGTTCATCTCTTCGATGCAATCCCCAGACATGATCTGGTTTAGCGGCAGCACAGGTGCCGCCGTAGCCAATTTCGTCGCCATTCTCTGCCTCTGCGTCGGCCTCGTTCATGTGCCGATCTTGGTCACAAGCATGAGTCAGCGGCGATTCGCCGTCAAATTCTTTATTGAATCAACAGCTTACAGAAACCCCTTGATACAATATGTTGTAGACGGGCCGGAATGAACGCCTATGCCAAGCGGTCACGCCAAGATTTAGCAAGGCTTCCAGGTGCGCGGGAGTCGGGTATCCTGCGTTCGTCTCCCAGCCGTAGCCGGGATGCTGTTGCGCCAAATCCACCATGATCCGGTCGCGTGTCACTTTGGCCACTATCGAGGCGGCGGCAATCGACAGGCAAAGCGCATCGCCCTTCACAATCGGTGTTGCACGGCACGCTAGCCCGCGCGGGATCATGTTTCCGTCGATCAGCGCGTGATCGGCACCAAGCGCCCCGATAGCGCGCTCCATTGCCAGATGACTGGCGCGCAGGATGTTCAGGCTGTCAATTTCGGCGACGCTGGCATGGGCAATCGCGACTTCGCCAACGGCAAGAATTTCGTCGTGCAGACGTTCGCGCTGGTTGGCCGTCAGCACCTTTGAATCGCGCAGCCCCTTTGGAATCCGACCGGGGTCTAGGCGCACGGCGCAAGCAGTCACCGGGCCGGCAAGCGGCCCACGCCCCACCTCGTCAACGCCAACAACATAGGCAAAGCCCTGTGCCTGCGTGGCGGTTTCGTAACTGAAATCAGGAAGTGAGGCGCCCATGCGCGTGAATAGCGCAGACCAGCCGACAGAAAAAGGGGGGCGCAAGCTGCTCAACCTTGCGCCCCCAAGGCATGACGTGGCGGTCAAGGGTGCCACCACGTCGCCTCGAGCCGCCTCAACGGCTTGAGATGCGGTATCCGGCGTCGCGCAGGCATTGCACGCTGAAAACACGGTCATCGCGCCCGAAGATGCGGGCCTCATTTCCACAGGTGCGAGGAAGGGGCCGGGTAAAGCCTTCGCGCCGCAGGCAGCTTTCGGGAAACAGGGTCACGTCGCGCTCCGCCCCTTCGATGGAAATCGCGCAGACTGCCGGAATACGGTTCTTGCGGACCGGTTCCGGCGCAGGCAGGGGAACCGGGGCTGGATCGGCACGCGCGGTCTCGGACACGATCGCGCCCAGGACCAACGCCGCGATCAGGGCCTTTGCAAGATCATCCTTCTTGCCCGCGTGCGCTGGCATCGCCGTGGCAAGAACAAGTGCAAGGATGGCGGCACCCGCAGTGATCAGGGCCGAAAGGCTGCGGCCGGACGGGCCACCCAAGGTGGCAGCATCCCGCAGGGTCGAGCGGGGAATAAGCGTCGACGGGCTTTTGAATGGGCTGGTCATGGGCGAGATTCCTGTCTTGCGATACACTTCAAGGGTGCCTTGCGATGGGGCAGGTGTTCATCGCTTGGCCGATGCCGTGACGGTCGCCTGTGGCCAGAAAGACAAGCAATAGCGCGAAATCGCTATGGCATATCTGCCATCTGCGGCTTCGCTGCTATGCGATAACAAGGGCCGTAAACTTGCGTTGATATTGAATATCAGCGCGTGTCAGCGCATGTTCCGGCCACAGTCGTTGCCTTCCCACATGGCTGTCTTATCTGGAGCGGGACCATGACCAGACTGACCCTCACCGTTGCGTTTATTTTGGCCCTTGGTGGCCCGGCGGCGGCAGAGTGCTATGCCGATTACAAGGCGAAACGTGACGAACCGCTCAAGCTGCACTACGGTGTGGCACAGGTGTCCGATGGAAACTGCAACCCCGGCGCCGCAGAAGGCGAACTCGCGCCGCGCCTTGCCTCTGACGGCTGGACGTTGTTGACTGTGTTGTCCACGTTCGGTCCCGAAGGGTTGGAGGAAAGGAAAGCGAGTGCCGGAGCCTACTTCCTCCGTTACTGACAGTTTGAAGGCGGGCAACCGCGTTGTTGCCTTTGGTATTGCGGCGATTGTCCTGATCCTGCTGGCAGCGGCAGTTCTGCTGTTTGCCAACCTGCCTGATGCAAACGCGTTCAATGCGCGGGTGGAGCGGATCTTTGTCGAAAACAACGATCTGACGACCGGGGCCGAAATCAAGCTGCTGGAGATTCTCGCCCAATCCGGAACCTCGTTCCAGGACGTGCTGATCAGCTATCGGAGCGTGATTTTCGTACTGCTCGTATTCTCGACGGCACTGCTGGTTGCAACGCTGGTGTTTCTGGTGACGATCATCGCCCTGAACCGTCGCATTTCGGCAATCCAGCGGTCGGGGATTCAGGTGGCAAGCCTGATGATCAGCCGAGAGGCGCGCGCCGTTTACATCAACGATCTGGAATTCTCGCTGACCGAGGCTGCACTGGAAACGCTTTCGGTTCTTGCCGAGGCACGGATGGACGACGAGGTTCTGACCGGCGCGCAGATCGAGGCGGTGATTTCGGGACGCAACGAGGCCGATTGCGACGAAGCGGCCGGGGCAACGCGGGTCAAGCGATTGCGCGATACGCTGGGCAACCAGCTCGTGTCCGAACTTCTGGTCAAGACCATCGCCAGACGCGGCTATGTGCTGGCGGTGGGCAAGGAAACCATCCGTATGATCTGAGCCCACTCAAGCAAAATGCCCGGACCGCAAGGCCCGGGCATTTTGCTTGAGTGGTGAGCCGGACAGTTATCTGACAAACATTGAAATCGCAGTGTTTTCCGCGCGCTTTGGATGTAAAGCGGCCTGTTTCGCTTCAATGGCTTAGCCCGAATTGGATGTACGGAGAAAGTCCGATCTGGGTAGCTGCCGACCCGGCGGGCACCTGCAATCAAGGGACATAAACATGACATACAAGTGCATACCTTTGACATACACGTCTGATTATAAAGCGTTTTTCTCTTGACGTTCACCACTGTTCAGTATACGTCCGAAAGCAGTTTAGAGAGCCCGCCGCGAATGAGCATGACCGACCCGGTGAAAATGTGGGGCATGCGGCAACTGTAAACTTCCCAGTCACAACCCGTCATTGACCCTGAAAGGGTCGGTGGCCGATTTGGAGGTTTCGCCATGCCGCAGCGCGCCCACGCGCCGGACGTCCCCGCCCTGGATACCCTTCAGGATGATTATCTGCTCAACCAAGCCCAGTTGGCAGCGCTCACGGGCTTCGCTCGGATTACGTTCCGTGTATGGGCCGCCAAGGGTCTGGGCCCCAAGATTACGCGAATCAACGGACACTCGCCGCGGTATCGGGCAGCCGATGTCCGGGCCTGGCTGAGGGCTGATCATGCTGAAGCGTGACCGCCAGCCGGAAATGCCGGGAAGCCGTCGCTTCCCTTTCCGTGAACCCGTAGAGGGATCACGCTGGGTCCGCTACCTTAAGGAAATCGGCTCCGACCCGAGCAAGACCCCAGAGCAAGAGCTCGCGGACCTGATCGACGGTTTTGCTGGCGTCTTTCTGCGGGAAACCCGAGAGGCCTTCATTGCGCACGGCGCGACCGATCTGGACGGCGCACTCGCACCGTACATCAACGCCGCAGTCGAATACCAAGTCGCGATCTTCGCGCTTGGCCTGAAGGAACTCGACCAGCGGTCGGCGCCCAAGCGTGCCGGATCCCCGGGCAATTCCGGCCTATACCAGCTTGTAGCCTTTTTCACCTGGCAGGAAGAGCAACGCCTCCTTCACGAAAGCGGCGAGAGGTACCAGCGGGCCAAGCTCGCCAAAATGCTGGGATTGCATCCCGACGCGCTAAGCCGCGCAATCCTTGGTGGCGGGCGGAGGGCTCTCCTAGATCTCCGGTCCAAATGCCAACCAGGCGCTACGGATCTGGACGCCGGAGGTTGGGCCGCTTGCCAACTGATGCGCGAGCGGGTTCGAGAGGTCTGGCCGGCGTTCCGCGAAAGCGTCAAAGCCGCTCACTGAAGCGTTTTCACGCGTTGGAGTACGGGCGACCCTTCGCCCGTACACCTTCACAAGGGCTCATCGCATGGAAAACTCCCGCAAGCCGCTAGGCTGGCTAGGCTGGCAAGACTGCCAATTCCTGTCACTGGCAGAGGCCGCACGCGTCGTTGGACGTAGCCCGACCTGGACACGCAATGCAATTTGTACCGGCGAACTTGAGGCCGTCTATCTGCCGACCGGCGGGCGCGAAGTCGTCACCGTGAAAAGCCTTCAGGCGCTTGTCGACCGGTCGCGATCGGTCCCCCGGCAAGCTCTGAACTCGGCACGTCCGCTCACATCCGCGGTCCACTGAATACACCTTAGCGCGTCCAGCACGGACCATATCGCGCCGGTCCAAAAACCCAGAATGTAGCGGCCCCGACCGCACGGCAAATGCGATCGGGGTTAAAGAGAAGGAGAGCCGGGAATGGCTTTTGATACCGCAAAATCCCCGCCGGGGTCAATAGAAGCGGACGAAAGCGACACTCCTTTGTCGCAAAATGTCGGCCCGGTTCGGTTGACTGTTCTCGACTCCAAGTCGGGCGCGCTGACCAAGCGATACGGGCCGACGGAGAATGGCGACGTCGAGAAGACGGGGAACGCTGCGCCGATGACCGCCGGAACGGCATGGGAAAAGACGGCCGGCTTCACGGTATCGGATGCCCTCCAGAAGCTCGGAGGCGCAATTATTAAATTGAAGCCGACGCAAGCTTTCATGACGGGCTTGCCGCCAGACGGGCGCGAGCACTGGGACATTGTTACTGCGGACGATCCGCGCTTGAGCCTGGACGCAGGAATCATCGCACGGACCAATGTCTACTTTCGACCGATCGAAGGACCGGCGTTCTTTCCGCTAGACTTCGACGTGAAGGAGTACCCGGCGGAGATCAAGGCTCGGCTGGCAGCCGCTGGGGGCTTGGAAGAGGTTATGCGGGCTGTGTGTCCGGCGTTGGGCGAGGCGGCAAGGCTGGTGTCCCCCAGCGCCTCATCACACATCGTCAACCCCGCCACCGGCAAGGGCACCGGTGCGGCGGGCGAGCATTGGTACTTTGTCCTCACCGATGGCCGGGCCACCGTAGAATTTGCTAAACGCATTGCCGCCCACCTGGAGGCCGCCGGTTGGGTCTGGGGCCACGTGACGGACGCCGGGACCATCATCCTCAAGACGCTCATCGACACGGCGGCCTCAAACCCGTCGCGGATCTGGTACGAGGCGCGTCCAGTACTTACCGGCGGGCTTGTCGCTTCGCCCGCGAAGGCGCCACGGCTCTTCGCTGGACGGGTATTGCGGCCCGATGACTTGTCCCAGCTCACGCCGGCCGAAGATGATGCGCGCAGCGCGCACCGGGCGCGCGCAGTTGACGCAAAAGAGACTGAAGCGGCAGAGGTGAAGGCGGCGCGCGAAGCGGACCTAATCGAGAAACGCGTTGCCAGCGGTGAGGCGCCGGAGGCTGCAGCCCGTGCGGTCAAATCGGCCGTCGCCGGGAATCTCTTCGGCAACTTCGAAGTGACTTTCGACGACGGCACCAGCGCGACGGTGCGCGAGGTACTGGACAACCCCGCCGCGTTCCACCGCAAGACAGGCCCGGATCCTTTGGAGCCTGAATACGGCGGTGGGAGGAATGTCGCCGTAGTGCAGACGAGCCACCCACCGCAAATTTTCAGCCATGCTCACGGCGGCCTGGTCTATCGCCTGTACCGCGATGAGGCCGAACGCGCCAAAGCCGAACGCGCCAAAGCCGAACGCGCGCCACGGCCGGAAGACAACTTCGAAGTGCAACCCAGCCCGCCTACGGACGCTTCGGAACCGACGGACGATCAGGCTTCGAAAGACACCCCGGCCCGCGCTCAAAACTGGGGAGAGCCTTTCGACATCTTCGGCGATGCGAGGCCCGCACAACTTAGCAGCCCGCCCCCCGGATCGCTTCCAGACGTTCTCGATCGCTGGTCGCGGAGCGAGGCCCGCCGTAAGGGCGTTTCACAAGCCTTTGCCGCCGCGGCCGCGCTGGCAGTCGTCGCGGGAGCTATTGGCAACGGTCTGACCTTTCAGCCGAGGCGGAAAGACACGGACTGGAGAGTTCCTAGCGCGCTGTGGATTTCGCTGGTGGATCAGCCCGGGTCTGGCAAGAGCCCGGTCATTGCGGCAGCCTTGAAGCCACTCAACGAGATCGACGCCGAACGTCGAAAGACGGCTGCGGCCCAAGCCAAGCTTGAGCAAGCCGCACGGGCAGCGGAACCGAAGGCCCGCAAAGGCCCGCCGGTGGCAAAGCCCGTTCCACGTTCTCTGGTTGATAACACCACAATGGAAAAGCTTGTCAGCATGCTCGCAGAAAACCCGCGCGGATTGCTTCAGAAACCAGACGAGCTCGCTTCGCTCTTCGGCGCGCTAGGCGCCTATAAGAAATCCGGCGAAGGCGATCGGGGGCAGCTTCTCCGACTGTATGATGGCGGCTCGATCACGGTGGACCGGCAAGGGTCGGGCACGACGCATGCAGAGAATGCCTTGCTTAGCATATTGTCAGGTACGCAGCCCGACCGGATTGGGAAGGTGGCCCGTGACCTTGGCTCAGACGGCATGTTGCAGCGATTCCTTTTCGTGCTTGGCGACGAAGTCGAGCGCGGCGGCGGTGTAGACGAGGAGCCAGACGAGGTCGCCGGGCAGGAATACCACGAGCTTGTGCGGTACCTCGCAACGGCCGAGTCGCCCGGGCGGGTGCCAGTCGTCTTGTCCGACGAAGCCCACACCGTCCTTGGTGCGGCCGAGGCCAAGATCCGTTCTCTCAAGAACTTCCCCGGCGTTCCGGGGGCATGGGCTGAGCATGTCGCGAAGTGGAACGGCACGCTGTACCGCATCACCCTGGCGTTTCACGCGGTGGAGTGCTGGCGCGCGTGGAGCATCGTCGACGGGGTATTTCCGGAATTCTACCCTCAGCCGGTCTCAGGGGAGACGGCACGGCGGGCGGCCCTCTTCAGCGGCTTTATGCTCCGCCATGCGCTGGCCTTCTATCAACGCTTCTTTGAACATGGCGAGACAGGAAAGGACGCTCGCCGGTTCGCAGGCTTCATCCTGACAGCGCCGGAGAAGGCCACCTATTCGCGGCGCGACATCGGGCAGGCGGTTCGGGAGTTGCGGGATCGCCGGCACCGCGACCAGGTAACCCGCGAACTTGAAGACATCGGATGGCTTCGCGGGGCGGCCCGCGATGCGGAAGGCGTGAGCAAGTGGGAGGTGAATCCAGCGGTTCACGTCCGGTTTGCCGAGCGCGCGAAGTGGGAAATCGACGAACGCAGGGCCAAGCGGGAAAGCATCGCGCTTGCGACGGAGACGCGGCGCAATTGGCTTGGCACAGACGGGGAGGCGTAGCATGGACAGAACGTCCACCAAGTGTTGGTTTCGGTCTTCAGAAGCGGCCCAAACCCGCCACACCTGCCACAATGGACCGGTTTGGCGGCGGGAGCTGTGGCAACTGTGTCTTGCGTACGCGAGGTACCAATCTTCTTTCTCTCTCTCTCTTACTAAACACTCCCCACATGCCACCGGACTCTTCATTTCCATACCACCGCGCGCGCAAGACACAGTTGCCACACCCCACGCACGGCGCCTGAAGATCACCCCCGGACGTGACAAGGCCCCGGCGCGGCCCGTGCGCGCCGCTCCCGGCGGACTGTCCGGCCGAGCGGCGCGAAAGCCCAAGCGAACCAATTCGCGACCCGCGCCAATCCATTTCTTCAATCGTATAACAAGAGGTGGCCATGCAGCCTGACCCCGATCTTCGCGACGTGACTTCTGCCGCGTCCGTTTTCGCCGCCAAGCGTGACGACGCCTGGTTTTCCGCAAACCCCCGATCGGTCTGGCGTGTCCGCCCGATGCTCGAAGGGGAAAGCCCACGTATAGACGAAGAGTCTGCGAAAGCACCTGAGATGCGCCGATACGCCATCGTCATTGATCATGCTCGAGCCCGGGATAAGAGGGCGGCGGCAGGGCGAGCGGTGTACTTTGTCGTTTGCAGTCCCACTCCGCGTGCCGAGCTGGCCCTCCTCTTGAAGTCAGAGGCTATCCGCTGGGTGAAGTGGTTTCGCCAGAACGCACGAACGCCGGAACCCTCAAAAGGCACCGCAATTCTTGCAAGCCGGAGGGCTCCGGAGTGAGGTCAGCGGCTCACGATACGGCCGTCCGAGCAAATCTCAAGCTCGCGATGAAAGCCCGCCAGACGCTGCCCCGCTGCGGTGCCAAGCGCCGATCCGATGGGGGCGCCTGCGCTGCCATCGCAATGAGCAACGGCCGGTGCTACCTTCACGGGGGCAGCACCCCGTCCGGAAAGGACTGGCACCGGACGCAGCTCAAGAACCGGAGCAAGTCGACCAAGAAACTCGACAGGAAGCTAAAGGATCTCGCACGCCGCCGCGCCAAGCAGGCCGCGCGCGTGGCGGCGATGACGCCCGAGGAGCGCGCCCGCTATGACGCTTGGCACGCCGCGAGAAAGCCCGGCGGGCCAGAAGTAAGGCGAGTTGCCGCGGAGACGCGTGAGTTCCGCGACATGCTGGCAGAGCGCGCCAACGCGACCCCTGTGGAGACCGCAGTGGCCAAGGCTATTCGCGAGGCGATCGAGGCCTTAGAGCGCCGGGCCGCCAGATTGAAACCGCCCAAAGCCGGGCCAGATGCAGAGGACGTATTCAGTTGACCGACGAAGCCCGCCCCCACGAGAGCCCGAGCGAATCCTTGCAGCGAAACCTAAGCCGGATCCGCACCGAAGGGCTGGACGCCGCCACCGAGGCCGCAATCAAGCTCCTACGCGACCCGAAGGCGCCGGCACAGGCGAAGAGCGCGACCATAAACGCAATCTATCGCGCTTCCGGCCTCTTGGGCCGGGCAGACGAGGACGCGCAGTCCGAGCCGCACGAAATGACAGCCGAGCAACTGGACCGGGAGGTGAAGCGGCTGACGAGCGGAATGGCGCGGCTAAGCAAACCGGGCGTTTTCGACTGAGTCCTACGACCGCTCCGCAAAGGAAACACAATGAACCGAACCGACCGCGAAGCCCTCAGGAAAAGCGCGCCCGCGATTGCTGCCCGCTTGGCGGCCGCCACGATAAATCTGGTCGGATCGAAGCTGGTGCCCGTCTCCGATCCCCTGGCAGTCGGAGCCCTCGCGCGGGCCTTTACACTGCTTATTAGGGCCGGGGGAAAACCGGTGGCGGTGCCACTATCACGGGGCGAGGTGCTGGCGTTCCCGAAAAGCCGGCCCTTGGACCTACCCGGCACTGTCCATTGGCTGGCGGTTGGTACTGACGGCCAAGGCCTCGCTATCTCTACCGTTCATAGCGTGTGCGGGCCGGTGAAGGCGGTCGCGCATGATCTTGCCCGGAGCCGAGCTCTCGCCGCAATATCGGAATTTGGCGCCTTCTCCGGCCTTGATCGCCCAAGGTGATTTGGCGCAGGTTTTGCTTCAGTCTACGTCTTGGCTATTTTCACTCGTCGTTCTCTTGGAGGTTCACAAATGCCCGGCACGACCGCGTTAACGATCGCCCATGAGCAGAAGAACGTGATGCAGATTGCCACGCTATCTTGGATCGGTCAGGCTGCCACGACTTGCCTATTCTTCGCTTCGGTCGCTTCCGATCTCGCCCTGTGCTTTTCGGCCATAACCGCTGCGCTTCTCCTATCGGTGAGTGCAGTTGTTAGCCTTACCGTTGGAACCGCCGATCACTCCCGGGACCTATCGTTGCGGAATCTGTTTGCGGCCGACGTCGCGAGGGCACGGGACTGCGGCACCGAAGCCGCCTTACAAGAGGTCGAAGCAATCTTTCGGGAATCGTGGGTTACGAAGAACAAACTAGACGCCGCACTAAGCCGTTCCGGCAGCTTATCCCTAGTCGGCGCAGCGGGCTTCATTGTCGCGATCTGGTGCTCGGTGAATCTCGCAGCCGCATGCTTAGGCCTCTATCTGCGGCCGGAAGTCGCGTTTGCGCTGAGCTGGCTGGAAGTTTTCGCAGGACGCTAACCCAGAAACGCGCAATACAGAGTCCCCTACGCTTGCACCGATACGCGATGTAGCAGGTTCGCAATCGCCCTAGGCGTCCAGACTGAACGGCCGGTGGGGGTGACGATGCCCCGCTCTTCAAAGTAACCCGCAATTTGGCGCAGCGAAGTACAACCTTCATCCTGAGCGGCCTTGACGTGCGGAGCTAGCCGGGCAGAAAACGCATCCGCTTTGGCCCGCCGTGCCGCGGTACCGGCCGCCTGTGCGGCTTGTGAGGCCCTACCGCCCCTATCCCCTCCAAGCTTCACGCCTCGCGCCTTGGCGGCCGCCAGAGCCGCGCGCGTGCGTTCCGAGATCATCTCCCGCTCTTGCTCTGCCACAAGCGCCATGATCCCGACTAGAAGGCGGTTCGCCTGCGGCATATCGGCCGCGACAAAATCTACGCCACTGTCCCGGAGCGAAAGCAGAAAAGCAGCGTTACGCGCCAGCCGGTCCAGTTTCGCAATCACCAAGACCGAGCCAGTCACCCGGCACAAATCGAGGGCCCTTCGAAGCTCCGGCCGAGTGCTCTTCTTTCCGCTCTCCACTTCCATGAATTCGGACAAAGGCGGCAGGTCTCCACCAACACCGGCAATGTACTTCGCGCATGCCGCGCGCTGCGCTTCCAGGCCAAGGCCGCTTTGCCCCTGGCGCTTGGTTGAAACTCGAAGGTAGGTCACAAACCGGGGTGACATAATTGTATATCTCCTAGCATCCACCGTTGCTAGAAGATATACACCGTTATCTAGCGTTTGGCCAGCGGGGAAAACTGCGCGTCGATTTGGCCCTGCGAGTCGGGTTTGTCCGGTTTGTCGACCGACAAACCTGGCGTTGACCGACATGATTTCAATGGGTTAGCATCCGAATCAGTAGCCCACTTGAAAGGACACATCGTGGAAAACGAAACCCTCTATCTCTGGAATTCTTCTCTTGCCGCGCGCAACGCGGCTCGCGCCGGCGACGTCCCGGCCGCCCATGAGGCGATCGACGATCTTGAAGGGATTGCGCTGCACAGCGCACCAAAGCTCGCCCGCGGCGCTTATGTGGAGCTGCAGGCGATGGCCGGGCAAGCGAATGCATTCATTGCATGCTACGCCCGCCTTGCGCTGGGCAGGCTGAAAGCCGCTTGACGGTCACAGGACGGGCCGCACGCTCGGCCGCCTATCCTGCACGCGGGCCCCGCCTTCACCAACGCGGGCCCGTTTGCATGTCTGCCCGTTCGCATACTTGCCCGTTCGGACGTTTGGAGGTCTGCCTGTTCGGCAGGCCCGGGGGCGCGGGTATGGGCGTGCGGCTGCCTGGAAGACGGAACCCGGGCGCGACACCCGACCCCGCCCCCTCCCCGTATACCCCGAAATTCCTGCCGGACCCTGTGTCACGCCCCCGCTGAAATTCGCGGCGCTGCAAACTTTCAGATCCCCGCCCCGTCATAAACGGACCCCGCAGTGGGTGGTGCCACTGCGGGGCTACGCAATTTCAAACAGCTCAAATGGCGCGGGTTTGAAACCCTGTACTCGCACCGGCAGCAAAAACTGACCTAGCAACTACCACGTTAACATTGTGTTCCTGTGACGGCGCAGGCCGTTCTGGGATGATGCATTCTTGCCACGTCGCGCTAACAGGCGGGCAATTTGGGTTGCAACTCGCCAGCCGCATTTTATGATCAAGGCAGCGGAGCCGCAGCTGCGGCAGGCTTTCAACAAGGCAACCGTCTCGACCGCGGGCAGAGCCCTATTCGCGAGCGAGCATCTCCGACATCACTTACCCCCGGCATCCCGATGTCGGGGGTTTTTATTGATCGCGCTGGGCACCTTCAATCGGCTGCTCGGTCTTGACCTCTCCCGGCATTTCGACCCCGTTGCGTTCAAGCCAATCGCGGATCTCGCCCCATACCTCTGCCGGGCCGCAGTTTCGAACGGACATCGCCGCGGCGAGGCGCGGGCGAAGATCGGCAGGGATGTTGTGGGGCCAAGGCATGGAAAGAACATACCAAGAACATTCCGCGCTGACTAGTGGTTGGGCGTTGCTAACTGAAGCGGGCAGTGCGAGGCTTCGCAACCTAGCGGAGTGCGCGGCAATGAACATGACTGTCTTCAGCGCGGTACGCGAACGGCGAATGTTGCACTTCTGGTACGACGGCGAACAAAGAACGATCGAGCCTCATTGCTACGGGCGTGACTCGAATGGCCATGAAGCGCTACGGGCGTTCCAGATAGGCGGGAAGGGCTGGCGAATGTTCCATGTGGGCGAAATGGTGCGTGTAGTCTCGGCCGCTGAAACGTTTGTGCCACGCCCAGATTTCAAGCGAAACGACAAGGCGATGTCGACGATCTTTGCTCAAGTGTAGCTCACAGGCGGCCAGATGATCGGGGTAATTGTTTGCGCAAGCTTGGCTGCGGTCGACGGGGACACTGTGAAATGCGACGGTCAGAACCTTCGCGACATGGGCGCTCGGGCGATGAAACGACTTGTACGGGAGGTGCATGACCGAATTTCCGGAGGACAAGCATGCTGAGTTGGCTTCTCGCTTTTAAGAAACCGAGCGAAAGGTTTGCTGAGGACTACGCGCGCCGTTGCATGGAAGAGGGTAGATATCTTTCAAAGGATGCAAGCGGCGCGATGATGGCTGCAATTATGGCTGAAAGCATCAAGAGTTCGGACGTGGCAAGGTATGTATCTGCCGGGGGCACATCGATCCTTTTGAGTTTTGAGCTGCAATTCTTGTGGGGTGTGTTTCATGAGTTTGTCCAAACAAAGCCGCTCCCCACCAACGGATACGATCGAATTCTTTTGCACACAATCGACTGGCTCGTAAACGAACGTGGGTACGGTTTTGAAGAGGCACGCCACCGCGTGTTGGCAACGCAGAGCCTCTTCAATGAAGCAGATCCCTTATTCGACCTAATCGCGCAATCTGGAAAGGCCTTTTACCACCAGCGCGATACCAGCCAGTTTTCCTTGGCATTGACACAGATTTCTGATTACCGCCCCTAGGGGTAGTGGCGCCGTTCGAGTTTGGCAGAAAGCGTCAATCCCCACGCTTTCCCTGTTTTCACGCGTTGCCCCAAGCCGCACCGTCGACCCAACTTGCGAGCCCGAGCGTTTCGGGCCGTGGTGCGAAACAACGATCAGGGAGTGCCGCTTATGGGCGATCCGACCACAGTCCCCGCAACGGGCACCGCAGCCGAGTTCACAGAAGAGCAATTGAAGGAAGCCGCCCGCAAAGCGCTTGCAGACGGCAACACGGCCTCGGCAAAGCGGTTGATCGATGCGGCGCGAAGAGCGGGCGCGGCCGACTCGGGACAGACGATCGGAACAGGAATGGGATGGAGAGACGCGCCGATCGTGGCCCCAAAGACGCAAGGCAAGTGGACAGAGGCCCCAATCGTCGGGGCGGGCACCGAAGCGCGAAGGGCGGGCGAGGCCACGGTAGGCGCTTCTGCCTTCACAGAAGAGCAACTTCGCGCCGCCGCCAAACGAGCATACGCCGCGGGTGATAATGTTTCTGCCGAAGAACTGTATCACGCAGCCAAGGCGCTGCCCGGATCAGCTGCTTCGGGACAGACGATCGAAGCTGAATTGTTCGACGGAACAATTCTCGAATTCCCGGCTGGCACGGATCCCGCTGTGATCCAGCGCAAGGCCAAGGAAATTACTGCGCAGCGACTGGCCAACGCCCCAGGGCCCGCGACGGACGCTGCAACCGGCCTGCCTATGGCCGCCCCGCCGCCGCGCGCAGACGCGCCCGCTTCGCCTCCAGCGCCGGTTGGAGAAGACCGAGGCATTATCGACAGCGTCTTTGGCGACGGCGTTGGGCGTGGCCTTCAGATCGGCACGCAGGGCGCAGGGCGCGGCGTTGCGGACCTGATGGGCTTGCCGGCTGACATCGCAACGGGCGCGACGAATCTCGGCTTGGCTGGTGTCGACGGCTTGGCGGAATTGATCATGGGCGAAGGGGCTCCCGACTTGCTCGACTACCGTTTCCCGCCTTCTGTGATGGGTTCGGACGCGATCTCGGATACCGCCGGCCAAGTTGCCGAAAGCGCTGGCTTGGAACTGATCGACAAGTCCGAAATGTCGTCCGGGGAGAAGATCGGTTATGAAGCGAACCGGTTCGGCAGCGCTGCGGCTCTGAGCGGCGGCGCGCTGGCCCGTATGGTTCCGGCCGCCGATGACGCCGCGGCCTTGGCGAGCGCTACGGGCCAGACGCCAACGAAGTTGGACAACATGGCGCAAGTCATGGTCGATCCCTACCGCCAAGCCGCCGGGCGGACCGTGGTCGGAGACACAAGCGCGGGCCTCGGTGCTGGCGCCGCGGTGGAAGCCGTCGATCAGAACGTGTCAGACGATTCCGAGTGGAAGCCGCTCGCCACCCTGTTTTCTGCCCTTACAGGCGGCCTGGCGGGCGCTGGCGGGGTTAAAGCCGCTGTGGATGGATTGCCGGCGGCCGCTTCGGCCGTCACAGGCCGCGCGACAGCATGGGAGCTTCCCCTCCCTAAGGATGGCAGCGGCCCTATCTCCAACCGCATTGCCGACGCTGCAGCGCGCGTCTCGCAAAGCATGGCGACCGACTTGCCCAAGGCACGAAGCACGCTTGCTGAAAACCTTTCGAGCTTTCCGAGCCCGAGTGCGCCTAAGCCGGGCCCCATGACGATGACGGAAGACCCGGGGTTGCGTGGGTTGGAACGCAACTACCGTGCATCGGGAGACCCCGCCCTGGCAGCGCGCCTTGAAGCACAGGACGCGGGCGCGATCGACTACGCGACCGAGCGGCTTCTTTCCATTCTGGACGAGAGCGCGGACCAGCCTGGCACGCTCGAAGCTATTCGCGCACGCCCGGGCGAGTTGCGAGCGGCGCGCGACGAAGCGGCGCTTCCTATCCTTCGCGCAGCGCAAGAGGCCGGCGTTATGGCAGACGCCCAGCCTGTGGCCGATTTGCTCGACAAGGCCATGATCGGACCCAAGCGACCTGAAGTCTTGCGCGCGCTGCAGACGGCGCGGAGTTCGCTTAACGCGGCGGGCGGCGACGCTTTGGACACCTCCGTTGCCGGACTTTACGAAAGCCGAAAGGCGATCGGCGATTTGATCGACGGGCGGTCGGAGAGCAACACAGGCCAGTTCGCAAAGGCGGAGCTGATCGCAGCAAAGCGGGCGCTGGATGATGTGATGGTGAAAGCCGTCCCAGAATTTGGCGAGTATCTGGACGAGTTTCGCGCGGGCTCGCGACCGCTAGACGTTTTCGACCGGTCCCTAGCGCGCAACGTCATCAACCAAGAGGCAGACCTTCGGAACGTGGCCGCCAGGATCCTCAGCCCGACGCGCTACGGCACTGAGCGGGAAATGGGCGAAGTCTTGCAGATGATCGGCGATAACCCTGAGGCAAAACGGGGCTGGCGTGCCGCGGTGGCGGATGTGCTTGTGGACCGTGTCACGCGAAACCGGGCCGGCGAAGAGATTAAGTCTGGGCAGGTTGTCTCCGTTTACAATCAGCACCGCGATACGCTCGCAAAGGTGTTTTCGCGGGACGACATGAAAGCGCTGGACGAGGTTCACAACCTTGTCCGCATGCTTGATCAGCCCCAAGCGGCCGGGCGATCGCCTGACCTGGGCGCGTCGCGCATGAAAGACCCTATCTCTCTGGTGCAGGCCGGGCTTATCGCGAGCGGCCGGGACATGATCACGACAACGATTATCGTTGCCCGCCTGAATTTTGCGGCTCGCTTCCTTGGCCTCTCGAAGCTCACGACGCCTCACAAGGTGAACGAAGTCTTGATGCGAATGCAGTTTGACCCCGACCTCGCCACTGCCATCCTTAACCGGCCGGTCGCGGAGGGAACGGGAGCAACGTGGTCGCGCGATGTTCAGAAGATGCTTGCGGCGGGCGCTGCAGGGCGCGAGGCCAGCGACGAAGATGAAACCGTCGATCTGATCATGAGCGATCAATGATCGGCGGCCCCACGACATGACCGCCCGCAACACCTTCACACAAGCCACGATTCAGCGCGCAATCCGCGCTGCAGAGGCGTGCGGCAAGGTGGCGGTGCTGACACCAGCCGGAATCGTCTTTGCCGGGCCAGAACACGCCGTGCTACCGTCGCCAGACATTGCGGCTTCGGAGGTGGCGGAATGCGACAAGGCATTCGGAGTGTAGAATTGCGGAACATTTGGCGAGATCCGAAATCCGGCAAGACCTTCCACCGCTCGCGGCGGGGCGGCAAGCTTGTGCTAAGCCAGTTGCCGGACCTGCCTCACGATCACCCAGACTTCATCGCGGCATGGGCAGCGGCACGCAAAGGCACAGAGCCCCCTAAGATCGTGGCGGGCAGCATCGCCAGCACCTGGCGCGCTATCTTCGCATCTGCACAGGCGCGGGAATGGTCGCCGGGATACCACGCGATTATCAAGCGCCATGCCGACGCGATCTGCGCCAAAGCGGGGCAGGCAAAGGCGATGGGCGTGAGGCAAGTTCACATCCGCGCCGATCTCGACAGCGCCAATGATCCGGTTAATAGACTTAAGGCGTGGCGAGCCTGGGGGGCATGGTGCGCGGCACGCGGCCTCATTGCCGAGGACATGACCCTCACGCTCCGCAATAAGCGCCGCAAAGTGACACGTCGGCCGCCTTGGACAAAGGCGCACAAGGCGGCTTTCCGGGCGCGCTGGGCCATTGGCAGCGTGCCACGCGCACTGATGGAGCTGACCAATTGGACCGGTGCGCGGGCTTGCGACATGGTGCGGCTAGGGCCGCAGATGATCCGGCCGGACGGGGTGCTTGAGTACCGGCAGAGCAAGACTGGCGAGCGCGCTTATGTCCCGTGGTCCTGTCCCTTGCCGAAATGGGCGACGCACCTCGAACCGGAACGCCAGATGATGCTGCAAGCTATCGCACCGTTCGCTGGCCATCTTTGCTTTGTGCCGACGAATGCTGGCAAGCCGCGATCCGAAAAGGCAGTGATCAATCTATTCCAGCGTCTTTGCCGCGACCTCGATCTGCCGGTCAGCCTTCACGGATTGCGCAAGACGCGAGCGGTGGAATCCGTCGAAGGCGGTGCGACAAGCCAGCAAGGGGCCGCTTGGACGGGACATATCGACATGCGGGAATACGACGATTACGCCCGCGAGTTCGACCGACTCAAGGCGGTGTCGGGAACGCCGCAAGAACCTCATTTGGATGTGCCGGAAATCCAATTGGATGTAAGACGGAAATCTACATGACAAATCAATGCCTTGCAGAAATTGTGGTGAGCCGGACAGGATTCGAACCTGTGACCCGCTGATTAAAAGTCAGCTGCTCTACCAACTGAGCTACCGGCCCCACGAGCGGGGTGATTAGGCAAGCCAGCATCGGGGGTCAAGGGCAAAAAGCGCGGTGCTCTGGCAAAAGCCACGGGGCGAAGGTATATCGCATGAAATGAGGGACTCGGCCACTCCTGCCAGCCTGCCGTTCATCAAGATGCACGGTGCAGGCAACGACTTTGTCGTGATCGACTCGCGCGGGCGGGGGCGAACGGTCACGGCCAGCCTTGCGCGCGCGATTGGTGACCGGCATCGCGGCGTTGGCTTCGACCAGTTGGCGGAAATCATCGCGTCGGACACGGCTGATTTCGGTCTGGTGTTCTGGAACAGCGATGGCAGTCAGGCCGGTGCCTGCGGCAACGCTACGCGCTGTGTAGCCGACCATGTCATGCGCGGGGCTGGACTTGACCGCGTCACCCTGACCACGGCGCGTGGCACGCTTCAGGCCGAACGCCTGGCCGACGGCAGGGTTGCCGTGAACATGGGCGCCCCGCAACTTGACTGGCGGGAAATTCCGCTGGCCACGGCAGTCGATCCTCAGCACCTGCCGTTGCAGGGTGACCCTGTCGCGGTTGGCATGGGCAATCCGCACTGCGTTCATTTCGTTCCCGATGTCGCGGCGGTTGACCTTGCTACGCTTGGCCCACAGATCGAGCAGAACCCCCTCTTCCCGCAAAAGACAAATGTCGAGTTTGCGACGCTGATTTCGCCCTGTCGGATACGGATGCGGGTCTGGGAACGGGGAACCGGCATCACGCTTGCCTGCGGCTCGGGGGCTTGCGCGACGGCGGTGGCGGCCCATCTGCGCGGCATGATCGGCCCCCGCGTGGCGATTGAGGTCGATGGCGGCACGCTGGAAGTCGATTGGCGCGACGATGGTGTCTGGCTGACCGGCCCAGTTGCGCGGGTATTCGACGGGGTGCTTGCCGCCGACTATGTGGCCGCGCATCAATGACCGCCCCTGTCTTTGCGACGCTGGGCTGCCGTTTGAACGCCTATGAAACGGAAGCGATGCGGGAACTTGCCGCCGCAGCCGGCGTGTCTGGCGCTGTCGTCGTGAATACCTGTGCCGTGACTGCCGAAGCGGTGCGAAAGGCCAAACAGGAGATTCGCCGCCTGTCCCGCGCGCATCCGGGCGCGCAGATCATCGTCACGGGGTGTGCGGCGCAGACCGAGCCTGAAACCTTTGCCGCAATGGCAGAGGTGAGCCGCGTCGTCGGCAACCACGAAAAGATGCAGGCCGAGACTTGGGCCGGTCTTGCGGTGCCAGATCTGATCGGCGCGACCGAGCGGGTGCAGGTCGACGACATCATGTCTGTGCGCGAAACTGCGGGCCATCTGATTGACGGGTTCGGGCGGCACCGGGCCTATGTTCAGGTTCAAAACGGCTGCGATCATCGCTGCACGTTCTGCATCATTCCCTACGGACGCGGCAATTCCCGCTCGGTTCCGGCAGGCGTCGTGGTCGAACAGATCAAGCGGTTGGTCGATCGGGGCTTCAACGAGGTGGTGCTGACCGGCGTGGACCTGACCTCATGGGGCGCGGATCTTCCGGGAGAGCCGCGGCTGGGTGACCTTGTCCTGCGGATTCTCCGCCTGGTGCCCGATCTTGCGCGACTGCGGATCTCGTCGATCGACAGTATCGAAGTCGACGCGGCATTGATGGAGGCCATCGGTGGCGAGGCGAGGCTGATGCCGCATCTGCATTTGTCGTTGCAGGCGGGCGACAACATGATCCTGAAACGGATGAAGCGCCGGCACCTGCGGGAAGATGCGATCCGCTTTTGTGAAGAAGCAAGGCGTCTTCGGCCCGAGATCGTTTTTGGCGCTGATATCATCGCCGGCTTTCCGACCGAAACGGAAGCCATGTTCGAACAGTCTCTGGCGCTGATCGAGGAGTGCGCACTGACGTTCCTGCACGTCTTTCCGTTTTCTGCCCGCAAGGGCACACCGGCGTCAAAGATGCCGCAGGTTCGCGGGCCGGCGGTTAAGGAACGGGCGGCACGGCTTCGCGCAGCAGGGGATTTGGCCTTGGCACGACATCTGGCAGCGCAGGTCGGGCGACACCACCTGGTTCTGATCGAAGGGCCGCGGCTGGGCCGGACGGAGGGGTTTGCCGAGGTGGACTTTGCAACCGACCAGCCAGAAGGGCAGATCGTCGAAGCCGTGATCACATCACATAAGGGTGGCCGGTTGAGGGTCTGACGCACTGAAGTCAGCGATGGTATTCCTCTTGCGCTGCACGTGCCGCTACGGTGAGTATCTTGTCACTCAAGGAAAACACAGGTTTGGGCGACCTTATCGCAGGGCTTTGCATTGCCAAGAACGAGGCGGACATCATCGAAGCGATGGTGCGCCATAATCTTGCATTCCTTGATCGGCTGCATGTTGTCGACAACGACAGCACCGATGGCACTCTGGCCATCCTCAAATTGCTTGGGTTGGAGTTCTTCGGCCGTCTGACCTGGTCGACGGATGAGCGAACCGGGCACATGCAAAAGGACATCATCAACGAACTCCTGCCGACGCTGCACCCTGACATGGGCATTTCGCATGTGGTGGTGCTGGACGCGGATGAATTCATTTCCGCCGAACCGCAGGATTTTCGGACGCAGTTGCTGGCAAGCGACGCGCCGGTGCAGTTGCCTTGGGTGACCTATGTCCCGACAGCGCATGACGACATGTCAGAACCGAACCCGATCGTGCGCATCAACCGACGGCGCAGGCGGGAACGTCCCCAGCATTACAAGGTGACGATTCCGGGGCGGCTGATCGGTAAAGCCCTGGTAAGGGCTGGTGGCCGCCTGTTGAAGGGCAGGAACATGCCCGCGCCAGTCAGTCTGCCGGGGATCACCCTCGCACACTTTCCCGTCCGCTCGCGCGAGCAGTTGATCTCGAAGGTTCTGATCGGTTCATGGAGCGTCCGGTTCCGGGGGCCGTTGAAGGGCAAGGAAGCCTATCATTGGCACGCGCTTGCCGCGCGCATTCTGGCCGGCGACATGCTCAGCGATAGCGACATCCATTCGATTGCGCTGAACTATGCCGCCGACAAGGAGGTTGCCCTGATGCGTGATCCGTTGCCCGAGCATTGCGGGCCGCTGCGCTATACGGACGATGGGCCGCATCTGCTGTTGCGCAATCTGATCGCATTTGCGGAAAGCTGCGTAATCTGGCGCGAGGCCCAACAGCCGGAAAGCCGGGCAGCAGGCAACTGACTGCGCATCAGGTCTGCGGCGCAGGGCGGATGGTGTCGCCGGGCTGAAGCTTCGGGAAAAGCTCCACCACCTCGCCCGCGCTTGCAGTTCCTGCGATGATTTCGGCGGCGCGGCGGCCAATCTCAAGCCGGCAGGCATCCATTGTGGCAAGTTTTCGTGGCAGACCGTCCAACAGATCAACGCCGTTGAAACCGGCAAGGCCGATCCTTCCGGGCACGTCGATCCCTTGGGCCAGACAGTACAGCAGGCCGCCAGCACCGATCATGTCGTTGGAGTAATACAAGAAATCCACGTCCGGGGTGCGGTTCAGGACGGCGGCCGTCATCTCCCGCCCCTTCAAAAGCGCGGAGCCACCCGAATAATACTCGCGGTCAACCAAGGCGAGGCCAGCCTTGGCAAGCGCATCCTCAAAGCCTTCCAGCCGCTTTCGGGCGCGGTGGTCATTCGGCATCTGCGTGCCAAGAAAGGCAATGCGGCGATATCCGGCGGCAATGATCGCCTCGGCCATCTGGCGACCGGCGCGGCGGTGCGAAATGCCAACTGCATGGTTCACGGCATCACCGTCGATATCCATGATCTCCACGATCGGGATTCCGGCCCGGGCAAGCATCGCGCGGGCCGCAGCCGTGTGCTCCAGCCCCGCGATGATCATCCCCGAAGGACGCCACGACAGCATCTCGTAAATCACGCTTTCTTCGCGGTCGGGCAGGTAGTTGGTCACCCCGACGACAGGCTGCAGGCCGGTGCCTTCCAGCCTTTCCGAAATTCCGGTCATCACTTCGGGGAACACCATGTTCGACAACGAGGGGATTACCACGCCGACCAGGTTGACCCGTTGCGAGGCAAGCGCGCCGGCGATCTTGTTTGGGACGTATCCAAGGGTGCGGGCGGCCTCCAACACCTTTTCGCGGGTTGATGCCGACACATCCCCCCGGTTGCGCAGCACACGGCTCACCGTCATTTCGCTGACGCCACAGGCTTCGGATACGTCGCGCAAGGTCAGCGTATGGCGGGGGTCAACGGCGTGAGGTCTGGACAATGCTGTTTCCGGCTGAACGGGTGACTGACCCTTGTTACCGCTAATGCAAAGCCTTGTCCAAGGGGCTTTGGTCTGTTAATGCTAGCGCTAACAGCCGACGTGCTGGCCATATCCGGCGCATCCTGCAAGCTCTCAAACATGATGCGACGGACCTGAGGGGGAGCGGTGGGCCAACTTCGTTCCCCCTTTTCTTTTGGCAGTTGGTTGCCTTGCATTCCGTTTTGACGCATTCAGGCGGGAGGCCGTGCCTACCAGTGGCCTCGTAGCTCAGGGGATAGAGCGGCCGCCTCCTAAGCGGCAGGTCGTAGGTTCGAATCCTACCGGGGTCACCACCCATTCCTGCGTATCGTTCCCGACTGGATGCGCCTTTGGCGTCAGGCGTCCAGATGCTCGACACTCAGCGCGTTGTCCTGAATGAAAGCGCGCCGCGGTTCGACCACGTCGCCCATCAGCTTGGTGAAGATATCGTCTGCTTCCGCAAGGTCATCGACCTTGACCTGCAAAAGTGTGCGCGCCTCGGGGTCAAGCGTGGTTTCCCATAGCTGTTCGGGGTTCATCTCGCCCAGACCTTTGTAGCGTTGCAGCGAAAGACCCTTTTCTCCTTCTGCAAGGATCGACTTCAAAAGGTCGATGGGGCCATGAATCGGCTGGTCGCGGTCCTTGCGGACAAGCCTCGACGGATCACTGTAGACGTCGCGATGCTGGGATGCGGCAGTCGCCAGTCGTCGCGCCTCGCCTGACCGGAGCACCGCACCGTCCAACGTCCGCAACTCTTCGACGCCGCGCAGGATACGGCTTAGCCGGATGCCGTGATCCTGCGTGATGCGCCCGGTCCAGCCGCGCTCGTATTCGGCGGCCACCAGATTCAGTCGCTGCGCCACGGTGTCGGCGACGCTCTGAAGATCCGCGTCCGCGCTGCCAGGGTCGAACGCGCCCGCGAGGGCCGCCTGCTCAAGGATCGCGCGGGGGTAATGGGTGGGAAACGCGTCCAGCACACGTCGGAACTGCCGCGCACCCTCGATCACTCGGGCCAGATCGTTGCCGGCGATTTCCGTGCCGTTGGCCAGCCGCAGAACCGCGCCTTCCAACCCCATCTCGATCAGATACTCTTCCAGCGCCGCCTGATCCTTCAGGTATACCTCGGACTTGCCGCGCGCGACTTTGTAAAGCGGTGGCTGGGCGATGTAGAGGTAGCCGCCCTCAATCAATTGGGGCATCTGGCGGAAGAAGAAGGTCAGCAGCAGCGTCCGGATATGCGCGCCATCAACATCGGCGTCGGTCATGATGACCACCTTGTGATAGCGCAACTTGCCGATGTCGAATTCGTCACGGCCAATACCGGTGCCCAGAGCGGTGATGAGCGTCCCGATCTCCTGGCTGCCCAGCATCCGGTCAAAGCGCGCACGTTCCACGTTCAGGATCTTGCCTCGCAGTGGCAGGACCGCCTGATTATAGCGGCTGCGCCCCTGTTTGGCAGACCCGCCCGCGCTGTCACCCTCGACAAGGAACAGCTCGGATTTCGACGGATCGCGCTCCTGGCAATCGGCGAGCTTGCCGGGCAGCGAGGCGACGTCGAGCGCCGTCTTGCGGCGTGTCAGTTCACGCGCCTTTCGGGCAGCCTCACGCGCCAGCGCCGCCTCGATGATCTTGCCGACGATGGACCGGGCCGGGCCGGGATTTTCCTCAAACCACTCCGCCAGCTTTTCGTTGACCAGGTTTTCCACCGCAGGCCGAACCTCGGACGACACCAGCTTGTCCTTGGTCTGGCTGGAGAACTTGGGATCGGGCACTTTCACCGACAGAACACAGGTCAGACCCTCGCGCGCATCGTCGCCGGTGAAATCGACCTTTTCCTTCTTCGCGATGCCAGACGACTGCGCGTAGGCGTTGATCGTGCGGGTAAGCGCGCCCCTGAACCCGGCAAGGTGGGTGCCGCCATCGCGCTGCGGGATGTTGTTTGTGAACGGCAGTACCATTTCGTTGTAGCTGTCGTTCCACCACATCGCGACTTCGACCGTGATGCCGTTGCGCTCACCGATCATGTAGATCGGATCGGGCACGACCGGCGCTTTCGACCGGTCAATGTATCTCACGAATTCCCGAACGCCGCCTTCGTAGAACAGCTCAACACGCTGCGGTTCAGCGAGGCGCTGGTCTTCGAGGATGATGCGGACGCCAGAGTTCAGGAACGCCAGTTCGCGAAGGCGGTGCTCTAACGTCTTGAAGCTGTATTCAAGGTTGGAGAACGTTCCTTCAGGGATGTTCGATTTGGCCGAAGCAAGGAAGCGGACTTCCGTTCCACGCATCCCGGGGGCAGGTCCAACCGGATAGACGTGGACGACGCATTCGCCATGCTCGAAGCGGGCGCGATACTCCGTCTCGTCACGCCAGACGCGCAATTCCAGCCATTCCGACAGGGCGTTGACCACGGAAACGCCCACACCGTGCAAACCGCCCGACACCTTGTAGGCGTTGCCGCCTTCGTCGGTATTGTTGAATTTTCCGCCGGCGTGAAGCTGGGTCATGATGACCTCGGCTGCCGAAACACCCTCTTCCTGATGGATGTCGACGGGAATGCCACGGCCGTTGTCGCGCACGGACACGCTGTCATCGGGATGGATCATTACCGTGACTGCAGTTGCGTGCCCGGCCAGCGCCTCGTCGATGCCGTTGTCCACGACCTCGTAAACCATGTGGTGCAGACCAGACCCGTCGTCGGTATCACCGATATACATGCCGGGACGCTTGCGAACAGCCTCCAACCCTTTGAGAACCTTGATAGAATCAGCGCCATATTCAGCTGGCTTGCGGGCGGCGTCGGCCATGTGTGGAAAACCCTTGATATTACCCGCCATTCATAGCGTTTTGGTCACCCTTTGTCACCCCTGACCCACAATATTTGGTGGTCAGGTAAAGGGGATGACGCAGCCTACCGCGACCAGCAGGATCCCGGAAATGACGTTGAGGCGACGCAGCGCCGCGGGGCTGGACAACAGGCTTCTGGCGCGGTCCAGAAACAGCGCCAGGCCAAGATTTCCGAGCATCGGAACCAGCATCGACACGGTCAGGATCGCCACGATATCCAGCCCGGTGACGCGGCTCAGGTCAAAAAAGCCCGGCAGCACCCCCATGTAGAACAGGATCGCTTTCGGATTGCCGATGACTGCGGCAATGCCCACGGCAAATCCTGCCAAAGCTCCGGGTTTGGTCAGCTTGCTGTCGGCATCAATCGCTGCGGCGGGCTTGCGCACCAGAAGGATGCCCATCGTCACAAAGATGCCTGCGGCCACCCAACTCAACGCCTCCAGAAACCCGCCATAAAGCGCGATAATCCAGCTAAGCCCAAAGATCGCAGCAAGAGGCCAGACACCGTCGCCCAGCGCCACACCGACGGCCAATGGCCATGCCGAGGCGAAACCGCCCGAAAGCGCGCGCGCCGTCAGCGCAACCCAGACCGGTCCCGGAATAACCCACAGCAGCGCCATACCGCCCGCATAAAGCAGCAGTTCATAAAAAGTAACAGTCATTCATATATCCTCTTGCGGGCTTAGATGTGACTGCCCGCCGATATCGGAAATCTTTATCAACCGGCCTTTTCCGCGTAGCCCCCGGAACAACTCAGCCTCGGTGCCGGTCATTAGGGCCTGCGCGCCAAGGGAAACGATTTCGTCATAGAGCGCAGCACGCCGGTCTTCGTCCAGATGTGCGGCCACCTCATCCAGCAAAAGAACCGGAGCATGTCCGATGTCTTCGGCCAAGGCCCTGGCATTGGCGAGGATCAGGCTGATCAGCAAGGCCTTCTGTTCACCCGTCGAACATTGGTCTGCAGGCACGCCCTTGGCGGTATAGACCGCGGCAAGGTCAGTGCGGTGCGGGCCGACGAGGGTGCGGCCAGCCGCCAGATCCCGCCGACGCCCCTCAGCCAAAGCAGTCAGAAGATCGGAATCTTCGGACTCGGTCAGGGCAAGCGTCGCCTTGGGAAAGGCAGTCTCGCCGGTGGTTGCGCGGTCGATCCGGGCCAGCGCAGCGCGCCGGTTCTGGGTGATCTGTGCGCCCGCCTCGGCCATCTGCGCCTCCAGCGCCGTATACCAGTGCGGATCGGTGATCTGGTCCTTCAAAAGCCGATTGCGGTCACGCATCGCCTTTTCATATGTGAGCGAAAGCTCAGCATGATCCGGCGCGAGACTGAACGTCAGCCGATCCAGAAAGCGGCGACGGCCTTCTGCTGCCTCGATCCAGAGGCGGTCCATCGCGGGAACCAGCCAAAGTATGCGGATCACACGGCCAAGGCTGGCCTGGGTTGCGACCTTGCCATCGACGCGAACCTGCCGCGCCTCGCCGGGGTCTGCCGAGGTCTCCAGATCGTGGCCGCCACCAAGGCCGACAACAGTTGCGCGCAGCCTCCAGCCAATGCTTTCAGGCCTCTTGGCCAGATCGTCAGAACTGGCCCGACGCAGCCCCCGCCCCGGCGAAAACAGCGACACAGCCTCCAGAAGATTGGTCTTGCCGGCGCCGTTCGGGCCGATCAGGGCAACCGGACGACCATCGAAATCCAGATTTGCCAAGCGGTGGCTGCGGAAATGCGACAGGCTGAGCGACTTGATCGACAGACCGCCCAAGGATTTGCGCCTTTTCGTTCGGGAACGGGGTCAGACGCGCATCGGCATGACGACGTAAACCGCCGACGTGTCATTGCCTTCGCGCATCAGCGTCGGATCACCGGAGGAGTTGAACAGGAACACTGCGTTCTCGCGGTCAACCTGGCTTGCGATCTCCAGAAGATACTTGGCGTTGAAGCCGATCTCGAGCCGCTCATCGCCGTAAGCGACAGCCAACTCCTCCTCAGCGGCGCCACTGTCAGGCGCGTTGACCGAAAGAACCAGCCGATCCTCATCAAGGCTCAGTTTGACCGCCCGCGACCGCTCGGACGAAACGGTTGCAACGCGGTCGACTGCCTTGGCGAACTCGGACGCGTCAACCTCAAGCCGCTTGGTGTTTCCCGTCGGTATGACGCGGGTGTAATCCGGGAAGGTGCCGTCGATCACCTTAGAGGTCAGAGTAATCACAGGGGTCGCAAAGCGAACCTTCGTTTCAGAAACCGAGACTGCGATCTGCGCCTCGTCATCGTCGAGGAGCTTGCGCAACTCTCCCACCGTCTTGCGCGGCACGATCACGCCGGGCATGCCGGCGGCACCTTCGGGAAGCGGGGCGTCAATGCGGGCCAGCCGGTGCCCATCGGTCGCCACGCACCGCAGCACCTGCGCGCCGTCCGATGTCGAGACATGCAGGTAGACGCCGTTCAGATAGTAGCGGGTTTCCTCGGTGGAAATTGCGAATTTCGCCTTGTCGAACAGGCGGCGCAAAACAGGTGCCGGCGCCGAAAAGTTCGAGGAATACTCCGACGTTGCCATGATCGGAAAATCTTCCTTCGGCAGCGTCGCCAGGCTGAAGGTCGACCGACCGGCCGTGATCGTCAGGCGGCCCGTGGCGGCATCTTCCGTCAGGTTGACAAGGGCGCCATCGGGCAGCTTGCGGACGATTTCATGCAGCATGACGGCCGAGACAGTCGTGGCACCGGGGCGTTCCACCATTGCGGGAGCGCGGTCCACGACTTCGATGTCCAGATCGGTCGCCCGGAAGCTTACGTTTGCACCTTCGGCCTCGATCAACACGTTGGCGAGGATCGGAATGGTATTGCGACGCTCGACCACGGACTGGGCCTGTGCCAGCGCCTTCAGCAGTGTGGCGCGTTCGATCGAGAGCTTCATGTCACTTCCCCCAGACGTCCCCTTGAAGGGACGCCAAATTTACCCGGTTTTCGCCGGTTCACAAGCCTTTGTGCGGACATTGCGGGTGATTGCAAAGGCCGTCAAGGCCGTGCGGGTGTCAGCCTTGCAGCAGACGGCGCAGAAGCTGCAGATCGTCGGAAAGCTGGCTGTCGGTGGCCATCAATTCCTCGATCTTGCGCACACCGTGCATGATCGTGGTGTGGTCACGCCCGCCGAAGCGCCGGCCGATCTCGGGCAGCGACCGCGCGGTCAGTTGCTTTGCAAGATACATCGCCACCTGACGCGGACGCGCGATGTTGCGCAGACGTTTCGGGCCGATCATGTCGGACAGGCGGATGTTGTAATGTTCAGCCACCTTGCGCTGGATTTCCTCGATCGACAGCTTGCGGTCCGACGACCGCAGGATGTCGGCAAGGCAATCCTGCGCCAGATCAAGTGTGATTTCGCGACCAACCAGCGAGGCAAAGGCGAAAAGCCGGGTCAGCGCGCCTTCGAGGATGCGGACGTTCGAGGTGATGCGATGCGCAAGGAATTCCAGCACGCCATCGGCAAGCACCAAGCCGCGATACTGGCTGCGGTAATAGTCGACCTTCTGTTGCAGGATGCCCAGACGCAGTTCGTAATCGGTTGGGTGAAGATCGACCACAAGGCCGCATTGCAGCCGTGACTTGATGCGATCCTCCAGATCCTTGATCTCGCCAGGGGCGCGGTCGGCTGAAATCACGATCTGCTTGTTCTGGTCGACCAAGGCGTTGAACGTGTGAAAGAATTCCTCCTGCGTCGAATCCTTGCCGGCGATGAACTGAACGTCATCCACCATCAGCACGTCGACCGAACGGAACAGTTCCTTGAAATCCATGATCTGGCGTTCACGAAGGGCCTGCACGAAGCGGTACATGAACTGCTCGGCCGACAGATAAAGGACGCGCAATTCCGGGCGGCGGGTCTGCAACTCATGAGCGATGGCATGCATCAGGTGCGTCTTGCCAAGGCCGACCCCGCCATAAAGAAAAAGCGGATTGAACGTGACCGGGCCGCCCTCGGCCACACGGCGCGCAGCTGCATGGGCCAATTCGTTCGGCTTGCCGACGACAAAGCTGTCGAAGGTGAACCGGGCATCAAGCGGGGCACCGGGCAGCTCTTCGTCAGCGGCGGCGCGGCGCGGGGTCGCTTTCGCGGCGGCGCGGGCTGGCTGGGCGCGGACGGCGCCCGTGCTGACGGTGAACTCCAGACGGTCCACAGGCTCGCCCGCGGTGGAAAGCTGGGTGCGGATCTGATCGGCGTAGTTGCGCTGGACCCAGTCGCCGAAAAAGATCGTCGGAACTTCAAAACGCGCGACACCGTTCTTCAGGTGAGACAGCTTCAGAGGCTCGATCCAGGTGACATAGTTGTTCCTGCCTACGCGCTTGATCAGTTCCTCGCGCACCTGGCCCCACGCTTCGTTCGTCATACTTTTCGACCTGCCCCAAAGTTCAAACCTGCGGTTCTGCCGCAGGGTGCGCACTAAGCGTCTGTCACCATGCGGCCCACCGATCACAGGTTACCGTCCCGGCATCGCACGCGACGGGGACTGTGGCCTGAAGTCTGCGGGACAAGAAACGTCAGCAGCATACCGAACCTTCGGCGTGCCGTGCTGCACGTCAGCGGGGCGGCTTGGCCGCCACCTCTAACTTGCTGAACCCAAACGAAAAACTCAGACGAAGCGGATGGACCCGCAGTCGCTGTGCAGCAGCTTTCCGTTCACGAACAGCCCTGTCCCCCAGGACGAAGTGAATCGCATCCCCAAGGTAGCAAGTGGTCCGGAGCGACCGCAACCGAACATCTCGCTTGACAGAGGTTACCAACAAGCGAATCCGGCGGGGTGTGCAAATCGGCAACGCCGCGCCGTACCGGTGGTCGCGACGGGCGGAAAAGGACAAAAGGCGCAACCCTTCGGTTGCGCCTTTGGCTCGTAACATTTGCTAACGTTTCTCAGGCGGTCGGCAGCGATTTTACCCGCGAGGCCAGACGCGAAATCTTGCGCGAAACAGTGTTCTTGTGCAGCACGCCTTTCGACACACCACGCGCCAGTTCAGGCTGGGCGGCCTTCAGCGCGGCGGCAGCGGCGTCAGAATTGCCCGAGGCCAGCGCTTCTTCGACCTTGCGCAGGAACGTGCGGATACGCGAACGGCGGGCTTTGTTCACGGCATAACGCGCTTCGGATTGACGAGCGCGCTTCTTGGACTGGGCGGTATTTGCCATGGGCTTCCTATCGGTCTTTCGGTTTCAAACGGGTTGCACGAAAGACCAAAGGCCCCGGCCTGACGGTCGGGAAATGATTCTTGCCTAAGCGGGCCCACGCGCATGTGGGGCGGCCTATAGGACAAGGCGCGCGAAAAGAAAAGCCCTACTTGTCGCGGAACTGCGGCTGGCGCTTTTCCAGAAAGGCCGCCATGCCTTCTTTCTGGTCCTCGGTCGCAAACAGGGCATGGAACATCCGGCGCTCGAAAAGAAGTCCTTCGGACAAGCTGGTTTCCTGCGACCGATTGACCGTCTCTTTCACGACCATTGCGGTTATGCAGGATTTCTCGACGATCTTGGCGGCGGACTTCATCGCCTCCTCGATCAGGGATTTCGCGGGCACGACGCGGCTCACCAGCCCGCACCGCTCTGCCTCGGCAGCATCCATGAACCGGCCGGTCAGATGCATGTCCATCGACTTCGACTTGCCGACTGCGCGGGTCAGCCGCTGTGTGCCGCCCATACCGGCCACGATGCCGAGGTTGATTTCCGGCTGGCCGAACTTGGCGGTGTCGGCGGCGATGATGAAATCCGCCAGCATCGCAAGTTCGCACCCCCCACCCAGGCAATAGCCGGAAACGGCCGCGATCACCGGCTTGCGCACCTTGGCGATGGCGTCAGCCTCGGGGCCGAAAAGGTTGTCGAAATAGACCTCGGTAAAGGTCTTTTCGGCCATTTCCCGCACATCCGCGCCGGCGGCAAAAGCCTTCTCGGATCCGGTGATGATGATGCAGCGCACCTTGTCATTTGAATCGGCGGACGTGACCGCGGCGGCAAGCTCGCCCATCAGTTGGGAATTCAGCGCGTTCAGCGCGTCGGGGCGATTGAGGCGAATGAGGGCAACATAGTCCTCGATCTCGACGATCAGTGTGCTGTAGGCCATTGCGCCGCTCCGCCGTTTTGGGTGCGGTGACTCCTAGCACCAAAAGGGGCGATGACAAGTCACCTCTGGCAGTCGGGGCACCAGAACGAGGAGCGGCCGGATTGTACGGTGCGGGTGATCATGGAACTGCATCCCGGCGTTTCACACGGCTGGCCTTCGCGGCCATAGACCTGGAAATGCTTTTGAAAATAGCCAAGTTCGCCATCCGTCTGACGGTAGTCCTTCAGCGATGACCCGCCCGCGTCTATCGCTTCGGTCAGCACCTGGCGGATGATCGGAACGAGAGCGGCAGGCTTCTTGACCTTGCCGGCCAGCCGCAGCGGGCTGACCCCGGCGCGGAACAGTGTTTCGCAGACATAGATGTTGCCAAGCCCCGCCACGATCCGCTGATCCAGAAGCGCGGATTTGATCGGCGTGTTACGGCCCTTAAGGCGCGCAGCAAGGTAGGGCTCGCTGAAATCATTGCCAAAGGGTTCAGGGCCGATACTGGCCAAAAGCGGGTGCGCGGCGGCTGTGGCGGTGGGCATCAGGTCCATCGCCCCGAAGCGGCGGGCATCATTGAAGGTGATGCGTGCGCCGCCCGACATGTGCAGCACGACATGGTCGTGTTTCTGGAGTGCGGGATGGTCATGATGAAATTCGCCCACCATGGCGCCTGAAATCAGCATCCGGCCCGACATGCCAAGATGGATCAGCAGCGTTTCCCCGGACGACAGGTCCGCAAGGATGTATTTGGAGCGTCGGCGCAGCGCCAGAACTTGCTGGCCGGTCAGCCGCTCGGCCATGCGCTCGGGCAAAGGCCAGCGCAGGTTGGGGCGGTTGACCTCGGCCCGGGTGATCACCTGACCCTCCATCACCGGGGCAAGACCACGGCGGACGGTTTCCACTTCGGGCAGTTCGGGCATGGCACCTCGGTTCCTTGGCGCACCAACTTCGACGAAAGCGGCGCGGGCGACAATGGCTTTGGTGCAGCCTGCGGCAGTTTGCGGTTTCCCTCGGCGGGCGGCCAGCGCTATATCCCGGCGAGACGCGTTTTGCGAAGGCAGGCCCGGATGACCAGCGAAGACGACAAGACCACCCACTTCGGGTTCCAGGACGTGCCAGAGGCCGAAAAGGCCGGTATGGTGCAAGGCGTCTTTTCGCGCGTGGCGTCGAAGTATGACGTGATGAACGACCTTATGTCCGGCGGCGTGCATCGCCTCTGGAAGGACGCGATGATGGATTGGCTGGCACCCCGGCCAGGTCAGCGCCTGCTGGATGTGGCGGGCGGCACCGGTGACGTGGCGTTCCGCTTCCTGAAACGCGCGGCTGGCACAACGGCGGTGGTCTGCGACCTGACCGAGCCGATGCTGATCGAAGGCCGCAAGCGCGCCGAAGCGGAGCAGCAGTCCGACAGGCTGGATTGGGTCATCGGCGATGCGATGGCGCTGCCGTTTCCGGACGCCAGTTTTGACGTCTACACGATCTCGTTCGGCATCCGGAACGTGACCCGGATCGCCGATGCACTGACCGAGGCTTACCGCGTGCTGCGCCGCGGCGGGCGTCTGATGGTGCTGGAGTTCAGTCATATCCCGAACGACCTGCTGCAAAAGGCCTACGATCTTTACTCCTTCAACGTGATCCCGGTGATGGGTCAGGTCGTCGCCGGAGACCGTGACAGCTATCAGTATCTGGTCGAAAGCATCCGCAAGTTTCCCGATCAGGAAACCTTTGCCGGCATGATCCGCGCGGCGGGCTTTGGTCAGGTAAAGTATCGCAACCTCACGATGGGCGTCGCGGCCCTGCATTCCGGCTGGAAACTGTGAGGGGGCCGCACAACATCATCCGGCTGATCCGGACCGGGGCAACGCTGGAACGCACCGGCGCGATGGATGTCGTCCTCGAGGCGTTCCGCGCGCCTCCCCGGCTGCGCTTCGCAGCCAGAATGCTCGGTTGGCCCTTCAAATGGCTTGGTCTGAAGGGTGACCCGGCGTTGCCGCCGGCGACGCGCGCGCTTACCGCGCTTGGCCCGGCCTACATCAAGTTCGGGCAGGTCTTGTCCACCCGCCCGGACATCGTCGGCGACGAACTGGCGGTGCAACTCAAATACCTGCAGGACAAGCTGCCGCCGTTCCCCACCGAAATCGCGAAGCGGATGATCGAAGCGGAACTGGAACTGCCGGTCAGCGAGCTTTTCTCCGAGTTTTCCGAACCGGTCGCCGCCGCCTCCATCGCGCAGGTGCATCGTGCGCGGCTTGCCGATACCGGCGAGGATGTGGCGGTCAAGGTGCTTCGGCCCGGCATCGAACGGGCCTTCCGCAAGGATATCGACGCCTTCTACCTTGCCGCGCGCGGGATCGAGCTTTTGGCGCCAGCCGCGCGCCGGCTGCGGCCGATGGACGTGATCACGCATTTCGAAGGCGTGGTGATGGGAGAGCTGGACCTGCGGCTGGAATCCTCGGCCGCCGCCGAATTCGGATCGAACACCGCCAAGGACGAAGGCTTTCAGGTGCCCAAGCCCTACTGGTTCCTGTCCAGCCGCAATGTGATGACGCTGGGCTGGGCCGAGGGTATCGGGCTGAACGAAAACGCGGCCATCGACGCTGCCGGTCATGACCGCAAGGTGCTTGGCGCACGGGTGTTGCACCTGTTCCTGAACCACGCGCTGCGCGACGGATTCTTCCATGCCGACATGCATCAGGGCAACCTGAAGATCGCGCCGAACGGCGACATCATCGCCTATGATTTCGGCATCATGGGCCGGATCGACGAGTATACACGCCGCGTCTATGCCGAGATTCTGTTCGGCTTTATCCGCAAGGATTACCGCCGCGTGGCAGAGGTGCATTTCGAGGCGGGCTACGTGCCGCCCGACCGTGACATCGACGAATTCGCCCGCGCGCTGCGGGCGGTTGGCGAGCCGATCTTCGGGATGGATGCCAGCCGCATCTCGATGGCCCGGCTGCTCGCCTATCTGTTCGAGGTGACCGAACGCTTTGGTATGGAAACCAGGACCGAGCTGATCCTGTTGCAGCGGACGATGGTGGTGGTCGAGGGCGTTGCGCGGTCGCTGGACCCGCATATCAACATCTGGGAAGTCGCCAAGCCTATCGTCGAAGGCTACATCAAGGAAAACGTCGGTCCAAAGGCCCTGTTGCGCGATCTGGCCAAGACTGCGCGGGTGCTGGCGCGATTCGGGCCAAAGCTTCCGGCCTTGGTCGAGGCGCAACTGATCAAGGCCGGCAATTCCCTCACCCCGGTTGCCGTGGTCCGCCGTCGGGTACATCCGCTTGTCTGGGTGGCCGTGATCCTTGCTGCCTTCGCTGCGGGCCTTGGCGTGGCCGAGTTGCTTTAGCTTATTGCGGCAGCCTCAGGCCGGTGACCGCTGATGCGGCCACTTCAATGCCGCCTTCCAGCACCAGTCGCGTGCCATCGCTGCCGCCCCTCGCCTCGATGACGCGGGCATAGTGTTCGACCGCGCGGGTGTCGATCAACTGCTCGCCTTTCCAGCTTTCAAGGGCAATCTGATACCTGCCTTCGGGCAGCGGTTCGCCCGTAACGTCGGCACCAAGCCATTGGTAAGGCTCGGCGGTGGGTGGAATTTCTTCGCGAGAAACAAGGTTGCCCTGCGCGTCCTTTACCACGATCACGGCCCGCGTCGATCCTACCGCCGGGTTCGGCGACAGGCTGACCGCGCTGCCGTCATACCAGACCGCCGCGCTTGACCGGGCCTCCTGTCCGATCCATCCGGCCATTTCCGACATTCCAAGCTGGGCAAAACGCCCGGCCATTTCGGCAAGCAACTGGTTCGTCTGCACCTGCTGTTCGACACCCGAGAATGTAGCCAGTTGCACGGCATAATCGCTGGAATCGATCGGGTTCAGCGGGTCCTGATTTTGCATCTGCACCGTCAGCATCTTCAGAAAGGTCGTGAAGTCGGAACTGATCTTGCTGGTGCCCTGGCCGGTAGCGGGGCTTGAGGCAGAAGGCGTTGTGGCGGTGACGGGACTTATGGTCATTGGCTACTCACAGTCTGAGGTCAAGGGAAGCCGTCGCGCCGGGTCGCGGTGCGGCAGGGGCAGCGGCCAGGGGCGCATCGGTGGCAACGGGCATGGCGTGGTTCGTCCGCGGGTCAGAACCAGCCGACCCTCCGCTCCCGGGATTTGACTGTGCAAACCCCAGATCGGCACCGGTGAAGCCGGCCATCTTGAGGTCGGCCACAAGCTGATCGGCATTGCGCCGGAACAGATCCATCGCCTCGGGCCGCTCAAACGTCATCATCACGACGATGCGGCTGGCGTCGGTTTCATGCGGTCGAAAAGACAGCCGGACCTCGCCAAGCTCGTCGGGCGAAAGCGCGACCTCTGTGGTGGTTTCACCCAAACCCGCACTTTGAATGATCTGTGCGGCCAGCGCGGCAACCGGGCTTGCAGGCACCGCTGTGTGTAGGGCCGGGCCCGATGGCTGCAGACTTGGCCACTGCAGGCTGCCGTGCAGGCCCGTCACAGTGCTGGCTGCGTCCGGAAGGTCGTCGGTCAAAGGGTGAAACGGCACAGACCGCACGTCGCCCGGTAGCATTGCAATGGTTGCGACGCAGGCAAAGCGCGCCTCCCCTGGCATGACAGGCGGGCCAAGTCGCCCTTCCCCCTTTGGCGTCGGGGTCGGCTCAAGGCGCGGGGCGGTGCCTTCCTCCTGAACTTGCCCCTTTATGGCCGCATCCCCGGTTTCCGCCCCATCAGGCTCCATTGCCGGCAGCAAGCGCGGCACCTCTGCGGCAGATGGGATGGGCGGCGCTCGGTCAACGTCCTCCTCTGGACGCGGAGGCACAAAAGCGGGGCGACCGCTGTCGCCGACGGGTGCCGCCATTGCTTCGCGATTGGCAGAGGCAGGGAAAGAGTCAGGGACAGGAACGGGAACAGAGGCGCGGACCGGCACCAGTCCCTGAACCGATTCAGGCCAACCCGCACCCGATTGAACGACGGTCACCGGCTCGGCTGGGACCGGAGTCAGTCCCGCAACAGCAGTATCAGCGGCGGGATGGCGAGCTACCGCAAATGCACCGCCACTCAACCGCGGTGTCGAAGGTGACACCGGCAGGTCTTTCACGTCCCCATCTGCTGCACCAAAAGCCTCCTTGATGCCCCCCTTCGGTCCATGATCCTTGCGCTCAATCGGCGGGACAGCGCCAAACGGTGCCAAGGCTGGCGCGCCCTCCAACGGGAGGACATAGGGGCCGCCAGGCTGCGCCTCAACTGCCCCGCTTGGCGGTTCCGAAATCGTTGGAGCGGGCAGCGGTCGCACCAGCCAGAAGTCCGGGATCCTGATGCCCGCGGTAGCCACGTCACTTACCTTGACCGTGTCCGGCAAGGCCAGATTTACATCGCCCGCGGCCGATGCGTCCGCAAATGCGGAAGCCGCATCGAATTCAGCACCGAAGCTGACGTCATGGTTCGCCTCGCCTTCGCCCGGGACGTCTGCGGCGCGCGGCATCGAGAGCAGCAGGATGGGTAACATTGCTTGCATCGTTTTCCGGAATTCTTTCAGGACCTCCCACTTATCCCCCGCAACTGGTTACCCATTCTTTACCCGGATCGCGAAGAATGCCGAAAATCCGCCTCATCGGAGCGATGCGATGCAAATTCACCCGACGATCCACCCGACGGCCGCACAAGCCCCCCCGATCGCGGACCGAAACCAGCAGTTGATGACACAGGCAAAGGCGCTCGAAGCGTCTTTTCTGGCTGAAATGCTTGGTCAGGCCGGCCTTGGCGCACCTAGCGAAGAGTTTGGCGGTGGCCACGGCGAAGAACAGTTCGCATCGTTCCTGAAACAGGAGCAGGCTCGGCTGATGGTAGAAAAGGGCGGTATCGGCCTTGCGGAAATGATCTTCAGGTCCCTGTCGGAGAGAGACAATGCAGCACCCTGACTTGGACAGCGTCCTGGACCAGACCTACCGCGCGCTCCTGTCCGGTGACCTGCGCGGGCTTGCCCGGCTGACGGCAGAGATGGAGACACCCCCGGATATCCGCGTGGTCGATCACGCGGCAGCCGAACGTCTCCGGCGCAAGGCGATGCGAAACCAGCGCCTCTTGCGCGCCGCTGCACAGGGCCTTCGCACCGCACGCGGGCGGCTGGCAGAGATTTCCGCCGAGCCCGCGCTGACGACCTATGATGCCAAGGGGCAAAAGGCATCGGTCGGTCAAGTCGCGCCGGGTCAACCGAGACGCTTCTGATCGCTAAAACATGATGCATTCCGGCGAGTTGCCTTAGGAAAGCGTTAGTTTGTTCAAGCGATCACTGAACCCGCATCCCATGACGGGACGGCGCTTCCGGTTCCCCCGGTTGCAGTGGACAGAACGCCCGTTTCGCCACCAGACCGGTGGCTCTTTCCAGCCGCGAAAAACGCGGCTTCATGTGAAGGAATATCGAATGACGTCGATCCTGACGAATACCGGTGCGATGGTCGCGCTGCAGACCATGAAAGGCATCAACGCCAACCTCAACCAGACCCAGGCGGAAATCGCCACCGGCAAAAGCGTCGGTTCCGCCAAGGACAACGCGGCCGTCTGGGCCATCTCGCGGGTGATGGAATCGGACGTGAAGGGCTTCAAGGGCATTTCCGACAGCCTTTCCGTCGGCTCCGCCACCCTGACCGTCGCCCGTCAGGCGTCGGAGTCGGTCACGAACCTTTTGACCGAGATGAAGGGCAAGATCGTTGCCGCGCAGGCTGAAAACGTCGACCGCAGCAAGATCCAGACCGACATCACCGCGCTGACCAAGCAGATCGAATCGGTGGTCGGTGCGGCGCAGTTCAACGGCCTGAACCTCGTCAACGGGTCGCAGGGCACGGTGAACGTGCTTTCGTCGCTGGACCGCAGCGCAACTGGTGTGACATCAAGCAACATCTCCGTCACCGCACAGAACCTTTCGACCAGCGCTGGCGCCGCCCTCACCAACGGCACGCTGTCCGCCGCCTCGGTCGCCACCGGCACACCGGTGACGCTGAACGGCTTCACCTTCCAGGGCACGGGCGGCGCACTGGCCAAGGATGCGCCGACGGCTAACCCGCTAACCACAACGGCGCTTGTTGCCGGCGACGCGATTGCCCTGAAGATCGGCTCCGTCGAAGGGCGCTATATCGTGCAAGAGGGTGATACTGCAGACTCGCTGGTTTCCGGGCTGAAAAGCTCTCTGTCTACCAACGGTCTGTCCGACACGGACTTCACGCTGTCGCTTGCCAGCGGTGCGCTTTCCGTGGCCAACAACACAAATGCAGCCTCGGCGATTTCGGTCACAGCGACGCGCGGCACGGGCGGGCTTTCGGCGCTGAACACGTTGAACGTCACCACCGCGCCCGCCAGCGCGCTGTCTGCGATCGAAGGCATGTTGAAAACCTCGATCGACGCCGCCGCGTCCTTCGGTTCGGTTCAGAAGCGGATCGACATCCAAAGCGAATTCGTCGGCCAGCTGACGGATTCGCTGAAAACCGGCATCGGGGTTCTGGTGGATGCCAACATGGAAGAAGCGTCGGCCCGGCTGCAGGCGCTGCAGGTCCAGCAGCAGTTGGCCACGCAGTCGCTGTCGATTGCCAACCAGCAGCCGCAGAGCCTGTTGTCGCTGTTCCGGTAACGCTGACGACACGGGGCCGCGGGTAACTGCGGCCCCTGCCATGCCTCTGCAACCCTGAACCGATGGACCACAAGATGACCTACCACTCACCCCTCGCCTATGCACAGCGGGAAGCTCCGACCCGTTCGCTGCGGTCGATCGAGTATGATTTGCTGGCCTTGACGACGCAGCGGCTGACCGCCGCCTGGGCGCAGCGGAGCGAAAACTTCCCGGCTTTGGCCGCCGCGCTGGCAGACAATCAGCGCCTTTGGCTTACCCTTGCCGACGATGTCGCCGGGCCCGAGAACGCCCTGCCGTCGGCGCTGCGCGCACGGTTGTTCTATCTTTACGAATTCACCGTGCATCATAGCCGTGCCGTGCTGGACGGGCGCGGCAGTGTAGGGGTTCTGACCGATATCAACACCGCCGTGATGCGTGGCCTGCGTGGCCAGGGCGGTGTCGCATGACGGGGCTTGTGCTCAAGCTCGGTCCGCACGAACGAGTGCTGATCAACGGTGCAGTCGTCGAAAATGGTGATCGTCGGTCCCGGCTCGCCATCATGACGCCGAACGCCAACATCCTGCGGCTCCGTGACGCGATTCATCCAGAACAGGTGAACACACCGGTCCGCCGGGTGTGCTACATCGCTCAGATGGTCCTGTCGGGCAACGCCGAGGCATCTGATGCGCGGATGCAGCTCTTGCGCGGCATCGAGCAGTTGAGCCAGGTTCTGACCGATCACGACAGCCGCACCCAGCTGACCATCGCAAGCACTGCCGTGCTGGAAGATCAGCACTACCAGGCCTTGAAAGCCCTGCGCAGCCTTTTGCCGCGAGAGGAACGCCTCTTCGCCGCCGCAAGGGCATGAGCTTTCAGCCGGTCCTTGCCCTTGGCGGCCTTGCCGGCTGGGGTTTTCTGAAGCGTACGATGGCGGTTCAACAGGCGGCCCAGCAGGCCGTGCCTGCAAATCAGCGCGACGAGGCCTATTTTCGCGACAGGATCGGCAAGATCGACACGGCCGAACAACTGGTCGCAGACAAACGGTTGCTCCGCATCGCCCTGACAGCCTTCGGCCTTGAGGGGGACATGAACAGCGGGGCCTTCATCCGCAAGGTCCTGACTGATGGCACCCTGAGGGAAGGCACGCTTTCAGGGAAACTCGCCAACAAGCAGTATCAGAAACTCTCGGCCGCCTTTGGCTTCGGCGACTTTTCGGTGCCTCGCACCAAGCTGTCGGACTTTCCCGACAAGATCCTGTCGCAATATCGAGCCCGGCAATTCGAAACAGCCATCGGTGTCCAGAACAACACTTACCGTCTGGCCCTGAACGCTCAGAGGGAGCTTCCTGCCATCGCCGGGCAAAAGATCACCGAGACTGCGAAATGGTTCACCATCCTCGGCAATCCGCCGCTGCGGGAGGTCGTTCAAACGGCTCTCGGCCTGCCAAAGAGCTTTGCCTCGATCGACATCGACCAGCAGGTCACCGTGCTGAAGGCCCGCGCGGCAGCTGCGTTTGGCAACGAAGGCGTCAGCCAGTTCGCCAACCCTGCGACGCTGGAGACTTTGACACAGCGCTTTCTGACGCGGTCAGACAGCCAGGCACAGGCCGGCACCACTTCGCCGGGGGCCATTGCCTTGCTGCTTTTGCGTCGCTGACGTCAGGCCGATAGACAGGCCGCCAACCGCTCGAAGCTTCCCGCGATCCCGGTTGCTGGCGCAGGTTCGGCAAGATACCCGTCAAGCAACGGCCAGAGAGCAATCGCACGGTCGATCACCGGATCGGAGCCCGCGGCATAAAGACCGGCCTGAATCATCAACTCCGCCCTGTCATAGGCACCAAGCAAGCGCCGGGCGTCGGCGATCAGGATATTCTCTGCCGCTGATGCCGCCTCCGGCAAGGAGCGCGAGACCGAGCGCAACAGATCAATCGCCGGAAACCGCCCGCGCTCGGCGATGCGCCGGTCCATCACGACATGGCCATCCAGCACGCCACGCAGAATATCCGCCACCGGCTCATCCATGTCCGACCCCGCGACAAGCACCGAAAACACCGCGGTGATATCACCGGCGCCCTCTGGCCCCGGCCCCGCGCGTTCCGCAAGCCCCATGATCGCGTGCGACAACGACGCAGGGTAACCGCGCAGCGTTGCCGCCTCGCCCCCCGCCAGCGCCACTTCGCGGTGCGCTTCGGCAAAGCGCGTCACACTGTCGACAAGCAGCAGCACGTGCAGACCCTGGTCCCGGAAATGCTCGGCCACCGCCATCGCCGTCAGGGCGCAAAGACGCCGCGTCAGCGGCGATTGGTCCGAGGTGGCGGTCACCACGACCGATCGCGCCATCCCGTCGGGTCCAAGCACCTTTTCGGTAAACTCGCGCAGTTCGCGGCCCCGCTCGCCAACCAGTGCGATCACCACGACATCTGCTTCCACGCCCTTGGCGAACTTCGCCAACAGCGAGGATTTTCCGACGCCCGAACCCGCGAACAGGCCGATGCGTTGCCCGCGAACCAAAGGCAAAAGCGTATCAAAGGCAGCCACCCCGGTTTCCAGCCGGTTCCCCAGACGCCGCCGGGACGCAGCGGCCGGAGCGGCAGCTCTGAGCGGTCGCGCGTGCGCCCCCCGCAACAACATGCGGCCATCCAGCGGCCGACCGTAGGGGTCGATGATGCGCCCGATCCAGCTGTCATCGGGGGCGATGCCCGCCTGACCCAGAAGATCGACCCGGTCGCCAATCGCCGTGCCGTAGCCGGGGCCATCCGGCAGCACCGTCGCCGCACCCGCCTCAAGCTGAACGATCTCTCCCTCCAGGCGCCCGGATGCGCTGTGAATGGCCACTCTGTCGCCCAGCGCCGCCTGATCGAGCCCGCTGGCCACGAGCGTCCCGCGCTGCAAGGCCCTTACCCTGCCCACCCTAAGAGTGGGGCGCGTTCCGGCGATTTCCGCCAGCAATCCATCAAAAACACCAGCCACGGGATTCTCCCTTTGTTCACGCTTACCCTTTCTAAAGGAATCACTCTTAAGCCTTGGTGAAAGCGGTCGAGGGAGAAGCCCACGATGTTCGAGAAACTGGAACTGACCCGAATGGCACAGGCTCTTGCCAGCCATGCCGGCGCACGGATGGGGGTCATTGCCCGCAACGTCGCCCATGCCGACACACCGGGGTACAAGGCGCAGGATCTGCCGACCTTCGGATCGGTGTTCAAGGCGGGTGGCGAGCCGATGCGGGCCACCCGGCCCGGCCATCTGTCAGCGGGCTCCGCCATGGCGGACATGCACGCCGAGAACGCCCCTGGGCGCGAGGCGCCCAACGGCAACACGGTTTCCCTCGAAGGTGAAATGGTGAAGTCGGTCGAGGCGCGGCAAAGCCACGAAATGGCGCTAGCGGTCTATCGCGCCACGTCCGACGTGATCCGCGCCAGCCTTGGCCGGCCACGGTAAGGGCGCAGATCATGGGCAATGACCTTCTCAGTTCACTCAGTTTCGCCGCCTCGGGCATGGAGACACAGGCAATGCGCCTGCGGCATGTGTCCGAAAACATCGCCAACGCCGATACCCCCGGCTACCACCGCAAGGTGATGAGTTTTGACGAGGCGATGGATACCGGCCTCGTCACGCCCGGCCCGGTGCGGCTGGACCAGTCGGATCTGCAAACGATCTACGACCCCGGCCACCCATTGGCCGATTCAACCGGTCACTATGACGGCTCGAATGTCGATCTGGTGATCGAAATCGCTGACGCGCGCGAAGCGCAGCGCAGCTACGAGGCAAACCTCAGAATGTTCGATCAGACCCGTCAGATGACGCAAAGCCTGTTCGATCTTCTGCGGCGGTAAGGGAGCTCCAGAATGGATGTCAAAACCTCTTTCGTAAGTCAGGCCTATGCCAACGCCAAAACGGCGGCGGCCCCCCAGCCAAAGGCGGACTCGGCGGGTGATGGGTTCGCGCGACTTGCCGGCAACTTCATGTCCAGCCTGCAAGAGCACGAAAACACCGCCCGCGCCGCCATGACCGGGGGGGCCGATCCGCACGCACTGGTGCAGGCACTCGCCTCGTCACAGTTGGCCGTGGAAACCGTGGCCACCGTCCGCGACCGCGTGGTCGAGGCCTACCAGGAAATCCTGAGGATGCCGGTATGACCGACGCGATGATCTTCGACACCCTGCGTCAGGGGCTTTGGGTATCCGTCTTGATCTCGGCCCCGCTGCTGACAGTGGCGCTGGTCGCGGGCGTTGTCGTGGGTCTTTTCCAGGCGCTGACGTCGATCCAGGAAACGACGCTGACCTTTGTTCCGAAGGCCGCCCTCATGGTTGCGGTGTTCTGGGTCTCGATGAGCTTCATGACCTCGACCCTGGTGTCGTTCTTTTCCGACACCATCATCCCCCAGATCGCGGGGTTCTGACGTGGACGCGGCAGGGTATACCACGCTCACCCGGCAATCGGGATTGATGCGAGAGATGGCGCAGGTGGCCAACAACATCGCCAATATCTCCACCACGGGGTTCCGGCGCGAAGGTGTTGTGTTTTCCGAGTATGTCGCCGGGATGGACCACGATCCGTCGCTTTCGATGGCTCATGCCAGCGCTCGGCACGTCGATCTGCAGCAAGGGAGCTCAAGCCAGACCGGCGGGACTTTCGATCTTGCGATACAGGGCGACGGATTCTTCCTGATGGAGACGCCGCAGGGCGAGCGGTTGACGCGGGCCGGGGCCTTCATGCCGTCAGCGAACGGGGAATTGGTCAATGCAGATGGCCTGCGCCTCTTGGACGCAGGCGGCGCACCGATCTTCATTCCGCCGGATGCAACCGGAATCGCCGTCGCAAGCGATGGCACGGTGTCTGCCAACGGCCAGCCGCTGGCGCAGGTTGGCCTGTGGCAGCCCGTCGATCCGCTGTCGCTGCGCCATGAGGGCGGCACGCTCTTTGTGGCGGGAGAGCTGGAGCAGGTGCCGGGCGGCCAGATGCTGCAAGGCATGCTGGAAGACAGCAACGTCGAACCCGTGTCTGAAATCGCCCGGATGATAACCGTTCAGCGGGCCTATGAGCTTGGCCAGAAATTTCTCGACACCGAGGATCAACGTGTCCGCGGCGTGATACAAGCTCTTGGTCGGTAAGGATAAAACATGAAAGCGCTTCAAATTGCGGCGACCGGAATGGCGGCCCAGCAGATGAAGGTCGACGTTGTCTCGAACAACCTCGCCAACATGTCGACCACCGGCTACAACCCGCGACGGGCGGATTTTGCCGACCTTACCTATCAGCAGATGGCCCGCCCCGGCAGCGTCACCGCCGAGAACGGCGCGATGCTGCCCACAGGCATCCAGATCGGCCTCGGCGTCCGGCCAGCCTCGGTTTCGGTGGTGCTTGGGCAAGGCTCGCTGGACGCGACCGGGGCAGACCTTGATCTGGCGATTGATGGCAATGGCTACATCGAAGTCACGCTTCCGTCAGGCGGTTCGGCCTACACCCGCGACGGGGCGCTGAAGCGGTCGGCAGACGGGCAGATCGTCACATCGGACGGCCACCCGGTCGCGCCGGGCATCACGATCCCCTCCGATGCGCGCGGCCTCACGATCACTCCGACGGGCGAGGTTTTTGCCGACTTTGCCGATCAAGTGGCACCCACGCTGATCGGCTCGCTTACCCTGACGTCCTTTGTCAACGAAAAGGGGCTGGAGGCGATCGGTTCGAACCTCTTTCTGGAAAGCCCGGCGTCGGGTCCGCCGACCACCGCGCAACCTGGGCTGGAGGGGCTGGGAACGCTCCGTCAGGGGTATCTCGAGAGCAGCTCGGTCGATGCGGTGCGCGAAGTCACCGAATTGATCAAGGCCCAGCGCGGTTACGAATTGAACGCCAAGGTCATCACCGCGGCAGACCAGATGCTGTCCGCTACCACGCAGGTGCGGTGATGCGCAGCCTCGTTCTTGCCATCTTGATCGCGCAACCGGTGGCCGCCGAAAGCCTTGTCGCCACCCGTACGATCCGCGCCCAGTCAGTGATCGCGCCCGATGACCTGACGCTGGTCGACGCCAAGGTTCCGGATGCGCTGACCGATCCGGCGCAGGCCGTGGGGCAACAGGCCCGTATCACGATCTACGCCGGGCGCCCGTTGCGGCTTGCCGACCTGGGCCCGGCCTCGGTCGTCGACCGAAATCAAGTTGTGCCGCTGGTCTATCTGGCCGGCGGTCTGGCGATCACGACCGAAGGCCGGGCTTTGGCGCGCGGGGCCGAAGGCGACGTGATCCGCGTCATCAATCTTGGGTCGCGCACCACTGTCAGCGGCCGGGTCGGGCCGGATGGAACTGTTTATGTAGGCGTGGAGAATTAAGGTGAAGAAACTCAATCTGATGGTTCTGCTGGTGGTTCTCACCGGGTGCGGCAAGCTTGGCCAGGTTGGTCGGGCGCCTGCCTTTTCCCCGCTGGAAGGCAGCACGCAATTCTCCGCAATGTATGCTTCCGACATGCCCGACGACGTGCTTCCCTCTGGCCCATCCGACGGTTCGTCGCTGTGGGATGCAGGCACAGCCTCCCTGTTCGGAGACCGCCGGGCGGCCCAGCGGGGCGACATCCTGACCGTCGTGATCGAGATCGACGATCAGGCCTCGATCCGCAATTCCAGCGGTCGCAGCAGATCCGGCTCGGTGAACGCCGGGATGCCGGAGTTCCTGGGAATTCCGCAACGCATCAACGAGGGCCTGCCTGACGGCGCCGGTATGGCCAATGCGTTCGAGACGAACTCGTCCTCCACCTTCCAGGGCAATGGTTCGGTTGCGCGTCAGGAAAAACTGACGCTCCGCGTGGCCGCGACAGTGGTGGAGGAACTGCCGAATGGCGTCTTGCGGATCGAGGGCCAGCAGGAAGTGCGGGTCAACTTCGAACTCCGCGAACTTGTCGTCACCGGCTACGTCCGCCCGATCGACGTGTCGCGGCAAAACGAGATTACCTACGACAAGATCGCCGGGGCGCGGATCGCCTATGGTGGACGCGGCCAGATCACCGACATGCAGCAGCCAACCTATGGCCAGCAGGTCGCCGATACCGTGTTGCCGTTCTGATGCTGGGCAAGGCTGTTCCCGTTCTGCTTGCCGTGCTTGGTCTTGGGGGCGGCACGGCGGCCGGCCTCTTCTTGCGCCCCGCAGATACCGCCGCAGAAGGCCACGCGGCCGAAGCCAGCGACGCGGACTCCAGCGCAGAGGCTGAAGGCGAAACCGCCCACGAGGCCGGTTCCGAAGAGACCCAATTGCCCGAATACGTGAAGATGAACAACCAGTTCGTCGTCCCGGTCGTGTCCGAAGGCCGGGTCACGGCGATGGTCGTGCTGTCGCTCAGTCTGGAGGTGGCGGCGGGCAGCACCGAAGCCGTCTATGCGCGCGAGCCAAGACTGCGCGATGCATTCCTGCAGGTGCTGTTCGATCATGCCAATGTCGGCGGATTCAGTGGCTCGTTCACGGATGGCTCGAACCTGGTCTCGCTGCGCACCGGCCTGCGCGAAGCGGCGGCCATGATCATGGGTGACACGATCAAGGATGTCCTGATCACCGACATCGCGCGCCAGGACGGCTGACCCGCCCGATCAGGGGGTGCGCGGCTGGTCCCGAGCCTGCCGGGCCGCAACCCCCCGCAGCGCTTCTGCGCGTCCGAATGCCAGCGATGCCGCGGACCGGGCGGCCATCCACTCCACAGTCTGGCGCGCGATCAGCGCGTTCAGTTCGGTCCGGCGCTGGTCGGCCCAACGTTCGTAAGCAAGGCCGACCTGACCTGCGATCGGCAAGGGAAGGTCGTGGTCGATTTGTGGCAGGTCAAGTGCTGCGATCTGCATCCGGCTCCGGTCCCGCGCAGCTGCGGCCAGACGCAGTTGCTGCAGCCGCTGATCCAGAACCAGTGCGGTAAGCGCGGCAAGCCTTGCGACATCGGCCTTGGTTGTCATGGGCGGCGCGCCTTTTTGCGCATCGCCTCGGCGAAGCGGATTGCTGCGGCGACGGCGCGGTAATGCTCGGGACGGATTTCCTGACCGATCTCCACCGTTGCGAACATCGCGCGCGCGGAAGGCGGATCGCGGTGGATCGGAACCGCATGCAACGCGGCCCGCTCGCGGATCTGGCGGGCGATTTCATCGACACCCTTCGCAACGCAGACCGGCGCGCCTCCCTTGGCGCGATCCCACCGCAGCGCGACCGCGTAATGCGTCGGGTTCACGACGATCACATCGGCCGTGGCAATGTCTGTAAGCATCCGGTTGTTCGCCACCTCTTGCGCACGCTGCCGGCGCGACGCCTTCATCTGCGGATCGCCTTCGCTTTCCTTGAATTCGTCCATCATCTCCTTGCGCGACATCCGGTTGCGATTGGCGTGCAGACGCCGTTGCCACAGGTAGTCCACGCCGCCGATCACGATCGTCAGCACCAGAATGATCGACAGGAAGTCGAGGGTGAGCCTGGCCAGCACCACCGAGGCGGGCATCGGTTCGAGGTAGATGGTTGCCAGAATCTCGTCGGCCCGTCCGGCGAGGAACCAATAGAGGACGATTGCCACAAGCAGCAATTTGACAGTGCTTTTGGCAAACTCCACCAACCCTTCGGGCCCGAATTTGTGCTTCAGCGTCGCAACAGGAGAGATGCGGGACAATTTTGGCTCGAGGAGCGAGGGCGTGACCAGAAAACTGCGCGTCGCGAAGACAATGCCGAGGACGGCAAGCATCGGCAGCAACAGGATCGCCATGAGAGGCAGGCCCACGGCCAGCACCAATCCGCCGATCGGGCCGGATGCGCCGGCCGCAAGCAAGGCGGCGAAACTGTCGGATTGGTCAAGCAGCACCATGCCCGCGGTGCCGGTGGAGGTCACGATCCAAGGCCCGAAGGTCGCGAATGCCAGGACGAACCCCGCCATGCTTGCCGCAGCCTGAAGATCGATCGATCGCGGAATGTCGCCATCCTTGCGCGCCTGGTCCAGACGCTGAGGCGATGCGTCGTGTTCCTTGTCGGCGCTGTCCTGGTCTTCCTCGCTCATCGCGGCACGGCAAAGGGCTGGAGGAGATGGGCTTCAAACGCCTGCAGCCAAACCGCAAGCAGCACCGGCGTTGCCACCGCCAGCATTGCCAGCGCGCCAAGCGTCTGTGCGGGGGCGCCGATGAACGATACCATCAGTTGCGGCATCGCGCGGTTGATTGCGCCAAGCGCGAGGTTGTAGATCATCGACGCGATGACAAATGGAGCCGCCAGCGAAAACGAAAGGCTGAAGGTGGAGACGATCAGCGAAAGCCCCCAGTCCGCAACGTCGGCCGGGGTCGGCGGGCGGCCTTGTGGCAGGATGTCGTAAGACAGGATCAAAAGCTCGGCCGCGCGAACATGCAGCCCCGCATTCACCGCCAGCGCAAGGCCCGCCACGATGAAGAGGTTGCCGATGGCCGGTTGCGGTTCAGGGGCGGCGCCTGCGAAAAGCTGCGACAAGGTGGTGGCCTGCGCGATGATCGACGCGGCGGTCTGCAGCGCCAATATGAACAGGCGCAGCCCGATCCCGAGGATAAGCCCCGCCGCCACTTCCGACCCGAACGTCGCAAGGCCGGGCGTCACCGTCGGCGCCCCGGCCGCGACGACGGGCAGCACGATGGCAGTGAACGCAAGGACAAGCACCAGCTTCACCCGTTGCGGCACAGCCTGTTCACCCAGTGCCGGCAGCAGCGCGACAAGGGCCCCGGTGCGAAGGAACACCAGAACGGCAATCCAGAAATACTGCTCACTCAGGTCCAGAAGACCGGCAAGTTCGGTCACCACCCCGGTCATGCGGCAACCTGTCCCAAAAGCGCTGGCCGAGCATCCGAGCCGATCTCTTCGTAGGACAGGACCGACATCTGAAGCCCCTTGGCTTGCACCACGGTCCGCAAGAACCGCCGGCGCGCCACCGAGGTGACCAGCGCAGGGTAGATGCCGCTTTCGGCCGTGCGATTGACCTTTTCCGTCAAACCATTGGCCAGTCTGGCGAAAAGCTCTGGCGGCAAGGCAATGTCGCGTTGTCCGCGGTCGCCCTCTATCTGGTAGGTCGCGAAGGTCTTTTCCCATTCCGGTGCCAACTGGATCAGCGGGATCGAACCATCCGCGCGCTTCAACTCGGCAACGATCTGGAATCCGAGCCGTTGGCGCACGTGTTCACAGATCGCCTCGGGGCTGCCGTGGTGGCGCGCCTCGGCGACCGACTCAAGGATCAAGGGCAGATTGCGGATCGACACCCGCTCTTCCAGGAGTAGCCGCAAGACGGCGTGAAGCAGGTCAAGCGGCACCTTCTCGGGCAGCAGTTCGTCCAGCAGGCGGCGGTTCGCCTCGGCCCGGACCGGATCACTCAGCCTGACGAATTCGTCCAGGAGCCGCCTCAGCCCGCGCAACGTCAGAAGCCGGGAAAGGTTGGCCTTCAGCACCTCCAGCAGATGCGTTGCCAGCACTTCGGTCGGGGACACGACCGTCAGACCGGCCAGCGCCGCATCTTCCTGCTGGTCAGGGCGGATCCATCGGGCAGCAGCGCCGTAGACCGGTTCTTTCACGTCGATACCGTCGGGTGCGATGATCCCGTCTGACATCAGCGCCAGAACCCGGTCGGGAAGCAGCCTGTCGGCAACCCGTTCGACGCCCTGAAGGCGGATCCGGTACTGGCCCGGCTGCAGGGCGGCTTCATCGGTCAGGCGGATCTCGGGCAGGATAAAGCCGAAGGCCGAGGCGATATGGTTGCGCATGTTGGCAATACGACTGTCGAGTCCGGTCGCAGGATCAAGCGCCATGGCGACGAGGTTCGGGGCAAACTCGATGTGGATATCGTCAAAATCCAGCACATCGCCGATCGACTTCTGGCGCGCGGGTTCGACGACCGGGACCGGTGTCTCTCCCGCAATCCGCAGCTTCCGCGACAGCGTCCAGGCCGACATGCCCAGCACGACAGCCGCCGCCATGAACGGCACGAACGGCATCCCCGGAACTATCGCAAACAGGCCCATCAGCAGGGCGACGGTTCCAAGCGCTCCGGGATACTGGCCAAGCTGGGCAAAGAACGACACGTCGGCCGCGCCCTTCTGACTGCCCTTGGCCAAAAGCAGGGCCGCCGCCACCGAGATGATCACTGCCGGTATCTGGCTTACCAGGCCATCGCCGACCGTCAGGATGGTGTAGGTTTCAAACGCCAGGGCCGGCTCCATGTCATGCACGAAGATGCCCATGAACAGGCCAACCGCGATGTTGAGCGCCGTGATCAGCAGGCCCGCAATCGCGTCGCCCTTTACGAACTTCGATGCGCCGTCGAGCGAGCCGAAGAAATTCGTCTCGGCCAGTTCCTGTTCCCGACGCCGCTTGGCTTCGGTGTGATCGATCGCACCGGCGGCCATGTCCGCATCAATGGCAAGCTGGCGCCCCGGCATGCCGTCAAGCGCAAAGCGCGCGCCAACCTCGGCCATCCGGCCCGCACCCTTGGTGATCACGATGAAGTTCACGATCAGCAGCACGATAAAGATGACCAGCCCCAGAACGACGCTGCCACCCATGATGAAATTGGCAAAACCCTCGATCACATGTCCTGCGGCGTCGGTGCCGGTATGACCCTGTCCGATGATCAGTTTCGTCGACGACACGTTCAACGACAGGCGGAGGAGGAGAGAGGCCAGCAAGATGGTCGGAAACGCCGAGAAATCCAGCGGGCGTTCGATGAAAAGCGATATGGTCAGCATCAGGATGGCAAGGGAAAACGAGACCGCCAGCCCCAGATCCAGAAGCCACGGCGGGACCGGCAGGACCATCATCATGATCACCGCCATCAGGCCCAGCGCAAGAAGGATCGTCGGGCGGAAGATCATCGCGGCAAGGGTCGGGCGGCCCGGCATGTCATGGCCCCCCGATCAAGCGGTGCCGCGATTGCGACACCGGCACAAGCGACCCCCTGCCGCCTGCGGCACCTTGCATCAGCAGGGGGAAAAGGTTCGCACGTCGGGTCGGTTCCTCGACCGGCGGGGGCAAAAGGCCGGTGTCCAGCGACGCCAGGGTCTGTTCGAACTTTGCCAGATAGCGCGCCGCATGTTCAGGCGTGCGGGAATGATAGGCCGCTGCGGCGTCAGACCAGTTGCCCGCCTCGGCATAGAGCCGCGAAAGGTAGTCCGCCGCGTAACGCGCGTTGGCCCGAGGGTCGAGCATCTCGTCCAGCGAGGCGAAATTTTCGGCATGCCAGCGATAGTTCAACTGAAAGCAGCCGAGGTCCACATTGGTGGCCCCTGACGATAGCGCCGCTTGCGCATATTCCGCCGCTTCGGCCTTTGATGCCAGCCATCGCCCCTTGCCACCAAGGTTCACCGCCCAAGGCCAGGGTCGCTGCCGATCGCCATCGCTTCTGCCAGTTTCGACCAGTGCTATGGCCAGCAACACCGCAGACGGCACACCCGATTCTTCTGCGGCTTGCGACGCCGCGTCCTGACACAGGACCGCCTGATCCGTGGTGGATCTGGCCTGCGGAATCGTCGTCAAGACAACAACGCTGGCGGCAATCAGGCCAAGGAACGGCACCCGGATCGTCTTTCGGCTCATTCTGCGCTCCCCCGACGGCATCCTGCCAGCGGTCATCATCAGGTGTAGAAGCCAAACCTTGCCAAGAGGTTAGCGACGTCAGGGAGATGCCGCTGGCCCCGCGACAGTTTGCAGCAGGCCTGCAACAGCGTCGCGGACCTTCTGGCTGCGGTCGGCTGACGCAGCGCCTTGTGCCAGAAGCCCGCCTGCAGGTGCTTCAGCGCCATCGGCGAGGGCAGTCGCTGCGGCCTCTTGCCAGGGGCTCGGGCCATTTTGCGCAACTTCGGGCCAATTGCGGTTCCAGATTTCAAGCCGCTCACCGGTGGCAAGGTCGCCCCCCGCGCGTGCGCTGTCTGCGGCCGGACCGACCGCTCCGAGCGCAAGCAGGGCCTTTGCGCGTGTCGCTGCGGCAACCGGTGTATCTATGCCCGCAACAAGGTCGCGCGCGGCTCGCGCATCACCGCGCATCAACTCTGCCTCCGCGGCAAGCAACCGCGTCTCGGGCGGGGCGGTCTGGTCGAGGGTGCCCAGCCAGTGAAGGGCTGCATCGGCGAAGCCAAGCGCTAGCAGACGACGCGCAATCTGAAGCGACGTTTCAACTTCGGCGGCGGGATGGGGTGATGTGACGGGCAGGATTGCAACCATAAGCAGATCAGCGTCGGTCGCCCGTGCGCCGACAACCCGCCAGAAATCAGGCTCTGTTTCAGGCGAATCTGCAAGTGTGGCCCGTGCGTCTAGCGACTGCCCGGCAAGCGCAAGGGAAAGCACAAGGGCGCGGCGCAGAGCGGGATGGGCAGGGGTTCCCTCGGCCTCGGCCAGATAAGAGCTCACGGCAACCGGCAGGTCGGGGCCAACCGGTTCCAGCGTGCGGAACCTTGCCTCGACGAGCGCGAGACTTGCGTTCAGACCGGCCGGCCCACCGGCATCCAGCGCCGCCTCGGCGCTGGTGCCGGCCGCTTCCAGATGACCTTGGCCCAGTTCGACCCTTGCGTCGAGCAAGGCCACATCCTGTTGCGAGATGTCGGGCACCCGTGCCGTCGCGTCGCGGACCGACCGTGCCGCCTCGAGATCGCCGGACGCCAGAAAGCGGTCTGCAAGGCCCGGCCCCAGATGCTGCCTCAGATGCGGGGGCAGGTCGAAGAAGGCGCGCAGGATTGCCGCAATGTTTGCATCAGCGCCTGCGGGCAGACGGTCATGCAGCAGCGCCGCCCAAAGCGCGGCTGCACTGTCGCACCCCAGCATCCGCGCAAACGGGCTTTCGGGGTCTTGCATGCCATCGACAGCACGCGCGATGCTTTGGTAGATCCGCGCTTCGGGGTCTGCCGGTCCCGATGGTTCCAGAAGGTTCAGGTATTGCAGGGCCTCAGCGCCAAAACCGAGGAACAGGTGGTGGCGGACCGCGCGCTTGACGGCCAGCGGGTCGGGCACGTCAAACTCGCCCAACAGGCCACCGCGCGCGTCGGCGATACGAAGCGCCTCGGGACCGTCACCCCCCCAGTTGGCAATATCGAGGCTGGTATCCGCGATGCAGGCGGCGCCGTCCGCCTGCATTTCACCCATCGCGGGAACGCTTGCACCCGCAGCGAGGCCCGGCAGTTCGCCGATCGAAACCTGTGACCACGGAAGGTCACGGGGGATATCGTCCGGTGCTGGCGCGGCCAGCCCCTTCGGTGTGACCTCTACCAGCCCTTCGGCTGCGCCCCTGCTGATCTCCATCAAAAGCGCGTCCCGCAGCGGGCCGAGCGACACTCTCCCGGTGGCCAGCGGCACGGCTGGCAGTGCGTTGTCGGATATCGGTGCGGTCGGTCGGCGTGCGGTCTGAAGCCAGTCGAAACCATAGGTTTCGGGCGGCTTGGTGACGCGCTCCGCTGCTGAGGCAAGCGCACCGACGGCCGCCCCGTCCAGCGCAGCCTCGAACGCCGAGCCGGGCGGAGCCGGTCCGTTGCGCAGGTCGATCACGATGGTCCCTGGTTCAAACTCGAACGGAAAGGCGTGGCATGCACACCCGAGGGAAAGCTGCAGCGCGCCGGTCGTCGGATCAGCCCAGACGTTGGTCAGGCGGGTGCGCGGAATACGGTCCCAGATGCCGGAAAGATCGTAGCGGAGCCCGGGCAGCGCGGCGGCGACCAGTTCGTATCCCGCCTCGGTCCGCCCAAAGCGCCATTCGGCGTCTTCGGGCAGCGTCACCACAAGCCGGGTGAAATCAGCATGTTCGCCGGATGTCACCAAAGCAGTCTGCGCGAGGGCCGGTAGCGCGAGAAGCATCGCAATCAGGGCCAGAAGGGTGCGCATCATGCCGCGTCCTGCTTCAGGCCGCGCAGCGCGTCTTCCAGATCGCCGAACCCCGGCCGCAGGTGGTGCGGTGTGTTCTGGCGACCCACCTCGATGCAGATGTTCGCCGGGTGGCGGTGCAGGTTTGCCACCAGCACCTCGCGGATCAGGTGATAGAAATGCGCGTCATCCTCGACCACCGTCTTCAGGCGCGCGGCAAACGGCCCCATCAGCCCATAGGCAAGGAACACTCCAAGGAACGTGCCGACCAGCGCACCGCCGATCATCTTGCCCAGCACTTCCGGCGGCTGGTCGATCGAACCCATGGTCTTGATCACACCAAGCACGGCCGCAACGATGCCCAGCGCCGGAAGCCCGTCCGCCACGATTTGCAGCGCATGACTCGAATGCATGGAATGGTTCAGCGTGGCTTCCATCCGCTTGTCCAGAACCTCTTCTACCTGATGCGGGTCGTCGTAGTTCATCGAGGCCGCGCGCAACGTGTCGCAGATCAGGTCGATCGCCTCGTGATCGTTCTGGATGCGCGGGTAGCGCGCGAAGATCGGCGAGGTGGTCGGGTTTTCGACATGCTCCTCCAGCGCGACGGGGTTCGCGCGTGACAGGCGCACCAGTTCGAACAGCAGGCACAACAGATCCTTGTAGTCGGCCGTCTGCCACTTTGGCCCCTTGAACACCTTGCCAATGTCCTTGACCGTGCGCTTGACGGCGGGCATGTCGTTGGAAATCAGGAACGCGCCGACAGCAGCGCCGCCAATCATCGCCATCTCGAACGGCAGGGCCTTGAGAATTATGCCCATCTTGCCGCCGGCGGCGACATAGCCCCCGAAAACCATGATCAAGATGACGGCGATGCCGACAAGGCCAAGCATTCAACTCACCTATCTAAAAGGAAACCTGTGCCGCAGTATCCCTGCGCGCGGTTAAGTCTTTCTGACGATTCGCAGGAATGCGGATCAATCCTTCGGGGCATTGGCGTTGCGGCCCGCGACGATCACGCTGACCCCGTAGGCGGCTTCCGACGACATGCCGGACAGGATCGCCGCAGCAGCGTCCGGCTGCATGCGGCCAAGGAAGCCCGCGGCGAATTCCGGGGCCATCGTTTCGAACAGTGCGGCTGCATCTTTCGGCTTCATTGCCTGATAAACTGCCGTAAGACGCTCGACGTCAGCCTCTGCGGCGCCATCGGCAAGGGCGACGGTGGCGCGCAGTTTATCCTCAAGCGCCTGCATTTCAGTCATGCGCACAGTGATCGCACTCTCGGCAAGATCAAGGGCTGCAAGCCGGTCCTGCAGCGTTGCCTCGCGGGCGACGAGGCGGTCCTCCCTCAACTTCAGCGCTTCGGTCAGTGCAAGCGGCGGCGCCGGGCAATTCAGTGGCTCCGTCGAAGCGCCAGCAACGCTTTCGTCGGTCCGCGCCAGCGCGGCACCCACGCCCGAGCCCAACCGCAACGCGCCCGACGCAGCCAAAAGCAGCGCCACGATGAACAGCGTCCCCCGTCCCGAGCGGCGGCGCCCGGTCATTCCGCCGCCTCCAGCGTTTCGCGCTGGCCGCGGCGGCGAACGAACCGCAGGCGCCGGTCGGCCTCGACCATGCTGTGTTCAACGGGGTCTGGGCGCGGGCTGGCCGCAGGCGCCCGGTCAGGGTCGGGCAGATCATGCAGCGATGCCACCAGCAATTCCAGCCGCTTGGCCACCGCTTCGCCCCGCAAGGTCAGCGCTTCCAGACTGGAGGCCGATCCGTTCGCTGCCCCTTGCGCCTTGTCCAGCGCCCGCGTCATGTCATCGACCTGCGCAGAAAGCACGGCAATCGCCCCGCCCATCCCGGTTTCCAGCGTGGTAAAGCGTTTCAGGCGCAGGGACAGGATATGACAGTAGAACGCCGCTCCGAAAGAGCCTGCAACCATCAAGACATCGGCAATCAGTTCCATCGCGGCTCTCCTCAGTTCAACACGAATTCGGTGATCAGAAGGTCGCGCACCCGGCCTTCCCCCGTCACGATCTGGATGCGTCGCAGCATCTGGGCGCGCAGTTTCGCCATCGCGCTTGGGTCTTCGATCGCAGCAGGGTCGATCGCGCGCAGGTAGCTGTTCAGCACGTCAAGAATCCGGGGCGACAGCAGCGTGACATCGGCAACAGCACTGTCCACGACCTCGACCTGCGCCGAAAAGCGCAGGTGACTGCTGGCCGCGTCCGGGCCAAGCGACACGACCATCGTTTCCAGCGGCACGAAGGCGATGCCAATCAGCGGTTCGGGTCCGGACACCTCGGCATGCTGTTCGGCGCCCCCGAGAATCATGCCCGACCACGTGGCATAGAACCCCCCCGCGCCCAGCACGACGGCCGACAGGACGCCGATCAGCAGGCCCCGTTTCCTGCGTGGTTTCGGAAGGTCGTTCAGGGTTGCATCGGCCGTGGCCATGCCAGGTCTCCATTCTTCGCTTGTCCGGAAGATAGGCCGAAGGTCACTAACCGATTGTTAAGGCGCATGGCCCATTCCTGAACCCGACGGCAGAAGCCCTCGCAGCGGAGTGTTGCCTTGCAGAACCTGATCGCGATCTGGATGTCCCTTAACTTGCGCCGCCGGGTGTTCCTGGTTGGCGCGACGGTGGCGATGTTTGCCGCTGTGCTTGGTCTCAGCCGGATTGCCAGCCAGCCCGACATGGTCCTGCTTTATGCGGGGCTGGAGCCTGCTGCGGCAGGCGATGTCATCGCCGCGCTCGATCAGCAGGGGGTCGCCTACCAGATCCGCGGCGATGCCATCCATGTCGACGCCAGCCAACGCGACAGCCTGCGCATGGCGCTGGCGGCCGAGGGGCTGCCGGCGGCTGGCGGTGGCGGATATGAACTCCTCGATTCGCTGTCCGGGTTCGGGACCACGTCGCAAATGTTCGACGCCGCCTACTGGCGCGCCAAGGAGGGCGAGCTGGCGCGGACGATCCTTGCGATGCCCGAGGTGCGGGCGGCCCGTGTCCACCTTGCCAGCGCGCCAACCCGGGCGTTTCAGCCTGACGTGCAGGCCAGCGGTTCGGTCACGCTGACCACCACCACCGGCCAGCTTTCCGAAACGCAGGCGCGGGCGATCCGCCATCTGGTCGCAAGTGCCGTTTCCGGGATGCGACCGGATGATGTCCAGATCATCGACACGGTCGGCGGGCTGATCGGCGGGCAGGATGAAACCGAGTTCGAGGGGACCGATGCAGCCGCGCGGGCTGCGGCGATCAAGGGCAATGTCGAACGTCTGCTGGCCGCACGGGTCGGTCCCGGCAAAGCCGTGGTCGAGGTTGCGGTCGATCTGGTATCCGAACGCGAACAGATCACCGAGCGGACCTTCGATCCGCAGGGCCGTGTCGCGATATCGTCGGAAACCGAGGAAAAGACCGGCTCCAGCACCGAACCGGGCGGCAACGTCACGGTCGCGTCCAACCTGCCCGAAGGCGATGCAGCCCAAGGCGCCGCCGGGCAAAGCCAATCCACCGAAACGCGCGAGCGGGTGAATTACGAGGTGTCGGAAACCTCACGCGAGGTCATAAAGAACCCCGGCGCGATCCGCCGACTGACGGTTGCGGTCATGGTCGACGGTCAGGCCAGCCTCGCCGCCGATGGCAGCCGCACCTGGACCCCCCGCGCCGAAGAGGAACTCGCGGCGCTGCGCGAGCTTGTCGCCTCGGCGGTCGGGCTGGACGAGGCGCGTGGCGATGTCCTGACGCTGAAATCACTGGAATTCCAGGAAATCGGGGTGGAGGGGACCGAGGCGACGACACGGCTGTTTCCGCCGGTCGGAACGCTTGACGTTATGACAATCATCCAGACCGCAGTGCTGGCTCTGGTGGCCGTGGTGCTTGGCCTGTTCGTGGTCCGGCCGATCCTGACCTCGGCCAGCGCGACGCGGGCGTTGTCCGCGCCCGACGCGCCTCTGGCGCTGCCATCGGCCAATTACGGCGGGGCGCTGACCGGCGAGGTGCAGTCCGGTTACGCCAGCGCGTCACTGGGCACGATCCCCGCTTACGGCGACGCGGTCGACCCCGAGGCCGAACAGGACAACGACCCCGCGGCCCGCCTCCGCCGCCTGATCGAAAAGCGCCAGACCGAGTCGATCGAGATTCTGCGCGGCTGGATGGAACATGAGGAGGAACGCGCCTGATGGGCTTCGTCAGTCTGGAAGTTTTCGACACCGAAACCACCGCAGATGGCGTGGAACAGCCGCTGGTGCAGGCCAGCGCGCTGGAGGATGCAAAGATCGCCTCGTTCGAACAGGGCTACACCGCCGGCTGGGACGATGCGAGCACCGCGCAGGGCAACGACCAGACGCGCATCCGCGCCGATCTGGCCCGCAATCTGCAAAGTCTCGCCTTCACCTACCACGAGGCGCGCGGCCATGTGTTGCAGGCGATCCGCCCCCTGATCGTGGAGATGACGAGCCGCCTTCTGCCACAGATGGCGCGCGACACGCTGGCCCCCATCGTGCTGGAAACCCTGATGCCGATGGCCGACGAACTGGCCGATGCCCCCCTGACCCTCGTGATCAACCCCGCCGCCCGCCCGGCTGTCGAGTCGCTTCTGGAGCGCGCAACCGGCCTGCCCCTCGTCATCGAAGAAGAGCCGTCGCTAGGGGAAGGCCAGGTCTACATCCGCTGCGGTGCCGTCGAGGCAAAGGTCGATCTCGGTCAGGTCACGGCAGAAATCGCGCAGGCCGTTCAGGGGTTTTTCAGCCTGACACACAAGGAGACGAAGCATGGATGAACTTTCAGACGCCAACCCGTTCGGCCAGGTGCCGATCGAGGTGACGATCTCGGTCGGGCGGGCGCGCCCGCTGGTCAGGGATCTGCTGCGGCTCGGCAAGGATGCCGTGCTGCAGCTTGACCGCCGGGTGGATGACCCGGTGGAGCTTTACGTCGGTGACCGTCTGATCGCGCGCGGCGAATTGACGGAACTGGAGGGCGAGATGGCCGGGCAGCTTGCGGTGCGGCTGACCGAGGTTGCCAACCTGCGGGGCGGGCTGTGAAGCAGGGCGCCGCGCTTGCGATCCTGTTTGGGCTGATCGCCAGCCCGGCACTGGCGCAGCAGCTTTCGCTGGATCTGGGCGGTGAGGGGTCGCTTTCGCTGCGTTCGGTGCAGCTTTTGCTTCTGGTCACGGTGCTCAGCATCGTTCCGGGCCTTGCGGTGATGGTGACCTGCTTTCCGTTCATCGTGACGGTGCTGTCGATCCTGCGGCAGGCGATCGGGCTGCAACAGGCGCCGCCGAACATGCTGATCATCAGTCTGGCGATGTTCCTGACGTGGTATGTGATGGACCCGGTCTTTACCAAGGCCTGGGTCGACGGGATCGAGCCCCTGACCAATGGTCGCATCGAACTGGCGCCGGGGCTTCAGGCCGCCATCGCCCCGTTCCGCGACTTCATGGCCCAGCGCGTCGACCCGGAAACCTTGCAGACCCTGCGCGACTTGCGGCCGCCTGCACCCGGTGCCGAAACCCCGCTTTCGCTGCTCATTCCGTCGTTCCTGCTGTCGGAAATCCAGCGCGCGTTCGAAATCGGTTTTCTGATCTTCCTGCCGTTCCTGATCATAGATCTGGTTGTCGCAGCAGTCCTCATGTCGATGGGCATGATGATGGTGCCGCCTGCCGTGGTGTCGCTGCCGTTCAAGCTGATCTTCTTCGTCGTCGCCGATGGCTGGACGCTGATTTCAGGGGCGCTGGTGCAAAGCTACTTCTGAACCGGCGCCTCGGCGATCCACCAGCCGGGCCGCGCCTGGCGCAAGCGTCGCGCGGCTTCGGCGGCCGCCGACGCGGTGGCGAAAAGGCCAAAGCACGTCGCGCCCGATCCCGACATCCGCGCCAACTCGCAGCCGGGCATTGCCGCAAGACCGGCCAGCACCTCGCCGATCATCGGGGCCAACTGCAGCGCGGGGCGTCCAAGATCGTTGCGCTGCGAGCGCAGAAACCCGACCAGCGCCGCAAAGGTGGGAAAGTCAGGCAGAGGGTCCGGCATGGCAGGGTTCGCCCGCGCCTCCAGCGCCCGGAACACCTCCGGCGTCGAAACGCTGACGCCCGGGTTGACCAGCACCAGCCAGGCGTCCGGCAAGGCCGGCAGCGGGTGCAACCGGTCGCCCACCCCCGTCATCCGCACCGGCCGCCCGGCAAGGCACGCCGGCACATCGGCGCCAAGTTGCAACACCCCGTCCGCGTCGGGCAACGCCTGACCGGTCAGCCGCGCGATGGCGCGCAAGGTGGCCGCGGCATCCGCCGATCCCCCGCCGATCCCGGAGGACACGGGCAGCACCTTGTCCAGTGTGATCGCCACCCCGCCGCCCATCAGACGCGCCGCCTGCACCACCAGATTGTCGTCGCGTGCCGCAAGTGCCGCCGCTTGGGTGCCGACGATGGAAAGCTCCAGTGTCTCCGACCGGCGCAGGGTAACCCGGTCGCCCACCCCGGCAAAGACCACCAGACTGTCCAGCAGATGGTAGCCATCCGCGCGCCGTCCGGTCACATGCAGCGTCAGGTTGATCTTGGCGGGTGCAAATTCGACGACCGGCTCAGTTGCCATTCTCGACGGCTTCCACCGGTTTCGGTCCCTTGGCGCCTTCGTCGGCCATCACGGCGTCCAGCCCGACCTCCAACTTGCGCCTGATCCGTTCGGCATCCTTTTCCGTCGGGTCGAACGACAAGGCCCGGTGCCACTGGAACCGGGCTTCCAGCGTCCGCCCGACCTTCCAGTAGACGTCGCCCAGATGGTCCGTGACCACCGGGTCCACCGGCTCCAGCACCGACGCCTTTTCCATCGGTGCAAGCGCTTCGTCATACCGGCCCAGCCGGAACAGTGCCCAGGCCAGACTGTCGATGATGTAGCCCTTCTCGGGGTCGGCCGCGACCGCACGCTCGATCATCCCCAAGGCCTCGTCCAGCTTTTCGCCACGGTCCACCAACCCGTAACCAAGGTAGTTCAGCACCTGCGGCTGGTTCGGGTTCAGCGCCAGCGCCGCGCGGAAATCAGCCTCCGCCGAGGCCCAGTCCAGGCTCTGCTCGTGGCAGATGCCGCGGTAGAAATACAGGATCCACTGTTCCGGCTGCGCCTCGGTCACCAGGTTCAACGCGGCTGTATAGGCGGCTTCGGCCTCGTCGAACCGCTTTTCCACCCGCAGCAGATCCCCCAGCGAGGATTGCACGATGATCAGGTCGCCGTGGCTTTTGGCCAGGGTGCGCAAGGCCTCGAGGGCGGCATCCGTGTTGCCTTGCGCCTGCAACGCGCCGGCACGGCCGATCTCGGCGGTTACAAAGGCCGGGTCGTCCGGCTTGAACAGCGCGTAGGTCGACACCGCCAGATCCGGCTGGTCCAGGGCTTCAAGCAGTTGCGCCGACAACAGCCGCGCATCGGTGTGGTCGGGGCGCAGGTAGGTTGCAATCCGGGTGTGCAGCAAGGTCAGCACCGGATCGGCATCGCCGTTCAGCGCTGTGGCAACCGAAAAGAACACCTCGGCCAAACCGTCCCGAGCAGAGGCCACCGTGTCGAACGGAACCGGCTCGCCCGCCGTCAGTCGCGCGCGCAAGCTGTCCAGCATCGGGTCAGGCTCGGCGCCGAACGACCGGTCCAGCAGATCCAGAGCATCCGCGTTGCGTTCCAGTTGGCTCAGGATCTGCGCATGGGCAAGCACACCGCGCCGCATCACGTAGATCGGGCCGGCCGCCTCGCCCGACAGGATCTTGTCGGCACCCTCGAAATCTCCAACCGAGGCAAGCGCCAGCGCCTTGTGATAATACCCGAACGCCTCCAGCCCCTTGGTCTTGGTCATCGCGTCAAACCGGGCCAGGGCGTCCGTCATGCGCCCGCTGCCCACCAGTGCCCAGGCGGTCACCAGATCCTCGACCAGCAAGCCAAGATCGCGGCCACCATCGGCCTCGGCCAGCAAGGCCGGGTAATCCTCGCGCGCCGCTGCGTCGGCCAGCAGCACGAATTCGGCCAACTGGCTGGTGCCGCCCAACTCTTTCAGGCGGGCGGCCACATCCTTTGCCAGATCCAGATCGCCAACCCCGATCTGCGCCAGAAGCGCGCCTTCCAGCAGCCGGAGATTTCCCGGATCGGCCAGGATCGCCTTGCCGTACCACACGGCAGCCGAACGAAAATCATTCTCGGTTTCGGCCACCCGCGCGGCCAGATAGGCACCCGAGTCGCCGACATCCTGCCCAAAGCCCGGACCGGCGATCAGCGTCGAACAGATCGCCGTGCCAAGCGCAAAGGCCGACAGCTTGCGAAGGACAGTCGTGGGCATCCGGCCTCTCCCGTCAGGATTTTGCGCGAAGCTAGCCGCGCGCGCACCGCTAGGCAATGCATGCCGCCGCCGCCACGGTGCCACCACCCGCCCCGGGACCGAACTTTTGCGTGATCGGCTCACATGTTCGGATAATTCGGCCCGCCACCGCCAATCGGCGTGGTCCAGACGATATTCTGGCTCGGGTCCTTGATGTCGCAGGTCTTGCAATGCACGCAGTTCTGAAAGTTGATCCGGAAGGTCGCGTCCGCGCCGCTTCCCAGCACCTCGTAGACGCCTGCCGGGCAATAGCGTTGTGCGGGTTCGGCGTATTTCGGCAGGTTCACCGCAATCGGAACCGATGCATCCTTCAGCTTCAGGTGCGCCGGCTGGTTCTCGTCGTGGTTGGTGAAGCTGTAGGCCACGTTGGTCAGCCGGTCGAACGACAGCACGCCATCCGGGCGGGGGTAGTCGATCACTTTGAAATCCGTGGCCAGCCCGGTCGCGGCGGCGTCGGATTTGCCGTGTTTCAGGGTGCCGAACAGCGTCAGGCCGATGGTGTTTGCCCACATGTCGGCACCGCCGCCCATCAAGCTCGCCACCAGGCCATAGCGTGACCACAAGGGTTTGACGTTGCGCACTTTCTTCAGGTCGCGGCCAATCGCGCCACCCCGCACCTCGGCCTCGTAATCGGACAATTCGTCGCCAGCGCGGCCCGCCGCCAGCGCCTTGTGCGCGGCCTCGGCCGCTGCCTTGCCCGACAGCATGGCGTTGTGGTTGCCCTTGATCCGCGGCACGTTCACCAAGCCCGCCGAACAGCCCAGCAGCGCCGCGCCCGGCGCCACCATCTTCGGAATCGACTGATAGCCGCCTTCGCTGATCGCACGGGCGCCGTATGCCACCCGCTTTCCGCCCTTCAACAGCTCGGCCACCATCGGGTGATGCTTGAAACGCTGGAACTCCATGTAAGGGTAAAGATGCGGGTTTTCGTAGTTCAGATGCACCACGAAACCGACGTAAACCTGATTGTTCTCGATGTGATAGATGAACGATCCGCCGCCCGCATTCTTGCCCAAGGGCCAGCCCATCGTGTGCGTGACCTTGCCCAGCTTGTGCTTGGCCGGGTCGATCTCCCAGATTTCCTTCATGCCAAGGCCGTATTTCTGCGGCTCCTTGCCGTTTTGCAGATCGTATTTCGCGATCACCTGCTTTGACAGGCTGCCGCGCACGCCTTCACCAAGGAAGACATACTTGCCCCACAACTCCATCCCCGGCTCGTAGTTCGGCCCCGGCGCGCCGGTTTCCGGGTCTCGCCCGAACTCGCCCGCCACCACGCCCGCCACCCGGTCGCCGTCAAACACCAGCTCGCTGCACGACATGCCGGGGAAGATCTCCACCCCCAGCCCCTCGGCCACGCCCGCCAGCCAGCGGCAGACATTCGCCATCGACACGATGTAATTGCCGTGGTTCGTCATCAGGGGCGGCATCGGCCAGTTCGGAATCCGGATCTGACCGGCCTCGCCCAGCATGTAGAAATTGTCCTCGGTCACCGGCACGCTGACCGGCGCGCCCATGCTGCGCCAGTCGGGCAACAGCGCGTCCAGCCCCGAAGGGTCCAGCACCGCGCCCGACAGGATATGCGCGCCAACCTCGGAGCCTTTTTCCAGCACCACGACCGTGCGCTCCGGATCAAGCTGTTTCAACCGGATCGCTGCCGACAGGCCCGCAGGCCCGGCACCCACGATCACGACGTCATACTCCATCTTCTCGCGCTGCATCGCAGTCATCGCTGGCTCTTTCCTGCCCGCTTCGGGCGCTGAAACCGTGGTATTTTGCGGCACTTCCCTTGCCCGAACGCAGGCCCGAGGTCAACCTTGACGCAACATCGCGGCCCCGCTTCCGCCGCATCATGCCATACACTCTGCCATACGCCTGCCATACCAAAAGCAGACGCGCGGCAGACCGCCCCTCGGCGGCATGCCCCTTGCATTTCAGGGCACGTTCGGATCAGGTATTGGTGTAACGAGCCCTGAAGTCATGGACCGCCCCCGGTCCGTGACTTCTTCTTTTGACTGGAAGCCTGATGGACAAGATTCCGATGACCCGGCGCGGATTTGACGCGCTGGACGACGAGCTGAGACGCCTGAAAAGCGTGGATCGCCCCGCGATCATCCGCGACATCGCCGAAGCACGCGAACACGGCGACCTGTCGGAAAATGCCGAATATCACGCGGCCCGCGAAAAGCAGAGCTTCATCGAAGGCCGCATCAAGGAAGTGGAGGGGCTGCTGTCCCTTGCCGAAGTGATTGATCCCACACGCCTTTCCGGCTCCATCAAGTTTGGCGCCACGGTGACGCTGGCTGACGAAGACAGCGGTGAGGAAAAGACCTACCAGATCGTCGGCGAGACCGAGGCCGATATCGAGAATGGCCTTCTGAACATCCGCTCACCCCTCGCCCGCGCCCTTATCGGCAAGGAAGAAGGCGACAGCGTCGACGTGAAAACCCCCGGCGGCAACCGGTCCTACGAAATCCTGTCCGTCCGTTTCATCTGATCCCGGGTCGCCCGATGCCTCTCCCCAAGGATCCCCGCAAAGATGTCGGGCCAGGTGCGCCCGGTTTCAGCTCGATCCAGGTAACCACTGGTCGCGCAATGGAAATTGCCGCGACTGTGCTTTGCTTCGCCTGGGTGCTGTCGATCCTCGCTTATGTCCTGCTGTCGCCTCCGGGCAACGAGGCGCGCACCCTGGGCCTGGTGCTGACGCTGGTCATGGTGTTCTTGCCGATGGCTCTGATCTGGGTGGTGGTGATCACCCTCCGATCAGTCCGCGAACTGCGCGCCGAGGCCGCCCGTCTGCAACAGGCGGTCGATGCGATGCGGTCAACCTACGTTGCCTCACAGGGCCAATCCTCGGGCATGAAGCCGTCGGTGGAACGCAAGATCGACGAAATCGCCGCCGCGACCAAGCAGGCGGAAACCGTGCTCGCCACCTTCACCACCCGGCGCGACAATGCGCTTTCGGTCCCGTCCGCAGATCGCAAGGCGGCGCTCGCCACCCCACAGCCTGATCCCGAAGCCGAACAGCCAGCCCTCGCCCTCGGCACCCCCGCAGAAGACCTGCGGGCGCCGTTGTCGGTGGCGGATTTCATCCGGGCTTTGCAGTTTCCGGAAACCCCCGATGACAAGGAGGGCTTTCGTTCGTTGCGGCTTGCGCTCGAGGATCGCGCGGTGGCTAAACTGATCCGCGCCGCACAAGATGTATTGACCCTTCTCAGCCAGGAGGGAATTTACATGGACGATCTGAAACCGGAACTGTCACGTCCCGAACTCTGGCGTCGCTTTGCCGGTGGCGAACGCGGGCGCACGATCGCCGCGCTGGGCGGGATCCGTGACCGGTCCTCTCTCGCACTGACCGCCGGGCGGATGCGCGAAGACCCGGTGTTCCGTGATGCGGCTCACCATTTCCTCCGCACCTTTGACAAGACCTTTGCCACCTTTGAAAAGAATGCCACGGACGCCGAGCTTGCCGACATGGCGGATACCCGCACCGCGCGGGCCTTCATGCTGTTTGGCAGGGTGACAGGCACGTTCGATTGAAAACCGCCTGTTCGCCGGGCCGATGGGCGCACGGAAGGATCTTCGCTGTCGGCGCCAAACGGGGGAAGTTCATCCTGAACTGCACGGCCAAGCCCGCGAGGGGATGAAACGTTACCCCGCTTGGCATATGTTCATTCCACAACAGACCTTAAAAGCGAGACAGGCCATGGCAATCCGCATCAACGACGTCGCCCCCGATTTCACCGCCGAAAGCACCGCCGGCACCATCCGGTTTCACGAATGGCTGGGCGACAGCTACGGGATCATCTTTTCCCATCCCCGTGACTTCACGCCAGTCTGCACGACCGAATTCGCCGCGGTGGCGCAGTTGGCGGGGGAGTGGGCGAAGCGCAAGACCAAGGTGATCGGCGTTTCGGTCGACTCGGTCGATGACCACGGCAAGTGGAAGCGCGATATCGAGGCTTTCGGCGGTGCATCGGCAGACTTTCCGATCATCGACGACAGCTCGCTTTCGGTTGCCAAGGCCTATGACATGCTGCCGGCCGACTATTACCTGCCCACCGAGGGGCGGACGCCGGCGCATTCCGCCACGGTGCGGACGGTCTATATCGTGGGGCCGGACAAGAAGATCCGCCTGACGATGACCTACCCGATGTCCGTGGGCCGCAACTTTGCCGAGATCCTGCGCGCGCTGGATGCGGTGCGGGCGACGGATGGGGTGCCGCTGGCCACCCCGGCCAACTGGCAGCCAGGGCAGGATGTGATCGTGGCGCTGGCGTTGAACAATGATCAGGCGAAGGAACGGTTCGGAGAGCTGGACATCAAGCTGCCTTACCTGCGGTTCGCCAAGGCTCCGGTGTGATGTGACAAGGGGTGTCCCACCGTGGGACACCCTTTCCGTTCCATGAGACTCAATGGGTTAGGTTGAAGTCTTAACCATTTCTTAACCATTCAGGTTAACCATTCAGGCCTGTTCGACCTTCGGCAGCAGAACCACCGGCGCGCCAATCTCGACCGCGTCGTAAAGCGCGGTGATGTGGTCGTTGACCAGACGCACGCAGCCATTCGACACAGCCGAGGCGATGGTCCAGGGTTCGGGCGTGCCGTGGATGCGCAGGAAGGTATCGTTTCCCGCATCATCGAACAGATAAAGCGCGCGCGCGCCCAAGGGGTTGTCGGGGCCACCCGGCATGCCTTCGGCATATCTGGCATAGCGGTCGGGGTCGCGGGCGATCATCTCGTTTGTCGGGGTCCAGCTTGGCCATTCCTTCTTTGCGCCAACGGTGAAGCGGCCGGATTCATAAAGCTCGCCCTTCCCGACGCCCACCGTGAACAGCATCCCGCTGCGTGGCGCCGTGATCCAGTAAAGCTCGAAATAATCGGGGTCGACGATGATCGTGCCGACCGGCTGTTCGTCGCGGAAGCGGACGGCCTGAGGACGGTAGGCATCGGGAACGATCCAGTCGGCTGCGGTCTGGGTATGGGCCGTGGCGCGAAGCGGAAGTGATGCCGCCAAGGCAGCGCCGAGGACATGGCGGCGGGTCAGGGTTGGTCCGTTCATCTGGCTTCCTTCATTGGCGACGTGCGGCGGGCCGAGGTGGCGCTGCGCGGGGAATGGGCCGCGACCCGCGCAAGGATGAAACGCGGCAGACCAGCAAGGGTTTCCCCATTCTACCTGCGAAAGCTGCCGCAGCGCGGTGACTTCTGCGTCACCGCCAATCGGTCAGCCAACCGCGCTGAGTTCATTCAACTGTCTGATATCCGCCTTATTTTCGCCCTTCCGCACAGAAATAGCGAAGCGGCAGCGCTGCGTCTGGCCCCAACGTCGAAACCGGGGCCACGGTGAGAAGCGGGTGAATTCAAATGACAGTGAAAGTTGAAACATGAAACGAGTTATCCTTGCGGCGCTTTTGTCTACCTGCGGTTTGCCGGCCTTGGCCGAAACTTCGAGCTTTGACGGGTGTGAGGTCAAACAGATCGAAAACTCGAACGCGTTCTATCGCGTCGACCCCACCTGTTCGTTCAACAACTTCAAAGTGGACGAAGGTTCAGACCCAGTTCTGCGCAAGGGCTTCGGGGAGCCGCCAAGGTTTGGCGAAGACGACCTGGTGCGCGAAATCGGCCCGATCCCTGATCTGTCCTGAGGCAACCAGCTTCGCCCACCTTGGCAGCAAGGTGGCGCGGGCAGGATAGCCATCCGAAACGCAAACGGCGCCACCCCGCAAGGGACGGCGCCGTTCTTTTGTTGTGAAGCGTCCCCGGCACCCCCGAGTGGCGGGCGCCGGAATGCGAAAAGATCAGCTTTCGGCTGGTTCTTCTTTCTTCTCGGCGATTTCGGCGCCGGTTTCCTGATCGACCATCTTCATGCCAAGGCGAACCTTGCCACGGTCGTCGAAGCCCAGAAGTTTCACCTTGACCTCCTGGCCTTCCTTCAGAAGTTCGTTCGGGTGGTTCAGCCGCTTGCTGGCGATCTGGGAGACGTGGACCAGACCATCGCGCTTGCCGAAGAAGTTCACGAAAGCGCCGAAGTCGACCAGTTTCACGACCTTGCCGGTGTAGACCTTGCCCTCTTCGGGTTCAGCCACGATCGACCAGATCATGTCATAGGCGCGCTTGATGGCGTCAGCGTCGTTCGAGGCGATCTTGATGATGCCGTCGTCGTTGATGTCGACCTTGGCACCCGACAGTTCGACGATCTCGCGGATGACCTTGCCGCCCGAGCCGATGACTTCACGGATCTTGTCGGTCGGGATCTGCAGGGTTTCGATCTTCGGGGCGTATTCGCTGAAGCCTTGCGGGGCCGACAGCGCCTTGTTCATCTCGCCCAGAATGTGCAGGCGGCCGTCCTTGGCTTGCGCCAGGGCCTGCTCCATGATCGCAGGCGTGATGCCGGCAATCTTGATGTCCATCTGCAGCGAGGTGATGCCGTTGGCGGTGCCCGCAACCTTGAAGTCCATGTCGCCGAGGTGATCTTCGTCGCCGAGGATGTCGGTCAGAACGGCGAACTGGCCGTCATCTTCCAGGATCAGACCCATCGCCACGCCAGCAACCGGCGATTTCAGCGGAACGCCCGCGTCCATCATCGAAAGCGAGCCACCGCAGACCGAAGCCATCGACGAGGAGCCGTTCGATTCGGTGATCTCGGACACGACGCGGATGGTGTAGGGGAAATCGGTCGGTGCGGGCAGAACCGCCTGCAGCGCGCGCCAGGCAAGCTTGCCGTGGCCGATTTCGCGGCGACCGGGCGAACCCACGCGGCCAACTTCGCCAACCGAGTAGGGCGGGAAGTTGTAGTGCAGCAGGAAGTTGGAGCGCGAGTTGCCGTGCAGCGCGTCGATGATCTGCTCATCTTCACCGGTGCCGAGCGTGGTCACGACCAGACCCTGGGTTTCCCCACGGGTGAACAGGGCCGAGCCGTGGGTGCGCGGCAGGATGCCGGTTTCGGCAACGATCGGACGGACGGTCTTGGTGTCACGGCCGTCGATGCGGATGCCGGTCTTGACCACGTCACCGCGCAGGATCGAGGATTCCAGCTTCTTGATTGCCGGGCCGAGGTTGCTGTCAGCACGGTCTTCGTCCGACATTGCGGCCTTGATCGCGTCAACCGCAGCGTCGATGGCCGAGGTGCGGGCCTGCTTGTCGCGGATCGCGAAAGCAGCGCGCATCTGGGTTTCGCCGGCTTTCTTGACCCTGGCATAAAGCGCCGAATAGTCGACAGGCTGGAAGTCGAAGGGCTCTTTCGCGCAGTCTTCGGCGAAGTCGATGATCAGGTCGATCACCGGCTGCATCTGGGCGTGGCCGAATTTGACGGCACCGAGCATTTCGTCTTCCGACAGCTCATACGCTTCGGATTCGACCATCATCACGGCGTCTTTGGTGCCGGCGACGACCAGATCGAGCCGCTGGTCAGGGTTGCCACGCAGGTTCTGCATGTCATCCACGGTCGGGTTCAAGACATAGGCGCCAGCGGAGAAGCCGACGCGGGCCGCACCGATCGGGCCCATGAACGGCACGCCGGAAATCGTCAGAGCGGCCGAGACGGCGATCATCGCGACGATGTCGGGATCGTTTTCAAGGTCGTGGCTGAGGACGGTGGCCATGACGAGGACTTCGTTCTTGAAGCCGTCGACGAACAGCGGGCGGATCGGACGGTCGATCAGACGCGAGGTCAGCGTCTCTTTTTCCGACGGGCGCGCTTCACGCTTGAAGAAGCCGCCGGGGATCTTGCCGGCTGCGTAGTATTTTTCCTGGTAGTGCACGGTCAGCGGGAAGAAGTCCTGCCCCGGCTTTTGCGTGCGGGCGAAGGTCACGTTGGCCATGACGGAGGTTTCGCCAAGCGTGGCGATCACCGAACCGTCGGCCTGACGGGCAACTTTTCCCGATTCCAGGGTAAGCGTGTCACGGCCCCACTGGATGGATTTCTTGGTCACTTTGAACATCTGGTTTCCTCTGGGACCGGCCCCCTGGCCTGACATCCCGACATATCTGGCGGCCCCATTGCCGCCGCCCCCCGAATCCTTCGCATGTGGCCGGGGGCATGGCCTCACGTCGCAGATTGCGGGCGCATACAGGAAAACCGGGGGTTTGGGAAGGGGCGGGTGGGCGGTGGCCCGTTTGGGAGAGGCCCGCAACACAAAACGCCCGCCTCTTTCGAGACGGGCGTTTCCTGAAAACCTTGGCGCCCGATTAGCGGCGCAGGCCGAGGCGGGAGATCAGCGTGCTGTAGCGCGCCTCATCCTTGGCCTTGAGGTAGTCCAGCAGCTTGCGGCGCTGGGCGACCATCATCAGAAGGCCACGACGCGAGTGGTTGTCCTTCTTGTGGCCCTTGAAGTGTTCGGTCAGCGTGGCGATGCGCGAGGACAGGATCGCAACCTGAACTTCCGGCGAACCGGTGTCGTTCTCTTTGGTCGCGTATTCCTTGATCAGGCGCGCTTTTTCTTCAACGGTGATCGACATCGGGGTCTCCTTGGCTAGGGGTTATGGCGCAGGCCGGGATGTCGTCCAGCAAGGCCCTTGGAGGCTCCGCAACGGTGCGGATGCGGGCGTATAGGGGCGAAAGCGGAAAAAGGGAAGCGGAATCCCGGTCCGGTCAGCGGTGGCAGGATGCGCGTTAGGCTTTCGATAACCAGCCAAGTAGAAACCCGGACGCCAGTCCCATTGTGCAAGGGTTTCGGAAACCCGAATCGTGCTACCCCGACATCCACGAAATTTCCTATTCAGCACATATGCTTAACGGGAACCTGACAAACCCGCGCGATCTTTCGGCGTCGCGGCAAGGAGATGGTAGGATGTTGACGATCTTTGGTCTGCTGGGCGCCCTGTTCGCCGGTGTCGCGGCCGATGCGCTTTTGTCGGGCAAGTCCACGCCGGAGCAAGACACGGACGACCTGCCGCCAGAAGACGACGCCTCTGCGCCGGACAACGGCTACCTTCTGGACGAGCCTGAGAATCTGGACGAGCCGGAGAATGACGACGACCTTTATGGCCCACGGTCGCCCGAATCGTCCGACAGGGAAACACCCGAAGACGCGCCGGTGCGGGCCAACGGCAGCAATGGCGACGACCTGATCACCGGCGGCACTGCGGATGATGTGCTGGTCGGTGCGGCAGGCGATGACCAGATCGACGCCCTGGCGGGTGACGATACGCTTGGTGGCGGCGAAGGTGACGATATCCTTTGGGCGGGTGACGGTGACGACAGCATGGCAGGCGGCAGCGGTGACGACATGCTGCACGGCCAGGACGGCGACGATTTTGCCACCGGCGATTTTGGCGATGACACGCTTTACGGCCACGAGGGCGACGACAGCCTGAGCGGTGATGCTGGCGCGGACACGCTGTTGGGCGGCGCGGGTGCCGACAGTCTTTTGGGTGGCGACGGTGACGATTGGGTCGCGGGTGGCGACGGCAACGATTTCGTGGCTGGCGGTGCCGGGGCCGACACGCTTGACGGCAACGCCGGCAACGACACCCTTTCGGGTGTTGATGGCGAGGGCGGCGGTGCCGATTATCTGAATGGTGGCGAGGGTGATGACCGGCTGGACATCGGCGGTGGCGATCATGCGAACGGCGGCGAGGGCGAGGACACCTTTGCGCTGCATGAATGGCTGAGCGAGGGCAAGGTCGCCACCATCGACGACTATGATTTCCTGCAAGACCAGATTGTCGTGGTCTACGATCCAGCCGCCCACCCGGACCCGCAGCTTTCACTGTCGGCCGACGACGAGACCGAGCATGTCACGATCCTGCTGGATGGTGCGCCGGTGGCCGTGGTGTCCGGAGGCAGCGTGTTTCTGAGCGATATCAAGCTGGCGGCGGCTTGATCGAACCGAGTGTCAATGCGACGGCAGCCAGAGTGCCGGTTGCTTGGCATAGGCCACGTAAAGCGGATGCTTCGGCTGCCCGACCCCTGTCAGGCCCAGATGCAGAAGCGGGCGGTTAGCGCTGCGCAGCAGACGTTCGACCGCTGCCCCCCGTGCCAGATGGAGGCCGTGATTTCCCCAACCGCAGACGATGCGGTCCGCCTCGGTCGCGGCGGCGCGGATTGCCGCATCGTTTTCTGGCCCGACCGGGTCGGCCACTCCCCGCATCACCCTGGGGTCGGTGGCGCGGAAGGCAAAGATGTTGGCGACCGAAAACGACCCAAAGCCCAGAACGCGCGCGCGACGTTCGCAGCGTTCGACGGTGGGATCATTCTGCGCCTCGGTCGCGGTCGACGGGTTCAGCATGACGAACAGCGCGCGGGGCCCCGGTGCCCAGATGCGGGTCAGCGCATAGCGATACCGCTCGCAATCGGAATAGACCGCCTGGGAGTCCGCATCGCCCTTGGTGAATTGTCGTGTGATCATGGCCGGCAGAAAACATCGGCAGCGATGACAAGACAAGGGCTGCGGGTCAAATCCGAAGGTTTGGGCCGCCCGCCCTTGCATCAACGGGGGTTCCCCGCTAGCACCAACCCGTTCTTCGGGGAGGCGCGCATGGACGGGCTCGACACGCTCAAGGCAAGGTTTCTGACCGCGATTTCGGCGGCCTCGGATGAGGCGGGGCTGGAAGAGGTGCGGCTGGCAGCGCTGGGCAAGAAGGGCGAGATCAGCCTGAAGATGCGCGATCTGGGGCAGATGGACCCGGCGCAGCGGCAGGCGGCGGGCGCAATGCTGAACGTCCTGAAGGACGAGATCGACGCGGCTTTGCGGGCGAAAAAGGCCGCGTTGGGTGATGCGGCGCTGGATGAGCGGCTGCGGGCCGAGTGGCTGGACGTGACGCTGCCGGCGCGGCCGCGGCCGCAAGGGACGATCCACCCGGTCAGCCAGGTGATGGAAGAGTTGACGGCGATCTTTGCCGACATGGGCTTTGCCGTGGCCGAAGGGCCGCAGGTGGAAAGCGACTGGTACAACTTTGATGCGCTGAACATCCCGCCCGAGCATCCGGCGCGGCAGGAGCATGACACGTTCTTCATGCACCGCGCCGAGGGCGACAACCGCCCGCCGCATGTGCTGCGGACGCATACCTCGCCAGTGCAGATCCGGGCGCTGATGGCGCAGGGCGCGCCGATCCGGGTGATTGCGCCGGGCCGGGTGTACCGGATGGACATGGACCAGACGCATACGCCGATGTTCCATCAGGTCGAAGGGCTGGCGATTGACCGCGATATCAGCATGGCAAACCTGAAGTGGGTGCTGGAGGAGTTCTGCCGCGCCTATTTCGAGGTGGACAAGGTGGAGTTGCGGTTCCGCGCCAGCCATTTCCCGTTCACCGAGCCTTCGGCCGAGGTCGACATCCGCTATTCATCCGTCGGCGGGCAGTTGAAGATCGGCGAGGGCGACAAGTGGATGGAAATCCTCGGCTCCGGCATGGTGCATCCAAAGGTCTTGCAGGCGGCGGGGGTCGATCCGGACCAGTGGCAGGGCTTTGCCTTCGGTATGGGGATCGACCGGATCGCAATGCTGAAATACGGCATCCCGGATTTGCGCGCGTTCTTTGAGGCGGATCTGCGGTGGCTGCGTCACTATGGGTTTTCTGCGCTTGACGTGCCGGATCTGGCGGGCGGGCTTTCCGCCTGAGGTTAAATCGCAGGCTATACAGGGGCTGCCAAAGCGTGTAGGGCGCTTGCTTGGCCTTTAAGGGTTCTGATGCACCGGGTAGGGAGAGCCGGTGCGATGGAGAACGGTGGGGCCACGGACGATTGGCTTTACCGGGGGCAATGCGCCCCCCTCTTTGGGAAAAATCATGAACGGATTGCAACTGGCCGCGCCTTTGGCGCAGGCTCTGGCCGCCAAGGGCTATGAAGCGCTGACCGCTGTGCAGGAGGCCGTGCTGGCCGATGGCGTGGAGGGTCGCGACCTTCTGGTTTCGGCACAGACCGGCTCTGGCAAGACGGTGGCCTTCGGGCTTGCCATCGCGCCGGAGCTGTTGGCGGGGAACGAGCGGCTTTTGTACGCTGACGTGCCGGGCGCGCTGATCATCGCGCCGACGCGCGAGCTGGCGTTGCAGGTCGCGCGAGAGCTGGATTGGCTTTACGCCGAAGCCGGGGCGAAGATCGCGACTTGTGTCGGCGGCATGGATTACCGCACGGAAAAGCGCGCGCTGGAACGCGGGGCGCATATTGTCGTGGGCACTCCCGGGCGTTTGCGCGACCATATCGAACGGCGAAGCCTTGATCTGTCGGGCCTGCGCGCAGCGGTGCTGGACGAGGCGGACGAGATGCTGGATCTGGGGTTCCGCGAGGATCTTGAGTTCATCCTGAGCCAGGCGCCGGAAGACCGCCGCACGCTGATGTTTTCGGCCACCGTGCCGAAGGAAATCGCGGCGCTGGCGCAGGATTTCCAGCGCGATGCGCTGCGGATCGTGGCGCAGGGCGAAGCCAAGCAGCACGTCGACATCGAATACCGCGCACTGAGCGTGGCGGCGCGGGACCGCGAACATGCGATCTTCAACGCGCTGCGGTTCTACGAGGCGCAGACCGCGATCGTGTTCTGCAAGACGCGGGCCAACGTGAACCACCTGATGGCCCGGATGGGCAACCGGGGGTTTCAGGTCGTGGCGCTGTCGGGCGAGTTGAGCCAGCAGGAGCGGACGAACGCGCTGTCAGCGCTGCGCAACGGGCGGGCGCGGGTGTGCATTGCGACCGACGTGGCCGCGCGGGGCATCGACTTGCCGGGGCTGGAACTGGTGATCCATGCGGATCTGCCGTCGAACTCGGAGATCCTTTTGCACCGTTCGGGCCGCACCGGTCGGGCGGGGAAAAAGGGCGTTTCGGCGCTGATCGTGGTGCCGGCGGAATTCAAGAAAGCGCAGCGGTTGCTGCAGGGCGCGAAGGTCACTGCGGAATGGGGTGCAGCCCCCAGCGCCGATGATGTGACGGCCAAGGACGACATGCGGATGCTGGAGCACCCTGCCCTGCTGGCGGGCGTGGGCGAAGATGGCGCGATGGCGGCGGAGTTGTTGAACCGCTTTGGCCCGGAAACGGTTGCGGCCGGGTTCGTGCGGATGTGGCGCGAGGGTCGGTCGGCACCGGAGGTGCTGTCGGATCAGGCAGGCCCGGCCCCATCGGCGCCGCGCGAGCGCGGCGAGTTTGGCGCCTCGGTCTGGTTCAGCATTTCGGTCGGGCGGGCCGGGCGGGCGGAAGCGCGCTGGCTGTTGCCGAAAATCTGTGATGCGGGCAGCATTGCCAAGGATGGCATCGGTGCGATCCGGGTGCAGGAAGACGTGACCTTCGTGCAGATCGGCGCTTCGGTGGCCGACAAGTTCGGCCAGATGATCGAGCTGGACAAGGGTGTGATCATGGAGCGGATGGCAGGCGAGCCGTCGCTTGACCGGCCTGAGCGCCCGGCATACTCGGCACGGCCGGAGCGGGCCGAACGCCCGGAGCGGCGTGAAAAGCCGGCCTATGCTGCCAAGCCGGCCCGTGTGGCGGAGGAGGGTGCCGAGCCTTCCCCGGCGCCGCGCAAGCCCTATGCCAAGCGCGAGGACAGTGAGGCGAAGCCCTACGATCCGACCGACGCGAAGCCTTACGCCCCGCGCGAGACGGCCGAGCGCAAGCCCTACGCCCCGCGCGAGACGGCTGAGCGCAAGCCCTACGCCCCGCGCGAAGGCAAACCTTATGCGCCGCGTGCGGCGGCGGCAGCGGGGGCGGGGGCGGCAAAGCCCTATGCCAAACGCGAGGATGGCGACAAGAAGCCTGACGCGCCGCGGGATGCGAAGCCGTCTTACACGCCGCGTGATGCAAAGCCGTTTGGCGCCAAGCCCTATGCCAAGCGTGAAGAGGGTGCGGCGAAGCCTTATGTGAAACGCGACGCGGCGGATGCCGACCGCAAGCCGCGCTGGGCATCGGACGACAAGGCTGCGCCTAAATCGGCTGGCTACAAGAGCCAGGCGGGGGCGGGCAAGCCTGCGCGGGCTGCGGGCTACAAGAGCCACGCATCGGAGGGGGCTCCGGCCCGGCCGCGCGAGGATGGCGGCGAACCGAAGCGCACCTATGCGCCGAAGGGCGATGCCGCACGGCCCTTCGTGAAGCGTGAAGGCGCTGGCAAGGCTGCCGGGTTCAAGAGCCATGCGGCCGACGGCAAGAAGCCGTTTGCGCGGGCCAAGCCTGCCGCGCCGAAGGTGGATGCCAAGGATACCTCGAAACGGTTCGTGCCGCCAAAGGCTCCGAAGCGCTAAGCAGTCAGGCGGCGCACAGCGTCGGCGTGAAGTGAAGGCGGCAGGGCGAGAACCCCTGCCGCCTTTGCATTTGCGGTGTTGAAGCAGAGAGGTTTGCCGCGCTGGTCGGTCACGACGCAGCCGGCCTTTTCAGCGATCAGGCTGCCGGCCGCGATGTCCCATTCCCAGGTGTCGCGTAGCGTCAGCATCCCGTCATGCCGGCCTTCTGCCGCAAGGCAGAGCCGGTAGGCGAGCGAGGCGCGGAAGCTGCGGTGGATGTCGGGCACGCCACCGGGCCATTTCGCCGGCTCGAGGGTGGTCTTGGTGGTCAGGATATCAGCGCCGGCCAGATCGGTGCGGGTGCTGGCGGCGATGGGCTGGCCATCGCAGAGCGGCGGGGCCGTGGTCGAGGCGGTGTAGAGCCTGTCCATCGCGGGAAGGTAGACCACCGCCGCCGTGATCTTGCCTTGGGTTGCGACGGCGAGGGAGTGGGCGAAGGTTTCCTCGCCAGCGATGAAGGCGCGGGTGCCGTCGATCGGGTCGATGATGAAGGTGCGCTCGGCGGACAGGCGGGCGGCGGTGTCGGGGGTTTCCTCGGACAGCCAGCCATAATCGGGGCGGGCCGTCAGCAGGATGGCGTGCAGCATGTCATTCACGGCAAGGTCGGCTTCGGTCACCGGGCCATGTTCGACGCCCTTGTCCCAGACCCGCGGGTTGCGTTTCCAGTGCCCGAGCGCGATGCGCCCAGCTTGCCGTGCGGCATCGGTCAGAAGGGCGAGGTCATGCGCCGGCAAGGGTCATCCCACGCACGAGGATCGAGGGAACCCGCATCGAAAGGTAGGGACGGGCGTCGTTGGCGGCGACCATTTCGCCCAGCATGTCGCGCAGGTTGCCTGCGATGGTGCATTCGTGGACCGGGTGCGAGATGCGACCGTTTTCCACCCAGAAGCCGGAGGCGCCGCGTGAGTAGTCCCCGGTCGTCGGGTTGATGGTCGAGCCGATCATCGAAGTGACGAGAAGGCCGGTGCCCATTTCGGCGATCAGGTCATCGCGGGTGGCGGTGCCTTGGGTGAGGTCGATGTTGGTGGTCGAGGGCGAGGGCGGCGCGCCGGTGCCGCGCGAGGCGTTGGCGGTGGAGCGCAGGCCAAGTTTGCGCGCGGTGGCAAGGTCAAGCACCCAGCCGGTGAGGATGCCGTCTTCGATGATGGCACGGCGGAGGGTGGGCAGGCCCTCGCCGTCGAAGGGTTTGGACGAGGCGATGCGGTGGCGGTGCGGGTCTTCGATCAGCGACATGCCTGCGGGCAGGACGCGCTGGCCCAGCAGGTCGCGCGCCCAGGATGCGCCGCGTGCGATTGCGGTGCCATTGATCGCGGACAGAAGGTGGCCGACCAGCGAGGCGGCAACACGTTCGTCATAGACGACGGGGAAGGTGCCGGTCTTTGGCTGCACGGCGCCGGGTCGTTGCAGGGTGCGGTCGGCAGCGAGAAGGCCGATGCTGGCGGCGCCGGGCAGATCGGCGGCATGGGTGCGCGACTCGCCGGCCCAGTCGCGTTCCATCGCGGTGCCTGATCCGGTGAAGGCGACGGCGGAGAGCGACCGCGCGGTGCGCCCGTAGCCACCGGCGAAACCGTTGCTGGCGGCGAGGTGCATTTCGCGGCGGGAGTAGCCTGCGGAGGCCTCGACCTGGGTGATGCCGGGGCGGGAGAGGGCGGCGGTTTCAAGAGCGCGGGCCTCGGCCTCCAGCGTGGCGGCGGAGGGTTCGGGCGCGGGTTCGAGAAGATCGAGCGCGGCAGCGTCGCGGTTGGATGCAAGGTCGGCAGGATCGGCCAGCCCGACGCAGGGGTCTTCGGGCGCCTCGCGCGCCATTGCGACGGCGCGTTCGGCAAGGGCGGCGATGGTCGCGGCCGATATGTCAGAGGCCGACACGCAGGCCTGACGGCGGCCCATCAGGACGCGAAGGCCGATTTCGGTGCCTTCGGACCGCTCGGCCTGTTCGAGCGCGCCTTTGCGGATGTCGATGGACAGCGAGGTGCCGGAAACGGCGATGGCATCGGCGGCGTCGGCCCCGGCGCGGCGGGCCGCAGCAAGGAGGGCTTCGGTCAGGGTGGCGAGGCGGTCGGTCATAACTGTCCCTTTTCGGCTTCTGTCGGAGGTAGTCCGGCAAACGGGCCAGTGCAAGCCGGAGCCGGAGCGCGGTCTGCCAAACGAAACGGCCCCGGACCTTTGTCCGGGGCCGCTATCACGGTTGCAGGCGGTTACTGGATCCGCTGGCCGTTGGCGAAGAAGCCCTTGTCCTTGAATTCAAGGGTCGAGGTCAGTTCGTCAGGTCCAGCGCCGGGACGGGCGAACATGCCCAGCATCATCCGCGCGCCCATCGCCTGATCTTCGGGCAGGATGCCGATGGCGATGAGGTTGTCGATCAGTTGGTTCACCCCCTTGATCGTCACGTCGATCGTGCCGGTTGGTGCGGGCATGCCCTGGAAGGTGACAAGATCGGTATTGTCGAAGGTGAGGGCGCCGGTGGCACCCACCTCGGCGCCCGCAGCCTTGACCAAGATCTGGGTCAGATCCAGCGACGTGAGTTCGCCCGGCGCCTCGATTTCTTCCATCTTGACGTTCGGGTCCATGATGTCCTGCTTCCAAAAGCCGGTGCCTTTGGCGTCAAGGATGATCGTCGCAGGTTCGCGCGACAGGGTGCCGGCGGGGTCGAAGATACCCCAGACCTCGTCCGAGATGGTGAAATCGACCAGCTTGGTCAGGAATGCGAAGTCCTGCGGGGTGTCGGATTTTGACGCTGGCATCAGGATGTTGAAGGCGCTTTCGGCGAAGTTCAGCGCCACCTCGGGGAACGGGATCTGCGCGCCGGACATCTTGATCGAAGCGCCGGTCAGCGAGGTGCCATAGTTCACGCGCGCCTTGTCCATCGCAAGGGTCACGCCGCCGCCGGTGGCCGAGCCGGCGATGTTGGTCGGGCCGGTCGGGTCTGTGACATCGGCGGTGAAGGTCATCGCGCCATAGGTGAAGCTGCTGTCGACGGTAAAGCCAGCGTTCAGGGCGGCAGCCATGTTGGCCATGATTTCGGCCCCGAGCAGCGTGCCGTTCGAGCGGCCCGCAAGATCGGCCATGCTGAAAGCCACCTTCACATCGGTGGTTGTTTCAGGATTCTTGCCGCTGAAGTTGACGGCAGCCGATTTCGCGGTGAAGTCGGTCTGCAGGCCGGTCGCCTCGCCTTGGGCGCTGATGTTGTAGGTGCCGGCGACGTCGGTCAGGACGGCATCGGCGGCAACATCACTTACCTTGCCGTCCTTGTCCTTGACCTCGTCCAGTTTGATCGTGACGGAGGGGGCGTTGTAATCATACGAGGTTTCGGTCGCCGAACCGCCTGCAATAAGGCTGAGGCCCGGTTGCGTGACCGTGAGCGCCATCGAGGACGGCGCGTCCGCTTCTCCCGGCGGGAAGGCGAAGGTCAGAGGATAGCTGTCGGCCATCGTGACCTTGACCGTGCCGTCGCCCTGATCGGTGAAGTTGAGCGTGTCGAGGTTGGCGGCGAAGCTGCCACCCTGTTCATCCTTGAAGGTCAGCACGACGCCCTTCACTTCGAGGGTTTCGCCATTTCGCTCTTCGCTGGCGACGGTCAGTTCCTGGCCCGCGCCGGTAGCCAGCGCCTGCCAGCTTTGCCAGACCTCTTCGGGGGTGACCTGCGCCTGAGCGCCCGAGCAAAGCATTATGAGGGCAAGCGCGGTGCTGCCCGAAAGTTTCCAGTTCATCATCGCGATGCCTTCCGACGGAAAATTGATGGCGCATGGTTCATATGGCGGGCAAGGGCGTCAAGGGTTTCCGCGCGAGCCGATGGGTAGTAAACGCCAATGTCATGCGAATAGGCGGAAGGCGGCGCGCAAGATGATCGAAACCAGTTGGGACGGCCGCCTGTGCACGGTGACGCTTGACCGTGCGGACAAGGCCAATGCGCTGAACCGGGCAATGCTGGAAGCGATGGCCGATGCGGTCGCAGGGGCATCGCAGGCATCGGTGCTGGTGCTGACCGGGCGGGGCAAGGTGTTTTCCGCAGGGGCCGATCTGGCCGAGATGCAGACGGGGCTTGGAACAGACCCGGCATGGGGCCGCGCGTCAGAGGCACTGGCGGGCTTTCCGGGGCTGACGATCGCCGCGTTGAACGGCACACTGGCGGGGGGTGCGATGACGCTGGCGCTGGCCTGCGACCTGCGGATTGCTGTGCCGGGGGCTGCGTTCTTTTACCCGGTGATGCGGCTGGGGCATAAGCCGCAGGCGCCCGATCCGGCGCGGCTGGTGGCCGCAATCGGGCCGGCACGGGCGCGGATGCTGTTGCTGGCGGGCGCGCGCATCGGAGCCGACGAGGCGCTTGCCTGGGGGCTGATCGACCGCATCGCGGACGACGTGATGGGTGCGGCACTGGCGCTTGCGGCGGATGCGCTTGCGGCGTCGCGCGAACATGTCATGACATTGAAGGCAATGACCCGGTAACGCCGGGCGAAAGGGACACGGGATGGCACATGGCTATGAAAGCGGGCGGCTGAACCTGCCCTTCGTCGGGATCGCGACGTTCGGGAAGAACCCGTATGAGCCGGATTGGGCAAAGATCGACGCAGATTTCGCCGTGATGGGCGCGCCGTTCGACTTTGGCACCCAGTTCCGGGCAGGGGCGCGGTTCGGGCCGCGGGGCATCCGCGAGGCTTCGACGTTGTTTTCCTTTGGTCATGCCGGGGCCTATGACCACGAGGACGATGTGACCTATCTGGAGGGTGTTCGGATCGTGGACATTGGCGATGCCGACATCGTCCACACCGATACCGAGACGAGCCATGCCAACATCGAGACCGGAGTGCGCGCCATTCTGGCGGCGGGGGCGGTGCCGGTGGTGCTGGGGGGCGATCATTCGATCAACATCCCCTGCATCCGCGCCTTTGCGGGGCGGCCGATCCATATCGTGCAGATCGACGCGCATCTGGATTTCGTCGATGTGCGCCACGGGGTTCGGCATGGTCACGGCAACCCGATGCGGCGGGCGGCGGAACAGGCGCATGTGAAGGGGATCACCGCGCTGGGCATCCGCAACGTCAGCAGCACGGCGAAAGACGGCTACGACGCGGCGCGCGCGATGGGGGATGACATCCTGTCGGTGCGGCAGATCCGCAAGCTGGGGCTTGAGGCGGTGCTGGCGCGGATACCGACGGGCGTGGACTACTATCTGACGCTGGATATCGACGGCTTTGACCCGTCGATCGCGCCCGGCACGGGGACACCATCGCATGGCGGGTTCCTCTACTATGAGGTGCTGGAGTTGATCGACGGGCTGACCCGGCAGGGACGGATCGTGGGGATCGACCTTGTCGAGGTGGCACCGGATTACGACCATTCCGGGACCACGACTATTTTGGCGGCGCAGATCCTGTTGAACACGATCGGGCGGATTGCCCACCGCGCGAAGGGGTAAGTTTTGGAGGGGTTTGCTGGACGAGTGAGTGGCTGGTTGGCCGAAGCGCAGGCGGTGGCGCCGGGGTGGATCACCTTACCCGCAGCGTGGTTGCAGTCTGCGCTTCTAGCGGTGGCGGATCTGCTGGCGCGGGTGTTGGCGGGGCGGATGCAGCCTGCGGTCCGGCGGGTGGTTCAGCCGAAGGCCGAGACGGCTGGTCTGGTGGCGCGGGTGCGGCGGACGGTGCTTTGGTTCCTGCCATTGCTGCGTCCGCTCTTGGCCTATGCGCTGACCGCTACGGTGGAAAGCGTCACCCGCGCCACGTTCGGGGCGGGCGAGGTGATTGCGTTCGGCAAGCGGGTGTTCCTGTTTCTGGCGGCGCGGACGCTGGTGCGCGAGGTGCTGCGGGAGGGGTTCCTGAAACTGCCGGGCCGGTTCGTGCTGATCCCGGTGGCAGCGCTTTGTGCGCTGGGGGTGCTGGACGACATCACTGCGCGGCCGGACGAAACCGTGATCGCGCTGGGCAGCATCCGGTTTTCGGTGCTGGCGCTGATCTGTGGGGTTATCGCGGGGGCGCTGTTGTTCTGGCCGGGCGCGTGGTCGAACAGGCAAAGTGCCGGCTACATCAAGGCGCGAGAGGAGTTGCGTCCAGCGACGCGGGAACCGGCGATCGGGGCGGCGAAGTTCGAGATGCCCCATCCGCGTCGCGTGGTTGAATTGCGGACCGCGCCGAGTGCTTGACGCGCTGGTCATCGGGGGTGGGCCGGCCGGCCTGATGGCGGCCGAGGAACTGGCGCGGGCTGGGCGGCGGGTCGTGGTCTGCGAGGCGAAGGCTTCGGTCGGGCGCAAGTTCCTGATGGCGGGTAAATCGGGCCTGAACGTCACGAAGGACGAACCCGCTGCGCGGTTTCAGGCGGCTTACGGCGACCATTGGCTGGCGCCGATGCTGGGCGCCTTCGGGCCGGGCGAGGTGCAGGCGTGGTGCCGGGAGTTGGGGCAAGAGGTTTTCACCGGATCATCGGGCCGGGTGTTTCCGGTTTCGATGAAAGCCTCACCCCTGTTGCGGTCGTGGCTGGCACGGCTGGCGGGGCTGGGCGTGGAGATCCGCACGCGTTGGCGGTGGGACGGGTTCGCGAGCGAGGGCTTGCGGTTTCTGACACCGGGCGGCGTGGAGGTGCTGCACTCTGGCGTGACCGTCCTGGCGCTGGGCGGGGCAAGCTGGGCGCGGCTGGGGTCGGATGGCGCATGGGTGCCGTGGCTGCGGGAACGGGGGGTCGAGGTGGCGCCGTGGCAGCCCGCGAATGTGGGGTTTGCGGTCAATTGGTCGCCGCATATGGCGCGGTTCTTTGGCCAGCCGGTGAAGGGTGCGGCGCTGTGTGTGGGCGCTCAGCGCGAACGGGGGGAATTCATCATTTCCAACAAGGGGGTGGAGGGCGGCGGGATCTATGCGGTCAGTCGCGCCCTGCGCGAGGGGGCGGATCTGGTGCTGGACCTGATGCCTGACGTGCCTGCCGCCGAGGTGGCCAAGCGGCTGGCGCGGATGCGGGCGGGCGAGAGCACCGCGAACCGGCTGCGCAAGCTGGGGCTTTCGGCCGTTGCGGTGGCGCTGATGCAGGAGTTCGGCAGGGGGCTGCCGCTGATGGCGGTAAAGGCGCTGCCGGTGCGACTGGCCGGGCCGCGACCGCTGGACGAGGCGATCTCGGTTGCAGGGGGTGTCAGGCGCGACGCGGTAACGGATGGGCTGGAGTTGCGTGCCTTGCCCGGTGTCTTTGTTTGCGGCGAGATGCTGGATTGGGAAGCGCCGACTGGGGGTTACCTGCTGACCGGCTGCTGGGCTACGGGGCGTTGGGCGGGGCGCGCTGCGGCGCGTGTGGGGGTGGTGTAGGTGTTTCCCTGCCCCGGTCCTTCCTTCGTTCCACCCTTGTTTTGCCCCTTCCATCCCGCAAGATTGCATCTGCCGACCTGAAACCGGAGTCCTGTTCATGCCAACCTTGCATCCCGTCCTGCTGTGCGGCGGCTCTGGCACCCGGCTTTGGCCTTTGTCGCGCAAGAGTTTTCCCAAGCAGTTCGTGCCACTGACCGGCGAACAGACGTTGTTTCAGGCGGCGGCAGCACGGATGGCCGGGGCGCCGGGGGTGGCAGCGCCGATCGTCATCACCAATTCGGATTTTCGGTTTATTGTGACCGAGCAACTTGCGCTTGCCGGGATCGACCCCGGGGCGATCCTGATCGAACCGTCGGCGCGCAACACGGCGCCGGCGATTCTTGCCGCTGCTTTGTATCTGGCCCAGATCGATCCCGATGCGCTGATGCTGGTGATGCCAACGGACCACGAGATACCGGACACTGCCGCCTTTCGCGCCGCTGTTGCCGAAGGCGTGCCGCGGGCCGAAGCGGGGCAGATCGTCACCTTCGGCATTCGGCCTGACCGGGCAGAAACCGGCTATGGCTGGCTTGAACTTTCAGCACCGCCCGCCGGGGCCGCGCCGGTGCCGTTGCTGCGTTTTGTCGAAAAACCTGGCTTGGCCCGGGCCGAAGCGATGCTGGCCGAGGGGCGGTATCTGTGGAACGCGGGGATCTTCCTGATGTCGGTCGGCACGCTTCTGGCGGCGTTCCGCACCCATGCGGCGGATTTGCTGGCGCCGGTGACCGAAGCGGTGACCAGCGCGCGCGGCGATCTGGGCTTTTTGCGGTTGGCGGCCGGGCCGTGGGGCAAGGCGCGCGAGGTGTCCATCGACTACGCCGTGATGGAGAAGGCGGGAAATCTTGAGGTGGTGCCGTTTGCCGCCGCCTGGTCGGACCTGGGCGATTGGAACGCGGTGTGGCGCGACGGTGTGGGCGATGGCAACGTGGCGACGCATGGGCCGGTCACCCTGATTGATTGCGAAGGCAGCCTGATCCGGTCGGAAAGCGAGGCGCTGCGGGTGGTTGGCATCGGGTTGCGCGATCTGGTTGTGGTGGCGATGCCCGATGCGGTGCTGGTGGCCGACCGGTCGCGGACCCAGGAGGTGAAGGAGGCTGTTGCCCGACTGAAGCTGGACAAGGTGCGGCAGGCCGAGATCCTGCCGCGCGACCATCGCCCATGGGGCTGGTTCGAGACGCTGGTTCTGGCGGACAGGTTTCAGGTGAAGCGGATCGTCGTCCATCCGGGCGCTTCGCTGAGCCTGCAAAGCCATGTCCACCGCGCCGAACACTGGATTGTCGTTTCGGGCACAGCGAAGGTCACAGTGAATGAAACGATCTCACTTCTGACCGAAAACCAGTCGGTCTACGTGCCTTTGGGCGCGATCCACCGGATGGAGAATCCGGGGAAGTTGCCGATGGTGCTGATCGAGATCCAGACCGGTGCGTATCTGGGCGAGGATGACATCATCCGCTACGAGGATGTCTATGCGCGGACCGAAGGGGCGAAGGGCTGATCGTGGAGACGTTGGCCTGCGCACTGGAGCGGTGGTCCCCGGGGCTGGGCGACCCGGATGTGATGGGGTGGCTGATGGTTGCAGTCTATGCCTTCGCGGCGATCGTTGCAGCGAGACGGGCGGTCAAGGGTCCGTTTTCCGACGAAACTCGCGGCAGGGAGCGTGCCTTCTGGTGGTTTTCGGCGGCGCTTCTGGCCTGCCTTGCGGTGAACAAGCAGCTTGACCTGCAATCTCTGCTGACCGAGGTCGGCCGTTGCGTCGCGTATGCACAGGGCTGGTACGAGGAGCGCCACACCGTGCAGGTCTGGTTCATCGCCGGTGTCATGGCGGGCGGGGTTCTGAGCGTGGGCTGGCTGGGATTTCTGCTGCGGCACACGTTGACGCGCACGGGCCTTGCGCTGGTGGGGCTTGGGTTCGTTTGCGTGTTCGTAGCCGTGCGCGCTGCTGGGTTTCACCATGTCGACACGCTGATAGGAACCGTGGTGGCGGGGCTGCGCATGAACTGGCTGTTGGAGCTTCCCGGCCCGATCCTTGTCACGATCGCTGGTTTGCGCGGTTCCATGCCGAGCTGACTGCGAAGTGTTTGCGGCCAAAACGAATCACCCTGCGCGGTTCTTCGGCGTCGTCATGCGCGAGGGCGGGTGGCTTTCCAGAGTTTGTCCAAGATTTGATCAGTGACAGAAAAAGTGAACAGAAAATTGATCGTTTCCACAATCACAACAATGGCGTGAGACAACCAAGAGGCCGGGCTTTTGGTGCGCGTCCGACGGGACGAACGAGGGCATTGACCGGCTGCGGAAATGTGGCGAATTTCGTTTGAATTCGGGCAGAAAAAAGGCGTCAAGCATAAATTCACCGATGCGTCACGCTTCGGCGGGCTTTCGCGGGACCGCGCCTTGTGGGTCACTAATGCAGACCACATGCACAACCATAGCGTGTAAATACTTGAAATGAAACTCTTTTCGCGCGTGTGGGTCTTGGCGGCCACATTGCCTGCCCACTGCGGAGGTGCTAGATCAAAATACGAAGTTGTTCGGTGTGCCCCTTGGGTGGCCAGAGAAGATTTAAGTCGAAAAAGTGTCCTGCGTTTTCAGGATTGGTGATCGTTGGTAGCTGAGGCCCCTTCTGGGAGGTTTGTTGATGACTGTGCGCATTAAGGCTGGGACGGTAGATTTTGACCGTGCAAGGGTTGAGCCTAGAGAGGCATGGTTGTTGCCGCGTCGCGAGCGGCTGTATCGTCGGACGTTCAAGCGCGTGATCGATGTTGCGTTTGTTCTGCTGATTGCTCCGTTCATTCTGCCGATGGTATTGGCCCTCTGCGTACTGATTGCGCTGGATGGGTCGTCGCCGTTCTACACGCAGCTTCGTGTCGGCAAGGGCGGTCGCACCTTTCGGCTGTGGAAGTTGCGCAGCATGGTTCCGGATGCCGACGAACGACTTGCCCGGCATCTTGCGGACAACGAAGCGGCCCGCATGGAGTGGAACGCCTACCAGAAACTCGCGTCAGACCCGCGGATCACGACGCTTGGCCTTGCCTTGCGAAAGACATCCTTCGATGAGCTGCCGCAGCTTTGGAACGTGCTGAAGGGCGACATGAGCCTGGTTGGTCCGCGGCCGATGATGCCGGAGCAGCGTGACCTTTACCCCGGCCATGCCTACTATGCGCTGCGCCCCGGTGTAACCGGTCCGTGGCAGGTGTCTGACCGGAATACTGCAACGTTTGCCCAGCGTGCAGAGTTCGACACGGCCTATGAACGCAATGTTTCCTTTGCGACCGACGTCCGGCTGCTGATCGCTACTGTCGGAGTCGTGCTGCGCGGAACCGGGCAGTGATTGCCTGAGGCATAACGACCCTGCCGCTGACAATGGTCGCAGCTACCAGCAGTTCAACCATGAGGATGGTTGTTCCGGTTGCCATGTAGGCAAGGAGCAAGACCCAAACTGGCTGGCCAAGCATGGCGAGCGCGACTGCAACAGCGCCGCCCGCAACCATGCTGATGAGAAGCAATCCAACGATCATTCCAGCCCCCCAAGACAATCGTCCCGCAACCGCGCCACGAAATTGACCAACATCACAGACCCAACCTTAGCGACCTGAAACCGGAATCATATCGGTTTACTGATCGCTTAAGCGGATCATGGCTTAGGGTGACAGGTATTGTTTAACGGATTCTTGCCGAGATCGCTGAATTTACGCGATTCAGGAGCGGACTGTGTTGCCAGAACGCCCAACCATTGGGGAAATCGTATCGGATTTTGCCGCGCTCGCTGCGGAAACGACGGCTGCAATCAGCGTGAGCAGCAACGCGAGCGTGCCGCCAAGCATGTAGGCAAGAATCACTGCGCCAAGGGAATAGCCGAGAAAGGCCGCCGATCCGGCAGACGCGGCGGCAAGGATCATCGCCACAAACAGGTTTCCTGCCAGCATGGTCTGCTCCCCTTCAACCACCGGATGCATGTCCGCGTGCTGGAAGTCTCGCCGGTGGTCGTGGCAAAATTAGGGCAGCGATTGGAAGAGACTGCGGCGGTGGAGGAGACTGCGGCGGTGATATCAACCCGCGTGCACCGGCGCGCGGACTGCGTGGGCAGGGAGCACGGCGCGAGCACGAGACTGCCAATGCCCTGGTGGCTTAACAAGTCTAGATCGCGCCTTCCTTTTGCCTTGGCTTGGCAGCATGGTGTCGCCGGCACGGGCAACGGAGAAGCCAGTTGATCGAAGTTTACCGGAAGATCTTTTCCCTGCTGGAAGCGGGCGAGCGGCGCAGGTTCTGGCTCTTGAACCTGATGATGATTGCTATGGCGCTTGTCGAAATGGTCGGCATCTCTTCCGTGCTCGCGCTTTTGCAGGTGCTTTCCGACCCTTCAACCATTGCGGATAGCAAGGCACTTTCGGCAGTTTATACCGCGCTTGGATTTTCTACTGTCTACGGCTTTCAAGTTGCCTTTGCGCTGGCGGTGACGGCACTGGTCTTGATCGGGCTGGCGGTGAAAGCGTCGGGCACCTACGCACTGATCAGGTTTTCGGCCTGGCTCGGGTATGCGATTTCAAGTCGCCTTCTGGGCGCATACATGCACCAGCCCTATGGCTGGTTCTTGAACCGCAACAGCGCCGAGGTTGGCAAGAACGTATTGAACGAGGTCGACAATCTGGTTGGCCATGTTCTGACGCCGCTCTTTCGTTTGAGCGCCAGCGCGATGCTGGTTGTGGTGATCCTGGGATTCCTGTTGCTGATCGACCCGGTGGTGACCAGCGTGTCGTTTGGCATCATTGGTGGCACCTATGCGCTGATCTACCTTTATCTGCGCGAGCGGCTTCGCCGGAACGGTGACGAGATGATGCGCGCATATACAGACCGGTTTCGGGTTTCGCAGGAAGCGACCGGTGGGATCAAGGATGTGAAGCTGCTTGGCCTGGAGGATGATTACACCCGGCTTTATCAGGCCGCCGCACAGCGCAGCGCGAAGGGTCAGGCGACGGTCGGGATCATTTCCGAACTGCCGCGTTTTGTGCTGGAAGGGATCACGTTTGCAGCCTTGCTGGGTCTGATCCTGCTGCTGCTGTTGCGCAGTGGTGGCGGCATCGCGGAAATCGTGCCGACGCTTGGCATCATGGCTTTTTCAGTCATGCGCCTGTTGCCCGCCTTGCAGCAGATCTATCATTCCCTGGCGACGATCCGTGGGGGGCTGGCGGCCCTCGACGAGATCTCGTCGGATTATGCTGCGGCGGTGTCGTCTCGTCTGCCGACGCAAACGCCGCAGCCCGCGCTGCATCTGGAGCATTCGTTGGAGCTGTCTGGAATAAAGTTCACCTATGAACAGGCAACGCGGCCGGCTCTTTTCGCGTTGGACCTGGTTATTCCTGCCCGCACAACAGTTGGGATCGTAGGTGGAACTGGGGCCGGCAAGACCACGCTGGTTGATGTGGTTCTGGGACTTCTGACCCCCGATGGCGGCGAGATCAGGGTAGACGGAACCCAAGTGACCCCCGCCAATATCCGCGCCTGGCAAAAGACCCTCGGCTATGTGCCGCAGTCGATTTTCCTGACCGACGACACGATCGCCGCCAATATTGCCTTTGGCGTTACGAAAGGTCAGATCGACATGGCCGCCGTCGAGCGAGCAGCGCGCGCGGCAGCCCTGCATGAGTTTGTGAAAAGCGACCTTGCCGAAGGCTACCAGACCATCGTCGGGGAGCGGGGGGTCAGGTTGTCGGGCGGGCAACGCCAGCGGATCGGAATTGCCCGGGCGCTTTATCGCGACCCGACGCTTCTGATCATGGATGAGGCGACTTCGGCCTTGGACAACATCACCGAGCGGGTGGTGATGGAAGCCGTCCAGAACATCCGTGCCGACAAGACGATCATCCTGATTGCGCACCGGTTGAGCACGGTCAGGGCCTGTGACACGATCTTTCTGATGGACAAGGGGCGGATCGCAGCGCGCGGCACCTATGATGAACTTGTGGCGGACAACGAAACTTTCCGGAGGATGGCTGCACATTAGGAAGGGCGACCCGGCTTGATCGCAGCGATCCTCCGGCCCAGACTGATGTGGCCGGGGTTCTGACTGTTCCGGGGCCCCCTTCGATGAGCCTTAGTGACCCAGATGCCCAACGGTTTTGCGTATTTCGTGCTGATGACCTGGCCCTTGGTGGCGTTGGTCCTGTTTCGCTTTCTGCCGGTGCAGAAAGCGCTCGTCTGGACGCTTCTGGGCGGTTACCTGCTGTTGCCATCAAGAACGGCATTCGACTTTCCGCTGCTGCCGTCGCTGGACAAATCGTCGATACCGAACCTCAGTGCGCTTGTTCTGTGCCTGATCTTTGCACCCAAACAAGCGGCCGCTTCAGGCCAGGGCTCCGATACCGAGCGCCGGGGGCTGTGGTTTGTGCGCCTTGTGCTTGTCCTGATGTTGCTGGCGCCATTGTTTACGGTCTACAACAATTCCGAGCCGATCTTTTTCGGCCCGCGCACCCTGCCTGGGCTGCGTTTCTATGATGCTGTTGCGACAGTCCTCAGCCTCCTGATCTCGATCATTCCGTTCTTTCTGGCCTGGCGCTATCTGAGCCGGGTCGAGGATCAGACCTATGTCCTGAAAGCCTTTGCCATTGCGGGGCTGCTGTATTCGGTGCCAGTGCTGTTTGAAGTGCGTTTCAGCCCGCAGCTTCACACCTGGACCTACGGATTCTTCCCTCACGAGTTTCTGCAGCATATGCGACAGGGCGGGTTCAGGCCGGTGGTCTTTCTAAGCCACGGTCTGTTGATCGGCAGTTTCTACTGCATGGCCACGCTGGCGGCCCTGGTGCTGTGGCGTGAAGCGCTGCGGACAGGAAAGGTGTCGACGGGGTGGTTGTTTTCGGTGGTCTGGCTGATCGGCATTCTGGTCGTTTCGAAGAATCTGGGCGCGCTGGTGATCACGGTCGCCATAGGCGTGTTGATCCTGTTCACCGGCAGGCGCGTTATGGTTTTCGCCGCCGTCATCGTGGCATCGCTACTCATCCTTTACCCGGCTCTGCGCACTTCGGGGGTGATCCCGACATCGACGATCCTTGCCGCTGCCCAGAGCGTCAGCCAGGACAGGGCGTCGTCGCTGCAATTCCGCCTCGACAACGAAGAAAAGCTGATGGCGCGGGCGAACGAGAAGCCGGTTTTCGGCTGGGGAAGCTGGGGGAGAAACCAGATATTCGACCCCGAAACGGGACGGATGACGAGTGTGACCGATGGTCTGTGGATCATCCTGATCGGAATGTACGGCTGGTTGGGATACGCCGCACATTTCGGACTTTTGACCATGGGCATCTGGCTTGCGATGGTGCGGCGCGGGACGGTCGGCGCTTCGCTGGCGACACCGGGTATCATGATGTTGTTGAGCGGGATGCTGGTGGATTTCATCCCGAACGGGTGGTTGTTGCCCTATGTATGGTTGCTCGCGGGGTCGTTGACCGGGGGGATGCTGCTGGGCAATGAGGCGCGTGATCTTCCGGCGGATGCCCCCGAAAGAGCGCGCGCTTCAGGCGCACGTGCAGCGCCGCCGTCGTGGTTGGCACAGGGAGCTGCGCCGCGACCCCGGCGCAGCGAGCGGCAACCCGAGGAGCGCGCCAGCCGGACACGCTAGGTATCTGCGTTCTGTTTCAGCAAGTGTTGCTTGGGTTCGGCCTTGGGGCGCGGGTTGGGCCGGAAACATGACAGGAACTGCGATGGTGTCCGTGCAGGCAGGTTGCATGACGCTTGCAGCCTTACCTGGTTCGACGTGGTCGAGGTGCGACGCACTTCCCGCCACCAGTGTCGGCCCGCCATTACATGCCTTCTGTCACTTGTATTCGATCAGAACCATTTCGCGGTTGCGCAGGCTGCGCCAACGGTAGGTCAGAAGGCCAAGCAGGTTGGGCAGCTTGGAAACGGTCAGAAGCACTGCCTGTTTCATCGCATCGCGCGATGACAGGCCATTGCGGACCAGCCCTTGCGTTGTTCGCGCGTAGGAGGCGGCGTAGATGCCAAGCACCACGACAAGCAGCCAAGGCCAGAGCGCGGCGCCAAGGATCGCAAGGCCGGGCAGCACGGCGCCATAGAGCCAGGCGCGCTTGCGTTCACGTGAGCCGTATTCGGGGTGGATCATGCTGACCTGCGCGTAGGCATGTCCGGTTCGCACCGCCCGCTGCCACCACTGCCGGAAAAGCAGGATGTTTGCGTCGTGCCTGGTCATTGCCAATGGCAAGCGGTGGATGCGCCATCCTGCCTTGCGGACACGGGTGCAAAACTCCTCGTCCTCACCAGCGATGATGCGCGGGTTGAAGCCATCCATCTTCCGGAAAAGGTCGGCCCGCACCATCATGTCGCCACCGCAGGATGCGATGTCTCCGGCTGGGCGGCGCCATTCAACTTCGGCCATGCCGTTGTAGATACTGGCATCGGGATACATCTCGGACCGCCAGCCGGTCACGATGCCGATTTCGGGGTGGTCGGCCAAAGTCTTCAGGCCGGCCTCGATCCAGCCGGGTTCAAGCACGCAGTCACCGTCGATGAACTGCACAAAGGCGGGGGCTGGGCTCAGCGCGTGAAAGCCGGCGTTGCGCGCACGGGCGGCGGTGAAGGGAACGCTCAGGTCAAGCTCGACGATCTGGGCGCCAAGATCGCGGGCCGCTTGCAGGCTGGCATCAGTGGAGCCACTGTCGACATAGACCACCCGCAGCCCAAGGCGCTGCAGCGACGTGAGGCAGGCCACGAGCCGCGCGCCTTCGTTGCGACCGATCGCTACGACGGCAATGTCCCTTTGGTCTGTCATTGCGTGGTGATTCCGTTTCCGAAGCGCGGCAGGCCGCGGATGACACTGTGTAACCGCATGTGCCGATCCATGCTACCGGCCGCGCGTCCAGTCGCCCTTGTGGGGCGCAAATCGCACACCAAGGTGCACCGCGCCATAGACCGCAAACCCCGGCGGATCCGACAGGGCAAGCCGGAGCAGACCGGCGCGTGTCAGCGGGCGCTTGGCCTCGTTGCCGAGGATTGCGGGGTAAAGACGGCGGATTTCGGCAACACCCGCGTCCTGACGGCGACGGACCCTGACAAGGTTTCCGAACCCCTCGACCATCGGCCAATGATAGCGGGCATCGACCTCGATGCGTTCGTGTGGCGTGAACTGGAGGCGGACGAAGGTGTCGTCGGATATGATGGCTGGCCAGGCATCCCAACGTGCGCGGCCCTTGCGGTTGACCGCGAAGAAACCGGCACCGACCGCGCCGCCGCGCACGAAGGGCAGCCGTGTCCAGAGGCGGGCATAGGCGCGGGTGATGGCACTTGCGGCGGGCATCACCGCGATGCGGCCGGTGGCATACAGCGGACGGTCGGGGGCAAGAGCCGTGTCGATTCGCGCCAGAAGATCGGTGTCGCAAACGACGTCGGCGTCGAGGTAGGCAAGAGCGCGGCCTTGAGCGACGGCTTCGGCAGCGTTGAGGGCGCCGAGTTTTCCCCCCTCTGGCAGGTCGATGACGGAAAGGTGCCAGCCGCGAGCTGCGAAAGCGGCGGCGAATCCCCTTGCTTCGGCGGCAGTCCGGTCCGTCGTTCCGTTGACGGCGACGATCACCTCGACCGGCCCGGCAGCGACCTCGGTCTGGGCGACGAGGCCGGCCAGACAGCGGCCGATCAGCGCCTGTTCATTGCGGGCCGCGATGATGACCGACAGGGCCACGGGAAGAACCGGAGCCGTGGCGGGGCCGTCGGATGCGTGATCGGTCGAGGGCATGGGACATGACGCTTGGAAAATTCAGGGGATAGAAAAACAACCGCTGCCGCATCTCTAGGGGCTTGGGCGCGGCGGGTGCAAGCGGGGTTGCGTGTGCTTGCGCAAAGAGGCGGCGAAACGGCGACAAAACCGAACGCGAAAGCGATCACTATCCTTCAAGGAAACAATGCGTTTCTTGCGGTTCACTGGCTTTAGCGCCTCTCGGACTTGTGCTAGCGTCGCGGACGGTGTGCTGTTGAAAGGTGACCGGTTATGGTCGGACTGGCTTTGCAAATTACGTTCCCTGATCTGCCGGCCGCGAAGGCGAGGGCTGGCGTTGTTCGCGGCGCTACGCTGCACCTTCTATCGACGACGGCCTGACAGAAAGTGCATCGATGACCAACCAACCTGCTTCGCCCGAATTCGCCACGTCCAAGCGGACGCCTCCGGTCTTGCCTCAACGCGGGCGGATCAAAGCGGCGCGCAAGGTGGCGGTGCTGAACGGCTATGTGCATGACGTGACGATGGACGAGGTGTTGTCGCTGCGCGAGGGGCTGATCCTGACGCTGCATGCGGACATGGTGATGAAGCTGCAGAAGGACCGCGCGTTCTACGACATCCTTGACCAGTATGATTACATCACCTGCGACAGCCAGATCCTGTATTTCGCGCTGAAGCTGATGGGAACCCCGGTGCGAGAGCGGGTGTCTGGATCAGACTATTTCCCGCTGTTTTACACCCGCTACAAGGACGACGCGGATGTGCGGGTGTTCCTTCTGGGCGGAAAGCCCGGGATTGCAGAGATCGCTGCCGACAAGATCAATACCAAGGTCGGGCGCGAGATCATCGTCGGATGCCACGCGCCACCGTTTGATTTCGAGAAGGACCCGGCGGCGATTGCCCGCATGATCGACGCAGTGAACGCCTCGGGCGCGACGGTGCTGCTGGTTGGCCTTGGGGGCGGGCGGCAGGAAAAGTTCATCGTGCAGTATCGCGACAGGTTTCCGAATGTCCGGTTGTTTCTACCGCTTGGCGGCACCATCGATTATGAGGCCGGGACGCTGCGCCGCCCGCCACCGTGGGTGACCAATGCCGGTCTGGAGTGGATGTATCGGCTGCTGCAGGAACCACGGGCCCGGTTTCATCGTTATGTCATTCATGATCCGCAGGTGATTCCGCTGCTTTTGCGGCAAAAATTCCGGCGCTATCACAACCCGTTTGCACGCTGAGCCATGCCCGCTGAACCGACTGTTCTGACCGTAGTCCTGAACTGGCGCACGCCTGACATGACGCTGCGCGCAGTTGCCGCCGCAGAAGTTGCGATGGCGGGTATCGAGGGTGCAATCATCGTGGTCGACAACGATTCCGGAGACGGGTCGTTCGAAACGCTGAGCGCGGCGCTTCGCGGGCATGATCGTGTGCGCGTGGTGCAAGCCGGGCGCAATGGCGGCTTTGGCGCGGGCAACAACGTCGGCATCCGCCTTGGCCTGCCTGATGGAGCGCGGCCAAGGTTCATCTATGTGCTGAATTCCGATGCCTTCCCCGAAGCCGATGCGATCACTGGATTGGTGAAGTATCTTGAGCGGCATCCGCGCGTTGGACTGGCCGGCAGCCTGATTTTCGGAACCGACGGCGAGACGCACCGCACCTCATTCCGGTTTCCGACCATCGCTTCGGAGTTCGAAGGGACGGCGCGTTTTGGGCCGATCTCGCGGCTGTTGTCGCGGTGGATCGTGGCACTACCCGAACCCAAGGCAAGCGGGCCGGTCGATTGGGTGGCCGGAGCCAGCCTGATGATCCGCGACGAGGTGCTGCAAGAGATCGGGCTTTTTGACGAACGCTTCTTCTTGTATTTTGAAGAGACCGACCTGTGCCACCGAGCAAAGGAGGCGGGCTGGGATACCCATTTCGTGCGAGAAAGCCGGGTTTTGCACATCGGGTCGGTGTCGACCGGGATGAAGGCATGGGATCGGACGCCGCAATACTGGTTCGACAGCCGCTGGCGGTATTTCTGCAAGCGCGGCGGTCGCATCCATGCACTTGCGGCCACGCTGGCCAACGTTTTGGGAGGAATGATCTATCGGGCAAGGCTGCTGGTGCAACCGAACGGCGGGAGAGACGCGCGGCATCATCTGCGTGATCTTCTGAGCCATTCTGCCCGCAGCGCAATCTCGGCGATCCAGCCGCCAGATCAGGCGTTCGAGCCGACGGTCAAATCCCAAGCAGCAGCTTGAGGCCAGCTTCAAGCGCAACCGACGCCTGAACACCCAGCGCCGCCGTGGCGCGGGCAGGATCGCCGAGGGAGTGCCGGATATCGCCTGCCCGAGGTGGGCAATACGTGACGTTCGGCTCGGTCCGGTGGAGCCGGGCCAGGATTGCCATCAGGTCCAGCAAAGACGTGGCGCGCCCGGTGCAGGCATTGAACACCCGACCTGCCTCGGCAGGTGATTTGCGCATCGCCGCAATAAGCATTTGCACGACATCGGTTACGACGACGAAGTCGCGGGTTTGCAGACCGTCGCCGAAAATGGTGATTGGCTGCCGTGTGCGGAGCCGGTCGTTGAAGATCGAGATCACGCCGGAATAGGCGGACGACGGGTCTTGCCGAGGGCCGTAAATGTTGAACGGGCGCAGGCCGATTGTCGGCACCCCGTGCACCGAGGTGGCAATCCGGGCGTGAAGTTCGGAACCGAGCTTGTCGGCGCCGTATGCGGTGAGCGGGGCTGCCATCCGATCTTCGTGGGCGGCGCCGTCGCCGGCATCGCCATAAACCGCAGCGGACGAGGTGTAGACCACAGGCACCTTGCCGGCATTCTTGGCGGCCTCGAACACGGTGACCGAGCCGGTCAGGTTTGTGCGATGCCCTTCTCGCCAGTGGGTGTTGCAATATTCCACCGACGCAATTCCGGCGAGGTGAAAAACTCCGTCCACGCCATGGATTGCGCGGGCAACGGCATCAGGGTCGGCAACATCACCTTCGACAAGCTGGGCGCCAACCGGAAGGTTGGAGGTTTTTCCCGTCGACAGGTTATCGAGAACGATGACACCGGCACCTGCGCCGACAAGTGCGTCGCAAAGGTGCGATCCGACAAAGCCGCACCCCCCAGTGACCAGATACTTTGTCATGATTCCGTTCCTGCCTTCACGTCTCAAGAAGCCGCAAACGCAGCCTTGTCACATCATCATAGCGCCCGATTCCCAGCCGTGGAAGCGCGTAGGGATCAGCGCTGGCGCGCCAGAGGCGCATGTCGAGCGCAGACGCGGATCGGAACCCAAGGCGTCTGGCTCTCTGGCGCAACGCAGGCGTGTGGTTGCCATTTGGCCAAGCAAAATGCGCGACCTCTTGCCCGGTCCAGCCCTGCAGCAGGCTGCGCGACCGCGCCATGCTTGCTTCGGCCTCGTCTACAGGAATCTGGTCGAGCAGATTGTGGCAATGGCTGTGCGCGCCAATCGTCACCCCCGGGATGGCGGCGATTTCGGCCAGTTCCGCGCGGGTCATCGGGCCAAGAGGCGGCCTGCCCGCAGGAAGCGGATGTTGCGACAGGATGTCGGCAACAATCGTGGAGCGGCGATCTGGCGCGACGCGCTTCAACGCCTCGAGCAGCGCCGACACGGCGGCCCAGCGCGATGGGCCCGGGTTCGGCGGGATGTTCCAGCGACCAAAACCGTGGTCGGTGAGGTCAATGGCGGCACTTGCGGTCAACGCGCCCATGATCTGGTCGAACCAGTAAGGCTGGCCGGTTTCGATCTGGCCGGTGGCCACGAAGATTGTCACGGGAATCTGACGCTCGGTCAGGATCGGCAGCAGATGGCGGTGATTTCCGGCCTCGCCGTCGTCAAAGGTCAGCACAGCGCGGGGCTTGCCGCGATTACCCGGCCCGTCAGCGATGGCTTGGTCGAGCCCGACGATGTCATGGGTTTGCTGAAGTGCTGACAGATGCGCCCTGAAATCAGCGGCACGCAGCACCGTCCAGGCATCGGGGCCACCGATATCCGGCCCGATGGTGTGATAGCAAAGCACCGTCACCGGGTTGCCGCGCAGGCGCCACGAACGCAAAAGGCCAAGCACTGGCGGGTTCCCGAGAACCGCCCGAGCCGCGCGTTTTGCCGTAGATATCACCCCTTTGGCCCTTTGGTGAAGAGGCGGGCAAGCTTGCCGGCCTCGGTGTCGATGTGGTGGCGCTCGCGGACGCGGACTGCACCGTCCCTGCCCATGGCAGCCCGCACGTCTGCCGGGGTGTCGAGCGCGGTGGCGATCGCCTCGGTCAGGCTGGCCGCATCGCCTGCGGGGACCAGCCAGCCGGTGCGACCGTCCTGAACCAGTTCGGGGATGCCCGCGATATAGGTGGAGATCACCGGTCGGCCTTGCGCCATCGCTTCCATGATGACGACGGGCAGGCCTTCCATCAGACTGGGCTGCACAACGAGGGTGGCTTCGATGATCAGTTTGCGCACCTCATCGCTGCCGATCCAGCCGGTCAGCGTGACTTGCCGGGACAGACCAAGTTCGACGATCCGCTTTTCGAGGAGCGGGCGAAAATCGCCGTCGCCCGCCAAAACCAGCCGGACTTCGGGCCGAGCCAGTGCCGCCAGCGCATCTAGCAGGGTAAGCTGGCTTTTTTCTGCGCAGTAGCGACCGATGCAAAGCAGAACGGGATGTTGCGGCGCCGGGGTAATGGTCGGTGCGAAGAACGCCTCTTCCAGCCCGCAGTGCACGATCTGGATCTTTTCCCATTCCGTCTGGGACAACTGCCGCATCAGCTGGGATTTGGTATAATGGCTGATCGCCACGACAAACGCTGCTCTGCTGGATTTGCCGGGCAACGAGGTTGAGCGAACATTGTCGAACTCATCAGCGCCGTGGACGGTAAAGCTGTAGGACGGCCCGCCCAAAAGGTGCAGCAGATGGGCCACATCGGTGGAGTTGGTGCCGAAATGCGCGTGCAGGTGATCAACCGGGTCTGCCTCGAACCACAGGCGCAGTTGGCAGGCTTGGGCGAACCAGACAACGTGGTAGGGCATCGGCCGAACGGACGTTCGCGACATCGCAATTGCGGCGCGCAGGGCACGGAAGGTTGGCATCGGACGCTTGATGGCGTTGACCAGCACGGATCTGGCAAGCGGCAGAAGACCGTTCTTCAGCACGTGCCGGGTGCGCCGACCTTCGTCGATGTCGGCTGGGTCCACCACCTCGGCATCCCAGCCACGGATCGCGAAACGCCGGATGTCGAAGCCTTGCCGTTCCAGTGCCAGAATCTCACGGCGAATGAAGGTGTGGCTGACCTTGGGATACTGGTTGACCAGGTAGGCAACAACCGGCTTTGCGCCCGCTACCCGCCCATTGTCAGGCACATTCAAATCGTTACCCCGCAAATCAGACACCCCACGAAATTCACGTCACGGTCAGGTTTGTCCGGACGGTGACCTGCAATAAACTCTTCTGTCACGACGCCAGCGCGGCGATGCTGCCTCGGTGCGCGATTGCCCGGTCAGGTTTCGCCATAACCGTAGCTTTCAGTCGGCTCCATATACCGGCATTTGTTGAGCACGACACCTAGCACCTGGGTATGGGCGGCCAGATCCTTGCCGCAACGGTCGATCTCGGACACGGTGCTCGTCTCGGCTTCGGTGACCATAAGGGCGCAATCGACCTGGTCGAGGAAGGCGATCGTGTCATCCCCGACAAGCATCGGCGGCAGGTCAAACAGCATCACGTTGGGCTGCAGCCGATCTTCAAGCGCATCGACAGTTTCGGCTGCGCGGTCTGAGGACAAGAGCTCGGCCGGACTGGCAACGGGAATGGAATTCAGACCAAGCGCGAGGTTCGAGCGCCAACGAAACAGCTGCGCCTCGGGGGCTTCGCTGCCGTCCAGCACACCGGCGAAGTTGCAGGTGCGGTCGATGCCGAGGGTTCGCTGCATGGCGGGACGGCGCAGGTCAAGTTCCAGCACCACGACCTTCAGGTCGGGCTGGCGGGCGAGGCTCAGGGCAAGATTGAGCGTGAGGGTGGTCTTGCCGCAACTGCTGTTGGGCGAGGTGATGGCAACCCGCGTCCAGTTGTGTTCGCGCAACTGGTGCATGAGGTTGGTCCGCATCACGTCGAACACGGCGGCCTGCGGGCCGGACTGATGCGCGACGATGCGACCGCGTTCAAGCCGGGCGTCGTCGAACTGGATCTCGGTCAGGGTTGACCACATGTCCTTCGGTGGCTTGACCGCAGCTTGCGGTGCCGGTTTCGGCGTGGCGGCAAGACCGCCTCGCGCAGCCCGGGCCTTGGCGATGGCGGATTGAATGCGTTCCATGACGGCCTACCCCGAGATTTCTGGCGTTGCGAGAGTGACATTCGGTCCAAGCCCTACGGCTTGGGCGATGGCCGAGGCCAGGGTGTCGAGCGGCATGACAGTGACGTGCAACAGGTAAAGCGCCACGGGCACGAAAATCGCCACTGCAGCGATCAGATTGCGGCGCGTGACGCTGCGTTGACGCAACTCTTCCATCGTGGCGATGTAGGGGATCGTGCCGAAGGGCGTGATCCCCAGTGATTTCACCAGCTCGGCCGGGCGGCGCACGGTGCGGTTCAAAAGTTCCAGAAGCATGACAAGGCCCAGCGACAACAGCATTCCGACGCCAAGACCCGTTGCACTGATCAGCTTTCGGTTCGGTTCGGCCCGCATTGTCGGCGGCACGGCAAGTTCGATGACCGTGATGCGCTGACCGCGCGAGGTGACCTCGATCCGGTCACCCATCCGCGCTTCGGCCAAGCTGGCGACAGCCTGATCGTATTGCACCTGGGTGTTCTCGTATGCGCCTTGCAGTTCGCCCAGCATGATCGAATTGCTAGGGGTCTTTTCGATTGAGGCGCGCAGGTCCGTCAGTTCGGCCTCGATCTCTTGTCTCTGTTCGACGAGAAATTCGATCTGTCCGTCAATATCGGCCATCTGAAGGTCGAATGAGGTCATCGCGCCTTCGCCGGCAACGCCAAGCTGTTCCTTCACGGCTTCTTCAAGCGCGGTGACCTGCAACTTAAGCGCTTTCACCCTGGGGTTTTCTGGCGACAGCACGACAACCGCCGACGCCAGTTCCTGGCGCAGGGTTTCAAGCTGGGCTTGCTCCGGCGTCAGCACACCGACCGAAGCCGCCAGACGACCGGTGCGGTCATACAGGTCGACCAGACTTTGCCGCCTGTCGCGCAAACCGGCGAGTTCCCGCTCTACCAGCGTCAGGCGTTCCTGCTGTGCTTCCTGACGGGCACGGCGGTAAGCGAGGCTTTCCGGAAGGGCGTCGCGGTTGGCTTCCTCGAATTCGAGGATCTTGGAGTTCTGCACGGCAAGTTCGTCGGTCAGACGCTTTACTTCCTGTTGGAAGAAATCAAGCGTGCTGCCCGAGGCTGCAGTCCTGAGCTCTACGCTTTGTTCGAGGATCTGTTCGACGAGCGCGTTCGTCACATCGGCCGACAGTACGGGATCGCCCGCGTCGAACGACACCGTCACCACACCGGTATTGCCCATGAGCGGCGGCATGTAGATCGATATGCGGCGCAGCATCTGGTTAACAATGATGTCTTCGGTGATGTTCGGAACACCCTTGAACACCTCGAACTTGGAAGCCAACTCCAGAAGATTAGACCGTGTAAGCAGGCGTTGCTGCACCGAAAGAAGCGCCTCGTCCGCAGTCGAGCGCACGGTGGAGGCGGCAAGCTCGTCCGGGATCTGGCCATTCTCGAACAGAAGCCGCGCCTCGGCCCGATACGTTTCGGGTATCGAGAACGCCATGTAGACGCCCGCTATGCCGGTTACGATCAGAATGGCAAGAATGTAAGGCAGCCGACGAAACAGCAATGCCATGTAAAATCGCAGATCAAACGTCATAGTTACAATTCACCTTTGATACCGGGCACATTTACCGCAAAAAATACGCCATCGTCCAGAACCTGCTGGACCGTTTCGACCCCGACCAGTTTGCGGCCCTTGGTGAAGGCGTAAACCAGGGAAAGGTCGCACAATTGGTTGACAAGCCGCGGGACACCGCCGGTCTTGTCGTAGACAAGATTGACCGCAGCTTCAGAAAACACCCGACGTGAGCGTCCCGCCACCTTCATGCGATGGGCCACGTAGGAATGGACCGTGGACCGATCCATCGCCGTAAGGTGGAAATTCGATGCCACACGTTGCGCAAACTGGCGCATGTTCGGCTGGGTGACAATGTCGCGCAGTTCGGGCTGTCCGACCAGCACCAGTTGCAGAAGCTCGTCCTTGCCGGAGTTGATGTTGGTAAACATGCGCAATTCTTCCAGCGCTTCGCGGCTGAGGTTCTGCGCTTCGTCAAAGATCAGGACGACGCGCCTGCCTTCGGCATATTCGTTGATCAGGAAAGCCTGAAACCGAGAGAACAGGTCAACGTAGCTGTCTTCAAGCCCGGCGGGCTGGTCAAGCGACATGAGCACCCAGCGCAGCAGTTCGGCCCGTGACCCGTTCGGGTTGGAGATCAGGCCAACGCGCACCTCTGGTCCCAGAGAGTGCAGCAGATGCAACAGGAGGGTGGTTTTGCCCGCACCGACATCGCCCGTGATCAGGGTGATCGGCGAGTGTGTCATCACGCCATATTCAAGCATCGCATAGGCCCGCTTGTGGGCAGGCGGCCAGAACAGGAAATCAGGGTCGGGGGCCAGAGCGAAGGGGCGGGCAAACAGACCGAAATGTTCCGTGTAAAGATCGGGCGACGCGGCGACGCGCAGCTCGACCGGCTTTGGTCGCGGCAGGCCAGTGATCCGGGGGGCCGGAGCAGGCTGGAGTGGAGCCGGGCTCGATGGTCGAGACGGCATTTGGCCGCTCTCTTCCAGTTGAGCCTGCCGGCTCAGCCTGCGGCCGATCCGCCGCATTCGATCCTTCATCATGGTCTCACCTGCAAGTCTCGATGCCTCCGCCGTGCCCTGAGTCCCTGCGTATCTACGCGAACTCTTCAGGCAAAGCGATGTCGCTCGACGATTGATGCCATCTCGTCAACAAACCTGAAGTTATGCAAGGATGCGAACGGATAAAGGGAAAATGACGGGGATTTGACCCTCGGCTGATGCGTCTTTCCGAGGAATGGTTTACGTTAAATGCGAGGTTTTTTATGCTCACGAATCGTTCATGGTCAGCCGAATTTCAGAGTGCATAGTAGTGTCAGACACCGTTTTTCCACCCTCCCAGTCCAGTGCATCTTACAGCAGACCACCATTGTCGTGGCCTTGTCTGAACTCTCGGCGATCAGGGCTTCATTGACCCCTCAACCCAGCTTACATGTCCAGTATCCGTACAGCCACGTTACCTAATGGCCTGAAAGATTTGTTATGAACGTTCATCCAAAATCCGACGTGGATACCGCCACCGATGCAGGTCCGGGGGACATTGCCGTCGTTGGCATGGCCGCGCATCTGCCCGGCGCACCTGACATTGCGAGCTATTGGAAGAACTTGCGCGAGGGCAGGTCCGCGGTTCGTCGGCTGACGGATGAGGAACTTGCCGCCTCGGGCGAAAGTGCCGGGATGCTGCGCAATCCTGCCTATGTCCCGTTCGCTGCGCCGCTTGACGGCTTTGACCGCTTTGATGCCGAATTCTTCGGGTTTTCGCCGAAGGAAGCTGCGATCCTTGACCCGCAGCATCGTCAGTTTCTGGAAGTTGCGTGGGAAGCGCTGGAAAACGCGGGCCATCCGCCAGAGGCGTTCAAGGGCGCTGTGGGCGTGTTTGCGGGCTGCGGCATGGGCAGCTATTTCTATTTCAACATCTGCTCGAACCCGGCGCTGGTGGATAGCACGGGGATGTTCCTCTTGCGCCACACCGGCAACGACAAGGATTTCCTGTCCACCCGGGTGAGCCATGTGTTCGACCTGAAAGGGCCGAGCCTGAACTTGCAGACCGCCTGCTCCACCTCGCTTGTGGCCGTGCATTATGCCGCGCAGGCGCTGATCAACGGCGAATGCGACATGGCGCTGGCGGGCGGCGTGACGATCGAACTGCCGCAGAACCGGGGCTACATTTACAAGGAGGGCGAGGTGCTGTCGCCCGATGGGGTCTGCCACGCCTTTGACCATCGTGCGCAGGGCACGGTGTTCGGGTCGGGCGCGGGGGCGGTCGTGCTGCGCCGGCTGGAGGATGCGCTGGCCGATGGCGACCATATCTGGGCGGTGATCAAGGGATCGGCGGTCAACAACGACGGCGCGGCAAAGGCGGGCTATCTGGCACCTTCGGTCGAGGGTCAGTCTGCCTGCATCGCCACCGCGATGGCTGTGGCAGGCACACCTGCCGACACGGTCGATTACATCGAATGTCACGGGACGGGCACTTACCTTGGCGACCCGATCGAGGTGGCCGCGCTGACCGAAGCATTCCGACGCACGACCTCGCTGACCGGATTTGCGCGCATCGGCAGCGTCAAGACCAACATCGGCCATCTGGATACCGCAGCCGGGGTCGCCAGCCTGATCAAGGCGACACTGGCGCTGCATCACAAGGAGATGCCGCCGAGCCTGAATTTCGAGGCGCCGAATCCGGCGATTGATTTTGCCAACAGCCCGTTCCGGGTGAATGACACGCTGACCGCATGGCCCCGACGGGCGACGCCGCGTCGGGCCGGGATCAACTCGCTTGGGGTTGGCGGGACGAACGCGCACGTCGTGCTGGAGGAAGCTCCTGCGGTTAGGCCGACAGCCGAGGCGGACTGGCCGTTCCAGCTGCTGACGCTGTCGGCTCGCAGTGCATCGGCGCTGGGCGAGGCTTCGTCGCGGCTCGCGGCGCATCTGCGTGCGCATCCGGAACAGCCGTTGGCAGATGTGGCCTATACGCTGAAGGACGGACGTCGCGCGTTCGAACATCGCCGGGTGCTGGTGGCGGCCAGCCATGAAGAGGCCGCCGCCATGCTGGATGCTGGCGATCCGCGCCGGGTGTTCACCCACCGCCGCGTCGGCGACGCGCCGGAGATCGTATTCATGTTCCCCGGTGGGGGCGCGCAATACCCCAACATGGCGCGCGACCTTTATGAGACCGAGCCAGTCTTTGCCGAATGGATGGATCGTGGCCTGGCTGCACTTGATGCGCTGGGCGATGCCGACATCCGCCCGCTGTGGCTGCCAGAACCTGGGGCCGAGGCTGCTGCCGCCGAACGGTTGCGCCGCCCGTCGCTGCAACTGCCGCTGATCCTGATTGTCGAGATTGCGCTGGCCAAGCTGTGGGAAAGCTGGGGGGTAATTCCGTCTGTCCTGATTGGTCACAGCATGGGCGAAAACGCCGCCGCCTGCGTGGCGGGCGTGATGACGCTGGAAGAGGTGGTGGGGCTTGTCCACCTGCGCGGCAAGCTTTTTGACACGGTGCCTGCGGGCGGGATGCTTTCGGTGCCGCTGTCGGAGGCGGCGTTAGCACCCTACCTCGGCGATCTTGATATCGCCTCGGTCAACGCTCCGGAACTGACCGTCGTTTCCGGACCGGACGCGGGGCTGCTGGCGCTGGCTGATAGGCTGCGCGCCGACGGCATCGAATCGAGCCGCATCGCCATCGACATCGCGGCGCATTCCAAGATGCTGGAGCCGATCCTTGCCGAGTTCCGGGCGCATCTGGCGAAGATGCGGCTGTCGACGCCCCGCATTCCGATCATCTCCAACCGTTCGGGCCTACCGCTGACCGATGCCGAGGCGACCAGCCCGGAGTACTGGGTCGCGCATCTGCGCGGCACGGTGCGCTTTGCACAAGGCATGGCGACGCTGCGGCAGAACCCCGACCGGGTGTATCTGGAGGTTGGCCCGGGCCGTGCGCTGGCGACGCTGTCGCAAGCCAATGGCGTGATGGGCGGCCAGCCGGTGCCGGCCAGCCTGCGCCACCCTGACGATACCACGTCGGACGACCGCCATTTCATCGCAACGCTTGGCCGCCTTTGGGCCTGTGGTGCCAACCCCGACTGGACGCAACTTTGGGGTGATGCCCCGCGCCGCCGGGTGCCGCTGCCGACCTATCCGTTCCAGCGGTCGCGTTATTTCATCGAACCGGGCAAGCCCGCGCTGACGGTGGCCGAGGACAACCTTGCCAAACGCCACGGCGCAGTGACGGATTTCGGCTATCGGCTGGCCTGGCGGGCGGCCCCGGCCGATTGCCTGGTTGATGTCGAAACCGATCTGGGCGCGCCAATGACCTGGCTGATCTTCGCAGACGAGGCCGGGCTGGCGCGCGCCGCCGCCCAGCGCCTGCGCGACGGGGGACACCGCGTGATCACCGTGCATGCGGGCGATGCTTTTGCCCGCACGGGTGAGGACACTTATACCCTTGCGCCCGAACATGGGCGGGAAGGCTATGACGCGCTTTTCGCCGATCTGGCGCTGCGCGACCTGACACCGGCGCGGATCGGGCATTTCTGGCTGGTGACCACGGCAGAAGCCTTCCGCCCCGGTTCCAGCTTTTTCCACCGCAACCTTGAACAGGGGTTCTGGAGCCTGTTCTTCCTGGGCCAGGCGCTGGGCGAGGCGGGGATGAAGCCGATGCCTCACCTGACTGTGGTGACCTCGGACGCGGCGCAGGTGCGGTCGGAACGGCTTGCCAACCCGGAAAAGGCCGCCGTTGCGGGCCCTGTCCGGGTGATGCCGCGCGAACTGCCGGGCCTGACCGCTGCGCAACTGGACGTGAGCCTGCCAGAGGGACGGCGCACAGTGATCCCGGCCGAGACGGTTTCACTGGTGCTGGAGGAATTGCTGGCAGCGCCCGGCAACGGTTTCGCCGCACTTCGTGGCAGCCGACGGTTTGAACAGCGGCTTGCGCCTGCGCCGCTGCCCGCCCCGGCAGAGGTTCCGCAGGGCTCGGTCTGGGTGATCACCGGCGGTTTCGGTGGCATCGGGGTGACCGTTGCCGAGCGGCTGATGCGGGACCACGGCGCGCGGGTCGCCCTGATTGGCCGCAGCTTGCCTGCGCCCGGCAGCGTGCGGGCCGGGGTGATTGCGCGGCTGGAGCGGTTGGGTCAGGTGCTGCCGCTGGCCGCCGATGTCTGCAACCCCGAGGACATGCGCACCGCGCTTGACCGGGTGCGCGCCACGCTTGGCCGAATTCATGGCGTCGTGCACGCCGCAGGCACGGTCGACGATGCGCCGCTTCTGGGCAAGGATCCCGGTGCTGCCGAGGCGGTGCTGTCGGCAAAGGTCCACGGCACCAAGCTTCTGGATCAGCTTTTGCCCGATGGCAGCATCGACCGGCTCGTGCTGTTCTCGTCGACTTCGACGGTAACCTCGCCGGCGGGTCAGGCCGACTATGTGGCGGCCAACGAGTATCTCAACGCCTTTGCCCGGTCGCGTGCGGGGGGCAAGACCAAGGTCGTCGCCGTGAATTGGGGGATCTGGTCGGGCATCGGCATGGCCGCAGATGCCGACGCCCGCCGTCAGGGCAAGGATGCTGGGGCTGCCCCGCTGCCCGGGATGCTGGTGCTGGAACGGATGACCAAGGCCGACGATGGCTATCACTTCGAAGCCACGCTGTCGGCCAGCCAATGGGTCATGGATGACCACCGTCTGAAGGATGGCACCGCCGTCCTGCCAGGTGCCGGCTGGCCCGAAATCGTGGCCGAGGCGATGTCGGCGATCGGTGCTCCGGCGGGCTTTACCCTGACCGACCTGACCGTGTTCCGCCCGCTTCGGCTGGAAGCGGACATGCCGCGCGATCTTCGTGTCAGCGTCAGCAAGGGCCGCGACGGTGCCTACCGGATGCAGGCGCGTGCCCGGGAAACCGCTGGCTGGGTCTTGACTGCCGAGGCGGGGATTTCGCCACTTGCCACGCCGACCGGGCTTGTCGATCTGGCCGCCATCACAGCCCGCTGCACCAGCCGTGCCAGCGCACAGGGCGGCGTGGCGTTGCCGTCCGCGCAAGAAGACCGGCTTGCCTTCGGTCCGCGCTGGCAGGTGTTGCGGGCAACCGCGATCGGCCAGACTGAAGGCATCGCCACGCTGGCCCTGCCCGCGCAGGCCACCGCCGATGCGGACAGTTGCGCCATCCATCCGGCCCTTTTCGACATTGGCACCGGCTGGGGGTTGGCGTTGTTGCCGCCCGCCCCGATGGGCGCGATCTGGGTGCCGGTCACGCTTGGCACGGTGCGCACCCATGCGCCACTGACTGCGGAAATCCGCAGTTGGGCGCGGTTGGCCGGTGCGCCCGGAGCCGATGTTGCCAGCTTTGACGTCACGCTGACCGACCCCGCCGGTCGGGTGCTGATCGAGGTTGAAGGCATCACCTTCCGCTCGGTTTCCGCCGAGGAGGTTCTGGCCCGTCCGGCCCCACCTGCGCCGCGCGAAGTGCTGGCCGATGACGCGCGCCGCTCGCTTTCACCGGCCGAGGAACGCCTGGTTCAGGCGCTTGCCGATGGCATCCGCCCGGCGGAAGGGGCCGAGGCCTTTGTCCGGGCTCTGGCATTTGATGCGCCGCAGGTGCTGGTCTCTTCGCTCGATCTGCCTGCGCTGGTGCGGCAGAACAACGCCGTGCCGGCAGACGCCGTCGAAGGGCCGGGCTTTGCGCGGCCCGAGCTGGAAAACGACTATCTCGCGCCGCGCACCGAGGTGGAACGTGTGCTGGCTGGTTTCTGGGCCGATCTTTTGGGTGTGGCACAGGTGGGTGTCGAGGATGACTTCTTCGCGCTTGGCGGCCATTCGCTGATTGCGGTGCGGCTGTTTGCGATGATCCGTCGGCAGTGGAAGATCGATTTCCCGATCTCGGTACTGTTCGAGGCGCCGACCATCGCGCGCTGCGCCAAGCTGATCGCCGACCGGATCGGGCCGGAGGAAGCCGCCGCCGACCCAGCCGCCAAGGCCGATCCGGCAGGCCCCAGCTTTACTCACCTTGTCGCTATGCATGGCGGCGACGGCGGGCCGAAAACGCCGTTCTTCCTTGTGGCGGGCATGTTCGGCAACGTGTTGAACCTGCGCCACCTTGCTCATCTGATCGGCACCGACCGGCCCTTCTACGGGTTGCAGGCGCGCGGGCTGTTCGGTGAAGCCGCACCGCACATGACGATCGAAGAAGCCGCTGCCGACTGTCTTGCCGAAATCCGGCAGGTGCAACCAAAGGGGCCCTATCTGCTTGGCGGTTTTTCGGGCGGGGGGATCACGGCGTGGGATATTGCGCGCCAACTGCGCGCTCTGGGCGAGGAAGTGGCGCTGCTTGTGCTTCTGGACACGCCGCTGCCAGTGCGCCCCGTTCCCAGCACAATCGACCGTGCCTTGATGAAGCTGACGGAACTGCGCCGAGGCGGGCCACGGTTTCTTGCCGAATGGGCGCGAAGACGGATCGCATGGGAACGCTCGCGCCGCGCCGTTGCGGCGAACGAGCCGGACCCGACGGTGCCATCGTTCAACAATGCCGCGATCGAAGCCGCTTTCCGCCACGCTGTAGGGGTCTATCAGGTTACACCATGGGCGGATGGACGGGTGGTATTGTATCGCCCGCAGCTTGACCGGAACTTCAAGGTGAGCGGCGGCAACTGGATCAGCTCCGAGCGGGAATACGTGTTCCACGACAACCAGTGGACCCCCTTCGCACCCCGCCTGAAGGTGGATGAGGTGCCGGGTAACCACGATTCCATGGTGCTGGAACCGAACGTCCGGGTGCTCGCCTCGCGGCTGCGGGCCGCCATTGTCGAGGCCGAGGCGGCCTCTGCCACCGAACCAGCCTTCAACCTGACCGACCGACAAGTCGCCGCCGAATGACCGGAGCTATCGCATGACACTGACCGCCCTTCTGATCGGCAACGAAAGCCTTGCAGCCGAATGCGGCAACCTGTGGCTGGACGAAGGCCACGCGATTGCCGCAGTCGTTACCCGTGACGCCCGCGTGGTGCGATGGGCTGGCGACAGGGGCTTGCGGGTGCTGGCGCCGGGGGCGGACCTTTCGGCGCGGACCGATGGACTGGTCTATGACTGGGTGCTGTCGGTGGCCAACCTGTCGCTGGTGCCGGAACCCGTGATCGCGCGGGCCAAGATGGGAGGCGTGAACTTCCACGACGGACCGCTGCCGGGGTATGCCGGCCTGAACGCTCCGGTCTGGGCCTTGCTGAACGGCGAGCGGCAGCATGCGGTGACATGGCATCTGGTGACGGCGGGGATCGACGAGGGCGACATCCTTGTGACGCGCGCCGTTGACATCGCCGCGGACGAGACCGCCTTCACATTGAACGCCCGCTGTTTTGCCGCGGCGCTGGACAGTTTTCCGTCGGTGATCGCCGCGCTACAGGCAGGGGGGCAGCCACGCCATGCCCAGCCTGCCGGGCCGCGCCATCTGTATCGGCGAGCCGACCGGCCTGTGGCCGCAGGCAGGCTTGATTTCACCAAGCCGGCCGAAGCGGTCGCAGCGCAGGTTCGGGCGCTGGATCATGGCGGCTATCGCAATCCGCTGACGGTGCCGAAGATCGAAGCGGCTGGCCGGGTGCTGGCGGTTGGACGTGCCGAGGTTTGCGCCGGGTCGGCTGCGTCGGGCACGGTGCTTGATACGGCATCCGGGCTTGTCGTCGCGTGCGGCACCGGGGCCGTGCGGTTGTCGGGGCTGACCGATATGGCGGGTTCGTCCGTCGCCGCCTCCAGCCTTGGCGTCGCGCACCTGACGTCGCCCGACGCCGCCGACGCGCGCCGCTTGACCGAGGCTTTGGCACCTGTGGCCGAGGCGGAGCAGGGGGTCCGTGCGCTGCTTGTTGCCAGCGATCCCGCGCCGGTCGGCGGCCCGGTCACGGCTGCGCCCGACTGGGCATCCGTCAAGTTTGACGTGGCCGGCATTGCACCGGCGCTTGTCGCCTTGGCCGCGCTGCGTGCGACTGGCCGCACCGGCGGTGACGTCGCGTGGTCGAACGGGCCCTCTGCCGCGCCCGGATACATCCTGCCGTGGGTGCCGCTGCGGCTGGCCGCGACCGGCCCGGCCGCACAGGCCGAAGCAATCGCCGCGCGGGCCATTGCGGCAGCCGAGGCCGCAACCGGAACTGCCGCCGATCTTGCCTTGCGCGAGCCGAGCCTTGCGGGGTTGCGGGTGCCGCCGCTGGCCATGACCCGGTCAGACCGTCCGGTGGAGGGGTCTGCCGTCACGCTGGCGCTGGGTGCCGGAGTGCTTTGGCATGACACAAGCCGCCTGCCTGCCAGCGACGCAGCCGCCTTGGCCGCGCGCATCGACCGCATAGCGCATGCCATTGCCGACGGCGCCGACCTTTCCAGGATCACCGTCACATCGGCGGCCGAGGAGGCGCATCTTTCTGCAGCGCTGGCTGCGACCGCCCGCGACTATGACCGCAGCCTGACCATTCCGGCGGCGATCCTTGCGCAAGCCGGCAAGGCGCCGAAGCACACCGCCGTCATCGCGGCCGAGGCTGGCGTCAGCTATGCCGATCTGATCGCCCGCGCCGCCCGGATTGCGCAGGTCTTGCGCCAGATGGGCATAGGGCGGGGTAGCCTCGTGGGTCTTGCCTGTCGGCGGAGTGCTGACATGGTGGCCGGTGCCATTGGCATCCAGATGGCCGGGGCCGCCTATGTGCCGATGGACCCCGCCTACCCCGCCGACCGCCTTGCGCTTTATGCCGAGGATTCGGGCTGCGCGGTGATCGTCACTGAAAGAGCCGTGGCAGGCGATCTGCCGCCCGGCCTGCAGCACCTTGTGCTTGACGCCGACCCGCGCATCGCAGCCGCGCAGCCCGTTGCACCCGAAGCTGGCCCGACGGCAGACGATCCGGCCTATGTGATCTATACCTCCGGGTCTACCGGGCGGCCAAAGGGCGTTGTCGTCACGCACCGCAACGTGATGAATTTCTTTGCCGGCATGGACGACACGCTGGGCACCGATCCCGGCACCTGGCTGGCCGTCACCTCGCTGTCGTTCGACATTTCGGTGCTGGAGCTGTTCTGGACCCTGACGCGCGGCTTCACGGTGGTCGTGGCAGACGATGCCAGCCGCACCAGCCCATCAGGCGGGACCACCGTATCCTCGCGGAAGATGGATTTCAGCCTGTATTACTGGGGCAATGACGATGGCGCCGGGCCGCGCAAATACGAGCTGTTGCTGGAAGGTGCGAAGTTCGCCGATGCCAACGGGTTCTGCGCGGTATGGACGCCGGAACGGCATTTCCACGCATTTGGCGGGCCTTATCCGAACCCCTCGGTCACCGGAGCCGCAGTTGCCGCCGTCACGAAGAACATCGGTGTGCGCGCAGGCAGTTGCGTCGCACCGCTGCACCATCCCGCCCGGATCGCCGAGGAATGGGCGGTGATCGACAACCTGACCAACGGCCGCGCGGGACTTGCGATCGCGTCGGGCTGGCAGCCGGACGATTTCGTGCTGCGGCCCGAGAATACGCCGCCCGCCAACCGGCAGGCGATGCTGGATGTGATCACCACGCTGCGCCGGCTGTGGCGCGGCGAGGCGGTCGGTTTCCCGCGCAAGGACGGCACGCTGCACGAGGTCATCACACAGCCCCGTCCGGTGTCGAAGGAGCTTCCTGTCTGGATTACCTCCGCGGGCAACCCTGAAACCTGGCGCGACGCGGGCAAGCTTGGGGCGAACGTGCTGACGCACCTTCTGGGCCAGTCGGTCGCGGAAGTCGGCGACAAGGTGAAGATCTACCGCGCCGCGCTGGCCGAGGCGGGGCATAACCCGGCCGATTTCACCGTGACGCTGATGCTGCACACCTATCTGGCCGACAGCCGCGACGCTGCGCGCGAGGTGGCACGCGAACCGATGAAGGATTACCTGCGGTCGGCCGCCGGGTTGATCAAGCAATACGCCTGGGCCTTCCCGGCGTTCAAGAAACCGCAGGGTGTGTCGAACCCTATGGAGATCGATCTTGGGAGCCTTGCGTCGGAGGAGCTTGAAGCGATCCTCGACTTTGCCTTCCTGCGCTATTTCGACGATTCGGGCCTGTTCGGCACCATCGACGATGCCGTGACGCGGGTTGAGGAGTTGAAGGCGATCGACGTCGACGAGGTTGCCTGCCTGATCGACTACGGCATCCCGACAGCGCAGGTGATGGCCGGCCTGAAACCCTTGGCCGAGGTGCTGCGCCGCACCAATGGCGCGGGGGCGGAGGCCGACACCTCGCTGTCCGGCCTGATCACGCGGCACGGTGTCAGCCACCTGCAATGCACCCCGTCGATGGCGCGGATGCTGGCCGAAGACGACGGTGCGCGCGCCTCGCTTGGCCTGCTGAAGCGGCTGCTGGTGGGCGGAGAGGCGTTGCCGGGGAAACTGGCGGCGGACCTGTCGGGCATGATCGGCGGGCCGGTTCTGAACATGTATGGACCGACCGAGACGACGATCTGGTCCTCGGTCGAGGCGACGACGGGGGCGGAGGGTGTGGTGAATATCGGCAGGCCAATCGCAAACACCGCGCTTTACGTGCTGGACGACGCTGGCGCGCCGGTGCCTGATGGCACCGAGGGCGAGCTGTGGATCGGTGGCGAGGGCGTGGCGCAAGGCTACTTCCGCCGCGACGACCTGACGGCCGAACGGTTCCACCCCGATCCGTTCGCGGGCAAGGGTCGGATGTACAGAACCGGCGACCTCGTGCGCCGCCGCGCCGATGGCAAGCTTGATTTCCTCGGCCGCGCCGATCATCAGGTCAAGCTGCGCGGCCACCGGATCGAGTTGGGCGAGATCGAGACTGCGCTGGAAACCGCGCCCGGCGTGCGGCAGGCGGTGGTCATCCCACGCGAGGATCAGCCCGGCGACGTGCGGCTTGTGGCCTATCTGACCGCTGACGCCAAAGTGAAGGAAGGTGCCCTGCGGCTGCATCTGGCAGAAATGCTGCCCGAGATCATGGTGCCGGCGCATTTCGTGACGCTGGACAGCTTTCCGCTGACACCGAACCGCAAGGTCGACCGCAAGGCGCTGCCGGCGCCAACGCTGGGTGCCGCCGGTTCCGACCGCGCCTTTGCGCCAACGGAGGACAGCGTCGAGGATGCCATCGCGAGCGTCTGGGCGCGGGTTCTGGGGGTGCCGAGGGTCGGGCGGTCGGACAACTTCTTTGCGCTTGGCGGACATTCGCTGCTGGCGGTTCAGGCGCACCGCGAACTGAAGGTGGCGCTGAAATCCGACAAGCTGGCGATCACCGACATCTTCCGCTTTCCGGTCCTGTCGGCCTTGGCGGCGCATGTCGGAGGCGGTGCCATCCCTGCTGCTGCGACGGCTGCCCAGACGTCGGCTGCCGACACCGGAGCGCAGGCCCGCAACGATGCAATGGCACGTCGGCGCGCAATGCGCGACGCCCGCGAAAGGGCGTCGGGATGACCGCCGCCCTGCGCGCCGCCGAGGTCGAACGGACGCTGGCAACGCTGTTTCCGGCGGACGTTGCCGTTGCGGTCGAACCGATAGTGCCGGGGCGGGAGGCCAGCCTCTGGCCCGGCGAGGCGCGCCAGATCGCCGGGTCGGTGCCGGCCCGGGTTGCAGAGTTTGCCGCCGGCCGGGCCGCCGCCCGCCGCGCGCTGGGCATGCTGGGCCAACCGCCTGCGGCGATTGCCACCGATCCTGACCGGGCACCGATCTGGCCGCCCGGCATTGGCGGGTCTATCGCGCACAACAAGACACTCGCGGTGGCCGTGCTGCGAATGGGTGCACCGCTTGGGGTCGACATCGAGGAAGACACCGCGCTGGAAAGTGAGCTTTGGCCGGTGATCTGCACGCCGGAAGATCTGGCAACGCTGCCCGAGGTGGATCGGGGGCGCTACGTCCGCCATGTCTTTGCGGCAAAGGAAGCTGCCTACAAGGCGCAGTTTCCGATCACCGCAAGCCTGTTCGGCTTTGGCACGCTGGCGATACGGTTGAATGGTGACAGCTTCACCGCGCGGTTCTGCCATCCTGTGGCGGGGCTTGGCACCGGCCACGAGATGCATGGCCGCATCGGCCTTGCGCAGGGCCTGGTCCTGACGGGTGTTGCGCTTTGAAACGCGCGCTTTTCGCGATTGCCGTGGTGTTAATATCAATCCCCGCCGCAGCTTTCTTTCATTCGCAGGTCCCCGACGACGCGGACATGGCAAGGCTTTACGCAACCCCTTTGCCAGCGCCGCAAGGCCCGCTATCGGTTTTTCACATTGGCCACAGCCTGGTGAATCGCGACATGCCGGCAATGCTGGCGCAACTGGCCGACGAGGGCCATGCCTACAACAGCCAACTTGGCTGGGGAACCACGCTCAAGGCGCATTGGGGCGACGCGCCGATCAACGGCTTCGAGGCCGAAAACGACCATGACAGGTTCCGCCCCGCCCATGAGGCCGTGGCGAGCGGCGACTATGACGCAATTGTCCTGACCGAGATGGTCGAGATCCGCGATGCCATTGCCTACTTTGACAGCCCGGAATATCTGGCGCTTTGGGCCAATGCCGCACTGAAGGCGCGCCCCGACGTGCGGCTTTACCTGTATGAGACCTGGCATCCGCTGGACGATCCGGCGGGCTGGGTGACCCGGCTGGAAACCGACTTTGCCCACTACTGGGACGCAGGAATCCTGCGCCCCGCGCTCGCCGAGCTCCCCGAGGGGGCGCTGATCCATGTGGTTCCTGCCGGTCAGGCGCTGGCCGCATTGGTCGAGGCTGTCGAAGCGCAAGGTGGCGTCGGCAACATTGGCGACAGGAACGACCTGTTCGCGCTGCAACCCGATGGAACACGGGACATGATTCACTTGAACGACCTTGGTAACTATTTTGTGGCGCTGGTCCATTATGCGGTGCTCTACCAGAAAGACCCGACCGGGTTGCCGTTCCAGTTGAATCGGGCAGACGGGAGCCTTGCCGATGCACCGACCCAAGAGGCCGGTCGACTGATGCAGGAAATCGCGTGGCAAGCGGCGCGATACACGCAGCTTACCGGTGTTGCGCGCTGATTTCGGGCTTTTGCGGCGCCAATCTGTGTCCTTCAAGCCGCTTACCACACAAATGCAGCCCGGTTTCCGCTATCTGGGATCGGTTTCCTCTTCCCCATGCAGTCCCGTTTCAATATCGTGGCATCGGGTGTTGCCACCATCCGGCGTCATGCCGTGACGGAAGGGGAGATTGGTGAAAATGAAAGTTATTTGGGCTTTGGCCGCAATTCTGGTCGCATTGCCGTTCATGGCAGTGCAAGGCATGGCGCAGGATTATCGCCTGCGCGCCGGTGATACCGTGCAGATCGAGGTGTTGGAGGACAACACGCTGAACCGGACCGCAATCGTGCTGCCCGATGGTCAGATCTCCATTCCTCTGGTCGGTTCGGTTCCGGCAGCGGGTCGCAGTCTGGCTGCCGTCCAGCAGGATCTGGCAGCGCGGCTTGCACCGAATTTTGCCACCGCGCCGACGGTCTTCGTGACGATGAACTCGCTGGCCGAGCGGACGCCGTCCTCGCCGCGCACCATTGACGTGTTCGTGCTTGGCGCAGCCAATACGCCCGGCCGGGTCGAGATGAAGCCCGGCACAACCTTCCTGCAAGCGATTGCGCAGGCCGGCGGTCTGTCGCCGTTTGCCGCGAAAAAGCGCATCCAGCTTCGCCGGGTTGACCGGTCCGGCAGCGAACAGGTCTACACCCTGAACTACGATGCAATCGAGCGTGGCGCGGTCAGTGGCGGGTCGACCCGCCTCATGGACGGCGACGTGATCGTCGTGCCACAGCGCAAGCTGTTCGAGTAAAGGGTGCCAATGCTTCGGTCCGGCTCCATTCGCGGCGCGCTGCTTCTTGGCGTGGCAACTGTCTCTGCGCTTCCTGCGGTAGCGCAGGATGGCGGCCTGCAAATGGTCATCGGCCTTTCGCAGCGGCTTGAAACCGGGACGAACACTGGCCTTGAAGTTCCGTCCGAAGGGTCGGAAACGATCAGCACGACGCGGCTCAGCTTTGGGCTGGTCAGCGCGACAGAGATAAGCCGGCTGACGTTCAACGCCTCAAGCGCTTTGCTAATCGAGAACTCGTTCGATACTGACGGGGTCGAGGCTGACATCGGCAGCCCCGACCTTTCCTTCGGTTTCACGCGCGAGGTCGCCAGCGCTGCACTGGAAATCAGCGCGCGCTATCGCAGCGACGATGTCGATGCATTCGATTCATCCCTGAGTGCTGACGAACGGATTGGCACACTGACTGACTCGGGAGCGTCCTTCCGTCTGGAAACCGGACGCACGGCTTCGGTCGGTTTCGTCGTCGGGGCGTCTTATGACGAAGCGAACTACGAAGACACCGTGGATCCTGATCTTGTGGACACCAGGACTGCGCGTGCCAACGGCGACGTGATCTTGCGCTTTTCCGAATTGGTCACCGGAAGGCTTGGCCTTGCCTATTCGCACAGCGAGGAGGACAACGCCGCCCAGACTGTCACCGATACGGCCACAGCATCGGCCGGACTGGATTATGTCCTGTCTGAAAGGCTGACTCTGGCGGCATCGCTTGGTTACACGGAAATTGACACCGAAGAATTCGGTTTGGTCGACACGACCAGCGGTCCGGTAGGCAGGCTTGGCTTTGTCTATGGCATGACGAACGGCACGCTGAACGGCGAAGTCGTTGTCTCCCGGACAGCGGACGAAGATGTGCGCACAACCTTGGCCATCGGTCGCGAACTTGCCCTGCCGGCGGGTTCGCTGTCGGCGCGCATCGGGGCCACCCGGACCGAAGCAGCCGGCACTGATGTTATCGGAGCAATTGTCTGGACACAGCAATTGCCCAGCGGAGAGATGGACGTGCGTGCCGAACGCAGTGTCAGCTATGACGATGGCGCGGATGAGGTTGTCACCAGCTCTGTCGCGGCAGTGGACTGGTCGATGGATGTGAACGCGCTGTCTTCGATCGGCCTCGATGTTTCGTATGAGATTTCCGACGCACCGTCGGAGCGGGTCGAACAAGCCGAGTTCGGAGCTACCTACAACTATTCCCTCACCGCCGACTGGGGGTTGGAGAGCGGAGTGCGCTACATCATTCGCGACGACCTGGATGGCCGGGCAAGATCGCCATCGGTGTTCGTGGAGATCAGCCGGGATTTCGACTTTCTGCCCTGACGGGTGTGGCTATTTCGTTGCGGGCTGGCGCGGCGCACCTATACTTCGCCCATGCCCGGACTTTGCCGCGACTGTCTTAGCTTGTTCGAGACCGGCACGCCGGGTGGTCTGCGCTGTCCATCCTGCCGGTCTCCGCGCCTGATCGTTCACTCCGAACTCGACAGCCTGTCGATCGCGCACATGGATTGCGACGCGTTCTATGCCAGTGTCGAAAAGCGCGACAATCCAGACCTTCGTGATCATCCCGTCATTGTGGGTGGCGGCACGCGCGGTGTCGTCTCGACCTGCTGTTATCTTGCCCGCATCAAGGGGGTGCGGTCTGCAATGCCGATGTTTCAGGCGTTGAAGCTGTGTCCCGAAGCCGTCGTCGTCAAGCCCCGCTTTGCAGCCTATGTGGAAGCCAGCCGCGCCATTCGCGCGATGATGGAGCGCCTGACTCCGGCAATCGAACCGCTTTCGCTTGACGAGGCGTTTCTTGATCTGACGGGCACTCAAAAGCTGCATGGTGCCGCCCCTGCGGTCCTGCTGGCCGGGCTGACACGACAGATGGAGACGGAGCTTGGCCTGACCGGATCGATCGGCCTGTCGCATAACAAGTATCTGGCCAAGATCGCCTCCGACCTCGACAAGCCGCGCGGATTTTCGGTGATCGGCAAGGCAGAGACAGAGGCGTTCCTGAGGCCAAAGCCGGTACGGATCATCTGGGGCGTCGGCACCGCAACGCAGGCCGCGCTAGAAGTGGCCGGTATCCGCACCATTGCCGATCTGTTGCGCTGGGACCGGGCCGATCTGATCGCCCGCTTTGGCAGCATGGGTGACCGGCTGTTCCATCTGGCACGCGGGCAGGATACGCGGCGTGTAACCCGTGACGAACGGTTGAAGTCGATTTCCAAGGAGACGACCTTTTTCGAAGACACCTCGGACCCGGAGCTTCTGGATGGCCACATCTGGCGGTTGGCGGAACAGGTGGCCGACCGCGCCAAAGCCAAGGCTCTGGCGGGCCGCACCGTGACGCTGAAACTGAAGAAGGGCGATTTCCAGCTTGTCACCCGCCGCCACAGCCTGAGCGACCCCACCCAGTTGACCGACCGCATCTACCGCGCCGCGCGCGACCTGTTCGATCATGCTGGAACCAACGGTCCATTCCGCCTGATTGGCGTCGGCATCTCAGACTTGGCGCCTGAAGCGCTGGCTGACCTTTCCGGCGATCTTCTGGACCCCGACGCGCGCAAGCGGGCCGCTGCGGAACGGGCGACCGACGTGATCCGCGCCCGATTCGGCACGGAGGCGATCATCCGCGGCCGCGCGCTGCGCTAGCTATTCGGCCGCCAGCGGCAAGCCCTGCCGTCCGATGCCCGCAAGTTCGGCAACCACGCCGGCCATTACTGCGCGGAACGCCTCAAATCCGGGGGCGGGAATCACCCGCGCCTCATCCATGTAAAGCGCGCGGTCGATTTCGACCTGAATGACATGGCAGCCGCGTGACGGGCGCCCATAAGCCTGGGCGATATAGGCCCCGGCAAAGGGTGCATTGCGCACCACGCGAAAGCCGGCCCCGGCAAAAGCCGCCTCGACCTGTTCCATAACGTCGCGCCCTGCTGCAGCGCCGAACCGGTCGCCAAGCACCACCTCGGGCCTTGGCTGGCCCGGTCGAGCATGTGCTTCGATCGCCTCGTGCGGCATGGAATGGCAGTCGATCAGCACCGCCTGACCGAATCCGATCAGCGACTCGTCGACCATTGTCTTCAGCATGTGATGGTAGGGGTGCCAGAAACGGGTGATCCGCGACTCGGCCTCGGTCAACGACAGCTTGCCGCGATAGATCGCCCGGCCACCAGCCACCACGCGGGGAATCACCCCCAGGCCGGAGGAGATCCGCGGGTTGTGGGGCGGGCGCGCGATGCCGTCGATCACCGCAGGGTCAAGCTCGTCGGACGCGCGGTTGAGGTCGATGAAAGCGCGCGGGACTCGCGCCAAAAGCAAGGGCGCGCCAAGGTCGGGCGCCATGTCGAACAGCCGATCGACGAAGGCATCCTCGGAAGATCGGATCGAAAGCCGGTCCAACAGCGCGTTCCTGAGGAAATCGGCCGAATAATCGCGCCCGGAGTGTGGCGACGAAAAGATCACTGGCGTGGTCTGGCGCGCCGGGCGGCGCAATTCAAAGGCCTCTGACAAGGCGGGTAACCTCCGGACTGTCCATCAGATATAGCGGGTTTGTCGCAAAAGCCAAAACCTCTTGCGGCCCCCGGCGCGGTTCAGTATAGACCCAGCCGAACGACGCGGTTCCGCCCGCGTCCTTTTCGTTTGGGCGGGGAAGCATCGGTCATGTGGGCGGTTAGCTCAGCGGTAGAGCACTACGTTGACATCGTAGTGGCCACTGGTTCGATCCCAGTACCGCCCACCATTCACCGCCCCGCAAGGGGCACGTTGTTTTCAATCGGCGCAGACGCGCCGCGAACAGGAGAAGCCTCATGAAGGTTGCGAACTCGCTCCGCTCGCTGAAGACGCGTCATCGCGATTGCCAGGTCGTGCGCCGCAAAGGCCGCGTCTATGTGATCAACAAGACGCAGAAGCGCTACAAGGCCCGTCAGGGCTGAGGCTTCCAGCAGCGACCAGACTAAGGGGCCGCCCGTGGGAAACCTTGGGCGGCCTTTTTCAATCACCACAGGCCGCCATGCACACCAACCCAGCCTTCCGCACCGCCAGCCGCGCTGAAAACCTCGCGTTCGCACGCCAGCGCGGGTTCGGCATCCTGATGCTGAATGGCGTGGATGGCCCGCTGGCCTCGCATATCCCGTTCGTGCTTGCCGAGGATGGCCAGTCTGCCGACCTGCACCTGACGCGGTCCAATCCCATCGCCCGCGCCGCGCCTGGCCCGGCACTTTTGGCGGTTTCCGGGCCGGATGCCTACATATCGCCCGACTGGTACGGGCTGGAGGACCAGGTTCCAACGTGGAACTACGTCGCCGTACACCTTCGCGGCACCTTGTCGGAACTGGACATCGGCCTGATGAAAGACCATGTCGATGCGCTGTCGGCCGTGCATGAAACCCGGCTTTTGCCGAAAAGACCGTGGTATTCCAATAAGATGTCGGAAGGCACGCTGCCGCGAATGATGCGGATGATCCTACCGTTTCTTCTGCTGATCACCTCGGTTGATGGCACCTGGAAGCTGAACCAGAACAAACCGGCCGAGGCGCGGGCGAAGGCAGCCAAGGCGCTTGCCATGCAGCCCGATGCGGGCGCGCAGGCAATTGCCGCCCTGATCCGCGAAACAGAGTGAACATTTACACTGCGGCCCCTTCGCCCTAGCATCCCCTTGTCAAACCCGGAGGATGCCGTGCCCTTGCCGCTTGCCCCGCTTTTGCCCCTTGCCCTGCGCTTGGGCGCCTTTGCACTGGCCGGTTACGCAGCCCGGCGGCTGGTCGCTGGCCGCAGCCACCCCGGCCGCACTGATCAGCGGATGGAGGATGCCCTCGACGATGTGGGCGAGGGTGTCACCGTACACAGACCGGCGGACCGCAACGAAACCGGCCTTGCGCAAACCAACAGTACCGCCCGCTTGCGCCGCACCGTCCAGATCGCTGGCCACCGCTACGAAGTGGATGCCGCCATCGCCACCCGTTTTCGCATCCGCAAGGGCTGACACATGCACCTTTATCACGCCCCCGCCTCGCCCTTCGTGCGCAAGGTGATGATCCTGCTGCACGAGGCGCAGGCCACCGACCAGGTGACTTTGGTTCCGGCTGCGGGCACCCCGCTTGACCCCGGAAGCCTGCCCGTGGCGCAGAACCCGTTGGGCAAGATCCCCGCGCTGGCCCGCGATGACGGCCCGGCGCTGTATGATAGCCGGGTGATCTGCCGATATCTGGACGACCGCTTTGGCACCGGGCTTTATCCGGCGGCACCGCGCCTGTGGGAAGTGCTGACGCTTGAAGCGACAGCCGATGGTATCGCTGACGCTGCCGTCCTGATGCGCTACGAACAGGTGGTCCGGCCCGAACCCAGCCGTTCGCCCGAGTGGATCGAGGCGCAGTGGGCCAAGGTCGACCGCGCCCTGACAGCAGTTGAGACCCAGTCCATGCCGCTTCTGCTTGGGCCACCGACGATCGCGCAGATTGCGATGGGTGCGGCGCTGGGCTACCTTGATCTTCGTCATGCCGAACGGAATTGGCGTGCCGGTCGTCCGGCGCTGGCGGCGTGGTGGGAAACCTTCGCCAAGCGCGCTTCGGTCGTGGCGACAGGTCCGGAAAGCTGAACCGCACCTTGCCAGACCACCCAAACGCGGCGGATCAGCCACAATGACCTAGCGCTCCCGGAAATCCCGTCACTGCGCCCCTTTGTCCGCTGGACGATCCCCCGCAGCTTGGCTAAAAGCGCGGCGGTCAGGGGTGTGCGTTCGCATGCCCCCTCGCGATATATGGCTGCCTGAGCGGCGGCCGCTCAAGGGGAGAAGATCTCGTGTCCCACGCAGACGATCACGCAGGCACCGGCCAAGGCACTCGCCGGGATTTCCTGTACTACGCGACCGCGGGTGCCGGCGTCGTTGCAACTGGCGCTGCGGTCTGGCCGCTGGTCAACCAGATGAACCCGTCCGCCGATGTACAGGCGCTGTCGTCGATCTTTGTCGACGTGTCGGCGGTCGAGGTCGGCACCCAGCTCACCGTGAAATGGCTGGGCAAGCCGGTGTTCATCCGCCGCCGCACCCCCGAGGAGATCGAGGCCGCCCGCGCCACCGCGCTGGAAGAACTGCCCGATCCGATCGCCGAGAACGCCAACAAGCCCGACACCCCCGCCACCGATGAAAACCGCACGCTGGACGAAGCTGGCGAATGGCTGGTGATGATGGGCGTCTGCACCCACCTCGGCTGCGTTCCCTTGGGCGACGGTTCGGGCGATTTCGGCGGCTGGTTCTGCCCCTGCCACGGGTCGCACTACGATACGGCGGGTCGCATCCGCAAAGGCCCCGCACCGCGCAACCTGCCGGTGCCCGTGGCGGCCTTCACTGACGAAACCACCATCAAGCTCGGGTAAGGGAACCAGATCATGGCCGGAATTCCGCACGACCATTACGAACCCAAGACTGGTGGCCAGCTGTGGTTGCACAAGCGGCTGCCGATCGTCGGGCTGCTTTACGATACGCTGATGCTGCCGACGCCGAAGAACCTGAACTGGATGTGGATCTGGGGCATTGTTCTGACGTTCTGTCTGGCGCTGCAGATCATCACCGGCATCGTTCTGGTGATGCACTACACGCCGCATGTCGATTACGCCTTCGCGTCGATCGAACACATCATGCGCAACGTCAACGGCGGCTACATGATCCGCTACCTGCACATGAACGGCGCGTCGCTGTTCTTCTTCGCCGTCTACCTCCACATCTTCCGCGGCCTCTACTACGGCTCCTACAAGGCCCCGCGCGAGGTGACCTGGATCATCGGCATGATCATCTACCTTCTGATGATGGCTACCGCCTTCATGGGCTACGTTCTGCCCTGGGGCCAGATGTCGTTCTGGGGTGCCACGGTGATCACCGGCCTCTTCGGCGCCATCCCCGGCATCGGCGAACCGATCCAGACCTGGCTCCTCGGCGGCCCCGCCGTCGACAATGCCACGCTGAACCGCTTCTTCTCGCTGCACTACCTCCTGCCGTTCGTGATCGCGGCGCTGGTCGCGGTGCACATCTGGGCCTTCCACACCACCGGCAACAACAACCCCACGGGTGTTGAGGTTCGCCGTGGCTCGAAAGAGGAAGCCGCGCGCGACACCGTGCCGTTCTGGCCCTACTTCGTGATCAAGGATCTGTTTGCGCTGGCCGTGATCCTGGCGGTGTTCTTCGCCATCGTCGGCTTCATGCCGAACTACCTTGGCCACCCCGACAACTACATCGAGGCGAACCCGCTTTCGACGCCAGCCCACATCGTGCCCGAATGGTACTTCCTGCCGTTCTACGCGATCCTGCGCGCCTTCACCGGCGACGTCTGGATCGTGATCGCGGTGGAATGGCTTTCCTTCGGCATCATCGACGCCAAGTTCTTTGGCGTGCTGGCGATGTTCGGCGCGATCGCCGTGATGGCGCTGGTACCCTGGCTGGACACGTCGTCGGTGCGTTCGGGCCGCTATCGCCCGATGTTCAAGTGGTGGTTCGCCCTTCTGGTGATCGACTTCATCGTCCTGATGTGGGCCGGGGCCATGCCTGCCGAAGAGCCCTATGCCACGATCTCGCTGATCGCCTCGGCCTACTGGTTCGCTTATTTCCTCGTGATCCTGCCGCTGCTTGGCGTCATTGAAAAGCCGCTGCCGCAGCCTGCGACGATCGAGGAAGATTTCAACGCCCACTACGCCCACTACGCCCCGACGACAGGCGGCACCAAGACCGTCGCGGCCGAGTGAGAAAGGAACAGGAAATGTTCAAGAGAATCGCACTCACCGCCGTATCGGCGCTCGTTCTCTCCGCCAGCGGCGCGTTTGCCGCCGGAAAGGAGCTGCACATCCCGGACGTGGCCTTCGCGCATGAAGGCCCGTTCGGAAAGTTCGACCAGATGCAGTTGCAGCGCGGCCTGCAGGTCTACACCGAGGTCTGCGCTGCCTGCCACGGTTTGAAGTATGTGCCGATCCGCACCCTGTCGGACGAAGGTGGCCCGGCGATGCCGGTAGACCAGATCCGCGAGTACGCCAAACAGTGGACGATCACCGACGCCGATACGGGTGAAGACCGCGAAGGGGTGCCGACTGACCACTTCCCGCACTCTGCGATGGAAACCGCGCCCGATCTCAGCACGATGGCAAAGGCGCGGGCCGGTTTCAGCGGGCCTTACGGCAGCGGCATGAACCAGCTGTTCAAGGGGATGGGCGGGCCGGAATACATGCATGCGATCCTTGTCGGCTACGAGGATCCGCCAGAATGCGCTGCCGATTTCGAATCTGATGGTTATTACAACCGTTACTTCATCAAGGGTGCCGTTCCTGACACCTGCAAGAATGAAGAAGGCCTCCCGATGATCGAAGGAAGCTGGATCGCGATGCCGCCTCCGATGTCCGACGATCAGGTCACCTACGCTGACGGAACCGCTGCGACTGTCGACCAGATGTCGATGGACGTGTCGTCGTTCCTGATGTGGGCCGCCGAACCGAAGTTGATGGCACGCAGGGAAGCGGGCTTTGTCAGCGTGATCTTCCTCGTGATCCTGTCGACGCTGCTTTACCTGACCAACAAGCGCATCTGGGCCGGGGTCAAGGGTCGCAAGACCGCCTGATCCGAAGAGCAATGACGGCAACAAGACCCCGCCCTGCAAGGCGGGGTTTTTTTCATATCTGCCCTGCGGGCCCCAGATAGCCGCGCAATGCCGGGGGCGGGTTTGCAAAAAGATGTTCGGTCTGAACCGGCGCCGCTGCCACACCGTCGGCCACCAGAACCACCGCCTCGGCAAAGGCTTTCGCATCGGCCGGGTCATGCGTGACCATCAGAACCAGCGCCCCGCTGTCGCCCGCGACCTCGGCCACCAGCGCCAGCATTTCGGCCTTCAGGGCCGGCCCCAAAGCCGCAAACGGCTCGTCCAGAAGAAGCATGGGCCGCGCCCGCAACAGTGCGCGCGCCAGCGCCGCCCGCCCCGCCTGCCCGCCCGACAGCTCGCCCGGCTTGCGCTGGCCCAGCCCCGCCAACCCAACCCGCTCGATCGCTGCATCCACGCGCATTGCTTCAGTGCCCGAAAGCCGCAGATCCGGGCGCAGGCCAAGCCCCAGATTCTGCGCCACGGTCAGGTGCGGAAACAGGTTCTGGTCCTGAAACAGGACGCTCAAGGGCCGCGCGCCCGGCGCAAGCCCGCCGATATCGGTGCCGTTCCACCGCACCGCGCCCGACACCGGCGGAAAGAACCCGGCGATTGCCGCAAGCAGGCTTGATTTCCCTGCCCCGGACGGCCCGATGACGGCTACCCGGCATCCTGGTGCGGCGGCCCAGTCCGCGGTCAACCGAAAGCCATCCTGCGCCAGAACCACCCGATCAAGCTGAAGCACGTCGCCCTCCCCAATCGCACAACCAGAACAGCCCGAAGCTGAGGCCAACCAGCAGCAGCGCTGCCCCCGCCGCAGCCTGCATCCGGTAGGCCCCCGTCAATTGTTGCACGACCAGCGGCAAGGTGCCTTGATCCCCGCCGGCAAAGAGGGTGATCACCCCAAGATCGCCGATCGACAATGCCGCCGCCACCCCGGCGCCAAAGCCCACAGGCCGGGCCAGCCGGGGCAGCACGACCCAGCGCCAGCGTGGCCAGCCTTGCAAACCAAGGCTGTCGCTCAGCCGACCATAATCACCCACCACGGTCTGCGCATCAGGCAGGACCAGCCGGTAGACATACGGCAAGGCAAGCGCGGTGTTTACCAGCACCGTTACCGGCAGAGCCACCGACAGCGGCGAGACCACAGGCTGCACGATCAGGAACAGCCCGGTGCCCAACACCAGACCTGACGTGGCCAGCGGCAACACCGCAGCCGCCTCAAGAAATCCGAACCCGCGCGCGCGCCGCGCCACCGCATCGGCCAGCACGAGCGCCACCGACACTGTCATGGCCGCCGACACAATTGCCACCAAAACGGACCGCAGCGCTGCGGTGAAGACCACGTCAGGCACCTCGGCCAGCCCCGGCACGCCGCGCAGAACCACCGCGCCCAAGGGCACCAGCAGGAACAGCGCAGCCGCCGTGATGGCCGCGCCGTCGGCCCAGCGGCGCCATCCGCCCGGCCCGGCGATGACGAGGCTCCGATCAAGGCCCGCACCGAACCCCACTTGCCGCGCCAGCCCGAACACCAGCCCCGCCGCGACCGCGCAGAGGCCCAGCTGCACCAGGGCCAGCATCGCTGCCCGCCCAAGATCGAAGTCAAAGCGCACCGCCTGATAGATCGCCAGTTCCACCGTCGTCGCCGCAGGACCACCGCCCAGCGTCAGGACCACCGCAAAGCTGGTCAGGCAGATCACAAAGATCACCAGCCCCGCGCCGGGCAGCACTGCCCACAGCATCGGGCGCTCCAGATGCCGAGCCACCTCGGACGGACCAAAGCCCAACGAAGCGGCCAGCCGGAACCGTTCGGCAGGAATCGACTGCCAGCCCTGCAGTATGATCCGCACCGCCAGCGGCAGGTTCAGGAATACATGCGCCAACAGAACGCCATGCAGCCCGTAGATCGACACCGTCGGCAGGCCCATCTCTGCGAGAAGGTCGTTCATGACCCCTGACCGCCCGAACACGGCCAACAACCCCAACACCGCCACCATCGCCGGCAACAGGAACGGCGCGCCCATCAGCGTGATCAGCGCCTGCCGCCCGGCAAACCGCCGCCGTGCCAGGGCGCGTGCCACCGGCACCGCCAGCCCGACCGAAATCAGCGCCGACAGTGACGCCTGCATCAGCGTAAAGCGCACCGCAGCCCAATCCTGCGGCACCATCACAAACTGTCCCGCCCTTGCGGCAACCGTAACCAACGGCCCCGCCACCAGCGCCAGCAGCACCGCTGCCAGCACCAGAGGGCCAAGGTTCAGCGGGCGAGCGCGGCTTGCCATTCAGCCAGTGCCGCATCCCGCGCAGCCATCGCCGCGTCAGGCGACATGAGCAGCGACTTCGCCGGACGGAAGGCATCAAACCCGTCCGGCAAACCCGCCGCAGGCGTCACAGCCGGATACATCCAGTTGGTTTCCGGGATCACCGACTGGAACCCCTCACTCGTCAGGAATGCCATGAACTGATCGGCCAGCGCGCCCTGATCGGTGGCGGCCAGCTTGCCCGCAACCTCCACCTGCAGATAGTGCCCTTCGTCGAACAGGGCCGCAGCCTTGCCAGCATCACCCTCAGCGATCAGGTGATAGGCGGGGGATGTGGTGTAGCTCAGCACCATGTCGGCCTCGCCCTCAAGGAACAACCCGTAGGCTTCCGACCAGCCGGGCGTGACGGTTACGATGTTGTCGGCCAGTCCCGCCCAGATTTCCGCCGCGCGGTCGCCGTAGGCGGCTTTCACCCAAAGCAGAAGGCCAAGGCCGGGGGTCGATGACCGCGGGTCCTGAATGACGATCTTCAGGTCAGACGCGCCCAGCGCTTCAAAGTTTTTGGGCGGCTCGGGCAGCTTCGCCTTGTCGTAGACAAAGGCGAACCAGCCCCAATCGAAGGGCAGGAACAGCGGGTCATCAAAGGCCACCGGCAGCGCTGTGGCACCCGCTTGGCCGTGCGGCGCAAAAAGGCCCGTCGCGGCGGCGGCGGCCGTCAGACTGGTGTCGAGGCCAAGCACCACGTCCGCGTCGGACCCGGCGCCTTCAAGCTGCACCCGGGCCAGAAGGGCGGCACCGTCGCCTGCACCGACGAATTGCAGGTCGCAGGCGCAGGTGGCCTCAAATGCCGCTTCGACCTTTGGCCCCGGTCCCCATTCGGAAACGAAGCTGTCGTAAGTCAGCACAGTCAGAACAGGCGTCTCAGCCAAGGCCGGGAAGGCGATGGTCGCAAGGCCCGCAGCAAGGAGGGTGGTTTTCATCAGGTTTCTCCATGTGCGACGGATTGGTCGGGAGATGGAGTAACCCATGCACCTTCCCTCCGCCGGTATGATCCGGTTCAGGTTCGACGGGTTCGCTTTCGCATCTCAGCCGGCAGGCGTTTTCACCCTGACGGCACCCCGAGGTGGGGCGAAGAATAATCCGTCTTGCGTCAGGTGCAAGAGGTCACGGACGGTTGAGACAAAGCGACCCGTTCGGCTCGGCATCGGCATCCTCGGCAAAGCCTAGGGCGGCCAGCGCCGGAACCAGCCGGTCGCGCGCAGTCGCCACTTCGGACGGGTCGAGAAACGGGATGATGACGCGCCTAACACCCACAAGACGCGGCCCGGTCAGCGCGTCAGCCCCCAAAAGCGCACCCGCAAAGCGCAGCACATCCGGCCGGTGTGCGGCGATCAGCCCGGCAAGTCCGGCCCAATCGCCGCCAGCGTTCAGCGTGGCCTGGGAAAAGGCTATTCCTGCCGGGTCCGGAAAGTTCCGCGCCACCAGCGCCTTGGCAAAAGCCAACAGCTTCGGCCTTTCGTCATGCACGACAATTTCAAGCGCCGGATTCCCCATCCGGGCGCGCAATGCGGTGAAGCCTATCCCGCAATCCAGATCCAGAAGCCGCGCGTATCCCGCCACAAACCCGTGGATGTTGCGCCCGTGCCTGCGGTCGAATTTACCCGACCGCAGCACTTCGATCGACGCGGCGGTGAACAGGCGCGGGTCGGCGGGGACAAGCAGGCCCTGATTGTCGACCTCCTCGATCGCCACGTCCGGCGCCAAGGCAACATGGCCGCTGACGTAAGGAGAGGTGAAGGGCGACCCCCAGCCCGGCGGCGGCGGCGTGCGCCTTTCGTCTTTCGGCAGTTCGGACCGGCGCTGTTCCAGCTTGGTTTGCACCGCAGCCACCTTTTCCGGGTCGCGCGCCTTGGGGGGCTTGGCGACGACCTGCGTGATTGGCACGTTTGACGCGGCCACAAGCCCGTCGACCAGCGCCTGATACGCCTCCGACTGCCGGTATTCCGCCAGCCGCGCCTCGGCCTGCGCATGTGCCGTTTCGTGCAGCCCGCGCAGCGCCTTGTCGCGCAGCAGCTCTGCCATGATCTCGGCCCGCCGCGCGCCGTGGTGGGCGATGCGCGTGTCTTCCACCTCGTTGCGGTCCTGCAACGACCAGTAATCCGAGTTGTACTTGTCCTTCTTCAGGTTCGCGTTGCCCCGGAACTTGCGCAGCGAATAGGCGTCCATCGACTTGATGGCGTAGTGGTTGATCTGCGCCCAGTCATAGCCCACCGTTCGGCGAATCGACCGCCAGCCGCGGAACTTGAACCAGTCCTCCAATGGCCGCCCCGACCCGTTCACCCACAGCACGCTGTCAGGATAGTCGGTTTCCTTGTGGTGCGCCTTGATGATCGGGCGGTGCATTCCCAGACGCAGGTATTTCGGATCGAACTTCAGCAGCGTCTTGGTGCCCCAGCCCTTGTTCCAGAACTCGGGTGCGGCGCGGGTGAACTGTTCGGTGATCGGGGCGCGGCTCCAGTCGCGCACCCCGGACGATCCAAAGATGCGCCAGGTCAGCACCATCGCCGATGCCTGCATCGCCGTCAGATCCGCCACCATCCCGTCCAGCGTGTGCGAGGGGTGGTTGATGCAGAGAAATTCGTCGGCATCCAGCACCAAAAGCCAGTCCGACTCGCGGATCAGCTCTTCCTGCACCGCCAGTTTCAGCATCGACGGGTGCGGTTTCAGCCCAGGCGGGATCACATTCTCGCGGTGGTGGACGCCGATATCCATCGCCTCCAGCCGCTTCAGCATGGCATCCGTGCCGTCGGAACAGTCGTTGGTGTAGACCATCACGTCGGTAAACCCGACCGACAGGTGGTGAGCGACCCACTCCACCACGTAAGGCCCCTCATCCTTCATCGTGGACAGCGCCACAAGCGACCCGTGCGGGCTGGACTGCTTCAGGATCGGCATGACAGCCCGGTCATTCTTCCAGCGCGGCGGTGGGGTCGATCTCCAGCTTTTCGCACATGCGCGCGATGTAGCTGCCCTTCAGCGGCGGGTTCTTGCGCCACCATGGCCGTGCCGCGTTGGTGTAGATGTGAACCGACATCGTGTTGTCGGTGAAATGGCCCTCGACGGCTGAATGCGGGTCATAGAACACGTCGTTCAACTGGAACGGCACCGGGTAAAGCGTATCCGCCCCCATCGCCTTGTCAATATCGCCGGTCTTGGTGGCAAAATGGGTAAAGGCCTGCGGGCCGAACGCGGTGCGCTCGGTCTGGTAGATCCGCACCGGCTTTGGCAGACTGGACGGCAGCTTGTCCATCTTGCGCTTCTGCTTGTTGCCCCACCATGCCGGATAGTCGGGCAGGTTGTCGTAATAGGCCAGCAACTCCTCGATCAGCCGTCCGGTCTGCGGCATCGCCACCACGCCGCAATTCAGCGCCCCACGCATCCCGTGACCGGCATAGATATGCTCCTGCCCCTCGGGGAACGGCTTGTGGCAATAGGCGTCGCAGTCGATCCAGATCGCCCCCGTTGCCGCGATCATCTTGTAGCGAAACACGTTCGACAGGAACGACGCCGAGGTTTCCGCCACAATCGCCCGGTCGATCTGCATGATCTCGGAGGCTGGCCTGACTTCCACCCCGTCCGGCACGTTGCGCACGCTGTCGGTGCAATAAAGCGTCACCGGATGGCCCTGCACCAGATGTGATTTCAGGCACAGCTGGTTGACGTAATGCAGGCTCTCTCCGATCCAGAGCGAGGCGACAGGTCTGCGGTTCAGGGTCATTCGGTATCCATTCTGTGCTGTCTGCCGGGGTCTAGAATACGTCGGCGAAACGGGGAGGGAGGCGGTAAAGCTCTTTCGTGCGACCACCGCCGAAGAAGGTGATCTTGCCGTCATGCAGATGCTGTTGGCCTTCGATCATCTTCTTGCGAAATTCCGGCAGGTCGGCGTCCTCGCGCACCGCGCGCCCGGTGGACAGGCGCTCGAACGTCTCCAGATCCTTGCCCCAGGCCTTGCCCACATCGTCCAGCGGACGGTCGCCCGCCATGATGCTGCGCATTTCCTTTCGGCCCGCGAGCCGTTCGGTGACCATCGCATGGTCGAAGAACCGCAGGTGGATCAGGTAAAGGTGCGGATCAAGGACACGAGGCTGATGGGTATTGGCATGGCCGCCCACGGAAAAGCCGGTTTCGGCGCGCAGGATGCAGGGTTTTGCATAGTTGGCATTGGCGCGAAACACCCGCCGCCGCGACAGGATCGTCGCATCGTCGGCCAAAGGCTCCGGCTCTTCCTCGGGGTTGTGCACCAGTTCGATGCCGAAGGGGCAGATCGACTTCGGTGCCGTTCGCGGGTCATCATAGCGGGCCAGATAGGTGCCGATATCCGGTGCCACGTCAGGGTCGACGATCACCACCTCGTCCACATCGCCCACGATGAACCAGTTGTAATAGCGCAACATCCCGGCCGAGAACTGCGAGTTTATCGACCAGCGCCGACGCTCCATCCGCCACATCGAGGGGTCGCGCGGAATACGGATGATGTTCGCACCTTCGGCAATTCGTGTGTGTTCCGGATCGCCGCCGTGCGACAGGACATAGAGATGCTGGCGGCCAAACTGCTTGCCGTAATGATCCACCCAGCGCTGAAGAAAGAAATAATCCTTGTAAACCATCGTCATGGCCCCGCAGGCCACCTTTGTGGGGTCCATGATCGGGCGGGCGGCCATTCAGGGGTTTCCCTCGTTTCAACGGGTGCAGATCGGCGGGAACGCTACCATGCCGGTTCGCTTGGCATCAAGCGCCCGCCCGCCGCGTGGCGTCACGACGCGCGGTGGGCTTGCGAAGCATGGTCCGGCCTTGCAAGATGCCACGACCGCCCGGCACCGGCGAGGGAGAAGCGATGCTGACACTCACCGAAAGCCTTCCCACCGGTGCGCTGATCGGCGGCGAACGGCACGCACTGGCCGCCGCCGTCGCTCAGTCCGACGGGCGTTGGTTCGCGGCCACGCCCGACGCTGTGGTTCGCGAGGCCGACGCGATCACTGGCTGGCGCGCCATGACGGGCGACGTGACCGCCAAGGCTGCTGCGCCGAACAGCGGCAACAGTCGGCTGGAGAAAGGTCCACCCCACGCGCTTGCCTGCGAGGCGGGCCTCCATTGCGGATTTGAGCTTGGCGATTTTGCGCCCAAGGTCGACCGCTTTACCGCCGCCGTCGTCTATACCTCGCCGCGCAACGAGGCGAAGACCCTGCTTGCCGTCCGCACCGGTGCTTCGCGCAACGTGATCTACCTGACCGAGGCCGATGGCGTGCTGCAGGCCACTGACCGTGATGGCAGCTTTTCGGTTACCTTGCCGCTGTCGGCGCTTGGCGGCCCGACGCGGCTTGCGATCCTGTGCTACACCGGACGCGGGATCGTCCTGCGCGCCGGGGGTCTGACCGTGGCGGAAGACGGTCGCGCATCTGACATGAACCACCCCGGCACCTTCCTGATCGGCTGCCGTTCAAGCCGCTCGGGCCTTGCCAAGACGCTGGGTGCCAGCCTGCTTCACGATGTGCTGTTCTGGCCCGACCGCGCGCTTCTTGCCTCTGACCTTGCTGATGACCATGCCGCGCTGGCGGCACTCGCCCGCCACTACCGCTGGGCATATTGACGCCGTGACCAACGCCCCGCCACCCGTCCGCCCACCGCTGGATGTGCCGCCGGACCTTGGCCTTGACGCCGCCGCAGGGGCCGACCGGTTCCGGGTGCAGGGCGACCATGCGGCGCTGTGGTTCGAGGCTGGTTCCGATGTGCTTATCGTCAGCTTCGACAATCTCGCCACGATCGACGAAGGCTGGCCGCGCGGCCCGTGGCTGCACCACCGGCTTACCCCGTTGGGCCATTCGATCCTTGGCGTGCAAAGCCACGCGAAAGACTGGTTTCGCCAGCCAACCGCCCCGGCGCTACTGCGCGAACTTGAACAGCGCGGTTTCTTCCGCCGGTTCCGCAAGGTCATCCTTATCGGCGCGTCGATGGGCGGGTTTGCAGCCCTGAACTTTGCACCGCTGATCCCCGAGGCGCGCGTGCTGGCCTTCAGTGCGCAATCGACGATGAACAAGACCATCGCGCCGTTCGAGGCCCGCTTTCCCTTTGCGGTGCGAAAGTCGAACTGGGAGGGGATGCCGTTTCTCGATGCTGCCGCCGCCATTCCCTACATCCGCAAGGCAGTGCTGCTCTATGATCCGCACACCTCCGAAGACCGCGCCCATGCGGCGCGGATGGCTGGGCCAAACGTGCAGCAGGTTCACCTGTCGCATGGCACGCACGAAGCGATCCGGGTGGTGTTGAAGGCTGGCGCGCTTCCAGCCCTCATTTCGGACATGATCGACCGCGATGCCGTGGGCCAAGCCTTCTTCTCTGCCATGCGTGCCCGGCGCACGGTGCCGAAATGGCAGCGGGCAGTCCTTGCCAACGCGGCGGCGCGGGGCCGGCCCCGGCTGGTGATGAGGGCGGCGGACGCAATCTTGCGCAGCGGGGCGGGCGGTGGCGACGACGATCTTGCCTTTGCGCGCCGTGCCCGCCGCACAGCGGGCAATATGATCGCCGAAGGCTAGGCCCATGTGCAAAAGCCGTGCTATGCGGGTGGCGATGACGGCAAGGGAAGCATAGCCGATGGATCCGACACGCGCCCCGATGTGCGCCATGACAATGGTTGGCGGCGACCACTTCTTCCTGCAACGCTGGGTTGACTACTACGGTCGTCATCTTGGCCGTGAAAACCTCTATATCCTCAGCCACGGCGGCGATCCCGAACACAAGCGCATCGCCGAAGGGGCCAACGTCATCTACCTGCCCTTCGATCCGACGCGCGATTGCTTCAACCAGCGGCGCTGGCAGATGCTGTCGCGCGTCACCTCGGGCTTCACCAACTTCTACAACTGGGTGCTGGTTGGCGACGTGGACGAGATCGTCGCCGTCGATCCCGATGTGTCGGACAATCTGGTCGACTACATCGCCCGCCTGCCTGAAAAACGCGGCCCGAAGGTCATCACCCCCTTCGCGATCGAAATGGTCCACAACCCGACGCTGGAGCCCGAGGCGATCACCCCGGACCGAAACATACTGGACGTGCGCCGGATCTTCCGGCTGAACGCCAACTATGCCAAGCCTTGCATCACCGCGACAAAGCTGGACATCGTGCCCGGCGGCCATTTCGCCAGCCACCCCGAGCTCTATCTGGATCCGCATCTATACCTTTTTCATCTGCGCTTTATCGACTACGGCATGACCGAAGGCCGCCTCGCCACCCGCCGCGCCCAGCGCCAGATCCAAAGCGGTGCCTTGGGCGAGGTGGATCGGCAAAAGACCGGCTGGGATACCGCATGGGATACCTACTCTGCCCTGTCCAAACAGGCGCCGCGCTCCGAAACGATTGATTTCCCTGACTTTCGCAAGGAGATGGTCGATGGCTGGCGCCCGAAAAAAGAGGTCTATTGGGCTCCGGGCGGCGCACGACCGAAAGGCGTCTACAAACTGCCCGAACGCTTTGCCCGCCTGTTCTGAAGGACCGCTGATGCCCGACCCATCATCCCCCCCGAAGACCGGCACCCTCATGCGCGCGGCGAACGGCGACGTGATCGCCTATGATGAAAGCGGCCTCATCCTGCACCTTGCGGACCGGGTAATTGCCGACATCGCGGCCCGCCTGCCAGTCCCGCCAGAGGCTCCGGCCCCTCCGGTCCCGCAACCCCTGCCAGACGATCTTGACATCTGGTCGGTTCAGCATGACGGCGACTGGACCCACTTTCACGGCAACCTGCCCGGCGGCGACAGCGCGCGCGCCTACCGCCGCCACGCCACCGGTGGCGGTCTGATCGCCGAAGCGCGTGGCCCGCTTCTTGCGCTTCTTGCGATCGGCGGCGCGCGTGCGGCGCTGGCCTCGCCCGGCCCAGGTCGCTTTCCCTACCACGTCTTGACGCCCGCCGATGACATCGGTGCTGTCGGCATGGCGGGTGATGGCAGCGCACCCGCGACGGCCCTCATGCAGAACCTGACCGAGCTGACCCATGAGGCGCTGATTGCCGACGCGCTCCTTGCGCGGCGACGCGCGGCCAGCCTGTCGCTGCCGCTGTTCTTCGTTCGCGCCGAAACCGACCGGGCCGCCGGTGCCGCCGATCTCGCCTCGGGCGAGGCGCTGGCGAATTTCAACCTCGCTCTTGCCAACCTCAAGGCCGCCGCCGCCAGCCTTGGAACGACGGCGCAGGTTCTGGCCGTCACCCTCGATTTCGTTCTCGAAGATGTCACGGGTGATCCGGTCGCCTACCGCGACGGGATGCTTGCCCTGATGGAACGCATCACCCAAAGCCTCGCCCGAAACGGACTTGCCCGCCCGATCTTCCTTGCGGCTTTCGATTGCGGCACCCACAGCATCACCGAAGGCCCTGCCTTGATCGGTCAATGGGAACTGGCGTGGAATCATGCCGACCACCGCCTGCACTTCACCGCGCCAAGCTATGCCTTTCCAATGGACGACACAGGGCGCCTGACCGACGAGGGGCGTCATCTCAAGGCACAGATCGCCGCCGAAGCGCTGTTGGCGATCCAGGCCGAAGACCGCTGGGAATGCCCGACCATCCAGCTTGCCGAACGCCACGGCGACGATATCCGCCTTGTCTGCGAAAGCGCCGCCCCCTTGGTGATCGACCCCGCCGATCCTTTCGCCGCCGGCGCCTTTGCGGGCTTTCAACTGTCAGGTGTCACCAACGGCGGCACCATTCGCACAGTCGAGATAGACCCGGACGATCCAAAATCCGTGTTCTTGCGTTGCACCAGACGCCCGGAAGGCACCGAAATCGAGGTGACCTACGCGCATGGCGCCGCCCCGCAGCCCGGCCCCTTCCCCGCCAATCGTGGCGCGTTGCGCGATACATGGTCATCGAACGGCCTGCACCGCTGGGCGCTGCCCGCGCGGCTGCGCCTGACCGACGGCCAAGCCTGATGCCCTTTACCGCCGAGGCGATTGCGCAAGACAACATCTGCGTCATCTGGGTCGATGACATGATCGACGTGTTCACATGGCGCACCGCCTTCGGCATCGCCATCCAGACACCCAATCTCGACCGCCTGCTGAACCGCGGCATCCGCTTTTCCAACGCCTATGCAACGATCCCGCTTTGCGCACCCTGCCGCGCCGAACTTGCCACCGGCCTGTCGCCGTTCCGAACCGGCCTTGTCGATCTCAACCGCTTCTGGCGCCAGGTGCTGCCGCCGGAAAAGGCCTGGGCCTACGATCTGCGGCGCGCGGGCTTTTACACCTTCACCACCGGCAAGGTCGACGCCACCTACCGCCCGATGCCCGAACGCTACCGCCGCGTGCTTTTCCACGAAGATGTCCCGGCGCAAGACAGCGGCACGCGCACCAAGGTGAATTACTACCTCGATCGCGGCCCCGGCATCGCGGGCGTAAACCACCCCAACGATGACGGCTCGCAGGACGACCGGTTCTACGACCACTCCGTCGCCCAGAACGCGATCGACTTCCTTGGCCGCGCCAACCCCGCGCGTCGCCACCTGATCCAGCTTGGCTTCAAGCACCCGCACTACAACCTGGAATGCCCCGACCGGTTCTACGCGCAATACGATGCCGCCGCGATCCGCTGGCCCACAATCGCCCACGCCGATGATTACCACGGGCCCCAACCCGGTTTCGCGGTCTATGAGGCGGCCTACATCGCCAATGGCAACTGGACGCCAGAGAAAGCCGGCGACGAGGCATGGCGGCAGGTGGTGCGCGCCTATTTCGCCGCGATCAGCCATGTCGACCATGAAATCGGCCGCTTCCTCACCGCTCTCGAAGCTTCGCCGCTGGGGCAGAACACCACGGTCGTCTTCCTGTCCGACAATGGCTTCAACCTTGGCAACCACGACAGCTTTCACAAGATGAGCCAATGGGATTCTGCCGCCCACGTCCCCTTCGGCATCTGGAGCCCGCGGATGGAGGCAGGCCGCGTCGAAGACCTGCCCGTCTCGCTGCACAATTTCCCCAGAACCGTCATGCAGCTCGCGGGTCTCCCCCCGCGCCCCGATTGGGTTTCCGGCCAAAGCCTGCTGCCGCTGATCGACCCCTCCTTCGGCAGTTTCGATCCCACGAAATCCCCGGTCACCTCGGTCTTCGGCACCCTCTCCGTGCGCCCCTCGGTCGAGGGCTACCGCCAATTCCGCTACTTCCGCTACCCCAACGGCGAAGAGCACGTCTACGATGTCGTCGCCGATCCGGGTGAGACGGAAAACCTCGCGCCGACAGCTCCGATGGAATTCCTGCGCGGCGAACTGGTTAAAGGCGCGCTTGAATTGGGCCTCGACCTGCGCGGGTTTGAAAACCCGGCGGATGGCGTCAATGCCATGATGGCCGTTGACGGCTCGGTCGTCCTCGAAGGCCACCGCGGCAACGACAACTACTGGGCCTACGGCGCCGAGGTGGAAAAGATCCGCGAGGCCAAGGACGGCGGCACCGACACGCTGTGGTACATGGGCGGTCCCGATGGCTATGTCCTCCACTGCCCGATGAACGTGGAAAACATCCGCATCGCCACCGTCGTCGCCCGTCACGAAGACCCCGCCGCGGCAAAGCAAGAGATGCGCACCCTCCGGATCGTCGCCCATCCCGACAGCCCGATCACCTTCGAGACAACCGAGCGTGTGATGGTCGACGTGCGCGGCTCGCGCGGCAACGACGTGATGATCGGCCCGAAATACGGCGGTGCGATCTTTCATGGCGGCGACGGCGACGACCGGCTCATCGCGATTTCCGCCTCCGAAGCCTCGCGCCACCAGTTCTTCGGTGGTGCGGGCAACGATTACCTCCTCGGCGGCGGTGGGCGCGACACGCTCGACGGCGGCACCGGCAACGACACGATCATCGGCACCGCCGCCCGCAACCTGATCCGCGCCGGGCATGGCCACGACCACGTGTTGGACGGCGATGGTTCGTCCGTGGTCCACACCGGCCCCGGCCGCAACCGCATCCACCTCGGCGGCGGCAACGACACGGTCCACGCCGGCCCCGGCATCAACCATATCGACCCGGGCCCCGGCGCGGTCGTCTTCATCCTCGCATATGGCGGCGTTACCCATGTCAGCCGGTGGACCGAAACCCAGGTCTACGACCTCACCGCGTGGCCCAAACTCCCCACCGTCACCCGCCGTCCCGACGGTGCGGTCGACGTCACCCTCGGCCTTTCCGTTCTTCGCATCGCGGGCGTCCCCTCTGCCCACAACCTCGCCACCCAGATCAAGCAAGGTTCCTGACCCCAGGCTTCCTCTTCTCCAAATAGCCCACGGGGGGTGCGGGGGGTGTGAAACCCCCCGCCGCTTGGCCCCACAGACCACCAGTTTCCCATTTATCCCCCGCCCCGCATCGCTTATGCCTCGCACGAAGCCACGGAGCGAACGATGAGCCTCAACACCTTCGGCCACCTTTTCCGCGTCACCACCTGGGGCGAAAGCCACGGGCCGGCCATCGGCTGCACCGTCGACGGCTGCCCACCGGGCATCGCGCTTGCCGAAGCCGATATCCAGCCCTGGCTTGATCGGCGCAAACCAGGCCAGAACAAGTTCACCACTCAGCGGCAGGAGGCGGACGAGGTTCGCATCCTTTCGGGCGTGTTCGAGGGCATGACGACCGGAACGCCGATCCAGTTGACGATCGAAAACACCGACCAGCGGTCCAGGGATTACGGCGACATCGCGCAATCGTTCCGGCCGGGGCATGCGGACATCACCTATCACCAGAAGTACGGAGTTCGGGATTATCGCGGCGGCGGGCGGTCGTCGGCGCGCGAAACCGCGGCGCGGGTGGCGGCGGGGGGTGTGGCCCGCAAGGTGCTGGCATGCCTCGCGCCATCGGTCAAGATCACCGGCTACATGGTCCAGATGGGGCCGCACCAGATTGACCGCAGCCGGTTCGACGCGACGGAGATCGAGCGCAACCCGTTCTGGACGCCCGATCCGCAGGCCGCCGCCGATTGGGCGGTGTATCTGGACGAGCTGAGGAAATCCCACAACTCGGTCGGGGCGATCATTGAGGTGGTGGCGGAGGGTGTGCCGGCTGGCTTGGGCGCGCCGCTGTATGGCAAGCTCGACAGCGACCTTGCGTCGGCGATGATGTCGATCAACGCGGTCAAGGGCGTGGAGATCGGCGAGGGGATGGCGGCGGCCAGTCTGACGGGGGTGGAGAATGCCGACGAGATCAGGATGGGGCCGGGGGGGCCGGAGTATCTGTCGAACCATGCCGGGGGAATCCTTGGCGGCATCTCGACCGGGCAGCCGGTGGTGTGCCGGTTTTCGGTGAAGCCGACCTCTTCGATCCTGACGTCGAGGCAGACGATCACCTCGGGCGGGGCGGAGACGGACCTGATCACGAAGGGGCGGCATGATCCATGCGTGGGGATCAGGGCGGTGCCGGTGGGCGAGGCGATGATGGCTTGCGTGATCCTTGACCACCTGCTTCTTGATCGGGGTCAGACCGGGGGGGTCAGGGGGCGGATCGGGTGATGTCCCACGGTGGGACATTTTTCGAACCCCACGAAATCAAGGGCTTGTTTGCACCCTTAAGAGTTTGTTAACGGTTTCAGGCGGGCGGCGTGCGGGTTGGTCCGGCCCGCATCCGCGCCAGAAACTCGCGCAGCAAGGGCACGCGGCGCGGGCGGAAACTTTCGTCAGTGAGCGTCACCGTCTCCATCATCCCCAGCTTGAAACGGCGGAAATCCTGCCGCAGGCCGCACCAGCCAAGGCACATCAGCTCGCGGTCCAGAAACACCACGCTGAGGGGCCAGATGCGCCGGTTGGTCAGCGCGCCATCCTTGTCGCGGTAGCGGATGTCGAGCGCGCGTTCATCCCACGCCGCCTCGCGCACCGTGGCCAGATGCGGCGGTGCGGGCGGCCGTTTTTCAAAGCGGTAGGTCTGCAAGACCGAATGGACGGCCTGCCGCTGCACCCGTTCGGGCAGAGTGGCAACGATCTTGGCCTGTGCCGCTTCGGCAGCTTTGGCGAGGGCCGGGTCGCCCGCCATCCGCACCTCGGCCAACCCCAGAACCAGTGCTTCCACCTCCAGCCGTGTGAACATCTGCGGCGGCAGGGCGGGGTCTTCGGTCAGGGTGTAGCCGACGCCAGCCGTGCCGTCGATCAGGGCGCCGCCGGCGCGCAGGGCATCAATGTCGCGGTAAAGCGTGCGCGCCGAGACGCCGGTTTCTTCGGCCAGACGCGCGGCTGTCACCGGCTGCGGCAGCATCCGCAGCGCGGTCAGAAGGCGGAAAAGGCGGTCGGCGCGGGGCATTTCTACTGACGGATTCTGGCAGGAGGGGTTCAGTATTCCTAATGGCATGGAAAACGCAAAAGGAGATTTTACCATGCTGACCTTCATCCATTCGCCGAACTCGCGCTCGTCGGGGATTCTGGCGCTGATCGAAGAAATGCGGATACAGGACTGGGTTGACACCCGCCTTGTCGACATCGTGCGGTTCGATGGGTCGGGCCGCCGCGACCCGGCCAACCCGCACCCCGAAGGCAAGGTGCCGGCGCTGGTGCATGATGGCCATGTGATCACCGAACGCGGCGCGATCATGCTGCACCTGTGCGGGCTGTTCCCCGACAGCGGGCTGTCACCGAAACCCGGCACGCCGGAGTGGGGCGTCTTTGCAAGCTGGCTGACGTGGTACCAGGGCGTGCTGGAGCCGGTTCTGATTCACGCCCATGCCGGTCTGTCGCACCCGGCGCTGACCGCAACCTTTCGCGGACCGGAGGAGGCGACGGCGCGCATCCGTGCAGCCCTGGACAAGGGGCCGTGGCTGATGGGCGACCAATATTCCGCCGCCGACCTTCTGGTGCATTCGCCCTATGCCTGGTTCAAGGATCTTGCGCCCGATGACGCCGTGATCCGGGACTGGGTGGCCCGCTGCATGGCACGCCCCGCACGGCAGAGGGCGCTGGAGGCGGATGCGGCCATCAATACGGGCCAGACCGCTGCCTGACGTCAGGCGGGCGGAGGTTCGGCCTTCGCCCCCTGCATCCGCGCCAGTTGCACGGCAAGGATGCCGGCCATGACGATGACGACGCCCAGCATGTCGAGCGCGCGAATGGATTCGCCGAGGAGAAGCGCCGCGATCAACACGCCGAAGAACGGGTTGAGGAAGTGGAACGCCGAGGCGCGAACCGTGCCGATCCTGCCGACCAATGAGAACCAGAGCAGCGTGGCGGTCAGGCCGGGGATCAGGATCTGGTAGGCGAAGGCCGCGATCAGCGAGGGCGACCAGCGGATGAAAAGCGTCTCTGTGCTGGCTGAAACGAGACCGAGGACCAGCGACCCGACCAGCATCTGCAAGCCCACGATCATCAGCAGGTTGCCGCCTGCCGTTGCCCCGCGCAGGGTGAGCGTGGCGACGGCCAGCGCCACCGCGCCCGCGACGCAGAGGGCGACGCCGACGGGATCGGCACCGCCAGAAATCCGCGTGCCCATGATCAGGCCGACGCCCGCCATGCCGACAACCAGCCCGGCGACGCCCAAGGCCGGCACCGTCTGGCGCAGGAACACCCAGCCCAGCAGCGCCACGATCAGCGGCATCGAGGCGGCGATGATGGCGGCCAGCGACGCCTCGACCGTCTGCATCGCAACGAAGTTGAGGCCAAGGTAGAGCGCATTCTGGCACAGGCCGAACACGATGACAGATCGCGCCTGCGGCCCGGTCAGCCGCCATGCCTGGCCGAGGATGCGGGCGATGGCGACGGCAAGAAGGCCCGAGATCAGGAAGCGCAGGCACAGCGAGGCGAGCGGTGGGGCGTGGGCCACGATCACCCGCGCGGTGGCAAAGGCCGAGGACCACATCAGCGCGAAGGCCGTGCCCATCAGGATCGCGCGGATGTCCATGACTGTTCCTTGCCGGTCTGTGCCTTGCCGGTCTGTGCCTTGGGGCTATCGCCCCAGCCCGGATGGGTCAAGGCGCGGGCGGCTCCCACAGCTCGATCGCGGTGCCTTCGGGATCGTGGATGCGGGCGAAATGGCCATAGCTGCCATCGCCATCCCAGTCGGCGCGGGTTTCGGCGGGGATGCCGGCGGCGGCGAGACGGGCAATGAGATCGGCGAGACCCGTGACCCGGAGGTTCAGCATCCATTGCCTGTCGGCGGCGAAGTAATCGGTGTCGGCCTTGACGGGCGCAAAGACGGCAGGGCCGGCGTCCTGCGCCCAGGTGCCGGGCGGGCCGATGCCGAGGTGGCGCTGATACCAAGCGGCCAGCGCTTCGGGATCGCGGGCGCGAAAGAAGATGCCGCCGATGCCGGTCACATGCGCCATGCCACCCACCCATGCAAAAGGGCCGCCCAAGGCGACCCTCCCACGTCCGATGCCTCGCGGCAAGGATCAGCCGTTGACGATGTCTTTCAGCGACTTCGCGATGGCGAACTTCACCTGCTTGTCGGCGGGCTTCATCATCGTCTCGCCGGTCGCGGGATTGCGCACCTGACGTTCCGGGCGGGCCTTGCAGGCCACCTTGCCCAGACCGGGCAGCGTGATCGCGCCGCCAGCGGCCACTTCACGCGCCACGACGGCGGCGATCGCATCCAGTGCGGCAGACGCGGTCTTCTTGTCGCCGCCCATTTCGTCGGCCACGGCGGCCACAAGCTGCGTCTTGGTCATCGGTTTGGACATTGGATCATCCTTTATGGTTATATTTGCAAAAGCCGGCCCGCGAGCGCAGGCAACGGCCCCCTCGTAAACGAGGCCACCGCCCAAACACACAGTTTCCGGCCCGAAATCAACCCCGAACCGAAACTGTCCCCCGATTTAACGCGCATTTCGCGGGGTCAGAGGAAGGCGGTTTCCTCGAAACTGCGCAACTTTCGGCTGTGAAGGCGGCTGAGCGGGGTGTCGCGCAGGCGTTCCATCGCGCGGATGCCGATCTGGAGGTGACGGCTGACCTGGGTCTTGTAGAACTCGGATGCCATGCCGGGCAGCTTCAATTCGCCGTGCAAGGGCTTGTCGGAAACGCACAAGAGCGTGCCGTAGGGAACGCGGAAGCGAAAGCCGTTGGCGGCGATGGTGGCCGACTCCATGTCGAGCGCTACGGCGCGCGATTGCGACAGGCGGCGGACCGGGCCGGACTGGTCGCGCAGCTCCCAGTTGCGGTTGTCGATGGTGGCGACGGTGCCGGTGCGCATGATGCGCTTCAGCTCGTAGCCCTCAAGCTGGGTGACATCGGCCACCGCCTGCTCCAGCGCGATCTGGATTTCGGCCAGCGCGGGGATCGGCACCCAGACGGGAAGATCGTCGTCCAGCACGTGATCGTCGCGCAGGTAGGCGTGGGCGAGGACGAAATCGCCAAGGCTCTGGCTGTTCCTGAGGCCCGCGCAATGCCCCACCATCAGCCAGGCGTGCGGGCGCAGCACGGCGATGTGGTCGGTTGCGGTCTTGGCGTTCGACGGGCCGACACCGATGTTGACCAGCGTGATGCCCTGCCCATCGGCGCGCTTCAGGTGATAGGTCGGCATCTGCGGCAGCTTGGTCAAGGGCAGAAGCACGCCATCGGGCGTGGTGATCTCCTGGTTCCCGGTGGCGACAAAAGCGGTGTAGCCACTGGCCGGGTCTGCCAGCGCGGTGCGGGCAAAGGCCTCGAACTCTTCGATGTAGAACTGGTAGTTGGTAAAAAGAACGTGGTTCTGGAAATGGCGTGGGTCGGTGGCGGTGTAGTGCGTCAACCGCGCCAGACTGTAATCCACGCGCTGCGCGGTGAACGGCGCCAGGGGGGCCGAGCCATCGGCATATTGCGTCATCATGCCGTTCACGATGTCGTCGTTGGTGGTGGCAAGGTCCGGCACGTCAAAGATGTCGCGCAGCGAAAAGTCCATCACGCCTTCCTGCGGCACCGACACGTCCGGATTGCCCGCCACCGCGAAATGCACCGGGATCGGCGTCGACGATGGCCCGATCTCTACCGACACACCGTGGTTTTCGACCAGAAGCTCGATCTGCTGCACCAGATAGCTGCGAAAGAGGTCGGGGCGCGTGATGGTCGTGGCATAGGTGCCGGGGCTCGAGACATGGCCAAACGAAAGGCGCGAGTCGATCTTGTCGAAGCTGGTCACCTTCAGCCGGATTTCGGGGTAGAACGCCCTGATCCGCGCACCGGGGCGGCCCTTCGTGACCGTCTCGCTGAAATGCCAGGCAAGGAACGCGGTCGCCTCGCTGTAAATCTCCTCCAGCAGCGCCACCGCTGCGTTGGCATCGGTAAAACTTACCGGGGCGCGGGGTGGCGGGCAAAGGGTGGCGGTCTGGGCGTCGTCCTGCATCGGTGGTCCTGCGATATGATCGGGCATATAAGCCCGAACGCCTAGCGGTTCGCAAGTGACGCCGTCATGACGGGGCCGCATCACACCGCCCGGAACAAGGCGATCAGCGCCCGGTCCGCCGCGTGATCGGCATCAACGGCGGCGGCCGCGGCACCATAGACCTCGACCTCGATCAGATGCAGGTCGGCGATGCGCCCGGTCTGCAAAAGCCCGGTCTGCGAAAGCCCGGTCTGCGAAAGCCCGTCGAGCACGCGGTCGAACCCGGCGCTGGCCCATACCCGCCGGTTGACCGACAGGGCCACCTGCGCACCGGGCAAGGCAACGCCCAGCAGGTTCGGCAGCGCCTCTGGCCCGACATGCCCGGCGGTGAAGGTGCCGGAACTGACAATGCCGCGATACTGCCGTGGCAGCGCCAGCGGGCGGGTGATGTCAGCCTGCACCAAGGCGCGGTAGACCTGCTTTTCCGCCGCCCGCGCCAGCATCTCGGGCGAAAAGTCCACCCCGTCGATCGGGGCGTTGAACCCCATGCCGCGCAGCCGTTCGGCCAGAAGCCCGGTGCCTGCGCCCACATCCAGCACCGGCCCTGCGCCACCGCTGCCCAGAAAGGCCGCCGCGACATGGGCGGGCAGCAGATACTCCATCCCGTCGGCAAAGCCGCTGTCGTAGTTGGCGGCCCAGTCCCGATAGTAGGCCAGACATGCCTCCGGCCCGGTCAGCTCCAGCGCGCCCTTCAAGCCGTGATCTGCCATCGCCATCCCCGCTTTGAGCAAAGCATGATCCTGCTTCTTCAATGCCGCAAGTCCCTTGCGCCCGCCCCGCCGCCCCCTGATAGTTGCAGGCATGTCAACGCTTCTCTCCCTTGGTCACGGCTATTCGGCCCAGGCACTTGCACGCCGCCTTGTGCCGCAAGGCTGGACGGTGATCGGCACCACCCGCAGCGCCGCCAAGGCCGAGGCGATGCGCCGCGAGGGGGTGGAACCGCTGCTCTGGCCTGCCGATCTTGGCCCGGCCCTTGGGCGCGCCACGCACATTCTCGCCTCAGCCGCGCCGGATGCGTCAGGCGACCCGTTCCTTGCGGCGGCCCCGGCGCTTGCGACTGCGCGGCCGGTGTGGGTGGGCTACCTGTCCACCACCGGGGTTTACGGCGACCATCAGGGTGGTTGGGTTGACGAAGAGACGCCGCTGACCCCGAACTCGGACCGGGGGCGCTGGCGCGTTCAGGCCGAAACCCAGTGGCGTGCCACAGGCCTGCCGATCCACATCTTCCGGCTTGCCGGCATCTACGGCCCCGGTCGCGGCCCGTTCGAAAAGGTGCGCGACGGGTCGGCGCGGCGGATCATCAAGCCGGGGCAGGTGTTCAGCCGCTGCCATGTCGACGATATCGCGCTGGTTCTGGACACCTCGATCCGCAAACCCGCGCCGGGCACGGCCTACAACGTCTGCGACGACAACCCCGCCCCGCCCGAAGACGTGCTGGGCTACGCCGCGCGCCTGCTTGGCCTGCCGGAACCGCCCGCGGTGGATTTCGACACCGCCGAGATGACGCCGATGGCGCGCAGCTTCTACAGCGAATCGAAAAAGGTGCGGAACGACCGCATCCGCATCGACCTTGGCGTGCGGCTCTTGCACCCCAGCTATCAGGCCGGCCTTGCCGCGCTGCTCGACGCCGAAAACTCCTGACCGACCGTCAGATTCACCTGTTCGGAAATATCCCACGGGAGGTCTGGAGGGTGTGAAACCCTCCAGTCCGCCGCCCGTTACTGCGCCGCGATTTCCCGGGCAGGCGCCAGAATCGCCTCGCTGACCGCCGAAAGCGCCAATGCCGCCGCGCCATGCGCCCACAGCAGGTCGCCCCAGGCATGGATTTCGATCGGCGGGCGCGGGCGGCCGGTGTTGATCGCCAGATTGTCCATCTCGGCCAGCGTCTCGGCGGCGTAAAGGTAGTCGTAGCGCATCCGCTCGCCCGACAGGATGATGAGCGCGGGGTCGAAGAGGTTGATCACGTTCGACAGGCCGACCGCCAGATAGCGCCCGGCGCGGCGGAAGATCGACCGGGCGGTGGCGTTGCCGGCCTTGGCGTGGTCGTAGAGGCTTTCCAGCAGGACGGCGATGGACTGGCCTTCCTTGTGGCCCCAGTTCAGCGCCGTCGCCGCCTCGCGCGCCAGCGCATAGTCGGCGACATAGGCCTCCAGACAGCCGCGCTGGCCACAGCGGCAGAGCGCACCGTCAAGCTGCACCTTGGTGTGACCAAGCTCCATCCCCAGCCGTTGCGCGCCGCGGTAGATGCGGTGGTTCATCACAAAGCCCATGCCGACGCCGTGTTCGATGGTGACCACGGCGAAATCCGACAGCGCGCGACCGGCGCCGAACCAAAGTTCGGCCAGCGCCACCAGGTTGGCATCGTTGTCGATGGTGACGGGCAGGCCCAGCCGCGCCCCGGCAGCGGCGGCCAGCGGCACCGCGCGGTCGGCAAGGACGGATGACCACAGCACCATGCCTTCGGCCACATCCACGAACCCCGGCACACCGATGCCGACCGCCGACAGGTCGCTGCGCGCCATGCCGGCCTTGGCGCAGACGCGGGTAAGAAGCGCCTCGATCGCGTCGAGGATTTCCGGCACCGACATCGGCCCCGGTTTGCGCGGGATGACGTCGTCGGCAATCAGGTTGCCGGCGAAATCGACGATCACGGCGGTATGTTCGCGGTCCGACAACTTCATGCCGGCGACATGATGCGCATCGGCGCGCACGCCCAGCGCCACCGCCGGGCGGCCACGGCCAACCTCGCCGTCGCGCGGGGCGGCAACCTCTTCGATCAGGCCGGCGGCGATCAGTTCCAGAGTCAGGGTGGTGACGGTGGCCGGGCTGATGCCCAGATCCTTGGCGACCTGCACCCGGGGAATCAGTCCCGCCGCGCGCACCTGTTCAAAGACCTGCTGGCGCAGCGGGCGCTGGGTATCCTGCAAGGCGGGAATCAGCGGGCCAACGCCCTTGCGGCCGTCTGATCCTGCTGTCCTGACCGCGCGGGCCGCCATTTCTTTGGTCTCCGAAGGAAAAATCGAGAAATCTCTCATTTTGCGCCTGCAGAATGCTGCGTGGCAGCAAGAAAACGGTCAATCTGCGGGCGAGATCAAGATTGACCGGTATTTTTATTTTGACAACTGAAATTATTCGCGGCACTTTTCCGCCCGTTCCGGCGAATCTGCCGGGCCGGCCATGCGCTGGCCGATATCCATAGGGAGGATACTTATGCGTACCGCAATTCTCGCCGCCATCGTGGCGGTGACTGGCTTCTCGTCGGCTGCTTTGGCTGAAGGCAAGAAGATCGGCGTTTCCTGGGCCCAGTTCCAGGAAGAGCGCTGGAAGATCGACGAAGCGGCGATGAAGGCCGCCATCGAGGCCGCTGGCAACGAATATGTCTCGGCTGACGCGCAGTCTTCGGCTGAAAAGCAGCTTTCGGACATCGACGCGCTGATCGCCCAGGGCGTTGACGCGCTGATCATCAACGCCTGGGACAAGGACGCCATCGGGCCGGCCATCGAGAAAGCCGCTGCCGAAGGTATCCCGGTCGTCGGTTACGACCGCCTGATCGAAGACGCCCGCACCTTCTATCTGACGTTCGACAACGTCGGTGTCGGCCGCATCATCGCGGAATCGGTGTTCGCCGTGGCCCCCAAGGGCAACTACGCGATCATCAAGGGCGACCCGGGTGACCCGAACGTCGGCTTCCTGCGTCAGGGCATGGAAGAAGTCATCGGCGCTGCTGTTGCCTCGGGCGACATCAAGATCGTCGGCGAAGCGAACTCGGACGGCTGGAAGCCCGAGAACGCGCAGAAGAACATGGAACAGATCCTGACCGCCAACAACAACGCCGTTGACGCCGTTCTGTCGCAGAACGACGGCATGGCCGGTGGTGCTGCTGCCGCGCTGGCCGCACAGGGCCTGAACGTGCCGCTGGGTGGCCAGGACGGCGACCTTGCCGCGATCAACCGCGTTGCCCGTGGCACGCAGACGGTTTCGGTCTGGAAGAACGCACGTGACCTTGGCAAGGCCGCCGGCGAGATCGCCTCGGCAATGGCAGACGGCACGGCGCTTGACGCCATCCCGGGTGCGACCAAGTTCTCGGGCGGCGAGAAGGGCGTTGAAATGAACGCAATCCTGCTGAACCCGACCCCGATCACCAAGGACACGCTGAACCTGGCGATCGACGCGGGCCACATCTCGAAAGAGGCGGCTTGCGAAGGTGCCATGGAAGGCGTCGCTGCCTGCCAGTGACCTGACCAAGGGGGCGCCGATCCAATCGGCGCCCCTTCCTTATCCTGACGGGCCGCAGGCTTTTGCCTTGGCCCTTCCGTCCTCATCGGTGGGCCGCTGCCTTGTTGCAGCACCGCCGCCTCTCAAGCTCATGGACGAGATATGACCGACACAGCCCACCGACCGCAGGCACCCGCGCAAGAAGGCCCGATAGGCCGCTTTCTGCGCGCGACGGAAATCGACCCTCGCCTTCTGGGCATGGTCGGCGCGCTGATCCTGATCTGGGTTGCGTTCGAGGCCTATTCGACCTTTGCCCTGGGCCGTCCAAGCATGCTCCTGGGCGCCGCACAGGCCGATGCGAACGGCTTCATCACGCCGCGCAACCTTTGGAACCTGTCGGTTCAGACCGCCTATATCGGCATCATGGCGACGGGGATGGTGCTGGTCATCATCACCCGCAACATCGACCTGTCGGTCGGGTCGATCATGGGCATGGTCGGCATGTACATGGGGCTGTTGCAGGTGGAGTGGCTGACGCCCAGCCTTGGGCTTGGGCATCCGTCGATCTGGATCATCACGGTGATCTTCGGCATCACGATGGGCGCGCTGATCGGGGCGTTTCAGGGTGTGCTGATCGCGTTTCTGGGGATTCCGTCGTTCATCGTCACGCTGGGTGGCCTTCTGGTCTGGCGCGGGGCGGCGTTCCTTGTGGCCGGTGGCAAGACCATCGCGCCTCTGGACGAAAACTTCGCGCTGATCGGCGGCGGGTCGTTCGGCGCGCTGGGGCGGACCGGAAGCTGGATCTTTGCCGTCATCGCCTGTCTGTTCGTGGTCTGGGCCTTTGTCGGCGGGCGCAAGTCGCGCCGCACGCACGGCTTTGCGCTGCGCCCGGTCTGGGCGGAAACCTTCGTGATCGGGCTGGTCTGCGCCGTGATCATCGGCGCAACGGCGGTGGTCAATTCCTATATCTGGCCGCGCGGCAACATCGCCAAGTATTACGAGGCGATCGGGCAGGAACTGCCGGAATGCGCCAAGTCGAATGACACGATCTACAGCGATGTCTGCGCCAGCTTTGGCCACGGCTTTGCCTACCCGGTGCTGATCCTGATCGCGGTGGCGATCTTCATGACCATCCTGATGACGCGCACCCGGTTCGGCCGCTATGTCTTTGCCATCGGCGGCAACCCCGAGGCGGCGGCCCTGTCGGGCATCAACACCCGCGCAATGACGGTCAAGATCTTTACCCTGATGGGCGGTCTGGCGGGCATCGCCGCCGTGATCGGTGCGGCGCGGCAGAACAGCGCCACCAACGCGATGGGCAACCTTGACGAGCTGTATGTCATTGCCGCCGCCGTGGTTGGCGGCACCTCGCTCGCGGGCGGCGTCGGCACGATCTATGGCGCCATCATCGGGGCGCTGATCCTGACCAGCCTGCAGACCGGCATGGTTCTGATCGGCTTTGGCGACGGTTCGTACCAGCGGATCGTGATCGGCGTAGCACTCGTGCTCGCCGTCTGGCTCGACATCGTCTACCGCAAACGCATCAAGTGACGGGGGGAATGACCATGAGAAAACCGAACAGCGGCACCCCTCTTGTCGAGCTGCGCGACATCTCGATTTCCTTCGGGGGGATCAAGGCGGTCGATCACGTGACCGTCGATCTTTATCCCGGCGAAGTGGTGGGCCTGCTGGGCCACAACGGCGCGGGCAAATCGACGCTGATCAAGTGCCTCTCGGGTGCCTACAAGGCCGACGCGGGCGAGATCCTGATCAACGGCGAGAAGGTCGATATCAACAGCCCGCGCGACGCCCGCGCGCTGAACATCGAGACGATCTACCAGACGCTTGCGCTGGCCGATAACCTCGATGCTGCCTCGAACCTGTTTCTGGGGCGCGAGTTGGTCAACGCCTTCGGCTTCGTCGACGAATCCAAGATGGAGGCCGAGACCCGCAAGATCATGGCGCGGCTCAATCCGAACTTCCGCAAGTTCAACGTGCCGGTCAGCGCCTTGTCTGGCGGGCAACGCCAGTCGGTCGCCATCGCGCGGGCGGTGTATTTCAACGCCAAGATCCTGATCATGGACGAACCGACCGCCGCCCTCGGCCCGCACGAGACGCAGATGGTGTCGGAGCTGATCCAGGAGCTGAAGGCGCAGGGTCTGGGGATCTTCCTGATCGAGCATGACATCCACAACGTGATGAAGCTCTGTGACCGGGCCAGCGTGATGAAGAACGGCCAGTTGGTCGGCACGGTGAATGTCGATGAGGTCACCGACGAGGATATCCTGTCGATGATCATTCTGGGCAAGAAACCCGCCAAGGCCGCATGATGTATATCGGCCTTGATCTTGGCACCTCCGGTCTGAAGGGGGTTCTGATCGACGACGCGCAGGTGGTGGTGGTGGCCGAAGCGACCGCCCCCCTGACCGTCAGCCGCCCGGCAGACGGCTGGAGCGAGCAGGCACCGTCGGACTGGATCACCGCGGCGGAAGCCGTGCTGGACCAGTTGTCGGCAAAGGGCCTTGGTGACGTCCGCGCAATCGGGCTTTCGGGCCAGATGCATGGGGCCACGCTGCTGGATGCCAGCGACGAGGTGCTGCGGCCCTGCATGTTGTGGAACGACACCCGCGCCCATGCCGAAGCGGCCGAGATGGACGAAGACCCGATGTTCCGCCGGATCATCGGCAACATCGTGTTTCCGGGCTTTACCGCACCAAAGGTGGCTTGGGTGCAAAAGCACGAGCCGCGGATCTGGGAAAGGATCGCCAGGATCCTGCTGCCAAAGGATTATCTGCGGCTGTGGCTGACGGGTGCGCATGTCGGGGATATGTCGGATGCCTCGGGCACCGCGTGGTTCGATACCGGCAAGCGCGACTGGTCGGATGACCTTTTGACGGCCACCGGGTTCAGCCGGGCGAACATGCCGAGCCTTGTCGAAGGCTCGGCTCCTTCCGGCCAGATGCGCGATGCACTTGCGGCGCGCTGGGGTCTGCCGAAGGGCGTGGTCGTGGCGGGCGGCGGTGGCGACAATGCCGCGTCGGGCGTGGGCGTGGGCGTGGTGCGGGCGGGCGAGGCGTTCGTGTCGCTTGGCACCTCGGGTGTTCTTTTCGCGGTCAACGACGGCTATCAGCCGGACCCGGCATCCGCCGTGCATACGTTCTGCCATGCGGTGCCGGATACCTGGCACCAGATGGGCGTGATCCTGGCCGCGACCGATGCCTTGAACTGGTATGCGCGGCTGGTGGGGCAGGATGCGGCAACGCTGACTGCCGATCTTGGCCCCTTGCAAGCGCCGCGCAAGACCGTGTTCCTGCCCTATCTGGGCGGCGAGCGGACGCCGATCAACTCGCCCACCATGCGGGGCGCGTTCACCGGGCTGGAGCATGTCACCGACCGCAACGCCGCCACCCGCGCCGTGCTGGAGGGCGTGGCGTTTGCCTTCCGTGACTGCCGCGACGTGCTGGCCGCAACGGGGACCAGGCTGAACACCCTCCTCGCCGTCGGCGGCGGCTCACGCTCCGACTACTGGCTGTCGGCGATTGCGACGGCGCTTGGCGTGCCGTTGCAGGTGCCGGTAGCAGGCGATTTCGGCGGGGCTTACGGTGCCGCGCGGCTTGGCATGATGGCTGCCACGGGCGCTGGGGCCGAGATTGCCACCCTGCCAAAGATCGCCCGTGTCATCGAGCCCGATGCCACCCTTTCCGACGCCTTCGATGCGGGCCATGCCCGTTTCCGCGCCGCCCAAACGGCTATTCGCGGCCTAACTTAAGGACCACTTCCATGACCGACTTCTTCAAAGCCATCCCCGCGATCAAATTCGAGGGCGCTGCCAGCACCAACGAATTCGCCTTTCGCCACTACAACCCCGACGAGGTGATCCTCGGCAAGCGGATGGAAGACCATCTGCGCTTTGCGGTGGCCTACTGGCACAGCTTTGCCTGGCCGGGCGGCGACCCGTTCGGTGGGCAGACCTTCGAGCGTCCGTGGTTCGGTGACACGATGGCGCTGGCAAAGATGAAGGCGGATGTCGCCTTCGAGATGTTCGATATCCTCGGCCAGCCGTTCTACTGCTTCCACGATGCCGATGTGCGGCCCGAGGGCGCCACCTTTGCGGAATCGAAGCGCAATCTGGATGAGATCGTCGATTACCTTGGCGAAAAGCAGCAGGTCCACAAGGCCAAGCTGCTGTGGGGCACGGCGAACCTGTTCAGCCACCGCCGCTTCATGTCGGGCGCGGCCACCAACCCCGACCCGGACGTCTACGCCTATGCCGCAGCGACGGTGAAGGCGAACATGGACGCGACGCACAAGCTGGGCGGGCAGAACTACGTCCTCTGGGGCGGGCGCGAGGGCTATGAGACGCTGTTGAACACCGACCTCAAGGCCGAACGCGCCCACGCGGGCCGCTTCCTGCAACAGGTGGTGGAGTACAAGCACAAGATCGGCTTCAAGGGCGCTGTTCTGATCGAGCCGAAACCGCAGGAGCCGTCGAAGCACCAGTATGATTACGACGTGGCCACGGTTTACGGCTTCCTCAAGGAGTTCGGGCTGGAGAAGGAGGTTCAGGTCAACATCGAACAGGGCCATGCGATCCTTGCAGGGCACAGCTTCGAACACGAAATCGGGCTGGCCGCCGCGCTTGGCATCTTCGGCTCCATCGACATGAACCGTAACGACTACCAGTCCGGCTGGGATACCGACCAGTTTCCGAACAACCATGCCGAAAAGGCCGTGGCGTTCTATGAAATCCTGAAGGCGGGCGGCTTTACCACCGGTGGCGTGAACTTCGACGCCAAGGTCCGGCGCCAAAGCCTTGACCCGGAGGATCTGATCCTTGCGCATGTCGGCGGCATGGACACCTGCGCCCGTGCGCTGAAATCGGCCGCCGCGCTGATGGAATCGGGCGAGATGGAGGCCGCCGTGAAGGCCCGCTACGCCGGCTGGACCGACCCGAAGGCGCAGGCGATGCTGAAAGGCAGCCTGGAGGAGGCAGCCGCCCGCGTCACCGCCGAGGGGCTGGAACCGCAGCCGAAATCGGGCCGGCAAGAGCGGCTGGAGAACCTCTGGAACCGTTACATCTGACCGATGGACCAGATCGACCGCATCCTTTCCGCCCCGCCGTTCACCCTTGATGTGGCGGGGCGGGGGTGGGTGCGGTCAACCCTTGCGCGGATGACCGAGGCGGCCAAGGTGCGCCACCTGTTCATCCATGCGGTGTTCGGCACCGGGGCGCAGGAGGTGGCGCGGCTGACCGGCCTCGCCCCTGCCGGATTCACCAAGTTCTTCGGCCCCGACGCCAGCGCCGAACTGGACACGATGGATGCCCTGCGCGCTGCGGCGGCGATACCCTACCTTGTCAGCGCAGACCTTGAAGGCAGCCGGATGAGCCTGCCCTTTGGCACCGAGGTGCCGAACCCGCTGGCGCTGGCAGCGGTGGACGATGTGGCCGCCTCGCGCCGGATTGCCGAGATCATGGCGGTGGAGGCGCGCGCGGTCGGGATCAACTGGTCCTTCACCCCGGTGATCGACGTCAACGCCGCCTTCCGGTCGCCCATCGTGGCGACGCGGGGCCTTGGGTCGGACCCAGCGCGGATCAGGCGGCACGCGTTGGCGCATGTCGAGGGATTGCAGGCAAACGGGGTTGCGGCGACGGCAAAGCACTGGCCCGGCGAAGGCAATGACGACCGTGACCAGCACTTGCTGACCACGATCATGCCGCTGTCGGTGGCCGACTGGCAGGCCAGCCACGGTGCGCTTTACCGCAGTCTGATCGACGCAGGCGTCTTGGCCGTGATGTCGGCACATATCGCGTTTCCAGCCTATATAGAGACACATTTGCCCGATGCCGGGTTGCAGGCCTATCGTCCCGCCTCCACCTCTGCCCTCCTGAACCAGACTCTTCTGCGGGGGGAGCTTGGCTTCAATGGCGTCATCGTTTCGGATGCGACCCCGATGGCGGGCCTCGGAGCCTGGGCGCACCGCGACGTGGCATTGCCAGAGCTGGTGGCGAGCGGGTGCGACATCATCCTCTTTTCCGACGAACCCGAAGCCGACATCGCCCGGATCGAGGCGGCGCTGGCCGATGGGCGTATCACGCGCGACAGGCTGGACGCGGCGATGATCCGGGTGCTGGGGCTGAAAGCGGCTCTAAGACTGCCCGAAACGGGGTTTGTACCCGCCGACCGCAGCAAGCTGTTCAATGCGGCGACCAGGGCCGAGGCGGCGGCGGTGACCGCGCGCGCGCCGACGCTGGTGAAGGATGTGGCGGGTATCCTGCCGCTGTCACCAGACCGGTATCGCCGGGTGCTGGTCCATTCCACCGGGATCGTCACGCCGCTGCACGGCGACGCACAGGCCTTTGCGCTGACCGACATGCTGCGGGGCGAAGGGTTTGAGGTCACGATCTACAGCCCGGACGCACCCTGTGATCCGCGCGACTTTGATCTGGCGCTGTTCCTGATGGGCGAGGAAACGTTGCTGACGCGGGGCCGTATCTTTCTGGACTGGAACCGCCTGATGGGTGGCCTGCACGGCGCGATGCGGCGGCATTGGCATCAGGTGCCGACCGCCCTGATCTCGTTCGGCTACCCCTATTACCTTTACGATGCGCCCCGGATGCCCTGCGTGGTGAACGCCTACGCCACGATGGACACGATGCAGCGCGCCACGCTGGACTGCCTGATGGGCCGCGCGCCGTTTCTTGGCACCAGCCCGGTTGATCCGTTCTGCGGATTGCCCGACGCCCGGTTCTAGCGCTGCCCGAGCGGGAGACGCATGCGTTCGTCGATCTCGGCGTTGATCGCGCCGCCCAGCAGCACGGCCCAGACGCTGAGGTAAAGCCAGGTCATCAGGATGATCACCGCCCCGATGGAACCGTAGATCGTGTTGTAGCTGTTGAAGTTTGCCAGATAGACCGAAAACCCGATCGACACGCCAGACCAGGCGATGGTGGCGACCAGCACGCCAACGGTGATCCACGGGCTGCGAAAGCCGCCGGGAACATTGGGGCCGAAACGATACAGGATCGACAGGCAGGTCAGCACCAGGATGAACATCGCGCTCCAGGGCAGCACGCGGATCACCCACGCCTCGAAACTGCCAAAGGTGACGTAGCTGAGCAGGATCGGCACCACCACCACGGTCACCAGCGCCACCATCAGCGCGCCGATCAACGCGCCGGTCAGGATGAAATCCACCGCCCAACCCCAAAGCCAACCGCGCGGCCGTGCGCGGTGCACCACATCCAACCCCTGGATCAGGGCGGAAACGCCCGCACGGGCGGAATAGATTGCGATGGCCAGCGAAATCGCGGTCGCCCAGCCCACCGCCGCACGCGGCGCCGTCATCAGCCCCACGACCTGATCATGCACCAGCGTGCCGGCTTCGGGCGGCAAGAACCGTTCGGCCACCGCCAGATAGTCGCCGATCACCCCCGGATCAGCCACCATGCTCCAGATTGCGATGGTGGCGGTCAGCCCGGGGAACACGGCAAACATCGCATAGAACGCCACGCCCGCCGCGATCAGCGAGAAGTGACCCTCCGCAACCCGGTTCCAGACGGCGGCGATGAATTGCCAGGACATGCCGATACGGCTTTGCATCCAGCCACAATGGCCGAGGTCAGGCGCCTGCACAACTTGCGGCGTTCCGCTTGGCGTGAAATGTTGGCCAGCGAAGGAGACCTGCCGCATGACCTATTCCCCCCGCGACGACCGTTATGACCGGATGACCTACAACCGCTGCGGTGCCACCGGCCTGAAGCTGCCGGCGATCTCGCTTGGGCTTTGGCACAACTTCGGCCACGACACGCCACATGCCACCAAGCAGGCGATCTGCCGCACCGCCTTTGACCACGGCATCACGCATTTCGACCTTGCCAACAACTACGGCCCGCCCGCTGGCAGCGCCGAAGAGGCGTTCGGAGAGCTGCTGAAGACCGATTTCCGCCTGCATAGAGACGAATTGATCGTGTCGTCGAAAGCTGGCTACCACATGTGGAACGGCCCTTACGGCGAGTGGGGCAGCCGCAAATACCTGATTGCATCCTGCGACCAGAGCCTGAAGCGGATGGGTCTGGAGTATGTCGACATCTTCTATTCGCACCGCTTCGATCCCGACACGCCATTGGAAGAAACGATGGGCGCGCTGGATCATATCGTGCGGTCGGGCCGCGCGCAGTATGTGGGCATTTCCAGCTACAACAGCCAGCGCACCCGCGAGGCTCATGCGATCCTGAAAGACCTTGGCACGCCCCTGGTCATTCACCAGCCCAGCTACAACATCCTGAACCGCTGGGTTGAAACCGACGGGCTGAAGGACACGCTCAAGGAACTTGGCGTCGGCTCCATCGCCTTCATCCCCTTGGCCCAAGGCATCCTGACCAAGAAGTACCTGAACGGCATCCCGGCGGGCAGCCGTGCCACGCAGGACAAATCGCTGGACCCGTCGGTGGTCGAAAAGGCGATCGGGTCGGTGAAGAAGCTGAACGAAATGGCCGAGGCGCGCGGCCAGACGCTGGCGCAGATGGCGCTGGCCTGGGTTCTGCGCGGCGGCGGCATCACCAGCGCGCTGATCGGCGCCTCAAGTGCTGCACAGGTCGAAGATTGCGCCGGTGCGATCCGCAACCTTGACTTCACGCCCGACGAACTGGCCCGGATCGACGCGATTTCCGAAGAAAAGGACATCAACCTCTGGGCCAAGTCGTCCAGCGACTGACCTCTGCCGCAGGCCCGGCGTTGCTAGGCCTGCGGTTTCACCGATGCGGTGACGTAGTTGCAGCTCAGGTCGCGGTCCGACAGGCTCCAGCTCCAGCCGACCGGGTTGAACACCATGCCCTTGCGGTCCACCGGCGTCAGGCCCGCGCCCCGGATCAGGGCGTAAAGCTCGTCCGGCGTGATGAACTTCGCCCAGTCATGGGTGCCCTTCGGCAGCCAGCGCATCACCCATTCGGCCCCGATGATCGCCATCATGAAGCTTTTCGCGTTGCGGTTCAGGGTCGAGCAGATCATCAACCCGCCGGGTTTAAGCAATTGCCGACAGGCGGTCAGATAGCCCTGCGGGTCGGCGACATGTTCGACCACTTCCATGTTCAGCACGACGTCGAACTGTTCGCCCGCCTCGGCCAGCGCTTCGGCGGTGGTGTGGCGGTAGTCGATCGTCAGGCCCGATTGCTGGGCGTGCAGTTGCGCCACGGGGATGTTGCGCGGCGCTGCATCCGCCCCCACCACATCGGCCCCAAGCCGCGCCATCGGTTCGGCCAGAAGCCCGCCGCCGCAGCCGATATCAAGGATGCGCAAGCCGTTGAACGGCAGCGGCCCGGCAAGATCACGACCGAACTCGGCGCCGATCTGGCTGGTGATATAGCCTAGCCGGCAGGGGTTCAGCATGTGCAGCGGTTTGAACTTGCCCTCGGGGTTCCACCACTCGGCCGCCATCGCCTCGAACTTGGCAACTTCACCCGGATCGACGGTTTGCGTGGCTTGCATGTCTGGCTCCTCATTGGCCGTTCACTTGCGGCTCTGGCAGGGCTATATAGGGCGATGATGGATCAAAGATCAGGTCAAAAGCGCGCAGTCGAATTTCTTTACCCGCCGATCGATCCCTTCGATCAGCGCGTCATCGACATGGGCGACGGCCACCGGATCTATGTCGAACAATGCGGGCGGCCTGACGGAATCCCGGTGATCGTGTTCCACGGTGGGCCGGGGGGCGGCTGTTCGCCCGCGATGCGGCGGTATTTCGAGCCTTCGGTCTACCGGATCGTGCTGTTTGACCAGCGTGGCTGCGGCCGGTCGCGGCCCCACGCCAGCGTCATCGAAAATACCACCTGGCACCTGATCCGCGATGTCGAGGTGATTCGGCAGGCCTTGGGCATCGAACAGTTCATCGCCTTTGGCGGTAGCTGGGGCGCGACGCTGGCGCTGATCTATGCGATCAGCCACCCGGAACGGGTGACGCATCTGGTGCTGCGCGGCGTGTTCCTGATGACCAGGGCGGAACTGAAATGGTTCTACGGCGGCGGGGCGGGGAACTTCTTTCCCGAACTCTGGGGCCGCTTCGTCAACGCCATCCCGCTGGCCGAACGTGACAACCTGATCGCCGCCTACAACCGGCGCCTGTTTTCCGGCAACCTGATGGAGGAATCCCGCTTTGGCCGGATCTGGGCGAACTGGGAAAACGCGCTCGCCTCGATCCACCACGAGGGGCCGATGGGCGAAAGCCCGTCCGACTATGCGCGGGCCTTTTCGCGGCTGGAAAACCACTACTTCCAGAACGCCGGCTTTCTGCAATCGGATGGCTGGATCCTGCGGGAACGCCCCCGGATCGAACACATCCCCTGCACGATCGTGCAGGGCCGCTACGACATGATCTGCCCGCCGGTTTCGGCGTGGAAGCTGGCCGATGGGTGGGACAAGTGCCATCTGAAGATGGTCGGGCTGGCCGGACATGCCCTGTCGGAACCCGGCATCAGCGAGGCGCTGGTTCGGGTGATGGACGCCCTGCACAGCGGTTGAAATACGCGCGCTGATACCCAAGTAAAAGAATCGGCTTTACTCCAAAGTGTTTTTGTCGGAAATCTTGCGCCAGGCGGCTGCGGCCGATCCCTGCGCAAGGAAACCACCGATGACCCGCCTTTTCGCCGCAAGCCTGCTGTCCGCCACGCTTTGCACGCCCGTTCTGGCCGCCGAACCGGCCGAGGTTCTGTCGCATTACGCCGACATGGCCGCCGCCACCTACGGCGACAGCCTGACCGCCGCCAAGACCCTGCAAGCGGCGGTTTCCGCCCTGATCGCCACGCCCTCCGACACCACGCTGCAAGCTGCGAAGGCCGCCTGGATCGCCGCCCGCGCACCCTATCAGCAGACCGAGGCGTTTCGGTTTGCCAACCCCGTTGTCGATGACTGGGAGGGTCGGGTGAACTCGTGGCCATTGGACGAAGGGCTGATCGACTATGTCGCCACTGGCAGCGCGGTGAACGAGGAGAACGACCTTGCCACGCTGAACGTGATCGCCACGCCGACCTTCACCCTGTCGGGCGCCGAGGTTGACGCCACCACTATCACGCCGGCGCTGATCTCGGGCTCGCTGCACGAAGCGGGGGGGATCGAGGCGAACGTGGCGTCGGGCTACCACGCCATCGAATTCATGCTCTGGGGGCAGGATCTGAACGGCACCGGGCCGGGGGCAGGGGCGCGGCCCTTCACCGATTATGCGCAAGGCGCGGGCTGCACCAACGGCAACTGCGACCGTCGCGCCGCCTATCTGCAAGCCGCAACCGACCTTCTGGTGTCCGACCTTGATTACATCGTCGCGCAATGGGCCGACGACGGCGCCGCGCGCAAGGTTGTGACCACCGATCCGCAAACCGGGCTTCTGGCGATGCTGACCGGGATGGGCAGCCTGTCTTACGGCGAGCTTGCGGGCGAGCGGATGAAGCTGGGCCTGATGCTGAACGATCCCGAGGAGGAGCAGGACTGTTTTTCCGACAATACCCACAATAGTCACTATTTTGACGGGGTAGGTATACGCAACGTCTATACGGGCAGCTATACACGCATGGACGGCACAACCCTCGCCGGGCCGTCGCTTTCCGATCTGGTCGCTGCGGCCGATCCGGCGGTGGACATGCAGTTGAAGGCCGAACTTGACGCCTCGGTTGCCGCCCTGATGGCGGTCAAGACGGCAGCCGCGGGTGGCCTTGCCTATGACCAGATGCTGGAGGCCGGCAATGCAACCGGCGAGGCGCTGATCATGGGTGCGGTCGACGCGCTGGTGACGCAGACTGCGTCGATCGAACGGGCGGTGACGGCGCTTGGCCTGTCGAAGCCGGATTTCGAAGGGTCCGAAAGCCTCGACAACCCCGACGCCATCTTCCAGTAACCGCCGGTGGGCCTGACCAAGCAGTTGCGGCGCAATGCCCGTGTGACGCCGGTCGCGCGGGCCTGCAAAAGGTGTGACACTGGCCCGATGCTGCGCGCCCTTCTGATCCTGCCGGTTCTTGCCCTGCCCGCCCTCGGGCAAGGCCTTGATGATCGCCACCTGCCCGTCATCCCCCGCACCGCGGCCGAGGCGGCGCGGGTGGCAGCGATCCTTGCGCCGCCCAGCGATTTCACGAAACCCGAGACATTCGAGGCAAAGTCCGCCGGGGCCGCCACCGTGCGGGCCCGCGCCACGACCGATGCCTTCAGCCAATTGTCCGCCAACATGCCGTTCGAGCATGAGATGGACTTCAAGCTGGGCAATGCGCTGTTTCGCAAGACCTGGGTCGCGTCGCCCGCCTCCACCCTCGCCTCCGATGGTCTTGGCCCGCTTTACAACGCCCGCGCCTGTCAGGATTGCCACCTGAAGGACGGTCGCGGCCATCCGCCCGAAGGGCCCGGGGATGGCCGCGTGTCGATGTTCCTGCGCCTGTCGCTGCCCGGTGGCACCGACCCCGACGGCATCTCCGAATGGCTGGCGACCCAAGCCGACCCGGCCTATGGCGGCCAGTTGCAAGACCTTGCCGCCCCCGGCCACGCCGCCGAAGGACAGATGACCGTCAGCTACACCGACCTGCCCGTGACGCTGGGCGATGGCACCACGGTCACGCTCCGCGCGCCCACCTACGGCATCGCGGATGCTGGCTATGGCGCGCTGCCGCCCGCGCTTCAGCTTTCGCCCCGCGTTGCGCCGCAGATGATCGGCCTTGGGCTTCTGGAAGCGATCCCCGCCGCCGACATCGTGGCACGGGCAGACCCCGGTGATGCGGATGGCGACGGCGTTTCCGGCCGTGTGCAGATCGTGCCGTCGGTGGAATACGGCGTGCCGATGCTGGGCCGCTTTGGCTTCAAGGCCGGTGCGCCGACAATCCGCGAACAGTCTGCTGGGGCCTTTTCCGGTGACATGGGCCTGTCGACGCCGCTGCACCCCGACCCGTGGGGCGATTGTCCGCAAACCACCTGCATCGACGCGCCGCACGGGCAGGAACCCGGCGTCCGCGACGGGCTGGAGGTCGATCGGGCCAGCCTCGACCTTGTCACGTTCTATTCCCGCAACCTTGGCGTTCCCGAGCGGCGCAAGGTGGACGACCCCCAGGTGCTGCGCGGCAAAGAGCTGTTCCACGACATGAATTGCTCCGGTTGCCACACGCCGAAACATGTCACCAACCGCCTGAAGGACCAGCCGGAGCAGAGTTTCCAACTGATCTGGCCCTATACCGACCTTCTGTTGCACGACATGGGGCCGGGCCTTGCCGACAACCGCCCCGAGGGCCGCGCCACAGGGTCGGAATGGAAGACGCCGCCGCTGTGGGGCGTCGGGCTGACGCAGCAGGTGTCGGGCCACACGCAATACCTGCATGACGGCCGCGCCCGAAATCTGCTGGAAGCGATCCTCTGGCACGGGGGCGAGGCGCAGGCCGCCCGCGATGCTGTCGCCGCCCTGCCGAAACCCGACCGCGATGCCCTGATCGCCTTTCTGGAAAGCCTGTGATGAAGCGAACCCTTCTTGCCCTCGGCCTTGCTGTTGTCGCCAGCGCCGCACGGGCCGATTACCCCGAAACGGTCCGTGACCATATTCTGCCGGGCTACGCGGCGTTCGCCGAAACCACCGCATCGCTTGCGGCCAAGGCAACGGAAACCTGCGATTCAGCCTTGTTAGAGCCGTTTTTTCAACATGCCTTCGATGCCTGGATGGGCGTGCAGCACCTGAACTTCGGCCCGGTAGAGGAGGACGGCCACCGCCTTGCGATCCATTACTGGCCTGATCCGAAGGCCTCGGGCGCCAAGGCGCAGATGGCTCTGCTGAAGGGTGATCCCGCGAAACTGGCGCCCGGTGCCTTTGCGCAGCAATCCGTTGCGGCACGGGGGTTGATGGCGCTGGAGCGTTTGCTTTTCCCAGCCGAACCGCTGCCCGCCGACCCCTGCCCGCTGATCCGCGCCACCGCCACCGACCTTGCGGCCACCGCCGCTGCGGTCAACGAAGGCTGGAAAGCGGGCTACGGCGACACCATGCTGACCGCAGGCGAACCCGGCAATACGACGTTCCTGACCAGCCCGGAAGTGCGGCAGGTGCTGTTCACCCAGCTTGCCTCGGGGCTGGAGTTCCTGTCCGACAACCGCATTGCCCGCCCGCTTGGAACCTTCGATGCACCCCACCCCGAACGCGCCGAGGCCCGCGCTTCGGGCCGGTCCTTGCGCAACATCCTTTTGGCGCTGCAAGCGATGCGCCGCATGGTGGCAACGCTGACGCCAGATGCCCCGCTGACCATCGCCGCCTTCGACAAGGCGATCGCGCTCGCTGCGGCAATGAACGACCCAACCCTCGCGGGCGTCGCCACACCCGAAGGCCACCTGAAATTCGAGATCCTCGGCCAGTCCGTCGACAACATCCGCGCGGTGATCCTGTCGGAACTGGCGCCAGAGATGGACGTGGGCATCGGCTTCAACGCAGCCGACGGAGACTGACATGACCAGTCGCCGTGGATTTCTGGCCGGTCTTGCCGCCCTCAGCCTGCCCTTGCCGTCATGGGCCGATGCGGGCAGCCCCGATCTTCTCGCCGCCGCAAAAGTGGGCGAGGGGTATCACCTTTTTGGCCTCGGCGCGGCGGGTCAGACGATCTTCAGCCTTCCCCTGCCCGCACGCGGCCATGCCGCCGCCGCGCACCCCTCGCGCCCGCTGGCGGTTGCCTTCGCGCGTCGCCCCGGCACCTTTGCCGCGGTGATCGACTGTGCGTCCGGCGCGGAAACCCACCGCATCACCCCGCCCGACGGCCGCCAGTTCAACGGCCACGGCGCGTTTTCCGCAGGCGGAGAGACGCTTTTTACCTCGGAGGTGGTCGCGGCCACGTCCCAAGGCCTGATCGGCATCTGGCGCAGCGCCGATTTCACGCGGATGGGCGAGTTCGCCTCGGGCGGTATCGGCCCGCATGATCTGAAGCGCCTTGCCGATGGCAGTCTGATCGTCGCCAATGGTGGCATCCAGACCGATCCGACCGACCGCACCAAGCTGAACCTCCCCGACATGCGCCCGAACCTGAGCCATCTGTCTGCCGATGGCACCTTGCTGGCGCAGACCGAACTGCCCGAAGCGCTGTGGCAGAATTCCATCCGGCATCTGGCACTTTCGCCAGACGGCAGCGTTGCCTTCGCGATGCAGTGGGAGGGCGATCCGGCCATGATAGTGCCGCTTTTGGGTCGCTGGAGCCCCGGTCAGGATGCCATCCTCGCCACCACCCCCGAGGCCGAGCTTGCCCGGATGAAGGGCTATGCCGGCAGCATCGCCATGACCGTCGATGGCACCACCGCCATCACCTCGCCCAAGGGTGGCGTCGTTCTGTTGCACGCCGCCGACGGCACGCATCTTGCCAGCCATGCCCGTGCCGACATCTGTGGCGTGTCGGCCCATGCCAGCGGTTTCATCGCCACCGATGGCGGCGGGGCGCTTTGGGCCTGTGATCGGGCGGGGCTGACGCTTCTCGCCACGGGTGGCCCGGCGTGGGACAATCACCTCGTCCCGGCGGGAGTGTAGGCGTCAGGCGCGCTTGCCCACCACCGCAACCCCCAGCGTTCGCAAGACCTTCGCCTCGATATGGCCTGCGTCCATCCCGGCGACGCGGTACATCGCCTCGGGGCTGGCGTGGTCGATGAACACGTCTGGCAAGACCATCGAGCGATACTTCAGCCCCCGGTCGAACACCGCCGCTTCGGCCAGAAGTTGCGCCACATGGCTGCCAAAACCGCCAATCGCGCCTTCCTCCACCGTGATCAGCGCCTCATGCTCGCGCGCCAGCCGCAGGATCAGGTCGCGGTCCAGGGGCTTGGCAAACCGCGCGTCCGCCACCGTCACCGAAACCCCGCGCCCGGCAAGACTTTCGGCAGCCTTCGTCACCTCGGCCAGCCGGGTGCCGAACGACAGGATCGCCACCCGCGTTCCTTCCCGGATGATCCGACCGCGGCCGATCTCCAGCGGCACCCCGCGCGCGGGCATCTCGACCCCAACGCCTTCGCCGCGCGGAAAGCGGAAGGCAATCGGACCTGCGTCATGCGCGGCAGCGGTCGCCACCATATGCACCAGTTCCGCCTCATCGGCGGCGGCCATCACCACGAAGCCCGGCAGATTCGCCAGAAACGCCACGTCGAACGCCCCGGCATGGGTCGCGCCATCAGCCCCGACCAGCCCGGCCCGGTCGATGGCAAAGCGCACCGGCAACCGCTGGATCGCCACGTCATGCACGACCTGATCATAGCCGCGCTGCAGGAAGGTGGAATAGATCGCGCAAAACGGCTTCATCCCGCCCGCCGCCAACCCCGCGCTGAACGTGACGCCATGCTGTTCGGCGATGCCTACGTCGAAACAGCGCTTCGGAAACCGGTCGGCAAAGAGGTTCAGCCCGGTTCCGTCAGGCATCGCCGCTGTCACCGCGACGATCTTGGCATCCCGCTCGGCCTCGGCGATCAGGGTCTGGGCGAACACCTTGGTGTAGGACGGCGCGTTGGACGCGGCCTTGGCCTGAACCCCGGTCAGCACATCGAACCTGCCCGTCGCATGGCCCCTGTCGCGCGCGGCCTCGGCCGGGGCATAGCCCTTGCCCTTTTTCGTCAGCACATGGATCAGCATCGGCCCCGTCGCCCGCGCCTTCACGGTGCGCAGGACCGGCAAAAGCTGGTCAAGGTCATGGCCGTCAATCGGCCCGACATATTCGAACCCCAGAGACTCGAACAGGGTGCCACCGACCGCCATGCCCTTCAGCATGTCCTTGGCGCGCTTGGCGCCTTCCTGAAACGGCGGCGGCAACAGGCTGACAAAGCCCTTCGCCGCCTGCTTCAGATCCTGCATCGGCGCTTCGGCATAGAGCTTCGACAGGTAAGCCGACAGCGCGCCCACCGGCGGGGCAATCGACATTTCGTTGTCGTTCAGGATCACGAACAGCCGCTTGCCCAAGTGGCCTGCGTTGTTCATCGCCTCGAACGCCATGCCGCCCGACATCGCGCCATCACCAATGACCGCGATCGCATCGCCCGGATCGCCGCCGAGCTCGTCGGCCATCGCAAATCCCAGCGCGGCAGAGATCGAGGTTGACGAATGTGCCGCCCCGAACGGGTCGTAGGGGCTTTCCGACCGCTTGGTGAAGCCCGACAGCCCGCCTTCGCTGCGCAAGGTGCGAATCCGGTCACGCCGCCCGGTCAGGATCTTGTGCGGATAGCACTGGTGGCCAACGTCCCAGATCAGCTTGTCGCGCGGCGTGTCGAACACGGCATGCAGCGCCACGGTCAGCTCCACCACGCCCAGGCCCGCGCCCAGGTGCCCGCCGGTCACCGCTACGGCGGCAATCGTCTCGGCGCGCAGCTCGTCGGCCAGTTGCCGCAGCTCGCGGTCGGTCAGGCCTTTCAGGTCGGCGGGCAGTTTCACCCGGTCCAGAAGCGGTGTCGGCACGTCGGTCATTCAACTCTCCCGCGCGATGGTGAACCGCGCCGCATCTTTCAACAAGCGGGCACGGTCGCCATAAGGCGCCAGCGCATCGCAAGCCTCGTCCACCAACGCCGCAGCCCGCGCCCGGGCTCCACCCAGCCCCAGAAGCGAGACGAACGTCGCCTTGCCCGCCTCGGCGTCTTTCTGCAACCGTTTTCCGGCCTTGGCCGCATCGCCCGTCTCGTCAAGGATATCGTCGGCAATCTGGAAGGCGAGGCCCAGCGCCGTGGCATAGGCGCGCAGCGGCCCGCGGTCCGCCTCGGCCAAGATTGCCCCCGCCTCGGCGGCAAAACCGATCAGCGCGCCGGTCTTGCCTGCCTGCAACCGGATGATCGCCTCCAGCGTCAAGGGCGCGGCAGCGGTTTCGGCGGCAATATCGAGCGCCTGCCCCAGCACCATGCCTTCGGCCCCCGAGGCCTTGGCCAGCCCCTGCACCAGCGCGATCCGCACGTCACCGGACCCCAGCGCCGGGTCGCACAGCAGCTCGAACGCCAGCGTCTGCAGCGCGTCGCCCGCCAGAATCGCCGTCGCCTCATCCCATTTCACATGCACGGTGGGTTGGCCCCGGCGCAGGTCGTCGTCATCCATTGCGGGCAGATCGTCATGCACCAGCGAATAGGCGTGCAACGCCTCCACCGCCGCCGCCGCACTTGCCGCCTGCGCATCCGCCAGCCCGTGCATCCGCGCGCCTTCCAGCGCCAGAAAGCCGCGCAGCCGCTTGCCGCCCTGCACCGCGTAGCGCATCGCCCGAATGACCGGCTCGTTGCCCATGCCTGCCATTGCCTGATCCAGCCGCGCCCCGATCAGCGCGGCATCGGTCGCCAACCGTTCGGGAAAGGTCACATCCCCTCCACCGGCGTGGTGCCGACGGCGCGGCCTTCCTGCGCGCGGATAAGTTCGACCTTTTCCTCGGCATCCTTCAGCTTGGCCGCGCAATGCGCCTTCAGGGCAGCCCCGCGCTCATAAAGCGCGATCGACTGCTCCAGCGGCACATCGCCCCGCTCCAACGCACCCACAACCTGCTCCAGCGCGATCATCGCCTCTTCGAAGGTCATCGCGCCGATCGGCTTTTCCGTCGGTTTGTCGTTCATCGGCCCCGCTCCTCCAGCACCCGCACATGCGCCGCGACCGAAGCCGCCAGCGCAGAAAGATCATAGCCGCCCTCAAGTGTCGAGACCACCCGCCCCCCGGCAAAATCGCACAGCCGCCCGGTCAACCAGGCATAATCCTCGGCCTGCCACTCCAGCCCCGCCAACGGATCATCGGCATGGGCATCGAACCCGGCCGAGATCAGCAGCAGCTCCGGCTGCCACGCCTCCAGCGCGGGAAACACCAGCCGCTCATAGGCCGCCCGCATTTCCGCCCCGCCCGACCCGGCGCGCAACGGCACGTTCAGCATCTGGCCATGTGCGCCCCGCTCCGCTACCCGCCCGGTGCCGGGATAAAACGGCATCTGGTGGCTTGAGGCGAACAGGCACCGCGCCTCGTCCCAAAGCAGATCCTGCGTGCCGTTGCCGTGATGCACGTCGAAATCGACAATCGCCACGCGGGAAAGCCCGTGATGATCCAACGCCCGCTGCGCGCCGATTGCCACCGTGCCGAACAGGCAAAACCCCATCGCGGTTTCCCGCTCGGCGTGATGCCCCGGTGGTCGGCAGGCCACGAAGGCCGTCCGCGCCGCGCCCGTCACCACCGCATCCACGGCAGCACAGATCCCGCCCACCGCCCGCATCGCCGCGTCGAACGATCCCGGCGACAGAAAGGTATCGCCGTCCAGTTGCGCCCACCCGGCCTCTGGCAGCGCGTCCTTCACCCGGGCCAGATAGCGCGCGGGATGGCAGCGCAAGACGTCCGCCTCGTCCCCCATCGGACAATAGCGCCGCTCCACCGCCAGCCCTGCCAAACCCGCTTCCACCGCCGCCAACCGCTCCACCCGCTCCGGATGCCCCGGCGGCGTCACGTGCCGGGCGCAGTCTGGGTGTGCATAGACAATGCAGGTCATCTCGCCTTCCCCTTGCCGCGTCGCGCTGTGTCAGCCGGTACGCTCACATGCCGAAGATCTGCAACCACGGCCGTTACCGGGGTGATCTCGGTCGGCTTGCGCATTCCGCTCCGACCACGATTGCACCTGCCGAGGGCTGGCAGGCCACCCGCTCAGTCCGGCTGCAGCATATACCCCTCGCCCCGCACCGTCTGCAGATAGCGCGGTGCCTTGGGGTCATCCTCGATCTTGCGTCGCAGCCGGGTGATCTGCACGTCGACCGCGCGTTCCTGCGCCGCGTCATCGCGGCCAAGATCGCCCACCAGCCGGTCGCGGCTGATCGGGTTGCCGGGCTGGGCGGCAAAGATCTTCATCAACTGCGCTTCGGTCGCAGTCAGCCGCACCAGCGTCTGGCCGCGCCACATCTCGCCCCGGTCCAGATCATAGCGCACCGATCCCAGATGCAGGATCTTCGGCACCGGCTCGGCGACCTTGACTTGCGGCACCCGACGCAGGATCGCGTTGATCCGCAACAACAGCTCCTTCGGCTCGAACGGCTTGGTGAGGTAATCATCCGCGCCCGCCTCGAACCCCTCGATCCGGTTCGCCGTCTCGCCCAGCGCGGTCAACAGCAGGATCGGCGTTGCCATCCGCTTGCGCAGGTCACGGGTCAGCGACACACCATCCTCGCCCGGCATCATCACATCGAGCACGATCAGGTCGAACTCCAGCCCCGCCAGCAACCGCCGAGCCTGCGCCGAATCCCGCGCCGCCGAGACCAGAAAGCCGCTGCGGATCAGGAATTTCTGCAACAGCCCCCGGATGCGCTCGTCATCATCGACGATCAGCAGATGCGCCAGCGCTTCGGTCATGTCCCGCCCTCTTTCAGACGGTTGTACTGCCGCCGCATCTCCGGGTCCATCATCGCTTCCAGCACCTGCCGAAAGCCCTGCACCGCCTGCGGCCCTGCCGCCCGATAGGCCGCCCGCATCCGCGCCCGCTGCGCATCCGACAATTCGCGTTCCAGCAAAAGCCCCTTCTCGGTCAGAAACAGGTGTCGTTCGCGGGCATCTTCGCGCCCCTTGTCGCTTCTGACCAGCCCATCCTCGATCAGGCTGCGCAGCACCCGGTTCAACGATTGCTTGGTCACCCCCAGAATCGCCAGCAGGTTCGACACCGTGGTGCCGGGGCTGCGATGGATGAAATGGATCGCCCGGTGATGCGCGCGGCCGTAATCCATGCCTTCCAGAATCCGGTCCGGATCGGCGGTAAACCCGCGATAGGCAAAGAACATCGCCTCGATGCCCTTGCGCAACTGCTCGTCCGTCAGGAACAGCAGCCCGTCGCTTGTCGCCGCACTGTCTGACATTCCGAACCTCCCGTTTCGGCGAATTTACGTCAGCCTTGTTGACATTCCAAGTCACAAGACGTAGCAATCCGACGATTTGGCGCAAGAATATGTCCGAAACGGACCTAACTCGCGCAACATGTGCAAAGCGAGGAGGCTCCGATGGCTGGCTACGACGATCGCGACGGGTTCATCTGGATGGATGGCAAACTGGTGGACTGGCGCTCGGCCAACGTCCACATCCTGACCCATGCCATGCACTACGCCTCCTCCGTCTTTGAAGGCGAACGCTGCTACAACGGCAAGATCTTCAAATCGACCGAACATTCCGAACGTCTGCGCATGTCCGGCGAACTTCTCGACATGCCGCTGCCGTACAGTGTCGCAGAGATCAACGCCGCCAAGGAAGCCACGCTGAAGGCCAACAACCTGACCGATGCCTACATCCGCGCCATCGCCTGGCGTGGAGTCGGCGAGGATATGGGTGTGGCGGCCAAGCGCAACCCGATCCGCATGGCCGTCGCGGTCTGGACGTGGGGCAGCTATTACGGCGACGCCAAGATGAAGGGCGCCAAGCTCGACATCGCCAAGTGGAAGCGCCCCTCGCCCGAAACCATCCCGCACGCCGCCAAGGCCGCCGGTCTTTACATGATCTGCACCATGTCGAAACACGCCGCCGAGGCGAAGGGCTGCTCTGACGCGATGATGTTCGACTATCGCGGCTATGTGGCCGAGGCGACGGGTGCCAACATCTTCTTCGTCAAGGACGGCGAGGTGCACACCCCGAAGGCCGATGCCTTCCTGAACGGCATCACCCGGCAGACCGTGATCGGGATGCTGAAAGACATGCAGATCAAGGTCCACGAACGCCACATCATGCCCGGGGAACTCGAAGGCTTCGAACAGTGCTGGCTGACCGGCACCGCCGCCGAGGTCACCCCGGTGGGCCAGATCGGCGACTACAATTTCGAGGTCGGCGATCTGACCAAGCGTGTCGCGCTGGAATACGAAAAGCTCGTCCGCGCCTGACGCCTGCCCGAACATGAAAACGGCGTCGAACCCCCGGTTCGACGCCGTTCGCTTGCCTGATGCCAACCGCTCAGGGCGTGCGCCCCCGCGCGATCCGCAGGAACTGGATCAGCCGCGACGGCCCCGCCTCGTCCTGCTTGCGATGCCAGATTTCCCGCCTCGCCCGTGCGATATGCCAGAACCGCTGGACACGGCCTCCGGTCGGGGTGGCCCTTTTGTCGGCGACGTGACGTGACATGTTTCGGTCCTTTCACTCGACTCACCCTGCAATGCTACCACATCCGCACGACCCGCGCTTCTGCCACGACCCGCGCTTCTGCCACGAACCGCCGCGCCTGCGCGCCCCGGTCAATCCTTGCCGACCGTCAGGCGCAGAACCGCCCAGCGCGCGGCGTCGGCAACCGCCGGGTCCGGATCGCCCGTCAACCGTTGCGCCACCGGCAGCAAGCCGCCCGCCGCTGAATTTCCGATCGCATACATCACGTTGCGCACGAACCGGTCCCGCCCGATGCGCTTGATCGGGCTGCCGGCAAACCGCGCCCGAAACCCCGCATCATCCAGACCCGCCAAGTCCGCCAGCGCCGGCAACCCGACCTTCGGCTGATAGCCGATCTCGCGCGCGGCCACGGCAAACTTGTTCCACGGGCAGACCGCCAGACAATCGTCGCAGCCATAGATCCGGTTGCCCATCAGCCCCCGCAGCTCGGGGTCCACCGGCCCCTTGTGCTCGATCGTCAGGTAGGAAATGCAGCGCCGCGCGTCCAGTTGGTAGGGTGCGGGAAACGCCGCCGTCGGGCAGACATCCAGACACGCGGTGCAACTGCCGCAGTGGCTCACCTCCGCCGCGTCTGGCTCCAGGTCCAGCGTGGTGAAGATCGCGCCCAGAAACACCCAGTTGCCCAGATCCCGGCCCAGAAGGTTGGTGTGCTTGCCCTGCCAGCCCAGCCCCGCCGCCTGCGCCAGGGGCTTTTCCATCACCGGGGCCGTGTCGACGAACACCTTGATCTCGCCCCCGCTCTGATCCAGCAGCCACCGCCCCAGCCGCTTCAACCGCCGCTTCACCAGATCATGGTAATCGCGGCCCTGCGCATAAACGCTGACCACCCCCCGGTCGTGCTCTGCCAGCCCCGCCATCGGGTCACTGTCCGGCGAGTATGCCTCCGCCAGCATGACAACCGACCGCGCCTCGGGCCACAGCGCCGCCGCGTTCCCGCGCCAGCCCTCGCGCTCGGCCATCCATCCCATCTGCCCGTGCCGCCCGGCCTCCAGCCACGCCCTGAGCCGCGCCGCCGTCCCCGGCACCGCATCGGGCCGGCACACGCCCAGCTTCGCGAACCCCTCCTGCAGCGCCCGTTCCACTAGCCGGTCCTTCAAACCGTGCATCAGCTTGCTCTTTTCAGAAATACTCCGGGGTCCGGGGCAGCGCCCCGGGGGTCAGGCTCAGAAATCCAGATCGGCATAATGCGCCGCGGGCGGAAAACCCGACACCTGATCCGCCAGCAGCGTGCGGAAACACGGCCGCGACTTGATCTTGGCATACCAGTCCTTCAGCACCGCATGCCGGTTCCAATCGACGTCGCTGATGTAGTCAAGGCAGCTCAGATGCGCCGCTGCGGTGAAATCCGCCAGCGTCATCACATCCCCCGCCAGCCAGCGCCGCTGGTCCAACAGCCACGCCATGTAATCAAGGTGATACTTGATCCGCGTCGACCCGGCCTTGACGTTCTTGCTGTCCGGATAGCCCTGCCCGGTGACCTTCTTGTTGACCCGCTCATACAGCAGCTTTGATGTCACCTCGTTCTGGAACTTGTCGTCGAACCAGGCGCACAGCCGCCGCACCTCATAGCGCGCATCGGGGTCACGCGGCAGCAGCGCCGGCGCGGGCACCAGCTCCTCCAGATATTCGCAGATCGCCTGGCTTTCGCTCAATACCCTGCCATCCATCCGCAATACCGGCACCTTGCCCGCCGGATTGCGGCGCAGGAAATCGGGCGAAGGTTCCCAATACCGCTCCTCGACCAGCTCCACCTCGATCTTCTTTTCCGCCAGCGTCAACCGCACCTTGCGGCAGAACGGCGAAAGGGGAACGTGATACAGGCGGTTCATCGGGCGGGCACCTCTGGCATTTCCCCTCATAGCCGTGCGGGTCCGGGAAATTCAATCCCCGCGCGGGCCTCAGCCTTCGAAACAGGCGGAACGACCGTCCGCCGCGATGGTATCTGCCCCGGCCATGATTGCACGGGTCCGCTTGCGCACAAAACTCGACGGATTCGACGCGCTGCGCTCCTTCGGGTCGGGCAGCACCGCCGCCAGACGGGCCGCCTGCACCGCCGTCAGATCCTTGGCATCAACGCCGAAATAATGCTGCGCCGCCGCCTGCACACCGAACACGCCGTCATCAAATTCAACCACGTTGAGGTAGACCTCAAGGATGCGCTGCTTTGACCACAACAACTCCACCGTGGGCGTCAGCACCGCTTCGGCGGCCTTCCGGAGCCAGCTTCGCCCGTGCCACAGGAACACGTTCTTCGCGACCTGCTGGCTGATGGTCGACGCCCCGCGCCCGCCGCCCTCGTCGATCGCGGCGCGGATCGCGGCCATGTCAAAGCCCCAGTGGTTGCAGAAATTCGCATCCTCCGCCGCCACCGCAGACCGCCCCATCACCGGGGCGATCTCTTCCCAGGACACCCAGTCCTTTTCGATCCCGCCCAGGCGCCACGCCTCGCCCATCTGGTATAAGTTGATCGGCGGCGGCAGAAAGCTGAACAGCACCACCAGCAGCCCGTAAACCCCCGCCACAGCGCCCAGGCCGCGCAGCGCCCAGCGCAGCGCCAGCCGTCCGCGCGACAGCGGCGGTGCGCTTTCGGCAGGTTTCGGCTTGCGCTTGCGCGGCGCGCGGGTGGATTTTCCGGCGGGCTTTTCCGTCATGGGCGGAACATAGACGCGCGCCGCAAGGCGACGTCAAGTGAGCCTATTTGCGCCCACCGCCAAGCTGGTCGTGCGGCATGTGCAGGGGCGGCACTTTTTCCAGGAACTCCTTCAACCGCGCCTCCGCCTCGTTGCTCAGCGAGGTGTGCAGCACCCGGCCCTTCTCGCGGTAGGGCTCCAGCCGTTCCAGCACCTTTTCGGTCGTCAGCTTGCGGATCAACAGTCCGACCGCCGCGCCGCCCTTGTCCAGGCTCTGGCCAATGTCGCGCAGGAACTGGTCGTCGATGCCGATATCGCTGAACTTTCCCGCCAGCGCGCCGGCCCCGGCCCCCACCGCCGCGCCAACAATCGGGTTCAGGAACAACAGCCCGATCAGCGTGCCCCAGATGCCGCCACCGATGGCCCCGCCCGTGGTCAGGTTGACCGACTGGTGCAGGCTGACCTTGCCCGTGTCGTCGCGGGTGACGACGACGACATCCTCCATCTCGATCAGGTGTTCCTTTTGCAACGCCACCAGTGCCTTGCCGGCGGCAAAGGCCGTCGCCTCATCGGGGAAGGCTACGATGATCAGGTCGGACATGGCTCACTCCATGAAATGCACAGGGCCGCCGCAGGATGCGACGGCCCTGTGTAGCATATCCAAAGCGGTTTGGGGACGGAAACTTCCCTACTCCGCCGGAACTTTCGCAACCTCGTCGCTCAACGGGTAGGCCAGATGCGCCAGCATTTCCTTCGGGCAGATCTGCAGGAAATTGCGCCGCTCGCTGTCCCAGTTCGACAGGATGCGTTCGGCCAGTTTCGAGGCGGTCTCATCCAGATGCCGCTGGATCAGGCCCTTCAGCTGCAACTCCCAATGCGGATGTTCGACCGCGCAGGTGACAATGCTTTCGAGGTTCATGAAATCCTCGGCCACGCCCTTAGGGTCGTAGACATAGGCCATGCCCCCGGTCATCCCGGCGCCAAAGTTGGCCCCGATCCGCCCCAGCACCACCGCGACGCCGCCGGTCATGTATTCGCAGCCGTTCGACCCGCAGCCCTCGACCACCACATGCGCGCCCGAGTTGCGGACGCCGAACCGCTCACCCGCCCGGCCGCTGGCAAACAGAAAGCCGTCGGTCGCGCCGTAAAGCACGGTGTTGCCGATGATCGTGTTGTCCTCGGCCTTCAGGGGCGACGACATCAGCGGCCTGACCGTGATCGTGCCGCCCGACAGGCCCTTGCCGACATAGTCGTTGGCGTCGCCCTGCACTTCCAGCTTGAGGCCCCGCACCGCGAAGGCCCCCAGCGACTGCCCGCAGGAGCCGTTCAGCTTCACCGTCAGATGGTCGGGTTGCAGCGCGTTGCGCATCCCGAACTTCCTGACGATGTGACTGCTGGCCCGCGTGCCGATGGTGCGCAGCGTGTTCCTGACCGCGTAGGACAACTGCATCTTCTCGCCATCCTCGAAGAAGCGCGCGCCGTCGCGGATGATCTCGGCGTCCAGCGTGTCCGGCACGGCGTTGCGCGGCTTCGACCGGTCGTAGGTGATCGCTCGCGCGCCATCGACGGTGATCAGCAGCGGGTTCAGGTCAAGGTCATCCAGATGCGCCGCACCCCGGGAAACCTGCGTCAACAGATCGGCCCGCCCGATGATCTCGTCCATCGACCGCGCCCCGATGGAGGCGAGGATTTCCCGCACCTCCTGCGCGTAGAAGGTGATCAGGTTCACCACCTTGTCGGCGCTTCCGGTGAACTTTGCCCTGAGCGCCTCGTTCTGCGTGCAGACGCCGACCGGGCAGGTGTTGCTTTGGCACTGGCGCACCATGATGCAGCCCATCGCGATCAGGGCCGCGGTGCCGATGCCGTATTCCTCGGCCCCGAGCATCGCCGCCATCACGATATCGCGGCCCGTCCGCAGCCCGCCATCGGTGCGCAGCGTCACCCGTTCGCGCAGGTTGTTCATCGACAACACCTGATGCGCCTCGGTCAGGCCCATTTCCCACGGCAGGCCGGCATATTTGATGCTGGTCGCCGGGCTGGCCCCGGTGCCGCCGTTGTGGCCCGAGATCAGGATCACGTCGGCCTTGGCCTTCGCCACCCCCGCCGCGATGGTGCCCACACCGCTGGAGGACACCAGCTTGACCGTCACCTTGGCGCGCGGGTTGATCTGCTTCAGGTCGTAGATCAGTTGCGCCAGATCCTCGATGGAATAGATGTCGTGGTGCGGCGGGGGGCTGATCAGCGTCACCCCCGGAGTGCTGTGCCGCAGCCGCGCGATCAGCGCCGTGACCTTCATCCCCGGAAGCTGCCCGCCCTCACCGGGCTTGGCGCCCTGCGCGACCTTGATCTCAAGCTCCTCGCAGGCGTTCAGGTATTCCGCCGTCACGCCGAACCGCCCCGACGCCACCTGCTTGATCTTGGCGCTGGGGTTGTCGCCGTTCGGTTCCGGCGTGAAATGCGCCGGGTCTTCGCCACCCTCGCCGCTGTCGGACTTGGCCCCGATCCGGTTCATCGCCACGTTCAGCGTCTTGTGCGCCTCGGGCGACAGCGCCCCCAAGGACATACCCGGCGTCACGAACCGCTTGCGGATCGAGGTGATGCTTTCGACCTCCTCGATCGGCACCGGCTTGCCCAGGGTCTTGATGTCCAGCAAGTCGCGCAGATGGATCGGCGGATTGGCCCGCATCGCGGCGGAATACTGCTTCCACAGGTCATAGCTGGCCCGGTCGCAGGCCGATTGCAGCATGTGCATCGTCTGCGCTTCCCAGGCGTGCTTTTCGCCCGACCGCCGCGCCTTGTAGAACCCGCCGATCGGCAGAACGTCGCTGCCACCCAGCCAGCCGCGCGCGTGGACCTCTTCCAGCTTCTGCTCGATCCCGGTCAGGCCGATGCCCGAAATCCGGCTGTGCATGCCGGGGAAATACTCCGCCACCATCGCACGGCTCAGACCCACCGCTTCAAAATTCAACCCGCCGCGATAGGAGGAGATCACCGAAATGCCCATCTTCGACATGATCTTCAGCAACCCCGCGTCGATGGCATCGCGATACCGCCGCATCGCATCGGTCAGGCTGCCTTCGATCAGGCCACGGTTGATCCGGTCGGCAATCGAATCCTGCGCCAGGTAGGCGTTCACCGTGGTCGCCCCCGACCCGATCAGCACGGCAAAGTAATGCGGATCAATGCATTCCGCCGACCGCACGTTGATGCTGCAAAAGGTGCGCAGCCCCTTGCGCGTCAGCCACGAATGCACCGCGCTCGTCGCAAGGATCATCGGCATCGGAACCCGATCCGTGCCTTGATGCTCGTCGGTCAGCACCAACTGCCCGGCGCCCGACCGCACCGCATCCTCGGCTTCCGCCCGGATACGCTCCAGCCCCACGCGCAGATCGTCCAGCCCCGGCGACACCGGGAAGGTGCAGTCGATGAACGCCACCTGATCGCCGAACCGCTTCACCAGCACGTCGAACTCCGCGTTGCCAAGGAACGGGCTTTCCAGCACCAGGATCTCGGACTGGCTGTTGTTTTCATCCAGCACGTTGCGCAGGTTGCCAAAGCGCGTCTTCAGGCTCATCACCCGCCCTTCACGCAGGCTGTCGATCGGCGGGTTCGTCACCTGGCTGAAGTTCTGCCGGAAGAAATGGCTCAACGGCCGGTAGATCGACGACAGCACCGCGGCCGGCGTGTCATCGCCCATCGAGGCGACCATTTCCTTGCCGTCCTCGGCCATCGGGGCCAGAACCTGCTCCAGCTCCTCGATCGTGAACCCCGCCGCGATCTGCCGCTTGCGCAGTTCCGACCCGGTGAAGGTCGCCACCTCCGGCACGTCCTTCAACAGCGCGTTCAGATCGACGATCTTGCCAACCCAGTCGCCGTAAGGCTGCGCCGAGGCGAGGCGGTTCTTCATCTCCACATCGTGGTAAAGCCGCCCCTCTGCCATATCGACCGCGATCATCTGCCCCGGCCCCAGCGCGCCCTTTTCGCGGATCGTCGCTTCGTCCACCGGCACCATCCCGGCTTCCGAGCCCGCAATCAGCATCCCGTCGCCCGTCACCACATAACGCATCGGCCGCAGACCGTTGCGGTCCAGCCCGCCGCAGACCCAGCGCCCGTCGGTCATCGCCAAGGCCGCAGGGCCATCCCACGGCTCGATCACCGAGTTGCAGTAGGAATACATGTCAGCCCAGGCCTTCGGCATGTCGGTCGTGGCCTTCGACCACGCTTCCGGCACCAGCATCGTCTTGGCCAAGGGCGCCGACCGGCCCGAGCGCACCAGCACCTCGAACACCGCGTCCAGGGCACCCGAGTCGCTCGTCCCCGCCGGGATGATCGGCTTGATATCCTCGGCCGCATCGCCAAAGTTGTTCGACGCCATGCGGATCTCGTGGCTCCGCATCCAGTTGACGTTGCCCTTCAGCGTGTTGATCTCGCCGTTATGGGCCAGCATCCGGAACGGCTGCGCCAGCCACCACTGCGGGAAGGTGTTGGTGCTGTACCGCTGGTGATAGATCGCGAACGCGCTCTCGAACCGCTCGTCCATCAAGTCGGGGTAGAACACCGCGACCTGTTCGGCCAGCATCATGCCCTTGTAGATGATGCTGCGGCACGACAGGCTGCACAGATACATGCCCTGGATATGCGCCGCCAACGCCGCCTTCTCGATCCGGCGGCGGATGATGTAAAGTTCCCGCTCGAACGCTTCGGCGTCGATGTCCTTGTCGCAGCGGATCAGGATCTGCTCGATCTCGGGCCGCGTCGCGTTGGCCTTGTCACCCAGCACTTCGGTGTTCACCGGCACATGCCGCCAGCCGTAGATGTAATGCCCCATCCGCAGCACTTCGGATTCCACGATGGTCCGGCAGCGTTCCTGAGCGCCAAAGTCCGTCCGCGGCAGGAACACCTGCCCCACGGCGATCAGCTTGGCCTGATCCGGCTCGTGCCCGGTGCGCCGCACCTGATCGTAAAAGAACCGCACCGGAATCTGCACATGGATGCCCGCGCCATCGCCGGTCTTGCCATCGGCATCGACCGCGCCCCGGTGCCACACCGCCTTCAGCGCGTTGATCCCGTTTTCCACCACCTTGCGGCTCGGCTTGCCGGAAATCGACACGACAAGGCCAACACCGCAGGACGAATGTTCGTCGTCAGCCTTGTAAAGCCCGTTCGCATCCAGCCATTCGCGCTTGGCTTCTTCGGCTGCCACCCAGGCTGCGTCAAAGGTTGTCATGGCTGTTCTCCTTCGGTGCGGGGGCGCGCGACATGATCGCGTCGCAGTCATAGATCGGTTGGGTCTTCAGAAAGCCGGGCTCGCCGGGAAAGATGAACTCCACCGGGCTTCCGTCCATCGGCAGCCAGGTGCCGTCGCCGGGGTCCCATTCGGAGGGTCCGGCAAAGAACAGCCGCCATTCGGGGTGGATGTATTCGTTGCCGCGCGACCGGCGCAGGATGGTCCCCATCGGGTCGGACTCGGTATACTCGAACTCGGTCTGGCTCAGGGAAATGCCGTCGATCACGACGGTCTTGCCCGTCAGCCGGTCGAACCCGGACACCCCGGACGACGTGCCGTCCTCGTTCGTCAGGCCAAAGGCGAAACTGTCCTTGCCGCTGGACAAAAGCTCGCTGAACGAGGCCGGGTCGGTCGGCATGGGCTCAAGCGTCTGGCGGCTGGTCGGGTTCAGGACGAAACTTTCGATCCACTGCCCCTCGCCGTCGATGTGCGACAGGAAATAGGGGCCTTCCTGATCAAAGTCGGCCCGCCACTGGTCGCCATGCGGGTCCGCGAGGCAGCGGTAATACTGCGATACCCGGCAGGCTTTGGACTGCACGGTCATGAACACCTCGCAGCCTTCCGGCGCGGTCCATGCCCCGGCAAGGGCCGGGGCCGCCGGAACCATCAGACAAGCAAGGATCAGAACCTTCCGCATCGCCGTATCCCATGATGGGTCACATAGTCTGACGTTTCGTCCCGCATTGCCCGGCAAGGCTGCCATACGTGTGCCATACACTTGCCAGACGTTTTGCAGCCTCACTCTGCGGCCACCGCTTCGGCCTGTTTCAGGTAGGCGATGATCGCATCCGCCGCCTCGCGCCCATCGCGGATCGCCCAGACCACAAGGCTCGCGCCGCGCACGATGTCGCCCGCCGCATAGACGCCGGGCAGGTTGGTCTCATGGGTGCGGAAGTCGGCCTTGATGGTGCCCCAGCGGGTGACCTTCAGCTCTGGCACGTCCCACAGGCCTGGCAAATCTTCGGGTTCAAAACCAAGGGCTTGCACCACCAGATCGGCAGGCTCCACATAGTCGGCACCCTCGATGATCTCGGGGCTTTGACGGCCCGTGGCGTCCGGCGCGCCAAGGCGCATCTTCTGCACCATCACGCCTTCCACGTCCGGCCCGCCGGTAAAGCCCTTCGGCGCCGAAAGCCAGACGAACTCCACGCCCTCTTCCTCGGCGTTCTGCACCTCGCGCTGGCTGCCCGGCATGTTGGCCCGGTCGCGGCGATACAGACACTTCACCGACAGCGCCCCCTGCCGGATCGCGGTGCGCACGCAGTCCATCGAAGTGTCGCCGCCGCCGATCACCACCACGCGCTTGCCGCTGGCGTCGAGCATCCCATTGTCAAAGGCGGGAACCTCGTCGCCAAAGCTCTTGCGGTTCGACGCGGTCAGGTAATCCAGCGCCTTCACGACGCCCTGCGCACCCACGCCCGGCGCTTCGATATCGCGCGATTTGTAGACGCCGGTGGCGATCAGCACCGCATCATGGCGGCCGCGGATCGCGTCAAAGGTGATGTCCTCGCCCACGGTGCAGTTCAGCACGAACTGCACGCCGCCCAATTCCAGTTGTTCGATCCGCTGCATCACGACCGGCTTTTCCAGCTTGAACCCCGGAATCCCGTAGGTCATCAGCCCGCCCGCGCGGTCATAGCGGTCATAGACCGTGACCTGCACGCCCGCCCGGCGCAGCACGTCGGCCGCCGCAAGGCCCCCCGGCCCCGCGCCGATGATCGCCACGCTTTCGCTGCGTTCGGCATGGGGGCGGATCGGCACGACCCAGCCCATTTCCCACGCCTTGTCGGTCAGGTATTTCTCGACGGAACCGATGGTCACCGTGCCATGCCCCGACTGTTCGATCACGCAGTTGCCTTCGCACAGGCGGTCCTGCGGGCAGATGCGGCCGCAGATTTCCGGGAAGGTGTTGGTGGCCTGGCTCAGCTCATAGGCTTCCTGCAAACGGCCCTCGGCGGTCAGCTTCAGCCAATCGGGGATATTGTTGTGCAGCGGGCAATGCGACTGGCAATATGGCACGCCACATTGGCTGCACCGCCCGGCCTGCTCGGCGGCCTTGTCGGCGGCGTACTCGCGGTAAATCTCGTCGAAATCCTGCGACCGCATGGTGGCCGGGCGCTTTTCGGGCATCGCCTTCGGCACCGTCACGAACTTCAGCATCTTTTGCGTGGCCAAGACCGCGTCTCCCATCACCTGCGTCGGGAGCGCCTTGCTACAACCGAACCGTCAGAATGAAAAGGCAGCAATGCTGACCTAAATTACAGATTTTCTTGATCGCCGCCCAAAGGATCGGCTCATGCGGCCCATATTAGGTCAACCTGGCTGACCTACCAGATCAATACCCCAGCCAAAGCAGCGTCGCGGCAGCGGTTCCGATGATGATTCGCCACCAGCCGAACAGCGCATAGCCATTGCGCCCGATGAACCCAAGCGCCCAGCGCACCACCAGTATCGCCGTGAAAAAGGCGGCGGCAAAGCCCACCGCAATCTGCCACACCGCGCCGAAATCCAGCGCGGCGCGGTTGACGAACAGGTCATAGGCCACCGCAGCGCCCACCGTCGGAAGCGACAAAAGAAACGAAAACTCTGCTGCCGCCCGCTTTTCCACCCCGAACAGCAAGGCCCCCACGATCGTCGCGCCAGACCGGCTCACGCCGGGGACCATGGCAAGGCACTGGAACAGCCCGATGGTCAGCGAGGTCCGCACCGGCAAGTCCAGCGCATCATGATGCACGGCAGGCGGCGCGATGCGGTCGATCACCAGCAGAACGAACCCGCCCAGCACCAGCATCACGGCGATCAGCATCGGCGTCTCGAACAACACGTTCTTGATGAAATCATGCGCCAGCAGACCGATCACCACCGCCGGCAGGAACGCGACCAGCAGCGAAACGATGGCCCGCCGCGCCGCCGGATCATGCCAAGCCCGCAGCACAAGCCCGGCCAGCAACGCGGCGTAAACCGATGCCAGCGCCAGAATCGCGCCAAGCTGGATCACGACCTCAAAGGTCTTGCCGCTGGAATGAAAGCCCAGGAAATGCCCCGCCAGCAACAGATGCCCGGTCGAAGATACCGGCAGAAACTCGGTCAGCCCCTCAAGGATGCCCAGCGCCGCCGCGATCAGTGTCGACTGTTCCATGACCTACCTGCCGACCGGCCCAGTTGCGCCGCGCCTCGTGATTTCGGGCACCCGTCAGGGTTCGACCCTCAAGCCTTCTTCAGGTTCTTGGCCGAATCCTTGATCGCGGCATACTGGCCGGACGGGCGATAACGCCACAGATACTCGGGCAGCACCGCCGCCATTGCCGTAGGCTCGATGCCCAGATCCGCAAAGCCCCTTGCGCCCGCAGGCACCACGTTGTCGACGGTCAGGCTGGAAAGCTGGTCGCGCGTGATGATCTTGTTGGGGATCAGCCCCAGCGTCACCGCGTTCATCATGTCAAAGACAAAGGCAACGATCCGCATTACCCAGAACGGCATGCTGACCACCAGCCGCCGCCGATGGATCACCGCCAGCATGCGCCGCATCAGCCCGGCAAAACTGTCCACATCCGGACCGCCAAGTTCGTAAATCCCGGGGCTCGCCTGCCCCAGCACGCCCTTCACCGCCGCCTGCGCGACATCGTCGACGTAAACCGGCTGGAACCGCGTCTCGCCGCCCGCAATCGGCAGCAGCGGCCCAAGCCGCGACATGGCGGCGAAGCGGTTGAAGAACTGGTCTTCGGTTCCGAAGATCACCGACGGACGCAGGATCACCGCGCCCGGAAACGCGGCCAGAACGGCGCTTTCGCCCTCGGCCTTGCTTTGCGAATAAAGGCTCGGCCCTTGCGCGTCAGCCCCGATCGCCGAGATGTGGACCAGCCGGCCCACGCCCTCTTCTGCCGCAAGCCGCGCGATGCGGGCAGCACCTTCGGCCTGCACCGCCGAGAAGTTGTTCTTGCCGCCACGGTCAAAGGTGCCGACGCAGTTCACCACCGCATCCGCGCCATGCAGCACCCTGCGGACCGACGCATCGTCGCGGATGTTGCAAAACAAGGGCTCCACCTGCCCGACGGTTCCGTAGGGTTTGACGAACAGCGCGTCGTTCGGATGACGCACGGCCACCCGGACCCGCCAGCCCTCTTTCGCCATGCGCCGTGCGATATAGCGGCCGACAAAGCCCGATCCGCCGAAGATGGTGACAAGCTTGCTCACTGCCCGTGCCCCTTGTGTCTGACCCTGCCGCTTTGGTTGAGTGAATAGCGGCGACGGCCAAGCCAAACAAGCTGCAAATGGCCGCGCCGGTGCTCTGCCGAAACCCTCCGAATTTTCGCCGCTCCCGGTTGACACTCTGGGACGGCACCTTTAAATCGCGGCTCACTACCTTGCCCAGATGGCGGAATTGGTAGACGCGCTGGTTTCAGGTACCAGTGTTGCAAGACGTGGAGGTTCGAGTCCTCTTCTGGGCACCAACTACAAAAGCCCCGCAGCGCAAGCTGCGGGGCTTTGTCGTTTCCGTCTGCGGCGCTACGCGGATGTCCCCCACGGGCCGTGATGACTGTCCGCCCCATCCAGCCGGTCAAAGCCGTGTGCGCCAAAGAAATCCCGCTGCGCCTGGATCATGTTCGCGGTGCCGCGCCGGGTTCGCATCGCATCGAACCACGCCAGTCCTGCCGACAGCGCCGGCACGGAATGGCCCTGCAGGGCGGCAACCGACACCACGCGGCGCAGCGACGGCACGCAACGCTGCAGTTCGGCCGCGAAGGTCGGCGCGAGCATCAGGCTGCGCGCGGGATCTTCGGCCAGAGCCAGTGCCATCGCATCCAGCAAGGCCGACCGGATGATGCAGCCGGCCCGCCAGACGCGGGCGATCGCTGGCAGTTGCAGATCCCACCCAAAGGCCGGCCCTGCGGCGGCGGTCATGCTGAAACCCTGCGCGTAGCACAGGATCTTGCCCGCAAGCAGCGCATCGTGCAGGTCGGGCAGGCCCAGCCCCCCGGTCACCGCCTGCGGGGCCGGGCCAAACAGCGCCTCTCCCGCCACCCGCTCGTCAAGCCGCGCCGACATGTTGCGCGCTGCAACCGCCGCTTCGATCACCGGAATCGGTGCCGACAGATGCTGCGCCTCGATGGCGGTCCAGCGACCGGTGCCTTTCTGGCCTGCCTTGTCGAGGATGACGTCCAGCATCGCCGCACCGGTCAGAGGATCGGTCGCCGCCGCAACCTGCGCGGAAATCTCGATCAGGTAGCTTTGCAGCGGACCCGTGTTCCACTGTCCGAACGCCTCGGCCATCGCGGGGGCCTGCAGCCCAAGGCCATCGCGCATCAGGCCGTAAACCTCGGCGATCATCTGCATGTCGGCATATTCAATGCCGTTGTGCACGGTCTTGACAAAATGTCCCGCGCCCTCCGGACCCATCCAGTCGGCACAGGGCGCACCCTGATACGACGCGGCAATCGCGGTCAGGATCGGGGCGATGCGGTCCCAGTCCGCCTTTGCGCCGCCGCCCATGATTGCCGGGCCATGCCGCGCGCCCTCTTCGCCGCCGGAGACGCCCATGCCCAGAAAGCGGAATGGCAGCCCTGCCCGTGCCCGCCGGTTGGTGTCATGGAAGTTGGCGTTGCCGGCGTCGATCACCAGATCATCCGGCGAAAGATAGGGGGCAAGTGCTGCAAGCTGGTCGTCCACCGGCTGCCCGGCAGGCACCATCAGGATGATCGCGCGTGGCGGGCGGATCGCGGCGACCAACGCTTCCAATGTCTCGCAGGGGGTGATGCTCGCGGCCAGCGCGCCCGCCTCGGCATGAAAGGCCCGCGTCGTCGCCGTGGTCCGGTTCCAGACCGCAATCGGGCCGGCGTTCTCCGCGATGTTCAGCGCCAGCGCCGACCCCATCGTGCCAAGGCCGATCAGGCCGATGTCTGCTGTCACGGCCATTGTGCGCCCCGGCGGTTGAATATGACGGAATAAAGCGACGTGGTTGCGGTGATGAAAAGCTGGTGCTTGGCACGCCCGCCAAAACAGATGTTCGACACGATCTCGGGTATCAGGATGCGGCCCAGAAGGGTGCCGTCCGGCGCGATGCAATGCACCCCGTCACCTGCCGATGACCACAGGTTGCCGTCACTGTCGCAGCGAATGCCATCGGCGCAGCCCGGTCTGATGACATGGAACACGCGCCCCTCGGTCGGGCGGCCATCTGTCATGTCGAACACCACAATGTGCTGCGGATCGGCCGAATGCATCCGCCCGGTGTCGGCCACGTAAAGCCGGCTTTCGTCAGGCGAAAACGCCAGCCCATTGGGGCACATCATGTCGGTGATCACCGCCTCGATACTGCCATCGGGGTCGATCCGGTAGACATGGCGCGGCAGTTCCTCGTCGGCCTTGCAGCCCTCGTAATCGGTCATGATCCCGTAGTGCGGATCGGTGAACCAGATCGAGCCATCGGATTTCACCACCACATCGTTGGGCGAATTCAGCCGCTTGCCCTGGTAGCTGGCGGCAAGGGTCGTCACGCTGCCGTCATATTCGGTGCGTGTCACCGACCGGGTGCCGTGCTGGCAGGAAATCAGCCGTCCCTCGCGGTCGCGGGTGTGGCCGTTGGCAAAGTTCGACGGCTGCCGGTAGACGCTGAGGCCATCGGGCGACCAGCGCATGATGCGGTTGTTCGGGATGTCGGAAAACAGCAGGCAACTGGCATCGCCAAACCAGACCGGCCCCTCGGCCCAGTCAAACCCGGTGGCCAGCCGTTTTACCGGGGCGTTGAACATGACGAACCGCTCGAACCGGGGGTCATGGGCTTCGTAGAACATCGGTCCTCCTGCGGCAAACGCCGTCACACGGGGGTCAAGAGCGGCCTTCCCGCAAAATGCGCCATCAGGTTGTCACGCATCAACTGCCCCATCGCCTGCCGGGTTTCATGCGTGCCGGTGCCGTGATGCGGCTGCAAAAGCAGGTTCGGCGCGGTCAGAAAGCGCGGGTTCAGCGCAGGTTCGCCGTCAAACACATCCAGCGCGGCACCGCCCAGCGCACCCGTCTCCAGCGCATCCAGAAGCGCCGCTTCGTCCAGATTGGCAGCGCGGCTGATGTTGACGACCATTCCAGCCGGACCCAACGCCGCGATCACTTCACGCCCAACGATATGCCGGGTTTCCGGCGTCGCGGCCAAGGCGATAACATAGTAATCCGACCGCCGCGCCAAGGCCACCGGATCGGCCTCGTAGGCCCATGCTCCTGCCTCAGGCTTTGGCTGTCGGCTGCAGTAGGCGATTTCCATGCCGAACGCCTCCAGCCGCCGGGCGATCTGATGCCCGATCCGGCCCAGCCCGAGAATCCCCGCCCGCTTGCCCGAAACCTTGCGCTGCAAGGGAAACGATGCCTTCGACCACGACCCGTCGCGCACAAACCCGTCGGCCCGAGCGATGCCGCGTGACAGCGCCAGCAACATCCCCACCGCCAGATCGGCAACATCGTCGGTCAGCACATCCGGCGTGTTCGTCAGCTTGATGCCACGCGCGCGCACCGAAGGCAGATGCACCGCATCATACCCCACACCATAGACCGAGATGATCTCCAGGTTCGGGCAGGCGGCGATGATCTCGGCGCTCGCCCCCAGATCACCGCGCGTGGCGATACCGCGGATCGCCGGCCCCTCGGCCGCAAGAAACGCCGCCTTGTCGGGCGCCTCGAAAACCCGGCGCATGTCGAAGACCGCGTCCAGCGCGCTCTGGTCGCCTGCGGGATAGCTGCCGACCTGAAGGATGTGCGGCTTGGTCATCGGGTGGGCCTTGTCCTTGACAGGGGGTGTCAGGGTTACCATGAACAAACCCGCGACACGGTGTCGAGCGGAAACGCCAATGCATGATCGGCTGGCCATGCCACGGCGCATCGTCATCATGGGCGTCGTCGGCTGCGGAAAACCCAGCGGCGGCGAGACGCTCGCCACCCGTCTTGGTCTGCCCACCGCGACGGTGACACGCGCATGCCGTGCCCGCGTGGTTGACCCGAAGGGATCGGGCCGATAATCCGGCTGGGGTATCCCCACAGGAAAGTTGCGCAGTGGCCATTCACCTTCACTTCTCCGACCTTCCCGATGGTCTTGTCCTTGGCCCGGTGGTGGCGATTGATACCGAAACGATGGGCCTTGATCCGCGCCGCGACCGGCTTTGCGTCGTGCAGCTTTCCGACGGTTCCGGTGACGCGCACCTTGTCCAGATCGCAAAGGGCCAGACCAGCGCGCCGAACCTTGAACGCCTGCTGACCGACCCTGCAAGGCTGAAGCTTTTTCACTTCGGCCGGTTCGACATTGCCGCGCTGAAGCGCGCCTTTGGCGTTACCACCCAGCCGGTGTGGTGCACCAAGATCGCCTCCAAACTGGTGCGCACCTTCACTGATCGGCACGGGCTGAAATACCTGCTTGCCGATCTGGTCGGCGTCGATGTCTCCAAACAACAGCAGACCAGCGACTGGGGGGCCGAAGTGCTGACCGATGCGCAAAAGGAATATGCGGCATCCGATGTACTTTACCTGCATGCGCTGAAACGAGAGTTGGAAGCGCGGCTGATACGGGAAGACCGGCTTGCTCTGGCGCAGCGCTGCTTTGATTTCCTGCCGACCCGTGCAGAGCTTGACCTCCTCGGTTGGGGGGACCTGAATGACATCTTCAGCCACTGATACCCTCGCCACCGGCCGCCGCGTCATTCGCCGCGAAGCCGACGCGCTGGATATCCTTGCCGATGGCTTGGGCGACAGCTTCAGTCAGGCGGTCGACCTGCTTATCGCCTCGACCGGGCGGGTAATCGTGTCAGGCATGGGGAAATCCGGCCACATCGCCCGCAAGATCGCCGCCACCTTCGCATCCACCGGAACGCCAGCACATTTCGTTCACCCCGCCGAGGCCAGCCACGGCGACCTTGGCATGGTGGCGCGCGGTGACGTGCTGATCGTGCTGTCGAACTCGGGCGAGACGCCGGAACTGGCCGATATCCTTGCCCACGCCAAGCGCTTCGGCATCCCGCTGATCGGTGTGGCGGGGCGGCCCGGCTCCACGTTGCTGCGCCAATCGGATGCGGCGATCCTGCTGCCCGACGCGCCCGAGGCGTGCGATACCGGGATCGTTCCGACCACGTCCACCACCATGACGCTCGCGCTGGGCGATGCGCTGGCGATTGCGCTGATGGAACACCGCGCCTTCACCCCCGAACATTTCCGCATGTTCCACCCTGGCGGCAAACTTGGCGCGCGGCTTTTGAAGGTGCGTGACCTGATGCACGACGACCCGCCCTTGGTGTCGGCCGAAACATCGATGGGTGACGCGCTGCTGGTGATCAGCCGGCGCGGTTTCGGCGTGGTGGGCGTGACCGGGCAGGATGGCGCACTGGTCGGCATCATCACCGACGGCGACCTGCGCCGCCACATGGATGGGCTTTTGTCGATGACCGCAGGGCAGGTGATGACCGCCTCGCCAAAGACCATTGGCCCCGACGCACTGGCGGGCGAGGCGCTGGCGGCAATGAACGATCGCAAGATCACCTGCCTGCTCGTCACCGACACGGGCGGCACCACCGCGACCGGAATCGTCCATATCCACGATTGCCTCAGGGCGGGCGTGGCGTGATGGCCCGCGTCGACACGCATTCGCGCGTCGTGGCCTGGCTGAAGGTTGCCCTGCCGCTGGCGGCGCTTGCCGTTCTTGCGACGCTGTTCCTGCTTGCCGACCGGATCGACCCCGACGACGCGATCCCCTATGCCGATGTGGACGTCGAAGACCGCGCCCGCACACCGCGGATGACCGCACCGACCTATGCCGGGCTCACCTCGGACGGCAGCGCCCTGACGCTGACCGCCGATCAGGCGCGGCCAGCAACCTCTGCCACCAGCGCGGTGGCTTTGGGAATGACACTTGCGCTCGACACGCCCGATGGCGCGCGAACCGAACTTGTCGCTGCCAGCGCGGTGATCGACGACCCCACCCGCATGCTCCACCTTACGGGTGGGGTGGTTGCGACAACCTCTGCCGGCTACCAGATCGTGACCGATGGCGTTTCGGCCAACCTGGACCGTTCGGCGCTGGAAAGCTCTGGCCCGGTCACCGCCACTGGTCCGGCCGGCAAGATCACCGCCGACCACTTTTCTCTGCGTCAGGCAGATCAAGGCGCCGGCACCTACGTTCTGGTTTTCAACGGCGCCGTGAAGCTGGTATACCTGCCCGGCGGCGCAGCTTCTCCGTGAAGGCATTGAAGATGGCATTTTCCTTTCGCGCACTGGTTCTGGCAGTCGCACTCGGCTCGGCTGGCACCCAGTCTGTCGCGCAGAACGCGACCATCGCTTTCGGCGGGCTGAAGCAGGACACCACGCTTCCGGTCGAGGTGCAGGCCGATCAGCTTTCCGTCAACAACGCCGACGGCACTGCGGTCTTTACCGGTAACGTGCTGGTAGGGCAGGGCGAAATGCGCCTGACTGCTGCCGAAGTGCGGGTGAAATACGCCGCGGACGGCAAGGCCATCGACCAGCTTCTGGCGGTGGGTGGCGTCACGATCAGCAATCTGGCCGACGCCGCCGAGGCCAGAGAGGCGGTCTATACAATCGACACCGGCATGGTGGTGATGACGGGCGATGTGCTTTTGACCCAAGGCGCGTCCGCCATAGCCGGGCAAAAGCTGACGCTCGACCTCAAGGCCGGCACAGGCCTGATGGAAGGGCGCGTCTCCACCACGTTCGTGCCGGGGGGCGACTGATGTCGGCACCCCGCCCCAACCTTACCGTGACCGAAGGCAATGCCGGTCTCCAGATCCGCAACTTGCGCAAGAGCTACAAGAAGCGCCCGGTGATCCGCGACGTGTCGATGGACCTGCGACGCGGTGAGGTCGTGGCCCTGCTTGGCCCCAACGGCTCTGGCAAGACCACATGCTTTTACGCCATCGCGGGACTTATCACGCCCGAAGGCGGCCAGGTGCTGATCGACGGGCGCGATGTCACCATGCTGCCGATGTATCGGCGCGCGCGCATGGGCATCGGCTACCTGCCGCAGGAAGTGTCGATCTTCCGTGGCCTCAGCGTCGAGGACAACATCCTTGCCGTTCTGGAAATCGCCGTGCCGGACCATCACAAGCGGCGTGAACGGCTTGAGGAGTTGCTGAGCGAATTTTCGATCACCCATCTGCGGCGCGCACCCGCGCTGGCCTTGTCAGGTGGCGAACGCCGCCGGGTGGAAATCGCGCGCTGCCTTGCCGCAGATCCGAAATACCTGCTGCTTGACGAACCTTTTGCCGGCGTGGACCCGATCGCTGTCGGCGAAATCCGCCATCTGGTCCACGATCTGAAATCACGCGGCATCGGCGTACTGATCACCGATCACAACGTCCGCGAAACGCTCGACATCGTCGACCGCGCCTACATCCTGCACGACGGCAAGGTGCTGATGTCCGGCACCACAGACGAGGTGGTGCGGGATGAAACCGTCCGCCGCGTCTACCTGGGCGAGAATTTTCGCATCATTTGAACGGCTTTGCGCCCAGCCAAACCGACTCGGTTGACAACTTGCCCCTGCCTGTCGCCAAATACGCTGGATGCGTGCGTCCGTAGCCCTCACCCGGTTTCCCTGTGCAGCGGTTCCTCCGTTTGGCGAAAGCCGCGTGACGCGACGTTCCCCCGATCCATCCCCGAAAGGTCCGTGCGTCTTGCCATGTGTGGCACCGCAGCGGGCGGCATAAGTAAAGGAGAAGCCATGCGCTACCAGATCAGTGGGAAACAGATCGACATCGGCGAGGCGCTCCAGACCCACGTGAAGGCCGAAATAGGCGAAGTCATTGAAAAATATGCCCAGCGCCCGACTGAATGTATCGTCGTATTCTCCCGCTCGGCGCATGAATATGTCTGCGAGACGACGATTCACCTCTCCACCGGGCTGACGGCGCAAGCCAAGGGCCACGCTCCCGAGATCTACGCAGCCTTCGAATCCTGCCGCGAAAAGCTGGACAAGCAGCTCCGCCGCTACAAACGCCGTATCCGCAACCATCACAACCATCGCACGGCACCGGTTGAATTCAGCGAAAGCGCCACGTATATCCTCGCCGGATCCGAGGACGCAGAGGACGCAGAGCCCGATACGCTCCAGCCCATCGTGATCGCCGAGATGGAAACGAAGATCCCTTCGATCACCGTCGGCGAAGCCGTGATGCAGTTGGAACTTGCCGGGCAGCGAATGCTTGTATTCCGGAACGAAGGCCATGGAGGCGTGAACGTCGTGTATCGTCGGGATGACGGAAACATCGGCTGGATCGACCCCCGCAACAGCAGGTAACAGGCGCTTCCGACGGCGCGGGATCATCGACCACTCATGGAACTATCCAAGCTACTGATGCCAGGCGCCGTTCGGATTGTCGGGCAACTCACGTCAAAAAAGCGGTTGTTCCAGGAACTGGGCGAAATCGCCTCGCAGGCCTATGGGCTCAGCGCGGCGGTCGCAATCGACGGTCTGCAGGAACGCGAAAGCCTTGGCCCGACTGGCGTGGGCCACGGCATCGCCCTGCCCCATGCCCGGCTGGAAGATCTGTCGAAGATCGTCGGCGTGTTCATCCGGCTGGAAAAGCCGCTGGATTATGACAGCGTCGACCGGCAGCCCGTCGATCTGGTGTTCGGGCTGTTCGCGCCCAAGGATTCGGGTGTCGATCACCTGAAGGCGCTGGCGCTGGTGTCGCGCACCATGCGCGACCAGTCGGTCGTCGCAAAACTGCGAGCCAATACCGATCCCGGCAAGCTGCACGCGATCCTGACCGAAAGCCGTGCGCCGCAGGCCGCCTAAGGTCAGGGCTGATAGGCACCAAAGCCGAAACCCGCGTAATCGCGCGGATAGGCATTTGCGGACGCCTTCTCCAGCGACCGATCATGAATCCGGGCCAGTTGGTCACGATAGGCCATGTCCACTGCCACCGTTTGCACCGCGATACCGACCTCAGAGCCCAGATAATCCAGCCCCTCCTGTAGCCGATCCTCGCGGATCACCAGGTCGACCGGGTGAAATCCGGCAAAGCCCTGCACGATAGCGGTCTGGCTGGCCAGGTTCGCATCGACGCGCGCGCCGGTCTGGCCCGCCGCGCTTAACCTGGCGACGTGCAGAAACAGCAGAAAAGCGGCGCGCTCGGCATCAAGGTCGGCAAACTCCTCCCCGGGCTCGGGCAGCGCGGCCTTGTAGTGGCGCACCAGTTGGCGCCGCTGTTCAGCCAGCTTGCCCGGCAGAATCAACCTGCGAAAGACACTGTAAGCCCGCAGCAGCGGGTGCCTGACCACCGTAAAACTGCGATGGCCCGCGTTCGCCCGCGTCCACTGACGCAGCGTCTTGTGACCGAACCCGTCGATCAGCCCGCCCTCACCCAGCGCGGAAAGCCAGTCTCGCAACGTGCTTTCAGGGCCTGACCGCACCGGAAAGAACAACAGCGGCGCGCCTGCCGCGGCCACCACCGCCGGAATCCCCGCTGTCCGTCGCGGCTCGAAATTCGGGGTGCGCGCCAGATTGAACCGGTCCAGCCGCGCCAGCGCCTCATGCATCTCGTCGGGATTGGCGACCTTCGCGTCCAGATCCTGCGGGTTCTGCTTCTTCAGCGTGTCGTCGATCGCCTCCAGCCGCGCATCAACACCCAGAAACCCCGCCAGCCCGTTCAGCACCGCCAGATCGGTCAGATCTTCGTAATCAAGGTAGAATGCGGTCTGACCCGAGGTTTGCAGCGCCTGGGCCAGCCGCAGGTGGAACGATTGCAGGGTGGTCAGATGCGTCTCGAACTCGGCCGCGTCGAAGCTGACCGTCGCCGTTTTCAGCCGCCTCGCGTCGTTCAGCTTCCATTGGCCCGTTGCCCGCGCGATCTTCAGGCTGACGTAACTTTCCACGGGATTGCGCGTCAGGATGATCTTGGCACAGGTCGGGTCGGCCAGCACAGCCAGCAATACCCGCGGATCATGGTCGTGAAAAAAGCGGAACCCGAAAAGCCCGTCGGTCCGCTCGCGCATCTGGTGCAAAAGCAGGGCCGGGTCCGCGTCGCGCGCCTCAAGCGTCACGCCCAAAAGCTCGGTCTGATCCTTTTTTCCGATAAAGCCGGGGTTGAAAGCCTCGCCGTAGCTGGTAACGCCCGCAAGCGCGTTCAGGTTGGATTCCAGAAAGTTCGAACCCGTCCGCATCCCGGCGAACAGCACGAAACTTTCAAACCGCAGCATCCGCCCGCCTCATTTTACCGCGTAGGGCTTTATGCTGCCACGCCCCGGAACCTTCGGCTCAGAATGGATCGGGAAATCGCCCATCAGCATCGGCTGCATGCCCTGATTGCGCAAGTTCTGCAAGAACTGCCCAAATCCGCTCAGGTCAACCATCCGGGGCACCTCAGACAGCCGGTGCGCCGGGCGCGGATTGCTGTCATCAATGATGCTCTGCAGCGCCTCCATCGGGTTGTCGACAAACTGGGACAGCGACCAGACATTCACCCGAGCCTTCGTGTCGCTGTTGTTCAGCAGGGCCAGAAACTCTGCCTCGATCCTTTGCAGGCGGGCGGCCTCGGCGCGGATCTCGCTGAAATTTCGGTTGGAGTGGAACAGCGGCACCGCAAAGGCACCCGTGATCAGCGAGATATGCGCGTTCGGGTCGTTGGCAAGAAAACCGGCTATCTCCTGCACGTCGCCCGGGCCGAACAGAAAGGCCTGCCGTTCGCCCCGTGTGTTCCAGATCATGTTGGTCAGAAAGCTGCGCGGGTTGTAGTCGCGCAAGGTCGCGTTGGCGGAAAGTGCGCCTTTGAAAACCGCTTCCCCGCCGTTGAACTGCGCAGCTTCGGGGGCGAAAAGATGCCCGTGGGCCCGGCACTCCAGCGCCCTCGAGGCCCAGCGGTCAAAATCCTCGAACAGTTCGGAAAAGCCCTGGAACACCGAATAGGGCGCGGCGCAGCGGTTGCCGCCTTTCCGGTCGGTCGGGAACCGGCTTTGCATGTAAAGGCCGGCGCGACCCTTGGTTCGCCGCTCCATTGCGCGGGCGAACAGACGGTCGATCTTGCTGTGGTTCGGGTCGGGCGCAGCTCATTTGGCTGCGCGGGCGCCAGAAACGTTGCATAAAGCCGGTCCGCCTGCGGCCAGATCTTGCGCGCCACGAAGGAATCCGACCGGCGCAGAAGCTGCAGGTGATCGTCGTAAAAGATGTGCGGCCGACCCTGGAAATCGAACTTGGAAAGCGTCAGCGAGCGGCTTTCCACCTGGGTCGAGCAGCGGCGCACCAGGGTCTGAAAATAGCTTTCATCGGGTATCCAGACGCGCCGGAAATAGCGGTCGATCCGCTTGCGATCCGGCGCTTCCAGAATGGCCGACAGGGTCTGGCGCGTCAGGCACCACCATTGGCTGCCCATGTGGGGCACGATCCCCTCGGGAATCTTGCGGCGGATGCCAAGCCGCCGTTGCAGCCGGACGTAGCGGTCGAACAGCCCGCGCTGGTTGCGCCACGAAAACGGAAACCGCAGCGTGAAACGTTCCGCGTCCAGACCACCGACTGTCCAGCCAACATCGGCCGTTGTGACGCTTTCGATGAAATCCGTTCGTGGCCGCGCATCCAGAAACGCGCGCAGATCTTCAGCCGGGCGCAAAGGCAAGCATGACCCAGACGCAAGGTAGACATGCCGCACCTTCGGAAATTCGGCCAGCATCAGCGTCGACGCTGTCTGCGTCGCCTGCACGATGCCCCAGGTGCCCCAGTCGCAGGTGTACCGCCGCGAGAACCGGATGTTGTCCAGATCGGCCAGCGACGCCTCAAGCTGGCGCACCTCGGTTTCGGCAACGCGACGGTCGACATGAATGACGACCGGGCTGCCAGACAGCGCCCAATGACGGGCGGCCTGTCCCGCGCGGTCCAGCGCGGTGTGGCACAACATGACAAAGCCAAGCGTCACGCCCAGTTTCCCTTCGACATCAGCCCAAGTATCTCCAACTGGCGCCAGTTGACATACTTTTCGCTCCAGTTGCACCACATATCGTGATCCTTTTCAGCAGAATCACGATATGCTGCATACTCGGCACCATTTGCATAATGTTGGCGACGCGTTGCCTCTTCCTGCGCCTTTTCGTCAAGAGTGTTGAGAAATTTTGCGTGCAAAAGACAGCCCGAGGGCTTTTCGCCGCCGCCCTCGTCATAGACAAGGTTCAACCCTCGCGGCAGCATCATGTGGGTGGAACTGACATAGGCGAAGCCAGCCTCCCACTTCACCAGCGGTATCTTGTTCATCGCCGGGGCGATTTCGGGCGTCTCGCCAAAGAACATCCGGGCGCGCGGCCCTCCCTGGATCCACAGGTTGCGATACTTCCAGTTCCGCGTGATCGTGTAGTTACCGCTGTCAAAGAACTGCGCGATTTCGAACGGATTCTGCCCCTCGCGGTAAGGCTGCTCCTGCATCCCACCCCTGGGATACATGTCCAGCATCATCGACGAAAATGCCCGGGCACGCGACGCGTCCAGCCAATCGGTCAGCGCGCGCAACGACCGCGTTTCGGAGAATGGATAGACCAGAAACTCGTCGACATCGACCGTAAGGCACCAGTTCCCCGTGCCGTAGCGGCGCAAGAGGTGCATGATCCAGTCCATGCCGTGGCGGGATTGTTTGTATCCGGCATAGGTTGACCACAGCGACACGTCGTTTTGCGCCGCCAGATACTCCCCACTTCCATCGTCAGACCCGTTGTCGACGAAGAAGAAGTGGTCGACGCCCAGCTTTCGATAATACTCCAGAAAGTACGGCAACCGGATCCGTTCGTTGCGCACCGTCGAAAACAGCAGGATCGGCGCTGGACGCAGGTGACTTGTCCGATCTGCGACAGTGGCAAGCTGCCGACGCTTCAGGAACGCGCGGGCCAGCAAGCGCCGCCGCCGCAACCGCATTCCGTAGGCTTCGAATATGCTCATGTCGGTTCACCGATGCTTCGCCCGCCAACGCAGACCTTACTGCCAATGTGTTGACGATTAATTTCGCGAATCACGGCCAACCAACACCCGGGGTCTTTCGCAGTCCCGGCATAAGATATTGGGCCAAGCCTAGAAGGCTGTTCTCGTGTTGTAAACAATGGGGGTCGCTTGACAGCCCGGATTTCTGGCGAACCCGCCCCGGTCATAGCCAGCCACCCATCGACATCAGTCCTAGTGCCACCATTTGCCGCCAGCCAGCAAAGCGGGTGGAGGTGTCACAGCGCAGCACGGGGTTGGCGATCAGGCCCTCATAGTAGGCCTCGTATTGCGCGGCATCGGCAAAATGCTCCTTGCGCGCCTTTTCTATCGCCGCCCGCTCGATGATCGAGGGCAGGAACTTGCTGTGCAAAAGCACACCCGAGGTCAGCTCGCCCCCGTGAGTGTCATAAACCTCGTTCAGACGTCGGGGCAGCAGCGCATGGGTGGAGTTGGTGTAGACGTATCGCCAGTTCCAGCGCACCAGCGGGGTCTTGTTCAAGGTCGGCGCCTTGCGCGGCGCTTCGGCGAAGAACGCGCGCGCACGCGGGCCGCCTTGTATCCAGAGGTTGCGCAGTTTCGGCTGCACCTGAACGCTGTAGTTTCCCGCATCGAACCAGCACAGCTCGGTAAACGGCCATTCAATTGCCGCTTCGGTTTCAGCAACCGACCCGTCAGGATACATGTCGATCGTGACCGCCCCGAACGACTGGCGTCCTTGCACCTCCAACCAATTGGCCAGCGCCGCCAACGGGCGGGTTTCCCAATGCGGATAGATCAGGATCTCGTCCGCATCCACCGTCAGCGCCCAATGCCCATCCGCATGGCGCATCTGAAGCCAGGTCAGCCAGTCCACCCCGAATCGCGAGGCCTTGTAGCTTGCCGTCGTATGCCACAGCGACACGTCCGGCTGATCGGCCAGCAGCGAGGCGCCGCCGTCGCTGCTGTCGTTGTCGACAATCAGAAAATGCGCCACGCCCAGCTTGCGGTAGTGCGCCAGAAAGCAGGGCAGGCGGTGGGCTTCGTCCCGCATCGTCAGGAAGCACAGGATATCGCCCTGCCGGATCGCCTTGGTCCGATCCGCAACGACGGATAGCTCGTTTCGCTTCATCACGGCGCGCAGCAGCAGCCGCCTGCGACGCAGCCGCAGCTTGTAGGCCTGCCACAGCGATGCCGGCGATACCTTGGGTTCGGGCAATTCGCCGATGCGCCAGGCCTGAGCGGCCTGACTGCTACCGATGCCCTGCCGTTTCACGGCTCACTGTGCGGCTTTCTGCATCGCCATCACCTCGTGCAGATAACTTGCGAATTCGTTGCACAGATCGGGGCGTGCCAGACCAAACGCCACGGTTGCCTGCAAGAAACCGATCTTGGAACCGCAGTCGTAACGCTGCCCGCGAAAACGCAGCGCATAGACGCCGGCCTTGGTCTTGGTTTCTTCGGCAATCGCGTCGGTCAACTGGATCTCACCCCCGGCGCCCTGCTTCATGCGGTTCAGGTTGGTCAACACTTTCGGCGTCAGGATATAGCGCCCGATCACCGCAAGGTTCGATGGCGCGTCCTTGGCCTTGGGCTTTTCGACCATCCCCTTGACCTTCATGACGTTGCCGCCCTCTTGCCCCACATCAAGCACACCGTAGGACGAGATCTTTTCGGGCGAGACTTCCATCGCCGCGACCATGCAACCGCCGGTTTCTTCATAAGCTTCGACCATTTGCAGCAGGCACGGACGCTCGGCCGCGATCACGTCGTCAGGCAGCAACACAGCGAACGGCTCGTTCCCGATCAGCCGACGCGCACACCAAACCGCGTGGCCAAGGCCCATCGCGCGGTTCTGCCTTACATAGGCGATGGCGCCGCTGTCCATGTTTGTATCCTTCAGGATTTCCAGCAAGTCGTCCTTGCCGGATTTCCGCAGCGCGCTTTCCAGTTCGGGCGCGTGGTCGAAATAATCCTCGAGCGCGGATTTCCCGCGCGACGTGACGAAAATGAACTCCTTGATTCCCGCCGCACGCGCCTCGTCGATCGCGTATTGAATAAGCGGTCTGTCCACCAGCGTCATGATCTCTTTCGGGATCGACTTGGTCGCTGGCAGAAAACGCGTCCCGAGCCCCGCCACGGGGAACACGGCCTTCGTTACTTTCCTTGGCTTCATCACTTCACTCTTTATCTTCCTGGAGCCAGATTCTTGGGTCGTGGCCACCATGACAAATGATTCTGTCTAGATGCAGGCAGGTTAACGTCTAATTTGATGATTTTTGCACATCCGAAGGCAATCGTGCAGGGGGAAAATTTGCAAACCGGCTCTCATCCCCCGTCGTGCGCCAGCATGGCTTCGATGATCGCCACGTCCGACGGGTTGTTCAGTTCCCAGAACTGGCGGCCTCGCGCCGACACTTCCACGCACAGCACCTGTCGCCCCTGCTCCAGGAATCGCAACTGTTCCAGGCCTTCCAGCGTTTCCAAGGGTCCGACCGGCCACCCCGCATAGGCCCGCAGCGCCCGGGGCCGATACGCGTATACACCGACGTGGTGGAAAACCGGGGTCGGATCGTCATCGGCAAAGGTCTTGCCGGTGAAGGGAACCACTTCCTTGGAAAAATACAGCGCCCGCCCGCCGGCACCAAAAACCGCCGTCGTGCCGCCCACCCGCCCGGCGCGCCGATCCGCCAGAAAGCCGTTCAGCGCCCGCCCGTCGCAGCACAGCACCGGCGTCGCCACATCAGCATCCGCCGACATCCGCAGCCCCTTGACCAGATCCTCGACGAACCACGCCGGGGTCAGCGGCGCATCGCCCTGCAGGTTCACCACAATCTCGTAGCCCGGCAGCTTTGCCGCCACTTCGCAGCAGCGCTCGGTGCCGTTCTGACAGTCCGAGGAGGTCATCACGATTTCGGCGCCAAAGCTGGCGGCATGGTCGGCGATCCGGGCGTCATCGGTCGCGACAACCACCCGGTCCACGCCCTGCACCGCTTTTGCAGCTTCCCAACTACGGCGGATCAGGGTTTTATCTCCGTCTGGGCCACGCAACGAAACCAAGGGCTTGCCGGGATAACGGGTGCTTGCATAGCGCGCGGGAATCGCGATCAAGACGCTCATGGCTTCAGCTCCACACCCGGCGCATAGGCGATGAAGAAGGGGTTGTCCCAGCCGGGCTTGCCATAGCCAAGCGATGCGTGACCGTCAAAGCGAACCACCTGCCCGCCTGCCCCGCGCAACACGGCATCACCCGCCGCCGTATCCCATTCCATCGTGCGCCCCAGACGAGGGTAAAGATCCGCCTCGCCGGTCGCCACCAGACAGAACTTCAGGCTGCTGCCCGCGCTTTTCATGTCGGCAACGGCATATTTCCCGATATAGGCATCGGTCGCCGCGTCGCGATGCGACTTCGACGCCACCACCCGCAAGGCGGCGTTGTCGGGCCGAGAAACCGAAATCATCCGGCATGGCCCGGCTTGGTCTTTCGCCAACGGTCCGTGTTCCTCGACCGACCGGCCATCCGCGAGCGTATAGAACAGCCGTCCCTGCGCCGGGGCATAGACTACTCCGCGCAACGGCACGCCCGCCTCGACATAGGCAATGTTCACGGTGAAATCGCCGCGTCGCTGGACGAACTCCTTGGTTCCGTCCAGCGGGTCGACGATCAGAAATGTCTGCGCCTGCAACGCATGGCTGTCGGCCTGCTCTTCGGTAATCAGCGGCACCGAAGGAAACGCCGCGCGCAGCCCGGCCGAGATCAGCGCATCGGCGGCTTCGTCGGCTTCGGTCACCGGGCTTGCATCGCCCTTTGCCTTCACCTCGAAGTCCGGCCCGTTGTAGACCTCCATGATCCGGTCGCCCGCTTCCAGCGCCAGCCGGCGCATCACCGGCACAAGTTGTGCAAAATCCATCGGCTCTCCTGCCGCTTCACCAGCGGTCGTTGTATTGTGCGTTTCCCGCCCTTATCCTGCGGCTGTAACGGAACGGCAAGATTTGCCGGCGTATTCAGGCCCGGCACCAAAGGGAATCGCAGATGTTCCGATCACAAGTCCAGCGGAAGTCCCGGCTCAGGTCCGGCTTTCAGATTCTGGAACTTGTCTTTCACGTTGCCATCCGCAACCTGCGCAAGACAAACGGCAATGCGGTGCTTGGTCTGGCGCTGTCGATCTTCCAGTCGCTCATGATGGTCCTGGTGATGTTCGCGCTGTTTCACCTGCTTGGTGTTCGCAGAATCGCGATACGCGGCGATTTCCTGCTGTATGTCATGTCAGGCGTCTTCATGTTCATGACCCACGTAAAGACCATCGGTGCCGTCGCCGGCGCGGATGGGCCGTCCTCGCCGATGATGATGCACAGTCCGATGAATCCGATCATCTCCATCGCTGCGGCGGCACTTTCGGCGCTTTACCAACAGACGCTGGCCGCTGGGGTGATCCTGTTCTTCTACCACACCGCCTTCGCGCCCATCACCATCGAAGATCCGGTCGGGGTGCTGGGGATGCACCTTCTGTCATGGTTCTCGGGTATCGGAATCGGCATGGTGTTTCTGTCGGTCAAGCCGTGGCAACCCGAAACCGCCACCATCGCGACCTCGCTTTACCAGCGCATCAACATGATCGCATCGGGCAAGATGCTGGTGGCGAATGGCACACCGGAATCGATCCGCTCGATGTTCGACTGGAATCCTCTGTTTCACGTCATCGACCAGTCCCGCGGGTTCATCTTCCTGAACTACGGGCCGCGCTATACCTCGATCGACTATCCGATCTATTTCGCGCTCACATGCATGATGATCGGTCTGATGGCGGAATTCTTTACCCGCCAACACGCCTCGGCCAGCTGGAACAAGGGCCGTTGATTCCGCTGGCCGATCTTGGGGTGGGTGGTGGCGGCGACGCGGTCGTGCGGAAAATCGCGCGTGTTCATGCGAAGCAACCGTTGCAGCGCGAAACCTGCCTGCCTATATACGCCGGGCACGATGACGGGCGCAGATGCCCGTCGGTTCAATCGCCGGGTCGGGATGCCGAAGACCAAGGGTCCCCGTCCGGAACATCGCCTGAAGAAAAGGGATACGAACATGGCCAAAGTCATCGGTATTGACCTCGGAACCACCAACTCCTGCGTCGCCATCATGGACGGCGCGCAACCGCGCGTGATCGAAAACTCCGAAGGCGCGCGCACGACCCCGTCGATCGTCGGATTCACCGACAGCGAGCGTCTGGTCGGGCAGGCCGCCAAGCGGCAGGCCGTCACCAACGCCTCCAACACCATCTTCGCGGTCAAGCGTCTGATCGGGCGCCGCTATGACGATCCGGTGATCGTCAAAGACCAGAAGAACATGCCTTACAAGATCGTCAACGGCGGCAACGGCGACGCCTGGGTCGAAGCCCGTGGCGAAAAGTATTCGCCCAGCCAGGTGTCCGCCTTCATCCTGCAAAAGATGAAGGAAACCGCCGAGTCCTACCTTGGTGAAACCGTCACTCAGGCCGTGATCACCGTGCCCGCCTACTTCAACGACGCCCAGCGCCAAGCCACCAAGGACGCGGGCAAAATCGCCGGCCTCGAAGTGCTGCGCATCATCAACGAACCGACGGCGGCGGCGCTGGCTTACGGCCTCGACAAGAAAGAGACCAAGACCATTGCGGTCTATGACCTTGGCGGCGGCACGTTCGATATCACGATCCTCGAAATCGACGACGGTCTCTTCGAGGTCAAATCCACCAACGGCGACACGTTCCTCGGCGGTGAAGACTTCGACATGCGCATCGTGAATTACCTCGCGGATGAGTTCAAAAAGGAACACGGCGTCGATCTTTCGAACGACAAGATGGCGCTCCAGCGCCTGAAGGAAGCGGCGGAAAAGGCCAAGATCGAACTGTCGTCGGCCAGCCAGACTGAAATCAACCAGCCCTTCATCTCGATGGACCGCAACACCGGCCAGCCGCTGCACATGGTGATGAAACTCACCCGCGCAAAGCTGGAAAACCTTGTCGAAGATCTGATCAAGAAGTCGATCAAGCCCTGCATGGCCGCGCTGAAAGACGCCGGCGTCAGCAAGGAAGACATCGACGAGGTGGTTCTGGTCGGCGGTATGACCCGGATGCCGCGCGTCATCGAAGAAGTGACGAAATACTTCGGCAAGGAACCCCACAAGGGCGTCAACCCTGACGAAGTCGTGGCCCTCGGCGCGGCCATCCAGGCCGGCGTTTTGCAAGGCGACGTGAAGGACGTCGTCCTTCTCGACGTGACCCCGCTGTCCTTGGGCATCGAAACCCTCGGTGGCGTCTTCACCCGCCTGATCGACCGCAACACCACGATCCCGACCAAGAAATCCCAGGTCTTCTCCACCGCCGAAGACAACCAGAACGCGGTGACGATCCGGGTTTTCCAGGGCGAACGCGAAATGGCGGTCGACAACAAGATGCTGGGCCAGTTCAACCTGGAACAGATCCCGCCCGCCCCGCGTGGCGTGCCACAGATCGAGGTGACCTTCGACATCGACGCCAACGGCATCGTGTCGGTGAAAGCCAAGGACAAGGGCACCAACAAGGAACAGGCGATCACGATCCAGGCCTCGGGCGGTCTGTCGGATGACGAGATCGAAAAGATGGTCCGCGACGCCGAAGCGAATGCCGAGGCCGACAAGGAGCGTCGCGAGCTGGTCGAAACCCGCAACCAGGGCGAAAGCCTGCTGCATTCGACCCGCAAGTCGCTCGCCGACCATTCCGACAAGGTCGATCCGTCGACCGTCGAAGCGATCGAGTTTGCGATGGCACCGCTGGAAGAGGCTCTCAAGGGCGAAGATGCCGGCAAGATCCGCTCGGCCATCCAGAACCTGACCGAAGCCGCGATGAAGTTGGGCGAGGCGATCTACAAGTCGAGCCAGGCTGAAGGTGGCAGCGGCGGCGAGGATGAACCGCGCCCGGTGGATGACGATGACATCGTCGACGCCGACTTCGAGGATCTGGGCAACAACAAGCGGAAGTGACGCCGCATGAACCGAAACGGGGCGGTCTGGCAACAGACCGCCCCTCCCGGTTCTGAGCAGGGGGTTTTGCCGTGGCAAAACGCGATTTCTACGACGTGCTCGGCGTCGCCAAGGGGTCCTCAGCCGAGGAACTGAAGAAGGCCTATCGCAAGAAGGCCAAGGAACTTCACCCCGACCGCAACTCCGATAATCCACAGGCCGAGGCTCAGTTCAAAGAGATCAACGAGGCCTACGACGTTCTGAAAGATCCCGACCGCAAGGCCGCATATGACCGCTATGGCCACGCCGCCTTTGAGGGTGGCATGGGCGGCGGTCCGCGCGGCAATCCGGCCTACGGCCAAGGCGATTTCGCCAGCGCGTTTTCCGACGTCTTCGAGGATCTGTTTGGCGATTTCATGGGTGGCCGCGGCGGCGGTGGCGGGGGTCGTTCGCGCGCCCAGCGTGGCTCTGACCTGCGCTACAACCTGCGCGTCAGCCTTGAGGAAGCCTTTGCCGGCGTTCAGAAAACCATCGTCGTGCCCACTTCGGTGCAGTGCGAAGTGTGCCACGGATCAGGGGCCGAAGGCGGCGCCGAGCCTGTCACCTGCCCGACCTGTTCGGGCATGGGCAAGGTCCGTGCGCAGCAGGGCTTCTTCACCGTCGAACGCACCTGCCCGCAATGCAACGGCATGGGCCAGATCATCAAGAACCCCTGCCGCACCTGCGGCGGTCAGGGCCGTACCGAACGGGAACGCTCGCTTTCGGTGAACATCCCGCAAGGGGTGGAAACCGGCACCCGCATCCGCCTTGCCGGCGAAGGCGAAGCCGGCCTGCGCGGCGGTCCGAACGGCGATCTTTACATCTTCATCGAGGTGAAGGATCACGCTATCTTCCAGCGCGACGGCGTGCACCTGTTTTGCCGTGTGCCGATCTCGATGCCCTCTGCCGCCCTGGGCGGCGAGGTGGAGGTACCCACCATCGACGGCGGCAAGGCCCGCGTGAAGGTTCCTGCCGGCGCGCAAACCGGCAAGCAGATGCGCCTGCGTGGCAAGGGCATGCCCGCCCTTCGCGGCGGCGGTACCGGCGACATGGTGATCGAGCTTGCGGTTGAGACACCGGTCAACCTGACCTCGCGCCAACGCGAACTGCTGCGCGAGTTCGAGAAACTGTCCGAGGAAAACAACCCGGAAGGCTCGTCGTTCTTTTCCAAGGTCAAGGGCTTCTGGGACGGCATGAAGAACTGAGGCGTTTACGCTTTCTTCACCAAGGCGCGCGACAGTCACACCATGTCGCGCGCCCTCCATGAACCCCCCTTGCCGCTTTTCACGCCTGACCGGGCCGAGGATGAGGCCATTCTTGCCGCCGTCCCGGACCGTCTTCCCTCTTACATCGCCGATCACCGAATGCGCCTCCGCGAGCGCTTCATCGAAGGCGGCGCGCAAGCGATGCCGGATTATGAACTCCTCGAACTTGTCCTGTTTCGCGCGATCCCCCGGCAGGATGTGAAGCCCCTCGCGCGGCTACTTCTCGACACGTTTGGCGATTTCAACCGCGTGGTATCCGCCGCGCCGGCCCGTCTGACGATGGTGAAAGGCGTCGGCAATGCCGTGGTACTGGAATTGAAACTGGTCGAAGCCGCGTCGCAGCGCCTGATGCGCGCCCGCGTGCTGCACCGCCCGCTCTTGTCGTCATGGGACGCTCTGCTGGATTACTGCCACACCACGATGGCGCACCGCGAAACCGAACAGTTCCGCATCCTGTTTCTTGACCGCAAGAACGTGCTGATCGCCGATGAAGAGCAGGCGCGTGGCACCGTCGACCACGTCCCCGTCTACCCGCGCGAGGTGGTGAAACGCGCGCTTGAACTCAACGCCTCGGCACTGATCCTTGTGCACAACCACCCCTCCGGCGACCCGACGCCCTCGGACGCCGACCTTTCGATGACCCATCAGATTGTCGATGCCTGCCGCGCCCTTGGCCTGACGTTGCACGACCACCTCATCATCGGCAAATCGCGCGAACTCAGTTTTCGCTCGTCGGGGTATCTGTGAAGCGCGGCACCAGCCACACTTCCACCCTGCGGTTCAAATGCCGCCCCGCCGCCGTTTCGTCGCACGCCATCGGCAGCGCCTCGCCAAAGCCTTCGACACGCGGCAGGGCCTCTGCGCCAAGGTCGGGCGCCACCACCGCCAATTCCTGCGCCACGCGCGCCGCCCGCTCCACCGACAGCGCCAGATTGGCCTCGGCGGCACCCGAGCCGTCGGAAAACCCCGCCAGCACCACCTGCTCGTTGCGAAACTGCCCCGAGGCGATCAGTTGCGCCAGATCGCTGAGGTTCGTCTGCGACTGCGCGTCCAGTGTCGATGACCCATCCTCGAACCGAAATGTCAGCGACAGCCGGTCCGCCCCGTCCATCAACCCGACCAGCCGCTTCAGATCGGCCAGAGTGATGTCGTCACCCGCCCCCTGAATCGCGTTGATCAACCGCATCCCGTCTGCCGTCATCGCCTGCCGCGAGGCTGCACGGTCCACATAACCCGCAGCCGCAACAGCCGACTGCGCCTCGGGCGAGGCGACGAACTCCAGAAACTCCCGCGCCATCAGTGGCAGGCGGCGCGGCGGCGTCAGCAAAAAGATCGGCAGCGACAGCGGATAATCCTCGGCCTTCACTGCAAGCGGCGTCGGCAACAGCGGAAACCCGCAACTGTCGGTCAGCGTCAGAATGCGTGTTCTACCCACCTCGGCGCGGCCGGTGATCGCCAGCGCCCAAGGATCTTTCGCCACCGCTTCGGCCAGCACCGCCAGATCCGGGTGTGCTTCGTCGGCCATGATCGGCAGGCCCAACCGGTCGGTCAGGGCGCGTTGCAGATCAGTTTCAGGCGCCAGTGCGTGCAGCACGATCGGCATGTCCGGCCCGCCAACCTCGGCCCAATTGTCCACCTCGCCCGACAAGACCCGCGCCAGATCGGCGGTCGAAATCTCGGGCGTCGGGTTGTCGGCCGCCACCACGGGAACCAGCGCATCATAGGCCAGAGCCCGCGACCCGTACGGCTTTTCCGGCTGCGATCCGACAATCAGATCGGCGCGCCCGTCACCCAGCGCCGCCGTCGCCTGATCCGGCGTGGCGGCAGTAAAGCTCAGCTCTGCCAACACCTTGCCGGTTTTCGGGTCGCGGATCACGGCGGCAAAACCCACCGTCTCCAGCGGCTCGAACAAAAGCCCGCGCGACTCGGCAAAGCGTTGCAACAGTGCGGGCAGCAAGGAGGCCCCCGCATCGGGCGACCCGGTGAACCGGATCACCGCCTTGGGCGCGATCAGATCCGGGCAAGCGGGGCCTTCGCAGATCACGCCCTGACCGTCCACCGTCAGCATCCCGTAGGACGTGTCGATCCGGTAGAATTCGCCGTCGAAACCCACAAGCGTGCCGGTCAGCACGATACTGCCCTCACGGGCCACCAGGGTCACGTCCTGCGCGGCGGCCGCTTCAGCAACAAGAAACGCGGCGAAAATCGCCGCGCGCCCAACCGTCCAACCCATGACACGCCTGCCTCAATTCGAGACGGCGATCTTCACGTCCGGCGAAAGATTCTTCAACACCAGAATGTCCCCGGCCTGTCCGCAATCCGGCAGTTGTACCTTGCGCGCCTCGACCGTGACCTTCCCATACTCGGCCAGGATCGAGTCTGCCTGCATCACCCGACCACAGGTTTCCGAGGTAATGGCAAGTTCGACCTCGACCTCGACGCTTGCGGTCGGATCGGCCGGATAGGTGTAGATTTCTGCAAACATCGGCTGGTCAACCGACCGGTCGCCAAGCACCATGATCTTCCTGCCACCGCTGCGCCCACTGCTCGTGCGTCCGCCCACGAAAATCTTGTCGTCTTCCATGATCCTCAGGTCGAACACGTCGCTGTCCGTCCATTGCAATCCAAAGCGCTGCACCGACGCCACGTCGGGCACGAACACAGACCCGACCAGAACTTCGGAATCGGGCAGGAACACAGACACGATCGCCTCGGTTTCCAGCGCCGGCAGCCGGAGCCGCAACATCCCGTCGGCCGAGGTGCGCGCGGCAAAGCTCATCCCCGCGTGGCGGATCACCACCCGCTCGCCCTTGGCACAGGGTGTCGAAATCGCGGCGTTGATGATGGCCTCAGGCTCGGCCTCAAGCGTGATTTTCGCAGCACAGCCATCGGTTGCCGCGGTGCCGGCCAATGCGGCAAGGTCTGTCACCTCGCGGACCGATGCGCCAAACCCCGTTGTCAGCGATGCCGATGCGGGCACCAACGGCACTTCGGCAGGTTGGTTGATCGTCCGTTCGATCGAACCGCTGGTCGCCGCGTTGATGGACGCCCCCGGCACGCCATGCTTCATCGACTGAACAAGGTGGCCCGCTGCCAGCGCAACCGCCAACACCGCACCCGCCCGCATCGCTTTGCGCTTAACGTCCATACTTCCACCGCGAATAGAATCGTACTCGTCGTGGGTAGGCGCCAATGCGGGCGATCCCGTGTCCTTTCGGGGGAATGTTTCCAGCAAAGAACCGCCGATTGCGCGATAATGCCAAAAAGAGGCCGCTCTTTGCCTCTTTTTGACCTTATTCGCGCAGCCGTCAGACCAGTTTGCCGTGGCAGTGCTTGAACTTTTCGCCTGATCCGCAAGGGCAAGGGTCGTTGCGACCAGGGTTTCCCCAGGTCGTGGGATCGGCCTCGTTGAACCCTGCCGCAGCCACCGCAGCCGGTGCCGCAAGGGCAGGTGCCGGCGCCGGGGCCGGTGCGCTTGCAGCAACCGCTGGCTGTGCCGCCGCCTGTTGCTGCGCCAGCATCTGGCGCATCATCGCTTCCTGCTCTTCCTTGGTGATCGGGCGGATCCGCGACAACTGCTCAGTCACTTGCTGGCGCAAGGAATTCAGCATCGATTCAAACAGTTGGAAGCCTTCTGTCTTGTATTCGTTCAGCGGGTCGCGCTGCGCATAGCCACGGAACCCGACGACAGACCGCAGGTGTTCCAGCCGCAGAAGGTGGTCACGCCACTTGCCGTCAATGGCCTGCAGCAGCACTTGCTTTTCGATGTTTTCCATCGTCGCCTGACCGAAGGCTTCGGTCTTTTCCGCCATCATCGTGTCGGACGCCTCGGCGATTCGCTCGCGGATCACGTCCTGATCCACACCCTCTTCTGCGGCCCAGTCTGCCACCGGCAGGTCCAGCGTCATCTTCTCCCGCAGCTCGGCGGCCAGACCGGCCGCATCCCACTGGTCGGGGTAGCTTTTCGGCGGCAGATGCATATCGACAAGGTCGTCGACCACCTGATGGCGCATGTCCATCGCGATTTCCGACACATCTTCCGCCTGCATTATCTCAAGCCGCTGGCTGAATATCGCCTTGCGCTGGTCGTTCATCACGTCGTCGAATTTCAGCAATTGCTTGCGAATGTCGAAGTTGCGACCCTCAACCTTGGCCTGCGCCTTCTCAAGGCTCTTGTTGACCCACGGGTGAACAATCGCCTCGCCTTCCTTCATGCCCAGCGACGACAACACCTTGTCCAGCCGCTCCGACCCGAAGATGCGCATCAGATCGTCTTCCAGAGACAGGAAGAACGCCGACCGCCCGGGGTCGCCCTGACGGCCCGAACGGCCGCGCAGCTGGTTGTCGATGCGGCGGCTTTCGTGGCGTTCCGTCGCCAGAACGAACAGCCCGCCCGCCGCCAGAACGGCGGCCTTTTCGTCGGCGTGTTCGGCTTCAATGCGCGCGCGGACCTCATCCGGGTGCAGGTGCGGGTCGGCGGCCAGCGCCTCCAGGACCTTCATCTCGACGTTGCCGCCAAGCTGGATGTCGGTGCCGCGGCCGGCCATGTTGGTTGCAATCGTCACCGCACCCAGCTTGCCCGCGTCGGCCACGATCTTGGCTTCCTGCTCGTGCTGGCGGGCGTTCAGCACGTTGTGCGGGATGCCCTCCTTCTTCAAAAGCTCCGACAATTGCTCGGATTTTTCAATCGAGGTGGTGCCCACAAGGATCGGTTGCCCCTTGGCGTTAGCTTCCTTGATCGACTTTACGATGCCTTCGAACTTCTCGCGCGCGGTGCGGTAGACTTGGTCGTGCTCGTCAATTCGTTGCACCGGGCGGTTGGTCGGCACTTCAACAACGCCGAGCCCGTAAATTTCACGGAATTCCTCAGCCTCGGTCGAAGCCGTGCCGGTCATGCCCGCAAGCTTTTCGTAAAGCCGGAAGTAGTTCTGGAAGGTTACGCTTGCCAGCGTCACGTTCTCCGGCTGGATCTTCACATGCTCCTTGGCTTCGATTGCCTGATGCAGGCCGTCCGAAAGGCGGCGGCCCTTCATCATCCGGCCGGTGAATTCGTCGATCAGCATCACCTCGCCGTCACGCACGATATACTGCTGGTCCTTGTGGAACAGCTTGTGCGCCCGCAAGGCCTGGTTGACGTGGTGAACGATGGTGGTGCTTTCGGGGTCATACAGGTTCTGCCCCTCGGTCAGGATGCCTGCGTCGATCAGCACCGTCTCCAGCGCCTCGTTGCCCTCTTCGGTGAAGGTCACGTTGCGTGCCTTCTCATCCACCTTGAAATGCTCGTCGTTCAGGAACGGAATGACCGTATCGACCTTCTGGTAAAGATCGCTGCGATCCTGGCTTGGCCCCGAGATGATCAAGGGCGTCCGCGCCTCGTCGATCAGGATGCTGTCCACTTCGTCGACGATGGCGTAGAAATGCCCGCGCTGCGCCATGTCCGGGATCGACGACTTCATGTTGTCGCGCAGGTAATCGAACCCCAGTTCGTTGTTCGTGGCATAGGTGATGTCAGCCTGATACGCCGCCCGCTTTTCCGCATCTTCCTGATGCGGCACCACGACGCCCGTCGTCATGCCCAGCGCCGCATGGATCTTGCCCATCCACGCCGCATCGCGCCGCACGAGATAATCGTTCACCGTCACCACGTGCACGCCCTTGCCCGCCAGCGCGTTCAGATAGGCCGGAAACGTTGCCACCAGCGTCTTGCCTTCACCGGTCTTCATCTCGCTGATGTTGCCCTGGTGCAGGAAAATCCCGCCCTTCAGCTGCACATCGAAGGCGCGCAGCCCCAGCGCCCGGCGTGCGGCCTCGCGGCAGTTGGCAAAGGCTTCCGGCAGCAGGTCGTCCAGGCTTTCACCGCCCTCCTGCACGCGCTTTTGAAACTCCCGGGTCTTGCCGATGATCTCGTCGTCGCTCAGGGCCATGTATTCCGGCTCCAGCGCGTTGATCCTCGCCACCAGCGGACGGACAGACTTCACCTTGCGGTCGTTCGGCGTGCCGAACACCTTCCGCGCGATTGCACCTAGACCAAGCATGTTTTCTCCGTGGGACGATGATTACGTCATCGTGTGGCTGCCGGACTTGCCGGTCCTCGTTGCCTTCCATAGAAGAGCCAAGAAGAAAGCCGGTCGGCCCTGTCTCACGCGACTGTCGCGATTTAAGGGGTAGGCCGGGTATAGTCAACGTCGCGCGGCCCACGGCCCGGATCAGGAGATGGTGAAATGACGAAATACGCAGGATTCTGGTCCTCGGTTGCCGCAATCGTGTTCCTTGCAGCCCCCGTTTTGGCCGAAGGTGAAACCGCCGCCACGGTTGTCGCCACCGTCAACGGCACCAACATCACCCTCGGCCACATGATCGCGCTGAAGGAAACCCTGCCCGAACAATACCAGACGCTGCCCGACGATGTGCTCTTCAAGGGAATCCTCGACCAGCTGGTGCAGCAGGAAGCGCTGGCCCAGTCGGTCAAGGATCTGTCGGCCCGCGACAGCGCCAATATCGAGAATGACCGTCGCGGCTATGTCTCCGGTGTCGCGATCCAGGGCATCGTGCAGACCGCCGTCACCGATGAGGCGTTGCAAGCCGCCTACGAGGCGCGCTTCAAGGATGCCGCGCCCCAGACCGAATACAACGCCTCGCACATTCTGGTCGAGACCGAGGAAAAGGCGAACCTCCTGAAACAGGAAGTCGCTGACGGCGCCGCCTTTGCCGAGGTCGCAAAGGCCAATTCCACCGATACCGGCTCGGGCGCCAATGGCGGCGATCTTGGCTGGTTCGGCCTTGGCATGATGGTGAAACCGTTCGAGGACGCTGTGATTGCCGCCAAGGTTGGCGAGGTTACCGGCCCGATCAAATCGGATTTCGGCTACCACCTGATCCTCGTCAAGGAGACCCGTGTCGCCGCCAAACCAACGCTTGACGAACTGCGCGATGAACTGGCCGCCGAACTGGAGTCGGCCGCGATCAAGGCGAAGGTCGATGAACTGACCGCCGCCGCCGCCGTGACGAAGCCCGGCGAAGCGATCAACCCGGCACTTTTGAAAAACACCGCGCTGATCGACTGAACTGTTTGACTGATCCGGGGCACAAAGGGGGGCAGGGGAATGGGTAAGACTGACTGGAAAGCCAAGGCCAAGGCGCTGAAAAAGAAGCTGCGTTCCCTGACCGAGGGCAGCGATACACCGCCCGGTCCGGTCAAGAAGGCCAAGCCCGTGTCGCCATTGGCCCCGGCCAGCTTCCCTGCCCTCCCCACCATCGCCGGGGTGGAATTTGCCGCCGTCGAGGCTGGCGTGCGCTACTTAGACCGCAAGGACGTGATGCTCGTCCGCCTTGCCCCCGGCACTGCTATGGCGGGGGTGTTCACCCGTTCCACCACCCGCTCGGCTTGCGTGCGCGATTGCCAGGCCAAACTGGCGTTGAAGGTGACCGACGGCTCTGGCGCCGCCATCGTGGTGAACTCCGGCAATTCCAACGCCTTCACCGGCCGCGGGGGCGATGAAGCCGTCGCTGCCGTCACTTCCGGCGTTGCCGCCGCGCTCGGCATCCCTGCCACCCGCGTGTTCTCTTCGTCCACCGGTGTCATCGGTGAACCGCTGCCGCATCACCGCATCACCGCAAAGATCCCCGAGCTTGCCGCCCACTTGCGCGAAGACGCCATCGAAATGGCCGCCCTCGCGATGATGACGACAGACACCTTCCCGAAAGGGGCCGCTGCCACCGTGCAGGGCGAAGGCGGCACGATCCACATCGCCGGCATCGCAAAGGGCTCCGGCATGATCGCGCCAGATATGGCGACGATGCTGGTCTACATCTTCACGGATGCAAGGATCTCTGCCGCCAACCTGCAAAAGATGCTGTCGCGCAACGTCGATGCCACCTTCAACTCGATCACCGTCGACAGCGACACCTCCACCTCCGACACGCTCCTTATCGCCGCCACCGGCCGCTCGCCAGCGGCCGAGGTGAAAGGCCCGGTCGCCAAGGCATTTGAAACAGCGCTCCACGGCGTGATGCGCGACCTCGCGCTGCAAGTCGTCCGCGATGGTGAAGGTGCCACCAAACTGGTCGAAGTGCGGGTGACGGGTGCCGCTTCCAACACTGACGCCGCCAAGGCGGCATTCGCCATCGCCAACTCACCTCTCGTGAAAACCGCCATCGCCGGGCAAGACCCGAACTGGGGCCGCATCGTCGCCGCCATCGGCAAATCCGGTGCCGAAGCCGACCGCGACCGCCTTTCCATCCGCTTCGGTGACATCCTCGTTGCCGCAAACGGCTGGCGCAACCCCGACTACAAGGAAGTCGACGGTGCCGCCTACATGCAGAAGCCAGAGCTTCTGATCCACGTCGACATGGGCCTCGGCACCGGCAAGCGCAGCGTCTGGACCTGCGATCTGACCTCCCGCTACATCGAGATCAATGCCGACTACCGCTCCTGATCTTCCTCTCTGGAAAAATATCCCACGGGGGTCCGGGGGTGTGAAACCCCCGGCGGCTGCCGTAAAGGACGCGAATGAAAACGATCCTCGTCTCCGCCGTCGCCCTGATCGACCCCGACGGTCGGGTGCTCTTGGCCCAGCGCCCCGAAGGCAAATCTCTGGCCGGTCTGTGGGAATTTCCCGGCGGCAAGGTCGAACCAGGTGAAACCCCCGAAGCCGCCCTGATCCGCGAGTTGCACGAAGAACTTGGCATCGACACCTGGGCCAGTTGCCTCGCGCCGCTGACCTTCGCCAGCCACAGCTACCCCGATTTCCATCTCCTGATGCCGCTCTTCGCCTGCCGCAAATGGCAAGGCATCGCCCACGGCCGCGAGGGGCAGGCCCTCGCCTGGGTCAAGCCGTCCGCATTGCGCGACTATCCGATGCCGCCCGCCGACCTGCCGCTGATCCCGATCCTGCGCGACTGGTTCTGACCCGCGCCGATGGCGCAAGGCGTTAACAGAAACTGAATGATACGACTAAGTTCTTGCAATTATTGACACCCGATGTCGCTTTTTCTTCACGATTTCACTGCGTCGTTTTCACATGATTTCCGGATGGTAGCGCGGGAAGCTGGGCGGGTTTCTGCTTTGCGACTTCAATTTCATCAGGGGCTTCAATAGGGCTCGAAGGGCACGGCCGAACGACAGGGCCAAGTAACGATCGACCTCAGACGCAAGCAGGCCACAGAGTCTCGGATGAGGCGTGGTCGAAGGCCATCCGGACTGCACGTGAACTGGACCGGATCCTCGATGGCGATTTGCTGATGTGGGAGTCTGTCAGCCGGGCAGCGGTGGAACTGCGCCTGTCGACCCGTCCGATCTACAATCACCTCGCTCGGTATCGTGGGGAGCGTCGTGTGTCGTCGCTTCTGCCGCGAACAAGCGGCGCGCGGCGCGCGAGGATATCGACCGGCGTGGAAGCTATCATTGTCGCGACCTTGCGGGAGATGTGGCTGCGGCCAGAACAACCCGATCTCGCCCCGATCGTCGACGAAATCCGCGCGCGCTGTGTCGGCGAAGCGTTCAAGCCTCCGGCCTATGTCACCGTTGCCAAGAGGATCCCGCGCGTGTCCCCCCCGAGGAGATTGCGCGGCGACGGCTTTCCGGTGGCAAACACTTGCACCGCCTGAAGCCGCGTCCGGGGTACATCCGCGCCACCCATGCCCTTGAGGTCGTCCAAATCGATCACACACCGGCCGATATCCAGTTCGTCGAGGTGATCGACGATCATGGCATCTTCGTTGGCAGACCCTATCTGACCATTGCCGCAGATGTGGCAACCAGCGCAATCATCGGCTTTTGCCTCATCCAAGATAGCTTGCCGCAACATCTGGAACTGCGCCAGTCCCGTTGGGCCAAGATTGTAAATCATGTCCCACAGCGCAATCTGAGCCGACAAGGGCAGGTTTCCGAAACCGGGATACTGTCGGAGAAGGGCTTCAAAATCCTGCCGCAGGTGATCTTGCACAAGTTCATCAATGTCGGCCTGCGGCAGAGACAGGGAAGTGAACTGTTCATAGAACGCAGCGCCGCGTGTCTGCGAAGCCTCCATCCCGGCGATCAGATCATACTCTGCACGAATCTCTTCATCAGCCGCAGGTACGTCCGTCGCGCGGACCCGAAACGGCAGCGCAGATGCGCGGGCTGCATCCGGCAGCATCTTGCCCTTGCCGACGGTCACAAATCCACAAGTGTCAAGGTACATGTGGTCGACATTGCCCTCTCACTCCTCAATGTCTGCCACGACCCTTCGACGGACGGTCGAACACGCGCCCAACAGCCTTCGATGCCCAAGGCCCGAGCGTAACACCTGCATCCGAAATCCTCCGTCGGATGACCACCTTCGGGTGGCATGTCCCATCGAAAAATCATGTCATTCCGCTCAGCATGACCCTCACGAACGCGACTGTCCTGTCGTGTTGACCAGACATAGAATTCGATCTTCATTGCCATTTGTTGGGCTTGGTTCAGGAATCCTGACAGCAACGCCAGAGACCGCTGCGCCCCGTCTGCGCTTGCTACGTCAAGATCCTCGCGTTCGATGGCGGCCTGAACTGTCAGCAGCGCATCAGCACGCAGCGATTCTATGCCGAGATCGGACAGACCAACGGCGGAAAACTCGAACGGCTTGGTCTTCAGGATCGCCTGTGTCGTTGCTCCGAGAGTCTGGCTCCACACTCCATCCAGCCAATGGCTTACAGCGTCTTGGTTCGCGGAATGTGCAACGAGTGGGCGGTATCGATCCTGCCGGCTTGTGGGGTCATCGGCTTCGACCGCTCGACGTTCCACTGCAAGTCCCGCCGCGCTGATCAGGCTTCTTTCGCCAAGCGGATCAGGTAGATCTGTGAAACCCTTGTCCGTCAACCGAAGACAATCAGGGGCGATCAGGGCAGCGAGTGCGTATCGCGGGACATGGACCTCTGGGCCTATCAACGTGGGATCGTGCTCGACTTCTCCCGGCCTGGCAAGTCCGCCGACAACGCCTTCATCGAAGCGTTCAACGGCAGGTTTCGTGCCGAATGCCTGAACCAACACTGGTTCCTGACCCTTGCAGATGCGGCAGAAAAGTTGGAGGCTTGGCGTAGATACTTCAAAGACGACCGGCCACACGGCGCGATCAGAAACAAGGTCCCGATCATGCTGACGAAATCGGGCGGCGTTACCAGCCTGACACCCTGAGCAAAGCCGGGAAACCCTGCCTCCGGGCAGTCCCAGGGTGGGGGTCGGATCACTCAAACCCGGAGTCTCGCTCACGCTGGACAAAGGCGGGGCGCAACGTCACCCCGCGCTGATGTCCCACGGTGGGACAGGCGACGCGGGGTCCATTTCCTGCGGTCAGGCCAGCGTCCGCTGAACCTCTTCCCGCTCGAAGATTTCGATCACGTCACCCGGACGGATATCTTCGTACCGCTCGAAGGCCATGCCACATTCCTGTCCGGACTGGACTTCCTTCACTTCATCCTTGAAGCGCTTCAGCGTCTTCAGGGTGCCCTCATGGATCACCACGCTATCGCGCAGCAACCGCACGCCCGCCGACCGCCGCGCCACCCCTTCGGTGACAAGGCAACCCGCCACCTGGCCAACGCCGGTGACCTTGAAGACTTCCTTGATCGTCGCGTATCCGATGAAGGTCTCGCGAACCTCGGCTTTCAGCAGACCCGACGCCGCGGCTTTGATATCGTCAACCAGATCATAGATGATCGAGTAGTAGCGGATCTCGACCCCCTTCTGATGCGCCGAGTTCCGGGCCGAGGCATTGGCGCGCACGTTGAAACCGATGATCGGCGCGCCACTGGCTTCCGCCAGCCCCACGTCCGTATCGGTGATGGCACCCACGCCCGAATGCAGCACGCGGACGCGCACTTCTTCGTTGCCGATCTTTTCCATCGCCTGCACGATCGCTTCGGCAGACCCCTGCACATCGGCCTTCACCAGAATCGGCAACTCCGATACCGACAGGTCGGCCTTGGCTTTCGCCATCAGTTGTTCCAGCGTGGTCGCCGCACCCGCAGCGGCGCGCTTGTCCTTGGCGGCCTTCTCGCGGTAGGTCGCGATCTCACGCGCCTGCGCTTCGGTTTCCACCACGTTCAGCGTGTCACCCGCCGACGGCGTTCCAGAAAGGCCCAGAACTTCGACCGGAACAGACGGCCCGGCTTCGGTGACCGTCTCGCCCTTGTCGTTGATCAGGGCGCGTACCTTGCCCCACTGCTCGCCGACGACAAAGATGTCGCCCTTGCGAAGCGTGCCGTTCTGAACCAGCACCGTCGCGACAGGACCGCGTCCCACGTCCAGCTTGGCCTCAATCACCGCACCCGAGGCTGCCCGCTTCGGGTTGGCCCGGAGTTCAAGGATTTCCGCCTGCAGCGCAATGGCTTCCAGAAGTTTATCCAGGCCCTTGCCGGTCTTGGCCGAGACTTCCACGTCCTGCACATCGCCCGACATGGCTTCTACAACCACCTCGTGCTGCAGAAGGTCGGTCCGCACCTTTTGCGGATCGGCGCCGTGCTTGTCGATCTTGTTGATTGCCACAATCATCGGCACCTTGGCGGCCTTGGCGTGGGCGATCGCTTCGACCGTTTGCGGCATCACCGCATCGTCGGCAGCCACAACCAGCACCACGATGTCCGTGACCTGCGCGCCACGCGAGCGCATCGAGGTGAAGGCCGCGTGGCCTGGCGTGTCAAGGAAGCTGATCTTCGCGCCGGTATCCGTGGTGACCTGATAAGCGCCGATGTGTTGGGTGATCCCGCCCGCTTCGCCAGAAACGACGTTGGCATGACGGATCGCATCCAGAAGGCTGGTCTTGCCATGGTCGACGTGGCCCATGATCGTAACGATCGGCGGGCGAGGCACCAGATTTTCGTCGCTGTCGCGGACAGTATCGATCACCTGTTCGACGTCCGCGTCAGAAACCCGAACCGCCTTGTGACCGAATTCCTCGATCACCAGTTCGGCCGTGTCTGCGTCGATGGCCTGGTTCATGGTGACCATCATCCCCATCTTCATCAGGGCCTTGACCACATCGGCGGCGCGTTCGGCCATCCGGTTGGCTAGTTCGCTGACAACGATGGTTTCCGGCAGTTGCACGTCGCGCACCTGCTTTTCAGCCTTCTGACCAAGGCCGAGCGCCTTGGCACGGGCTTTTTCCTGCTTGCGCTTCATCGCGGCAAGGCTGCGGGTCCGCCCGCTGTCGCCTGCAAGCGCATCGTTCAGTGTGAGCTTGCCAGTGCGGCGCGCATCTTCACCTGCGGTGCGCTTGGCACCGCGGTCACGTTCTGCATCACGTTCGCGTTCGGTTTTGCGCGGGGCAAGGCCGGGCTTGGCAGACGCCGGACCACGGGGATCGCCACCTGGAGTAGCCGTCGCGGGCGCCGCCTTGGCCGGAGCCTCGGTCGCCGCCGGGGGAGGCGTGGTGGAGCGCGATCGGGTGCCAAGCACATCGGCCTTGCGGGCATCAGCCGCAGCAGCCTTGGCTGTGGCCTCTTCGCGTGCGGCGCGAGCTTCTTCCTCGGCCTTCAGGCGAAGAGCTTCCTCGCGGGCGCGGTCTTCACGCTCTTTCGTCTCGATCTCTTCTCGGCGGCGCGCGCGGTCTTCCTCGCGGACGCGGTCTTCTTCTGCGCGGCGGACAGCGTCTTCAGCCTCGCGTGCCTTCGCGGCACGCAGAGCAGCCATCCGACGCTCCATCTCGGCGTCAGAGATACCGGCAGGCCGCTTGGATGGGTCGCCATAGCTGGTCGATACGCCGGACGTGCCAGCGACCGGGGTTGCGGGCTTTGTTGCCGGAACCACCACACGCTTGCGCTTCGTCTCGACCACGACGCTTTTGGTCCGGCCGTGGCTGAAGCTTTGCTTCACCTGACCCGAACGGGGCACGCCACCCAGGCCAAGGGGTTTCTTGCCGTCTGTATCGCTCATGCGTCCTACGTATCCTTCATGGCGGTCTCGCCGCCGTCCTGCCTGCCAGAATGCCCTCGCACTCCGGCCAGCCTTGCCGCTTCCTCTACAACACGGGTTCTGAGTCCACCAGCGGCAAGCGCGGCGTGTATCGCACGTTCGCGTCCGAATGCCAAACCCAATTCCCCGGCGGTCAAAACTCCAATGAAACCGCCGTCACGCTCGGGTGGAGAAAGCTTGGTCTTGCCCCGTTCCGACCCGTCGCTGGCTTGCAAAAGCGTCGCCGCCTTGCCCTTCGCCAGCCAGTCCTTCACCTTTTCATATCCCATGACCGCGCCACTGGCCTTGCGGGCCATACTGACAAGGTCAACGACTCGCCGGACCAACAGATCCTCGACCAGATCGGCCAGATCATCCGGCACCTTGACCGGCTGACGCGCTGCGCGGGCGAAAAGACCCTTCTTGGCGGCCTTTTCAAGTGCGGCGCGGTCGGCGCTGACATAGAAACCGCGCCCCGGCAAACGACCAAGAATATCCGGCGTTACCATGCCGTCAGGGTCCAGGCAAAAGCGGATCAACCCGGCTTTTGGCTGGCTTTCTCCGGTCGCAATGCACTTGCGTTCCGGTTCGTCCTGATCTTTTTCCCGGCCGCCGCGTGTCAACGCTTGGGTTTCCGAGGTCTGAATCAGACCTCGGCCTCCGCGTCTTCTTCGACGGATCTTTCAAGCTCGGCGGGGTCGACCCAGCCCAGCATGACCCGTGCGGTCATCACCAGATGCTGCGCCTCCTCGAGGCTCATGTCGAATTTCTCGAGGACACCCTCATCCTTCTTGCGGACGCCGTTCTCGGTGGTCCAGCCACCGGCCAGTTCCCAATCAGCACAGGTGGCAAAATCTTCCAGCGTCCTGATGCCATCCTTGCCCAGCGCTTCCAGCATCTGGGGAGTGAGTCCTTCGAATTCAACCAGGCTATCCTCGACACCCAAGGCACGGGCGTTTTCCATGGCCTTGGCGTTGGCCGCCTCCAGATAATCGCGGGCACGTGCCTGAAGTTCACCGGCGGTGCCTTCGTCGAAACCGTCGATGGAGAGGAGTTCGTCCAGATCGACGTAGGCCACCTCTTCCAGATTGGTAAAGCCTTCCGAAACAAGAAGCTGGGCCATCATCTCGTCCACATCAAGTGTATCCATGAACAGCTTGGTGCGTTCGGCGAACTCGGCCTGACGGCGCTGGCTTTCCTCCGCTTCGGTCATGATGTCGATATCAAGGCCGGTGAGTTGGCTAGCGAGGCGCACGTTCTGGCCACGACGGCCGATGGCGAGGGAAAGCTGTTCGTCCGGAACGACAACTTCGATCTTGCCCGCCTCTTCGTCGATCACGACCTTCGAGACTTCGGCTGGTTGCAGCGCGTTCACGAGGAATGTCGCCTGATCCTGATTCCACGGGATGATGTCGATCTTTTCGCCCTGAAGTTCGTTCACCACGGCCTGCACACGGCTGCCGCGCATGCCGACGCAGGCGCCGACCGGGTCGATCGAGTTGTCGTAGCTGATCACCGCGATCTTGGCGCGGCTGCCTGGGTCACGGGCAACGGCCTTGATTTCGATGATGCCATCGTAGATTTCGGGCACTTCCATCTTGAAGAGTTCGGCCATGAACTGAGGGTCAGTGCGCGACAGGAAGACCTGCGGACCACGGGCTTCCCGGCGCACATCCTTGATGTAGCAGCGAACGCGGTCGCCGATGCGGTAGCTTTCGCGGCCGATCTTTTCGTTGCGGCGCAAGATGCCTTCGCCGCGACCGATGTCGACGATGACGTTGCCGTATTCCTCGCGCTTGACGGCACCGTTGATGATGGTGCCCTTGCGGTCCTTGAATTCCTCGAACTGGCGGTCACGCTCGGCTTCGCGGACCTTTTGCAGGATAACCTGCTTGGCCGATTGCGCCGCGATGCGGCCGAGATCGACCGGGGGAACCTCGTCGATGATCTCGTCGCCCACCTTGGGGTCAGCGAGCCAGGTCTTAGCCTGCTTTGCCGTCACTTGAGCGTGGTGATTTTCCACCGCGTCATCCTCGACCACCGTGCGAACCCGCGTGAACGACGCGCGGCCGGTCTTGCGGTCGATCTTAACGCGGATGTCCATTTCCGCGCCGTACCGCGACTTCGCGGCCCGGGCGAGGCTGTCTTCCATCGCCTGAACCACCAGTTCGGGGTCGATCATCTTTTCGCGCGCCACCGCTTCGGCGGTTTGCAGAAGCTCAAGCTGGTTGGCCGAGGTAATCGCCATGATGTGTGTCTCCCGCTTAGTGTTTCGTTGGGGGAACGTCGTCCCCTTCGGTGTCATCGGTATCTGTCTCGTTTTCGATGCTGTCGAACTTGTCCGGGTCAACACCCTGCGCCTTGCGCTGACGCAGCATCTCGGTGATCAGGTCTTCGGTCAGGATCAGCTTGGCGTCCGACAGCCACTCGAATTTCAAGCCGATGGTCAGCGTCTCGCCGCCTTCCTCGATCTCGATCAGGATCTCGTCGCTTTCGGTTCCGGCCAGAGTGCCCTTGAACCGGCGGCGGCCGTCGATCAATTCGGACGTCTCCACCCGGGCTTCCCACCCCTTCCACACTTCGAAGTCCTTGAGGCGGGTCAACGGTCGGTCGATCCCTGGGCTGGAAACTTCAAGCACGTAATTGTCTTCGATCGGGTCTTCCACGTCCAGCACGGCGGACACGGCGGTTGAAATCTGGCCGCACTCGTCAACGTCGATGCCGCCCTCTGCCTTATCGGCCATGATCTGCAGGATGCGCGTCTTGCCGCCCATCAGACGCACGCGCACCAATTCGAACCCCATCCCTTCGATGACAGGTCCGATGATGTCCGCCAACCGGCGGTCGATCGAGGTTTTGGCGATCAGGTCCGACATGTTCGGTCCCCTTAAAATGAAAAACGGGCCGCAGGGCCCGTGCATCTCTTGCGGTAGCTTCGAGTTTGGACCCCGTAGCATCTGTTGACAGCCATATATGGAAGCGGAACCGAGTCTGCAAGGGCCGTGTTGTTGGCGCGGATAGAGTTGGGAGCAGGCTTGAACAGTCTTGCGCGGGATGGCTGGGTGGTCGCGGCGGTTTTCCGGTTCAAGTCGCGAAGGTTCATTGCCCTCGCTTTGGCAACCTGCGATAATTTGTTCTGGACGATTTATGAGGCCCGCGTGGCAGCGAACCGCCCCTTTCTTTCGCTGCTTCAGGTCGCAGCCCTTACCCTCGCAGCGGCAGTTGTCGGCTTTCCCGCCGGGGCACTTGACCGGCTGGATTTTGTTGTGTCCGGAGCGGACAAGAAACTTGCCAAGGCCGTCCGCGATGCCTCGCTTCTGCTGTCACAACAGGCGCAGGAGCAGACCAATCCACAGGATCTGTTCGCAGCCGCTCGTGCCGATTACGCGCGTATCGTCAACGCGCTTTACGCGCGCGGCCACTATTCCGTAGTGGTCAACATCACATTGGATGGGCGCGAAGCCGCTGCGATCCCGCCGTTTGAAGCCCCCGCCCGGATCGACCGGATCGCCGTAATGGTCGATCCCGGCCCTCAGTTCAGGTTTTCGCAGACGACTATAGCGCCGCTTGCCCAGGGAACCGACCTGCCGCAAGGCTTCCGCCCTGGGGAGGCCGCCGAAAGTGGCGTGATAGCGGATGCGCTTTCCACGTCGATCACGGCATGGCGGAACATGGGCCACGCCAAGGCCGGTCTTTCACGGCAGGATCTGGTCGCCGACCACCCCAGCGCCCGACTTGCTGCGGATCTGCGACTTGACCCTGGACCGAGGCTTCGCCTTGGATCGCTTACCATCCAAGGTGCGGAGCGGATGCGGACGCAACGCATCCGCAAGATTGCAGGCTTGCCGGAAGGCGAGGTGTTCAGCGAGCGTGAGCTGAACCGTGCTGCCACGCGACTACGCCGGACAGGCATCTTTTCATCGGTAGCGTTGACCGAAGCCGAAGCCATCACAGCACCCGACCTTGTTGGCATCACCGCAGCCCTGGTGGAGCAGAAACCCCGGCGCTTTTCGCTTGGCGCCGAAGTCGCCAGTCTCGACGGCCTCGCGCTTACTGGTTACTGGTTGCATCGCAACCTGATGGGCGGCGGCGAGCGGCTGAAGGTTGAGGGCGAGATCACCAACATCGGATCCGGCTATAGCGGTGTGGACTATTCGCTTGGTGTGACACTCGACCGCCCGGCAACGATTACGCCAGACACCACTGCCGGCCTGGCCTTCGGCATCTCGCACCTTGATGAGATCGACTATTACGCTAATACCGCAGAATTCGGGTTGGCATTCACGCACATCTTTTCCGAACAGCTTACCGCCCGCGCCGGCCTGACCTACAAGGCGCAGGAAGGCCGCGATCCCGGCGGATCATTCAGTTTCCGAAACCTGTCGCTGCCAATTGGCGTGACATGGGACCGTCGTGACATCGCCACCAACCCGACAGCGGGCACCTATCTGGACGCGGAAGTGAAGCCGTTCCTGGGCTTTGGGACCAGCGATTCAGGCGCACGCCTAACTATGGACGGTCGTGTTTACCGCAGCCTCGGCGAACCCGGCCGCCTTGTTCTGGCGGCGCGCGCGCAAGCGGGTGCGATCCTTGGTGCGACGGTGCTGGGCACCCCGCGAGACGATCTTTTCTTTTCCGGCGGCGGCGGGACGGTGCGCGGGCAGCCCTATCGGTCGCTGGGCATTTCTGTGGCGCGTGGCTTTGGGCCTCAGTTCCTGCTGGGCGGCACCTATTTCCTTGGAGCCTCGGCGGAAGTGCGTGCGAAGGTGACCGACCGGATCGGAATTGTGGGGTTCATCGATGCCGGGCAGATCGGCCTGGATGGATTTTTCGATGATGTTGGTGGATGGCATTCCGGTGCCGGGTTGGGCCTGCGCTATGACACAGGCTTTGGGCCGATCCGGCTTGACGTGGCCGCACCGGTCGGGGGAACGACGGGGAGCGGCGTCCAGATTTACGTCGGCCTGGGGCAGGCGTTCTGATGCGCCGTGTTCTTGCAATCCTGCTGTTATCGACGGTTCCGGTTCACGCGCAAGACGATGGTAGCGGGTATCTTGAAGAGTTTCTTGAAGAAAACCTGTCCAGCGCTGGCCGCAATGTCAGCATCACCGGCTTCGCAGGGGCGCTGTCTTCCGTGGCCTCGGTCGAAAGCATTTCGATTGCCGACGAAGAGGGCGTGTGGATCACACTGAACGGTGTAAGGCTCGATTGGAGCCGCTCGGCGCTGCTGTCAGGCGAAGTGGTGGTCAGCGAGCTATCGGCAGAGGAAATCATCGTCTCGCGTGCGCCCAACACCGGGTCAGGCGCGCTTTCGCCGGAAGCGCAGGGTTTCAGCCTTCCAGAGTTGCCGGTGTCCATCGAGATCGGCCGCGTTGCCGCAGAGCGGATCGTGCTAGACCCGGCACTGTTCGGACAGGCGGTTGAGGGAAGCCTGGAAGCCTCCTTGTCGCTGGTGGCGGGTGAGGGGAAAGCCTCTTTTGCGCTCATTCGCAACGACAGCGGTCCGGATGGCACAATCACGCTGGAAGCAACCTATTCCAACGCTGATAAAAACCTGAGCGTGAACCTGTTGGCCGCCGAAGGGCAGAACGGACTGGTGACAACCCTGCTGGATTTGCCAGATGCGCCGGAAGCAGAGCTTTCCGTGAAAGGCAGCGGCCCGTTCGATGATTTTGCGGCCGATGTCCGCCTTGCGACAAGCGGGGTTGACCGGCTTTCAGGAACAGTCACGACCGCGGCCGTTGATGGACAAGCGTACCGTTTTTCCGCCGACCTTTCAGGTGATCTTGCCCCGCTGTTTCTGCCCGACTACGCCGAATTCTTCGGTTCTGAAGTGGCGCTGCGGCTTGAGGCGACGCGGTTGCCCACCGGACAGATTGATCTGCAAACCTTCAAGGTGGCCACACAGTCATTGCAACTGTCCGGGGCCGTCACGCTTGCGCCGGATGGCCTGCCACAACAGGTTTCAGTGCTGGGACGGATTGCGTCGCCAGATGGTGCGCCAGTACTCTTGCCCTTGAGCGGCTTGCCGACCGAGGTCGCCGAGGCGAACCTGTCAGTCGAGTTTGCCCCCAACAGCGGCGAGGGTTGGTCCGGCTCTATCGACGTTCGCGGATTGAAACGGCCGGACCTTGCTGTCGGGCATCTTTCGGTCAACGGATCGGGGCGCATTGGCAGGACGCCTGCCGGACGCAATTTCGGAGCAAGCCTGACGTTCGCTGCCGACGATATTCAGCCGACAGATCCAGGGCTTGCCCAGGCTGTCGGTTCTGCGCTGACCGGCCGGGTAGTTGCGCACTGGCTTGAAGGCGACGGTGTGCTCAGCCTTCCCATCGTTGGGATCGAGGGTGAAGGTTACGCGGGCAAGGCCAGCCTGAAGGTTGCCGGGCTGGAGGATGCCTTTCTGACCTCTGGTCAGGTCGAGGTTACCGCTGCCGATTTCTCCAGGTTCAGTGGGCTTGCTGCGCGGCCCATTGGCGGAGCCGGCAGGGCTATCCTGAAAGGATCTGCCAGCCGACTTTCCGGGTTTTTCGATGTGGAAGGATCTTTCGTAGGAAAGGGGCTTGAGATCGGCATCGCCGAGCTTGACCGATTGCTTGCCGATCAGTCGACAACCACTCTTTCACTTCTGCGCAACGAAAGCGGAACTGTCCTGCGGTCGTTCAATCTGGCCGCGAAATCGCTGGTTGTGCAGGCGTCCGGAAACTTGTCATCCATAGCATCGAACCTGACTGCCAATCTGATTTTCGCCGACCTTGGCGCTCTTGGTCCCGGCTATCGGGGACGCGCAGAAATTGACGCTGCCTTTTCTGGATCGGCGGATGCCGGTGTCTTGCGGGTTGATGGAACCGGGTCCAACCTGGGAATTGGCGACCAGCAGCTTGACCGCCTGCTTGAAGGGCAAAGCCAGCTTTCAGCAACCCTTCGGGTGAACGATGGCGTGTTACAGGTGGAGGAAGCGCGGATTGCCACCCCGCAAGTTTCGCTGGCTGCAACGGGGACCGTTGCTGGAGCAAAGAGGAAGATCACGCTTGACGCAAGGCTTGCCAACCTTGCGCTTATTGCACCGGGCTTTCCGGGCGAGCTTAGGTTTTCCGGAACAGCCGAGCAGGATGACAGAGGGTATGTGCTGGATCTTCGCGGCAAAGGTCCGGGGCAGACCGATGCCACCATCACGGGCCGGTTGTCGCAAACTTTCGATGACGCCAATATTGTCATTGCCGGTAGTGCACAATCTGCGCTGGCAAATGTGGTTCTTGAACCCCGCGCCATCTCGGGACCGGTGCGTTTTGACCTGAAACTTGCCGGCCCATTGCGGCTTTCGTCGTTGACTGGACGGCTGTCCCTTTCCGGCGGGCGCATTACCGACCCGGATCTGGGCATTGCACTGGAACGCACGGAAGCGATTGTAGATCTGGCAGGCGGGACAGCTCGGGTATCGGCCACCAGCGAACCGTCTACGGGTGGCAGGGCACGTCTGGATGGAACGTTTGAGCTGATAAGCCCGTTCGTCGCAGATATTGATGTCGTGCTGAACCGCGTCCGGCTCGTGGATCCCGATTTGTTTCAGACGTTCGCGGATGGAGCGCTCAAGATTTCGGGTCCACTCTCAGGGGGCGGGCAGATTTCGGGCACGATCAGCCTGTCGGAGACAGAAATCCGCGTGCCCTCTTCGGGATTTGGCGGCGCTTCGGGGTTGCCCGACCTCCGGCATCGCGCCGAGCCGGTTGCGGTTCAGGAAACCCGCAGAAAGGCTGGGCTGATTGGTCTGGCAAGCGAGGGGCGGCAAGTGCGCGGATCTGGCGCGTTCAGCCTGGACGTGAACTTGCTGGCACCGAACCGAATGTTCATCCGCGGTCGAGGCATTGATGCCGAGCTTGGCGGATCCCTGCGACTGACCGGAAGGTCCGACGCGATCGTGCCCGCAGGAGAGTTCAGTCTGATCCGCGGGCGGCTGGACATCTTGGGCAAGCGCCTGGTCCTATCGCAGGCAAGTATGGCTCTGCAGGGTAACTTCGTGCCAGAGATCAGTATTTCGGCCAGCACGGAAAGCGACGGGATCGTCAGCTTTGTCACCATAAATGGGCCAGTCAACGAGCCTGAGGTGGCGTTTACCTCGAACCCGGATCTACCGCAGGAAGAGGTGCTGTCGCGCCTGCTGTTCGGCCGTGGGCTTGATACCATTTCGCCACTACAGGCAGCCCAACTTGCCAATGCCGTAGCGGTTCTTGCGGGGCGCGGCGGAGTTGGCGTGATCGGACGGCTTCGGCAAGGGTTCGGACTGGATGACCTTGATCTGACGACCGGCGAGGATGGCACTGCGGCGCTACGGGCCGGAAAGTACTTGTCTGAGAACGTATATACAGAGGTCGAGGTGGATCAAGAGGGCAAAAGCCAAATCAACCTTAACCTGGACATTCGCCCGGGTGTCACGGTGAAGGGCAGGTTTGGTGCCGATGGAGAGACCGGGATCGGCATCTTCGTTGAACGCGACTATTAATCAACTGCCAATTCGAACTCTATGTAGCCCGTCCCAGGGCTGGTCCATTGCCGTGACTTGCGGATAATTGACCCTTCAAGCCAGAAATCGTTGGTTATTTTACCTTCCGCACGAACACAGGTTTCCCTGAGGTGGATGGTGCGGTGCTGGCGTTCGAAGACTTCTATGATCTCACCGCCGGCGCGTGACATCGTGCAATCATAGTCGCGACGGTTCGTTTGGTCATCTTCGCCCAAAAAGAAATATGATCGCTTGTGGATGCCGGGCTCGGCACGCAGATCGGCAACCCAAGGGGCTGCAGCCGACATGAGATCAGACCCGATGCCTCTGGTCTGCACAAGCACGCCTTCGCGCAGAACGAACGTTGTGCCATCCGTGGTTGACCATGTCACGACGTCGCCCTTTGTGTCGGTGACGGTGACCAGTGCGTCCGCTGCACGTGACTTGATCACCACCCGCAGGATCGAAATGCCGTAGGCCTCCAGTTCTGTCCGCGATGTCTGGGCTGCGCTGGCTGTCCGGGTGGGTGATGATCCCTTTCCCGAAACGCGCGCAATCGTGGTGCGCGCCAAACCGGACATCGCCGAAGCGATCGGTGAAGGTTCGGACTTTTCGTTTCCACAGGCAACAAGGGCCAATGAGGCAATGCAGATCGCGGCAATTCGGGCAGGCAGGTTCAACGCCAGACCCTTCCCCAGCCGCGGTCCAAGGCATCCGAGTGATAGTCTCGAATCGAGTCGTAAAGGCGGCCGTCGACTTCAAGTCGTGCACCGCCATCACCGTTCGCCGGACGCAGAGTCGATCCGAACCCACCCTTCGTCTGCTGCCCGAGCGCCCAGTTGATCGGAATCGAGAAGCGAACGCCCTTGTCGAACCCACCTTCGCCGAAGTCGGCGGAAGACACGTCGGTCAGGGTTGCAAAGGCACCAACCCGCCATCCGTTGGCGAACACGCGATCTACCGAAATCGTGCCGCCCACGTCTCCGGCAAGATATTTTCCCACATCAAGCTTTCCAACAAAGCCGTTGCCGAAATCGTAATAGGCCGACAGGTGGCCGGTCATGATCCCGTAATCGTATTCGCCGAACCCGAAGCCACCGTCCGTGTCGCGCTGTCTGGAATAATTGAGTTCCACCCCTAGGGCGAGCGAGCTTTCGACTGGCTTCCACAATAGCTCGCCCGAAATGCCAGCATGCATACGCTCGAGGTAGCCAAGGGTCACCCGCGAGTAGATATTTTTTGCGGGCCGGGCATACCAGGCAAGCGTCAGCCGCTCCAGTGCCGGGTCGCCGAACCTGCTGTACCGTGACCCATCCGAACGCACATGTGGCAGCACGGACGAAGACGGGTCACCTGAACGATCCGCATTGCCGAACAGCCGCTTATAGATCGAGCCGGACAAGACCAGACCCGGACGGACGTCATAATTTGCGCTCAGTCGCAAGCCCACATCGCCCCTGAGCGGCTCGCTGATACGAAGCGCGGGCTTCAGGCTCCAGCTGAACTTGGGATAGAGTTCGTCGTTGCCGACAGCGGTGTCTGGAAGCGGTCCTGCATCACTGATCGATATGCGCGACCGAAGAAGCGATGCGTTATCGGCTGCGAATTCAAGCTCCTCAAGGTCGCTGCGCCGGATTGTCACCTTCGATGCCCCGACGCCGTTCACAACGGGGACGATTTCGAAAACCTGCACGGAGGCTGGCATCACATGGGACAGCGCGCGGGCCGTCCGCCCAATGGCCTGCGCACCGGCGTCGATCCGATTGTTACGGATCCGGATCTGAACGCTGCCGGACGAATAGGCAATATCCTGAACGACGATACCATCGATTGCCAGACGCTTGGCCAGATTGTCGCGCAGGATTGGGCCAGCGGTCGCCTGTTCCACCCATTGTCCGTCGTAGGCCTCAGGGTCGACGGATCGGGCCGGCCGCAACTTAACAGGCATCGGAGACGCGCCCGTCACTCCACCGGTGGCCCGCTTTTTGGGATCGAGGATCATGTGGAAGACAAGGCCGACCTCGGTTCCATGCATGGAATAGATGCCGTACCGCGCCGATGGTCCCTTCTGGTATTCGAGGCCGAAGTTGTAGGGACTGCTGCGTTCCAGGATGCCGCGCTCTTCGGTTTCCAGAAGATAGGCGTCTGACGAATACTCTGCCTTAAAGGTCCATCGATCGTTGATCTTGTATTCGATGCCGCCAAAGGCTGCCGCGTCGCCACGGAACCATTGGTGTGAATTTGGAGTGCCCGAATCTCCAGTTCCCAGAGGTGGCCGCGCACCAAACGGGGCCGTACCTCCTCCGTAAGTTCCCAGTCGACCCCACCCGACACCTGCGGTGAGCTTCGCCCTGTCAGAAACAGTTTTTGTGGCCGCGATGTATTCGGATGATAACAGGCCCCTTCCAGTGAAGTCCTGAAGCCCTATCGTCAGTGATGGCAAATACCGGGTTTCCTGTAGAAGCTGGTAGCGCAGATCCATGCTTCGATCGTCGAAGGTATCGCTTTCAGTCGGGAACAGAGTGTTCCAATCACTCCACTTCTGGAATCGAAACACTGCTGATAGGCGCGGTGTGATCTGAAAACTGATGGTTCCGCGCGTCACGGGGCCAACCACGGAGGCGCTGAATGCAAATGTTGCATCATCCTGCGCGTCACCTGAGGGCATGTCGATCAGCCCGGTGGCCCCGTTGATGTTCAACGACCCGGTCATCTCGGCAGCCGCAGGATGCCCGGCCAGCGCCAGCCCGATCAGAACCGAAGAAATGGCGAAGCTTCTAAGAAGGGGCATAGCGTCCGCCGTTCGGGAGATGCCGACAGTTTAGGGAAGAGTGTCGTGCCTGGGCAAGGCCTATTGTACTTTTGCCCCCGATTGCCCCAACATCCTGCGCATGAAAGCGCCGGGATGGTGACGTTCAGGTGCCGTCATCCTCCAACCGCAAGCGCAGTTCGCGCAGCACCGACAAAAGCCCTTTCACCCGATCCTGGCCCAAAGTCTGCACAACGTCTCCGATCAAGGGAGCGACGCTGGCAACCGCTGAATCGCGTGCAGATCGGCCAGACGGGCTGATGGCAACAAATTTCTGGCGTGCGTCTTCCCAGTCCGGACGGATATGGATATGGCCGGCCCATTCGAGTTTTGCCAAAGTGTTGGTCATGGCACCCCGAGTGACGTGAAACGACCGGGCCAGTTGCGCCGGGGTGCGTTCGTCGCTGATCCGAGCCAAATGATTGAGAACCGAAAAATGTGACAGTTCCATCCCTTTGGGAAGCACTCTGGAAATTCGGCTTCGGGCCAACTGGTCGGCCATGAAGAGCTCACCAAACAGCGCGACGGCGATGTCTTCGGTCTTTTCGTTGCTCATGGGCCGTCAAAGCCCCGGTCGTGACTAAGCGATGGCACCCGGCGTCGGGCTTCGGTCACAAGCGACAGATCAAGATCGACGACGGTGACGCCGACTTCAGTGCCAGCATCTGCAAGGATTTCGCCCCAAGGTGCGACCGCGAGCGAATGACCATGAGTGCGGCGGCCCTTTCCGTGGGTTTCGGCATGAAAGCCGGTCTGGGCCGGGGCAAGGACAAAGCATCCTGTTTCAATCGCGCGTGCGCGCAGCAGGATTTCCCAGTGCGCCGCGCCGGTGATGTGGTTGAAAGCCGCAGGCACGGTCAGGATGTCGGCCCCGGCCTGAGCCAAGCGACGGTAGAGACTTGGAAAGCGCAAATCGTAGCAAACCGTCATGCCGATGGCACCGAACGGCGTGTTGTGAACGACGGCCTTTTGTCCCGGCCTGTAGCCTTGGCTTTCCCGATAGACTTCAGTTTCTGACACATTGACATCGAACATGTGGATCTTGTCGTAGCTCGCCGCGACATTCCCGTCCGGGCCAATCAGAAACGAACGATTGGCGAAACGTCCGTCCGCATTCTCGGTCAATAGACCCAGCGAACCGATGAGCAGCCAGGCTTCATGCAGCTTGGCTTTCGCGCACAAAGCGGCGAGCGTCTCATCCTGTTCTTCGTGCCGAAACACCGACCCTTGATGCGCCCGGTCCGAGGAAAGCCCATTGGTCAATTCTGGCGTGAGGACGAATTCCGCTCCGGCCGATACCGCCTGATCGACCAGGTCTTGCGTTACCCGAAGATTGTCGACGGGGTCGTCGGTCACATTGAGTTGGACCAGTCCAGCCCGCATCAGCTGGCCAAAAGCGGGTCAAGCTTGCCGGCATGGTCAAGCGCGTGCAAGTCGTCAGAGCCCCCGATGTGCAGGTCGCCGATAAAGATCTGCGGAACCGTCCGCCCACCGCTCGCCCGGGCTGTCATGGCCTGCCGCAAGGCGGGGTCGCGGCTGACGTCAATCTCGTTGATCGTGGCGGCCTTTTTTGCCAGCAACCGCTTTGCGGCAATGCAGTAGGGGCAATATGGCGTGGTGTAGATGTCGATTTGCGGCATGACGACCTTCCGGGTGACCCATCCCGACTATATGCATTTAGGCGTCCTTCGCAACGCGGGCCAGACTGAGAACCGACACGGACGCGGCCCCGGCGGCAAACAGTGCCTCAGTCGCGGCGGCGAAGGTTGCACCAGAAGTCATGACGTCGTCCACGAGCAAGACTTCGCGTTGGTCCACCAGTTTTCGGTGCCTTTCCGGCACCGTGAAGGCATCCCGCAGATTTGCAAAACGAGCATCGCGATTGCGCCCCTCCTGACTGCCGGTGCTGCGGCGGCGGATCAGTCCGTCTGGGCAACTTTCCAGACTCGTCAGTTTTGCGACCGCCGAAGACAAAAGGGCCGCCTGATTGTAGCGACGCCTGAACAACCGGAACCAGTGCAGAGGAACCGGAATCACCAGCATGTTCGGTTTCAGCATCGGCCGCGCGGCCTTTTGCATCCAAAAAGCCGCAGGCCGGGCCAGATCAAGCCGGTCACCATGCTTCAAGGCAAGCACGATGCGCCGCCCGTTATCCTTGTAAAGCATGGCGGCGCGCCCCTGGCTCCATGGACGTGCAATCGTCATGCAGTCATCGCAAAGAACAGTGCGATCAGAATCCTCGCCCTGAAGCGGAACTCCGCACAAATCACAAACAAGACCCGCTATGAATGACGTTTCACGCCAGCAATCGCCGCACAGCCCGAAATCTGACGTGACACCGGTCCCGCAGCTGATGCATTGGGGTGGATAAAGAACCTGGAGCGCTTCTTGCAAACCCATTTCAGCCCCCCAAGCTCGACACAATGAAAGAGCCCCCCAAACTTACCGACCGTGTCGCCCTATCGCGCAACCGGCAACGAGCGCTTCAAAGTGGCGCTCATCAAGGGGCGGGCTTTCTGCACGCCGCCATGATCGCGGATGTTCAGGAAAGACTGAACGAAGTTAACAGAACCTTTACGGACCCGGTGATCGTCACTGATTTTCCACACTTCTGGCAAAAGGCGCTTCCGCAGGCAACGATTGTGCCTGATGAGGACGTCTTGTCGCTTGATCGTTCACGGCACGATCTGGTGATCCACGCCATGAGTCTGCACTGGGCGAATGACCCGCTTGGTCAGCTTGTTCAATGCAGGCTGGCTTTGCGACCCGACGGTCTGTTCATCGCGCAGTTTCTGGGCGGAAGAACGCTTCAGCAGTTGCGCGCCTGTCTGGCTCATGCCGAGGCTTCCATCACCGGCGGTGTGTCGCCCCGCGTGTTGCCGATGGCCGAAATCCGCGATCTGGGTGATCTGCTGCACCGCGCCGGATTTGCGATGCCCGTGGCCGACAGCACTTTGCAGACGGTGCTTTACGGATCGCCGTACGCCCTCCTTGGCGACTTGCGCGCAATGGGGGAAACCAATGCCTTGGCTGGCCGTTTGCGGCACCCGACCAGGAGGTCGATCGTCACCGAAGCAATGGCGCTGTATGCCTCGACCTACGGTGACGCTGATGGCCGAGTTCCAGCAAGTTTCGAAATCATAAGCCTGACTGGCTGGGCCCCCGACGAAAGCCAGCCAAAGGCGCTTCGCCCAGGATCGGCACAGCAGCGGCTGGCCGATGCCCTCAACGCGCAAGAACGGCGACTTCCCGACGAAGGTTGACCCCGGGCCATAAGCCTTTATGTCCGGCTGTAACGATTTTCAGGATCACAGCGATGCTTGACACCAAGGCGGGACAAACCCCGCACTCCGAAACAGAGCTGCAGGAACCATCGATCGATCGGCCCGGAGAGGGTCGTTTGCTGCATGCTCCCGCGAATCATCCTCCCGTCCGCCGCGCCAAGATCGGTGTCCTGCTCGCCAACCTGGGCACGCCAGACAACTATGATTACTGGTCGATGCGGCGATATCTGAACGAATTCCTTTCCGACAAGCGGGTGGTCGACTACGCAAGCTGGAAATGGCAGCCGCTTTTGCAGCTTATCATCCTGACAAAGCGACCTTTTTCGTCAGGCGCCAACTACAAGCTGATCTGGAACCACGAGAAGAACGAAAGTCCGCTTCTGACGATCACAAAAGACCAGACCAAGGCGATTGCCGCGGTCATGGAGGCGAGGCACGGCGCAGACGTCGTCGTCGATTTCTGCATGCGCTACGGCAATCCTTCCACCGAGTCCAAGGTGCGCGCCATGGTCGAGGCGGGTTGTGAACGTATTCTGTTCTTTCCGCTGTACCCCCATTACGCTGGTGCCACTTCGGCAACTGCGAACGATCAATTCTTTCGTGCGCTGATGAAGGAAAAGCGTCAGCCGGCGGTGCGGACGGTTGCAGAATACTTTGACCATCCGCTTTACATCGATGCCTTGGCAAAATCAGTCAATGTCGCCTACGCAGCCCTGGACCACCGGCCTGAAGTTCTGGTCGCCAGCTATCACGGGATGCCAAAGCGATACCTGATGCAGGGCGACCCCTATCACTGCCAGTGCGCAAAGACCTCGCGTCTGCTGCGCGAAAGACTGGGTTGGGAGAAGGGGTCCATCGATACGACCTTTCAGTCGGTCTTCGGGCCGGAGGAGTGGTTGAAGCCCTACACTGTGGAACATGTGGCAGAGTTGGCGAAAGCGGGAAAGAAACGGATCGCCATAATGGCACCGGCCTTTTCAGCCGACTGCATCGAAACCCTTGAGGAAATTAATGGTGAAATCCGCGAGGCGTTTCTGCACGCGGGCGGCGAATCGTTCACCTATATTCCGTGTCTGAATGAAAGTGCCGCGCACGTTGAAGCGCTTTCAGCGGTAATCGACGAAAATCTTTCCGGCTGGCTTTCCGGGTAATGACAAAAGAAAAGGACGGCAGGAAACCTGCCGTCCCTTCCTTGGTCTGGTCGAAAAATTAGTTCGACGCAGCCGCTGCAATCACGAGCAGCAGCAGCAGCGGAACAACAATGCCGCCAGCCGACGACGAGGTCGCAGCTTCGACAACTTCCGGTTCCATAACAGGCTCAGCCATGCCACCAGCGAAGGAAGCGGTGGCGACAGCGGTCAGCGCGGCAGCGAGCGCAAGTTTCTTCATGTTAACCTCCAGTTAATGCGTGCCACCGAAGTTTTCAGAGGCGGCGACACGCTCCCAAGACTATCCTCATACAAGACGTGTAACCAGCAGACGTCCCGAAAAGCAATTGCAGAAGTTCATTTTGTTCGGACGTCGCTGTCGTTTTGTCAAATAAGCAACACCTGCGTGCCGACCTGCGCCATCTCGTACAGTTCCTCGATGTGTTCGTTGTAAAGGCCGATACAGCCGTTCGACGAACGGCGACCGATCTTGCGCGTGTCGTGAGTTCCGTGAATGCGGTAGTAGGTCCACGACAGGTAAAGTGCGCGGGTGCCCAGCGGGTTGTCCGGTGCGCCTCCCTCCACCACATCTGGCCAATCCGGATTGCGCTCTTTCATCGAGGCGGTGGGGCGCCAAGCCGGGTTTACCACCTTCTGGACGACCTCGGTCTTACCGCGCCGTGTCAGATCTTCCGACAGTGGCACCGATGTCGGATAGAGCCGGTAAATGGATTGATCTTCAGACCAGTAGTGCAGGGCGCGCGACGTGATGTCGACCAGGATGGCGCCGCCACGGGTGTTGTCGAAATAATTCTGCCACTCCAGCATACGGAAGCTGGAGACGTTGTTGCGGATCGTGCTTGCGGCAGGAAGGAACTCTGTCGTGCCATCTTGAGCAAGGGCCGGCAGGGCGGTGAGCGCCGCAGCGCCAGCCGCTCCCTGCAGAAGAGTGCGACGGTTGATGATTGATCTTGCCATGGAGGTTTCTCCTGCTCTTTCTTATGTCGAAGTTCTCTTACTGTTTTTTGCGCCCGGCCGCAAATCACTCGGCCGTCAGCTTTCGCCGATCCGCAGACTTGGGTTTGAACACCGCCACGGCTTTCGGTATGGAGGGTCGAAACGGTCGCGCTTGGCTGCCGCTGGTTTGGTGAGATAAATGAAAAGACGCTCCGTGCTTCTGCTGGCTCCGGCCCTTCTTATCGCGGCATGCGCTCCTGCCAGCCGACTTCCAGCGGTTGGCGCGGATGGGCGCCCGCTGCCTCAAGTCTACCGTATCACAGAGACCGAGCAGGCCGCGATCCCGTTCCGTTTGCTTGATTCAGTCAATACCTTGCGGGCTGCCAAGAATCTGCCCGCGCTCGCTTATGATACACGGCTGAACGCTGCTGCGGCCACGCATTCGCGTGACATGTCGGTGCAAAACCGGCCTTGGCACTTCGGCTCGGACGGGTCGTCACCGCTGGTTCGGGTCCAGCGTGCCGGTTACAGCGGGCGTCTGGTTGGCGAACTTATTTCCGAAACCTTCGAGACCGAATTGGAGACGCTGTCCACCTGGATGGCGCAGCCTGATACCCGCGGCGTCATCATGGACCCGACGGCGAGAACCCTCGGCTTTGCATGGTTTCAGGAAGCCGGCGGAAAGATCTGGTGGACGCTGGTAACCGGGGCCTGAGACCCTTCAGGGAAGAATGAAGATAGGCGTTCCCGGTTCGATCATCGAGTAGACGACTTCCATTTCCTTGTCCGACACGGCAATGCAACCGGCTGTCCAGTCCGGCCTTCGGATGGGTTTGTTCGGGCCACCGTGAATGAAAATGTCGCCGCCGGGCTGTTTGTCCATCGACTCGGCAAAGGCCACGTCCGCTTCGTTTGGATAAGAGATCCCGAGTGACAGATGGAATTCCGAATTCGGGTTCTTATGCGATATGAAATATCCGCCCTCCGGCGTCTTTCCGTCACCCTCGAACTGCTTGTGCCCGTCGGGCATGAAGCCAAGAGCAACGTCGTAGCTCTTCAGCACACGGTCGTTATGCAGCAGATACATCTTACGATCGGCCTTGTGGACCTGAACCTGTGTCACCTTTGGTCCGTTGTACGACCGGAACTTCGAACCGCATGCTGCGAGGCCAAGAGCCATCACGAGTATGACGACTAAACGAAGAATCCGCATCACTGTCCCGCCTCTATTCTTTTTCTTTTGGATACAGGATTCTACAGCCCCTGCCTAGCGAGGCGACTTGCTGGCGAGGTCACGGATTTGTCAACTCAGATGCGAAAACCGTGCGACCAGTTCGACATGGGTCGACCAACGAAACTGATCGACAACCCTTACCCAATCCAGCGCGTAGCCGGCGGAAACCAGAATGCCGGCGTCGCGCGCGAATGTTACCGGGTTGCACGACACCATCGCAACGACAGGAACCGTCGAGCGTGCGATGCAACGGCTTTGCGCCTCCGCCCCTGCGCGCGGCGGGTCCAGGACCACACCGGAAAAGCGCATAAGCTCGTCAGGTTGCAGCGGCCTGCGAAAAAGGTCGCGAGTCTCGGACGTGATCCGGCGCAGGCCCTGGGTATTGCGTGCCGCCTTGTCCAAGGCCTGAATCATTGCTGCGTCGCCTTCGACGCAGTGAACTTCGGTGGTCTCGGCGATTGGAAAGGTGAACGTACCCGATCCGGCGAAAAGATCGGCGACCCGCTGTTGCGGGCCCAATGCCTCGCGTACAGCGTCAAGAAGCGCAGTCTCGCCTTCCAGAGTTGCCTGCAGGAACGCACCGGGGGGCGGCGTCACCACCGCACGGCCAAATCGCTGGATTGGAGAATCCCGTAAAGCGACAACCTCTCCCTCCCAGGTCAGGCGGGCGAACCGGTGCTTTTCGACGATGCGCGCCAGCGCCATCCGCATCTCGCTGTCCAGCGGCTTGCCACCAGAGACTGCAACATCAGGGCCCGCTTCTGACCGGGTGACTGTCATGGACAGCTCAGCCGATCGTGACCCACCGATCATCGCAAGGTCCTGCAAACCCGTCACCGCGGTCATCAGGTCGGGATGCAGCAAACGGCACTGAGGAATGGCCACCAAAGTGTCCGAACCTCGGGCGTGAAACCCGATCAACACGCCTGATTTTGTGCGCCGTGCTGAAAACACCGCACGCCGCCGGGAGTGCGGAGGCGACGTGGCGACGCCTCTGATCGGGTGGGGCAAGCCATGTGCGGCAAGGGCCGAGGACACGACGGATGCTTTCCACGCTTCGACGAAACTGTCCGCCACGTGCTGAAGCTGGCATCCGCCGCAGGTTCGCGCATGAGGGCACGGCGCCTTTATGCGGTCCGCCGACGGCGTGACGATCCGCACGTTCATCAGCTTGTCGCCGTTCAGATCGCCCTCCACCACCTCGCCGGGCAAAACACCAGGCACATAGACGGTGCCGTCCGACACTGTGGCCAGCCCATCGCCAAGGTGGCCCAGGCGGTCGATCGTGACTCTCACTCGGCTGCTTCCTGTTCGTCGTCCGTCCCCAGAAAGCCGCCGGACTGGCGGTTCCAGTAGCGGGCATAAAGGCCCTTCCTGGCAAGGAGTGCTGCGTGGTTGCCCTGTTCTACGATCCTGCCCTGCTCCATGACGATGATCCTGTCCATCGCCGCGATCGTTGACAGCCGGTGAGCAATGGCAAGAACGGTCTTGCCCTCCATCACCTTGGACAGTGCGCTTTGAATACTTGCCTCGACCTCTGAATCAAGCGCCGAAGTCGCCTCATCAAGCACCAGGATCGGGGCGTCCTTCAAGAAAGCGCGCGCCAACGCAATGCGCTGACGCTGCCCACTCGATAGCTTCACGCCACGTTCGCCAAGAAACGCATCATACCCACGACGGCCCTTGTGGTCAGCCATTCTACCGATGAAGTCGTCAGCCTCGGCGGCGGTTGCAGCGGCGACAATCTCGGCTTCTGCCGCGTCCGGTCGGCCGTAAAGGATATTGTCGCGGGCCGAACGGTTGAACATTGCCGTTTCCTGGGTGACCATGCCGATCTGACGGCGAAGAGATTCCTGGGTTACGTCGCGAACGTCATTGCCATCAATCCTGACGCTTCCAGCGTCCGGATCATAAAGCCGCAGCAAAAGTGATACGAGGGTGGACTTGCCCGCACCCGAGGCGCCGACGATCCCAAGTTTCTCGCCCGCATGCACTGTAAGATCAATATCGGTCACCCCCGCCCTGCCGTGACCATAACCGAAGCTGACGCAAGCAAAACGAATCTCGCCAGCCACGCGCGGAAGGTCCTTGGCATTTGGCGAATCCGCAAGTGTGTGTGGAACCGCAAGCGTATGCATTCCGTCCTCGACCTCGCCGATCGAGGTGTAAATCGACATCAGGGTGAAGCTGACCCAGCCCGACATCTGCGCAATACGCATAGCGATCGCCCCGGCAGCAGCGATGGCGCCTTCGGTCGCCAGCCCACGCTGCCAAAGCAACAAAGTGCCGCCGATCAGCACGACCGGCAGCACACCGGCAAGTGTCATCAGAGCCAGACGGAACCAGGTTGAAATGACGCCGAATTCGAGGCTTCGTTCCCGGAAAACATCCATCGACTTCAAGGCCACCCGATCTTCGAAATCGGCATGGGCGAACAGTTTGACCGTCTTGATGTTGGTGATCGTATCAACCACCTGCCCGGTGACCATCGCCCGCGCAGAGGCCCTGGCGGCAGAGTTCTCCTTCACCTTGGGCAGAAAATACCGGATCATCGCCACATAGGCGACCAGCCAAAGCGCAAGCACCCCGGCGATCCGCCAGTCAACCGAAAGCAGGTAGATCACCGAGCCGATGACCGACGCCAGCGCAAACGCACCCGTGTTGATCGCTTCGGTTACCACATCCGTCACCGCACGCGCCGCCTGCATCTGCTTTTGCGCGATGCGTCCGGCGAAGTCGTTGTCAAAAAACGTCACAGCCTGCCCAAGCGTCCAGCGATGCAGACGGCTGAGAACCAGAGGCAGAACATTAGGCCCGATCACGACGCTGTTCGACGCCGAAGAAACCCCGAACGCCAGTGGGCGCAGAACAAGATAGAAGCCCAAGCACGCCAGAAGCAGCCACGCATGGTCGGAAAAGAAGCCTTCCGGTCCCGCTTCGACGGCCGCGTCGATGACCCAGCCCATAATGATGGCCGAGACCACCTCAGTCACTCCGGCAAGCGACGAAAACAGCACGGCCAGCCATAGCATTGGCCATGAGCCGGAAAGGCACCAGCGGAAGAATGCGGCTAGCGTTTGGGGCGGCGGCCCATCTGCAGGACGGAACGCATCGATCCATGTCCCCATCTTCTCAAGAAGCGTCATTCTGCTACCTCCTCAAGCCCGATGAAGCCCCCTGACTGTCGTGCCCAGAAGCGAGCGTAAAGGCCATTCTGCCGCAGCAGATCAGCATGAGTGCCGGACTCCGCGATCTGACCATCTTCCACTACGACGATGCGATCCATCGCTGCGAGGGTCGACAAGCGGTGCGCAATGGCAATTACGGTCTTTCCGCGCATCACTCCGTAAAGCGCGTCCTGAATTGCCGCCTCCGCATCTGAGTCGAGGGCCGAGGTGGCTTCATCCAGAATGAGGATCGGCGCATCCTTGAGGATGACCCGTGCCAACGAGATCCGCTGGCGCTGTCCGCCCGAGAGTTTCACGCCCCGTTCACCGACATGCGCATCATAATCAGTGCGGCCTTCGGAATCCTGCAGTCCCAAGATGAAGTCATGCGCTTCGGCCTGCTTTGCTGCCGCGATCATCTGGTCGTCCGTGGCGTCTGGGCGACCATACAGAATGTTGTCACGCACGGACCGGTGCAGCAGGCTTGAATCCTGCTGAACCATTCCGATCTGCCGTCGGAGCGATTCTTGGGACACCTGAGATATGTCCTGTCCATCAATCAGAATGCGGCCCGATTCGGGTTCGTAGAACCGAAGCATCAATTTCACGAGTGTTGATTTTCCCGCGCCAGACCGCCCGACAACGCCGAGTTTTTCTCCCGGTTTCAGCACAAGCGACAGATTTTGCAACCCACCACTGCCACGTCCGTAATGGTGCGAAACGGCCTCGATTTCGATCCGGCCGTCGGTCAGGCGAAGCACGGATGCATCTGGGCGGTCGACCAGTCCGATCGGATGCGTAATCGTCTCCATCCCTTCCTGAACTACGCCCAGCGCCTGAACCAGCGACGTAAACGCCCACATTATCCAGTACGTCATGTTGTTCAGCCGCAAGACCAGCGCAGTCGCAGCGGCGACAGTCCCGACCGTTGCAGCGCCTTGATACCAAAGCGCGATTGCCCACCCGGTTACCGACACGATCAGGAACCCGTTCAGGAAAGTCAGCGCCAGATCCATCTTGGTTACGATGCGCATTTCCTTTTGAAAGGTTGTGCGGGCATGTTCGATCGCCTCTTTGGCGTAGGCCAATTCCTTGTCATGGTAGGCAAAGAGCTTGACGGAATGGATGTTGGTGTAGGCATCAACTACCCTTCCCGTTACTGCCGACCGCGCGTCACTTGACGCCTTTGACGCTGGCCCGGCGCGTTTCACTGTCCACTTCACCAGCGCTGCATAGAGCACAAGCCAGACAAGCAATGGCAAGACCAGCCGCGGGTCGGCGTCCGCCAGCATGATCGCCGCACCGACCACCGTCACGCTGGCAAAGGCCATCGCATCGAACGTCTGGAACACGGCGTCGCCTGCCGCTGGCGGGGTCTGCATGATGCGATTGGCTATACGTCCGGCAAAATCGCTTTCAAACCAACCAACCGGCTGGCGGATGACATGTGCATGTGCGCGCCAGCGGATCATCGTGCCAAAATTCGGCAGGATCGTATTGTGAAGCAGGGCGACATTGCCGACCAGAAGCAGAGGTCGCAGCACAAGCACTGCGACAGCCACCAGAAGCATCTCGGCTCCGTAGGTCTGCCAAACCACTTGCGGACCATTTACAGACAGCAAGTCTACAAGTCGGCCGACATACCAGATCAGGGCCACATCGGAAAACGCTGCAATGACCGACAAGACAGCCGTTGCCGCGAACACCCCCCGAAACGGACGGATGAACTGTTTCAGAAATGGCCAGAGCCGCCGAGGCGGCGTATCCGTCTGCTCGTATGATCCGTAGGGGTCAACGAGGCCTTCGAAAAACCGGAACACGTGCGAAGCCTCTTTCCACGTCGAAAGAGGGATATAGTCCGTGTTGCGGTCGAGGGAAACCGCTAGCGAAGAAGTTCGTTTCGCGTCAGCCGCAAATCCGACCGCAGCCAAAGGTCCGTGAGGCTGGCGAGCCGCGCGCCAAGATCACGTCCGGCGAGGGGAAGAAGATCCTGCGCCTTGACCGGAAAGGTTGCAGCGGCACCTCGGTCCACATCCTCCGCCCATCCCGCCGGCAAGCCATGCCCCGACCTCGCCGCCCGCACGATAACAGCACTGCGGCCAACCTCGCGCCCAAGCTCCCAGCCGATCGCCGCAGCCCCGCGGTCCGATGCGGCAGCACGGCGTATTGCATGGATACGGCGACCTTCGGCCTTTGACAGGCGCAGATCTTCTGCCACCGCACCGCCCAGACAAGCAAGCCGGCGCATCCAATCCGGTGGCGCACCCCCCTCCAGCGCAGCCAGTCTTGCAATTGCGTCAAGGTCGGCGTCGGGAAGAACCCGGCCCAGAACACCGGCCCTGGCCATTGCCTGCAGCGTTGGCGCGGGGTTTCGCGCTGACAGAAGCTTTCTGATCTCGGCGCCGACCCGTTCGCGCGAAAGCGTATCCAGGCCGGCAACATGCGCGGCACAAGCCTGCAAGCCCTCCTTGTCGAGACCCGACGTCTCATCGCCGTACCGGGCGTGGAAGCGAAAGAATCGTAGGATGCGAAGATAATCCTCGCGTATCCGGCGCTCTGGATCGCCGACAAACCGGACGTGCCGTGCCAGCAGGTCGGATAGGCCGCCGATCGGGTCGAGCACTTCACCGAAACGGTTTGCGTAAAGCGCATTCATTGTGAAATCGCGGCGACCAGCGTCTTCGACGACGTCCTTAGAAAACTCTACCTCGGCGTGTCGGCCGTCTGTCGCCACGTCTCGCCGCAGCGTGGTCACCTCGTGTGGTTTGCCCCCTGCGATCACGGTGACGGTTCCGTGGCTCAGACCCGTCGGGACAACCTTCATGCCGTTAGTCGCTGCAAGGTTTACCACCATATCCGGCGTGGCATCGGTGGCGATGTCGATATCGGCAACAGACTCGCCCAGCAGTGCGTTGCGAACGCAACCACCCACGAAAAGCGCCTGCATTCCGGCCATTTCCAGAAAACCGCACAGCGCTTGGGTGCCCGGATGGTTCAACCATTCGCCGTCAATCCTCATCGCTGACACCGATCGGCAAGCCCACGCAGAATACGGGCCGTCGCCCCCCAGATATAATGTGGCCCATAGGGTACCGCATAATACTTGCGCCACTCTCCCTTCCAAAGCCGGCGTTCGATGGCGAAATTCGCGGGGTTCAAAACGTGGTCGAGCGGAACTTCAAACACTTCGTCAACCTCTCCCGGTTCCGGGACAGGCTGGAAAGCACATCGGACAAAGGCCAGAATTGGGGTCACCATAAAGCCTGTGACCGTTTCATGCGGTGGCAACTGTCCCAATATGTCGACATGTGCTTCGGGAAGTCCGATTTCTTCTCGGGCCTCCCGCAGAGCGGCTGCCTCCACCGATGCATCGCCTGCGTCTACCTTCCCGCCCGGGAAGGCGATCTGGCCTGCGTGATGCTTCAAGTGGGACGCGCGCTTTGTCAAAAGCAAACTCCCGCCAGTGATCGCGACCAGCACTGCGGCCGGACGCAAACCGACAGCGCTGCGCGCGATCCCGACATTCAGGTCGAAATCCGAAGACGGACCGGCAGGCAGCGACAATGCTCTGATCAAGCGCGCCTCTGCCGTTTCCGTCATGTCGGATCGGTACCTTCAAAGCCAAGAGTCTTGGGATCAAACTCGTAATGCGCGCCGCAGAACTGGCAATCCGCCGTCACGATCCCTTCGGCCGTGGTCATCTTGCCGATATCTTTCTGCGAATAGATCGACATGGTCTGCCGCACCTTTTCTGGTGAGCAGGAACAGCCAAACCTCACCGGCTGCGACTCGAACGCGCGCGGCCCCTCTTCGTGAAACAGTCTGACAAGCAAATCGGTCGGTGCCACATGCGGCCCGATCAATTCCATGTCCTCGACCGTATCAAGCAGGATATTGGCGCGGGTCCAATTCTCACTCGCATCGCCGGCCAGGATATCCGCGTGCGTCAGCAGACCGCCCTCACCCGAGCCAGCCTCGGCCGCCACCGATCCGCCGACCTGTGGCATGTGCTGCAACATCACCCCGCCCGCCCGCCATCTTGCGGTCTGTCCCGGTTCACGAACCTGTCCGAAGGTCAGTGAAAACCGCGTCGGCAGTTGTTCGGACTGCGCGAAATATGTCTCGGCGCAGTGCGAAAGGGAGCTGCCCGCAATCGGAGTAAACCCTTGATAGGGAACCATGCCTTCGCCTTGGTCCAGCATGACCGCGAAGTAACCCTGACCGATCTGGCTGAAAGGATCTGCCATAAGATCCAGCCGCTCTGCATCATAGCTGGCATAAGCACGGATTCGGGCGGGCTCGCCTTCCTTGGCGGGACCATAGTAATCGGTGGCGATAAGCCGAGCCGGGCCATTGCCGCGAATTTGCAGCGACAACTTCCAGCGCAGTTTCACTGCTTGGCCGATCAGGGCAGTCAACAAAGCGGCTTCCGCCACCAAGGCTTCGATCACAGCGGGATAGGAATGCTGGCCCAGAACCTGGTCCAGAACGCCGTCAAGCCGGGCAACCCGCCCGCGGATGCCGGTAACGTCAAGCTGGAATGGCAGGACAGTATCGTCCCAGGCGAGTTTGGAGCCGATGGTCATGGGATTTCCTAAGAGTGCCAGCATGGCATATCGCGGCTATATAGGCAGGGCAACCGGCGGTCCAAGGGGTGAACATGATCAGACGATATGGCGAACCCGTGAAGGCTGGCATACGCTACAAGCGAAGGCCGGGTGTTTATGCCGTGCTTTTGCGGGGCGACAGCATCCTCGCCACGCATCAGGCAGACCCAGTGCCAGAGTTCCAACTGCCTGGGGGGGGCATCGATCCAGGCGAACACCCGATCGCAGCCTTGCACCGCGAAGTCATTGAAGAGACAGGCTGGAAGATCTCCATACGCAGGCGGATCGGTGCCTTCAGACGGTTCACCTACATGCCGGAATACGACCTTTGGGCGGAAAAGGTCTGCACGATCTACCTTGCACAACCGATCTTGCGGCTGGGCCCTCCCAGCGAGCCGGGCCACAGCGCTGTCTGGTTGCCGTTGGACCAGGCTCTTGGTCTTTTGGGTAATCCCGGCGACAGGGCATTACTGGCGCGCGCCGTATCCTGAGTACTCCAGTGACACACCCGATACGTCGTCAGGAAACGAATCGCCGCCAAAATGTTCGACCAGATCCCAGACCAAGGCCTGCAGAATCTCCGGCCCGTCCAGGTGGGCGGACCGCGAAAGGCTTTCGGCCAAACCGGAGTCGCCAAAATCGACCCCATCATGCCCCGGACACTCGGTCACCCCGTCCGAGATCAGGATCAGCCGATCACCCGGTGCCAGTTGGACGGTGACGGCCTCGAACTCGGCGAACGGAATAAGGCCTATGGGAAGCCCGCCCTTCCCCACCATCTCCACCTTGCCGGATCGCCGCAGAATGGCGGGATGCGGGTGGCCGGCCTGAGCTATCCGGGTGGTTCCATCCCGCAAATCAACCTCAGCGTAAGCCATTGTAAAGTATTGTTCCACCTGGATTTCATCCAGCATCAGACGGTTGAACCTGTCCATCACGCAGGCAGGAGCCAATGCTTCATGCCCCCCATCCGCAGTCTTGTGAAAGACCAGATTCTGGTCTGGCGTCGACCCGGTCAACAGGCCCGCCAATCGCGCCGTCATCATCGCAGACGCAACGCCGTGGCCGGATACGTCGATCGCATAGACCGCAATCCGGTGCGAATCGATACGGAACGACCCGACAAGATCACCGCCAACACGGCCTGAGCTTCGCAGCAATAGCGCAACCTTCGCCGCCCCGAAATCCTGTAGGCGGTCGCGGATCAGCGTTTGCTGAACCTTGCGTGCCTCAATCAGGTCGCGGTCCAGCGAATCATAGATCGCCTGCAATTCCTCAAGTGTGCTGACGATCATGCGGTTCTTCGCCAACAACTCTGCCTGCATCGAAAGCATCCGCTCGCCGGCACGAAGCCGAGCGCGCAGTTCACTGCTGCTGAGTGGCTTTGTCAGAAAATCGTCTGCCCCAGCCTCCAGCCCGTCTGCGATTTCGGTCTTTTCCGATTTTGAGGTCAGCAGAACAAAATAGCCGTAGGACTGCCTTTCGAGCGCGCGAAAAGCCTTGCAAAACTCAAGTCCTGAAAGCCCGGGCATCATCCAGTCGCTGATGACAATGTCGACCTGTGCCACCCGGCATGTGGCCAGCGCGGCCACGCCCGACTCCGCTTCGATCACCGAATAGCCCCACCTCCGCAGGTGCATCGCCACCATGTGGCGCTGGGCGCGACTGTCGTCCACGACAAGCACGGTCAAGGGTAGCGCAGAAGCGCTTTCTGATCTGCGCATGATATCTTCTGGCAGATTGGCCAGCAATTGTTGCTCCTTCACCGATCGGGCGAAGGGTCATCTACGCGGCTTAATACAAGGTGAACATTAAGATTGAATATTCAATTCCGAGAACCGGTTACAGATTCTTAAAGAACTTTGCGCAGGGTCACCGGAAATGGCTTCGCAAAGGTGGATTGGGCGATGATCGACTGGAACCGAGTAGAACAGCTTCGCGAAGAAATCGGCGTAGATGATTTTCTGGAGGTCGCCGGGATGTTTCTGGAGGAAGCCGACCAGACGATCGATCTGTTGTCTGCCCGCCCTGCGCCCGGCCAGATCGGATCACTGCTGCATTTTCTGAAGGGCAGCGCGCTGAACCTTGGATTGGCCGACCTGGCACGGTTATGCCAGGACGGCGAGCGGCTCGTAACCACCGGCGATCCCGCACGGATCGACATCGTTCACCTCTCTGCCGTCTACGCAGCGTCGCGGGCAGCGTTCATCGACCGCTTCCCCAGGGAGTCCGCCGCTTAAATCAGAAACTCCGCCAGCGCTTCGTCAGTGGTGATGTCGCGGTATGCCAAGTCAGCCGCATCCATACGCTCGGTAAATGTACGGAAGTTTTCCGCATGCCGCGTCTCGATTCCGATCAGGACCGAACCAAAGTTGCGGGCGGATTTCTTCAGGTATTCAAAGCGGGCAATATCATCATCCGGACCCAGCATGGAAAGAAACTCCCTCAGCGCCCCGGGCCTTTGCGGCATCCGAAGGATGAAATACTTCTTCAGACCCGAGTATCTTTGGGCGCGCTCCTTCACCTCAGGCAGCCGCTCGAAATCAAAGTTTCCCCCCGAGGTGACGCAGACCACGCACTTGCCGCGAATCTCGCCAGCAAGCTCCGGCAGAACGTCGACGGACAGCGCGCCGGCAGGCTCCAGCACGATGCCTTCGACGTTCAGCATCTCAAGCATCGTTACGCAGATCCGGTCTTCCGGGGCGAGCAAGACCTGGTCCCGGCTGGCCCAGCCAAGCCTTTGGAAGGTCAGGTCACCCAGTCTGGCGACCGCCGCCCCGTCAACGAAACTGTTGACACGCGCCAGCTTTACCGGCCCGCCCGCGCGCAGCGCTGCCATCAAGCTTGCGCCGCCCAAAGGTTCGACAAACCGGAAATCCACGCAAGGGGCCACTTCTCGCAGGTAAGACGTGACCCCGGCTGACAACCCTCCCCCGCCGACCGGAAGGATGACAAGGTCCGGTGGTTCTTGCAGCTGTTCAAGGATTTCCACACCGACGCTCGCCTGCCCTTCGATCACGTCAGCATCGTCGAACGGCGACAGGAAATGGGCGTTCGTCTCGCGGCAGAATGATTGCGCGGCTGCGAGGGTTTGATCAAAATAGTCGCCGATCAGTTCGATCCGGACGTTCTGCCCACCGAACGCCAAGGTTTTGTCGATCTTCTGCTGTGGCGTGGTCACCGGCATGAAGATCGTTCCACTTACGCCAAAATGTCGGCAGGCGAACGCAACGCCCTGAGCGTGATTGCCCGCACTGGCACAGACAAATGTCCGCTGCTGCGGATCTGTGACGCGGACCTTGCGCATCGCATTGAACGCTCCGCGAAGTTTGTAGCTGCGGACCGGCGTCAGATCTTCGCGCTTTAACCAGATGTCCGCTCCGTAGCGCTGCGACAGATGCTCGTTGCGCTGCAACGGAGTTGGCGGAAACAGGTCACGTAGCGCTTCCGTCGCCCTGCGTGCAGCGTCTGGAAAGTGGGTCACGGCGGGCTCTCGGCTTTTGTCTGGGGGGTCAAGGTAGGTCAGGCTACCTGCGCGGCCACGGCCCTTTGTTACCGTCCCTCCCCCGCGACGCAAGACCTTTGCAGGCAACCGGACCCTCTTGCCCTCATGCCCTCGCCCTTGCCGGTTGGCACAAAACGCAATACACGCGGCGCAAATCCATTTTCCCAAGAGGCGCCAATGTCCGCACCGAAGAAAGTCGTGCTTGCCTATTCCGGTGGCCTCGACACGTCGATCATCCTTAAGTGGCTGCAGACTGAATATGGCTGTGAAGTCGTTACATTCACCGCTGACCTCGGGCAGGGCGAAGAACTGGAGCCGGCGCGCCAAAAGGCGATCCTTCTGGGGATAAAGCCCGAGAATATCCACATCGTCGACGTCCGGGAAGAATTTGTCCGCGACTTCGTCTTCCCGATGTTTCGTGCCAACGCGCTGTACGAAGGCCTTTATCTGCTCGGCACGTCGATTGCCCGCCCGCTGATTTCAAAGCATCTGGTGCGGATTGCCGCCGAGACGGGCGCTGATGCCGTCGCTCACGGTGCAACCGGCAAGGGCAACGACCAGGTCAGGTTCGAATTGTCGGCCTACGCCCTCAACCCTTCGATCCGGGTGATCGCGCCGTGGCGCGAGTGGGACCTGACAAGCCGCACCAAGCTGTTGGAATTTGCTGAAACCAACCAGATTCCGATTGCAAAGGACAAGCGGGGCGAAGCGCCATTTTCGGTCGACGCCAACCTTCTGCACACCTCATCCGAGGGCAAGGTGCTTGAGAACCCCGCAGAAGAAGCACCAGAATTCGTCTATCAGCGCGTCACGCCGGTAGAAAAGGCGCCAGATACGCCAGAATACGTTGAAATCGGCTTCGAGCGTGGTGACGCTGTGTCGATCAACGGCGAGACGCTGAGCCCGGCGACAATCCTGACCCGGCTTAACGAAATCGGAGGCAAGCATGGCGTCGGCCTTCTTGATCTGGTGGAAAACCGCTTCGTCGGCATGAAATCCCGTGGGCTTTATGAAACCCCGGGCGGGACGATCCTGCTCGAGGCGCACCGCGGAATCGAGCAGATCACCCTTGATGCTGGTGCCGGGCACCTCAAGGACAGCATCATGCCGCGTTACGCGGAACTCATTTACAACGGCTTCTGGTTCAGCCCGGAGCGGGAAATGCTGCAGGCCTTGATAGACAAGAGCCAGGAACACGTGACCGGCACGGTAAGGGTCAAACTTTACAAGGGCTTGGCGCGCACGGTTGCGCGCTGGTCGGACCATAGCCTTTATTCGGAAAAGCACGTCACCTTCGAGGAAGACGCCGGTGCATATGACCAGAAGGATGCCGCTGGCTTCATCAAGCTGAATGCGCTTCGCCTAAAGCTTATCGCAACCCGAAACGCGCGGGTGAAGCGCCCCTGATTAGGGCGCGCTCTGCCAACGAGGCTTTCAAGAAGCTTGAAGCTTGAAGGCCGAAAGGTGCTCGTAAGACGCCATCGCCTGTTGCGCCAACCGCTCGTTGGCAACCGAAAGGTCGGGGAGCGAGCCTTCGGGGTCTTCGAACCCGGTCGAGCCATGGACCGCATTATACCAGTGCGGCGCCCAAACCCCGTCGTAGGGCTTTGGGCCCTTCGGCCAAGAAACCATTACGGGAACAAAATCTATCCCCAAGGCGAAACAGAGCCGTTCCAGCGCCAGTTGAGGATCGGCACGAACATCCTCGGCTGATATCACCAGCGGCGCGCGCCCAAGATCATCTGCAACCTGGTCGAAAAGGTCCGCCTGCTGCAAGAACCCTATGTCCGCTAAAGTCGGCGACTCGCGCTTTCTGGCATAGCTGGCTATGACCCGCGCCGGGTGGCGGATCAGGAAAACATTCGTCAGCTGGCGCATGAACCCGCGGTCAAACTCCGGGATCATGTGCATCGTCATGTGCTTTTGATACCAAAGCGGCTTTCCGGCAGGGTTCGGCCCGATGCAATGCCGTGCAACGACCCCCGGGTCAGTTGGCTGCGCTGCCATGACCTCTTCCCGCATGGGGTGATCGATGCCGGTGGCAGCAAGGTAGGCTGCGTAAAAGGGCTCGTCGCTGACCGCGCAATCCCCTCGCGAGGCAAAGGCGTACATCATCGCGGTGGACAGGTTGCGCGGCCCGGACCACATCGCGATCTTCATGCCCCCACCAATGCCTTGTAAAGCCCGCGCAGGCGTTCGGTCATGGGGCCGATCTGGCCGCTCCCGATGATCCGGCCATCAATTGAACCCACCGGGGTCTGGGCGCCGAAGGTGCCTGTCAGAAACGCTTCGTCCGCCGAATAGGTGTCGACCAGCGAAAAGTTCCGTTCATAAACCGGTATGCCGTTGGCGCGGCAAAGGTCGATCACCTTCTGCCGGGTGATGCCATTCATGCAGTAATCGCCAGTGCTGGTCCAAACCTCGCCTTTGCGCACGATGAAGAAGTTGCAGGCGTTGGTCGTGTTCACAAAGCCATGCACATCCAGCATCAGCGCCTCGTCCGCACCGGCCTTTTCGGCGGCAATGCAGGCCAGAATGCAGTTCAGCTTGGAATGGGAGTTCAGCTTTGGGTCTTGCGTCATCGGCAATCCGCGCATGTGCGGAACGGTTGCAAGACGGATCGGGCGGGGCTGTTTCTGTCGCGAGTGCTCCATGATGATAACCATCGTCGGCCCACGCTGGCTCAACTTCGGGTGTTGGAACGGCCTCGTCTTGACGCCGCGCGTCACCATCAGACGGGCGTGGGCATCGGTGGTCATGGCATTGGCGCGCTGCGTTTCCAGTACTGCGGCGATCACCTCGTCCCTGCTGCGGGCGATGTCGAGGTCGATCACCTTGGCGGCATCGAACAGGCGGTCGATATGTTCATCAAGGAACGTCCAGTGGTTGTTGTAAAGGCGGATGCCTTCCCACACGCCATCGCCCAACATGAACCCGGAATCGTAAACCGATACCATCGCCTCGGCCTTTGGCACGACGCGACCATTCACCCAGATCAGGATCGCGTCGTTGCGCGCATCTTCCTCGGCTTGATGCGTTGAAACATTGTCAGTCATGAGCGCCCCCGTTTGCGCGACGGTAAGGCGGGTTGCTGCGAAGGTGAAGGGCCAGGATCACCCTTAGGTGAGCTCACGCCTCAGTGAGTGGACGGGATGCGTCCCGGTCGCACACGGTAACGCGGCAAAAGAGGGAACAGATCATGTGGAAATTGGCCGTCGCACTAGTTATTGGAATGACCGAAATAGCATCGGCCCAGACAGAGAAGGCAATCGTTGCAGGGGGTTGCTTTTGGTGCGTCGAATCCGATTTCGAAGCTGTTCGCGGGGTAAAAGGTGTCGTTTCGGGTTACACTGGCGGTTCGCTGCAAGATCCGACTTATGAAGACCACGAAGGCCATTACGAGGCCGTCGAGATCACCTTCGATTCATCGGTCATTTCCTATGCCGAGCTTATTTCCAAATTCCTGCGTTCTGTCGACGTTGTCGATGCGGGCGGTCAATTCTGCGACCGGGGGCCAGCTTACCGGACTGCGATTTTCGTCGCTGATGACACCCAAAGATCTGCCGCTGTGAAAGCGATAGCCGCCGCTGAAGGTACCTTGGGTCAAGAAATCGTCACTCCGGTCAAGACGGCTGGGAAATTCTGGATCGCAGAGACCTACCACCAGGATTACTACAAGGGCACCAACATCGTGCTGACCCGCGCCGGCCCAAAGAAGCAGTCCAACGCCTACAAGTTCTACCGCAAGGCCTGTGGCCGCGATGAACGCTTGCGCAATCTTTGGGGGTCCGAAGCGTTCAAACCGTAGCGGCCCGGCTTTCAGTAATTGCCAGGCGGATCGCTTGCCGGGAACGATCCGTCGCTCTGTTCGTCCACAATGTCCCAGTCTTCCGGCTGATCGCGCATCGCTTCTGTTCCAGCGGGCCGAACGTGCCGAAACGGCGTGTTGCCGGCGGAGCGTTTGCGCCCCAGCATCGTCAACGCGGCCAGCGAAGCGATGGTGATACCCGCAATCATCATGGTGCGTGCCATAGGTGTCATGATCCTATCCGATCCTGTCTGCCTGAACGAAAACACGCTTCGGCGCTTGAAGTTCCGCTTAAGGGTCCAGCGGCGGGTGATCGAACAAAGCGTCAATACATCAGGAATCCGCCAGAGACGTTGATCATCGCTCCGGTCATGTAGCGGGACATGTCCGATGCCAGAAACACAGTCGCGCCGACGTGATCTTCGGGTAGACCAAGGCGTTTCATCGGGATCTGCTGGATAATAGCCTCCCGGTCAGCGGCGGATTGCCCTGGTGTGTACATCATGGGTGTGTCCACAAGGCCGGGAGCGATGCTGTTGACGCGGATGTTCAGCGGCGCCCAGCTTCGGGCCATGCCGCGCGTCATGGTGGTGATCGCGCCCTTGGTCGCGTTGTAGACGACTGACCCGCCGAAGCCGCCCGAAACTGCGCCTTGGCTTGAATAGTTGATCACGCTGCCCGGGGTTCTGGTGTCTGCCAAGCGTCGGGCGAAGGCCTGCGTCAGGAAGAACAGCGCCTTGAGGTTGATGTCATGCTGAGCGTCCCAGTCCGTTTCCTTGACAGCGAAAAGGTCAGCCGTGCGCAGGATGACGCCGGCCACGTTGACCAGCGTGGTGGCCAGGCCGAGGTCGGCTTCGATTCTGCTGACAAGGTCAGGCAGTTTGGAGATCTGGCGCAGGTCGGCGCCATAACCCTTGTGTTCTTGGCCAAGGCTGCGGGCGGTGGCGTCGCAGGTGGCTTGATCAAGATCGACCAGCGCGACCTTGGCTCCCGCTTCGGCAAAGCCTTCAGCTACGGCGCGACCGATGGCGCCGGTCGCGCCAGTGACGATGGCGGTCTTGCCAGAAAGGCCCCAAACCAAGTGGGTCATCGGTCCAGCCTTGCCGACCGGACCAAATCTTCGTTGATCTGGATGCCCAAGCCCGGGCCTTCCGGCGGGTTGATCCAGCCGTCGGTATGCCAGACGGGCTTGTCCACGAGATCGGCCTGCGCCGGGCCGTAGACGGGTTGCAGTTCCAGTTCCTTGCATGCGGCGCAAGCGAAGCTGAGCGCCTGGCTTGCGGCAGAGACGATGGCAGTGGAAAAGTTGTGCGCGTTGGCCTGCCTGCGGTGTACGTGGCAGACTTCGGCCGCCTTCAGAAATCCGGTGATGCCTTCGATGCGGCCGGGGTCAAGCCCGATGACATCGACGGTGCCTGATGTCACGATCTGCTCCACCCCTCGGTGGTTCCACTCCTTCTCGCCATAGGCGATCTTCAGCGAAGTCGCGGCGCGAAGGGCTTTATAGCCTTCCGGGTCATGGTCGCCCAACGGTTCTTCCAGCCAGTGAACACGGTAGTCTTCGAAGGCATGAGCGCGCTGGATCGCGGTGGGCACGTCCCAGAAATTCTTGATGCCAAGGTCGATCATCAGGCGCTTGTCGCCGATGGCATCACGGACTGTCTTCACAAATTCGATATCGCGGTCGTGGTCATACCCCAGATGCGCGTCACCGCGTTTGCCGAAGCCAACCTTTACGCCCTGCATGCCGCCAGACAGATAGCCCTGAATGTCCTCGGCCATCGCGGGGATCGAGGCCTTGGTGCCGTGGATCGAAGCGATGGCGGGCATTCGGGCGTTCGCTGGGCCGCCGAGTAGGTCGAGGAGAGAACAGTTCAGCACCTTTCCCTTCAAGTCCCACAGGGCGATGTCGATACCGGAAATGGCAAGCGACGCGATGCCGGAACCGTTGCCGTACCACCAGCTATGCTCCTTCATCGCCAGCCAGATGGTGTGGATGTGAAGCTCGTCCTTGCCAACGACCAGTTCCGCCAGCCCGTCGACCAGAGCCTTGGCGGCACGAGAGGCTTCGGGGAAGTAGGTGCAGCATTCGCCCCAGCCTGCCGCCCCGTCCTCGGTGGTGATCTTCACTAGGCAGACCGACCGCAGCCGCGAATGGTCATTCGGTTCGGGGTAGGCGACCGGAATGGCTTCGACACTGCGGATGGTCATGTCAGTCCTGCTCGCAGGTCTGTTTCTGGGTGCCGAGTCCTTCAATGCCAAGTTCGACGACGTCACCGGACTTCAGATAGCGCGGCGGTTTCATCCCATGGCCAACACCGGGAGGCGTACCGGTCGAGATGACGTCGCCGGGGTGAAGGGTGAAGAACTGGCTTAGGTAGCTGACAAGGTGCGCCACGCCATAGACCATGGTCTTGGTGGACCCGTTCTGCACCTTTTCCCCATTCACCGTCAGCCACATGCCGAGGTTCTGCGGATCAGCCACCTCGTCAGGAGTGACAAGCCAAGGTCCGGTCTGGCCAAAGTTGTCGCAGGATTTACCCTTGGTCCACTGGCCCGCGCGTTCCATCTGGAAGGCCCGTTCAGAGACGTCATTGATCACGCAGTAACCGGCGACGTGGGATAGCGCCTGGGCTTCGGTGATGTATTTGGCCGGCTTGCCGATCACGATGCCAAGCTCGACCTCCCAGTCAGTCTTCTGGCTGGTGCGAGGGATCAGGATGGGGTCATTCGGGCCACAGATGGCGGAGGTGGCCTTCATGAAGATAACCGGCTCGGGAGGGACCGCCATGCCGGATTCAGCGGCGTGGTCGGCGTAGTTGAGGCCAATGCAGATGAACTTGCCGGTGCCGGCGACACAGGCGCCAAGGCGGGGGTTGCCCGAGACGATCGGAAGGGACTTCACGTCGGTCTTGGCGAGATCGGGCAGGCGGGTCAGAACATCGCCGGACAGGTCACCGATCACGCTGGACAGGTCGCGGATTTGGCCGTCGGCGTCGAGGATGCCGGGCTTTTCCTGGCCGCGCGGGCCGTAGCGGAGGAGTTTCATCTTCTTTCCTTCATGTCAGGCGGTGGAACCGGGAACAGCTTTGCGAACGCCCTGCCCGGTCAGCGCGCGGGTTATTTCGTCGGCAACAAGGCTTTGTAGCCGTTCCACCGCCACATCGGAATACCACGCGGCATGGGGGCCAAGCAGAAGGTTTGGCGCGGCCCGAAGCGGATTGTTGGCGTGCAGGGGTTCGGTTTGGAACACATCCAGCGCTGCACCCCCGATTACCCCTTGCGTCAGCGCGTTGGCCAACGCCGCCTCGTCAACCAGATCGCCACGGGCGGTATTCACGAGAACGGCGCTGGGCTTCATTTGCCGAAGGGTCACGGCGTTGATGATGCCCGTGGTTTCCGGCGTTGCCGGGGCGTGAAGGGTCAGCGCATCCGCCTGTGTCAACAGCGTGGGCAAATCGGTCAACGTCAGGCGAGGAAAGCTGCCGGTAAAGTAGGGATCATGCGCCAGGAACTGAAAGCCGAATGGCGAAAGGCGGCTGGCAACCTCTTGCGCGATGCGACCGAAACCAAGAAATCCGACAGTGGTTTCAGCAAAACTTTTCAACGGTCTGGAGACGCCAACGGCAGCCCAGTCTCCCTTCCGCACGGATGCGTCCAGCGCGGGAAGCTTGCGCAAAAGCGCAAGGATCGAGGCGGCGGTGTGATCTGCAACCTCGGCTGTGCAGTAGTCCGGCACATAGGCGGCCTTGATTCCATGGTCGTTCAGCGCGGCCACGTCAAAGTTGTTGTAACCCACACCGTAGCGGATGGCGGTTCCACCCGGTGCCATACCGGCAATGGCGGCGCGGGTCAGCGGAGCGAACTGCACCACGGCCACATCTGCGCCCTTGATCGCCGTGGCGACCTCGTCGGCGGTCTTGCACGCATGGCGCTCTAGAACGGCCCCTGCGGCACGGGCGGCCAATTCTTCCTTGGTCACGCTGGGGAACGTGGCATCGGTGACGACGACGCGCTTCATTCCAACGCCCTCAGTCCAACTGACTTGCGCAGGTCGGGGTTGCGCACGTCAACCTCCTGTCCGGCCAGCGCATCGGCGGCTGGAGAGCAAAGCCATGCAATAGCCTTTGCAGGTTCCTCCGCAGGGGCCAGGTTTTCACGCGGAATTTTCGAGACCGGGTTGATTCCCGAAGCACGGATGCTGCCCTGCATGTCGGTATCCACCACACCCGGCGCAAAGCCGAACACCCGGATACCCTGTGGGGCATATTCCTCATGGATCGCACGGGTCAACATCGCAAGCCCGGCCTTGCCGCAGCAATAGGCACTCCACCCTTCCATCGGGCGGTGGGCCGCGCCGGAAGACAGGTTGATGATCGTGCCCCCGCCCTTGGCCACCATATGGCGCATTGCTGCTTGCGTCGCATGGAACGCCGCGATCAGGTTGGTTTCGATGTTCGTGCCCCAGTCTTCGGGCGAAATGTCGAGCATCCGGCCAATCGGGCCAATAACCCCGGCGTTGTTTACGAGGATGTCAAAGCCATTCTCCAGCACCGTTGTCATGGCGTCGCGGTCGGTCATGTTTGCGTGGTGGCCAATGGCCTTGACTGGCCCAAGCTCGCGCTGGGCGGCGGCGATGTTTGCGGCAGTTCGCGCGGTGAAGTGGACCGTGGCGCCCATCGCGGCCAGCGCCTTGACGGCCGCCAGCCCGATGCCGCGATTGCCGCCGGTGACGAGGGCGGTCTTGCCTGAGAGGGTCAATCGAGGCTCCATTGCTTGGGGAGGAGAAAGGGAAATCCGGTTCGGCTGTCGATGTCGATCTGCATGATCGGCGCCATGCTTTCCGACCATTTTGCGTTGATCGGGTCTGTTTTCAGATAGTCGATGGTGGCTTGCAGATCGTCCGTCTCGAAATATCCGAACAGAGTCAGGCCGTGTCGGAAGATATGGTAGTTGCTGATGCCAGACCGGCGAAGCGTCGCGTCCATTTCAGGCCAAAGATCGTCGTGGCGCTGCTTGTATTCGGCCTCATAGCCGGGGCGGACGCCCAGAACCCATGCATAGGATGCCATTCAAACCTCCGTCAGATAATCGTGCAGGATGACACCTGGCACCAGGGTGAATGTGGCCTTCCAGTAAAACCCGTCCAGCATCTCAACGACCGGCAGGCGGTGCAGCGGTGCCTGTGCATTGGGACGAAGCTCCACCGTGCAGGGGCCGCGCCAACATTCTGTGACCTGCACATCTGCCAGTTGGCGCGAGGTAAGCTGGCGGATCGCTGGGGTGCCGTCGATATGGTCGATGGCCTTCAGGTTCAGATTGGTGGCGAAAGGAAAGATTGCCGAAAGGTCCGAGATCTCGGCCCGCGCCTGCTTGTAAGGCATGGTCCCCGTCAGCACGTCGATCCCGTTTCTTTCAAGGCTTCCGACAATCAGATCACCGCGAAACTCCAGCTTGGGATTGCCCATTTTCTTCGGCTGGCCGTGCAGCTCGCGCCCATGCGCCACGCCGATATCTGACGACAGGAACAGCCACGGCGAATAGGCGCCCGTTGCCTTGCCGGGAAGTGTCGCCCCGACCATCACGTTGACCTCGTGATAAGGGCCAAGCCAATCGGTATCGTTCATCTTGTAGACGTGGATCATCACCCGGTCCCCTGTCGAGACGAGCGGCTCCGGCAGCAGCGCAGGAATTGCCTCCGGGTGGGTGCGATAGGTCAGCGTCAGGATTTCCGCGTCGCGAAATGTGAACGGGAACGGCGGCACCATCGGCGCATCCAGCGGGGTAGAGAACCCCGATCTGACGATATCGGCGCGACTGGTCGGCCATTTCATCACACCGCCTCCGGCTTGCCAGAAGCGAAAGATCGGTACATGGCGTCCAGCGTTTCGACGGTACGCTGGCCGATCATCCCGGGGGCCTCATTACGGGTGGCCGTCCCCAGGCAGATCTGCGCCAGGCGCTGGGTCGGCTCAATGCACTCATAAGCACCTTGCCCTTTCGGAATATCCACAACCGTGTCGCGACCATCCTTGCGCCGCACTTCCATCCGCTCGCGCTCCACGTCGATCAGCAGCATCCCGTCCGACCCGAAGATGCGAATGTCGACCTGATAACCGCAGTGCTTCGGCACGGTGGATGAACCCGAAACGACCGCGGTTGCACCGGATGCAAGGCGCAAGGTCGCTGCATCATACCAATCGACGCCTGCGGGCGACCGACCGACAATCGCATAAACCTCGGCAGGGGCGTCATCGACCAGCGCGTACATCAGGCCCAGCGCATGACTAAGCTGCCCCCAGCCGTAACCGCCCGCGTTTGCCGGATCGGCCCAGGTCTCCTTGCGCGGCTGAAACATGTGATCGCGTGTCTCGACCAGCCCCTGTCCGCCGAACAGGTCTTCGGTCGGGCTGGCCATCTGGCATACGACATGGCGAATGGTGCCAATTTCTCCAGCGCGCATCAGATCGGCCGCTTGCCGGGTAAAGTCCTTGAAATTCCAGCCGTAGGGAATGACGATCTGCAGCCCCTTTTCTGCGGCCTTCGAGACTATTTTCCGCGCCTGCGCCGCGCTGGTTGCCATCGGCTTGTCGATCAACACATGCGCGCCAGCATCAAGCGCAGCCATCGCCTGTTCGTGGTGCACCGTGTGGGGCGAAACGATCACCACACCGTCAGGCTTTTCCGCTGCCAGCAATTCCCGGTAGTCCGTGTAACCCTTGGCAATGCCGAACCTGTCGGTGATTTCCTTCAGCGCCATGGGATCGCGGCGGTTCACGGCCACAAGATCAACGGTCGGATCAGCCAGCAGCGAGGGGATGTAGACGTGTGCGCCCCACCAGCCTGCGCCAAGAACTGCTATTCTTGCCTTACGCACCTGTCACCTCCCTAAGCGCGTTGCGGACATTTATCATGTGCTGGCGCATCGCTCGCTGCGCACCAACCGGATCATGTGCCTGCAGGGCCGAAAGAATGACCTGATGGTCCTCGATCGACTGCTGGCGAATCGACTTTCGCTTCTGAAAAGCCTGTCTGCCTTGGTCGCCAAGCACCTGAAGCAGCTTTCCAAACCGCGAAAGGAAATCGTTGCCCGACGCTTCAAGAATGGTCTTGTGAAACTCCACGTCGGTGTCGTGAAACACATCGGCGTCTTCCGGATCGGCCACTTGGGCGGCCACCAAAGTCGCCAGCCGTTCAAGCGCGGTAACGGTCAACCGCTCCGCCGCCAGACCGGCAAGCATCGGTTCAAAATAGATCCGCGCGTCGAACAGTTCAGCCATGTTCTGTGCGTTCAGAGAGACAAAGAAATCCATCGGCGACAGCAGTTCCTCGGCATTCAGCGCGGTGACATAGACCCCGCCCCCATGCCTGATCTCCAGAACGCCAAGGATGGAAAGCGCCCGCAGCGCCTCGCGAATGGTGGGGCGGCTCACATCAAGCTGCTCGGCAAGGTCGCGCTCAGACGGCAGCTTGTCACCGGCCGCAAGATGCCCGGCCTTGACCAGATCCAGAATGCGCTGAACCACCATCTCCGAAACCGACTTCTTGCTGATCGGGTCGGCCAGCGTTGCCACAAGGCGGAGCTTCGGTTGCTTCATCGCGTCCTCGCCAACATTCGGCTGCCGGTCTCGCGGATGATCGGAACCATGACCGACAGGATCAGCAACACGCCCAGTACGCCCGTCTGGATATGCCCGGTGATGTTCTGCAGCGCCATGCCGTTGCGCATGGAAAGGACGATGAGAATCGCCAGGATCGTTCCGGACATGGTTCCCGCGCCGCCAAAGATGCTCACCCCGCCAAGCAACACCATGGTGATCACGTCAAGCTCGAACCCGCTTGCGATGTCGCCCCGAACCGCACCCACCCGCGCGGCAAACAAAAGCCCGGCAAGCGCCGACACGACTCCCGAAGCGATGAAGATCTTGGCCTTCACCATCTTCACGTCCAGCCCCGAATACTCGGCAACAGCCCGGTTGGCGCCGATGAAGTAGACCTTCCTGCCGAATGCGGTCCGTTGCAGCAGCAGGTAGGCCAGCACCGCCAGAACGGCGAAAAGCACCATTGCGAAGGGAACGGGACCGATGAAACCGCCCTGTCCCAGGCGGTCAAACCAGGCGGGGAAGTCGCTTATCCCGCGATCCTCGACCAGTATCCGGGCAAACCCTCGAAACGCAATCATCGTGGCCAAGGTCACGACGAGCGACGGGATGCCGAACCACACGATGAAGAATGCATTGAACGCACCACAAAGAAACCCGATCGCCAGCGCAATGGCGACCGCCGCTGCGCCCGGAACCCCGGCCTGCACCAGCCAGCCAAACGCGCAAGCCGCCAGACCCATGACCGAAGCAACCGACAGGTCAATCTCGCCGTTGATGATCACGAAGGTCATCACCAGCGCCACGATGATCTTTTCGACCGATAACTGAAACATGTTGATCTGGTTGCCAACTGTCAGAAACACAGCAGAATTCAGGGCATTCACCAGATAGATCAGCACTAGAACCGCCAGCAGAAAGCCCTCCCAACTGGCAAGCGTCGATCGCAACTGCCTCATTGTTGGCCTCCATCGGTCTTTCGTTTCAGCAAGCGCCGCATCAGCACGGTATCGGCAGCAACGGCGGTCAGGATCAGAAGCCCCAAAACTGCCTCGCGCCAAAATTCACTGACCAGTTCCCAGCGGACAAGCGAGGTGTCGATCACATCAATAAGTGCCGCGCCGATCAGAACCCCAAGCACGTTCCCCGAGCCGCCAAAGATGTTGACGCCGCCGACAACAACCGCACCGACCGACTTCAACTCCAGACCCAGCCCCGCGACCACGGTGATGTTGCCAAAGCGCGACAGGAACATAAAGCCGGCAAGGCCCGCCAGCGCCCCCGAGATCACGAAGGCCAGAAAGATCGTCCGCCCCGCATTGATGCCGGCAAAGGCCGCTGCATCCGGATTGGACCCGATCGCAAAGAACTGCCGTCCCGCACGAAACCGCGTCAGGAAGACATGCGCCACCAGCACGACCACGACCGATATCACCACGATCCACCGCATCTGCAACTCACCGATGCTGAAGGCGTTCTGCGTGGCGAAACTCGTCAGCCAGACCGGCAATCTTTCCGTGGTGATCGACGATCCATCCGAGCTTTGAACAAGGATCGACCGAAAGATTGCCAACGTCGCCAACGTCACGATGATCGACGGCAGCCGAAACCGGGCCACAAGGAACCCATTCAGCGCCCCAAAAATCCCGCCAATCAGCATGGCCAGCAACGGAACCAGCAGGGGCGGCAGATCCGGGTAGGCCATAAGGATGCCACCTGTGAAATAGGCGGTGCAGCCCACCACCGATCCAATGGACAGGTCGATGTTGCGGGTCAGCACAACGAAGGCCTGCCCCACAGCAATCAACGCGATGACGGCAACCGACCCAGAGATCCGGTTGAACAGGCGCGCATTCAGATAGCCGTCAATCTGGCTGGCAAAGAACAACACTGTTGCTGCAAACACACCCAGAAGCACGATAATCCGCAGCGTGCCCAGCGAAATGCGCATCAGGCCACCTCCGCCGCGACGGCCAATCGCATCACGGCCTCATCGGTCGCAGCGTCGCCGGCAAACTCGCCAACGATCCGGCCTTCCCGCATCACCAGAACACGGTCCGCCAGGGACAGCACCTCAGGCAGATCGGAAGATATTATGACCACCGCCACGCCCTCGGCCGCGAGCGAGCGGAGGATCTGGTGCACTTCTGCCTTCGCCCCAACATCGATCCCGCGTGTCGGTTCATCCACGATCAGCAGGCGCGGTTTGGTGTTCAGCCACTTAGCCAGCATCACCTTCTGCTGATTGCCACCGGACAGCGTGCCGACCGGAACCGTCAGGTTCGCTGCCTTGATGTTCAACTGCTTGCGAAACGCCGTTGCATCCGCCAGTTCGCGCATCCGGTCCAGCCAGCCAAAGGCTCCGGCGTACTTGCCCAGCATCGGGAGGGTGATGTTTGCGGCTATGCCCTCGGTCATCGCCAATCCAAGTTTTCGGCGGTCCTCCGACACATAGGCAATGCCAAGCGCCTGTGCCTGTTTCGGGTTGGCAATCACCACGGCCTGCCCGCCCAACTCAACCAGACCGCTATCCGCCGGCTCCACGCCGAACAACGCAAGCCCGACATCCGTGCGCCGCGCCCCGACGAGGCCCGAGAAACACACGATCTCACCCCGGTTGACGTGAAACGATACGTCGTGGAAAGCACCGCTTCGGCTCAGGTTCGACACATTCAACAGCCGCTCGCCAGTGTCCCTCGATGGCTCCCGGGCAAAGCGGCCAGCCATGTCGCGCCCGACCATCTCCGCGATCATCGAGGCTTGGGTAACCTCTTGCACCGGTCGCGTCGAAATGTGCTTTCCGTCGCGCATCACCGTGACAGTATCGGCCAGGGCGAAAATCTCTTCCAGCCGGTGCGAAATGTACAGCACCGCGACACCCTGATCACGCAGGGCGCGTGCAATACCGAACAACCGTTTCACCTCGTGGTCCGACAGCGACGCCGACGGTTCATCCATGATCAGCACCCGGACGTTCAGCGAAATCGCCCGCGCAATTTCTACGGTCTGCTGTTCGGCAAGTGTCAGTTCTGCCGCTGCCCGCCGCGGGTCAAGCGTCACGCCCAGACGGGCGATCATCGCCGCCGCCTCGTCATTCATGGTCGTCCAGTTGATCAGCTTTGGCCGGTCCTGATGGCTGATGAAGATGTTCTCGGCCACGGAAAGATCGGGGAATACCATTGGCTCTTGATAGATCGCCGCGACGCCTGCGCGCTGCGCATCAGCCGTGCCACGGAATGTGACGGGGCGGTCGTCGATCACGATTTCGCCGCTGTCCGGCTGGTAAATGCCGGTCATCGTCTTGATAAGCGTGGATTTTCCGGCGCCATTTTCGCCCACCAGCGCGTGGATCCTCCCCGGCTCAAGCGTCAGCGAAAACGCCGACAGGGCGGTGGTCCCGCCAAAGCTTTTGGAAATGTCGCGCATGACAAGAACGGGGGTCATTCTCGGGAACCTTCAGGGTAAGGGTGGCCAGCCCCCCGGGAGCGGGAGGGACTGGCCTATGTCGACCTCGAGGCGCTACTTCGCTTCGGCTTCGACGTTGTCCTTGTTGTAGACGGTGAACGGCCCCATCAGGATGCGCTTGGCGCCGGCACGGCCAGGGTCTTCCTCGATGGTGTAGTCACCCATGCGTCCGGCGGTGAAGGTCTCGCCGATCTCGCCTTTGATCTTGCCGGTCGCCAGCATGTAAGACGTGTAGTAGGTGAGGTAACCAAGATCCACGAAGGACCACAGCGCAAACTCCGGCGCGCAGCCATTCATCGTGTAGCTGACCATCTCGGCCGGCAGGCCAAGACCGGAAACCTTGACCTTGTCGCACAGGCCTTCGTCCTGCATCGCCTTGGCCGAAGCCTGTATCCCGACAGTTGTCGGCGACATGATCAGCTTCAGGTTTGGATGGCTGTCGACCAAAGCCAGCGCGCGGTTGTAGCTGACTTCCGACTGGTCATCACCGTAAACGGTATCAACCAGCTTCATGTTGGCATACTTGGGGTCCTTCAGCGCCTCTTCCATCGCCGCGATCCAGGCGTTCTGGTTTGCCGCGTCGGGCGTGGCGGAAAGCACGGCAAATTCGCCCTCTCCGCCCATGACCGAATGGGCCATGTCGGCCATCACAACCCCGATAGAGCCGAAATCGACCTGAGCGACAAAGACCGTTTCGCCCTGTCCCGACGGGATCGGGCTGTCCCACGTCACGACTTTGGTTCCGGCAGTTTGCGCCGCTTCAGCCGCCGGCCCGATCTGGTCGCCCGCGTTGTTGGACAACATCACCACATCCTGACCCTGGCTTCCTGCTGTGGTCAGAATCTCGATCTGGCCTGCAACCGAGTTTTCGGGTGTCGGGCCGGTGTAAAGCAATGTGCCGGTGTTGCCGAGTTCGGCATGAGCCTCTTCGGCGCCGCGGTTTGCCTGATCAAATGGCAGGATACCGAGGAACTTCGGCAGCAGGACCATGTCGGCCGCGCCGCCCTTGTCGGCGGTGACCGCCTGCGCATTGGCAGCCACGCCGTACAAGGCGGCGCAAAGGGCCAATGTGGAAACCGTGATATGCTTCATGAATTCTCGTCCTCCCGTGTTTTGTGTCTGGAACCGGACAGTCTCCTCCGCCCCGGCTGCACCAGTATTGGCCTGACCACTTTCATGGTTGCAACCAAATTACTCGCTGCGTTGCCGCAGAGCACTGGCAGAAACGGCAATAGTGCTTGAAAAATTGCTGGTCGCGGTCAAAAGTTTTCAAACTGGTAAGGCCACTTATTGGAAAGGCGCGCTCGATGAAACTCTGCGTCACATCATGGTCGTTTCCCGCCTGCGGCCTCTTTGAGGCATGGGGTGTTGCGCAGGCTCTGGGCTTCCGTGCGATGGATTTGGGGCTGTTGCACGGCCCCGCGCTGGATCGGGCGCGAATCACTTCCGATCCCCACGGTGCCGCCACCGCACTTTCAGGCATCACTCCGTCCAATCTCTATTGGCTTTTCGGCCACGACATCATCGAAAACGCCGTGTCGGACCCGGCCGCCGCAGCCCGCAACGAAATGGCGTTTGCCTCGGTCTGTGCGTTCGCCAAGGCTGCAGGCTGCCCGACCGTATTTGTTCTGCCGGGCGTCAGCGGCGTTGGTGCCTTTGACTCAGCGGCGAAGGGGCTGCGCGGTCTGGTTCGAGTAGCCGACGCACATGGCGTGCAGCTGACCGTGGAGCCGCATGTCGGTGGCTTGCTGGCCTCGCCCGGCACCGCACTCGACATGCTTCGCGAAGTGCCGGGCCTCAAGCTCGCGCTAGATTACGCGCATTTCGTCTGCATGGGCTTTTGCCAGTCCGAGATTGATGTCCTGGCCCCCCATGCCGGCCATGTTCACATGCGCCAGGCGCGTCCCGGCGCGCTGCAGGCGAAGTGGGGCGAAGGGGTGCTGGACTTCACTGCAATGGTGGGGCTTTTGCGCGATGTCGGCTATGATGGCTACCTCGCGGTCGAGTATGTGCATCAAGGCTATATGAACACGCTTTTCGACGATGTGCTGACCGAAACGATCCGCATGCGCGACCACCTTCTGAGCTGCGGTGTGGTGCGTTAGCTGCCAGGGAACCGCCGCATGGCCGCTTGACGTTACTGTGCTGCAGGAAGAGGTTGGTCTTTCAGCGAAAAAGGGATGACCGGCGTGACCTCAAGGGCAGCATTTTTCGGACTCTTGCTGCTGATGGCCTGCGCGCCGAGAGGCGACTTCACGGCCGCGCCAAAAGATCGCAGCAGTCTGGCGCCAGAAACGATCTTTGTCGGCACCTCGCGTCAGATGGGCAACGACGGCTTTTCCCGGGAACGGTCAGATACCACGAGCTTCGTGCGCTATGACATCGGCATCCCGCCAGAGCGCGAGCCGGGCGAGGTGAACTGGCCACCAAGCACCCGCAAGCCCGATACCAACCGGGATTTCCTTACCTTGAACGAAACCCGCTTCGCCAAGGCCGGCGATTTTCGCAAGGCCCTGCATGATGCGATGGATCTGCGCGGACAAAAGAATGCGGTGATTTATGTGCACGGCTTCAACAACACGATGGCCGAGGGTGTCTACCGCGTTGCCCAGATGCACCACGATCTGAAGGTGCCCGGTGTGGCGATCCATTATGCCTGGCCATCGCGGGGCTCAGCGCTTGGCTATGTTTACGACCGCGATTCGGCGTTGTTCGGGCGCAGTGGCTTTGAACAGTTGCTGAACGAGGTGATAGCGTCAGGCGCAAAAGAGGTCATCATCGTCGCACATTCGATGGGCGGCGCCCTGACGATGGAAACCCTGCGACAGATGGCACTTCGCGGCAACACGCGCAGCTTGTCGCGGATCAAGGGCATCGTGCTGATCTCGCCGGATCTCGATGTTGATGTGTTCCGCTCGCAAGCGAAGGACATCGGCGTATTGCCGCAACCGTTCGTGATCTTCGGCAGCAGCCGGGACCGCATGCTTGGCCTTTCGGCCACATTGTCGGGCGCGCAAGAGCGGCTGGGCAACCTGGAAGATCTTACCAAGGTCGCCGATCTCAAGGTGACGTACTACGATACGGCCGCCTTCAGCGTGGGTGATGGCCACTTCAACGCCAGCGCCTCACCCGCTCTACTGGCCCTGCTCGGCGGGATCCTCGGCATCGACCTTGCCTTCCGCTCGGATGCAAGGGCGCGCGTCGGTCTGTTGCAGGGGCTGGTCCTGACGGTTCGCAATGCGACCGAAATCGTTCTCGCGCCCGTCGAGGCGATTGGCGAGGCTCGAGTGCGGTAATCGTCACCCGCCCAACCTTCGGGCAGGCAAGCGATTCGTCAGGGAGCGGGTTGCACCGGCGGCGCGGACGGCGGTGGCGTCTTGCGACGCAACAACCTGCCTTCAAACCGCGCCCCAGATTCGATGGCGATCTTCGAATGGGTAATGTCGGCGGTCACCGACGATTGCGGGGCAAGATTGGCAGACTCAGCCTCGGCCTCGCCGGTCAGCGTTCCGGCAATGGTCAGGTCGATCGCTGTGACAGATCCCTCGACCACACCATCCGCCACGATTACGATGTTCGGCGCACGAACCGAACCCTGCACCTTGCCGTGAATGTCGACTGGCCCAAGCGACGTGATGTCGCCCTCGATGACAAGGTCGTTCGACAGCACGCTGCGCGGCGCGCCTTGGGCGGCGGGCTGTGGCCATTTCTGGTTTTCGTTCGGGGCCATGAGGCATTTCCTGTGTTCGGATCGGGGGCAAATGGAACAGATCGCCGGGGCGAGAGCAACCGGGCTGGCGATTGCTGATGGGGGCTGTCAGCGGGTTACCGCCGCCGGAGGTAGACGTAATAGGCTCCGGACCCGCCGTGCTTCAGGTGGGCCTCGCTGACCTGAAGCACAGCCTGCCCAAGCGGTGGCAGCCGCAGCCACTGCGGAACCTGATGCCGCAGTGCGCCTGTCCGCTGTGGTATCGGGCCCAGATCATCGCGTCGTTTGCCTTTGCCCGTAATCACCAGAACAAGGCGCAGGCCAGCCGATTGCGCGCCCAGAATGAAATGGATCAGTTCGGGGTGCGCCTCGGCCAGGGTCATGCCGTGCAGGTCGATCCTCGCCTCGGGCGCCAGTTTGCCGCGGGTCATCTTTCCGTGCGTCTTGGCGTCCATCTGCAGGGGCGCAGCGGCCAGCAGCGACGGCGGGCTTGGTACCAGATCGTGCGTTTCGCCACTACGCGCCCTTTCCCCAAGAATAAACGGGTTCAGCCGCGGCTTGGCGTGGGACAGCGGCGCCGGAGTGGCAACCGGCTCTGGCTTGTGAAAGATCGGGTGCTCATGCAGCGGCCGGGCGGTGCGCGCCACGGTGCGCCAAAGCTCCTCCTCTTCCGGTTGCAGGGTGCGGCGGCGCGCCATCGCTTCAGCCTTCCGGCAAAAGCGCGTAGGCGCGGTCAATTGGCAGCAAAAGGATCATCCGGCCGGGATCTTTGACGGTGCCAGCGGCATCGCCTGCCTTTGCGCCGGTGCCGTAAAAGATATCGGCGCGTTGCATGCCCTTTATCGCCCCGCCGGTATCCTGTGCCATCATCAACCTGCGAAGCGGTTCGCGGCCATCCTTTTCGATCCAGATCGGCGCACCAAGTGGCGTAAACGCCGGGTCGATTGCAACCGAGCGCAGCGTCGTGATTGACCGGCCCATCGCGCCAATCGGGCCTTGGTCAGCAGCAAGGTCGCCGATCTTGCGGAAAAAGACGTAGGACGGGTTGGTATGCATCAACTCGCGACCTGCCGCTGGATTGCGTCGCACCCAGACCCGGATTTCCTGCGCCGAAACCTGATCCATCCTATGCGACCCCCGCCGGACCATCTCCTGACCGATGGAGCGGTAGGGCTGCCCGTTCGCGCCAGCATACCCGACCCTGATGACATTTCCGTCGGTCATGCGAATTCGGCCAGACCCTTGAATCTGTAGAAAATAAACGTCGATCGGGTCATCAAGCCAGGCCAATTCCAGCCCCCGCCCAGCAATTGCGCCTCCGTCGATGCTGGCGCGGGTATGGTAGGCTACGCCATTCGCCAATTCCGGCGGTCGGCGATAGATCGGATACGCGTATCGTGGGGTGCGAACCGGCGATCCATCAAGCTCGGGCTCAAAGTAGCCGGTAAAAAGCGCGGGCGGAGCGCCGATCATGACCGGCTTGAAGAACAATTCGAAAAAACTGCGGGCGGACAGGTCGTCCTGCGCCGTAGCCTCGGCCACCGCACAGATCGGGCGCCAGTCGGGCGCGTCGATCAAGTCGCATGTTCGCAAGAACGCCACCAGCGCCTCGGCATGGGTATCGTCATGCCAGCCGTCAAGCTGTTCAAACTCAAGGACCTGGGCAATTGCGGGCGCGGCCGTCATTGCCGCCAGCAGACAAAGGCCAAGAACGGGCGCGCGCATCCCAACCGATCAGTCGCCGGTAGCGACAAGCTGCCAGTTCGGATCGTCCACTCCCATCCGGCGCGCAAAGGTCCAGACGTCGCGCTGGCGCTTGATTTCCTTCGGGCTGCCTTCCACGATCTCGCCGACCTTGTTGCGCACCACATACGTCTGTTCGCCGACAAATCGCACCGAGATTTCTGCCATCGCACTGTCACGGTCAAAGGTCGCATCGTGCAGCACAAGTTCCTTCATGCCGACGAAAGTCGCTTCGACTGTCAGACCGTCCTTCTCACGCTGGTCGATCGCCTCGGCAAAGCTTGCCTCCACATCGTCAGACAAGAACGGGCGAATACGGTCCAGCTCGCCCTTTTCGAACGCCATCAGAATCATTTCATAGGCACTGCGCGCACCGCCAAGGAATGTCCCGACCGAAAAGCCTGGCTCGGCCATCTTCATTGCGGCCAACGCTTTGGCTGCATCGGTGCCATCGGCGACGTGGTCAATGATGTCGCGGTCGGGTCCGCCCTCGATCACCTCGAAATCTCGCTTCACGCGGGGTTTCACCTCGTCCAGCGGGATAGGCGGCTTTTCAAATCCGTCGCGGCTGCCAAGCACCGAGCGCAACTTGAGGATCAGGAAGATAGCGATCCCGGCCAGCACAAGAAGTTGGATCAGGGAAGAACTCATCGGATACCTCTGAAAGCCCGCATGGGCGAAGGGAGTGGGTTGGCGGAACCGCCTTGGCCTCTTATGTAGGATGGGGTGCGGTCGAAGTCTACCAGCCGGGCCAACAGAAAGCGAAGGGGCCTTGGATGTGGGTTTTTCTGGCGATCCTGGCGGTTCCGCTGATCGAAATCGGGCTTTTTGTCACCCTCGGCGGGGCAATCGGGCTTTGGCCGACTTTGGCTTGGGTCCTTCTGTCCGCAGGGCTCGGCCTGTTCGTGCTGCGCCGCGTTGCGACCGAAGGGGTGTTGACGCTCCGCCAGGACATGACAGCAATGGGTGATCCGCTTTCGCCGCTGGCGCAGCGGGCAATGTTGATGATGGCGGGGATATTGCTGCTGTTGCCCGGCTTTCTGACTGACTTCCTTGGGCTTCTGCTCCTGCTCAAACCGGTGCGAACGCTGTTGATCGGGCTTGCGGCGCGCCGGATGAAGATCGTGCCGATGCGTGGCCCGACCCGGCCAAGTCAGCAGAGCGATGTGATAGAGGGCGACTGGCGCGAGGCTGACGACGCGCCAGCACCCCCGCGCCGCGACAAACCATCAGGTTGGACGCAGCATTGAGGGCGCGCGCGTGACCTGCTAGGAACGCGCCAACTTCAGTGAGGAGACGTCAAGATGGCCGAGGAAACCAACGGCGGAAACGGCGCGGCAGCCCCGGCGCAACCGCAAATCAAGATGCAGGTGCTGGCGCAGTATATCCGCGACATGTCATTTGAAAATGTCGTGGTGCAAAAGGGCCTTGCCGGTGTCGAAGTGCAGCCCGACATCCAGGTCGCAGTCAGCCTCGATGCCCGCAAACGCGCTGTGGAACATCAGTTTGATGTCGTGACAAAGTTCAAGGTCACCTCGCGCAACAAGGTCAACAACGAGACGTTGTTCCTGCTGGAACTGGAATACGGCGGCACCTTTCATGTTGAGGGTGTGGCAGACGAACAGCTCCATCCGTTCCTGCTGATTGAATGTCCGCGCCTGCTTTTCCCGTTTGTGCGGCGGATCATCTCTGACATCACGCGCGATGGTGGCTTTCCGCCGCTTAACGTCGATACCGTTGATTTCATGTCACTTTATCGTCAGGAACTGGCGCGGCGTGCCCAAGTGGCGGCGGCTACTGCCGCTCCTCAGCCGAACTGAGCCGCAAGGCGCGATCAGCAGGTCATTCGCGGCCGGCTTTTCAATTTCTGCGTCCCGCGCGCCTGTTCCAGATTGCCGCATCACCCAGCTTGGCCACGAAGGCGTCGTGCGCTGCGGCTTCGGCTTGGGTGATGCGTGGGGCAAGTGGTTCGGGCCGGGGACGTGGACGCCACGCGGTTCCGTTCGTAGCTTCATCACGTGATCGCCCCTGCGCCACCGTATTCAGGGCAAAGTCAGGCTGCCGACCGCCAATCAGCTCCAGATAGACTTCGGCCAGAATTTCGCTGTCCAAAAGCGCGCCGTGCTTTTCACGGGCCGAGTTATCCACCCCGAAGCGCCGGCACAGCGCATCCAGCGACGCAGGTGATCCGGGAAACTTTTGCCGTGAGATCATTAACGTATCTGTAGCACGCGCTGCGGGCAGCACCGGAAATCCGGCTCGCTGAAGTTCAAAATTCAGGAAGCGCATGTCGAATGCCGCGTTGTGGATCACTAGCTGTGCGTCTGCGATGAATTCCAGAAACGCCGCGCCGATCGTTGCAAACACAGGCTTGTCGCGCAGGAATTCGTCGCCAAGGCCATGCACCTCGAACGCTTCCTTCGGCATCGGGCGCTCCGGGTTGATAAATTGGTGGTAGGTGCGACCAGTGGGCAGATGGTTGAACAGCTCCACCGCGCCGATTTCGACAATGCGATGCCCCTCCGCGGGGTCGAGGCCGGTAGTTTCGGTGTCCAGAACGATCTCACGCATGGGTGGTCCGGATAAAGGCGATCAGCGCGCGAACATAGGCCCGTGCGCTGGCTTCGCTGAGGGTTTCAAGGATGTGGGTCGCGCGAGCGCGCTTTTCGCCGTCCGGCATCTGACGAGACAGGATCAGGTCAAACTGCGCTTCGGTCATGCCTGGTCGCGAAAGGACGCGCTGGCGTTGCAGGACGGGGGGCGCTGTGACGAGAAGCGTGGCATCTAGCGTGGCGTCGGTGCCCTTCTCAAACAGAAGCGGGATATCAAGAACCACAATATCGCCAGTCGCCTTGCCTAGGAACGCGTCGCGATCAGCCGCCACCAGCGGATGCACAACCGCCTCGATGCGGGCAAGGGCAGTCGGGTCACTTGCGATCCAGGATTTCAGGACAGCGCGGTCAACTGCGCCGCTGACGATTGCGGCAGGGTGCAGCGCTGCGATCCCCGCGACCGCAGCCCCGCCCGTGGCGTAAAGCCGGTGAACTGCGGCGTCAGCGTCCCAGACCGGGATACCGTCTTCGGCGAACAGCGTGGCAGTTGCCGTCTTCCCCATGCCGATGGAGCCGGTAAGCCCAAGACGAAAGGTCATGCCAACAGTACCGCCCGGCGGGTTTCCTCGTCCACCTCGGGTCGCTGGCCGAACCAGCGTTCAAACCCGGGGGCGGCCTGATGCAGAAGCATGCCAAGGCCATCGACAACCGTGCAGCCCAGCGCCTCTGCCTCGATCAGGAATTGCGTCTTGAGCGGTGTATAGACAAGGTCTGTCACCAACGCTCGGGGATTAAGCGTCGCCAGCGGCATACGAAACTCAGGCTTCCCGGTCATGCCAAGCGATGTGGTGTTGACCACTGTAGCCGCGTCGCCAAGCAAAGCGGCTGCCTGCGTCCATTCGTGCACGACGACCTTGGCACCAAAGTCCGACCGCAGTGCATCGGCACGGGCGCGTGTCCGATTGGCCAGACGGATCTCTGGCACCCCCACCTCGATCAGCGAGGCGACGACGGCGCGCGCAGCGCCCCCAGCGCCGAAGACGACCGCAGGGCCAGCACTTGGCTGCCAATGCGGTGCGCTTTGCCGGATGTTCGCAATGAACCCGGAACCGTCGGTATTGTCGGCGTGGATCTTCCCGTCCTTGCGGAAAATCAACGTATTGGCGGCCCCGATCAATGCGGCGCGGTCGGTGATGATATCGGCGATATGCAGGATCGATTCCTTGTGGGGAATCGTCACATTAAGTCCCACAAAGCCAAGCCGTGGCAGGGTCCGGATCAGATCGGGCAAGTCGTTCGGCGCCATGTCGATCGGTATGTAGTGTCCCTTCAGCCCGTACCGCCGCAACCAATAGGCATGCAGAGCCGGGCTTCGGCTGTGGGCTACCGGGTGGCCAATGACACCTGCGAGGGGGATGCGGGGGTGGTCTGTCATACCGCGATCATGCCGCGAGATCGGAGCCATGCCAACAGCGGCAGCAGCGGCAGGCCGAGAATCGTGAAATAGTCGCCTTTGATGTCAGAGAACAGCCGCACGCCCTCTTCCTCCAGCTTGTAGCAGCCGACCGCGTAGCGAATGCTTTCCCAGTTCCGCTTCACGTAATCCGCAAGGTAGGCGTCCGACAGGTCGACCATCGTCAGATCCGCGGTGCCGACATGGCGCCAGACCGGTTCGGCATTCTGGTAGACGACGATTGCCGACAAAAGCCGGTGTGTGCTGCCCCGCAGCCTTCGCAACTGGTCTATCGCATCGGTTTGGTGGGATGGCTTTGCGAACACTTGCTCACCAAGCGCCAGAACCTGGTCGCAGCCGATCACAAGTCGGGTGGGGGACTTTTCGGCAATCTTGCGCGCCTTCATTTCTGCCAGAGTATCGGCGATGTCGCGTGGCTTGGCGCCTTCGGCCAGCAGGGCGTCACGAACCGAGTCCTCGTCAACGCGGGGCGCAATCGCGGTCACATCAAGACCAGCCGCGCGCAGCAGGTTAAACCGGACCGGGGAGGAGGAGGCGAGGACGAAGGACAAGGCTGTGGGCAAACCTGCTTTGTTCTGTGGGGCAAGTCGGGCCCGATGCCGAGGTTGGGGACAATCTGAACACCCCGTTGTGTTCCGGGCAGAGATATCTGGTTGTTGATGGGCTTGTCACGAGGTTTGGGACAACACCTTATCCCGTCAAGTGTGAGGTCGCCCCTGTGGATGGATTCTGGTGAGAATTTAACGGACAAGTATATGATTTACATAGATAACTATATCAACAATGAAATCTCCACGATGGTTATGATCGAATTGCCCACACGGCTTGACCTGTGGGCCGATTGGGGGATGGAAGGGGTTATCCAGTTATCCGCACCCTCTACATCATCATCATTTCAAACTTCTTTTCTTCTTTATAGAAGGAAGAAAGAAACTCGGAGGGTCATATGGTAGGTTTCCTGGCGGAGTGGATTCTGGTTATCAAGGCGCTTCATGTGGCGTCGGTGATTTCGTGGATGGCTGGGATCTTCTATCTTCCAAGGCTGTTCGTCTATCACGCTGAGCAGGTGCAAGGTGGCACCGCAACCGATGCGATGTTCCAGACGATGGAGCGTCGGTTGCTGCGGGGAATCATGAATCCAGCGATGCTCGCAACCTGGATCTTCGGACTCGCCATGGTCGCGGTGCCCGGCCTCGTGGACTGGTCGGCGATATGGCCTTGGGTGAAGGCAGCCGCGGTCTTGGCGATGACGGGATTTCACATTTGGCTGGCGAGAAGGCGCAAGGACTTTGCGGCTGGCACGAACAAGCGCAGCGGCCGCGATTACCGGTTGATGAACGAGGTGCCGACAGTGTTGATGCTGCTGATCGTGTTTGCTGTGATCGTAAAATGGTGAAGTTGGCGGTAACGTTGATGCTGTTGGCCGGTTCTGCCTCGGCGCAACTTTTGCCAAACGGTCAGGATCGCCGCGACATTGCCATTGAGGTGATTGATGGCAGAGCCCTGGTGGCAGTGACAGTTGACGGGCAGAACGGTCTGATGATGCTCGACAACGGGACGCCAGAGACCGTCATGCTCAATCGCGATGCGGTGGATCTGCCGGTGGGGCAGGAGGTAGGTCGCGGAAACGCGGCTTCGGGTCAGCCGGTCATGGTGATGCTGCACAACGCACCGGCAGTGATGGTGGGCGGATTGCCCTTTGCCGTGCCAGACCACGTCACCAGCGGGAACTTCGCCTTCGTCGAGGAAGGTTTCAGCGCAGAGTTCATGGGTTTCATAGGGTCACCAGCGTTAGCGGAGGCTTCCTTCCTTCTCGATTTCCCACGCAATAGATTGATCTTGCTGCGTGCGGGACCGCAGGATCTGGCCCCTGCCGATGTGCGCGGCCGGATTGTGTTTTCGATCTGGGAAGAGTCGCTGCCCACCTCGGTAGTTGAGGTTGGGCAGACGGCAATGCTGTCGGATTTCGATACGGGCGACGACGGGACCATCTACCTGCAGGACGAAACCCGGGCGACCTTGATTGCGGACGGAAGTCTGACTGGCGGGCCAGAAACTATGGTCCTTTCAGGTCTTCGCCTAGGAGGAATGGATTTTGAACCCACGCCGGTTCGTGTAGTCGAGGCCGGCGGGCCAGAGGACTTTCGTACCTCGGGCGCTTCGGACTCGCTGCGGCTAGGGGCGGCTTTCCTGGCGCAAAACCCGGTCCTGTGGGATTTTGCCAGCACGGAACTGGTATTTCTCACTTCAACCGCATTGGTGTTGGCGCCTTGACGGCTCAAGGGTGGTCTTGCGATCGGGCAGGGTGATTGACTTGGTATCGAGCGACGGTGTAAAGGCGGCTTGCGGGGCCGTCCGGCCCATGCGCTTCCCGTCCAAGCACTGCGATGATTTGCCTTGAAATGGGGCGATCCGCCTCAAGGTACCCCCAATGACCGTTGAACGTTTGAACCTGTCCGATCTGAAGGCGAAGACGCCTGCCGACCTTCTTGCCATGGCTGAAGAGTGGGAAATCGAGAACGCTCCTTCGATGCGCAAGGGCGAGATGATGTTCTCGATCTTGAAGGAGCATGCCGAGGAAGGTTGGGAAATCGGTGGCGACGGCGTGCTTGAGGTGCTTCAGGATGGCTTCGGGTTTCTGCGCAGCCCATCGGCCAACTACCTGCCCGGCCCTGACGACATCTATGTCTCACCCGACATCCTGCGTCAGTTCTCCTTGCGGACCGGCGACACGATCGAAGGTCTGATGCAGGCGCCGAAGGAGAACGAGAAGTATTTCTGCATGACCAAGGTCACGCGGATCAATTTCGACGATCCCGAAAAGGCGCGGCACAAGGTGCATTTCGACAACCTGACGCCGCTTTACCCCGATGAGCGTCTGAAGATGGAAGTCGAGGACCCTACGATCAAGGATCGCTCGGCCCGGATCATCGATCTGGTGGCGCCGATCGGCAAAGGCCAACGTGGTCTGATCGTGGCACCACCGCGGACGGGCAAGACAGTGTTATTGCAGAATATCGCGCACAGCATCGCGACCAACCACCCGGAGTGCTATCTGATCGTTCTTCTGATCGACGAACGCCCCGAGGAAGTGACCGATATGCAGCGGTCCGTGAAGGGTGAGGTTGTCTCTTCGACCTTTGACGAACCCGCCACACGGCATGTGGCCGTGGCAGAAATGGTGATCGAGAAGGCCAAGCGATTGGTGGAACATAAGCGAGATGTTGTTATTTTGTTGGACTCTATAACAAGACTCGGTAGGGCTTTCAATACGGTCGTACCGTCAAGTGGCAAGGTGCTGACCGGTGGTGTTGATGCCAATGCGCTGCAGCGGCCGAAGCGGTTCTTCGGTGCGGCGCGCAACATTGAAGAAGGCGGGTCGCTGACGATCATCGCTACGGCGTTGATCGACACAGGCAGCCGGATGGACGAAGTCATCTTTGAAGAGTTCAAGGGCACTGGCAACAGCGAGATCGTGCTGGACCGTAAGGTCGCCGACAAGCGGGTGTTCCCGGCGATGGACATACTAAAATCTGGCACCCGGAAAGAAGACCTGCTGGTCGAAAAGACAGATCTGCAGAAGACCTACGTTCTCCGCCGTATCTTGAACCCGATGGGGACTACGGACGCGATCGAATTCCTGATCGGAAAACTGAAGCAGACCAAGTCCAATTCGGACTTCTTCGATTCGATGAATTCCTGACGACACCAAGGCTTTGAGGCGCGTCTGCCATGGATACGATCTTCGCCCCCGCAACGGCACGCGGGCGTTCCGGGTTGGCGGTAATCCGTCTGTCTGGACCGCTAGCGCATTCGGCAGTATCAGCCCTTTGTGGCAAACTGCCCAAAGTTCGCGTTGCCGCATTGCGCCGCTTGGTCTGGAAAGACGACCTGATTGATGAAGCGCTGGTTCTGCTATTTACTGCCGGAGCCAGCTTTACCGGAGAAATGGTTGCGGAGCTGCATGTGCACGGCGGCCCGGCCGTAGTCTCTGCGGTGCTGCGCGTCTTGGGAGAGCAACCCGGGCTGCGCCTGGCCGAGCCAGGGGAGTTTTCGAGGCGCGCGCTTGAAAATGGGGTTATCGACCTCACTCAGGTTGAAGGACTTGCTGATCTGATCGACGCTGAAACAGAAGCCCAGCGGCGTCAGGCGGTGCGGGTTCTTTCCGGCTCGATCAGGGACCGTGTCAGCGGCTGGCGATCAGGGCTGGTGCGTGCTGCAGCACTGTTGGAAGCGACGATAGACTTTGCGGACGAAGACGTCCCGGTGGATGTCACGCCGGAAGTGCTGAGCTTGATTGACGGGCTACTGAGCGAACTTACAGCGGAAGCAGCTGGTATCGCGGCATCGGAGAGGATCAGAGACGGCTTTGAGGTTGCAATCGTCGGCCCGCCAAATGTAGGAAAATCTACCCTTCTCAACAGGTTGGCTCAAAGGGATGCCGCCATCACGTCCGAGATCGCCGGAACCACACGCGACGTGATCGAAGTCAGGATGGAAATTGCCGGGCTTTCTGTGACGGTCCTTGATACGGCAGGATTGCGCGACACGCTTGATCCGCTGGAGCGTGCCGGCATAGAGCGCGCCGTTGTTCGAGCCGATGCGGCTGATCTTCGGGTCTTCTTGGTGGAAGACGGAAGCGCTGGTCTTTCAGTCAAGGCGCACGCTGGCGACCTGGTGGTATGGGCCAAGGCTGACGTCGGGCCTGAGCGAGCGGGGCAGTTGGCGGTTTCTGGACGAACCGGGGCAGGCATCGCTGAACTTGTACAGTTGATCGGCGCTGTTCTTTCGACGCGCGTTGCATCGGCCGGCGTCCTGGTGCGGGAGCGACATCGAATAGCGGTGACGGATGGGCTTGTCGCGCTGGCAGAATCCCGCAGCGAGGTGATAAGCAGGGAGTCGCGACCGGAATTGGTGGCAGAGTCGCTGCGCCGTGCAATCCGCGCGCTTGATGTTCTGGTTGGGCGGGTCGATGTCGAGGACTTGCTTGGGGAAATCTTCGCAAGCTTCTGCATCGGAAAGTAGGAAGGTTTCACGTGAAACAATATGACGTCATAGTTATCGGCGGTGGGCACGCGGGGTGCGAGGCCGCAGCAGTCTCTGCCCGGATGGGCGCCCGAACTGCTTTGGTGACGATGAAGAGTTCCACTATCGGCGCCATGTCGTGCAACCCTGCTATTGGTGGGCTCGGGAAAGGTCATCTCGTGCGCGAGATTGACGCTTTGGACGGGATCATGGGGCGTATGGCGGATGTTTCGGGGATTCAGTTTCGTCTGCTGAACAGACGAAAGGGACCGGCCGTTCAGGGACCGCGGGCTCAAATTGACCGAAAGCTGTATCGCGCGGCGATCCAGGCCGAACTGTCGCAGCACGCCTGCCTTTCTGTCATTGAGGGCGAGGCGGCGAAGCTGTTGGTTCACAATGGCAAACTCACAGGTATCGCTCTGACGGATGGGCGCGAACTTGCAACCAAGGGTGTTGTTCTGACTGCGGGAACGTTCCTGAATGGTGAAATACATATTGGGGACCGCAAGTCACCCGGCGGGAGAATGGGCGACCCGCAGTCGCGAGTGCTCGCAGAGCAGCTGGCCGAGCTTGATCTCCCTCGTGGGCGGCTCAAGACCGGCACCCCTCCCCGGCTTGATGGAAAGTCGATCAATTGGGATGATCTTGAAGCCCAACTGGGTGATGAGGTCCCTGCAATGTTTTCGTTTCTGTCCAAGTCACCGACGGTCCGGCAGATATCGTGTGGTATAACGCATACGTCGGAAGCCACACATGATGTCGTCCGGCAAAATCTTGGGCGGTCGGCGATGTACGGGGGACATATCGACGGGGTTGGGCCAAGATATTGCCCCTCAATCGAAGACAAAGTGGTCAGGTTCGCCGAAAAGACCTCGCATCAAGTCTTTCTTGAACCGGAGGGGCTTGATGACGACACCATCTATCCTAACGGCCTGTCAACGTCGTTGCCCGCAGAGGTGCAACTCGAATATATCCAGACGATCAAAGGCTTGGAGCACGCTGTAATTCTGCAGCCGGGCTATGCGATCGAGTACGATTTCTTTGACCCGCGATCGCTCCGCCGCTCACTCGAGACAAAATCGGTAGTGGGACTGTATTTTGCTGGTCAGATCAACGGAACCACTGGATATGAAGAGGCGGCAGCCCAAGGGATAGTTGCGGGTCTTAACGCCGCCTCTGCTGCGCTTAATCTGCCACCCGTCGAATTCAGTCGCACGGACAGCTACATCGGCGTGATGATTGATGACCTCATTTCTCGCGGAGTTACAGAGCCTTATCGCATGTTTACGTCTCGGGCGGAGTTTCGTCTCACCGTGCGCGCCGACAATGCAGATCAACGATTAACCCCGGCTGGAATTGCGGCTGGTTGCGTCGGTGCGGCCCGCGCGCGGGCTTTTTCAGTCAAGATGGATCAGATTTCTGCTGGGCGCGCCCTGTTGTCCGGCCTTGCCTTGTCGCCAGCGGCTCTCGGTGAGGCGGGCCTGACTGTGGCAACCGACGGCAAAAAACGTACGGCCTATTCTGCACTGGGCCTTCCGGGCGCGGACACGGCAGTTTTTTCAAGGCTGTTCCCGCTCGCAGATCTGGACGCCGCAATTCTGGAACAGCTTCAAATTGAGGCGATCTATGACCAGTACGCACAGCGGCAAGCGCGGGAAGTGACCCAACTGAGGCAGCAAGAACACCAGCTTCTCCCTTCAGATATCGACTACGCCAGCATCTCCGGCCTTTCCGCGGAGCTTCGGGCGAAACTCGGCAGGATCCGACCTGAAAACCTGCATCAAGCCGCGCAGATCGAGGGTATGACGCCAGCAGCCTTGCTTCTCTTGTTGTCTCGCGCGCGACGCTCGGTTCAGGGGAGGGCAGTTTGACTGCGGACCTTTCGATCGCAGGCGTGGATGTTTCACGTGAAACAGCCGCGACACTACGGTCGTTCGAGGCAATTGTTCGCCGTTGGAGCCCAGCCATAAATCTTGTATCGCACTCCAGCCTTCCCGATCTCTGGGATCGCCATATTGTTGATTCCGCACAGCTCCTTCATTTCTATCAAAGCGGCAGCCGTAGCTGGGTAGACATCGGTTCAGGCGCCGGCTTTCCGGGCTTGGTCATTGCTATCCTTGCTCGGGAAAAACACGCGTCGCTCAAGGTAACACTCATCGAATCGGATCAACGCAAGGCCACATTCCTGCGTGAAGCGGCCCGCCAACTGTCGCTTCAATGCGACGTCATTGCACAGCGTGCCGAGGCCGTACCATCACTTGGAGCCGACATCCTTTCGGCCCGCGCGTTCTCGACGCTAACCTCACTTCTTCCCGTTGCTGAACGGCACCTCATGCCCAAAGGCGTAGCGATCTTCCCAAAAGGAAAATCGTGGCGTGACGAAGTTGAAGACGCACGAAAAGGGTGGTCATTCGCGCTGGATGCAGTGAAAAGCGTATCCAACAACGAGGCCGCCGTACTGGTCCTGAAAGAGATTTCCCGTGTCCCCCATCATTGACGGACCTCGCCCTCACATCATCGCGCTGGCGAACCAGAAGGGTGGCGTTGGCAAGACAACCACGGCAATCAACCTCGCCGCTGGGCTGGCTGAGCTTGGCTTTCGCGTGCTCTTGGTCGACATCGACCCACAGGGCAACGCATCCACCGGACTCGGCATTTCTCCGCAGAACCGGAAACTTACCAGCTATGACTTGATCGTTGATGGTGTAAGCCCACAAGATGTTGTGCAAATGACCTCCGTTGACTCGGTCTGGATCATTCCAGCCAACGCCGATCTTTCTTCAGCCGATCTTGAGATCGTCTCCCATGAAAAGCGCAGCTTTCTGCTACACGACGCGCTTCGCCAACCCGAACTGGACTCATACGCGTTTGACTATCTTCTGATCGACTGCCCGCCGTCCCTTAGCCTCCTGACGATCAACGCAATGGTCGCAGCAGATTCTGTCCTCGTTCCCCTGCAATGCGAGTTCTTCGCCTTGGAGGGATTGTCGCAACTCATGCTGACCATTCGTGACGTTCGTCGATCCGCCAACCCGGCGCTTCGCATTGAGGGCATTGTTCTCACCATGCATGACATGCGAAACAAGCTGACGTCCCAGGTAGAGGCGGACGCCAGGGCGACCATGGGGGACGTGGTGATGAAGACGACCATTCCGCGCAACGTGCGTGTCAGCGAGGCACCGTCTCACGCCCTGCCTGTCCTGTCCTATGATCCGGCCTCCAAGGGTGCGGTCGCGTATCGCGCGCTTGCAAAAGAGCTGGCGAGTAAAAGAAAAACCGTTCGGTAACAAAGGTTTGGTCCCGTGACACGAAAAGATGAACGACGCGGCCTCGGACGCGGCCTCTCTGCTCTGATGGCGGATGTCAACCTGTCCAGCGCGGATACTGTCGCCGGCGACCGCCGTGCCGAACATCGCGTACCGGTCGAAAATCTGGAACCCAACCCCCAGCAGCCGCGCATAGACTTTGGTCAGCAAGAGCTTCAAAGCCTTGCAGATTCAATCCGCCAAAAGGGCGTCATCCAGCCGCTTATCGTGCGCGCGAAAGGCGAGCCTGGAAAATACGAAATCGTAGCCGGCGAGCGGCGTTGGCGGGCCGCCCAGCTTGCGCAACTCCACGAGGTTCCCGTCATCGTCCGCGATCTGACCGACGGTGAAGTGCTGGAAATCGCAATCATCGAGAATATCCAGCGGGAAGATCTCAACGCAATCGAAGAGGCGCTCGGGTTTCGCCAGTTGATGACGCGGTTTGGCCATACGCAGGAAAAACTGGCCGAAGCTCTCAGCCGCAGCCGCAGCCATGTGGCCAACCTCCTCCGCCTTCTCCATCTGCCCGATGAGGTGCAGTCGATGGTCCGCGCCGGCACGCTCACGGCAGGCCACGCCCGCGCGCTGATCGGCTGCCCAGATCCGCTTGACCTGGCAAAGCGCGTTGTCGGCAAGGGCCTGTCGGTACGTGAAACCGAAGCTCTGGTGCGATCGACTGCGGTTCCACGGGCGAAGGGCGGGCAGGGGCCTCGCGGTCGGCAGATCCAGAAAGACGCCGACACCCTGGCTATTGAGGCCGACCTTTCGGCCAATCTCAGGATGCCCGTTCAGATCATACACGAAGCCGGTGGTGACAAAGGCCACCTCACCATTCGCTACAATTCTCTGGATGATCTCGATATGTTGTGCCGTGTCCTGTCCCTGATACCAAGGGATGCGGACATGAGCGACTATTAGCGCGCGGATTGACGCCCCGCCAACAGCGCACGAAGCACCCCGTTCAACATCATGCGGCCCTGGGCCGTAGCCCGCATGCTTTCGTCCGTAGCCTCGATCAGGCCAAGATCGGCCAGCTCGGCAACCGCCGCTGCGGGTAAATCTTCGCCCGCCAGCGACCGATACCACGCCAGCGACGCACCCTCCGTCAGGCGCATTGCCATCATCAGGTATTCCACCGCCTGCTCGGTGTCCGACAGTCGCGCCCGAGGCATCTCGCCCGCCCGCCCGCCCATTACATCCTCCAGCCACCTGCCAGGGCTGCGCGGCGCTTCGGTTGCCAGCCGCGCGCCGCCCAATGTCAGGCGCCCGTGCGCGCCCGGCCCGATACCGGCATAATCGCCCATACGCCAGTAGATCAGGTTGTGCCGCGACTCCGCTCCCGGTCTGGCATGGTTCGACACCTCGTATCCCGGAAGCCCGGCCGCGTCGCACATCCCTTGCGTCAGCTCGAACATATCCGCGGAAAGGTCCTCATCGGGCAGCCCGCCAAGCAGCTTCCGGGCGTGCATCCGCTGGAACACGGTGCCATCCTCGATTGTCAGTTGGTAAAGCGAGATGTGGTCGGTTCCCAGACCAAGCGCCGTGGAAAGCTCCCGCTCCCAATCGCCAAGGCTCTGATCTTGCCTGGCATAGATCAGGTCGATGCTGACCCGGTCGAACACATCCTGCGCAATGCCAATCGCCCGCCGCGCCTCGTCGCTGGAATGAAGCCGCCCCAGCCTGCGCAAAGATTTGTCGTCAAGCGCCTGAATTCCCAGGGAAACCCGGTTAACCCCCGCCGCCGCATACCCCTCGAATCGGTCGATCTCGACCGAGCCCGGATTTGCCTCCAGCGTCACTTCCAGATCATTCGCCGGTGACCACGATTGCCCGATCCGCTCCAGGATCGCGGCCACCAGCGATGGCTGCATCAGCGATGGCGTCCCCCCGCCGAAGAACACGGTGTTCAGCACCCGCCCCTTGGTTTCCGCAGCGATCCGGTCGATTTCGCGCAGGTAGGCGGTCTGCCAGTCGCCCTGGTCGATGCTGGTGGCGACGTGGCTGTTGAAATCGCAATACGGACATTTCGACTGGCAGAATGGCCAATGCAGGTACAGCCCGAAGCCCGCGCTGCGCCAATCCTTGCCGCCGGTGCTGTCCGGCGTCACGCAAAACACTCCGTGACCAGCTTGCGAAACGCGTCGGCCCGGTGGCTGAGTTCGTTCTTCTCCCACCGGTCCATCTCGCCGCAGGTTATCTCCTGCCCAACCGGCACGAACATCGGGTCAAACCCGTGCCCTTGGTCCCCGCGCGGCGGCCAGATCAGCCGCCCTTGCATGATCCCCTCGAACACCCGGTCCGATCCATCGGGCCAGGCCAGAACCAGTGTGCAATGAAACGCAGCCCGCCAAGGCTCAGCCACCTTGGCCGCCTGCAATGCATCCCACACCCGCCGCATGCCGTGGTCAAAGTCACGACCAGTCTCCGTGGTGGCCCAGTCCGCAGTATATACCCCCGGCGCCCCGCCCAGGGCCTCCACGCACAGCCCTGAATCATCCGCCAGCGCCGGCAGGCCGGAAGCCGTCGCCGCCGCATGTGCCTTGATCCGGGCGTTACCGACAAAGGTGGCTTCGGTTTCCTCCGGCTCAGGCAGGCCCAGATCGCCAGCGCTGACCACGCTCACCCCATAAGGCTCCAGCAGCCGCGAGATCTCCTCCAGCTTGCCCTTGTTGTGTGTGGCCAGAACCAGCCTGTCACCCGGCCCGAGGCGCATCAAAGACCAAGCGCGGCTTTCTGCGCAGCCGCCAGCGCATCGGTCCCGGCCTGCGCCAGGTCCAGCAGCTCTGACATTTCCTGCCGCGAGAACGAGGCACCCTCGGCCGACATCTGCACCTCCACCAGACGCCCGGAACCGGTCAGCACAAAGTTGCCATCGGTTCCGGCGGTCGAATCCTCGGCGTAGTCCAGATCAAGCACCGGCTGCCCGGCATAAATGCCACAAGACACCGCTGCGATATGGTCCAGCATCGGGTCGCTGACCACCACGCCGGATGCCATCAGCTTGCGCACCGCAAGCCGCAAAGCCACCCATCCGCCAGTGATCGACGCACAGCGCGTGCCGCCATCCGCCTGCAGCACATCGCAGTCGATGACGATCTGCCGCTCGCCCAGCGCGTTCCGGTCAACTCCGGCCCGCAGGCAACGCCCGATAAGCCTTTGAATTTCCTGAGTTCTGCCAGATTGCTTTCCCGCAGCCGCCTCGCGCCGCGTGCGGCTGTTGGTGGCGCGCGGCAACATTCCATATTCCGCGGTCACCCAGCCCTGCCCGGTGTTCTTCAGAAACGGCGGCGGCTTGTCCTCGATCGTGGCCGAACACAGCACATGGGTTTCGCCCATCTTGATCAGGCAAGACCCTTCCGCGTGCTTCATCACGCCGGTTTCGATTGAAACCGGCCGCAGTTCACTTAATTTCCTGCCTGAAGGGCGCATGAGCCAACCTTTCCATGAGACGCGGACACATACGCAAGCAAGGACCATTGATGCAACCCCGATCGCACCAGAGATGACCGAAGCAAGCACGATCCTGTCAGACATGAACGACCGCACGCGCGAGGTGTTTCGCCTCGTGGTGGAGCAATATCTCAGTTCCGGCGACCCTGTCGGCTCTCGCACCCTGACGCGCACCCTGACGGAAAAGGTTTCAGCCGCCACCGTGCGCAACGTGATGCAGGATCTGGAATACCTCGGCCTCCTCGACAGCCCGCACATCTCGGCTGGCCGGGTGCCAACGCAGCTTGGTTTGCGGATGTTCGTCGACAGCCTTCTGGAAATCGGATCGGTTGCTCCCGAAGATCAGGAAAAGATCGACGCCACTATGGGCGGCAACGATCCCGACGTCTCCACCCTTCTCGATCAAGTCGGCGCGGCGCTTTCCGGCATCACTCGTGGCGCGAGCCTGGTGCTTGCGCCCAAGCGTGAGGCGCCGATCCGGCATATCGAGTTTGTCAGCCTGGCACCCGACCGCGCGCTGGTTGTGCTGGTCTTTGCCGACGGGCAGGTCGAAAATCGCATCTTCACCCCACCTCCCGGCCAGACGCCCTCGTCGATGCGCGAGGCCGCCAATTTCCTGAACGCGCTTGCCGAAGGCCGCACCCTCACCGACCTTCGCCGCTCCATCGCCAAGGAAATCGCCCAGCGGCGTCAGGAAATCGACGTTCTGGCCCGCGATCTTGTCGAAAGCGGCATCGCGCTGTGGGAGAATGCCGGCGAAAGTTCCGAACGCCTGCTGGTGCGGGGCCGCTCCAACCTGATCGAAGGTGTCTCCGACGCGTCCGAGATTGACCGGATTCGCAGCCTTTTTGACGATCTTGAACGCAAGCGCGACATCGCCGAATTCCTCGGTCTGGCCGAGACGGGCGAGGGCGTGCGCATTTTTATCGGCTCCGAAAACAAGCTTTTCTCACTTTCCGGTTCAAGTCTGGTGGTTTCTCCCTATATGAACGCTGATCGGAAAATCATCGGCGCGGTGGGCGTCATCGGCCCGACCCGGCTGAACTATGGCCGGATCGTTCCGATTGTGGATTACACCGCCCAACTGGTGGGCCGCCTTGTCTCGGATCGGGGCAAGGGCTGAAACGAAGACGAGGACGTTAAGATGGCGCAGGAAGAAACCGCTCCGCAAGAGATGGAGCTGGATCAGGCGGATATGACCGCGGCAAACGACGAGATCGAGGCGCTGAAAGCCGAGCGTGACGATCTGCGCGACAAGTTCATGCGTGCGCTGGCCGATGCGGAAAACTCGCGCAAGCGTGCCGACCGTGATCGCCGCGAAGCCGAACAATATGGCAGCACGCGTCTTGCCCGTGACCTTCTGCCCGTGTTCGACAACCTCAAGCGTGCCCTGAACGCCGTCAGCGACGACCAGCGCGCCGCCGCCTCGGCCCTGATCGAAGGCGTCGAGCTGACCCTGCGCGAGCTCATCACCGTGATGACCCGCCACGGCATGACCCCGATCGCGCCCGAGATTGGTGAAACCTTCGATCCCCAGATGCACCAGGCGATGTTCGAAGCGCCGGTTGCTGGCACCAAGGCCGGCCAGATCATCCAGGTGATGACCGAAGGCTTCCTGCTGCACGACCGCCTCTTGCGCCCAGCACAGGTAGGCGTGTCTTCCAACACGCAGTAACTACATCAACTGCTTGATTTCATAGACAAGCCGCAGCGCTTCGATGGGCGTAAGCTCGTCAGGGTGAATGTCGCGCAAACGCGCCTCTATGGCCGATTCCTTCGGGGCTGGCCGTGTCGCTCCCATTGGTGCTGCACGAAACAGCGGCAGGTCGTCGATCAGCGCGGCCTGCTTGCCGCCCTCCCGTTCGCCTTTTTCCAGCGCTTCCAGCACCACCTTCGCGCGCTCCACCACGCTCGCGGGCAGGCCCGCCAGCCGAGCCACCTGCACGCCATAAGACCGGTCCGCCGCGCCCTTCTTGACCTCGTGCAGGAAGATCACGTCGCCTTCCCATTCCTTCACACTGACGGTGGCGTTTTCCACCCCGGCCAGCTTGCCCGCCAGGGCGGTCATTTCGTGGTAATGCGTGGCGAACAGCGCGCGGCAGCGGTTCACCTCGTGCAGATGCTCCAGCGTCGCCCATGCAATCGACAGTCCGTCATAGGTTGCTGTGCCCCGCCCGATCTCGTCCAGAATGACCAGCGCCCGGTCGTCCGCCTGGTTCAGGATCGCCGCCGTCTCCACCATTTCGACCATGAAGGTTGACCGGCCCCGCGCCAGATCATCCGAAGCACCCACCCGGCTGAACAACTGGCTGACCAGCCCGATCCGCGCTGAAGCGGCCGGGACATAGCTTCCCGCCTGCGCCAGAAGTGCAATCAGCGCATTCTGCCGAAGGAAGGTGGATTTGCCCGCCATGTTCGGCCCGGTCAAAAGCCAGATCGCCGGCGTCCCCGCCTCGGTCAGCGCGCAATCGTTCGCCACGAACGGGCCGGCGCCCTGCCGCCTCAGCGCCCGCTCCACCACCGGATGCCGCCCGCCGGTAACCAAGAAGGCTCGGCTGTCGTCGACGACCGGCTCCACCCAGCTTTCCGCCGCTGCCATGTCGGCCAGGCCCGCCGTCAGATCAATCTCCGCCAGCGCTCTTGCAGCAAGGCCAATCGGCCCAGCCGCCGCTAAAATTTCCCGCTTCAGGCCGTCATGGTGACGCTTTTCAATCTCCAACGCGTGATTACCTGCGTTCAGGATGCGCGTCTCGATCTCGTTCAGCGGCACGGTGGTAAAGCGCACCTGACCGGCTGTCGTCTGCCGATGGATGAATGTTTCCGGCATCGCGCGCATTCGGTCTTCATGCGTCGTGGTGACTTCGATGAAGTAGCCCAGCACGTTGTTGTGCTTGATTTTCAGCCCTGACACGCCGGTCAGAGCAACATATTCCGACTGCATGCGCCCGATCACGCCGCGCCCCTCGTCGCGCAAGGACCGTGTCTCATCCAGCTCCGCGTCATATCCCGTTGCGATGAACCCGCCATCGCGCGCCAAAAGCGGCAGTTCAGCCACCAGCGCTCGGTCCAGATGCGCAACCAGCCGCTCATGGCCCCGCAGCGCTGCTGCAGCTTCCACCAGCAAGGCCGGGCCGCCCTCCAGATGCCCGGCTATCCGCTCAGCCTGCTCCAGCCCCGCCCGGATCGCCCCCAGATCGCGAGGTCCGCCCCGATCCAGCGCAATGCGTGACAGCGCGCGGTCGATATCCGGAACCCGGCGCAACGCTTCGCGCAACGCTTCGCGCAACCGTGTGTTCTCGCACAGCCCCCGCACAGCCTCCAGGCGCTGGTGAATCAGCCCAAGGTCCAGCGATGGCGCCGAAACCCGCCGCTCCAAGAGCCGTGCGCCCCCGGCTGTCACTGTCCGGTCAATCGCCGCAAGCAGGGATCCCTCGCGCCCACCGGACAGGGCCGAGGTGATCTCCAGGTTCCGCCGCGTCGCCGCGTCGATCTGCAGGGTGCCGCCCTGCAGTTCCTTTACCGGCGGCCGCATCAGCGGCAAACGCCCCCGCTGCGTCAGGTGCAGATAGTCGACCAGCGCGCCCATCGCCGAAACCTCGGCTCGGTCAAAGCTGCCAAAGGCGTCCAGCGACCCTACACCAAACATCTCGCACAGCCGCTTCTCGGCGCCCGCTGAATCAAAGCTGGCGCGTGACAGCGGCGTCACTGAAGCGCCAATTTCTGCAATGTTAGAGACTATTTCACGTTCCCGCGTCTCGCTCACCAACACCTCACGCGGGGCAAGGCGGGCAAGGTCGGGGCCAAGGCGGGCCAAGCTCGACGGCATCACGCGAAACTCGCCGGTCGAGATATCCGCCCATGCCAGCGCCGCCTGATCTCGCACCTCGGCAAAGGCGCACAGAAAGTTATGCCGCCGCGCCTCCAGCAGCGAATCCTCGGTCAGCGTCCCCGGCGTGACCAGCCGGACCACATCGCGCCGCACCACCGCCTTGTAGCCGCGCTTCTTCGCCTCCGCGGGATCTTCCAGTTGTTCGGCAATCGCCACCCGAAACCCCTTGCGGATCAGCGTCAGCAGATACCCCTCGGCGGCATGAACCGGCACACCGCACATCGCGATCGGTTCGCCCTGATGAAACCCCCGCTTTGTCAGCGCAATGTCCAGCGCGGCCGAGGCGGCGACAGCATCGTCGAAGAACATCTCGTAAAAATCACCCATGCGGTAAAACAGTAACGCACCCGGATTCTGCGCCTTGATGTCCAGATACTGCGCCATCATCGGCGTGGTGGTATCGTCGCTCACTCAGGCACCGGTCGGGGCGTCAGGGTCGATCAGGTTCGCTGCCTTCAGGTCCGCCCAAAGCTGCGGTGGGATCGTCAGCGCCACGTTTGCCGCATTGGCGCGCACTTGGCTTGGGCTGACCGCGCCGGGAATGACCGAAACGACCGCCGGATGCAGCAACGGAAACTGCAACGCCGCCGCCGCCAGCGGCACTCCATGCCGCAGACAAACCGCCTCCATCGCCTGCGCCTTTCGCACCATCTCAGGCGTTGCGGGCTGATACGCATACATCACGCCGGGCGCCGAAGGTGCCGCCAGCAAGCCTGATGCGAACGGCGCCCCCAGCACGATCTTGATCCCTCGCCGCACGCACTCGGCCATCGGCCCATGCAGCGCCGCTTGATCGGCCAGCGTGTAAGGCATTGCCAACAAAAAGAAATCCACATCGATCCACGGCGCTATTGCGGCAAAATCCGCCAGCGCGTTCATCCCCATGCCGACCGCGGAAATCTCGCCCCCGGCCTTCAGCCCGTGCAGGTACGCCAGGCCAGATCCCGTCAGCGCCGCCATATGCCCGTCGAACGCCGCGCCCTGATACTCCTGATCCAGATCGTGAATGATCAGCGCATCGACCGAAGGCTGCCCCAGCCGCAACTGGCTTTGTGTGAACGACTGTGCGAACCCCTCAGCCGAATAATCGTAGCGCACTGCGAAATTCAGCCCACCCTTCCACTGCACCCGCGCATCCTCGCCGCGTCGGGCAGGCTCGTATATACGCCCGACTTTGGTCGAGACAAGCACTTGATCTCGCGGGAAATTCCGTAGCGCAGAGCCAAGCCGATGCTCCGAAAGCCCATGCCCGTACCAGGGCGCGGTGTCAAAGTAGCGCACCCCAGCATCCCATGCCGCCGCAAAGGTCGCCTGCGCCTCGGCCTCGGAATATTCGGCAAAGATGTTGCCCAGTGCCGCGCCGCCCATGCCAAACCGCGGCCAATCATCCGGCCAGCGCAGGGCAGGGGGCGCAATCACTGTCACAGCACGTACCGCGACAGGTCAGCCGACCGCGCCAGCGCGCCGACATTCTTTTCGACAAAGGCGCCATCCACGGTCACAGCTTCCCCCGAACGGTCCGGCGCAGTGAACGACAGCTCCTCGAACACCCGCTCCATCACCGTATAAAGCCTGCGCGCCCCGATGTTTTCAACCGATTGATTGACCTCCGCCGCAATCCGCGCCAGCGCCGCGATCCCGTCCGGTGTGAAGGTGACCGCAACCTCTTCGGTTGCCATCAGCGCGCGGTATTGCAGCGTCAGCGCGTTGTCTGTCTCGGTCAGAATCCGCACGAAATCCGCCTCGGTCAGTGGCCGCAGTTCCACCCGGATCGGCAGGCGCCCCTGCAATTCCGGCAACAGGTCCGAAGGCTTGGCAATATGGAACGCGCCCGAGGCGATGAACAGGATATGGTCGGTCTTTACCGGCCCATGCTTGGTCGAAACCGTTGTGCCTTCGATCAGCGGCAGCAAGTCCCGTTGCACCCCCTCGCGGCTGACGTCCGCTCCGCGCGCGTCGGCACGGGCGCAGATCTTGTCGATCTCGTCCAGAAACACGATGCCGTTTTCCTGCACCGCCTCCAGCGCGGCGGCCTTCACCACCTCGTCATCCAGCAGCTTGTCCGCTTCCTGCCCGATCAGGATTTCGTAGCTATCGGCCACAGACAACCGCTTGCGGGTCGATCTTCCACCGAATGCCTTGCCGAAAATGTCCTGCAACCCCTGCATCTGTTCCATGCCCTGCCCGCCCATCATCATCGGAAACGCGGGGGCAGCATCGGTAACGTCGATTTCGATCATCGTATCGTCCAGCACACCGGACTTCAGCTTGGCGCGGAACATCTCGCGCGTCTGGTCGCGGGCATCCTTGCCCGCCAACGCCTCGATCACCCGATCTTCGGCCATCTTCTGCGCTTTGGCCTTCACATCCTCGCGCATCTGCGCCCGCGTGTCACCAATCGCGACGTCCACCAGATCGCGGATGATGCTGTCAACATCGCGCCCGACATAGCCCACCTCGGTGAACTTCGTCGCCTCGATCTTCAGGAATGGCGCTTTCGCCAGCTTGGCCAGACGGCGGCTGATCTCGGTCTTGCCAACTCCGGTCGGCCCGATCATCAGGATGTTCTTGGGATAGACCTCATCCCGAAGATCGTCGCCCAACCGCTTGCGCCGCCAGCGATTTCTCAGCGCGACCGCGACGGCGCGCTTGGCCTCGTTCTGGCCGATGATGAAACGGTCAAGCTCCGATACGATCTCGCGCGGGGTCAGGTTGGTCATTCGGTGCTTCCGTAAGGGGGCAGGCGGGATTTGCCCGGAAAATCTGGCAGGATGCGCATCACGGCGGCCCGCAGCGGCACCCACCACGTTCCGATTGCGGTGATAAGGCCACCCAGCGCGATCAGGATAAAGGTCCAGGATCCGAAATCACTGCTGTCACCCATCACCCAGCCGATCACCAGCGCGATATAGGCGATGGCGGCGGTCAGGAATGACCGTCGGTCGATCACCAGCGCCAAAAGCGTGATCACGACCAGCGCAATCGCCAGCAGCCCAATCCCGCCCGCTCCGCCGGTGTTATAAAGAGTAAGCGCCACCGTATTCACCAGTGCCGGTGCAGCCAGCATGTGCAGCCAGAACGCCGTCGCCGAGTGCCGGCCAAGCCGATGCGGGTCGCGGGTGTCAAACCACATGCCGGCAAGAAACGCCACGATTCCGAACACCAGCGTCGCGGTGGCAAACTGCGGGCTCTCCCGCAGATCAAAGAACCCCGCCATCCCGTTGCGATTGCCCGAAATAAATCCGCCCAGCGAATCGACTGAGGCAGTCAGCGTGTAGATCGCGCCCAATGCGAACAGCCCAAGGATGAACGCCGAAAACGGCAACCGAAACCTGCGATACCACGCCGCCATGCCCAGCGCCGCCAGCACGAAAGCGGTAACCACCGTGCCGCGCAGGTTCACGTTGCCCTGTCCCAGAATGGTGATTGCCGACAGATAGATGCCGCCACCGAATGCTGTCGCCAGCACCATCGACGGCAGGTTCATCCGCCGCTTCAGCGTGAAATATCCCGCCCACCACCAGCAGATCCCCGCGCAGATCAGCGGCAGGATCGACAGCAGGGCCACGCCACCGAACCATCCCAGGAGCGCCGCGATACCGGACAGCAGAATGATCAGACCGATCGACACGAAGATTTCCGAGAACCCGCGGAAAAACTCGAACGGCTCGTCCTCGGCCGGAAGCGCCGCCCGCTTGCCCGCCCGGTCATGCGCCAGCGCCTCCACGGAAGCGGCTTGCGCTTCGGTCAGGATGCCGGCTGCGACGGCGGCTCGAATGTCATCAGGAGTCATCGGGAACCATCCACTGAATGCTCGTCACAGATAGAGGGTTTACCAGATCAAACCAAGCGAGGAGTTCCGTATCTACACTTGGTATATACTGTATCTTTTGCTGTATATGCACCACGTCAATCAACTATCTTGCATTAATGTTTTCAACGCTTTACGAAGGGCTACCGAGTCGTGAAAGCCCGCCATGAAAGAAGAACGCCGCAAACGCCTCAGCATCGCTGAAAAGCGCGCACTGTCGGGATCGCCGCATGAGGGAACCGATCCGCTTGTTCTTGGCGAGCCGCTGCAAGGCTTCGACCCACCCGATCTGAACGACTCCGAACCAGAATGGCTTGGCGTTGTTCAGGAAGTGGTGCCGCAGAAAATCCCGATCTCGCTGCGGGTCGATCCTGACGTGCTGGCATTTTTCAAGGAACAGGGGCCGGGTTATCAGACGCGGATGAATGCGGTTTTGCGCGGCTACATGCAGGCCAAGAAGGCGGTCAGGCGGGCCTGACCCGCTCCACCGTCAGGTTGCCGTTGGTAAAGACGCAGATCTCGGCCGCAATAGCCATCGCCCGTCGGGCAATTTCTTCCGCTTCAAGGTCGGTTGCCATCAGGCCCCGCGCCGCCGCCAACGCGAAGTTCCCGCCCGATCCGATTGCCGCCACATCGTTTTCCGGCTCCAGCACATCGCCAGCGCCGGTGATCACGTAGAGATCACGCCCGTCCGTCACGATCAGCATCGCTTCCAGATTGCGCAGATACTTGTCCATCCGCCAATCCTTCGCCAGATCGACACATGCCCGCGCCAACTGCCCGGGCGCCGCTTCCAGCTTCTTTTCCAACCGCTCCAGCAGAGTAAAAGCGTCAGCCGTCGATCCGGCAAAGCCGCACACCACGTCATGCCCGCCCGGCGACAGCCGCCGCACCTTGCGCGCGGTGCCCTTGATCACCGTGTTGCCCAGGCTCACCTGCCCATCGCCCGCCACGACCACCTCGCCGCCGCGCCGAACCGCAAGGATCGTGGTGCCGTGCCAGCCGGGAAACCTGGTGTCGGTCATGAAAAGCCCCTCTCGTTTCCGCCAATATCGGTTGTCTTGTCGCAAAACGAAAGGGCGGCCCCTGCGGACCGCCCTCGTACCGTCTCAACCGATCGTCAGATCGCCGACTTGATCCAGGTTTCCAGCGCTGCCTTCGGGGCCGCGCCCACCTTGTTCGACACGACCTGCCCGTCCTTGAACATGAACAGCGCCGGAATACCGCGCACACCCAGAACCGCCGGGCTTTCCGGGTTCTCGTCGACATTCACCTTCACGATCTTGACCTTGCCGGCATATTGCACGGCCAGTTCTTCCAGCGCGGGGCCGATCTGACGGCAGGGGCCGCACCATTCGGCCCAGAAATCCACCACCACCGGCACGTCCGACTGGCGGACTTCGGCGTCAAAGGTGGCGTCGGTAACGGCGACGGTTGCAGCGCCCATGATCGGGATCTCCTGTGGGATTTTCGGCCTCCAAAGCTAGGGAGGGACGCGGGGAACGTCAAGGGATCGTGGTGCGCGCCAGTGCCGCCCTCACGATATCGGGATCCAGCTCCATCAACGTCGCCGTCCGCGTCCAAAGAATCGCGGTCTCGATCCGGCGATCCGAGTAAATCAGCCCCAGCATATGGGCATAGGCCCCAAGCTGGCGCAGAATGCCCTCCGGCACATCCTCGGGCCGCTTTGGAACCGAGGCGTTGGATTTGTAATCCACGATCAGCGCCCGGTCTGGTGTCAGCACCAGCCGGTCGATCGTCCCCGCCATGCGCCTGCCATTCCACTCGCCCGTCACGGCACATTCGGCCAGCGTGTCAGGTGCAAAAACCGCCGCAAGCTCTGGCAGGGAAAGCAAGATCCCGGCCTCTGCCAGAACATCATGACGCAGCACGGCATCAAGGATCATCGCCTCAGCGAACCCGCCCCAACCGGCGCGGCCCAAAAGCGGCAACCGCTCCAGCAAAAGGTGCAGCGCAGTGCCGCGTGCCTTGGCGGCGGCTTCGTCCAGCAGCGGCTCGCCCTGCAACGCCTTCGCTCCACCAAGGTCCGAGGGTGAAAGCACGGCAGGCGCCTTGACCGGCATTGGCGCAGGCTCCTGTGCCCAACCCGGAATTGCGGGCGACGTTGGCGGGATCGGCGGCGCCAGCCGATTTTCCGGCCAAGCCCCGAACTCATGCCGCTGCACGCCACCTTCCAGCGGCGCCAGGCTCAACCCCGCGGCCCCAGCGCGCACAAGGTTGTACCAAGCATCGTCCTTCGTCACATCGCCCGCCGCCGCGACGATCAGCCAGCACCGCGCCCGCGTGAGTGCCACATACAGCAACCGCAGGCTCTCTTCCTGACGCTTTTCCTGCCGCGTCTGCCGCGCGGCTGAAATCGGGGCCGGGCTTTCCGCTTCCGGCACCTTCCAGACCACCTGTCCGTCATCCAGCCGGTAAACCTCGTCCCGGTCCTGTGGCTTGCGGTCTGCCGTATCAGGCAAGATCACGATCGGCGCTTCCAGCCCCTTCGCGCCATGCACCGTCATCACCCGGATGCGCCGGCCCTCGCCGTCCAGTTGCCGCTTCACTTCGACATCGTCGGTCGCCAGCCATACCAGAAAGCCCGTCAGGCTCGGCACTTCCGACCGCTCGAACGCCAGCGCCTGAGACAGCAGCTCATCGATCCCGTCCTCCGCCTCAGGCCCCAGCCGTGCCAGCAGCTTGCGCCGCACGTCGTGCCGCTGCAGCGCCCGCTCGACCAGATCGAAGGGTCGCAGAAAGTCGGCCTGATCGCGCATGTCGGCCAGAAATTCCCGCGTCGCCTGATGGCCAGGATCGTCGCGCATCGCCTCCCACAAATAGCCCTTTCGGCCATGTGAGAGACTGAAAAGCTCCGCTTCCGTCCACCCGCACAAGGGCGACCGCAACACAGCCGCCAGTGAAAGATCATCCTCTGGCGTATCAAGAAACGACAGCAACGCCGCCAGATCCTTCACCGCCATCTCGGCACCCAGCTTCAGCCGGTCTGCCCCCGCAATCGCCAGCCCCCGCGCCTTGCACGCCCGGATGATCTCTTGAAACAGCAGCGACCGGCGTTGCACCAGAATCAGGAAATCGCCCTCGTGCACCGGGCGCGCCGTCGGGCCCTCCTTGCCCGGGTTCAGCGGAATCTGCACGCCCGAGGTGATCATTCGCGCAATCTCGTCGGCGATCCTTTCGGCCAGGCGCACCTGTGGATTTTCCGATCCGGGCAGATCGACCGGATCAAACCATTCCCCCGCATCAACCTTCTCGTTCTTTTCGATCGGTGGCCAAAGATCGACCCGTCCGGCCAGCGTCTCGTGAAATGCCAGATGGCTCGCCTCGCCGCCCAGCGCCGCCTGCAACGGCCCGGTGAACGTCGCGTCCACCAGCCGCAGGATCGCGGGCGATGACCGGAACGAATGTTGCAACGTCAGCTGCGCCAGACCGTTGTCTCCGCCAGCAAGGCGCGTCGAAAACAGATCGCGCTTTTGGTCAAATGCTGCGACATCAGCCCCTTGGAACGAATAGATCGACTGCTTCTTGTCGCCCACCACGAACAGCGTCCGTGGCCGCGTCTGCGCCCCAAGCCCGGCGATCATCTCGGCAGCAAGGCTTTCGATCACCTGCCACTGTTCAGGGCTGGTATCCTGCGCCTCGTCCACAAGAATATGGTCAATTCCCCCATCCAGCCGGAACAGCACCCACGCCGCCATAGACGGATCGGTCAGCAACAGCCGCGCCCGTTCGATCAGGTCGTCGAAATCCAGCACACCCAGCATCTGCTTCCGCGCCGCGTAGATCGGCAGGAACTCCCGCGCAAAAGCGTGCAGCGCCGCCGTCTTTTCCGCAGCGCGCCGCGCCTTCATCGCATCGCGCGCGGCTTCGACCCGCGCCATGAAGTCGTCAAACTCCTCCGCCCGGCCACCCAGCGCCTTGCGCGCGCCGACGGTCGGAAACTTCGCCCGCACCCTGCCCGCCTTGGTCAGCACCGCATCGAAGGCCAGCGCAAGGTCTGCAGCCCCGGGCGCCGCAACATTGATCGACCCCAGCACCGTCGCCAGATCGACCATCGTCTTCGATTCGTGGCGGCACACCTCGATCACCGCCTCGAACAGCATCGTCTCGTCGCCGCGAAACGCCAGTCTGACAAAGTGATCGTCCGACACCGGATAGGGCAGGCCGAACACCGCATGTGCCGCCGCAGTGTCCATTGGTCGTGCGAACCGGGCTCGCTCCCGCGCGATCTGCTCGATCAGCTTGGTGAAATCCTCGGTGGCGCAAACCTCGGTCAGGCGTCGAAATTGCTCGGCCGCCGCACCCTCCGCCATCTCCTCGATGATTTCGCTGCGCAACAGCCGCGCCGCCCGGTCCTCCAGCTCGCGAAACCCCGGCCCGACACCGGCTTCCAGCGGAAAGCGCCGCAGCAGCGTCGCACAAAAGCTGTGGATGGTCTGCACCCGCAGCCCGCCCGGCGTCTCGATGGCCCGCGCGAACAACTGCCGCGCAAGGCTCAGCCGCTCCGCCGCCAACTCCGTCTCGCCCAGATCCAGCAAGTCCTTGCGCAGCGCATCATCCGGCTTCATCGCCCACTCGCCCAGCCGCTTGAACAGCCGGTTCTGCATCTCGGAAGCCGCCGCCTTGGTATAGGTCAGGCACAGGATGTGCTGTGGCTGAACCCCGCTCAACAGCAGCCGCGCGACACGGTCGGTCAGCACCCGTGTCTTGCCCGAACCCGCGTTGGCCGAAAGCCAGGTGTTCTTGCAGGGGTCCGCGGCGGCAATCTGCTGCAAGGCGGCTGCGCTCAGCGTCATCCCACGTCCTCCGGTTTGGGTGTATTCGAAAGATCCCATTCGCCAAACCGCGCCAGATGATCGTAATCCGAGGCGAAATTAGTCTCGAACATGGCCCGACGAGAAGTATAGCCTTGGCCTTTCCGCGCATAGGCGCCGATCAGACGGTGCAGTCCCGCCCAGACCTCTGCCACCTCCTCCGGCCCCAGAACCGTCTCGACAATCTTCAGATCATCCTTCACTCCGACATAGCTGATCTTGCTTACCGGCACTGGACCCAGCGTGCCGAAGCCCCCGTTTTCCGCCATCGCCGCAGCCAGCAGAAGTTGCTTTGCAAATACCCTTTGCTGCTCCACGCTGGGCGGAGCGCCGGTCTTGTAGTCGATCAGATGCAATGTCCCGTCCGGCATCAGGTCGATCCGGTCAGGGGTGCCGAACAGCGTGAAATCGAACTCGGCCAGAGTGATCGACCCCTGCGTTTCAACTTCCACCGGAACTCCGCCGGTGCCTGCTGAAAACGCGATGAACGCGTCCGCCGCCCTGGCCAGCCGCGCCCGCCACACCGCCCGGGCCGAGGGCCAGGCGACCTTCCGCCCCAAGACGTCATCGGCAATCCCGATCAGCAGCTCTCGTGTCGGCGGCTCGGTCTTGCCGCGCTCCACAAAATGCTCCAGCACCTCATGCAGCACCTCGCCCCGCAGCCTCGGGTCCGGCTCAGGCCGCAGCGGGTTCAGCTTTCGCAAGCGCAGGACATAGCCCGCATAGATCGCATAAGGGTCGCGGATCAGCGTCTCGATCCGCGTCAACGACAGCTTCCCTGGCCGAGCCGCAACTGGCGGGCGCGGCGATGGGCGTGGGGCCGGGTCCACCTTGGCCACGGGTGCCTCGACCGCGACCGCCAGCGCCAGCCAGCGTTCCCCCCTCGCCCGCATTTCCGCCAGCGCGGCCTTTCCGCTGCGCACCTCCAACCCTTCCATCAGGTTGGTCAGCCGGTTCAGCCACCGCGACGGCACCGTTTCGGCATCGGCATTGCGCAGCGGTCGGGTGATGACCACGCGCCGTGCTGCAATCGCCTGCTGGTAATCATGTGCCGAAAGCCCGATCCGGCGCTCTGGCAGCAACAGCCCGGCCTCCTTGCGCATCTGCCGGTTCAGCCAAGGGTCGGGGGGCGGTTGGGCGGGCCAGACCCCTTCGTTCAACCCGCCAAGGATCACCAACTCCGCTCCCTGCACGCGGGCCTCCAGCGTCCCCCAGATCATGATGCCGGGGTGGGCCAGCACCGCCTCACGGACGTCGCGTTGCAGGACATTGGCCAAGAGCGCCCCAAACTGTGCCGGCGACAGCAGCAACCCGGGGTCGGCAACACCCTCAAGCTCGGTCATCACGGCAAGCGCTTCGATCCCGGCTTCCTTCTGCCAAAGCTCGCCCGAACCCTCGGCATCCAACCCGCGCGCCAGTGCCTCGGCCACACTCCGCAACCGCGCCACATGGGCCGAAAGTGCCATGTCAGAGACGTTTTCATGCCCGGTCAGTGCCGCTGCAACCACCTCGGCCCAGGCGATGGCATGGTCAGACTTGCGCGCCGCAGCCCACAGCGTCAGCGTCTTGGCGTCAGGAAAAGCCGGGCCATTCCGACGGATGTTCAACTCCCATTCGCGCGTCAGCATCAGATGCCGCCCGCGCCCTGTGCCCGAGAATGCCAGCGGGTGCTTCAAGAGCGTCAGCATCGCCTCCGATGTCAGCGTGCGCCCGAACAGGTCTGCCACATGGCGCAACAAACGCCCCGGTGCCGATAGCGCAAGCGGATGCCCGGCGGAATCGTCCGGCCTGATGCCCCAGCGGTCCAGCACCGCCGCAACCCGCCGCGTCAGGTTGCGGTCGGGCGAGATCAGCGCAGCCCGTGTCCCCGTTTCGGCCGCTTCGCGCAGGATCAAGGCGATGGCCATCGCCTCGGTCCGCTCCGATGGGGCTTCAATCAGCGTGACATTGGCCGTCGGCGCGACCAGATCGGGCAGGTCCGGCCCATCGGTCAGCCATTGGTCCGTCACGGGTGCTGGGCGAAGCGAAAGTGAAATCAGACGGTTACGCTCTGCATCTGCCGGGTTCGCCCCGGTCCAGCGCCCCACGGCTGCGGGGTCCAACTTTAGCGCGTCCAGCAGGCGGCGAAACCGGAACTGCGGGTGATCTTCCGCCGTCAGCGCATCGCCCATGCCCGCCCACACCGCGGCGGGCAGATCAAAGTCGAACCCCGGCAGCACCACCGCCCCGTTCGGCACCCGTGCCACCGCCTGCATCAAAAGCGCCGTCGTGCCGCGCGATCCGGTCGACCCTGCCACGATCACCGGGTCGTCAGGCGGTGCCGCCTGCCAGCGCGCGATCAACGCCTCGACGGCCAGTCGCTGCCGTGCCTCGGCATCCGGCGCGTCGCCTTGCAACGCCTCCGCCACGATCGCCAGAAACGCCTGCGTCCGCGCCCAGTGCGCCGAGTGCTCCGCCACGTTCAGCGCGGCGATCCGTGCGGGCGGCACCGCTTCGCCCTGCATCTCGTCGATCAGCGACGCCAGACTGTCGGCCAGATCGAACAGCGCGCCTTGCGGAAACAGCGCCGCATCGCTGCGTGTCAACCGGTCCAGCAGCACCGCAAGGTCCAGCCGCCGTTGCAGCGGTGAAATCGCGGCAGGCAGGGCAGCCGCCTCCGGCCCTGCGCCGATCTCCGTCACCAGCAAAAGCCGCGGCAGGAACCCGCAGCCCGCCTCGGTCAGGATTTCGGTCACCCGGCGGCGCATCCGTTGCGTGTTCAACACCAGCGTTACGCGCGCCATCGCCTCGGGCGGTGTTCCGGCCATCCGCAACCGCAGCCCCGCTACCAGCTCTGCCGGGAAATCCACCCCCGGCGGCAGGCCAAACAGCCCGGAAACCTCAGCCATCGGATCCTGCCTTCAACAGCGCTTCCGCAGCGCCGATCCCTTCGGGTGTGCCAACGTCGCACCACCCGCCCTGATGCACCACACCGTAAGCGCGCCCGTCCGCGATGATATCATCCCACGGGCGGTTCAGCGAAAAGACCTCGTCCGGGATATTCGCCAGACGGTCCGGGTTCACCATGCTGGCTCCAAGGTAGACATGTCCCGCCGCCCCCCGCGCCCGGCTGATCCGGCCATCAGCCGCCAGGCGGAAATCAGACACAGAACCATGCGCGGCCGCGTCCTCCACCGGCAACAGCAGCAGCAGCGCATCCATCTGCACGCCGTCCCAGGCCGCCATAAGCTGCGTCAGCGGGTTGAGCCCGGTCCAGATCGCGTCGCTGTTCAGAACCATCACCGGCCCTGGCCCCAACACCGGCAACGCCGCCCGCAAACCGCCGCCGGTTTCAAGGATTTGGCCTTGTTCGAGACTGAAATCGACGCCCGCACCCCGCAAATGCGCCTCCATCTGCGCGGCCCGATAGTGCAGGTTGACGACAGGCCGGGCGACCCCGGCCAGTCGTGCGACCTCAAGCGCGTGGTCGATCAACGGCCGCCCGGCAACCGGGATCAGGGGCTTTGGGCGATCCACCGTCAGCTTGCGCATCCGGGTGCCAAAGCCGGCCGCAAAGATCAACAGCGGGTAGGGGCAAGGGTGCATCGGGCCTCGATCTGCAACAGGGCTTCGGGAGTGGGTGTCGGCAGAACCGCATCACAGACGGCGCGCAGCCCGGCCAGCGCCGGATGTGCCAGATTGCGTTGCAACTGGCCCCAGACGCGCGGGATCAGCCGCACATACCCCGCCTTCCCGGCCACCAGACACAACCGCGCAAAGATGCCAAGGATGCGCAGCGCGCGCTGGGCGCCAACCGTAGCATAGGCGGCGGAAAAGCTGTGCGCATCCTGCCCGCTTGCCGCCGCGAAGTGGCGGATCAGCACCGCTTCGGTCTCTGGTCTTACGTCCCGCCGCGCATCCTGCAACAGCGACACCAGATCGTAAGCCGGCTGCCCCATCTGGCCAAGCTGGAAGTCCAGCAGCCCAACCCGCGCGATCCCCTCCCGCTCGGGCAGCCAGATCAGATTCTCGGCATGGTAATCGCGCAATATCAAGACCCGCGGCCCATCGGCCAGGCGCATAAGCGCCCCGCCCACCGCGTCCCGCAGCGCCGAAGCGTCGGGCCGCGCGCCGGTGATCGCAAAGCCGTAGAACTCCAGCGCCAGCATTGCCGCCTCCGCCCAGTCGGCAGCGCCCAGATTGGGCAAGCCTGATGGTGCGGGATGCGCCTGAAGGTGCAAAAGCACATCCGTCGCCGCGGTATAAAGCGCCAGCTCCGCCTCGGGGCTTGCCTGCAGAATCCGGGCAAAGACCGCATCGCCAAGGTCTTCCAGCAGCAGAAAACCCAGGTTCAAATCAGCGGCCAGCACTTCGGGCGCTGACAGTGAAAGGCTGCGCAGATGCCGGGCGATTGCCACGAAACTTGCAGGGTCGTCGGCGCCACCCGGTGCGTTGTCCATCAGGATCGCGGTCTGCCCGGCCAGCGCCAGCCGCTGATAACTGCGCGCCGACGCGTCCCCCGTCAACGGGATGCGCGCCGCATCACCCCAGCCGGCAGCTTGCAGAAACTCCTGCGCCGCGGGTTCACGCATCGGCCAACGCCGCCAGCAGGCCCGCCCGTCCGCCCGTCAGCACTGCTCGCCGTCCGGCGCCTTCGGTCGAAAGGGTCAGCCGCAGCGCCTTGGGCGGCAGGTGGCTGCCCAGCCGGTCTGGCCATTCGATCAGACAGATCGCCGTCGCAAATGCCTCGTCCAGGCCAAGCTCCCAGACCTCATCCGGGTGAGACAGTCGGTAAAGATCGGCGTGCCAGATCTCGGCCCCAGAAGTTCCTGCCCCTGAAATCGCGGCGTCGGGCGGGCCATAAGTCTGCACCAGCGTGAAGGTGGGCGAGGGCACCTCCTCGGCCTGCCCCAGCCGCGCGCGGATGACGGCGCGCGCAAAGTGGGTCTTGCCTGCCCCGATCGGACCTTCCAGCAGCACGGTATCGCCCGGTCGCAGCTGCCCCGCAAGCCGTTCAGCCAGCCGGGTGGTGGCCTCTTCCGTGGCCAGAAGCAGGGTCAGCGCGGAACCTTCGGTGCGGGTCAGGGACATACCCCCGAGTCTACCGTCCGGGCGCGTCACCGCAAGCCCGTTTCGGTCAGGCGAACAGTGGCGACGGCTCGCTTGTCTGCAACATCAGCGGCATGTGGCCATGCGAAACAAGCCGGAACGTAACCAGCGTCGCTCCCCCGTTGATCGGGCGGAACCGGCAGCCGACCAGCCGCCCGTCCAGCAGGCGAACCTCGCCTTCCCAGGCGGCACGATCGCCGGCAGTCACCACATATTCCATCGCATCGCCCCAGATCAGGCTGGGCGCCGATTGGTCGCGCCACCAACCAGACAGCGTGCCGATGCTGGCTTCCGACAAGAGCACTGCCGGATCGTGGTTCCACAGTTGCGCATAGGCGTGGTTCGACATCACCAGTTGACCGCCTTGCGAAAATACCGCCACCGCTTCGTCCACCGCGTCGATCACTGCCTGGCCAAGCTCCATGTCCGCCCGGTAGCGCCGGGTGCGCGACATTTCCGACGAGATATCCTCGAACATGAAGGCCAGCGCACCGTTCGGATGCGGCCGCCCGATCACCCGGTAGGTCTGTCCACCGGGCAGGCTCCACGTCTCCTCGTAGAGGCCCGACGAGGCGTCCTCCTCGACCTTGATCATCTGCTTGCGCCAGGTGCGGTAATCCTTCGGTTCCGGGATCATTGACCGATCACGCATCGCATCCAGAACCGAGGTCAGCGTGGGCCGCGCAATCAGGAAGTCCGGCGGCAGCGTGGTCAGATCGACCAGCGCCGGGTTGAACAGTTGCAGCACCCGGTTGCGGTCAAAGATCGCAAGACCGATCGGCAGGTGCGCAAAGGTCTTGGTCAGCGTCTGCATGAATTCGCGCAGCGACCCTTCGGCCTGCACCGCCGCGTTCGACGGAAGCGCATAGGCGATGCGGTCGTCGCCGGCCGGGCTGACCACCAGATCAAACCACTGCGCGCCATCCTTCAGGTCCAGTTTCTGCCGGTTGGCCTTGGCCGCCGGGTTGAAGTCCGCCAGATCGAACAGCCGGGGCAACGGCCATGACAGGTCCTTGCCCGGCTCCAGCAGATCGGCGGCACGCAACAGGTAGGCGTGGTTTGCCCAGATCACCTCGCCCGCCGCGTTTTCCGTCCAGACCAGCACGGGGGCGTTCGCCAGCACGTTGCGCAGCGCCGAAACCTCTTGTTGCTGCGCGGCCTCCGACGCGCTGTCGCGGCCGGGGCGGCGCTGTTCGGCGTCGGTGTTGACCAGCGTCAGCCGCGTCAGCCCGCCCAGATGCTCGCCGCGCAGAACCAACGGTGGCAGGATGCCGTCGCGCGACCCCATGATGAACTGCCCATCGGTCGGCAAGGTCAGAAGACGCGCCTCAAGCTCCGGAAACAGCGGCCCCATCCGCGAGAGGAACCGCAGCCAGTTGCCGCCCCGCGCGACGCTGGCCGCCAGCATGGCTCGTGCGCTGGGCGTGGCGTCGACCAGGGTTTCGCCGTCAAACATAAAGATCGTTTCGGCGGTGTCGGGGCGAAACACGCTGGCCGGGGCGGGCGGGCGCCGGTTCTGGAACGCGGCCAGCAGAACGAGGCAGCCCAACGCCACAAGCGTCGCTGTCACCACCAGTCCAAATGCGAATGTCCAGTCGGCTGGCATCCGGCGCCTCCCACCAATTATCCCGTGATTCAGCCTAGGGTAGAAAGGGTTAACCGATGGTTAAGCCTAAGGGAGACCAAGGGAGACTAAGGGAGATCGGTCTGGTGCAGATCGGGCAAGGGCTGGCGCTACATCTCGATCCGTTGGTTGGCGCCGTGCGACAGGTTTGCCGGTGCCGCAAGATCGGTCATCACCCAGACTGCTTCGACCACCGCGCCGCAGCGTTCAGGTCGTTCCTCGGGTGTCAGGAACGGGTCGGTCGCGTTGGCAAAGGTCAGCTCCGCGCCCGATCGTTCCAGCAGCGTCTTGGCGATGAAAAGGCCCAGCCCCATTCCCTCATATTCCGGCCGCCGCGATTGCGGGACGTCCGACCGACGGGCGCGCACGAACGGGTCGCCGATCCGTCCGATCACATTCGGCGGAAAGCCTTCGCCATCGTCGATGATCCGCACCGTTACGGCGCGGTCGGTCCATTCCGCCTCGACCCAGACCGTGCTGCGCGAAAAATCGACCGCGTTCTGGATAAGGTTGCGCAGGCCGTGGATGATTTCGGGCCGCCGCAGGATGGTTGGCTGGCGTGCGGAACTGCCATCGCTTGGCCCCACCTGGAACAGAACAGCCTTGCCGCGCGCCATATGCGGCTCGGCCGCCTCTCGCAGTGCCGCACCAAGCGGCGCCTGCCGCAGATGCAGGTCATCCTTCCCGACCCGCCCCATGTCGCGCAGGATGTCCCGGCAGCGGTCGGCCTGATCGCGGATCAGCCTTGCGTCCTCCAGAAGGTCGGGCCTGTCGCGCAGCTCGTCCATCAACTCGGCGCTCACCAGCTTGATCGTCGCCAAGGGCGTGCCCAATTCGTGCGCCGCAGCCGCCACCACGCCGCCAAGGTCGGTCAGCTTCTGCTCCCGTGCCAGCGCCATCTGCGTCGCCAAGAGCGCGTCCGACATCGACCGGATCTCCATCGCCACCCGGTGCGAATAGAGCCCGAGGAACAGGATGCCGATCACGATCGCCATCCAGAAGCCAAACTCGAACAGCCACGGCACCTCCAGCGCACCGCCGCTTTCAAACCGCAGCGGCCAGTGAAAGAACCAAGCCAGCGTGACCAGACCGATCGCCACCGCCCCCAGCACAACCGTCGTGCGCAGCGCCAGCGCGCTTGCCGAAATGGTCACCGGCGCCAGCACCAACAGCGCGAAGGGGTTGGTCAGCCCGCCGGTGATGAACACCAGGAACGACAGTTGCGACAGATCGAACATCAAGGTCATCAGCGCCTCGATCTCGGTCAGGCGCTTGTTTTCGGGAAACAGGAACATCGAAAACAGGTTTGCGATGATCGACGCACCGACCGCCAGGTAGCAAAGCCCCAGCGGCAGATCGAGCCCGTAAACCCGGTCGGCAACCGTGATCGCCGTCACCTGTCCGGCAATCGCCATCCAGCGCAACAGGATCAGCGTCCGCAGGCGGATCCAGTTGCTGCGCGTTCCCGCGGCAAGAAAGCCGAAACTGGCGGTGACCATGACGCGGGCTTATCCTTTGAAACGTTCGCTATTGTTAAGCCCGCCGCGATTTGGGATCAATGCGCCGGGCAGCAGGACGGAGACGGCGATGACACGGTTTTATGCAGGGCTGGCGGCAGCGATCGTCGCGGCATTTCTTGGAACTATGGCTTACCTACTCTTCATCAAGCCTGACGGCGATGCCTTCGCGCAATGCCGGTCCAGCCAGGTTGCGGGCGGCAATATCGGCGGTCCCTTCACGCTGGTCGGTACCGACGGCAAGACCGTCACCGAAAAAGAGGTTCTGGCAAAACCGGCGCTGGTCTATTTCGGCTATACGTTCTGCCCCGATGTCTGCCCGCTCGACATGGGGCGCAATGTCGAAGCGGTGGATATTCTGGAAGAACGCGGCTTCGACGTGACGCCGGTCTTCATTTCCATCGACCCCGAGCGTGACACTCCCGAAGCCTTGGCCGATTATGCCAGCAACCTGCACCCGAAGCTCGTTGCGCTGACCGGATCGCTTGAGCAGGTCAAGGTGGCGTCACAGGCCTACAAGACCTATTTCGCCAAACAGCCTGCCGATGATGAATTTTACCTCGTCGACCATAGCACCATGACCTATCTGATGCTTCCGGACGGCGGCTTTGCCGATTTCTACCGGCGTGACATCGCGGCAGACAAGATGGCCGAAAGCGTGGCCTGCTTTCTTGCCGCCGATGATGCGGAAGGCTAAGGCTGAACCAGCGAAGGGGTTAGACGATGGGGGAGAAGTTGGCACTTGATCTGGGGGCGGACCGGACACTTCTGCTGGTCGATGACGATGAGCCCTTCGTCAAGCGTCTGGCCAAGGCCATGGAAAAACGCGGCTTTACCCCCGAGACCGCCGAAAGCGTCGCCGAGGGCCGGGCCATTGCGCTGGCGCGTCCGCCCGCCTACGCAGTCGTCGATCTGCGGCTGGAAGACGGCAACGGGCTCGAAGTGGTCGAGGCGTTGCGCGAAACCCGCCCGGATTGCCGGATTGTCGTGCTGACCGGTTATGGTGCGATTGCAACTGCGGTTGCGGCGGTAAAATTCGGCGCCATTGATTATTTGTCGAAACCGGCCGACGCCGATGATGTGACAAACGCGCTTCTCGCCAAAGGCGAGGCTTTGCCGCAGCCGCCGGAAAACCCCATGTCGGCCGATCGGGTGCGTTGGGAACATATCCAGCGCGTCTATGAAATGTGTGATCGGAATGTCTCTGAAACCGCGCGCCGATTGAATATGCACCGCCGCACCCTGCAACGCATCCTTGCGAAGCGCAGTCCCCGTTAATCATACGCAGTTGAAATCCGGCTAAGCAAAGCGTAGACGTGAAAGTCATGTTTAACTGGGGATGCTGCCATGGCAATTGATCTGAACGACTTGTCCCTTAAAGAGTTGAAAGATTTACAATCACAGGTGGCGAAAGCGATTTCCAGCTTTGAAGACCGCCGCAAAAAGCAAGCACTTGCAGAACTTGAAGAAAAAGCCCGCACGATGGGGTTTTCTCTGGCTGAATTGACCGGCTCTGCACCGGTGCGCAAGCGCACTCCGGCGGTGGCAAAATATGCGAATCCCTCTGACAAGTCCGATACGTGGTCGGGCCGTGGCCGCAAGCCGCGCTGGTTTGCCGCGGCCCTTGCGGCCGGAAAGAAGCCAGACGATCTGATGGTCTGACAATCTATGGTCTGACCGACGGCCTCAAGCCTGGCCCTTCAGCCATTTCAGAAATGCCCGGGTCGCAGCACGCTGCGGCCCCGGCAAAGCCACCACGAAATAGGCGGGCAGCTTGTCACGGCTTTCATGCACAACCCGCAGGCGCCCCTCCGCCACATCGTCGGCCAGCAGCGCATAGCTTTCCACCACCAGCCCCAACCCCTGCCGTGCTGCCGCGATCGACAGCTCCTCGTTGGCGAAATCGGTCTGGCTCAGCTTTGACGGTTCCAGCCCAAGGCTGCGCAGGTAATTGTCCTGTTCCGGCCAGTTGCGCGCAATGATCCACTCCATCTGCCGCATCTCTTCGGCATCAAGCCGTGTCCTTTCGCCCAGAAAGGAAGGCGCCCCCGCGACCACCAACCGGGCCGAGGCCAGAAAGCTCGCCTCTACCCCCGGCCACGCCCCATTGCCATAGCGGATGCCCAGATCCATCCCCTCGCGGTGCAGATCGACGACCCGGTTCTCCGGTTGCAGCGACAGGCCGATGTCGGGATGCTTTTCCCAGAAATCGCGCAACCTTGGCATCAGCCATTGCGCCGCGAAACTCGCTGTCAGCGTAATCCGCACCGGGCGGTCCGCACCACCGCTGCGCAACGCCTCTGCACCGCGCTGAAACGCCGCGAAGCCTTCGGCCACCGCCGCTGCCAACGCCGCGCCTTCCACTGTCAGGCTGACCCCGCGCCCATCGCGCTGCACCAGCGCAACGCCCAACTCCTCCTCCAGCGCGCGCACCTGCTGCGCCACCGCCGCGTGCGTCACGTTCAGCGCCCGCGCGGCATGGCTGAAGCTGCGCATCTCCGCAGTCGCTGCAAAAGCACGCAGGGCCGTCAGCGAAGGGACCGCCCGCCAATCAATCGCCATATGTTAGCCTGCCTATAACATCTGAAAGATCGCTGAGTCGTCAATGCTCAACAAACATGACAATACGCAGCATCGCAACGCCAAAGAAAGAGGCATGAAATGTTGAATATCCTCGCCGACGCCCTGCTGCTCGCCACCCGTTTCGGCCCGATTGCGGGTGATGCGCCGCGCCGCACCCTGACCGAAGCCGACCCGCGTGACGCCGGCGTTCAGCGCCAGGCGCTGACCCGGCAGCCGGTCAAATGATCGCCGCCAGTTGTTGCCCGACCCGGGCCACATAGTCCGCCCGCACCACAGCGGGCGGACGCAACTTGATCTGCAGCCCCGTCACGATCTCCGCCGCCGGCCGCCCGAACAGCTTGTCGGCCTCCGCCTCGCCGAACCCCGCGATCCGCACCGCTTCCAGCCACGCCGAGACCTTGTCCGCCGCCTTGATCGCCTTCTTGATCGGTTGGGGCAGCACCGCCGGCAGCCCGAACCGCAGATGGATCGCCGCCGTCAGCCGCAGATCCAGCTCGCCATACCCCGGTCCGACCGCCGCTTTCACCGGACTGATCATGTCGCCGATCACATACTCCGGCGCATCATGGAGCAGCGCCGCCAGCTGCCAGCGCGCCGCAATCCCCGGATTTGCGCGGTTGAAGATTTCCTCCACCAGCAGCGAATGTTCCGCCACCGAATAGGGCCAATCGCCCCGTGTCTGCCCGTTCCAGCGCGCCACAAACGCCAGCCCATGCGCGATATCCTCGACCTCGATGTCCATTGGCGTCGGGTCCAGAAGGTCCAGCCTCCGTCCCGACAGCATCCTTTGCCACGCCCGTGCCGCCATCGCGTTTCCCACCCCTGCCACCCCAGTCTTCACACCCCGCGCGCCTTGGCAAGCGTGCCGCGTTGTCATGGTGGCCGGCATTTGCTATGGCCGCGCCAGATACCTCATCGGCTTGCGGCACTCTGCAGGCATCAGCAAAAGCAGGACGCAATGGATTACATCGTCAAGGACATCAAGCTCGCCGAATTCGGCCGCAAGGAACTGACCATCGCCGAAACCGAAATGCCCGGCCTGATGGCCTGCCGCGAGGAATTCGGCCCGACCCAGCCCTTGAAGGGCGCCCGCATCGTCGGCTCGCTGCACATGACGATCCAGACCGCCGTCCTGATCGAAACGCTGAAAGCCCTCGGCGCCGACGTGCGCTGGGCGTCCTGCAACATCTTCTCCACCCAAGACCATGCTGCCGCCGCCATCGCCGCCGGTGGCACCCCGGTTTTCGCCATCAAGGGCCAGACCCTGACCGAACATTGGGATTACCTCGACCGCTCCTTCATGTTCCCCGCCAATGCAGACGGGGTCGGTGCCAACATGATCCTCGATGATGGTGGCGACGCGACCCTGTATGTCCTCCTCGGCGCCCGTGCTGAGGCTGGCGAGGAGATCATCCCCGTCCCGCAGTCCGAGGAAGAGGAAGTCATCAAGCTTCAGATCGCCAAGCGGATGAAGGAGACCCCCGGTTTCTTCACCAGGACCCGCGCCGCGATCAAGGGCGTCAGCGAAGAAACCACCACCGGCGTCCACCGGTTGTATGACCTGCACAAGCAGGGCCAGCTTCCCTTCCCGGCGATCAACGTCAACGACAGCGTGACCAAGTCGAAGTTCGACAACAAGTACGGCTGCAAGGAATCGCTGGTCGACGGCATCCGCCGCGCCACCGACACGATGATGGCCGGCAAGGTCGCGGTCGTCTGCGGCTATGGCGACGTGGGCAAGGGCTCCGCCGCCTCGCTGCGTGGCGCGGGTGCGCGTGTCAAGGTCACCGAGGTTGATCCGATCTGCGCCCTGCAAGCCGCGATGGACGGCTACGAGGTCACGCTTCTGGAAGATGAAATGGCCACCGCCGACATCTTCATCACCACCACCGGCAACAAGGACGTCATCCGCATCGAACACCTGCGCGCGATGAAGGACATGGCGATCGTCGGCAACATCGGCCACTTCGACAACGAAATCCAGGTCGCCTCCTTGCGCAACCACAAATGGACCAACATCAAGGAACAGGTCGACATGATCGAGATGCCCTCGGGCAACCGGATCATCCTGCTGTCCGAGGGGCGTCTCCTCAACCTCGGCAACGCGACCGGACACCCGTCCTTCGTGATGTCAGCCTCGTTCACCAACCAGGTTCTTGCCCAGATCGAGCTGTGGACCAAGGGCGACGAATACAAACCCGGCGTCTACATCCTGCCAAAGGCGCTGGATGAAAAGGTCGCCCGCCTGCACCTGAAGAAGATCGGGGTCAAACTGACCGAATTGAAGCCTGAACAGGCCGCCTACATCGGCGTCAAACCCGAAGGCCCGTTCAAACCCGAACACTACCGCTATTGATCGCCTCTGCCCTGGCGCGGGTCAGCCGATGGCTGATCCAGCCGGGGCGTCGCTTGCACGGCCCTTCGGCCACAAAGCCCGCCTTCGCCAGAACCCGGCGCGAGGCGGCATTGTCCAGATGCACCATCGCCACCAGCGATTGCAGCCCCGCGTGCCGCACGAAAGCGCGCCCGCTGGCAATTGCCACCACCGCCGACCCAAGCCCCTTGCCCCAATGGGCCCGGCCGAACCAGTAGCTCAGTTCCGCGCTCGCTCCGTCGAACGCCAGCCGCACCTGCCCCACGATCTCGCCGTCGCGCAGCACTGCCATCACCTCGTGATGCCCACTGTCCGCCGACAGCGCGATCAGCGCCCGCGCGGTATCGTCGTCAAGCGGGTCGGGATACGGCTCGTACATCTGCGCCCAGACCCGCGGGTCATCCAGCAGCGCCCGGTAGACCGGCAGGTCGTCCAGTGTCCATCGCCGGAACCGATAGGTCGGCGCCAGACTGCGCGGCACGAAGGCACGCTCTTCCGTCAGCTTCGCCTCGGGCTGATGCTGATCGACATCGTCGATGCAGTCGCCGCGCACCCAACCGATCTGCACCGGATCAAATGCCAGCGCGATGCCCTGACTGCGACAGGATGCAATCTCCTCGGCCGACAGAACGCCCGCAGACCGCAGGCCGCGTCTTGCGGCGATGTTGTCGGCGATGTTGTCGGCGCGGGCCGCGAGCGCCTTGGAGATCTCGCCTTGAAACAGCGTGCCGTGCATCCGAAACCCCCCAGGTATGGCCAAACGAAGCGAGCAATCTCCTCAAGATGGAGGCAGGCTGTGCCGGTTCAAGAACCAGCACCCAAAAATTGGCCGCTTTCTGGTCGCCAAAGCGGTGCGCACTGCCACAGTATCGCTGAAATTCTGCTTCCCCTAACAGGATCGGGCCACTACCGTTCGCCTCGTAAGATTATCATACCAGTCAAGGGAGACGTAGAATGGGCAAGCGGGACGATCTGATCGCGAAATACGCCGATGATCTGAAGACCAAGTGCAATATGACACCTGACATGGCGTTGCTGACCAAGGTTACCATCGGCTGCGGCCCGTCGATCTACGACAATGACGCGCAGACCGTCGCCGCCTCCGACAAGGAAGAGCTGGAGCGGATCAAGGCCAACTTCCTGATCAAGAAGCTGGGCCTGAAGGACGGGCCAGCCCTGATGGAAGGCATCATGGCCGCCGTCGACACCTACGGCAAATCGGAACGCAACAAGTTCCGGGCGGTGTTCTACTACCTCCTCGTCAAACATTTCGGCAAGGAAGCCGTCTACAAGTAACGCGCCTCACGCGGTGCCTGGCCCCCCTCCCCCCCTCGTGGGGGAGGGAAGGGTGGGGGGGCTTCCTGCACGGCACCCGGAACCCTTCGGATTTGACGAAAACCCGCACTACTCAAGCCTTGCCCCGCGCCGGGGATTCGGGGCATTACTTCTTCGACAGGGCAGTAGCCCGGGACCCTTATCAGATCACGTGTGGTGCTTTGGGGAGCACGTGGGGTGGATGGAGGGTTCCGTAGGGGTGCGGGGCCCTCCATTTTTTTCTGCATCGAGAGAGTCGCTCCCGAAGCACAGCCGCCTCGAAAAAACCATTGTTGGCGATATGTTTGTCGACAAGACTTTCGTGGTGAACAATGCGTTGGTTCCTTTACCGCCTTTATCGTGAGCGTCGGCGTTTCGCCTTGGTCGCGTTCCTTACCTTCCTCGGCGGTTGGTTGGCCTTCCGCGGCTCGGCGCTGACACTCTTTGACATGCCCGTGGAAATCGTCGCCGCTTTCGCTTTCATGGTCGTCTTGACGGGTGCCCTTTTCGCAGTCGTTCTGATTTTCCCGCAACTGCGATCCCATGCCGAGACGATTGCCCTCAGCATCCCCGTCCTGAGCTTGGCAGGAGCGTTCGATCCACAACTGGACGGCTGGGCATCGTTCCTGATCTTCGTGTTTGGGCTGATCTTCATCTACCCTGCGGGGATGATCTATGGCGGACCGACGCTCGACTCCTTCGTTCCCCGACGCAACCGCAGCTACCGCTCGACATCGACAAGCAGCCTGACACCAGAAGACCTCTGGCCCTATTTCTGTGTGACGCCGAACTCCCGACCCGAGTTTCGGATGGTGAATACTATCTCCCTTGAATGGCTCGAACCCGGACGCCGCATCCGCGAGGTCGCCCATGCCGGCGAGGGTAAGACGATTGAGGAAATACAGACGATCCTGCTGCAGGAACCGCCCTCGCTTTTCCAGTTCCACTTCCAGTCGGTCCATGCGCCCGATGCTCCTGGCCATCGTGGCGTGTACACCCATCGCCTGACCCGGACAGACAAGGGCACGGCCGTTGAAACCATCCGGCAGTACGACACGGACAGTTGGCGCACCGCACTTTTCACTTGGGTGGACGACGCGTTTGGGCGGTCTGATGACGCCAAGCTTAAGGCCATCGAAGCGAGGGAGCGGGCAAGGCGGAGCTAGGGCAGACCTCCCCCGTACAGTGCAGCTTGCACCCTTGTGCCGCGGCGCGGAAGCGGTGTGGTGAACCTTCCGGCAGCATAACATCCTTCAGCAGGACGGCTCTAACAATGCCCAAGATCGGCAAGGGGAAGCCTGACATACGTCGAAGGAAACTCTTTCGAACTCCTTAACGTCCACATCCAAGGCATTGAAAAACAAGTAATTGCCACTGCCGCCCACCGTGGGACACTATGGTTCCACGCCGCCCATCCGGCACAGGATACGCCACTCCTCGGTCGTCACCGGCTGCACCGAAAGGCGGGAATTCTTCACCAGAACCATCGCCTCCAGCCCCGGTTCGACCTTGCATTGCTCCAGCGTGACCGCCCGCTTGAAAGGCCTCACCGCCCGCACCCTCACACAATCCCACCGCGGATCATCCGCCGTGCTGTCCGGCGCGCTCTCCCGGCAAACCTCGACGATTCCGACGATCTCCTTGCCGATGTTCGAGTGATAGAAGAACCCCAGATCGCCCACCTTCATCGCCCGCATATTGTTGCGCGCCTGATAGTTCCTGACCCCCGTCCACTCCTCCCCAGCCGCACCCTTCGCGGTCAGGTGATGCCAGCCAAACTCGTCCGGTTCGGATTTGAGCAGCCACTGCTTCATCCCCCGATCACCCGTTTCCACTCCTCGATCGTCACATCGGAAAACAGCCCGGCCTTCGCGTAAGGATCGCCCGCCGCCCAAGCCTCCGCCTCGGCCCGGCTCCCCACGCCAAGGATGACCAGGCTCCCGCACATCTGCCCCGCCTCATCCAGAAACGGCCCCGCCTGCTCCACCACCCCGGTCGCCTCGATATACCCAAGATGCGCCGCCCGGTTTTCAAGCCGCGTCTGCAAGGCGCCGGGATTGTCGCGGCAGATCAGGGCAAAGCGCATGGGTCATTCCTGTTTCAGGGGTCGGGTCATCAGGTTCGGAATGGCATCTTCCACCGTGACCCTGCCGCTGACAAGGGCATCCACCATCTCGGTCACCGGCATTTCCACGCCCAGCTGTCGCGCCAACCGCACCACCGCCGTCGCCGTCGCCACGCCTTCGACCGTGACGCCACTATCGAACGCCTGCCCGCGACCCAAGGCGTGACCGTGACGAAAGTTCCGTGATTGCGGCGAAGTGCAGGTCAGAACCAGATCGCCAAACCCCGACAATCCTGCCAGCGTCTCTGCCCGCGCACCCAACCGTGTCGCCAGACGAACCATCTCGGCATAGCCCCGCGTCATCAGCGCGGCTCTCGCACTGTCGCCCAGCCCCGCGCCGATCACCACCCCCGCGGCAATGGCAATGACATTCTTCAGCGCCCCGCCCAGTTCCGCACCCGTGACATCATCCGTGCGGTAGATCCGGAGGGAAGACGTGGACAGCAGCGTTTGAAGTTCGACATTCGCCGAGTCACGGCTTGCCAAGGTCAGTGCCGTAGGCAACCCACGGGCAATATCGGCGGCAAAGCTGGGTCCGGTGAGGATTGCAGCAGCCACATCAGGGCGCGCGGCTTGAATGACCGAAACCGGACCGCGAAGTGTCTCCAGATCGACACCCTTGCAACAAGCGACCATCGGTTGCCGCGCAAACTGATCCTGGTGTCTCGCCAGAAAACCGCCGAGGCTCTGCATCGGCACACAAAAAAGCAACACCTCGGCCTCAAGCAGGTCGCCAGCGTCAGCGTGAAACGAAACCTTCGGCGGCAGGACAACACCAGGAAGACGGTCGTCGTTTCGGTGGGTCGCTGCCATCCTTGCAACGTCCTCGGGCGACCTTGCCCAGAGCCTGACAGACCGACCGCCTTGTGCCAGGGCCACGGCCAATGCCGTGCCGAATGCACCTGCGCCAAGGATTCCGATCATGCTTTCGCGCCTTTCTTGCCGGACCCGATCATTCCCGGCGCGCGGGCGTCAAGCGGCCAGCGGGGACGCGCCGTGAACGTCGCGTCGTCGACCATTCCCAAGCGGAACCTTTCGATCCCTGCCCATGCGATCATCGCCGCGTTGTCGGTGCAAAGCCGCAGCGGCGGCGCAAGGAAGCTGACGCCATTTGCGCTGCAAACAGTCTCTAACCTTGCCCGAATGGCCTTGTTTGCGGCAACTCCGCCCGCCACGGCAAGAACGGCAAGGGGTGAGCCGTCAAGTGCCGTCATTGCCAGTGCGCGGCGCGTCTTTTCGGCAAGCACATCGGCCACCGCTGCCTGAAACCCTGCGCACAGATCGCGGCGGTCCTGGGCGGTAATCCCACCCTTCGAGGCGATCAGTGCATCGCGCGTCCTTAGAACTGCGGTTTTCAGGCCCGAAAAGGAAAGGTCGCAGCCGGGCCGGTCAAGCAAAGGGCGCGGAAAGTCAAACCGGCGGGCATCACCCAGCGCCGCTTCGGCTTCAACCGACGGGCCTCCGGGCTGTGGCAGGGCAAGAAGCTTGGCGATCTTGTCGAACGCTTCACCCGGAGCGTCGTCTATCGTTCCGCCCAGCCGGTGAAACTCGTCAGGTCCGTCCACGCGCAAGTACTGGCAATGTCCGCCCGAAACGAGCAGCATCAGATATGGGAACGCGATGCCATCGGTAAGACGAGGCGTAAGGGCGTGCCCGGCCAGGTGGTTCACCGCAACCAGCGGCAGCCCCAAACCAGCGGCCAGCCCTTTCGCCATCATCGCGCCGGACAACACCCCCCCGATCAGCCCGGGCCCGGCGGTCACCGCGATCGCATCCAGATCGGCAAAGCTGATGCCCGCCTCGGCCAATGCGCGCTCGATACAGCCGTCAAGTCGCTCTACATGGGCGCGTGCTGCGATTTCCGGCACTACACCGCCAAAGGCCGCATGCAGCGAGGTCTGCCCCACGATATCAGACGCCAGCACCTCGGCCAAATGTCCGGGCCGATGCCGCACAACGGCGGCCGCAGTATCGTCGCAACTGCTCTCGATGCCGAGAAGGGTCAGGGTTCGGGTCATGGCTGCCGTTGCAGGATGTGTGGGTCGCAGGTAACACCGTGATCATGGCGAAACAATCCCAGCAACGTACGGCCCTTCCGTCGATTCCGGTGATCTTGACCCGGCCTCTGGATCAGTCGGTTCGTTTCGGCGCGGCGCTGGAGGGGCGTTTCGGCGCGGCTGTCCGTGTGATTATCTCGCCATTGATGCGTCTGGCCTTCGTGCCGTGCAAGATCGCGCAACGGGATTATCAAGCTGTTGTGTTCACGTCTGAAGCGGCCGTTGAGGCGACCGGGCAGATGGCGCGGGACAGTTTGCCCAAGACAGCGCTTTGCGTGGGCGCACGGACGGCGGTTTCAGCCAGCGCCGCGGGGTTCACCGCAACTTCGGCAGACGGCGATGTCGAGGCTTTGCAGCGGTTGATAATGACCATGCAGATCAAGGGCCCGCTCTTGTACCTGCATGGCCGCGAGACGCGAGGCGATTTAGCAAATCGGCTATTTTCAGCGGGAATAGAGACTGTTTCTGTAATGGTCTATGATCAGGTTGCCCAGCCTTTCTCGACCGAGGCAGAGGCGCTGCTGCGCTCTCCGGGCCCGGTGATCGTGCCCCTGTTCTCGCCCAGAAGCGCTTTGCTGCTGACAACGGCGCTGCCTGCGGACGGGCAGGCCACCCTCGCGATTGCAGCTTTGAGCGATGCGGTGGCAGAGAAGGCACCAGATCAGGGCGCGCGCCTGCTGCGGGTTGCGGCGACCCCGAATGCCGGCGCGATGCTGGATGCCGTCGAACTCCTGCTGATTGACCTTAGGGGTTCTTGAACCCCGGCCCGCTGGGTGCTTAGGTATGCCTTGCCGATGTGGAAGGGTGGACACTATGCAGACAGACACCGCACCGGACCGGGAGACACCGCCTGTCGACAGCTCGCCAGAGGGGCCGAGCGAACCGACCACCGATCCTTCACCGGAGGGCGAACGTGCCAAGGTTGACGTGCCAAAACCGCCTCGCCCCGATCGGCGCGGCGGAGTCTTGGCGCCACTGCTTGGCGGTGCGCTTGCGGCTGCCTTGGGGTTCGGGCTTTCGCATTTCAATGCGCTGGGGCTGAGGCCGGAGACTGACACTGCAACCTCGGCCATCCTGGAACAGCAGGCGGCCGAGATTGCCGGGCTGAAGTCCTCGCTCGCCGAAACCGAGGCGGCGCTGGCTGACCGCATCGCCCGGGTCGAACCCCTGCTTCAGGTGCCTGCGGCTGAGGCCGTGGATCTTGCGCCGCTTGCACAGCGTCTGGATACGCTTGAAACCCGACTAGCCCAGATCGAGGCGATGCCAGCGTCGGGGTCTGCGTCTGCGCCGGCGGTGCAGGCGGCGATCCGCGATCTGGAAGCGAAGGTTGCCGCATTGGGAACCATGGCGACCGTCCCGGAGGAGCTTTCGCAGAAGGTTGATACTGCCCTCGCAGGACTGGCGGATGCCGAAGCCGCGGCAGAGGCGAAGGCGGCAGAGGCCGCTGGTGCAACCGAAGCCGCGCGCCGGGCTGCGGCGCTTGACGCGCTTGGTGCCGCGATCGACCAAGGTGAGTCGTTCGATGCACCGCTTTCCGAACTGGCGCTTGAACCTGCCCCGGCAGCGCTTGCGCAGCACGCGGCGAGCGGCGTTCCCACCTTGGCCGTGTTAACGGAAAGCTTCCCTGACGCGGCGCGTGCTGCGCTGGCGAAGACCCGGGACGTCAGTGGCTCAGACGGCTGGGGTGCGCGTTTGGCCGATTTCCTGAAGGCGCAGACGGGCGCGCGGCCTCTTACGCCGAAAGCGGGCACCGATCCCGAAGCGATCCTGTCGCGCGCCGAAGCGGCGCTGCGCGACGGGCGCGTTGCCGATGCGCTGAGCGAGATGGCCGGTTTGCCTGCCGATGTTGCCACGGTAATGGCGGAGTGGAGCGCGGGTGCCAAGGCGCGAGTCGAGGTCGAGGCGGCGTTGGCCGCACTGCGCGGCTCGGCTGAAACCCAGGGGGAATGATGGTCTGGTCATTGATTAAAGCCTTTCTGTTCGTCCTTGTGATTGCAGGCCTGACCTTGGCGGCGGGCCTGCTGGCTGACACCAGCGGTGGCATTCGGATCGAGGCTGCTGGCTGGGAATTCACGCTGGGGCCGCTGCAGGCCCTGATCGCCGGACTGGTGCTGATGGCGCTGGTGTGGCTGGTCTTCAAGGTGCTGGGACTGGTGTTGGCAGCGCTCCGGTTCCTGAACGGCGACGAGACGGCGATTTCCCGCTATTTCGACCGGAACCGGGAACGGAAGGGTTATCGCGCGCTGTCCGAGGGGTTGATGGCGCTGGCGTCGGGTGAGCATCGGTTGGCGATGAACCGGGCGCAGGCGGCGGAAAAGCTGCTGGGCAAGCCCGAACTGACGACGCTGCTGGTGGCGCAGGCGGCCGAGGCTGCGGGCGACAAGGCCCGCGCAACCGAGGCTTACAAAGCGCTTCTCGCCGATGACAAGACGCGCTTCGTGGCGGTGCGCGGGCTATTGATGCAAAGGCTGGCCGAGGGTGATACCGAGACCGCGCTGAAGCTGGCTGAAAAGGCGTTCGAGCTGCGTCCGAAACACGCCGAGACACAGGATCTGCTGTTGAAACTGCAATCCGACGCCGGCGATTGGAGCGGCGCGCGCGCGACGCTGGGTGCCAAGTTGAAGACCGGTGCCTTGCCAAAGGACGTGTATCGGCGCCGAGACGCCGTGCTGGCCCTGCAAGAGGCGGCAACAGTGATGAACGAAAGTTCCACGATCGAGGCACGCGAAGCCGCGATCGAAGCAAACCGCCGTTCGCCCGACCTGATCCCTGCTGCGGCGATGGCGGCACGGGGTTACATCGAGAAGGGCGACAAGAAGAATGCCGCCCGCGTGGTGAAGAAGGCATGGGAGGTGTTGCCGCACCCGGACCTTGCAGCCGCCTTTGCCGAGATTGAACCGGACGAGGCGCCGCCAGACCGGTTGAAGCGGTTCAAGACTCTGTTGGCGGTGCAACCCGATGCCGATGAGACGCGACTTCTGCACGGCGAACTTCTGGTCGCAGCCGAGGATTTTCCCGGCGCAAGGCGCGCGCTGGGCGATTTGGCGGATCGGCATCCAACGCAGCGCGCACTGGCCTTGATGGCGGCCATCGCACGGGGCGAAGGCGCAGACGATGCGGTGGTGCGCGAACTGATTGGCAGGGCGCTTGCCGCGCCACGCGGACGGCAATGGTGTTGCGACAAATGCCAGGCGGTGCAGTCCAGTTGGCACCCTGTCTGCGACAACTGCGGTGGCTTTGACACGTTAAGCTGGCGTGAACCGCCCAAAGCAGCCCCCGTTCCTGCGGGATTGGCCGACCTTATGCCGCTGCTGGAGGCGATGCCAAAGCCAGCGCCGGTCGTGGAGCGGCCGGTCGAGGCTGAGATCGTCGATCTGGACGAGATCGCGCGGCGTGGTGCCTGACCGGGCCGGTCGGGGTCGACTATGCCAAATCGGGGCAATACGCGCGGTCACCAGAAGGCGACGCTGTAGCGCAGCTGGTAGAGAGCGTCATTCGTAATCATGGAGAGCCGCCGCTAAATCGTTGAAACCGTGGTATTTTTCTCAACCGTGCGTCCCTTTCACAAGGATGTCACAGGTTTCGCGGGTTGTGATGTCGTAGGGTACGAAGCTCAGAAGCAGCGTTTCCTTCGTAAGCGTCCGGCCTGACCGCTCTGACGCGTGATGCTGGTGCGGGATAGTGTCCACCAACGATAGTGGACACTAAGGTGCGGGCGTGGCGCGGCGGACGAGGCGGCTTTGGGCGGATGAGGAGAAGCGGTCGATCTGTCTGCAGACGACTTTGCCTGGCGTTTCCGTGGCTCAGGTGGCGCTTCGCTACACCGTGAACGCCAACCTGATCTTCAAATGGCTGCGCGATCCCAAGTATAGGCCGAAGCCCGGAACGGGATCAGAGGAAGCTGGTTTGCGCTTTCTGCCGGTGGAGATCGTCGCGGAGGCAAGGGCGCCTGCTGCAGCTCCCGTTGCCAACAGTTGCATCGAGATCGAACTGGCGGGCGGGCACCGGATGCGGATCAGCGGCGTGTATGATCCCGAGGCACTGGCGCGGCTGATCCGGGGGCTGACAGTTTGATCCCGGTTCCGGCCAACACGCGGGTCTGGCTGGCGGCCGGGGTGACGGACATGCGCAAGGGATTCACGGCGCTGGCTCCGCAGGCCGAGGCGGTGCTGCAGCAGGACCCGTTCGCCGGACATCTGTTCGTGTTCAGGGGCCGACGGGGCGATCTGGTGAAGGTCATCTTGTGGGACGGCCAGGGGGCCTGCATGTTCATGAAACGGCTGGAGAAGGGGCGGTTTGTCTGGCCCTCGGCCAAGGAGGGCAAGGTGGCGCTGACGCCCGCGCAGTTGGCTATGCTGCTGGAGGGGATCGACTGGCGGGCGCCACAGCGGACGTGGCGACCCTTGGCCGCAGGATAATCTGCCGATCCTGTAATCAATGATTCCCACAGCGAATACAGTGGGATAAACTTCTCGCATGCTGGATCAGACCCTGACCTTGCCGGAAGATCCCGAGGAGCTGCGCAGCTTCACCGCGCGGCTCTTGGCCGAGGTCAAGGCGCAGGCGATCCTGATCGAGAAGCTGCGGCACCAGTTGGCGGGGCATCGGGCGCATCGGTTTGGCGCTTCGTCCGAGACCGCCGAGCAACTGCAACTGGCGTTGGAAACAAGCGAGATTGCCGCCGCCGCGATGACCACGCGGATGAAGCTGCCGGACATCGAGGAGAAGCACAAGCCAAAGCGCCGCCCGATCCCGGATCATGTCCCGCGGATGGAGGTCGAGCTGACGCCCGGCGCCGATGCCTGCACCGATTGCGGCGGCCGCCTGCGCCGGATCGGGGAAGATGTGACCGAGGAACTGGAATACGTCCCCGGCCCCTCGCCATTGTCCTCGGACCAATGGCGGACAACGGCTCGACATCGTGAACCGGATCGTCCGGCCCCGCCTGACTTGCGCCTGCTGTGAACGCTTCGTGCAGTCCCCGCTGCCCTCGCGCCCCATCGAGCGTGGCCGCCCCGGGCCGGGTCTGCTGGCCCATGTGCTGGTCAGCAAATATGCCGATCATCTTCCCTTGTATCGCCAGAGCCGGATCTTCGACCGCGAAGGGCTCGATCTCGACAGATCGACTCTGGCGGACTGGGTCGGCAAGACGACAACTCTTCTGGAACCTCTGGCCGAGGCCATCGGTCGCCATGTCTTGTCGGCCGAGGCGATCTTTGCCGACGACACGCCGATCAGCATGCTCGCCCCCGGCACCGGCAAGACTCAGGCCGCGAGGCTCTGGACTTATGCGCGTGACGAACGGCCGTGGGGAGGTGATGCACCTCCGGCCGCGTTCGCCATTGGGCTCGAACCAATGGCGCCGCAATGGCTCACTATCGGTTCTCCGGTGACCGGAAAGGACAACACCCCAAAGACCACCTCGCCCGATACCGCGGCTGGATGCACGCCGACGGCTATGCCGGGTTCGAGGACATCTACCGCTCCGGCGCCATCCGCGAGGTCGCCTGCATGGCCCATGTCCGGCGCAAGTTCGTCGACATCCACCGGTCGCAGGGCTCCCCGATCGCCGAAGAGGCCATCGGCCGGATCGCACAGCTCTATGCCGTCGAGAAGGAGGCCAGAGGCTCCCCGCCGGATCGGCGCGCAGAACTGCGAAGGGCGCATGCCGCCCCGGTCTTCGACGATCTGGAAAGATGGCTGGCGATACAACGCACTACGATCTCGGGAAAATCCCCGCTGGCCGGAGCAATCCGATACGCGCTGACGCGGATGGAACGCCTGCGCCCGGCCCGCAGTCATAGGCATTCTGGATTACGGCATACCGGAGACCGTCCGGCGCGTCCGTCCTGACGGTGATCGGTGGTGTGGTCGCAAGTTATGGCGCTTTGAAAACGTCATAAACATCACCGGCACTAGGAGGGATGGTGCCCCAAGACGGATTCGAACCGCCGACCCCTTCATTACGAATGAAGTGCTCTACCAGCTGAGCTATTGGGGCTTAGTAGAGCGTCGTCTAAACACGTGAGGGGAAAAGCGCAAGTCCCCACTGGCTCGGTCAAGGCCGCTTTGTGGCGGTTGGCAGGCTCGAGTATTGATTCAAGGATGGTCGAAATAGAATGCTCATGCAAGCCATCGGCCAAGCCCGCCTTGAAGTGTCGCTGACGCGAGATTCCTAGCGTCGCTCCAAACTCGGACAGTTCATGGCGCCGGGTAGGATCGCAGCTTTCATGGTGGGCGTGCTCGATAGCATGCCAGTTGATGTCCGACTTCTTGAGGCAGGCGTGGCATGGGCGCGCTGACAGCCGCCTTCGTAGCAGAGGCTCGCCGCCGCCCTGACCGACCGGCATCCATCAGCGTCACCGCCCAAGAGGTTGATGCGCAGATGGCCGCCATACTTGAAAGCACAAGCCTGGCTTGAATAGACCGGTGCACGGAGGCAGGTATCAGCTTCTCCTACCCGGTGATCCGCGACGACTATATCCTATAGTCAGCAGAGCCGCTGCTTGCGCGCCCTGGCCTGCTGCCGGTTTCGTGGGCAGCATGTTAAGCTAGTATCGCGCGGGCCTCGAACTCCATGGGGCTGAGGTAGCCGAGTTTCGAATGTCGTCTGCGCGGGTTGTAGAAGCGCTCGATGTAGTCGAATACGTCGGCTCGCGCCTCGTCTAGATTGCCGTGACGAGCTTGGCGTCATGGAACTCGCGGGTGCTGGTCGGGCGGTTGAGCCAGGCATGGAGGCCCGACCGCGAGACCTCCAGTACCTCGCAAAGCCAGCTGAAGGGCCATATGTGACGGTGCTTGGCGATGAAGGCGAACCTCATGTCGCCTCGCGCGCGAAAAAAAGCGACCGCCTTCTTCAGGATATCACGCTCCGCCCGGAGCCGGGCGACCTCTTTCTTCAGGGCTGCGATCTCGGCCAGATCGGCCCGCATCTGCCCGTTGCCGGGAAAGGCCGCAGCACGGGTAGCGGTCAATTCCCGCATCCAGCGGCGCAGAACGCTCTGCGCCACATCAAGGTCACGGGCGGCCTGCGCCACCGCCACACCCCGATCCGCCACCAGCCTTACAGCCTCGATCCTGAACTCAGGGCTGGACTTCCGTCTCGTCATATCCACTCTCCAGTTCTTTGGTCACGATCTTATCTTCGTGTCCACGAAACCGGCAGCAGGCCGTTGACCGGGGTGCTGTCTTTCCGGCGCAGGTCGCACTCTCGCATGCATATTGGCTGGTGACCTATCCGCTCGCTAGGTGGATCGGCGCAGGGGCGGGGCTGACGGCTGCGGCGCTGGTTCTGGCTGGGGTCGGCGCGCTTGGGCTTTTGGCCGTGCTGCGCATCAGGACTGCGCAGGATGCAAATGAATTGGCGCAAGGTCATCCGGACCTGCCCCCGATCATCCGCATCTGGCTGAACATGGCCCATATCACGCACATCCCTTCGTGATCTGCGATCTTCGATCTGCACCTCCGCTGGCCGCACGCAGCCTGATCATGATGGAACTTGCTGGCATGTTTCTGGCAGCCTTTGCCGCCGCCACTCTGATCCCTGCACAGTCTGAGGCCGTGCTCGTCGCCCGGATCCTGGCTGCGAACCAGCCTGTCCGGGACTTGTTGCTGGAGGCCACCGTTGGCAATCTGCTCGGCTCCGCCGTCAACTGGGGGATCGGGCGGTTCCTGATCCGCTTTGCTGATCGCCGCTGGTTTCCGTTTTCCAAACCGCTATTGAACAAAGCCACTGCCTGGTATGCCAGGTGGGGGCATTGGAGCTTGCTGGCCTCATGGGTTCCGGTAATCGGCGACCCGCTGACCCTCGTTTCGGGCGTCTTGCGCGAACCGTTTTGGCGGTTTGTGTTGATCGTCACCCTTGCGAAAGGTGGGCGCTATCTGGTGCTGGCCTGGATCACGCAAGGTCTGGCAAGCTGACGCGGTCACGCCAGCCCGACCAGATGCAGACCCAGCCCAAGGGCCGCGGCTCCGCCCAACACGGTGGCCATTCCCAGCTTCAGCCGGAACACCGCAATCAGGGCAAGCACCGACAACGCCGCAGCAACCCAGTCTATTGACCCCAACACTGGCAGTTCCAGTGACAGAGGCCCGGCTTCTACCCGCATGACCTCGCGCCAAACGACATGAATGGCGAACCAGATCGCAAGGTTCAGGATCACGCCCACCACCGCTGCCGTCACGGCCGAGAGGGCGGCGGAGAGCGCCTTGTTGGAGCGCAATCTTTCCATGAACGGAGCCCCAAGGAAGATCCATGCAAAACAGGGGGCAAAGGTGACCCATGTCGCCAAAAGTCCGCCCAGAGTGCCCGCAACCAATGGTGCTGCCCACCCCGCCTCGCGCATCGCCCCCATGAAGCCCACGAATTGCAGCACCATGATCAATGGCCCGGGTGTCGTCTCGGCCATCCCAAGCCCGTCCAGCATCTCGCCCGGCTCCAGCCAGCCATAGGTGCCCACCGCCTCTTGTGCGACCCAAGCCAGAACAGCATAGGCGCCGCCGAAGGTCAGGACAGCCAGCTTCGAGAAGAAGGTGGCGATGTCCGTGAACACGCTGTCAGGCGCGATCAGCAGCAGCGCCCCAACCGGCAGCAGCCAAAGGGCAAGTGCGACCGCCCCGGCGCGGAACGCCCCCGCGCGTTTGGCACCTGTCAGGTCGCCATGTTCCTCACCCAGCAACGTGGCCGCATCTTCGACCTGGGTCTTGCCCACCGATCCATGCCCAGCTCCACCTTGAAACCCTGCAAGACCTGCCTTCGCCCCGGTCCAGCCGATCAGGGCTGCCACGGCAATGATCAGCGGAAACGGCGCGCCAAAGGCAAAGATCGCTACAAAGGACACCGCCGCTATGGCCTGCATCACCCGGTTCTTCAACGCGCGTTTGCCCACCCGCACCACGGCCTGCAGCACGATGGCCAGCACCGCCGCCTTCAACCCGAAGAACAGCGCCGAGACAAACCCCACATCGCCCCAGATTGCATAGACCCAGCTCAGCGCCATGATGGCAACGACACCGGGCAGGATGAACAGAAGCCCCGCGATCAGCGCGCCGCGGACGCCATGCATCAGCCAACCGATGTAGGTGGCCAGTTGCTGCGCCTCAGGCCCGGGCAAGAGCATGCAGAAGTTCAGCGCATGCAGGAAACGGCCATCGCCGAGCCAGCGCTTTTCTTCGACCAGAATACGATGCATGACAGCAATCTGTCCCGCAGGTCCGCCAAAGGAAAGGGCAGCGATGCGCGCCCAGACCTTTGCGGCCTCGGTCAGCGACGGAAACTCTTGCCCACCATTCATTTCGTCTTCCCCGTGTTGGTTGGCCAGTTGTGCTGTTCATCCACCGCGTCCCGCGCCCACCGATAGAACGCGTCGTAAAGCGCGATGCCGGCCTCTAGCTGGGCCAGATCATCAGAATACATCCGCGACAGGCCAAGGGACGCCGCCAGCAGACCCGCGCATTCCGGGGCGAGGTCGGGCCGTGCAGTATCCGCCCCGCGCACGATCAGCGCCAGCCGCTCAAGCGCCGGCGTTGAAAGGCCGAACTCTGACAGGAGCACATCGAAGGTGCAAAGGTCATCGCGGTGGCTCCAGAACACACCCTCGATGTCGTAAGGTGCAGCCCCGAAGCGTTCCGCCACCCCATGCACTTCGGCAGGCGCCACGAACAGGAATACAGCTCGCGGGTCGATGAAGCGGCGGATCAGCCAAGGGCAGGCGATGCGGTCGATCTTTGGACGCGACCGCGTCACCCAAAGCGACCGGCTGCGCCCGTCCCGCGCGGTGATCTTGGCCGGATCGATCAGCGGCAAGCCTGCTTCGACCCATGCCGCCTGCCCGCCCAGCAGGTATTCTGCCTGCAGGCCCTCGTGGCGCAGCCACGCCGCTGTGCCCTGACTAAGCCGGTGCCCCTCGGCACAAACCACAACCACGGGTCCGGTCAAATCCCCGGCCATGGTGGAAAGGGCATCCGGCGCGAGATCAGCTTCGCCGAGCATGCGCGCACCCGGCACCAAGCGTGGGTCAAGTGCGCGGACGGCGCCCCTGCGGACGTCGAGGATGGTCGGAGATTTCGGGGTGCCCAGCAGACGGGCAAGCTGTTCACAGGATATGGCATCAGGCGCAGGCATCTGCGTTCCTCCAATAATGCGGAATGGTGGGAACGCGGGCTTCGGCTGACGCCTCGTGGGGTGACCGCAGACCCCATTCCCTTTGTTTCGCGTCAACCAAAGATGATGTCAACGGCATATCTCTCTGCTGTGTGCCCGCTGCATGTTAGCAGGCGATCGCGTGGCTTGAACTTGAATGTGGTCACAAGTCTCTTTTCGCAGGTCATATGGGTTTGGCATTGGCTGGCAGGCATCCAGCGTGAAAATTCTGTCCGAAACGGCGCAGATCGTTCAGACTCTTGCCCAGACTGGAAACTGGACTGTGCTGTTGGCCTTAGCGCCTTGTGCCATCGCATTTGGTGCAGACCACCCGCTGACGGCGGGCCATTCCACGACCGTGCTCGCCTTCTGGCTCGCGGGCACCGGGGCGCGACGGGGCGTGGCCCTGCGCTCTGCCTTTGACCTTTCCGCTATGCAGATTGGCGTGTCCATGCTGATCGTCCTGGTTGCACTGCCTGTTGGGACGATGGCACATGGCGAAGCAGGACATGCCGTCCGACTGCTTCGGAGGCGGACAATCTTTCGGCTTTGCAATAGCACGCCAAGGCAGTCGGTGGGGGGACGTGCGGGCGGGGGAGTCACAGACAGCATCGCGCAGCATAGCCGCCATCAATGACAATCGCGTCTCCGGTGGCGAACGTCATCTCATCCGAATCCGGTCGGAGCACTGCCCAGGCGATGTCGTTGGGCAAGCACATGTGACAAAGCGGATTGGCCGCGCCCGCCGTTGACCTGGCTGTTTCATGGTCGGGGACTCTGGCGCGCAGGTGGTTTTCGACCAACGGTGTCCAAGTATCGGCGGGGTGGGTCAGGTTCACCCGGGTCCACTCGAGCGCCTAGGTGTCTCCGTCAGTTTTGATCACCCGCCGCACCGCGCCTTTGGAGGCGTTATAGGCGCTATCCCGTCGATGCCGATCAGACGGGCAATCGTCGAAAGGTTGATGATCGACCCGGCCCCGGCAGCGCACAGATGCGGCGCCGATTGTCGCTTTGAGTGCCGGTCTAACCACCCTGTCCAGCACCACAAGGTGATCCCATTTCCTTATCCGCAAGATCGGCAGGCAGCGCGGCGCAACCAACCAGCAGCATGTCGAAGACCGCGACCTTCACATCTTCCTCGGCCATACGCCGCACATTGGTCCTCCTGATACCCGCAGCAGCGCCGGTCACCATAGCGGTCTTCGACATGAGTTGGTTCATTGTGGTTGCCCTTTTCCGCAAACTGCCCAGATTGACTGATCTATGGCGCGTTCGACCGCAACGTGGCGCGCGAACCGGCGCTGAACAGCAGTCTGCACTAGCGTGCGATGATGACGGTGCAGGGTGCTCTGTTCGCGACGTCCACGGCGAACGAACCAAGAAACAGCCGTGAAAGTCCGCGCTTGTCGCCCGTGCCGATGACGATTGCATCGAACCCATCTTGAAGCGCGTGGTCGATGATGCCTGTCGAGGCTTCGCGTGCAACAAATACCGCTGCATTGACCGGCTTCTGCCCGCTTCCGGTTACTCTTTCGCTGCCGTCATCAAGGATCGCGTGCGCCTCGCTCGCGGCCCAGTTCAAGGCGTGAGGGCCACGAGGCGAACGCCAGATGGCCGCACTCACCACGACGACGGAAAGGTCGGCCGAAAATTTCGTTGCCAGTTCCATCGCTGAGGTCAGCATGGCCGGAGTCGCCAAAAACAACAGAGAACATGCTTCATCTGTATGCCTTTTCACTTTGGTTGGAGTTACTTATTGATCTCAGTGCCATTGAGGCATTTGAAAATCACGCGTCGAGTCCGGGTCGAGGTGGGACGGTGCCCAAACAAGTCCAAGCGGACGGTGGCCCTGTTTTACGCGCGCCGTCTGCGAAGGAAGGGCCGTGCCGCAGTGGTCATTGGAGGTTGTCCCTGTCGTCGGCCTCTTGGGGATCACCAGTGCGTGCCGAGATTTGCGACGTCCCGCAGGTTACTTTGCGTGGCACCGTCTCCCGTGCGATCATGAACGCCTCAAGATCGGCATCAGCGACGCGCCAGCCCTTGCCGATGTAGATAGCGCGAAGGGCGCCCACCTTGATCCACTGCCGCACGGTGGCTTCGGCCACGTCACGTTTCATTGATTTGAGTCAAGGAAAGTCATTCGTCTTTTCAGGCAGGTTGCCCTAGTCTGTCGGTTCGGCATAGTGGGCGCAACTTCGTCACCCCGGCCCCGAGACAATCCGCCTTCAAAGGGAAATCAAGCCTTGCCCGATCGTATCGCCTACATGCCGCTGAACACCTACCCCGAGGCTGCGTCGGATCAGGTGATCCTTGCTGCGATCCAATATACCGCCGCGTTGGGATGCGGGTTGCAGGTGACGACCTTTGCCGTGGACATTCCTCCGGTAGCTTCGCCGATCGGCGGGTTTCTGATCAATGTCGATGGAATGGCGCGCGCGGCAGAAGATCGGAGCACGGCCGAATGCGAACGCCTGAGGGCCTTCGTCGAGAGCGCTGCCGATCCGGAATTCAGTCCCCGGATCAACAGCCGCAGGCTGGTTCTTGGCGGCGCACTTGACGCCGCTGCCGCCGAAGCGCGGTACTTCGATCTGGCAGTACTACCCTGGGCCGCCGAGACTGTTCTGGCAGAGGACATGGCGCAATCGCTGGTCTTTGGTGCCGGCGTCCCCGTGATCCTTGTGCCTCCGTCGACCCCGGCGCGTCCGGTCGATCACATCGCCATCGCCTGGGATGAAAGCCGCGTCGCCGCGCGGGCGCTGTGCGATGCGTTGCCGCTTCTGTCCAAGGGCGGTCGGGTTTCGGTTCTGACGGTGCGGGATGAGAAGTCGCTCAGCAGTTCCGGCATCGCGCAGGCACTGGCGGCCTCGCTTGGGCAGCGCGGCTACATGGCGGAGGCTGTCGACTTGACGCTGAACGGTAAAACCATCGGGGAGGCGTTGCAGGACGCTGCCCTTGCTAAGGGAGTGCAACTTCTGGCGATGGGCGGCTTTGGCCATTCCCGCCTGCGCGACTTCGTCCTTGGCGGCGCAACAAAGGGCGTGCTTGGCGATCTGCGGATTCCGACGCTTCTGTCACACTGATCCGCAAGTCACCCGTTTCCGGGGTTCTCGAATACACTGCGAAAGGACCCGGCAAGGCGAACATGATCGACCTCTCTGTTGCCACCTACAACATCCACAAGGCGGTCGGCATCGACCGGCGCCGGGATCCGGCACGCATCACCGCAGTGATCGCCGAGATCGGTGCCGACATCATTGCCCTGCAGGAGGCCGACTTACGCTTCGGCAGTCGCGCCGGGCTGCTGGATCTGGAAGCGATGCGCCGCGACCTCGGCCTGATTGCGGTGCCGATGCAGACGTTGCGCAGGGCGCATGGCTTTCATGGCAATCTCATCCTTGTGCGCAACGCCCTGGTCGAGGCGGTGCACCAGCTGGATCTGCCCGGCATCGAGCCGCGCGGCGCGCTTATGGCCGACCTGACGATCCAGCACCAGCCGATCCGGGTGATCGCCGCACATTTCGGGCTGACGGCGGGATCGCGATTGCGCCAGGCCCAGGCGATCCTGGAGCGGTTGCAGACGCTTGACGAACGGCCGGTGCTGCTGATGGGTGATCTGAACGAGTGGCGGACCGTCGGCAAGTCGTCGCTTGATCCGCTGCTGGCCCATTTCCAGCCCTCGGCCAGCCTGCGCAGTTTTCCGTCGCGGTTTCCGATGCTGTCGCTGGATCGGTTGATGACCTGCGCCCGGTCGGACCTGAGCCAGATCGAGGTCCACCGCTCGAAGCTGGCGCAGGTCGCGTCCGACCATCTGCCGGTCAAGGCCCGCTTGCGGTTCAACCGCACCGCGTCCGGCCTGCTCCTGCCGCAGACTTCGTGATGCACTGGACCCTGGAAGGCCTGTTGTGGCTGCTGGCCGTCGCCGCCGTGCTGGTGACGGCGTCGGCGCTGGCCTTCCGGTCCTGGTATCATTTCGCCGAACGCGCCCGCGGCCCGGCGGGACGGGCGCTGGCGCCCGAAGGCCCTGCCACGCCACTGGACCTGCTCATGGCCGCTGCGGCGGCGACTGCCGGCGGGGCGAATGCGGTTGCCAGCCTGCTTGACAACGTCGACGCCTTTGCCGCCCGGGTGCAGTCGGTCCGGCAGGCCGGGCGCAGCCTGGACGTGATGACCTACATCTGGCGCACCGACCTGACCGGCTGGCTCTTGCTGCGCGAAGTGCTGGACGCGGCGGATCGCGGCGTGCGGGTGCGCCTGCTGCTGGACGACCTGTACGTTCAGGGCATCGACCCGGTGTTCCTGGCCCTCAGCCAGCATGCGAACATCGAGGTGCGGCTGTTCAATCCGTTCCGCAACCGGGGCCATCTGCTTCGGCGCGGGCTGGAGGCGGCTCTGGGCCTGACGCGCTACAACAGGCGTCTGCATGGCAAGACCTGGACCGCCGATGGCCGTCTTGCGATCGTCGGCGGGCGCAACATCGGCGACACCTATTTTTTCGGGCCGGGGGTCCCCGGCAGCGGTCCGGGCGGCTCGGCAGGGTCGGAGTCCGGTCGGGTCTCGCGCGATGCCGACCTGATGCTCAGTGGTCCGGCGGTCGGCGAGATCGACCGGATGTTCGACGGCTACTGGAACCTTGGCCTGGTGCTGCCGATCCGCGCGCTGCTGCCGCATATCAGGATCAGCCTCAGGCGGTTTCGCCGACGCCTGCGGCGGCACACCGAGACCGCCAATGCCCGCGCGTTCCTCGATCAGGCCCTGGCGGGGCGCGACGCGGCGGCGGCGCTGACCGGCCGCTTGTGCGCTGCCGCCAAAGTGCGGGTTCTGGCCGATCCGCCCGACAAGGCCTACGGCACCCGAAGCGCCCCCTGGATGGCCGACGAAGTGCATGCGCTGCTGGCCGCGGCCAAGCACGAGGTGCGGCTGATCAATCCCTATTTCGTCCCCGGCGAGGCTGGCATGGCGGAACTGATCGCGCTGCGTCGGCGCGGCGTCGCGGTCCTTGTGCTGACCAACGCGCTCTCGGTTTCCGACAACATCGCCGTGCATGGTGCCTACCGGCAGTATCGCGCCCGGCTCTTGGCGGCCGGGGTCCGGATCCATGAATTCGCGCCGCCGCCGGTCGCGCCGGGAAGCCCGCGCGACGTGCTGCATTCCAAGGTCTTCATCATCGACCGCAAGACCGCTATCGTCGGGTCGCTGAACTTCGACCAGCGCTCGGCCGACATCAATGCCGAGCTTGGCGTCTGGTTAGAGGAGCCCGGCACCGTGCAGGACCTGCTGGCCGCATACGATGCCGACAGCGGCCCCGACATGGCCTATGCCCTGTCCCTGCAGGGTTCGGCGATCCGCTGGGCCGTGACCCGGCCAGGACTGCCAGCACAGTTCGACCGGGAGCCCGAGACCGGAGTGCTGCGGCGCGCCATCTCCTGGGGGGCCGGGCATCTGCCGATCCACGGCTGGCTCTGAACCTGGCGGCTTCAGAGTCCGTCCGACGCTGATAGAAGCATCGGTCAGACTCTGGAGTCCTTGTTGGTCGCCTGCCTTTCGACAAAACCGGAGTCCGCTTTTATCGGACAGGCTCTAGCGCACCACATGCACCGAACAGCGGGCATGGCCGACGATGCGCCCGGCCGTGCTGCCCAGAAGATAGTCCTGCAACCCGGGCCGATGCGAGGCGATGACGATGCAATCGACCTCGTTTTCTTCGGCCCATTCCAGGATGGTGCGACCGGAATGGCCCTCCAACAGGACCGGCTGCGCATTGGCGAACCTTGTGGCCATTTCGGACAGCTGGTCGCGGATCGCCTGGTTGAGGGCCTGGTCGTAATCCTCGGGGATGTAGGAAATGGCATAGGAGGGAACGGCCTCCTTGACGTGCAGCAGCGTCACCCGCGCCTCTGCAGGTGCCAGCACGGCGGCTGCCTGAAGCGAGCGTTCGGGATCGTGTTCGGCGTCAAAAGCGACCGCCACCAGAACATGCTTGTACATTTGCCATCTCCATGATTATCCGATATAAATTCTGCCACAGGCGAAACCGGCGCGCGCTGATCTGGATCAGGCGGGGCCGATTGGTCGCCCCGGCACAGGGCCCTCACAGCTCCGGCTCGGGCGGGACCACCAGCACATCCACCTGCACCCAGTCCAGCAGATCCTCGGCAACGCTACCCAGCACCAGATGCCGCAGGCCGGACTGCCCGCTGGTTCCAAGGATCACCAGATCCGGCGCAAAGCTGTCCATCGCCAGGCGCAGCGCCATGTGGGGGTTGCCTGCGAGGACCGAAACCTCGATCCCTTCCGGCAGGCCGGTATCCGGGCGCGCCGCGAAGGCGCGCAACTCGGCCTCGGCGGGTTCGAGATCGACGCCCCCCACCCGGTCGACCGCGTGAACCAGGCGGATGCGCGCGTCGGCCAGCAGCCCCAGCCGCCCTGCGGCCCTGGCCGCGAAGGCCGAGGCACCGGACAGGTCGGTGGCGATCAGGACGCGCCGGTACGGGCCCTGCGGCGGCTGTCGCACCGACAGGACCGGGCGGGTGCCGCCGCGCAGCACCCGGTCGGTCGTGCTGCCCAGAAGACCGGCAAGAAGCCCCCCCGGCCGCGACGGGCCCAGCACGATCAGGTCGTCGTCGCGTGCATCGGCGGTTGCAAGGATCACCTCATGCGGGTCGCCCTTGCGCACCAGCACTTCGGGGCGCGCCTGGCCTTCCGGCAGTCGGGCGTCCAGCCAGTCGGTCAGGATCGGCGGCGGGGTGCCGCCCTCGCCCAGGACCAGCGCGACCGACACTTCCGGGTCGACGACGTGCAGCACGCCGATCCTGTCGGCATGGCCCGGCATCAGTAGCAGCGCCCGGTCGAGCGCCGCCACCGATTGCCGGGTGAACCTGGTTGCCAGCAGAAGCGACTCGATCATGCGACAAAGGTTTCCGGTATTCGCGTGGAAGGCAAGTGCCCTTGACGGCTACGACCGCGCCGGACGTTTCTTTCGCAGCCGTTGATCCATGTCAGCCGCAAGCGAGGCGGCGCGGGGTATGATCGGAACATGTAAAATTCTGGAAAGGAAAACGGGCATGGCATTGCTGCTTGGGAAGGTTGCGCTGGTCACCGGCGCCGCAGCGGGCATCGGGCGCGCAACGGCGCTGAAGTTCGCCGCCGAGGGGGCGAAGGTCATGGTCTCGGATGTCGAGACCAAGGGCGGCGAGGAAACCGCGGCGATGATCCGCGCCAAGGGCGGCGAAGCGCGGTTCCTGCGCGCCGACGTGTCGCTGGCGGCCGAGGTCAAGGCGCTGGTCGCCGGGACGGTCGCGGCCTATGGCCGGTTGGACTGCGCCTGCAACAACGCCGGCATCGAAGGCGCGATCGCACCCTTCATCGAGCAGACCGAGGCGAATTTCGACCGCATCATCGCGGTCAACCTGAAAGGCACCTTCCTCTGCCTGCAGGCCGAGATCACCCAGATGCTGGCCCAAGGCGGTGATGGGGGCGGCGGATCCATCGTCAACCTGTCCTCGATCGCCGGGCTGATCGGCTTTCCGGGGCTATCGTCCTACGTCGCCTCCAAGCACGGGGTGAACGGGCTGACGCGCAATGCGGCGCTGGAATATGCCAAGGCGGGGATCCGGGTGAATTCGGTCTGCCCGGCGGGGATCGACACGCGGATGCTCGATTCGCTGGCCGATCAGGCGACTGGCGGCAAGATGACCAGCCGGCAGATGATGGACGGACTGCACCCGATGGGCCGCATCGGCACCCCCGACGAGGTGGCGGGCCTGATCGTCTGGCTGTGCTCGGCCGAGGCCGGGTTCATGACCGGCGCGGTGGTGCCGGTCGACGGCGGCTACGTCGCGCAATAGGCCAGAGTTGCGCCAAAGTCGGGCCAGTCTAGATCAGGCTGGCCGCGACGACCGCCCCCGCGATGGCCAGCAGCAGGATGGCGGCGGCGGCGCCTTCGCGGAAGATGTCCTCGATCCGGTCCAGATCCTCGCCGATGACGGCCTGCTTTCGCGGGCGCGAGCGGCGCAGCGACCGTGACCCGGCGCGCAGGGCAGCCCTTGCGGCGGCGGTCAGGGCCGCTGCCCGGCGCTGCACCGGGCCAAGCGCGTCGCCCTCGGGCAGGGCGGGCGGCTTCAACCCGACCGCGACCGCGCCCGCGATCAAGAGCACCGCGAGACCCAGCGGCCAGGCCTCGGCCAGCTTCGACGCGAGGTCCGCCGCCAGCGGGGACTTGCCGGTCACATCGGCGTAAAGCAGCCAGGGCAGCCATAGCGCCGCCCCGGCCAGCGCCAGGAACGGCAGCGCCATCAGAAGCGGCGGGCGGCGGCGCGGTTTCGCCTTCGGCAGCACCGCCAGATAGCGCGCCATGGCCAGCGCCGTGGTCAGTGCGGACAGACCGATCAGCACCGCGCCAAGCGCTCCGGCCGGGTCCTTCATCGCCGATTTCACCAGCGCCCCGGCCAGCAGCGGCATCCCGGCCAGCGACAGGCCAAGCACCGCCAGCACCGCCATCAGCCCCCAGCGCCAGGCCCGCCCGCAGAGCGGCGCGAGGCCGACGCCCAGGAACAGCGCCCCCTTGGCCAGCCCGTGATGCAATGCGAACAGCGCCACCGCCGGCAGCACCGTGGCGGGCGCGCTGCCCGCAGCCAGCGCAACGCCCAGCACCCCCATGACCAGACCCATCTGGCTGACGGTGGAATAGGCCAGCACCGACTTGGCCCCGGCCTGCCCGACCGCCAGCAGCGCCGCGAGGAACAGGCCGGAAAAGCCCAGGATCGTCAGCACATTGCCCGCGACCGCCGCAGGCGTGCCCAGCGGCAGGAAGGCCACCATGCCGAAGATCCCGGCCTTGACGATGGCCCCCGACAGCACCGCCGAGGCCGGCACCGGGGCTGCCGGATGCGCCACCGGCAGCCAGACATGCAGCGGCATCAGCCCGGCCTTGATCCCGAAACCGACGATGAGAAGGGGCAGCGCCGCCGGATGCGCCGAGGGCAGGGCTAACCCTGCGCGCACCGCCTCGATGCCGATGGCGCCGCCCGCCCCGAACGAGGCCAGCATCAGCCCGACCAGGATCGCCACTTCTCCCGTGACCGCCAGCACCAGATAGACCGTCCCCGCCCGCATCGAGGCGGGCTGGCGGTCGTGGATCACCAGAGGATAGGCCAGAAGCGAGACCAGCGCGAAGAAGACATAGAAGCTGACGATGTCGGCGGCGATGAAGACGCCCAGATTGCCCGCCAGCACCAGGTTCCAGAACAGCGCAAAGGCGGCGGGCCGCCCGTCGCGGCGCAGGTAGACGGCGGCATAGACCCCGGCCCAGAACCACAGCACCGCCGCGCCGCCAAGGAAGATCGCGCCGGTCGCAGTCAGGTCCAGCCCGCCGTCCAGCAGCACCCCCGGCAGCGCGACGGGCGTGTCGCGCGGCGCGAAAAGAGCGGCGGCCAGTGCCGGCAGGGGGCCAAGCGGCAGAAGCATCAGCATGCGCGGACCCCAGCCCGGCAGCAGCGCCAGCCCGGCCAGCAGCATCGGCCACAGGACCGCCAGCGGCAGAAGGAGTGTCAGGTCGGCAGTCATCGCAGGTAGCCCCCCTCGGCGATCAGGGTGGCCCAGCCCAGCGGGCTGAACGGCAACGAGGCGAAGATGCCTGCCCCCAGCGACACCAGGGCCGTCAACGCGGCGGGCAGGATCAGCATCCGGTCGCGGGTGGTGGCCAGCTCGCGGATGGCGGGCCGGTCGGCCGGCGGTGGCAAGAGCCAGGCGCGGTAGAGGAGCGGCAGGAAATAGGCGGCGTTCAACAGCGATGACCCCGCCAGCACCGCGACTACCCAGGCCGCATCCGATTGCAGCGCCCCGATCCCCAGATACCATTTCGAGATGAAGCCCGCGACCGGCGGCATCCCGATCATCCCCAGCGCCCCCACCGAGAACGCCGCCATCGTCACCGGCATCTGCCGCCCGGCACCGTCGAGATCGGCAATCGCCTTGATCCCCATCCGGTTCGCCAGCGCGCCCGCGCACATGAACAGCGTGATCTTCATGATGCCCTGATGCACCAGATGCACCAGCCCGCCGATCACCGCGAAGGGCCCGATCAGACTGGCGCCCAGCACGATGTAGCTGACCTGGCTGACGGTAGAATAGGCCAGCCGCTTCTTCAGGTCGCTCTGCATCAGCGCCCGCACCGAGCCGTAAAGGATCGTCACCGAAGCCAGCGCTGCCAGCGGCACGCCCAGCCCCAGTTCGGCCACGGTGCCGATACCGTAGACATCATAGATCATCCGCACGATGCCGAAGGCCCCGGCCTTGACCACTGCGACGGCGTGCAAAAGCGCGCTGACCGGGGCGGGGGCGGCCATCGCCTCGGGCAGCCAGCCGTGGAAGGGGAAGATCGCCGCCTTCACCCCCAGCCCGCCGATGCACAGGATGAAGATCAGCGTCAGGGTCAGCGCGGGAACGCCGGCAAGGTCCGGCGGGGTGGCGAACTCGATTGGGCCGACCAGCGATTGCAGCCAGAGGATCCCGGCCAGGAAAGCGACGCTGCCGGCCAGCGTGTAGGTCAGGTAGATCCGCCCGGCGCGCAGCGATTTTTCGTCGCCCTTGTGCGCGACCAGCGGCCAGGTCGCCAGCGTCAGGAGTTCGTAGAACAGGAAGAAGGTGATCGCGGTGCCCGACATCGCCACGCCGGTCGCCGCCAGCACGCAGAGGTTGAAAAAGCCGAAGAAGCGCGGCAGGTTCGGACCCCGGTCGAAATAGGCGATGGCGTAGATCGTGGTCAAAAGCCACAGGAACACCGACAGCGTCACGAACAAAAGCGCCAGCGGGTCCAGCCGCAGCACGAAATCATGGCCGGGCAGGAACTCGTAGCGCCATTCGAACACGAGGCCCGCCTCGGCCTGCATAAGCAGATAGGTCACCACCACAAGCTTGACGCAAGCCACGCCAAGGTTCGCGGCATTGCGCCAGGCCGAAAGCCGTTCCGGCAGGGCAAAGCTGACCACGGCGGCGGCCAGCGGCAAGAGGATCAGAGCCAAGGGCGCGAAGGTCATCATGGCGCGGGTTCCGGCAGGATGAGCGCAGGCCCGGCCCAGGGCGCGGCGATCGCCGACAGCTCGACCAGTGCTGTGCCGCCAAAGCCCATCACGATGGCCAGCCCCGCGAGCGCCAGCGGCGCGGCCGTGCGCAAGCCGCCGGTGACCGGCGTGCGCGGGGTTGTCGCGGGGGCAAAGCAGGCCGCGAGCGCGCCGAAAAGATAGACCGCCGCCAGGAGGCCGCCCAGGATCAGCACTCCGGCGTACAGGTAGGCGCCCTGCTCGATCGCGGCGGTCAGGAGGAGGAACTTGGCCGTGAACCCGCCCGAGGGCGGCAGCCCCATCAGCGACACCGCCGCCAGTCCGAAGGCGGTCACCGTCAGCGGCATCGCCTGCGCCAGCCCGCCCAGATCGGCGATCCGCTCGCCGGCGGCGGCCTTCAGCATCAGTCCGGCGGCAAGGAACATCGCGGCCTTGGCCAGCATGTGCGCCACCGCCTGCAAGGTCATCCCGGCCCAGGCGTCGCCGGGGTCGATGGCCCCCGCGACCAGCGGGAAGGCCAGGAACAGATAGCCGACCTGCGCCACCGTCGAATAGGCCACCAGCGCCTTCAGCCGGTCCTGCCGCATTGCCTGGACCGAGCCGTAAAGCACCGCTGCAGCCCCAAGCCCGCCCAGCACCTGCAGCGCGGCGGGGCCGGTGATGGCGGGGAAAGCCTCGAACCACAGCCGCACCAGGATGACGAAACCGAGCTTGACCGCGATCGCCGACAAAAGCGCGCTGGCCGGGGCCGGGGCGGCGGCATGGGCGGGCGGCAGCCAGCCATGCATCGGGAACAGCGCCGCCTTGATCAAAAGCCCCGCCGTCATCAGCCCCAGCGCCATGAGCGTCGCGAGGTCAGGCTCGGCCAACTGCGCCAGCAGGGTCACATCCACCGTGTCGTAGCGCGCCACGATCAGCGCCACGCCCAGCAGATAGGCCAGCGAGCCGAGGAGCGCGATCATGAAATAGCGCAGTGCCGCCGCCAGCGAGCCCATCGCCGCCAGTGCCACCGCGGCCAGGCTGACCATCTCGAGCGTGACGTAAAGGTTGAAGAGATCGGTGGTCAGGAACCCCGCATTCGCCCCGGCCCAGAGCAGGTAGACCAGCGGCCAGAAGGTCTCGGCCTGGGCGGCGTGGCCGGGCTTTTCCGGCGGCTCGACCAGCGCATGCAGCCCGACCGCGCCGATCACCAGCGCGGTGGCCAGGATCATCAGCCGCGCCACCCCGTCGGCACGCAGCAGGATGCCCAGCGGCAGCTCCCACTGGCCGACCAGATAGGCGGCATCGGGCGGCAAAAGCGCCAGCCACAGCGCCAGCCCCGCCATCAGGGGTGCGGCCAGCAGGATCAGCCCGCGCGCCGCCCGGCCCAGCAGCAGCGCCGCCGCCATGCAGCAAAGCGGCACCGCCACCAGCAGGTCAAGCGGGCTCATGAAGCGCCCCTTGCGTTGTCGTCGGCGGCAGGTTTCGCCGCCGCCCGCGTCTCGGCCTGCCGCACGATCATCGCCGCGCCGAAGGCGGTCAGCGCGACCGCGACGACGATGCCGGTTATGACCAGCGCCTGCGGAAAGGGATCGGTCGCGTCGGGGCCGCGGCCAAGACTGCCCAGGATCAGGAAGATTCCGGCCCCGACCACGTTGACTGCCAGCAGCTGGCGCAAGGGGTGGCGCTGGGTGATGAAGGCGTAAAGCCCCAGACCCACCAGCACCGCGCCGGTCAGGGCATAAAGATGCCCGGCGGACAGGATGTCGGACAGCGGCAAGTCCATCTCAGCCCTTCCCTTCCGGGTTTGGGTGCGACGCGTCGGGGACCGGCGGGCCGGCCACCAGCAGGGCCAGCGTCACCCCGATCGACAGGAAAAGGGTGTATTCGATTATCACGATCAGCGCCTTGGCCATCCCCTCGGGATAGACCAGCAGGCCGCCCGCCGCGATCCCGGCCAGTCCGATCGCCAGGAACACCGCCGGCCCCAGCACCAGTGCCGCGCGCAGCAGCGGCCGGTCGCTGGACGGCAGGCCGATGGTGCCGCCCATCGCCGCCACCAGAAGGCCGCCCGCCAGGACCGTCCCGGCCTGGAAGGCGCCGCCCGGCAGGTCCGATCCGGCCCAGACCAGATAGGCCGCCATCACCAGCGCCACCGGCAGAAGCAGCTGGCCGAAGGTGCCCGCAACCCGGCGCATCGGCGCATCCGTCATGCCGGGATCGGCGGGGCGGCCGGGCCAGGCCCCCGCCGGGGCCAGCGACCAGACCGCGACCAGCGCGCCCAGAAGGACGAAGCTTTCCAGGAGCGTGTCATAGGCGCGGAAGGCCAGCAGGACGCCCGTCACCCGGTTCTCGATGCCCAGCCCCGGCATCAGCGGTGCCACCACCCGGTCCAGCCCGCTTTCGGGCGGGATCGACAGCACCGACGCCGCCAGCAGGACGACGAAGCCCGCGCAGGCCGCCAGCGCCCCCAGCCGCAGCCACAGGGGCGTGCCCGAGCAGGTCGCGTCATCGCCAAGGGCCAAGAGCCGCGCCCGCGCCAGGATCAGGAGGACCCCGGTGACCCCCGCGCCGATGGCGATCTCGGCCAGTGCCACGTTCACCGCGTCGAGCCCCAGCCAGGTCAGCCCCATCAGGTTGCCGAAGGCGATGAAGAAGGCGATGGCGGCCAGCGCGTCGCGCACGAACAGGGCAATGCCCGCCGTGCCGAGTATCATCAGGCACAGGATGAGGTCGAAGGCGAAAGTCATCGCGCCTCGCCGTCCGGTGCGCTGTCGGATGCGTCAGGGCGGGGCTCGTCCAGGCGCGTCCGACGGGCGAGCAGCTGCGAGGTGGTGCCCGCCGCGATCACCGCGAACAGCCAGACCAGCGCGATCTTGGCCGCCATCGCCAGCGACCCGCCGTAGATCGCCGCTGCCAGCGCCACCAGCCCGAGACCCAGATTGTCGGCCTTGGTCAGCGCGTGCAGCCGCGAGGCGGTGTCGGGAAAGCGCAAAAGCCCCAGAGAGCCTGCCGCATAGAAGGCCAGCCCCGCGCCCAAGAGCACCAGCACCACCAGATCGGTCCCGCTCATTCCTTGTCCTCCGAACGGTCGCCGGGTCTGGCGGTGCCGCGCACAAAGGCGGTCACCGCGATGGCCGCCAGCAGCGTGCCGATCAGCGCGGCATCCAGAAAGGCCGCATCGCCGCGCGCCGCGCCAAGGACCACCGCCACGCCGATCACCCCGGTTCCGGCCAGCTGGGCGGCCATGATCCGCTCGACCGGGCCGGGGCCACGCCAGCAGCGCACCAGCGCCGCCGCGACGGTCAGCAGGAGGAAGATCGCGGCAAGGGTGAACCAGTCAGCCACGCGCCACACCATACTCGGTGATGCGGCTGTCGAACAGGCGTTGGACGCGGGTTTCGTCGGCCTGGACCTCGGCCGGCGTGAAATTCGGCAGATACAGGACGTGTACGCCCATTACGCCGTCGCCAGGTCCGGCGGACAACGTACCCGGCAGTATGCTGATCACTCCCCCCAACAGAACATTGGCCGCGTCATGCCGGTGCGACAAGGGGATGTCGACCCAACCTGGCGAAATCGGCAGGCGGGGATCGAAGGCACGTCGTGCGACGTCCAGCCCACCCAACCCGCTTTGCACCAGAAACCGTGGGAGCAACGCCACCACGCGCCAGACCACTATTCCGGGCTGAGCGACCGGATAGATGAGAAGGCTGAGTGCGGTCGCCGCGACGACAGCGACCGCGCCATACACCAGGGAATCGACGGCACCACCCGTCAATACTGCCCACAGGGCTCCAAAGATGGCCAACCGGTTCAGAACTGAGACTAGCTGCATCGAACCCTCTGGGTGCATTGGCCCCTTTCAATTGGTAACCACTATTCCGCAAACCACCGCAACCGAAAAGGGCAGCAAGGGTCCAAGGGGGACAAGTGTTGCGCCGTCCGGGTGAAAAAGTCAGGCGCTTCCGGCTGAACCACGTCGTTAGGGTGACGCTGTTCAGACCTGCCCGGGAATGACTGCCAGAAACTGCGCCGAGGACCGAATTCGCGGTCCCCGGGGGATCATGCTTCAGGTCGCACTGCCGCGATCAGAAATCGAACAGCTCACCAAGCATCGACTTGCGCTTGCGTCGACGCGGATCGTGTTCATCATCATAGTCGCCGCGATCATCGTAGCGTTCATTGTCGCGGTGGGCGCGACTGTCACGTTCAGTTTGCGCCGGACGAGCTTCGCCGCGTGGTCCGGCGGGCACTGGAACAGACTGAGACATCTCGATAATCTTGTCGAGTTCGCCCCGGTCGAGCCAGACCCCCCTGCAGGTCGGACAGTAGTCGATCTCCACACCCTGGCGGTCTGACATTGTCAGCAGCGTACCGTCAACGGGGCATTTCATGGTCTCGGCTCCTTATTTTCCTGCATAATTTCGATACTTCGCAAGTAAGTGCCGATCACCAAGCCAGCAATAGCAATGGTCAAAGTAATTTGGCCGTGGTCATTCCCTCTCGCGAGTTCGGGGCTTTGTATGCCCAGCTTCTTGCTCACGCAGGTGACTTCCCGAAACAAGCAGATTTCGCTAGACCCGCTGAAAACCTTACCCGGAGCTCATGTCATGCTGCTTGCCTATCGAATTGAGGCTGACCGCCTGTGTCCTGTCCGCCTCGGCGACTCCATCGCTCCGGATGCGATATGGTTCGACCTGCTGAACCCGTCCCAGGACGAGGAGACGGCCCTTGAAGCCCATCTCGGGCTGGGCCTGCCGACCAAGGACGAAATGCAGGAGATCGAGCTTTCCTCGCGGCTCTATTCGGAAGACGGGGGTCATTTCATGACCGCGCTGATCCCGTCACATACCGATGCCGACGATCCGGTGATGGCCCCGATCAGCTTCATCCTGACCGATCACCGGCTGGTCACGATCCGCTATTCCGAACCACGCGCGTTCGTTGCCTTTCCCCAGCGCGCCGAGAAGGTCGTCATGGGACTGCGCTCGGGCGAAACGGTGCTGCTGGCGCTGCTGGAGGCGATCGTCGATCGTCTGGCCGACATCCTGGAGCGTGCAGGACGCGAGATCGACACGATCTCGCGCCGGGTTCTGGGACAGAAGGGTGCCGAAAGCCGCAAGGGGGCCAATTACAAGGCCACGCTGGAAGAAATCGGCCGCAAGGGCGACCTGACCTCGAACATCCGCGACAGTCTGGCGACGCTGGAACGGCTTGTGGCCTTTCTTGGCCCGAAGCTGACCACCGCCGACAAGGAGAACCGCAACCAGCTCAAGGCGCTGGTGGCCGATGTGCGATCGCTGGCCGATCACGCGAATTTCATGGCGCAGAAGATCACCTTCCTCCTGGATGCGACGCTGGGCCTGATCAACATCGAGCAGAACGCGATCATCAAGATATTCTCGGTCGCGGCGGTGGTGTTCCTGCCGCCGACGCTGATCGCCTCGGTCTACGGGATGAACTTCGACACCATGCCGGAATTGCAATGGACCTGGGGTTACCCGTTTGCCATCGCGCTGATGGTGCTGGCGGCGGTGCTGCCCTACCTCTATTTCAAACGCCGCGGTTGGCTATAGGCGTCCGGCGGGTCAACCAGGCAGCAAGGGTACAATCGGCAAGGGCAGCAAGACCGCCGCCCATGCTGCCGCCAGGCCAAGCAGAAGCCCCGGGACCACCCGGCCAGCAAAGCCGTTGCCGCCCAGCGTCACTGCCAAGGCGACCCGGATTCCGGTGTTGGTGCTGATCGCAGCCAGGATCGGCAAGACCGCATCCTGTGGCGCGATCTGGCCCGACCCGACCATCAGCGCGACCGAGATCGCCGCAGATTGCGTGTTGACAAGACCCGCCAGCGCTGCGGCGGCGATCATCGCGGTCTTGCCGAATTCCTGCTGCACGGCGGTGGACGCCAGCATGATTGCGGCCAGGGCGACTGAAAAAGCCAGTGCTTCTTTCAGGCTGATCGCACGTTGCGGAACGACCGGGGTGGAGTCCTGATCGGGCGGCGCCGCCTCGACGATGACCCGCGGCGCGCGCAACGCCGCCAGCGCCCACGGCATGGAAAAGAGACCCGCCGCCAGGCCCGCGGCAAGAAGTGGCGCGGCCATTGCGTGCAGCGTGGCACTGTTGGTCGCCGCCAGCACCAGCGCCATCGTCACCACCGTCGAGACCGAGGACAGGGAGGCTCCTGCTACAGCGCCGTCGCGCTCGGTCACCGCGATGCGGGCCCGCCCCGCCATGTCGCGGACCGTCGCCGTGCTGGAGACGAAACCCGAGGCAAGGCCGGTCAGCGCCAGCCCGTATTGCGCCCCGTAAACCCGCACCGCCACATGGCCGGCAGCGGCGATGACCATGACCATGATCACCACCGACCACATCAGATAGGGGTTCAGCACGGCGTAGGGGCCGAAGGTCTGGTTCGGCAGGATCGGCAACACCACCAGCGTCGCCGCCGCCAGCATCAGCCCGTCGCGCAACTCCTGTTCGGTCATCACCGAGCGCACGAAACTGTGCAGAAAGGCCCGCGAAGCCAGCAGCACCGCCACCACCACCCCGACCCCGGCGGCCACCAGCGGCTGCGTCACCGACAGCCCGCCCAGGAGCACCGTCATCACCAGCGCGATCTCGGTGGTCAGGCCGACATTCTCGGCCCGTCCACGCCAGTAGGCCAGCCCGGCCAGCAGGACGACACCCAGGACGGCGGCGATCAGCAGGGCGACGCCGCCGGTCAGTTGCGCAACCGCACCCAAGAGCGCCGTGATGGCAAAGGTCCGGATCCCGGCCGAGGACTTGACGTCCGTCTGCGACATCCGCTGTTCGCGCTCGGCACCGATCAAGAGACCGATCCCCAGTGCTTCGGCGAGATTGAACAGGATCAGCGCCTCCTGGTTCATCGTCAGGATTCCCGGGAAGTGGTCGCGCCGACCCGGGGATCCTGGGCCTCAGACATCACCCGTCCTATTCGACCGCAGGTAGATCGCCGCGGCGGTCACCAGGGTCAGCGGGATCACGAAATAGACCATCGCCGTGGTCATCGTCTCCAGCGCGGCGTGCCGTTCGGCGGAAAGGATCAGGTAGGTGATGTAGAAGACGTAATAGGCGACGAAGACAAAGCCCTCCCACCGCGCGATCTCGCGTCCCGACAGGAAGATCGGAATACAGGCGACCGCCGTGGCCAGCATCACCCAGATGTCGAAGGCCATGACCGAACTTGCGACGCCCAGCCCGTCCGCTCCGGCCACCCCGGCCGCAAGGCCCGACAGGCCAAGCGCGCCGAGGATGTTGAAGATGTTCGAGCCGATCACGTTGCCGACGGCGATGTCGCGCTCGCCCTTGATCGCGGCGGTGATCGAGGTCGCCACCTCGGGCAGCGAGGTGCCGGCGGCGACGATGGTCAGGCCGATCACCAGCTCGCTGACCCCCAGTGACTGGGCAAAGGCGATCGAGGCCGACACCAGAAACCGCGATCCGATGACAAGACAGACCAGTCCGGCCAGGATCAGCCCGACCTGCACGAGGCGCGAGCTTGCCCAGCCTCCGGTTCCCGCTTGGTCGACCTCATTCGCCACATCCGCGGCGTTGCGCTGGGTCTCGCGCCGCGACTGCACCACCAGAAAGATCGTGTAGGCGAACAGCAGCGCGACCAGCAGACCGGATTCCAGAACGCCGATCATCCCGTTCCAGGCCAGCGCGACGCAGAGCACCGAAACCCCGATCATGATCGGCACTTCTTGCCGGATGATCTGGCGGTTGATCACCAGCGGCACGATCAGCGCGCTGAGGCCCAGGATGAAGAGCACGTTGAAGATGTTCGATCCAACCACATTGCCAATGGCGATGTCGGTCTGCGCGGCGAAGGCAGCTCCGACGGACACCGCCACTTCGGGGGCCGAGGTGCCGTAGGCAACGACGGTCAGCCCGACCACCAGCGGCGAGATTCCGACCGCCAGCGCCAGCCGCGAGGCCCCGCGCACCAGCAGTTCCGCCCCCACGACCAGCAGGCCAAGCCCGGCCACGAAAAAGACGAAATCCATCATGCCACCACTCCAGCTTTTACCGCCGCCTTGTCGGTTGCGCAGCGTGCAGTGTCAAGGTCGCGCGCGCTGTCGCTGGTCCGGGCAGACGGGAAACGGTGCCGCAGGTCCGGGCCGCATCACGACGCCAGCAGCAGGATCACCAGCAGCGCCAGGATCGGGCCAAAGCAGGCGACCATGAAGATGTCGCCATAGGCGCGGCGGTGGTCCAGCCGGCAGACCGTCAGAAGCGTGATCACCGCGCCGTTGTGCGGCAAAGTGTCCAGCCCGCCGGTCGCGACCACGATCACCCGGTGCAGCACGCCCGGGTCGATCCCAGCGGCGACGCCGCGCGCCAGGAACGTCTCGCCCATCGTGGTCAGCGCGATGCTCATCCCGCCCGAGGCCGAGCCGGTCAGCCCCGACAGGATGCTGGAGGACACCGCCAGCGCGACAAGCGGGTTTCCCGGCGCGATGCCCAGCACCGCCTCGCTGACCACGGCAAAGACCGGCAGCGCGGCGATGACGGTGCCGAAACCGACCAGCACCGCGGTATTCAGTAGCGGCAGCGCCGAGGCTCCGGCCCCCGCGCTGAGGGATTCGGTCAGGTCGGGCAGCCGCCGGCGGTTGGTCAGGATGATCAGAAGGATCGTCACCGCCAGCGCCAGGATGATCGCCCAGACGCCGCGCAGCCGGTCAAAGCCGACCCCGCCCCAGCGCTCCTCGGCCAGATAGGCGGTGTCGAGCATCGGCAGCAGAACCCCGGCAAACAGCCCGTTCAGCGCCACCACCGCCACGATCGGCAGCGCCGCCAGCCACAGGGGCGGCAGATCGGCCGGGGCCTCGCCGCCCTGGCGTGCCTCGGCGATGTCGAAGCCCTCGCCCTGGGCCATCTCGCGGAAGCGGCGCGGCAGCATCCCGGCACCCTCCGGGGCCACGGTGTCCTCGGCAAAGCGGCCGTGGCGGGCGCGCCACATCAGCCAGGCCAGCCCGAAGCCCAGCATCACCGCGCCGGCCACCAGCCCCAGCCCCGGCCCGGCAAAGACGGTGGTGCCGAAGAAGGGCATCGGGATCGCGTTCTGGATCGAGGGCGTGCCGGGCAGCGCGGTCATGGTGAAGGTGAAGGCCCCCAGCGCGATCGTCGCCGGGATCAGCGGGCGCGGCAGCTTGCTGCGGGCGAAAAGCTCGGTCGCAAGCGGTGCCACCGCAAAGGCCACCACGAACAGCGACACCCCGCCATAGGTCAGCACCGCGCAGGCCAGCACCACCGCCGGGATGGTGTTGGCCGGGCCCATCCGCGTCACCATCGCCTCGGCCAGGCTGCGAGTGGCGCCGGTATCCTCCATCAGCTTGCCGAAGATCGCGCCCAGAAGGAACAAGAGCAGGAACTGCACGACAAAGCCGCCCATGCCCGGCATCATCACCTGGGTCAGCGAGGCCATGACCGGCGCCCCCGAAAGCCCCGCCGCCAGCGCCGCCGCCAGCGGGGCCGCGATCAGCACGCTGAGGCCGCGGTAGGCCAGCACGATCAGAAGTGCCAGCGCCAGCAGGACGGCAAGGAGTGCGGTCACGCCCGGTCTCCTTCGGCGATGGCGGTGAAGGTGCTTTCCTGCCCGAGACTTGCACCGAACTGTGACAGCCAGGCATCGGCGGCCCGCCGGCCCGCACCGTGCAGGGCCTGCAAGGCCGACCATTCCGGGATGCGCCGGCTGGATTGGCCGGGCGCGAAATCGCTTTCCTCCGCCGCGATCCGGTGCAGCCGCAGGCTGGCGAGCCGCCGCAGCAGCGGATCGTCGGGGCAATCGGCCGGCTTGATCGCCCCCAGCGCACGTTTCAGTGCCAGGATGCCGCGCAACTCGTTGCCGAGGCTGGCGTTGAAGCTGATCTCGTTCACCCGCTCGGCGATTGCCGCGGCCCCGGCGGGCACCCCGGCGCGGTAGGCCGGGTTGACCTGCACCACCAGAAGATCGTCGCCGGGGCTTTCCGCGATCAGCGGGGCCAGCGGCGGATTGGCCAGGTAGCCGCCGTCCCAGTAGGCGCGGCCGTCGATCTCGACGGCGTGGAACAGTTGCGGCAGGCAGGCCGAGGCCAGCACAGCCGCGGCCGAGAGGTCGGCATTGCGGAACACCCGCAGGTTGCCGCTGGCGACATCCGTGGCCGACAGGAACAGCCGGGGTGCCTGCGGCTGGCGCAGGGCCGCGAAATCCACCAGCCGCTCCAGCAGCGGGCCAAGCGGGTTCAGATCCTGCGTGACCTGACCGGCCGCCTGTTCGGCAAAGGTGCGCCAGGCGGCATGGGTCGCCGACCAGAGCGCAAAGGGCAGCAGGCCGCTGGCCGAAAGGCCGGGTGGCGGGGCCAGCATCGCGAAGGCGGCATCTGCGGCGCGCAGCGACCGGGCCGCGCGGGCGACCCCCTTCCAGAACTGCCAGAGCGCGCGTTTCGCCGCGTCCGGGCCGCCGTGCATCAGGCCATGCGCCACCAGCACCGCGTTCATCGCCCCGGCGCTGGCACCGCTGAGGGCGACGATCTCGATCCCGGGCTCCTCCAGCAGGCGGTCCAGCACGCCCCAGGTGAAGGCGCCATGCGCGCCGCCGCCCTGCAGGGCCAGCTCCAGCCGCAGCGGCCCCGCCGACGGCCCCGTCGACGGCCCGTTCCGGCCCTTGCGCGGTGCCTGTGCCGCTTTGCCTTTTGTCTCGGTCATGCTGGTATCACTTTCCCATGCGCCGCCGCGATACGGTCGGCGGCCTGTTCGGCGGCATCGCCGAACGGATCGAGCAGCAAGTCCGCCCCGGCTGCAAGCATCGCGGCGCGGTCGGCCTCGTCGCTTGCCAGCACCGCGACGCAGCCGCGATAGTCGGTGCCGCGCAGCGCCTCGATCAGCGCCAGGCGGGGGTCGTCGCTTTGCACGTCGCGGCTGTGCGGCGGGGCGGCCAGCACCACGCGGCGCACCCCGGCCAGGGGCAGGGTGGCGACGAATTCCGGGTCGGTGGCATCGCCGAAGACGGTGGTGATGCTGTCGTCCCGGCGCTGGCGCACCGCCTCGGGGTCGAAATCGACGCCCAGCACCCGCTGCCCCCGCGCCGCCAGGCTGCGCGCGATGGCGCCGCCATAGCGCCCCATGCCGAAGATCACCGTGTCGTGGTCCGCGGCACCTTCGGCCGCCTGGGTTTCGCGCCAGGTCGGGCGGCGGCCGATGCGGCCGAGCCAGGGCTCGACCAGCGCCCAGAGCCGGTGCGAATAGAGGATCATGTAGGTCGAGGTGGCGATGGTGACGATGCCGACAAAGGTGGTCAGCCCCAGCGCCTCGGTCCCGACATGGCCAAGCGAGACGCCCATGGCGACGAAGATCAGGGAGAACTCGCTGATCTGCGCCACGGTCAGCCCGGCCAGGAAGCCGGTCCGCTTGGTGTAGCCCATCGCCAGCATGATCGCCAGCACGATCAAGGGGTTGCCGATCAGCACGAAGGCCGAGAGCAAGAGCGCCTCGGGCACCTGCGCCAGCACCAGGCCCAGATCAAGCTGCGCGCCCAGCCCGACGAAGAAGAACAGGAGCAGAAAGTCGCGCAGCGGCGCCATGCGCGAGGCCAGCGCGTCGCGCAGCGGCGTCGAGGCCAGCGTGACCCCTGCCAGAAGCCCGCCGAGTTCCTTGGAAAAGCCCAGATAGTCGCCGGTTGCCGCGAACAGCGCCGCCCAGGCGACGGCAAAAGCGATCATCAGGTCGGGCGAGGTGGACAGAAGCCGGGTCAGCGGATCTGCCAGGTAGCGGATGATCACCAGCGAGGCCGCCAGCATCACCCCGCCCCAGAACAGCACTATGGCAATGTCGCCGGCGGCTGCCGTGCCGGTCGCGCCGGCCCCGGCGGCGATCGCCGACAGCACCACCATCGCCAGCACCACCACGATGTCCTGCACGATCAGGAACCCCAGCGCGATGCGGCCATGCAGCGAATCCACCTCGCGCTTGTCCGACAGAAGTTTGACGATGATGATGGTGCTGGAGAAGGTCAGCGCGACGGCGATGTAGATGCTGGTCACCACGTCCATGCCCAGGGCAAGGCAGATCAGGAAACCGAAGACCGAGGTGAAGCCGACCTGCCCCAGCCCGGTCAGAAGCGCCACCGGCCCCAGCGTGCGCACCAGGCCGAGGTCGAGCTTCAGCCCGACCAGGAACAGCAGCAGCGCGATGCCCAGTTCGGAAAAGAGATGCAGGTAGGGATCGGCCGCCGCCGTGCCGACCAGCCCGAGGGCCGAGGGGCCGAGCAGCAGCCCCACGGCGATGAAGCTGACGATCAGCGGCTGGCGCAGCCGCACGCCGATCAGCGCGATCAGCGTGGCGATGGTCAGGATCGCCGCCATTTCGTAGAACAGCGAGCCGGCCAGAAGGTCAGCCATCAGGTGTGTCCTTCCGCCGAGCTGTGCGCCTCGGCCTTCGCGCGCCCGACGCCAAGCCAGCGCCGCACGACCTTTTCCAGTTCCAGCACGATGAACACCGCAATGCCGATGCCAAGGATCAGTGGCGCGTGCTCCAGCGACAGCGGGCGGGTGTCGAACAGCGTCTCCATGAAGGGCGCATAGGTGAAGACCGACTGCAGCACAACCACTGCCGCGATGGCGATCAGCACATGCCGGGTGCCGCGCAGGCCCGCCAGCGTCAGCGAGGGCGCGCGCAGGTAGCGCACGCTGAACAGATAAAACACCTCCATCACCACCAGCGTGTTGACCGCGTAGGTCCGCGATTCTTCCAGACTTGCGCCCTGCATCTGGGTCCATTCGAAGATCCCGATGATGCCGGCGAAGAACAGGGTCGAGACGAACAGCACCCGCCACAGCAGGAACGCCGACAGGATCGGCTCACCCGGCGGGCGCGGCGGACGGGCCATGATGTCGGGCTCGGCGGGCTCGAAGGCCAGCACCATGGCCAGAGCGACCGAACTGACCAGGTTGACCCAGAGGATCTGCAAGGGCGTGATCGGCAGCGTCAGCCCCAGAAGCAGCGCGAAGACGATGGCGAAGGATTCGCCGCCGTTGATCGGCAGCAGGAAGGTGATCGACTTGCGCAGGTTGTCGTAGACATTGCGCCCCTCGCGGACGGCAGCCGCGATGGAGGCGAAGTTGTCGTCGGTCAGCACCATCTCGGCGGCTTCCTTGGCGGCCTCGGTGCCGGTGATGCCCATGGCGACGCCGACTTCAGCCTGTTTCAGCGCCGGCGCGTCGTTGACCCCGTCGCCGGTCATCGCGACGACCTGGCCGCTGGCCTGCAGCGCGCGCACCAGCCGCAGCTTGTGCGCCGGACTGGTGCGGGCAAAGACATCGACCGCCAGCACCCGCGCCTGCAGGGCGGCATCGTCCAGCGCGTCGATCTCGGCCCCGGTCAGCACGGCATCGCCATGTTGCAGGCCAAGCTGGCGGGCGATGGCGCGGGCGGTGCCGGCATGGTCGCCGGTGATCATCTTGACCGCGATGCCGGCGCTGCGGCAATCGGCGACGGCGGCGATCGCCTCGTCGCGCGGCGGGTCGATCAGCCCGACCAGGCCCAGCAGCTCCAGCCGCCCGGCGATGGCTTCGGGCGTCAGATCGCCCTCGGGCAGGTCGCAGCGCGCCAGCGCCAGCACGCGCTGGCCCTCGGCGGCCAGGGCCTCGATCCGGGCGTGCCAGGCGGCGGGGTCAAGCGGGACCGGCCCCTCCGGCCCGGCGGCGGCGCGGGCCATGGCGATCACCTGTTCTGGGGCGCCCTTGACCATGACCTGCCGCGTGCCGTCCGGCCCCTGGTGCAGCGTCGCCATGTAGCGGTGCGCCGCGTCGAAGGGGATGACCGCGATCCGCGGCCAGGCCGCCGCCTCGGCCTGCGGGTCAAGCCCGGCCTTCATCGCGCCGACGATGAGCGCGCCCTCCATCGGGTCGCCCGCGACGGTCCAGTCCCCGCCGGTTTCCGCCAGCGCGGCATCGTTGCACAGCAGGGCCGCGCGCAGCAGATCGGCGGGCGGCGGCGGCGTGCCGTCCGACGCCAGGATGCGCCCCTGCGGCGCATAACCGGTGCCCTCGACGGTGAAATCCGCCTCCGCCGTGGCGATGGCGCGCAACACCATCTGGTTGCGGGTCAGCGTGCCGGTCTTGTCCGAGCAGATCACCGAGACCGAGCCCAGCGTCTCGACCGCGGGCAGGCGGCGGATGATGGCGCGCCGGCCGGCCATGCGCTGCACGCCGATGGCCAGCGTCACCGTCAGGATGGCGGGCAGGCCTTCGGGAATCCCCGCGACCGCAAGACCGACCACCGTCATGAACATCTCGGCGGCGGAATAGCCGCGGAACTGGACGCCGAACACGAAGATCGCCGCCGCCACCGCCAGGATCACCAGCGCCAGCCAGCGCGCGAACTGGTTCATCTGGCGCAACAGCGGCGTCGTCAGCTCCACCACCCCGGCCAGCATGCCGGTGATCTTGCCGATCTCGGTCGCGGCCCCGGTGGCCACCACCAGGCCGCTGCCCTGTCCGGCGGCGATCAGGGTTCCGGCGTAGGTCATCGACGACCGGTCGCCGATCGGGGCGGCTTCGGCCACCGGCTCGGGCGATTTCTGCACCGGAACCGATTCGCCGGTCAGCGCGGCCTCCTCGACCCGCAGCCCCGCGGTCTGCAGCAGCCGGATGTCGGCCGGCACCCGGTCGCCCGCTTCCAGCAGGACGACATCGCCCGGAACGATCTCGGTCGCCGCGATGCCCAGCCGCTGGCCGTCGCGCAGGACCGAGGCGCGGGGTGCCATCATGCTCTGGATCGCGCGCAAGGCCTGTTCGGCCCGGCCCTCTTGGACAAAGCCGATGAGGGCGTTGAAGACCGCCACGCTGGCAATGACCGCCGTATCGACGTAGTGCCCCAGCGCCGCCGTCACCAAGGCTGCGACCAGCAGGACCTGGATCAGCAGGCTGCTGAACTGCGCCAGCAGGCGGCGCAGCGGACCGCGCCGCTTCGGCTCGGGCAGGCGGTTCGGGCCATGGCGGGCCAGCCGCGCCGCAGCCTCGGTCCCGGTCAGACCCCGCCGGGAGCCCTGCACGGCAGCAAGCACCGTGTCCAGGTCTTGGAAATGCCAAGGGGTTTCCCCCGGCCGCTTTGTCTCTGGCGGTTGGTCCTGCATGTCCTGCTTCTTTCTTCTGGGCCCGGGTGTTCAGTTCTGCTCGCGCGGCCGGTCGGTCCCGGACGACCCCGCAGTCCGGACCGGCCGGGTGGCATGGGCTTCGAGGAAGGCATCCAGATCCTCGGCCGCGATCCGGTATTCGCGCCCGAACCGCATGGCGCGCAACTCGCCGCCGACGATCCACGACCGGATCGTGGTCTCGGTGAGTTGCAGCAGTTCTGCCACATCGCGTGTCGTCAGAAGCGGACTGCCAAGGATCATCGACCCACCTTTGCACCATTCGAGCATCGTTTGACATGTTCCGTATAGTTCTTGGATATTTCAGTGACCTTGACGTGGATCAAGGATGCCTGACGCGCATGGTCTGATGGTGTTCGGATCACCCCGCCGACAGGGGTGACCTGACCAGGAGGGATGAAAACCGGTGCGGCGCGCCTTGTGTCCGGCGCGGTCTGATACGGGGCTGCGCACGAGATACGGTCTTGCGGGTCAATCTGAAGTCCTTGGCACAAGTCCTTGGCATGAAACCGGCAGGATCACGGTCAGCCATCCAGTCCAGAACACGGAATAACCGAAAGGAAGCCAGCCATGTCCAGTCTCAAGTCCGTCCTGTTCGTCACGCGTGCGGCCGACACCAGTCATGCGGGATTTGACAGTGCCGTCACGCTTGCGCGCCACCACGAAGCCGGCCTTTCGATCCTGGTTCTGACCTCGGACGACATCGGCCTTGCCGAAGATGTGGGCTTTGCCGAGTTCAATGCCCTGATCGAGGAGGAGGCACAGCACCGGTGCTCGGAACTGCTGTCGCGACTGCCCGAGGGTATGGCGGCCCGATCCGCTCAGGTCCGCAGCGGCAAGCTTTTCATCGAGACGATCCAGGCGGTTCTTGGCGAAAAGCATGACATCGTCGTCAAGGCGGCTGAAAGCGCGACCGGGCTGATGGCACGGCTCTTCGGGTCCGAGGACATGCACCTTTTGCGCAAGTGCCCCTGCCCGGTCTGGCTGGTGGGCCCCGATGCCGCGCTGCCGCCCAAGCGGGTGCTGGTCTGCGTCACGCTGGATGAACGCGAGGGCGCCGACGCCACGCTGAACACCCGGCTTGTCGATGCCGCCATCGACCTGCTGCCAAAGGCGGGCGAGGCCGAGGTGCATATCCTGCATCTGTGGAATGCTCCCGGCGAATACCTTGTCCGCAGCCAGCGTTCCGGGCTGTCCGCCAAGCAGGTCGAAGTCTGGGTCAACGCGATCAAGCTGAAGCACCGGTCCTGGTTCAACCACTTCGTCAAGGGCTTCGCCGGGCGGGCCGAGCTGCGGAGCCGTTTCGCGAAAGGCTCCCCGGAGTTCGGCATCGCCGAAGTCGCGAAGGAGATCGATGCGGATATCGTGGTGATGGGAACGGTGGGCAGGTCCGGGATCAGCGGACTGCTGATCGGCAACACCGCCGAAACCGTGCTGGGGCAGCTGGAATGTTCCGTGCTGGCGCTGAAGCCCGTGGGCTTCGAAACCCCGGTCCGCTCGAAGGGTTGACCGGCTCCGGGCCGCGACAGGCGCCTCTCCCGGCACCCCGAGCTTGCGGCCGGGCGCCATGTGACCATCGTCCGGTCTCAGCCCGCCTTGTCGGGAGAGGGCTCGTCGGCATCGGCGCAGTAGATGCGGTAAAGAGTTGCGATCATCTCGCGCACCGCCGGGTCGGCGACGGCGTAACGCACAGAATGGCCCTCGCGCCGGGCCGAGACGATGCCCTGGTGGCGCATCCGCGCCAGATGTTGCGACAGCGCTGACTGCGACAGCCCGACACGTTCGGCCAGCACCCCGACCGGCAGTTCGGCCTCGATCAGCAGGCACAGGATCATCAGCCGGTGCGGGTTGGCCAGCGCAGAAAGCATGGCCGCGGCGGCATCGGCCTGCGCCTCAAGCGGGTGGGGCGCGTCGATGCGCATGTCGCCCCGCGTGGTGGGCATGTCGTCCGGCATGACGTTTCCTCCGATTCACTCTTGTAATTTAGATCATGCTAATATTATGTTCAAGTCACATTGAGCAGGAGGTTCACATGACCAATGTCGGAAACATCGACCGGATCATCCGGGCCGTCGCGGGCGTGGTCCTGCTTGTCGCACCCTTCCTGATGGCGGCCTGGCCCGGCGTCTGGGGCTATGTGCTGGCGGGTGCCGGCCTCGTGCTGATCGGCACCGCCGCCTTCCGCTTCTGCCCGGCCTACCGGCTGCTCGGGATGAACATCTGCGGCTTGCGCTGACATCTGAAAGGGACTGCCCGTCATGACACCTACGGAATTCACCCCCTTCGCCTCGCTGGTGGGGGGGGCAAAGATCGGCCTTGCTTCGGTCCTCTTGATGCTGGCCTTCGGCCGTATTGCCGGGATCAGCGGCATCGCCGTGCGCGTGCTGCCGCCCTATCTCGACGGCGAGGCGCTGGGCCGGCTGGCCTTCGTGCTGGGCCTGGTCGGGGCACCGCTGATCTGGCTGCTGGCGACCGGGGCGATGCCGGTGGCAAGCTTCGATGCCGGACCGGCGCTGCTGGTGGCGGGCGGGCTCCTGGTCGGCTTCGGCTCGGTCTGGGGCAACGGCTGCACCTCGGGCCACGGGCTCTGCGGGCTGTCGCGGCTGTCGACCCGTTCGCTGGTGGCGGTGGGGACCTTCATGGCCACCGCGATCGCCACCGTCTTCGTCATGCGTCACCTGATCTGAGGGCAAATCATGCAGATCCTGATCCAATTCGCCCTCGGGCTGCTGTTCGGCGCCGGCCTCATCGTGGCCGGCATGGCCGACCCGGCCAAGGTGCTGAATTTCCTTGATGTCGCCGCCATCGGCACGACTTGGGACGCCAGCCTGATGTTCGTCCTTGGCGGCGCCATCGCGGTGACCTTCCTGGGCTACCGTCTGGTGCTGAAGCGCCCTGCTCCGCAGATGGCCAGCCAGTTCCACTTGCCGGCCCCGGCTCCGATCGACGCGAGCATCCTGATCGGCCCGGCAATCTTCGGTGTCGGCTGGGGCCTGGTCGGCCTCTGCCCCGGACCGGCCTTCGTGGCGCTGGGTGCGGGCAATGTCGAGGCTGCCCTCTTCACCGCCGCGATGCTGGCCGGGATGTGGGGGGCACGACTTCTGTCGCTGCGCGCCGCCGCCCTCCAGCGCGCCTGATCCCCACATCTTCCTGCAAGGAGTCGTCCGATGACCACGCTGCCCTTTTCCCCCGACCTTGCCGTGACGCCCGACGTCACCGCCTTCTTCGACGCGCCGACCAACACCGTGAGCTATGTCGTCAAGGATCCGGCCTCGAACGCCTGTGCCATCGTCGATTCGGTGATGGACATCGACTATGCCGCCGGGCGGATCACCCATGACAGCGCCGACCAGATCATCGCCCATGTCGTCAAGCATGGCCTGACGGTCGAGTGGCTGATCGAAACCCATGTCCATGCCGACCACCTTTCCGCCGCACCCTATCTGCAGGAGCGGCTGGGCGGCAAGATCGGCATCGGCGCCAACATCACCATCGTGCAGGACACCTTCGGCAAGGTGTTCAACGAGGGCACCGAGTTCCAGCGCGACGGCAGCCAGTTCGACCGGCTGTTCCAGGACGGCGACAGCTACCTGATCGGCGGCATGACCGCGCATGTGCTGCACACGCCGGGCCACACCCCGGCCTGCATGACGCATGTGGTGGGCGATGCGGCTTTCGTCGGCGACACGCTGTTCATGCCCGACGGCGGCTCGGCCCGGGCGGACTTTCCGGGCGGCGACGCGCGCACGCTCTACCGCTCGATCCAGCGCGTGCTGGCGCTGCCGGGCGAGACGCGGCTCTTCATGTGCCACGACTACGGCCCGAACGGCCGCGACATCCGCTGGGAGACCACGGTGGCCGAACAGCGCACGCACAACATCCACGTCCGCGACGGCATCGGCGAGGATGAATTCGTCGCCATGCGCGAGGCGCGCGACGCCACGCTGGAGATGCCGCGCCTGATCATCCCCTCGCTGCAGGTCAACATGCGCGCGGGCGAACTGCCGCCTGCCGACGACAGCGGCAAGGTGTTCCTCAAGGTGCCGGTCAACACGCTGTAAGGCGGGCAACACGCTGTAGGGCGGGCAACAGGCTGCAAGAACGAGAAACAGGTCACTGGGAGGAGACCCGCATGGACATCAAGACACTGGACGAAGGGCTTTCGGTCGCCGGACAGATCCGGCCCGAGGAAGTGCCGGGCCTGGCCGAGGCCGGGTTCCGCACCATCATCTGCAACCGGCCGGACGGCGAGGATCCGGGCCAGCCCACGGCGGCCGAGATCGAGATCGTCGCCCGCGCGGCGGGGATCGCCTTTGCCGACCTGCCGGTGACCGGGTCCAGCCTGACGCCCGAGGCGGCGCGGACCTTTGCGGGACTGCTCGACACGCTGCCGGGGCCGGTGCTGGCCTATTGCCGGTCCGGCGCGCGGTCCGAGCGGCTGTGGCACATGGCGACCGAGGCGGCGCCGCAGTCGCCCGGACGCCGCGCGGTGCTGGTCGGCGGGGCGACGCTGGCCGCCGTGGCGGGGCTTGCCGCCGTCGCGGGCCGCCCGTCGCAGGCCGCCGTCGCCACCAGGGCGCGGATCGTCATCGCCGGTGGCGGGGCGGCGGGGCTGACCGTGGCCACGCTGCTGTCGCGCCAGCTTGAGGGGGCCGCGATCACCGTCATCGAGCCGCGCGAGGAGCACAATTACCAGCCTGGCTACACGCTGGTCGGTGCCGGGGTGAAACCGGCCGACTACACCGTGCTGCGCACCGCCGACTTCATGCCCGCGGGCGTGACCTGGCTGCGCGAGACCGCCGCCGCCTTCGAGCCCGAGGCCAATGCCGTGGTCACCGATGCGGGCACCCGCCTTGAATACGACTATCTGGTGGTCGCCACCGGCCTTGTGCTGGACTATGCCGCGATCGAGGGCATGTCGACCGACCTGATTGGCCAGCATGGCATCGCCTCGGTCTATGCCGGTCCGGCGGCGGCGGCGGCCTCGTGGCAGGCGCTGTCGGCCTTTGCCGATACCGGCGGCGTGGGCATCTTCACCCGCCCCGCGACCGACATGAAATGCGCCGGGGCACCGCTGAAACAGGCCTTCCTGGCCGACGACCACCTGCGCCGGCGCGGCACCCGCGACCGATCAGAGGTGATCTACACCGCCCATTCCAAGCTGCTGTTCTCGGTGCCGCTGGTGACCGACCGGGTCGAGGAGCTGTTCGTCCGCCAGGGGATCGAGGTCCGGCGCGAGCATGTGCTGGCCGCGATCGACCCCGCTACCCGCATCGCGCGCTTTGCCACGCCCGAGGGCGGCTCGGCCGAGATGAAATGGGATTTCATCAACGTCATCCCGCCGATGCGGGCGCCGCAATCGGTGCGCGACTCGGCCCTGCCCTGGCAGGAGGGGCGGATGGCGGCCGACGGCTGGATCGAGGTGGACAAGTTCACCCTGCGCCATGCCCGGTTCGCCAATGTCTTCGGTGTCGGCGACATCTGCGGCGTGCCCAAGGGCAAGACCGCGGCTTCGGTCAAGTGGCAGGCCCCGGTCGCGGTGCATCACATCGTCGAGGAGATCGCCAGCCGCGCCCCGGTCATGACCTACAACGGCTATACCTCCTGCCCGCTGATCACCAGCATCGGCACCGCGATGCTGGTCGAGTTCGACTATGACGACAACCTGGTGCCGACCTTCCCCGGGATCGACCCGCTGGCCGAGGGCTGGCTGCCCTGGGTGATCAAGGAGGTGGGCCTGAAGGCCGCCTATACCGCCATGTTGCAGGGCAAGGCCTGAGAGGGAGGAAACACGATGCAGGATATCACGATAGGCGCCTTCTGGGCGATGGCGGGCGAGATGCTGGGCGCGGCCTTCTGGCCGCTGGTGCTGCTGATCGCGGCGCTGGCGCTGCTGGACTTTGTCGGGCTGGTGCGCGGGCCGAAACGCGTGGGGCGGCGGTCCTGGCTGCTGGCGCTGGGGATCGGGGCTGCGGCCGGGATCGCGGCGATGCTGGCGGCGCCGGGCATCACCCAGTCCTCGCTGGCCCAGGTCGTCACCGTCACCGACTGGCTGTTCCTGGTGGCACTCGGGCTGGGCGTGGCGCTGGCCGTCGGCCTGGCGCTGGTGGCACTGCTCAGCCTGCGCCGGGCGACCGAAGCCTGAACCGGGGGCCTGACCCGGGGGCCTGAACCGGGGGCCTGAACCGGCGGATTGCCGATTTGCGACCTGGACGGGGCCGCCCCTGGTGGCCCCGTCCTTCCACCCCTGACCTCATCCGAACGGACCTTTCCGATGCCGAGCCTGCGCCAGTATGTCCCGATCCTTGACTGGGGACGCAGCTACAGCCGCGACGATTTCGGCTCGGATCTGATGGCGGCGTTGATCGTCACCTCGATCCTGATCCCGCAGGCACTGGGCTATGCGCTCTTGGCGGGGCTGCCGCCGGTCTCGGGCATCTATGCCGCGATCCTGCCGCTCTTGCTTTACGCGCTCTTTGGCACCAGCCGGGCGCTGGCGGTGGGTCCGGTGGCGGTGGTGTCCTTGATGACGGCGGCCGCGGTCGGCCAGATCGCCGAGCAGGGCACCGCGGGCTATGCCACGGCGGCGCTGACGCTGGCCTTCCTGTCGGGGGCGATGCTCTTGGCGATGGGGGTGCTGCGGCTGGGCTTTCTGGTCAACTTCCTCAGCCATCCGGTGATCGCGGGCTTCATCTCGGCGGCGGGCTTGCTGATCGCCGCGCGCCAGATCGGCCATCTGCTGGGCATCTCGGGCGAGGGCGACACCCTGCCTGAAATCGCCGCCACGCTCTGGGCGCATCTGCCCGAGACCAACCCGGTGACGCTGGTGATGGGGGCTGCGGCGACGGTATTCCTGTATCTGGTGCGTGGCACGATGGCGCGCGGGCTGATGGCGCTTGGCCTACCCGCACGCCCCGCCGCGATGATCGCCAAGGCCGGGCCGCTTTACGCCATGGTGCTGGCGACACTGGTCACCTGGGGCGCGGGGCTGGAGGCCGAGGGCGTCAAGGTGCTGGGCGAGGTGCCGCAGGGTCTGCCGCCCTTCACCCTGCCGGACCTCTCGGCGCAGCTGGTCGGCGACCTGCTGCTCGCGGCGGCGCTGATCTCGGTGGTGGGCTTTGTCGAAAGCGTCTCGGTGGCGCAGACCCTGGCCGCCAAGCGGCGCCAGCGCATCGACCCGAACCAGGAGCTGATCGGCCTGGGCGCCGCCAACCTTGGCGCCTCGGTCACCGGTGCCTTTCCGGTGACGGGGGGGTTTGCGCGGTCCTTCATCAACTTCGACGCGGGGGCGGCCACCCCGGCGGCGGGCATCCTGACCGCCTTCGGCCTCTTGGTCGGCGCGCTGGCGCTGACGCCGCTGCTCTACTTCCTGCCCAAGGCGGCGCTGGCGGCGACCATCATCGTGGCGGTGCTGGGCCTGGTCGATCTGGCCGCCTTCCGTCGCGTCTGGCGCTACTCGCGCGCCGATTTCGCCGCCATGGCGGCCACCGCGGCTCTGGTGCTGACGGTCGGGGTCAAGACCGGGATCATGGTCGGCGTGCTCTTGTCGATCCTGCTTTACCTCTGGCGCACCAGCCGGCCGCATTACGCCATCGTCGGCCGGGTGCCGGGCAGCGAGCATTTCCGCAACATCGACCGCCACAGCGTCGAGACCCACCCCGACATCCTGACGCTGCGGGTGGATGAGAGCCTCTATTTCGCCAATGCGCGCTTTCTTGAGGACATGATCCTGGCCGAGGTCGCCGCCCATCCCGAGGTGCGCCATGTCGTGCTGATGTGCCCCGCCGTCAACATGATCGACGCCAGCGCGCTGGAAAGCCTGGAGGCGATCGTGGCGCGGCTGGACAGCGCCGGGGTCGGCTTCCACCTCTCAGAGGTCAAGGGTCCGGTGATGGACGCGCTGAAACGGTCGGAGTTCTTCGATCACTTCAAGGGCCGGGTGTTCCTGTCCCAGCACGAGGCGACGGTGACGCTGGGCCAGACACCCGCGCCCGCCGCCCGCCCCTGAACCCTTCATCCTGCTTACGGAGCCATCATGCAGAAACGCCAGTTCCTGACCACCGCCGCCGCGCTTGGCCTGTTCGGCTATGTCGCACTCGGCATGCCCAGCTTCGGCAAGGCACCGCCCAACCTGTCGTCCGAACGGCTGACCGGGGCCGAGCTTGCCGGTGATCCCGGCACGCTGGTGGTGGACATCCGCACCCCCGGCGAATGGGCCGACACCGGCGTCATCGCCGGCGCGCTGCTGGTCACCTATGACGATGCCGAAAGCTTCCTGCGCCAGATCGCGCCGCATCTGGCCCCGGGCCAGACGCTGGCGCTGGTCTGCCGCTCCGGCAACCGCACCTCGCGCGCCGCCCGCCAGATCGCACCCCTGATCGACAATCCCGTCGTCGATGTCGCCGGCGGCATGAACCGCATCCTGCGCGAAGGCTATGTCCCCGTGGCGGCAGTTGGCTCTGTTGTACAAATCCCGTGAGGGAGTCATCGCTTGAATCCAGCGCGATAGCTGGAGAGCATGAGCAGACCGACCAACAAGACCCTGGACTGGCTTGAGTATACCAAGGCGCTGAAGCGCCACGGATCGCTGACGATCCGGTTCGATCCTGACATGGCATGGGCATCGCTGCCTTCCGGCAAGCGCGGGCGACAGCACGCCTACAGCGACGCTGCCGCTCCGACCTGCCTGGCGATGAAGGGCCTGTTCGGCATGGCGTTGCGGCGGACGACTGCGTTCGTCAATTGCCTGTTGCGGCAGGTCGGCCTCGACTGAGAAGTGCCTGATTTCAGCACGCTCAGCCGTCGCCAGAAGACCCTTGTCGTGACCCTCCCGCACCAGGGGTCACAGAGCCAACTGCACCTCTTGATCCACAGCGCCGCGATCAAGGTCGAGGGGGAAGGCGAGTGGAATGCACGCAAGCATGGCGGTGCAAAACGCCGCGTCTGGCGCAAGGTCCATCTCGGGATCGACGAGCAGACACTGGAGATCCGGGCAGTCGAGGTCACCATCAGCGACGTGGGCGATGCGCCCATGCTTGCGGAGCCGCTTGACCGGATCTCCCGATCAGGAGGTCGTCAGCGTCACTGCCGATGGGGCCCACGACACATGCGGGTGTCGTAGGCCGGGGGCTGTCTCGCGTGGTCTGGCGCGCGGATTGGCGGATCAGGCTGGTCGCCGTGCGGTGCGCCTTGAGATCGGTCGCGTCGGTCATCACCGTCTTCGGAACGGGGGCCTCGGAGCCCAGGCCCTCCATCATCCGGGCGAAGATACCCTTGTCGCTCCACCGCTTCCAGAGGTTGTAGAGGGTCTTGGGCGTGCCATATGCCGAGGCGCATCGCACCACCGCAAGCCATTGCGATTGAAAAAGAAAATACAACTCAACACGCGCCGGTCATCGACGCGAGGTTTGCCGTGGCTCTTGGGAAAGCTGGGCTGAAGGCAGGCCATCTGGGCGTCCGTCCGCCAGAAGAGTTGCTCATTGATCGGTCTCCTTGCGGAGCCTGCATCACGTCGCAAACGCAAAATCAACGGATCCTGACCCTAACCGCTTGAAATGTCACACCCCGCGAGGGGCGGCGGCGCGCCTCAGGCGGTCGTTGATCGCGCGGCCAAGGCCGGTTTCCGGCACCGGGGCGAAAGCGATCTGCCCATGCGGCCCTGCGCGCAGGTCGGCCTCGCGCAGCGTGTGAAAAAGTGCCGCTGCCGCCTCGACCGGATCACCGGTTGCCGAAAGTGTAAGATCCCCCTTCACCGCCCCGAAACCGACCAGAACTTCACCCTGCCGGGCGGTTTCTGCGTTCAGGCGCAGGCTGGCGCTGGGCGCGTAATGCGACGCAAGCTGGCCGGGAGACGTGGGTCTTGCGGCATTTCCTCCCACCAGAACGGGTTTGCCCAAGGCTGCTTCCAGTGCCTCCACCGGCAGGCCGCCGGGGCGCAGGATGGCAGGTGCCGGGTCCAGCGCAACGATGGTCGATTCGACCCCGACCGCGCAGGGGCCGCCGTCGATTACCGCAGCGATGCGACCGGCAAGCCCGTCTGTCACATGAAAAGCGCGGGTGGGCGAGACGCGGCCCGACGGGTTGGCCGAGGGTGCCGCTAGCGGGCCACCAAAGGCGGCAAGCAGCGCTTGGGCCACGGGGTGAGCGGGAATGCGGATTGCTACGGTGTCAAGCCCGGCGGTGACCAGCGGCGACAGGCGCGAGGGTTCCTTCAACGGTAGCACCAGCGTCAGCGGGCCGGGCCAGAAGGCTGCCGCAAGGGCGCGGGCGGCGGGGTTGAAGACGGCATATGTTTCAGCAGCCGCGAGGCTGGGCAGGTGAACGATCAGCGGGTTGAAACGTGGCCGGCCCTTCGCGTCGAAAATCCGCGCCACGGCAAGGTCGGAGGTGGCATCGCCGCCAAGGCCATAGACTGTTTCGGTGGGAAACGCGACAAGCTGACCCGCGCGCAACAGGCTGGCGGCGCGGTCGATGTCGTGCGGCGTGGGAGCCAGAAGTTCGGTCATCGCTGGTGTGACGTAGCGTCCGGCTTGAAGGGGGGAAAGGGTCGGGTAGCGTTCGGGCCTAGGGTGCGTCCATACGCGAGGTGCCCGGTTTTGCCAAGCGACACCGCCGGAGAACGCAATGCCCTATCGCGCGCCGCTGAACGACTGCCATTTCATCCTGACCCATGTGGCGGGGTTCGCCGATGTAGCTGCGACCGAGCGGTTTGCCGCCGCCACGCCCGATCTGGTGAACGCCGTGCTGGGCGAGGCGGCACGGATCAGCAGTGATGTGCTGGCCCCGCTGAACCGCATTTCGGACAAGGTGGGTGCGCGGCTGGAAAACGGGGTTGTCGCCTCGCCACCGGGGTTTGACGCAGGCTACCGCGCCATTGCCGAAGGCGGCTGGATCGGTATTTCGGCTGACCCGGCCTTTGGTGGCATGGGCTTGCCGATGGCCCTGTCGGCGGCGGTGGATGACATGATGGCAGGGGGCTGCATTGCGCTTCAGGTGAAGCCTCTGCTGACCAAGGGCCAGATCGAGGCTCTGGAGCATCATGCAAGCGATGACCTCAAGGCGCTCTATCTGCCAAAGCTGATTTCAGGGGAATGGTCGGGCACGATGAACCTGACCGAGCCGCAGGCGGGCAGTGATGTGGGGGCCCTGCGCGCGCGGGCGGAGCCCTTGGGCGACGGAACCTATGCCGTCACCGGGCAGAAGATCTACATAAGCTGGGGCGACAGCGATCTGGTGACGAACGTCTGCCATCTGATTCTGGCGCGGTTGCCGGACGCGGCCGATGGGACACGCGGCATCAGCCTGTTCATCGTGCCGAAGTTTCTGCCCGACCCGGCCGGTAAGCCTGGCGCGCGCAACGGCGTGCGGGTGGTCAGCATCGAACACAAGCTGGGCCTGCACGGCAGCCCGACCTGCGTGATGCAGTTCGACGGTGCCAAGGGCTGGCTGGTGGGTAAGCCGAACCGGGGCATGGCCGCGATGTTCACCATGATGAACAACGCGCGGCTTGGCGTGGCGGTGCAGGGCGTCGGCGTGGCCGAGGCGGCCTTGCAGCATGCGCTTGCCTATGCGCTGGGCCGCCGACAGGGTGAAACGCCGGTGCCCGGCATGGGCACCATCATCGACCATGCCGATGTGCGCCGGATGCTGGCCTCGATGCGGGCCGAGGTGTTTGCAGCGCGGGCAATCGCATTGAGCTGCGCGGTGGCGACGGATATGGCCGTGGCAACGGGCAGGGCGGAGTGGGCGGCGCGGGCGGCGCTTCTGACGCCGATCGCCAAGGCCTATGGCACCGATGTGGGTAGCGCCGTATCACATCAGGGGGTGCAGGTGTTCGGTGGCATGGGCTTCATCGAAGACACTGGCGCGGCCCAGTTCGTCCGCGACGTCCGGATCACGGCGATCTATGAAGGTACCAACGGGATACAGGCGATGGATCTGGTGGGACGCAAGATGGCAGATGGCGGCGAGGCAGCGTTTCGGATGATCGACGAAATTCAGCGAGGAGCCGAAGTGGCGCGCGGCACATTGCCCGATCTGGCGGGTGACGTTTGGGCCGCAGCAGAAACATTGCGCGACGCGACGGAAAGGCTGGTTGCGCAGGGGCTGAACGACCGATTTGCGGGCGCGGTGCCTTATCTGCGCGCCTTTGCCCGGGTGCTGGGCGGGCATCTGCACCTGAAGGCGGCGCTTGTGGAGTCTGTTCGGTTGCCTCTGGCGCGGGTGATGATCCGGCGGCTGCTGCCAGAGCATGAGGGCCTGCTGGCCGAGGCGCGCGAGGGTGCGGCGGGCCTCTATGCGGTGTCTCCGGGGGATCTGGCAGCGTGAGCGAAGGGGTCCGTCATCCTTTTCCGGACGCCCCACCAGAAGGTGAAGCTGTGCCGGTGGCGGACGGCGTCTTGTGGCTCCGCCTGCCCCTTCCGATGGCGCTTGACCATGTCAACATCTACGCGTTGGACGATGGCGATGGCTGGACGCTGGTTGATGGCGGGCTTTTCTCGCGCCGGACGGTGGCAATCTGGGAGCGGCTTTTAGCGGGACCTCTGCAAGGGCGACCGGTGAAGCGCGTGATCCTGACGCATCATCATCCGGACCACGTGGGAATGGTCGGTTGGTTTCAGTCGCGCGGGGCCGAGGTTCTGGCAACGCGCACGGCCTGGCTTTACGCACGGATGCTGGTCCTCGACGTGCAAGATCGCCCCTCGGCCGAGGCGATGACTTTCTATCGCCGTGCCGGGGTGACAGAGGCCGAGCTTGCGCGTCGCGCAGCGGAGCGTCCGTTCAATTTTGCTGACGTGGTGGCGCCGATGCCGGTCGGGATCACCCGGCTGGTCGAAGGTCAAACCCTGCTGGCGGCGGGCCGTGAATGGACTGTCCGGCTAGGCCAGGGCCATGCGCCTGACCATGCAACGCTTTGGGCGGATGACGGGTTGGTGTTGGGCGGGGATCAACTGTTGCCGGGGATTTCTGCCAACATCGGCGTCTACCCGACCGAGCCGGATGCCGACCCCCTGACCGAGTGGCTGACCAGTTGCGAGCGTTTTCAGGGGCTGGCAGACGATCGCCAACTGATCTTGCCGGGACACAAACTGCCGTTCACGGGGTTACCGTTTCGTCTGGTCCAGATGATCGAAAACCACACCTCTGCACTTGGCCGGCTGGTCGAGCATCTGGGCCAGCCGCGCGCCGCGCAAGAGTGTTTTCTGCCGCTTTTCAAGCGCGATGTCAGCGCAAGCGAGCAGGGGCTGGCACTGGTCGAAGCGGTGGCGCATCTGAACTGCCTTCTGGGCCGCGGTATGGTAAAGCGGTCGCTCAGCGTGGGCGGCGCCTGGCTTTGGGAAAGGGTTTGAACGATGGCGAAAGCGGCCAAGACGGGCATCAAACCAACGGCAAGGACGGCTGTGAATCCTGCGGCGAAGTCCACCGCCAAAACGGCTGCAAAGCTGTCTGCCGTCGACAAACAGAAAAGTCCGGCAGAGTGCGCCTATGACCGTCTGGTGATGTACATCCGCGCCTTCGAGCGTGACCTTGATGCCAAGGACGAAATCGCAATGGGCTTTGCCGGCGACGAGGCCGGCGTGCTGCGGATCGAAGGTCTGGGCTACTTCAACCCTGACATCCTGACATTCTACGGGCGTGACGAAGCAGGGGTAAAGACGCAGCTCATCCAGCACGTCACCCAGCTTTCCGTCACGCTGCGCGCGGTGCCGAAAGCCGATGACAACGAAGAGCCGCCCCGCCGTATCGGGTTTCACCTGACCTCCGGCTGGCTTGGCGGCGATTCGGGCGATGCTTCGGCCTGATTGTCTCGACGCGCGTCGCCCTGCCCCCGTGACAGCCCGGTACTTATCGGCTATGGGCGTGAAAGACCGCAATAAACTGGGAACCACAACATGGCCGATCATCAGCAATCCGACTACAAACACGGCTCGATGGACATCCGTGCGCAGGAAAAGACCTTCACCGGGTTCATCCGCATGGCGATCTGGGGTGTCGTGATCTCGCTGCTCATTCTGATCATTGCAGGCTTGGCAAACGCCTGAGCCGGCACCCGATCTTCCCGGAGGTTCCATGTTTCGCCTTGTTCTGAGCTTGGTGGCCGCTATCGTCCTTGCTGCCTGCAGTGCTGACCCGAAATGGGCGTCTGATGCCGAGGTTCAGGCCGCCCGTTTCGTGGCGGGGCCTCCGACCTACGTCACGCTCTACACGGTGCTGAACAACACCTCGAACTCAGGCGCACACTCTGCCATTCTGGTGAACGCATCAGAGCGAGTGATGTTCGATCCGGCAGGCACGTGGTATCACCCGCGGCTGCCAGAGCGGAACGACGTTCATTTCGGCATGTCCGACAAGATGATCGCTTATTATATCGATTATCATGCCCGCAAGACGTTCCGTGTGGTCGAGCAGAGGGTCTACGTCTCGCCCGAGGTTGCGGAACTGGTTCTGGCACGGATGAAGTCCTACGGTGCGGTGCCAAAGGCGATGTGCACGCAGGCAACCTCAAGCATCCTCCGCGGTGTGCCCGGCTTTGAAGGGCTGCCGTCAACCTGGTATCCAAAGCAACTGTCGATCGCATTCGGCAAGTTGCCCGGCGTGACGACCAAAACCATCACCGATGATGATGATGACAACAACCATGGCGTTCTTCTGGTGCAGGCGAACGGCCAACCCGTCGAAGGATAACGGATGCGCATCTTCGGCGTCATCCTTGCAGGCGGTCAGGCGCGCCGCATGGGTGGGGCCGACAAGGCGCTGGTGCCGTTGGCAGGAAAGCCGCTGATTGCGCATGTCGTAGAGCGGTTTGCGCCGCAGGTCGAAGCGTTGGCGATTTCGGCAAATGGCGATGCCGCGCGGTTTCATCGCTTTGGCCTGCCGGTGATACCCGATGCAGACCGGCTTGGCCCCTTGTCCGGTATCCTCGGCGCGCTCGACTGGGCGGCGGCTGCCGGAGCGACGGCCGTAGTGTCAGTTCCGGTCGACGCGCCGTTCCTGCCGGGTGATCTTGTGCCGCAGTTGGTGCTGGCGGGCGGCGACGGGGCGGCGATAGCAGGTGCCTACGGACGCGCGCACCCCGTTTTCGGCCTTTGGCCCGTCGAAGTGCGCTCCAGACTTGCTGCGTTTCTGGCGTCTGGGGCCAAGCCGAAGGTTCTTGATTTCTGTGCGCAAGTTGCTGCGGCGCGAGCGGACTTTGTCGATGAAACGGCGTTCTTGAACGTGAACACGCCAGAAGATCTGGCCCGCGCCGAGGCGCTGATCGGGGGCCAACGGTGAAAGTCTACGGCATCATCGGCTGGAAGAACTCTGGCAAGACCGGGCTTGTGGAACGGCTGGTGGCCGAGATTTCCGGGCGCGGGTTTTCGGTCTCGACCGTCAAGCATGTGCATCACGCAGTCGATCTCGACCAGCCCGGAAAGGACAGTTTCCGGCACCGCGCGGCCGGCGCGCGCGAGGTGGTCCTCGCCTCGGCCGACCGCTTTGCGCTGATGGTCGAACATCGCGGGCCGGAACCTGAACTGCCGGCTATCCTGGCGCGGCTGGCCCCGGTCGATCTGGTGCTTGTCGAAGGCTACAAGCGTGACGCCCATCGCAAGGTCGAGGTGTGGCGCGCCGAAACCGGGCAGGGGCTGATCCAGCCGGGCGATCCCCTCGTGCGGGCGGTGGCGACGGATGCGGCGCTGGGCGGTCTTTCGGTTCCGGTGCTGGACCTGAACGACACGAATGCGGTCGCGAACTTCATCCTGCGCGAGGTGGGCCTTGCGGTTTGACCGGGTGGTCATCGTCGATTGGTCGGGCCGGTCAAGCCGCAGCCCGAAGGCTGCCTGCAAGGATGCAATCTGGCTGGGCGTCTGCGAGGCCGGGCGGGAGGTGCAGACCTACCACCGCAGCCGGGCGGAGGCCGAAGCCCTGCTGCGAGGGTTGTTGCAGGAGGGCGGACACCAGCTGATCGGCTTTGATTTCCCGATGGGATACCCGGCTGGCTTGGCAGAGCGGCTCACCGGCACGGCTTCGGCCCGCGCCCTTCACGCCTGGATCGCCGCCCAGATCGAGGATGCGGCCGACAATGCCAACAACCGCTTCGCCGTGGCCGCCCGGATCAACCGGCATCTCGGTCTAGACGGGCCGTTCTGGGGATGCCCGAAAGCGCGGCCAATGGCCTTCCTTTCGTCGCTGAAAGAGGTCGATTACGCTGCTCTTCGACTGGCCGAAAAGCGGCGCGTAGAGATTGAAAACCCTCCGGCAAAGCCTGTCTGGCAGTTGCTTGGCGCGGGGTCGGTCGGGTCGCAGGCGCTCTTGGGGATTCCCGTCGTCCACCGCCTTGCCTGCACCTTCGACGCCGCCGTATGGCCGTTTGAACCGCGGGGCGCGCTGACACTCGCCGAGGTCTATCCGTCGCTTCTGGCGCGGGCGGTCACAGCGGCGGGCGACAGCATACCGGACCGCGCGCAGGTGCGGCTTCTGGCGCGCGCGCTGTGGCGGCTGGCGCAGCGTGATCAGCTCGACCCTTTGTTCCAGACCCCTGAAATTGCTGCTGAGGAGGGCTGGATTCTGGGTGCCGGCCACGTCGCGGCCCTTGAGGAGGCATTGGAATGGTGACGGTGCACAAGGGTCTGCCCTCGGCCCTGCGCTGGCAGGGCGCCCGGCTTTATTGGGAAGCGTTCGGTGCAAAGCTGGGTCGCGTTCTTGGGCCCGAGGACCGCGCGCTTGCATTCTTTGACCGGGTGATGCGCGGCGACCATTGCGTGATCGCGCTGGACACGTCAGGGGCGCTTCTGGGCCTTGCCGGTTTCAAGACAATCGAGGGCAGCTTTGCCGGAGGAACATGGGCTGACCTGCGGGCAGTTTACGGGCAGTTCGGCGGGCTCTGGCGCGGCGCCTCGCTTTGGGCGCTCAGCCGCGAGGTCGACAATGATCGCTTTCTGATGGACGGACTTTGCGTCACTGCGTCGGTGCGCGGGCAGGGGGTAGGCACCGCACTGTTGCAGGCGATCTGCGACGAAGCCCTGGTGCGGGGTTACCCCTCGGTGCGGCTTGATGTGGTCGACACCAACGTCAGGGCGCGCCAGCTTTATGAGCGCGAGGGCTTCGTTGCCACGCGCACCCAACGGCTTGGCCTTCTGCGCTATCTTTTCGGCTTTGCAGCGACGATCACCATGGTGCGGCCGCTGCGGTCTTGACCGCTTGCTTCGATCCCTGCGGCCTGTCAGGATATGATCAAATTTCCCCGGGAGGGCAGCATGATTTCCAGACGCGAGTTCTACATCAATGGCGCGTGGGTCCAGCCATCCGTGCCGCGCGATTGCCCCGTGATCGACCCGTCGACCGAGGATGCCTGCGCCATGATCTCGCTTGGCAGCGAGGCCGATACCAACGCGGCGGTCGCGGCGGCAAAGGCGGCGTTTCCGGCCTGGGCGGCAACACCTCCGGCAGAACGGCGGCGTCATGTCGAAGGCATCCTCGCCCAGTATGAAAAGCGGGCCGAAGAAATGGCCCGCGCGATCAGCCTTGAAATGGGCGCTCCGATCGACATGAGCCGCGACAGCCAGGCGCCCTGCCTGCCGTGGCACCTGAAGAACTTCCTGACGGCCTTCGACCAGATCGAATGGATCAAGCCGCTTGGTCCCCACGCCCCGGACGACCGCATCGCGCTGGAACCGATTGGCGTCGTTGGTCTGATCACACCGTGGAACTGGCCGATGAACCAGGTGACGCTGAAGGTGATCCCCGCGCTGCTGGCGGGCTGCACCTGCATCCTGAAACCGTCCGAGGAATCGCCGCTTTCGTCGATGCTGTTTGCAGAATTCTGCCATGATGCGGGCGTGCCTCCGGGGGTTTTCAACCTCATCAACGGGGACGGTCCCGGCGTCGGCAGCCAGCTTTCGGCGCATCCGGACGTGGAGATGATCAGCTTCACCGGCAGCACCCGCGCCGGTCGCGCGATCTCGGTCGCTGCGGCGCAGACGTTGAAGCGCGTGACGCTGGAACTGGGGGGCAAGGGCGCCAACCTGATCTTCGCCGACGCTGATGCGCGCGCGGTGGAACGCGGCGTGCGGCACCTGATGAACAACTCCGGTCAATCCTGCAACGCGCCCTCCCGGATGCTGGTGGAACGACCGTATTACGACCGCGCAGTGGAAATCGCAGCCGAGGTCGCCTCATCGATCAAGGTCGGCCCGGCCAGCGAGCCGGGCAAGCACATCGGTCCGGTGGTCAACAAACGCCAGTGGGAACAGATTCAGGGCTACATCCAGAAGGGCATCGACGAAGGCGCGCGGCTGGTGGCCGGTGGTCTTGGCCTGCCGGAAGGCATGAACAAGGGCTTCTACGTCCGCCCGACGGTGTTTGCCGACGTGACGCCCGGAATGACCATCGAAAAGGAAGAAATCTTCGGCCCGGTGCTGTCGATCATCCCATTCGAGACCGAGGAAGACGCCGTCCGCATCGCCAACGATACGCCATACGGCCTGACGAACTACGTGCAATCCCAGGATGGCGCACGGCGCAACCGGCTGGCGCGCGTCCTGAAATCCGGCATGGTCGAGATGAACGGAAGATCGCGCGCCGCTGGCTCGCCCTTTGGGGGCGTCAAAGCCTCGGGGCGGGCGCGCGAAGGCGGGCATTGGGGGATCGAGGAGTTCCTCGAGGTCAAGGCAATCTCGGGCTGGGATTCCAGCGTCGACATCGCGGCCGAATGATCTGACGTTTTCAGACCCGCAATAGTCGCCCGCCTTGCTAACGCAGGGCGGGCAGACGGGCCTAGGCTGGCCTTGCAATCGAAAGGCCAGCCATGACCCAGCACCCGCGTCTGATGTCGTCTCTGCAACTGCGCGACCATACCCTGCGCAACCGCATCGTATTTGGCGCGCACACGGCGAACATGTCGGATCAGGGGATGCCGGGGCCACGCTTCGGCAAGTATCTTCTGGAACGCGCGCTGGGCGGGGCGGCGATGATCGTGGCCGAACCCGTGCCGGTGCACCGGACCGGGGTGCTGACACGGGGCAACTTTCTCCATTCCGACGACGCGGTGATCCCGGCCTTTCGCGCCGTGACCGAAGAGGTAAAGGCGGCAGGGTCGGTCATCATCCAGCAGCTTTACCACGTCGGCGCGCATGGCGATTCCGACCTCAGCTTTGCGCCGCACTGGTCGCCGTCAGGCGGGCCGTCCTACCACGACAGCGACGGCAGCCACGCGATGACCGAGGCCGAGATCGAAGAGCTTCTGGCCGCCCATGTCGCCGCAGCGGTGCGCGCCAGGGCGGCGGGGTTTCAGGGGGTGGAGGTCTGGGCGGCCTATCATTCGCTTCTCGACCAGTTCTGGACGCCGTGGTCGAACAAGCGAACCGACCGTTGGGGCGGGTCTCTCGCAAACCGCACCCGCTTTTCACGCGAGCTGATCGAAAGGGTGCGGCGGGCCTGTGGCGAAGGATTCATCGTGGGTTTGGCGGTCAGCTATTCCACCAGCTACGACGTGACCCTTGGGGCCGAGGCGCTGTGCGAGATCATCGACCTGCACGACCGGACCGGGCATGTGGACTATGTGACTGTCGGATCGGGGTCCTACCTTGAGTTCGAGGCGATCATCCCGCCCTTTACCCACGCCGAAAAGCTGACCACCCCCCTGACCGCGCAACTGAAGGCGCTTGTTCGGCATGCGAAGATCACATCCGAAGCGGGCGTCCGGACACCGGAGAATGGCGAGACGATCATCGCTTCGGGCGAGGCGGATCTGGTGTCGATCGTGCGCGGGCAGATCGCCGATCCGCATCTGGCGCGCAAGGTGTCCGAGGGGCGGGCGGAGGACGTGCGCGGCTGCATCTCCTGCAACCAGATGTGCTGGGGGCGGCGGTCACGGGATTACTGGATCTCCTGCCTGATCAATCCGAGCGCCGGGCGGGAGTTCGAGTGGGGCGGGGATCGGTTCACGCCTGCGCTGGTGAGGAAGGATGTGCTGGTTGTGGGCGCTGGGCCTGCGGGGCTGGAGGCGGCGCGCGTCGCGGCGGAGCGGGGGCATCGGGTGGAGGTGGTGGAGGCGCTGCCGGTCGTTGGCGGGCAGTTCCGGCTGGCCGGGATGCAGCCACGGCGGGGGCAGATCCTTGACCTGATCGGGTGGTATGAGCGGCAGTTTGAAAGGCTCGGCGTCGGGCTGCGATTGAACACGTTCCTGGAGGCGGCCGAGGTGGCGGCGCATTCGGCGGAGGTGGTGGTCTTGGCGACCGGGTCGCTGCCGGAGGAGACGGGGTTTCAGCGCTGGCTGCCGTCGGAGGCACGGTTGCCGGGGATCGACGCCGGGGGGGTCTGGTCGCCGGAGGCAGTGCTGCGGCGGGAGGCGCGGCTGGGGGATGCAGTCGTCGTCTATGATGAAGGGGGCAACTGGCGCGGGGTGGGGACGGCCTGGGCGTTGGCGGAGCAGGGCAAGCAGGTGGTGATCGTGACGCCGGACCCCTTCGTGGGGAAAGAGATTGCGCGGACGGCGGCGGATGGGCCGGCGCGGCGACGGATGGGGGCCTTGGGGGTGCGGATGCTGACCGAGCATTGCCTGGTGCGGTGGCATGGCAACGGGGTGACGGTGCGGTCGTTCCTGACCGGGGAGGAGGAGGTGATCGCGGCGTCGGGGCTGGTGATGGCGACGACGAATGTGGCGTTTGATCCGTTCCCGGAGGGGTTCGACGGCAAGGTCACGCACCGGATCGGAGACTGCGCGGCGCCGAGGCTGGCGGCCTATGCATTTCATGAGGGCCGGAAGCTGGGGATGGGACTTTGAGCCTGTCCCACGGTGGGACAAGGTAATTACCATAGCAATAACAATTGGTTGGATCACCCGTTAACCGCTTGGCAAGGGTTTGACGGTGCTGAATGGAGCGCCTTCGGCGCGCTTTGTTTCTTGCCTCTGTGCCTGCGGCCCAACCGGCTCGGGCGTGCCTCCGGCGGGGATATTTGGCCAAGGGGAAGCCGGGGGTCCGGGGTCAGGCGACCCTTGCAAAGGATGTGGCGCTGGACAGGGCCCAGGCGGTCGCGAAGCGGGGGGAGGAGGTCGGGTCGGCGGCAAGCTGGCCTGACCGAAGGTGTTCGTATTGGTCGGCCAGGGAGATCACCCGGTCGGCGGAGGCGCGGCGCAGGAAGTGGTGCGGCCGCAGGTCGGACGGGTGCGAGAGGCCGGCAGCGGCGACCAGTTCGGCGAGGGCGTGGAGCGTGTTGCGGTGGAAGTTCGCCACACGCTCGGCCTTGTCGGGCACCACGATCGCGCGCTGGCGCAGGGGGTCTTGGGTGGCGACACCGGTCGGGCATTGGCCGGTGTGGCAGGACTGGGCCTGGATGCAACCGACGGCGAACATGAAGCCGCGCGCCGCGTTGCACCAATCGGCCCCCAAGGCCAGCACGCGGGCCATGTCGAAGGCCGAGGTGATCTTGCCCGACGCGCCGAGGCGGATACGGTCGCGCACCCCGATGCCGACAAGGGCGTTGTGGACGAAGGAGAGGCCATCGCGCAGCGGCATGCCGACATGGTCCATGAATTCCAGCGGGGCGGCGCCGGTGCCGCCTTCCTTGCCATCCACCACGATGAAATCGGGGGTGATGCCGGTTTCCAGCATCGCCTTGCAGATCGCCATGAATTCCCACGGGTGGCCGATGCACAGCTTGAAGCCGGCCGGTTTGCCGCCCGAAAGATCGCGCATCAGGGCGATGTGTTCCAGCAGGCCAATGGGCGTGGAAAAGCAGGAGTGGCTGGCGGGGGAGTTGCAATCCTGACCCATGGGAACGCCACGGATGCGCGAGATTTCCTGCGTTACCTTGGCCGCCGGAAGGACGCCGCCGTGGCCGGGTTTCGCCCCTTGGCTGAGTTTCAGTTCAACCATCCGGATCTGCGGGTCTGACGCGGTTTCGGCAAACCTTGCCGGATCGAAGCTGCCATCGGCGGCGCGCGCGCCGAAGTAGCCGGAGCCGATTTCCCAGACGAGATCGCCGCCGAATTCGCGGTGGCAGGGCGAAACGCCGCCTTCGCCGGTGTCATGGAAGAAGCCGCCGGCCTTTGCGCCCTTGTTCAAGGCGCGGATCGCGTTGGCGGAAAGCGCACCATAGCTCATGGCGGAGATGTTCAGCAGCGAGGCGTCATAGGGCTGCGGTCGGGCTGCACCGACCATAACGCGCAGCGCATCGAGCGATGCGACGGGACGCGGTGCGATGGAATGGTGCAGCCATTCGTAGTGTTCGCGGTAGACGTCGTGCTGGGTGCCGAAGGGGCGCTTGTCGAGGGCCCGTTTGGCGCGCTGATAGACGATGGCGCGCTGGTCGCGGGCGAAAGGCGCGCCGTCCTTGTCACCTTCGAAGAAATATTGCCGCATCTCGGGCCGGATTGATTCCAGCAGGAAGCGCAGATGGGCCGCGACGGGGTAATTGCGCAGCACCGCGTGGCGGGTCTGGCGCAGATCGTGGATGCCGAGGAGCACGCTTGCGACGCAGAGGATGGCGAACGGCAGGAGCCACCAGACCTGCGCCGGGTAGAACTGCATCAGCACCACGGTGGTGGCAGCGAGGATCGCGGGCCAGGTGAGAAGGGCGTAACGCAGGGTGAAGATGGTGGTCAGCATGGGTGCCTCGGGCTGCCGGATGCGGCAGTTAAGCCCCAAAGCTGTGAAGGAACTGCAAAAATCAGAACGGGACGGGGGCGGTGAAGCTGACGCGGTCCTTGGTGGCCGGGTGGTGAAGCGACAGCGTTTCTGCGTGCAGCATCAGGCGGGGGTAGTTGCGCGAGGTTTCGGGGGCGTAGATCTGGTCACCGACGATAGGGTGGCCGAGGGCGAGCATATGAACGCGAAGCTGGTGGCTGCGCCCGGTATGGGGGGTGAGGCGGACGCGCGTCTCATGGTCGGTGCGGTCGATCACTTGCCAGTCGGTTTGCGCGGGCTTGCCGTCTGGCGTGACCTTCTGGCGGGGGCGGTATGCCCAGTCGCTGCCCACGGGAAGATCGACGGTGCCGCTGTCTTGGGCAAGGGTGCCGTGCAGGCGGGCGATATAGGTTTTCTGCGCGCGGCGTTGTTCGAACTCCTGACCCAGGAAGCCCTGGGCCTGTTTCGTGCGAGCGAAGATGATGACGCCCGAGGTGTCGCAATCGAGCCGGTGGACGAGCAGCGTGTCCCAGCGGGCGGACTGCAGCCGGGTGAGGAGGCTGTCTTCGCGGTTGGCCAGCTTGCCGGGGACGGAGAGGAGGCCAGCGGGTTTGTCCATCACGAGGATTTGCGCGTCTTCGTGCAGGAAGGCGAGCGGGGTGTCGGGTGGATCGTAGGCGAAATCGGGGATCAGGGAGGGGTCAGACAATGCGGTGCCCCTCGGCCAACAGGCGGGCGTGGAGGTGGCGGATGTGGGCGGGCCCAACCTCGCAGCAGCCGCCGACAATGGTGGCGCCTTGAGCGACCCAGGCCATTGCGAAATCAGCGTATTTCCGAGGTGTCAGGTCATGGCGGTGGGTGAGTTCGCGGACTGTCGGGGCGTCTTTCAGGAAATTGCCGGAAATGTGGGTGAAGCCGTTGGCATAGGCGCCGAATGGCAGGCCGAGGGGTTTCAGGGCGGCGAGGGCGTCAGACATCGCCTCGGGCACCGAGCAGTTGGCGAGGAGGGCGGCGATTGGGTGGCGGAGGAGGCGGGCGAGGTCGGCCACGGGCTCGCCGGAGCGCAGGCGCGTGCCGTCATGGTCGTCGACCGAGATGGAGAGCCAGATCGGTTTGCCGGCAGCAAGCGCGCCGATGACGGCACCTTCGGCGGCCTCGATGGAGGCGGCGGTTTCGATCAGGATGAGGTCGACGTGGGGGGCGAGGAGGCGGGCGATCTCGGCGTATTTGGGGGCGGCTATGGGGGCGGGTTCGGTGAGGTCGGGGCGGTAGGAGGCGGTCAGGGGGCCGAGGGAGCCTGCGATGCGGGTGCCGGGGTAGGCGGCGCGGGCCTCGTGTGCCTCGGCCAGGGCGCGGAGGTGGAGGGCGTGGAACATCGGGTCGAGGCCGAAGCGGGAAAGGCGGTCGTGGTGGATGGCGTAGGTGTTCGTGGTGGCGATGGTGGCACCGGCGGCGAAGTAATCGGCGTGGATGTCGCGGACGAGGCCGGGATGGTCGAGCATCACACGGGTGGCCCAGAGCGGGGTGGGGTCGTCGCCGGAGCGGGCGATGAGTTCCTGGCCCATGCCGCCGTCGAGGAGGGTGATGTCTGGCATGGGTCGGTTCCTTTGGCTGGCCGCCGGGGGGTTTCACACCCCCCGGACCCCCGGTGGAGTATTTGTGAAAAGAGCAATGGGCTCAGGTGGCGTGGTGGAAGACCTCGGCGAGGAGGGGGGTGAGGGCGGCTTCGTCTTCGGCGGTGAAGGCGGCGGGGGTGTCGCTGTCGAGGTCGAGGACGCCGAGAAGCTGGCCGTGGCCGTTCCAGACCGGGAGGACAAGTTCGGATTTCGTCGAGGAGGAGCAGGCGATGTGGCCGGGGAAGGCGTCGACATCAGGCACGTTCTGGACCTGACCGGTGCGGGCGGCGGCACCGCAGACGCCACGCGAGAACGGGATCACAAGGCAGCCGTGGCCGCCCTGGTAGGGGCCGATCTTGAGGGTTTCGGGGGCGGTGACGCGGTAAAAGCCGGTCCAATCGGCGAAGGGGTGGGCGTGGTGCAGCTCGCAGGCGACGGTGGCCATCAGGGCGACGGTGTCGGTTTCACCGCGGGTGAGGGCGCGGATGGTGACGGTGAGGGTGGCCCAGTCGGGCGTGGATGCGGGGTCAGTAGCCAAGGGCGCAACCGTCCTTTCGCGGGTCCGACGCGCCAATCAGGATGTCGCCGTCCAGAAGGATGGCTTGCGCGCCGCCGAGGGGGGTTTCGGGGATGATGACCTTGTGGCCCATCGCGGCAAGATCGCTGCGGACGGTGTCGGAATAGCCACGCTCCACCTCCATCCCGTCGGCGCTGGAGAACGAGCGGGGGGCGTCGATCGCGGTTTGCGGGTCGAGGCCATAGTCGGTGAGGTTGGTCACGAAGCGGGCATGCCCCGTCGGCTGGTAGGCGCCGCCCATCACGCCGAAGGGCATGATGACGCGGCCATTCTTGCGCAACATTCCGGGGATGATGGTGTGCATCGGACGCTTGCCGCCTGCGGCCTCGTTCGGGTGGCCCTTGGCGAGGGTGAAGCCAGCGCCGCGGTTCTGGAACGTGATGCCGAATTTCGAAGAAGCGAGACCCGAGCCGAAACCCCAGAAGATCGAATAGATCAGCGACACGGCCATGCGGTCACGGTCGACGACGGTGATGTAGATCGTATCGCGGTGGACAGCCTCGGTCAGGGGGGCGGCGGCGGGCATCGCGCGCTTGGGGTCGATCAGCGCGGCGAGTTTGGCCGCCGTGTCCGCCGACAGCATCTGATCAAGCCGGGTGGTGTGATCGGGGTCGGCGATGAAGCGGTTGCGGGCGTCGTAGGCGAGCTTGGTCGCCTCGGCCTCGATATGGGCGCGCTGGGTGCCGAACGGGTCCATCGCCGTGAGGTCGAAGTGCTTGAGGATGTTGAGCAGCAGGATCGCGGTCGCGCCCTGCCCGTTTGGCGGATGCTCGACCAGGTCGATCCCCTGATAGGGGCCGGTGACGGGCGTGGTGTAATCGCTGGCGGTGGCGGCGAGGTCTGCGTGGGTGTGGGTGCCGCCCAACGCCCGCAGCGAGGTGATCATGTCATCGGCCACTTCACCTTCGTAAAACCCGGCGCGGCCGTGCTGCGCGATGCGGCGCAGCACCTCGGCCTGACCGGGGGCGCGAAAGATCTGGCCGGTGGTCGGGGCCTTGCCGTTCACGGTGTAGAAATCGCGCGCGGCGCCTTTCAGGCAGGGCAGATCGTCGGCCCAGTCGAAGGCGACGCGGGTGGCGACGGGGATGCCTTCCTCGGCGTAGTGGATGGCGGGGGCGAGGATGTCGGCCAGCGATTTGAGGCCATAGTCGGCGTTCAGGCGGCAGAAGGCGTCGATCGCGCCGGGCATGGTGACGGCTTCGATCGACCGGATCGGCATTGCGGCATGACCGGCGGCGCGCAGGGCTTCGGCATCGAGGCCCTTGGGCGCGCGGCCGGAGCCGTTGAGGGCGACGACCGCTTCCGAACCGGCGGGTTTGACGAGCACGAAACAGTCGCCGCCAATTCCGGTCATCTGCGGTTCTGCGATGCCGAGGAGGACGGCACCAGCGATGGCGGCATCGGCGGCATTGCCCCCGGATTTCAGCACCTCGATCGCGACCTGTGCGGCCAGCGGGTGCGAGGTGGCGCAGACGCCATTCTGGGCATAGACGGCCGACCGGCCCGGCAAGTGAAGATCGCGCATCGGTTTTCCCCGTTTGTCGGGCTCAACCTAAGACGCAGGCTGGCGGAAGCCAAGCCGGAGATCGGTGAAGAATTGCCCCGGCGCCCGGGGTGAAGGGGGCTGTTGACCGGACACCGGGGCGCGGTGCAAGACCGCAGCGCCACCGTAGGAGGGCGAGGTGGCGGTGTTCGTGCGGAGGCGTGGCGTTTCCGTGGCGATTGCCGACAAGTCAACCGATCGGCAGGGTGAATGACAGGTGGTTCCGCCCTTCCTTGCGGTGATAGGCAAGGTCGCGGGTCAGGGATTTGATCAGGAACCAGCCGAAGCCGCCTTCGGGCAGGGTGGCTGCGGGGGCCGCGGGATTGGTCGGAAGCAGGCCCGAGGGAACCGCGCCGCCCGGCATGGCAAGGCCATCGTCGGTGATGCGAACGGCAAGGCCGGAGGCGCAAAGATCAAGCGACAGGGTGATCCGGCCGGTGCAGCCGACGTAGGCGTGTTCGACGATGTTGTTCAACACCTCTGCCAGCACCAGCTCGGTGGTGCCGCGATCGGCATCGGACAGGGTGCAGAGCGGTGCTGCGGCGATGACATGACGCAAGGCCCGGCGCACCGAGCGTGCGTCACCCGGAAAGGCAAGGGTCAGCGGACCTTCTGGTCCTGCGGGCAGGTCAGGCCTTGAGCGCATTCTGGCCTGCCATGCCGGCCTGGGGATGGATGGTGAAGATCGTGTCCATCCGGGTCAGGCGGAACACCTTTTCGACCGTGGGCGTCAGGTTGGACAGTTCCAGCTTGCGATCCGGGGCGAGCAGTTTCATCACCGCGACGACCGCGCCCAAGCCGCTGGAATCGAGGAAATGCACCTGCCCGAGGTCGAGGATCACCCGATGCGCGGTGCCTTGTGTCACGTCGCGCATGCGTTCCTTGAATTGCAGCGCGCTGGCCGCGTCGATCCGGTTTTCCTGGACCGTTACGGTAAGCACGCCCTGTATGGTGGATGGTTTGAGTTTCATGGCTGTCCCTTTGCAAGATCGGGCCAGCCTAGGGACGAAGGGTTAGCAACCCGTAACCGTCAGTTCATCTGGAAGTGCAGCGGGTAGCGGCCATCTTCGAAATCACCGAACAGATCGCCCAGATCGGGGTGATCAACGGGTTCGCCGGTTTCGTCGGGCACAAGGTTCTGTTCCGAGACATAGGCCACGTAGTAGCTTTGGTCGTTTTCAGCCAGAAGGTGGTAGAACGGCTGGTCCTTCGAAGGGCGGCTATCTTCGGGGATATTCTCGTACCAGTCCTCGGTGTTGGAAAACATCGCGTCGACGTCGAACACGACACCACGAAACGGATGCTTGCGATGTCGCAGCACCTGTCCGATGTGGTATTTGGCGTGGCTTTTGAGCATCGCGTTGCATCCTCTGAGGATGATCAGTAATCCCCGGGGGCGTCTCTTGTCCATCATCGCGGCAGGACACAAGGGAAACAGTCTGTGAACATTATCCTTACAGTGCTGCAGATTGTTGCTCCGATAGCTATTCTGGGCGGGATTGGCTTTCTTTGGGTCAAGGCCGGGTTCGAATACCGGATGGAGTTCATCACCCGGTTGTGCATGACCCTTTCGGTTCCCGCGCTCATTTTCACCGCGCTGATGAAAACCGAGATCGAACCGGCGGCTTTGCGCGACCTGACGTTGGCGTCGATGGCGGCTTATGGGGTGCTGACGGTGCTGTTCTGGGGCGTCACGACGGCGCTGGGGCTGGAGACGCGGACGTATCTGTCGCCGCTGATCTTTGGCAATACGGGGAATGTGGGTCTGCCGCTGGCGTTCTTTGCGTTCGGGCAGACCGGGCTTGATTTCGCGGTGGTGGTGTTTGCGGTGATGGCGGTGTGGAGCTTCACCTTCGGGCTTTGGGTGGTGGCGGGGGGCGGGTCGCCCTTGCGCGTGCTGAAGGAGCCGCTGGTGGGGGCGACGCTGCTGGGGGCGCTGTTCCTGTGGCAGGGGTGGCAGACGCCGGAATGGCTGACGCGGTCGCTGGAGCTGTTGGGGCAGATCGCTATTCCGTTGATGCTGATCACGCTGGGGGTAGCGGTGGCGCGGCTGTCGGCGGGGCATCTGGGGCGCGCGGTGTGGCTGAGCCTGGTGCGCGCGGTGGTGTGCATCGGGGTGGTGGCCGGGGTCGGCTGGGCGCTGGAATTGCCGCCGGTGGCGCTGGCGGTGCTGGTGTTGCAGGTGTCGACGCCGGTGGCGGTGACGTCCTACATGCTGGCGGCGAAGTATGGGGCCGATGCCGATGCGGTGGCGGGAATGGTCATCGCGTCGACCCTGCTGTCGGTGGTGACGCTGCCGGTCACTCTCGCTTTTCTGATCTGAGGGTCTGGAGTTCCCCATTTCAACCGGGGCCCGAATGCACTATCTTGTCGGCAAAAGACTTATAAAGGCACGAGGGGCAAATGAGCAGGTTTCTCCGTGCGTCGTTGTTGTTGCTGGTTCTGGCCTCTTGCGGGGGTGGCAACTATTCGGCGCCAAGACAGATGGACGACGCCTGCGCGATCATTCGCGAACGTCCGAAGTATCTGCGCGCGATGGAAGCGACCGAACGGCGCTGGGGCATTCCGGTGCATGTGCAGATGGCGACGATCTATCAGGAATCGCGGTTCATCGGCAACGCGCGGACGCCGCACACCTTTGCGCTGGGCGTCATTCCGATGGGGCGGCAAAGCACGGCCTACGGCTATAGTCAGGCGCTGAACGGAACCTGGGGAGACTACCAGGAAACTGCGGGCGGACGCGGCTCCAAGCGGGACGACATCCGCGATGCGACCGATTTCATGGGCTGGTACATGGACGAATCCACGCAGAAGCTGGGAATTTCCAAGGGTGACGCGGAATCGCAATACCTTGCCTACCACGAGGGGCGGAGCGGTTTTGCCAGCCAGTCTTACCTCGGCAAGCCGTGGCTGGTTGAGGTTGCGGCCAAGGTCGGCGCGCGGTCCGAGATGTATCGCCAGCAGTTGCAGTCCTGCCGCTGAGGCCTAGTTCGCGCGCCGCCGGGTTTCGGCGGTGATGTCGAAGAGCGACGCGCCAAGCTGCCCGCCCTTCTGCATTTCGCCAAGGATCACGGTGGTCTGCGCGCCCAGGTCATCGGTGATGATCCATTGGCGCAATTCCACCGGGTCGGCGGTGAACACCAGTTCGATCGACCCATACTCCGGGTATTCGGGGTCTTGCGCGCGGACCCGGGTCGAGGTGCCATCCTCGGTATGCGCGACGACCATCTTGGCGCGGCCAAGGTCGATGTTTTCCGCAAGGATCAGGTTCAGGGGCGTGCGCTTCAGCGGGTATTGTTCGGGCGGCTGGTTCGATTTCGCATCGAAGATCGCAACCTGCTGACCGCCCGCCATCACGAGGCTGCGGTCAGGTGGGGCGTATTCGAACCGCACCCGGCCCGGACGTTTGATGTAGATCTTGCCGGTGGCGATGCTGCCGTCGGAGTTCACCTGGGTAAAGTCCGCCTCGACCGTCGTCAGGCTGTTCAGATAGCTGGACAACGTGCCAAGCGGTATCTTCTCGGCAAGGGCCGGAAGGGTGAAGGCGGCAAGCGCAAGCGGGGCCAGCAGGGCGGTGCGAATGTTCATGCCCTTGACTATAGTGGCGCGGTGGCGCGCTTGCACCCCTGGCCGAGGGATTGTCGCGGGGTTGTGCCGATAGCGTGATGGTGCGTGACCTTCGGTGCAGCGCGGATTCGTTCGCGTCATCCGGGCTTGGGTGGGTATTTCTTCGGAAGATCGGCGATAGTGTCGAAGAAACTTCGTATAATGCTGCTGCACTCCGCAATCTTACCCAAGATATTCCTGCGCTTCGGCGTATTTTCCCGCCAAACGGGCTTTTGGCGGGATGGGTCAGATGAAAGTTGTGGTTCTTGGCGCGGGCGTGATCGGCGTAACCTCGGCCTGGTATCTGGCGCAGGCCGGGCATGAGGTGACGGTGATCGACCGCCAGCCCGCCCCGGCCTTGGAAACCTCGTTCGCCAATGCGGGCGAAATCAGCCCCGGCTATGCCTCGCCCTGGGCGGCACCGGGGATTCCGGTGAAGGCGCTGAAGTGGATGTTCATGCAGCACGCGCCGCTGATCATTCAGCCGAAGATGGACCTGACCAAACTGTCGTGGATGGCGCGGATGCTGATGAACTGCACGTCCGAGGCCTATGCGGTGAACAAGAGCCGGATGGTGCGGCTGGCAGAATACAGCCGCGATTGCCTGATGGAATTGCGCGCCGAGACCGGCATTTCCTATGACGAGCGGACGCAGGGCACCTTGCAGTTGTTCCGCACTGAAAAGCAGGTGGCGGCTGCGGAAAAGGATATCGCGGTGCTGCGCGCCGACGGCGTGCCGTTCGAGGTGCTGGACGCCGATCAATGCGTCGCGGCAGAGCCGGGGCTGGCCGCGTCGCGCGGCAAGATCGCGGGCGGTTTGCGGCTGCCCGGCGATGAGACGGGCGATTGCTTCAAGTTCACCCAAAGCCTGTCGAAGCTGGCCGAGGCGGCGGGCGTGACCTTCCGCTATGGCGTGGGGATCGACCGTCTGGAAGCGGCGGCGGGCCGGATCGTGGCGGTGCATACGTCGGAAGGTCGGGTGACGGCGGATGCATTTGTGGTGGCGCTGGGGTCGTATTCACCGGCACTGGTGGCGCCCTTCGGGATGAAGCTGCCGGTCTACCCGGTGAAGGGCTATTCGATCACCGTGCCGATCATGGACGAGGCCCGCGCTCCGGTGTCGACGGTGATGGACGAAACCCACAAGATCGCGATCACCCGGCTGGGCGACCGGATCCGCGTGGGCGGGATGGCGGAAATCGCCGGGTTCGACATGAGCCTTTCGCCGAAACGGCAAGCGACGCTGACCCATTCGGTCGAGGATCTGTTCGGCGGTGCGGGCGACCAGTCGCGCGCCAGCTTCTGGTGCGGCCTGCGTCCGATGACGCCGGACGGGACGCCGGTGGTGGGCCGGTCGCCGATTGCAAACCTGTTTCTCAACACCGGCCACGGCACGCTTGGCTGGACGATGGCCGCAGGGTCGGGGCGGGTGCTGGCCGACCTCATGTCGGGCAAGCGGGCCGGGATCGAAGCGGGCGACCTTGGCTATTCACGCTACGTGCGTGAGGCTGGCCGTGGCAAGCGGGCAGGCAGCGGAATGCCGGTTCCGGCGTAAGCCTCATCCCTTCAGTTCCGAGGTAATGCGCACCGGGCCGACCGCGCCTTTCAGCTTGGCCCGGTAGATCACCACGCCTTCGACGACCCGCATCACGTAGGTGCGGGTTTCGGTGAAGGGGATGGTTTCAACCCAATCGACGATGTCCACATCCGGGCGGCGCGGATCGCCGAATTCGGTGATCCAGCGGCGTGGGCGGCCGGGGCCGGCGTTGTAGCCCGACGCGATCAGCGCGACGGAGGGGCCGAACTCCTCGGCCATCTCGGCCAGATAGGCGGCGCCCATCGCCACGTTGTAGGCGGGGTCGGAAAACAGCCGACCAGCCTCGAACGGTTTGCCCAGCTTGGCTGCCATCAGCTTGGCGGTGCCGGGCAGCACCTGCATCAGCCCGCGCGCATCGGCGGAGGACCGGGCTGCCGGATCGAACTCGCTTTCGCGCCGCGCAATGGCAAGCGCAAGCGCGCGGCTGACCTTCAGCCCGTCGGGCACGAAAGCGGGAATCGGGAAGTAGGCGCGCGGCAGGATCAGCCCGCGCTCGGCGGCGAATTTTCCGACGAGGACGGCGATGTGGGGTTCTTCGATCGCCAGCGCCATGTCGGCCAGTTGCGCAAGCTCGGTGTCGGTCAGGTTTTCGCCAAGGTGCAGGATAAAGCGTTTGGCCTGCGTCAGATCACCGGCCTTCAGCAAAAGAAACGCGGCCTCCAGCACTGACGAGCGGGCGAAAGCGGCCTGACGCCAGTCCGGCGGGCGCTTGTCGGACAAAAGGCCGGGGTCAAGCGACAGGCCCAGCCGTTCGGCGGCAAGAAGGCCGTAGTAGGCGGTCTGGTGCTGTGCGGCGGCGCGGTAGGTGGCGGTGGCGTCCTGCCCGGCGGCCTCTTCGGCGCGGGCCTGCCAGTACAGCGCGCGGGCAAGGCTGATCGGGGTGGAGACGCCGGCCTTGAGGTGGGCGAAGTGCTTCAGCGCGGTGGCCGGGTCGTTCAGTTTGCGCAGTGCGATGAAGCCCGACAGAAACTCCAGATCGGCATAATCCGAGCCTTCGGTCAGGTGATGGCGCGAGGCGACGCGGTAAGCCTCGGACGCGCGGTCCTGCCGGATCAGCCAGCGCGCCAGCACGGCGCGACGGTCTGCCCAGATGTCGGGCCGACCCAGGGTCTCGGCGCTGTCGGAGCGTTCAAGGATCAGGGCCAGCGCGTCGTCATAAAGGTCTTGCTTCATCCGCCATTGAAAGCGCTCGAAGGCAAGGCCGGGGTCACCCGCCAACGCCTTCGGCACAGCGGCAATCAACCCGGTGACGCCAGCGCTTTCGGCGCGGAGCGCAAGGCGGGCGCGGGCCAGCGCCTGCTGGCCCTGATCCACGCGGGGCAGCATCCGTTCGGCCTCGGACCGCCGGCCTTGCCAAAGCAGCGTGTCAAGCCGCAGGTCATGAACAAAGCCGACCGCTTCGGGGGCCAGCGCGACAAGCCGCGCCTCTTCGTCGGCGGTGAAGGGCAGGGTAGACCATGCGCGCATCGCCTCGGTCTCGGCCTCGGCGGCGCGGCCGGTGGCTTGCAGCGCGGCCACAAGGGCGACCGCGCCGATGCCGGTTTCGGGCAGGTCAGTGCCGAAATAGGCGATCACGCGGGCCGGTTCGGTGGACCGCGCCACCGCCTCTTCGCCCTTTTCCTTCAGAAGCGGCATCCCCGGCCAATCCGGACGCTTGGCCAGAAACGCCTCATACTCGCCCAGCCGCCCCTCGCCCGCGCGCAGGCGCTGCCATTCGATGACATCGCGGCCCACGCCCTGCGGGGCCACGGACAAGGCCCCATCCCAATCGCGGCCAGAGGCGAGGTCAAGCGCAGTGCGCATCGCCTGCACCTCGTCGGCGCGGGCAAGGGAGGCGGGAAGAACCGCAGCAGCCAGCAGAACCAGCCGGACGAAGCGCATGATTTTCAGTGAAACTTTCATGCAGCGGAATTTGCCCCAGACGCTTGCCCGCGACAACCCACGACTGCGTCAGTGGCAAGACTTGGTTGGCAGCGGACTTGGCTTTGCGGGGGGACCGGTCTAAGACGATGGCGTTTGCAATCGGGCCCTTTGGCCCAATGAGGGAGATGCGTCATGATCAGAGGGTCCATTCCAGCCCTGGTGACGCCGTTCAAGAACGGCGAACTTGATCTGGTGACGCTGAAAAAACTGGTGGACTGGCATATTGCCGAAGGGTCGACCGGAATCGTGCCGGTTGGAACCACGGGCGAAAGCCCGACCCTCAGCCACGCCGAACACCAGAAGGTCATCGAAGAGGTCGTCACCGCCGTTGCGGGCCGCGTGCCGGTGATTGCAGGTGCAGGGTCGAACAACACGGTGGAGGGGATCAGCCTCATCCGTCACGCCGAAAAGGTTGGCGCGGATGCGGCGCTGGTGGTGACACCCTATTACAACAAGCCGACCCAGGCCGGCCTCATCGCGCATTACACGGCGCTGCATGATTGCTGCCGGTTGCCGATCATCATCTACAACATCCCCGGCCGGTCGGTGGTGGACATGACGCCCGAAACGATGGGCAAGCTGGCCGAGTTGCCGCGGATCATCGGGGTCAAGGACGCAACCGGCAAGATCGAGCGCGTGTCGATGCAGCGCGCGTCCTGCGGGGCAGATTTCATCCAGCTATCGGGCGAGGACGCGACCGCGCTTGGCTTCAATGCGCATGGCGGGGTGGGCTGCATTTCGGTGACCGCAAACGTCGCTCCGCGCCTCTGTGCCGAGTTTCAGGCGGCGACGCTGGCCGGCGATTACGCGAAGGCGCTTGAGTATCAGGACCGGCTGATGCCGCTGCATGAGGCTATCTTCATCGAACCGGGTCTGGTCGGTGCGAAATACGGTCTTTCGCTTCTGGGCCTGTGTTCCGAAGAGGTGCGCCTGCCGCTGGTCGGGCTGACCGATGGCACCAAGGCAAAGATCAAGGCGGCGATGACGCACGCCGGGCTGATCTGACCCAGGTTTCACCTGTTCAAAAATATCCCCGCCGGAGGCTCCCGACGTTGATGGCAAAATCGCCGGCGGGGATATTTGGTCACAGATGACGGACCGAAGGCGAGGGCAAGATGCGCACGAGCAAAGTAATCCACGTGATTTCCGCCCATGCCGAAGGCGAGGTCGGCGATGTGATCGTTGGCGGCGTTGCCCCGCCGCCGGGCGCAACCCTGTGGGAGATGCGCGAGGCGCTGTGGCAGGACCAGACCCTGCGCCACTTCGTTTTGAACGAACCGAGGGGCGGGGTGTTTCGCCACGTGAACCTGCTGGTGCCGCCGAAAGACCCGCGCGCGCAGATGGGCTTCATCATCATGGAGCCTGAGGATAACCCGCCGATGTCGGGATCGAACTCGATCTGCGTGGCGACGGTGCTGCTGGACAGCGGGATCATCCCGATGGTGGAGCCGGTGACCGAACTGGTGCTGGAGGCGCCGGGGGGATTGGTTGCGGTGCGGGCAGAGTGTCGGGACGGCAAGGCGGAGCGGATCTTCGTGCGCAACCTGCCGTCCTTTGCAGACCGTCTGGGCCTGCCGCTGGAGGTGCCGGGGCTGGGACGGTTGACCGTCGACACGGCCTATGGCGGCGACAGTTTCGTGGTGGTGGATGCCGAGGCGCTGGGCTTTACCCACGCGCCGGAAGAGGCGCATGCGATGGCACGGCTGGGCGTTCAGATCACAGCGGCGGCGGACGCGCAGCTTGGCTTTCACCACCCGGAAAACCCCGATTGGCGGCATTTCTCGTTCTGCCTGTTCGCGGGGCCCTTGGTGCCGGTTGCGGACGGCTGGGAGACGAAGCACGCGGTTTCCGTCCGTCCGGGCAAGATCGACCGGTCGCCCACCGGCACGGCGGTTTCGGCACGGCTGGCGCTGATGGCGGCCAAGGGTCAGATCGCGCCGGGCGAGGTGTTGCGCGCGCGGTCGCTGATCGGCGGGCAGTTCGAGGGCCGCATCGTCGGCGCGGCGCGGGTGGGTGACAAGCCTGCGATCCTGCCCGAAATCTCGGGCCGGGCGTGGATCACCGGCACGCACCAGCACATGCTGGACCCCGCCGATCCCTGGCCGGAAGGCTACCGGTTGTCGGATACCTGGGGCGCGCGGTGATCCTGTCGGACAACCATCGCGGCGCGCTTTACATGACCGGCTCGATGGCGGGCTTTGCCGTGGAGGACGTGTTCGTCAAGGCCGCCGCAAGGGTGATGCCCCTGGGCCAGATCCTGCTGCTGATGGGGATCGTCGGGGTGCTGGTGTTTGCCCTGATGGCGATGGCACGCGGCGAGGCGGTGGCACCGCGCGCTTTCGTCGCCCCGGCGATGCTGGTGCGGTCGGCGTTCGAGGTGGTGGGGCGGCTGTTTTACGGGCTTTCGATTGCACTGACGGCGCTGTCCACCACCTCGGCGATCCTGCAGGCGACGCCGCTGGTCGTGGTTGCTGCTGCGGCGCTGATCTTTGGCGAGAAGGTCGGCTGGCAGCGCTGGCTGGCGGTGATCGTCGGGTTTGTCGGCGTGCTTGTCATCCTGCGGCCGGGGGTGGAGGGGTTTTCGGCCCTGTCGCTGCTGGCTGTCGTGGGCTTGTTGGGTTTTGCCGGGCGTGACCTTGCGACGCGGGCGGCGCCCAAGGGGCTGTCGAACCGGCAGTTGGGGGTTCTGGGGTTTGCCATGCTGGCGACGGCGGGGGCGATCCTGCTTGCGTGGAGCGGCGGGGCGGTGCTGCCGGACCTGCACGGGCTGGCGCTGATTGCGGGGGGCAGCGTGTTCGGCATGCTTGGCTATCACGCGCTGACCGGGGCGATGCGGACGGGGGAGGTGTCGCTGGTCACGCCGTTTCGCTACACTCGTCTGGTGTTCGCGATGATCCTGGCGATGGCGATTTTTGGCGAGCGGCCGGATGCGGCGACCTGGGCCGGTGCGGCGCTGGTGGTGGCCTCGGGGATCTACACGCTGACGCGGAGCCGGGTTCAGACGCGGTGATAGGGCGAGCCGGAGAGAATCGTCGTGGCGCGGTAAAGCTGTTCGGCCAGCATCACGCGGACCAGCATGTGCGGCCAGACCATGCGGCCAAAGCTGATGGCAAGATCGGCGCGGGCGCGAAGGCCGGGGTCGATGCCATCCGCACCGCCGATCACGAAGGCCGCGTCCTGCCGGCCGGTATCGCGCCACTGGGCAAGCTGGGTGGCAAGCTCGGGGCTGGACAGGGTCTTGCCGCGTTCATCCAGCACCACCACCGCGGCCCCGGCGGGCAGGGTGCGGCCCAGAAGGTCGGCTTCTGCCGCCATGCCACCGCCGCGCTTGTCTTCGACCTCGTGTTCGGTGACCGGGCCAAGGCCAAGCGCGCGGCCGGTGCGGTCGGCGCGGGCAAGGTAATCATCCACCAGCACGCGTTCAGGCCCGGCGCGCAGCCGACCAACGGCGCACAGGTGCAGCCGCATCAGCCTTTGGCGGCCAGCGTGGACCCGGCGGGAAGCCACATCTTTTCAAGCTGATAGAAGTCGCGCACTTCGGGGCGGAAAACGTGGACGATGACATCGGACGCGTCGATCAGCACCCAGTCGCCGGTTTCCTTGCCTTCCATCCTGGCCGAAATCCGGAACTCCTGCTTCAGCCGGTCGGCCAGCTTTTCCGAGATCGAGGCCACCTGCCGCGATGACCGGCCCGAACAGATGACCATGTAATCGGCCACGTCGGACCGCCCGCGCAGGTCGATCTGGACGATATCCTCGGCCTTGTCGTCGTCGACCGAGGCAAGGACGGCGGCCAGAACCTGTTCGGACGTGTAATCCGGTTCTGCGGGGTTTGTCGGGCGCGGGCCAACCGGAAGGCCGGTCGCGGGATCAGAATGAGACAGGACAAAGTCCTCCATGGAACGCGCGGAACGGCTTCCGCGCCAGCAATTCAGCCAAGGCTACCACCCAAAGGGAGCAATCTCAACCGACCGAAGGCTGCGGCACTACCTTTCGGGCGGTTGCTTGGCAAGGCATGGCTCACTTGAGGGCGAAGGCCACTTCGTTTCGCCGGTTCCACGGCATGCGGAACGGCGGATCGTAGAACATGAACTGCGGGGCGCCGGTCAGGGTCAGGCCCTTCGCAGCGGCCCAGGCGCGCAGCACGTCTGTCCGCTTTGCAAGCGCGGCGGTGGTCGGGATGCCGGAAAACCGCAGCACGGCCATGCGGACGGGATCGGTGGTGACAAACCGGATGCGGTTGTCCTTGGGCTTTGGCAGGGTATCCAGCGTGTATTCCGAAGGCATCATGAACTGCACCGTCCAGCCCTGATCCGATTCCACCTGCGTGACCGGGGTCGTCATGGCGATCTTTTCAGACGGCGCTTGGGTCACGGGCGTGGTCATCGCGACCTTGGCCTTCGCCTCGTTGCCGCCGAAGATATAGCCCGCCAGCACCCGGAAGCCCGCGTTGATCGCGGCATCGCGACTGCCCGAAACCGTCACTTCCGCCGCGATATGCGGGGAATAGCTGCGAAGTTCGAACGCGCCATCGGTCGTCTCGACGGTGTAGGCCGGGGTTTCGTTGCCGTTGTACATGTCAGCCTCCGCTGCGGTGAAAGTGCCGAGCGTGAGGGCGAGGGCGATAAGCCAGCGCATGATCGGCATCCTTGTTCCGGGCTTGTCCTTTCAGATGTGCGTGCAAGCCTTGCTTTGCGAGGGGCAAAGGCGTATTTCGCTGCCCATGACGCGCTTTTTCGACATTGCCGACCATGATCGCCTGCCGTGGCGGTTCACCGCGCTGAACCGGTCTGTCCTCGCACGACTTGCCTGACGCCTTCCCGCGTCACCCGACTTTCCCCATTCGCCAAACAGATGAGATGAGCCATGACCGCTCCGCGCACGCTTTATGACAAGATCTGGGATGACCATGTCGTCCATCAGGCCGAGGATGGCACCTGCCTGCTGTATATCGACCGCCATCTGGTTCACGAAGTAACCAGCCCGCAAGCCTTTGAAGGGCTGCGGATGACGGGCCGCAAGGTTCGCGCGCCGGAAAAGACCATCGCCGTGCCGGACCATAACGTGCCGACGACACTGGACCGCGCCAACGCCGCCACGATGACCGAAGACAGCCGCGTGCAGGTTCAGGCGCTGGACCAGAATGCCAAGGACTTCGGGATCAACTACTACCCGGTGTCCGACGTGCGCCAGGGCATCGTCCACATCGTCGGCCCGGAACAGGGCTGGACGCTGCCGGGCATGACGGTGGTGTGTGGTGACAGCCACACCGCCACGCATGGTGCGTTCGGCTCGCTCGCCCACGGCATCGGCACGTCCGAGGTGGAGCATGTGCTGGCGACGCAGACGCTGATCCAGCGCAAGGCCAAGAACATGAAGGTCGAGATCACCGGGTCGTTGCGCCCCGGCGTCACGGCCAAGGACATCACGCTTTCGGTGATCGGTGAAACCGGCACGGCGGGCGGCACCGGCTATGTCATCGAATATTGCGGTCAGGCGATTCGCGAACTGTCGATGGAAGGCCGGATGACCGTCTGCAACATGGCCATCGAAGGCGGCGCGCGTGCCGGCCTGATCGCGCCGGATGAAAAGACCTATGCCTATTGCATGGGCCGCCCGCATGCGCCGAAGGGTGCCAGGTGGGAGGCGGCGCTGGCCTGGTGGAAGACGCTTTACACCGATGATGGCGCGCATTTCGACAAGGTGGTGACGATCAAGGGCGAGGATATCGCCCCGGTCGTGACCTGGGGGACCAGCCCCGAGGATGTGCTGCCGATCACCGGCGTGGTGCCGAACCCGGCCGATTTCACCGGCGGCAAGGTCGAAGCCGTGCAGCGCAGCCTTGACTACATGGGCCTGAAGCCGGGCCAGAAGCTGAGCGAGATCGAGATCGACACGGTGTTCATCGGGTCTTGCACCAATGGCCGGATCGAAGACCTGCGGGCTGCGGCCGCGATCCTGAAGGGCAAGAAAAAGAAGGACGGCATCCGCGCGATGGTCGTTCCCGGTTCGGGCCTTGTGCGCGCGCAGGCGGAAGAAGAAGGTCTGGCGCAGATCTTCCTCGACGCCGGGTTTGAGTGGCGTCTGGCAGGCTGCTCGATGTGCCTTGCGATGAACCCCGACCAGCTTTCGCCCGGCGAGCGCTGTGCGGCCACGTCGAACCGCAACTTCGAGGGCCGTCAGGGCCGTGGTGGGCGCACGCACCTGCTGTCGCCCGCAATGGCGGCAGCGGCGGCGATCACCGGGCGGTTGACTGATGTGCGCGAGATGATGGGAGAGATGGTCTGACAGGGCAGCAGAGCGGAAACGCTCTGTCGTGCGTCAATACGGACTGACACCTTCCAGCGTTCGGCCCGACAAGACGGCCCGGTAGATCTCGACGGTCTGCCGGGCCTTTGCGTCCCAGGTGTAGTTGGCCAGCGCATGGTCCTGCCCGGCTTTCGCAAGTGCGGCATGTTCGGCAGGGCGATCAAGGCAGGCAAGCATCGCCGCACGGCACGACAGCACCAGATCGTCCAACGGCTGCAATGGCAGCGCCACGCCGCGCCCGTTTGACACCAGATCGCCTGGCGCTCCGTAATCGGTGACAATGCAAAGCGTGCCGGTTGCCATTGCCTCGATCACCACCCCGGCGCCCAATTCGCGGATCGACGGAAAGACGAAGGCATCGCTTGTCAGCATCGCCTCGGCAACCTCGACCTGCCGCTTGGCTCCTTCAAAGCTGACCCTGTCCTGTGCGCCGGCGTCGCGCACCATAGCTTCTATCCGCGCCCGTTCAGGGCCATCGCCAATGATGCGCAACCGGTGCTGGCGCAGGCGTTCATCGCCAATGAAGGCACGAACCACGACCTCGGGCACCTTGTAAGGAACCAGTCGCCCCGCATAGAGGAAGACCTTCTCGCCTGATCCGTCAAACGGTGCGCGCTTGCGGTCTGACGGGAACACGTCGGGATCGAACCCGATTTCGGGAAACGAGACGATCCGTTCCCTTGGCGTGAACGGAATGTCATCAATCGTGTGGCGAAACGCAGCCAGCACTGCTGCGGCGCGGCTATAGGTGCGCTTGGCATAGGGCAAATACTTGTAGAAGTTACGCAACTTGCGAAGCGTTTCCTTCTCGCGTTTCTGTTCGCTGCGGAACGCCTTTGGCCAGTCAAGATTGCCATTCAACGGCCCGATGATGAACGGCACGCCACCACGGCCAGCGATGTAACTGGCTTGTGTGGGCGACATTGGCGTGACGCGGTGGATGATGTCGAAGTCCCCGGCCTCGATCGCGGGGCGGTAGCGTTTCCAGGTGTCACGCTCGAATGCAAGATAGGGCGGGTAACCCATGATCACCGCGGTCGACCATGCCACCTGATCGCCGCCGCGCAGGAGGTTCGCCAGCCGTGCCATCGGGCGTGCGATGTATTCGTTGTCGATGAAATCGAACCGGTCCAGTTCGCGCCCATCCTCGGTGATGGCGGGTTTGTTGCGGATCTGGGTCACGATCCTGACGTCACAATGCCGGGCCAAAGCCAGCGCGTACTTGTAACCTACGATCGGCAGCGACGGCCAAAGCGGGTTGCAATGCTCGGCTAGAATGAGGACGCGCGGCCGTCTGGTCATCGAGATGCTTTCACTGAACAATCGCAAGAACGTATGCCGTGAAAGCATGCAATGTCCAGCCGGGCACGGTTGCCGTTTCCTTTGCGGAGCGGTAAGGAAACAAGGCAATCCACATGATCTGGAGTCGTCTGATGGACAAGTTCACCACCCTGACCGGCATTGCCGCCCCGATGCCCCTGGTCAACATCGACACCGACATGATCATCCCCAAGCAGTTCCTCAAGACCATCAAGCGGTCGGGCCTTGGCGTGAACCTGTTCGACGAGATGCGCTATACCCAGGACGGCAAGGAAATCCCGGATTTCGTGCTGAACCAGCCCGCCTATCGCAGCGCCGAGATCCTTGTGGCGGGCGACAACTTCGGCTGCGGATCGTCGCGCGAACATGCGCCTTGGGCGCTTCTGGATTTCGGCATCCGCTGCGTGATCTCGACCAGCTTCGCGGACATCTTCTACAACAACTGCTTCAAGAACGGCATCCTGCCGATCGTGATGCCGCAGGATGTGGTCGATGCGCTGATGGCCGACGCGCGCAAGGGCGCGAACGCCCGGATCACCGTCGACCTGCCGTCGCAGACCGTCACCACCTCGGACGGCAAGGTGTTCGCGTTCGAGGTGGACAGCCACCGCAAGCACTGCCTGATCAACGGGCTGGATGACATCGGTCTGACGATGGAGAAAGCCGCGTCGATCGCGGCCTATGAGGCAAAGGCCGCAACGCTGCGGCCCTGGGCCTGAGGCGTAGTCAGCCGACCCATACGCAAGCCGAAGGGCGCAGGGGACTGCGCCCTTTGTGATTCATGGCCGATTCGGCAGGGATTCGGCCCGGCGCTTGACGGTATGTTCACCGTCCGGTTGTATGGGTTGGTTGTGTGGATTCCTTGGCGGCGAACCACAAGATATTGTAAGCGGTTGCGCGCATTAGTGAATGTGATGGAGAAATCTCGCATTTATGCAACAGACCGTCCCTGAAATGGCCATAAAGCTGGTGTTTCGTTGAAGAAATGTTGCGCGCTTGTGGGGAGGCCTTAACAAATTGGGCAAAATTGAGGCACTGATCAAAAACGTGCGCGACTTCTTTGGTACCCGGCTTGAAGTTCGGATCGTCCCGTCGATGGACGGGCACGCCCGGACATGGCTGAACCGTGCGACGGGTGCGGCGGTGCGCGCGTTTCTGGTGATGATCCTGATCGTGATGCCTTCGGTGATCCTGCCGGGCATCGGCACCGACACCAAGCAGATCGTGGCGCTGATGGCCTTGTTCGCCGGGGCGCTGGTGTTCATGGAATACAACGCCGTCTACCCCAGCCTTGTCGAATTTCGCGACGGCGCGCCGTTCAACCGCATCCGGTACCTGATGCTGCTGGCGATCATCATCACCCTGTCGGTCATCGTGGCAGACCGTGAAGACCCGACCACTGTCACGCGGCTGTTCCGGGCCGTGGGGGTGCTGATCGGGCAATCGCTGGATTTCCCGTATTCGCCGGTTCGGCTGGCGTCTTACATGATGGCGGAGACCGCGACCCCGGCAGAGGTGCTGGATGTGCGCACCGCTGCCGGCACGGCCTACTTCCTGTCGATCCTGTCGCTGGCGGTGTTCGTCATCGTGCTGAAACTCGCGGGCTGGCCGTCGACGAAAAGCGCCTTCAACGTCTGGGTCAACCTGCCGACCTTCGAACCCACCGCAGGCGGCGACGTGGTCGACCGGCTTGAGCGCGACGCGCGGTTCAACCTTGCGGTCGGGTTCCTGCTGCCGTTCCTCATTCCCACCCTGGTCACGCTGGCCAGTTCCGGCCTGCCACCGTCAACGCTGACCTCGGCGCAGACCCTGATCTGGACAATGGCCGCCTGGGCCTTCCTGCCGGCAAGCCTTTTGATGCGGGGTGTGGCGATGGGCCGGATCGCCGACATGATCCGCACGAAACGCGGCCTTGTTCCGACCGAGGAAGACGCCCTCGACGCGATGGCGAAGGCCTGACCCTGCGCGCGACGCTTCTTGCACTGTGGCTGGCCGCGCTGCCAACGCCGCTGGCGGCAGAACCGCTGCGCGTTGCCACCTACAATGTCGATCTGGCGCGCACCGGGCCGGGGCTTCTGGTGCAGGATCTGGTCGCGGGCGACGATCCGCAGATCGCGGCGCTGGTGCGGGTGCTGGTGGCGCTGGATGCCGATGTGCTGCTGTTGACCGATGTCGATTACGACGCGGGGCTGGTGGCGCTGGGCCTGCTGGCCGAGGCGTTGGAAACGGCGGGCGCGCCCTACCCGCACCGCTTTGCGCTGCGCCCCAACACTGGCGACCAGACCGGCTTTGACGTGGATGGCAACGGTCGCATCGGTGACCCGCGTGATGCGCAGGGATTCGGGTTGTTTGCCGGAAATGGCGGCATGGCGATCCTGTCGCGCCTGCCGCTGGACGAGGCCGGGGTGCGCGATTTCTCGGATCACCTCTGGCGCGACCTGCCCAAGACCCTTGGCACCGACGCGCCCGATCTTGCTGCCGTGCAGCGGCTGGCGACGACCGGTTTCTGGGATGTGCCGGTGTTGACCGATCAAGGCCCGCTGCACCTTTTGGCATGGCACGCCACGCCCCCGGTGTTCGACGGCCCGGAAGACCGCAATGGGCGGCGCAACCATGACGAGGCGGCGTTCTGGCGGCTGATGCTGGACGGCGCGCTGCCGATGGCGGCACCTGCCGCGCCCTTCGTCGTGCTGGGCGATGCCAACCTGGACCCCAACGATGGCGACGGCCTGCGCGACGGCATCGCGGCGCTTCTGTCCCACCCGGCGCTGCAAGACCCCGCCCCGCGTGGCACGCACGGGCGGGTGGAGCCTGACCACACCGGCGACCCGGCGCTGGATACCGCGCTTTACGCCGAGATCGGCGGGCTGCGCGTCGATCTGGTGTTGCCCGCCGCCAACCTGACCGTCACCGCTGCGGGCGCCCTCTGGCCCCCGGACAGCGACCCCCTTGCCGCCGATCTGGCCGCCGCGTCGCGCCACCGGCCGGTCTGGGTGGATCTGACCCTGCCCTGAGACGCCTGCCAAGCCGTCTGCGCTTGACCGCCCCCTGCCAAGGGGCTACGCGATTCCCGTCATTTCCGCAGGAGAACGCCCGTGGCCAACCCATCCCTTCTTATCCTCGCCGGCGACGGCATCGGCCCCGAGGTCATGGCCGAGGTGAAAAAGATCATCGGCTGGTTCGGCACCAAGCGCGGCATCGCCTTCGACATCAGCGAAGACCTTGTCGGTGGCTGTGCCTATGACGCGCATGGCACGCCCCTGACCGATGCCACGATGGCAAAGGCGCAAGCGGTGGACGCGGTGCTTCTGGGCGCGGTCGGCGGCCCGAAATACGACAAGCTGGATTTCAGCGTGAAGCCGGAGCGCGGCCTTCTGCGCCTGCGCAAGGAGATGGACCTGTTTTCCAACCTCCGCCCCGCCCAGTGCTTTGACGCGCTGGCCGATTTCTCCAGCCTGAAAAAGGACGTGGTCGCCGGCCTTGATATCGTCATCGTGCGCGAACTTACCTCTGGCGTCTATTTCGGCGAACCGCGCGGGATCTTCACCGAAGGCAACGAGCGTGTCGGCATCAACACCCAGCGCTACACGGAATCCGAGATTGCCCGCGTTGCCCGCTCGGCCTTCGAACTTGCGCGCAAGCGCAACAACAAGGTCTGCTCGATGGAGAAGGCCAACGTGATGGAATCCGGCATCCTCTGGCGCGAGGTGGTGCAGGAAATCCACGACAAGGAATACCCGGACGTAGCGCTGACCCACATGTATGCCGACGCGGGCGCGATGCAGCTGTGCCGCTGGCCAAAGCAGTTCGACGTGATCGTCACCGACAACCTTTTTGGTGACCTTCTGTCCGATATGGCGGCGATGCTGACCGGGTCGCTTGGCATGTTGCCCTCGGCCAGCCTTGGCCTGCCAATGGCCAACGGCCGCCCGAAGGCGCTTTACGAGCCGGTCCACGGATCGGCCCCCGACATCGCCGGAACCGGCAAGGCCAACCCGATCGCCTGCATCCTGTCGTTCGCGATGGCGCTGCGCTATTCGTTCGATCTGGGCGAAGAAGCGACCCGCGTTGAACAGGCGGTCGAAAAGGTGCTGGCTGACGGCGTGCGCACCGCCGATCTGATGGGCCCCGAAGGCGGCGTGCCGGTTTCGACCAGCCAGATGGGCGACGCGGTGATCGCAGCGCTTGACGCCAGCCTCTGACGCGGGCGGGCGCGGCACACCGAAGAGGTCCGCGCCATGCCGCATCCGTCCAACCTGAAGGGCGCTGGCCTTGGCTTGCTGGCGATGGGGCTGTTCGTCGTCACCGACATCAGCGTCAAGTTTCTGGGCGGCGGGTATGATCCGTTCCAGATCATCTTCTTTGCCGGCCTGCTGACCGTGCCGCTGGTTGCAGGCCATGTGATGGCCGACCCGGTCGGCGGGCCGCTCAGACCGGAACGGCCACGGCTGATGGCGCTGCGTGCGGTGATCGTGGTGCTGAACAGCATTGCCGGAACCTATGCCTTTGCCAGCCTGCCGCTGGCCGAGGCCTATGCGATCTTCTTCACCATGCCGATCTTCATCACCCTGCTGTCGGCGCTGGTGCTGCGCGAACCCATCGACCTTGCGCGCGGGGTGGCGGTGCTGGCGGGGCTGGCGGGCGTGATCGTGGCGCTTGATCCGGGGCAGGCGACGCTGCAATGGGGCCATGCGGCGGCGCTGGTGGGGGCGATGCTGGGTGCTGCGAACTATGTCATCATCCGGGCCAGCGGTGCCACCGAGCGGACGGCGGTGATGATCCTTTACCCGTTGATGTTGCAGCTTTTTGTGGCGGCTCTGGTGCTGCCGTTTGTCTATCGGCCGATGCCGATGGCCGATCTTGCGGTGACGGCGGTGATGGCCGCCACCACCTTTCTTGGCTATCTGGCGATCATCGCCGCCTACCGCCGCGCGCCCGGTATCGTGGTGGCCCCGATGCAATACAGCCAGATCATCTGGGGCGCGATCTTCGGCGCGCTTTTGTTTGACGAGGGGATGAGCCTGCAGGCCATGATCGGCACCGCGATGATCATCCTTGCCGGTCTGGTCATCGTGGCGCGGCAACAGAAACCCGCCTGAATAGCGACCACGGCCGCAGAAAGGCCCGCAGCCACCCTTGCGCCCGCCGGGCTTTGGCGCAAAAATGCCTTTGGTAACGGCGATCCTACACCGCCCCTTTTCGGACCCTTCCCAGATGAACTCCACCCTTCGCGGGGCGCTGTTTTCGCTTGCCGCTTTCGGCTTTTACGCGACGCATGACGTGGTGGTGAAGCTTTTGGGCGAGACCTACAGCTCGTTCCAGATCATCTTCTTTTCCGGCCTGATGGGGTTTCCGCTGGTTACCCTGATGCTGATGGGCGACCGGCGCGACGGCACGCTGATCCCGCGCCACCCGTGGTGGACGGCGCTGCGCACGGTGGCGGCGATGGTCACCGGGGTGATGGGGTTCTTTGCGTTCTCCAAGCTGCCCTTGGCGCAATGCTACGCGATCTTCTTTGCCATGCCGCTGCTGATCACGCTGATGGCGATCCCGATGCTTGGCGAAAAGGTCGGTCTGCGGCGCGGGGTTGCGGTGATCGTCGGTCTGATCGGCGTGATCATCGTGCTGCGCCCCGGCAGCGGCGATGCCCTTGGCATTGGCCACCTTGCAGCACTTGGGGCGGCGATCACCGGGGCGCTGACCTCGGTCATCGTGCGCAAGATCGGGTCGGAGGAACGCTCGGTGGTGCTGATGCTGTACCCGATGGTGCTCAGCTTTTTCGTCATGGGTCTGGTGATGCCCTTCGTCTATGTGCCGATGCCGATCGACCATCTGGCACTGACGGCGGTGATGGCCTTTCTTGGGATGCTGGGTGCCTTGGGCATCATCGCGGCCTATCGGATCGCGCCGGCCGTGATCGTGGCCCCGATGCAGTATTCGCAGATCATCTGGGCGGCGCTATACGGCTGGCTTTTCTTTGACGAAAGCGTCGATTTCTACACCTGGGTCGGGACGGCGGTGATCGTCGCGTCCGGCATCTACATCGTCTTGCGCGAACAGGCACCCTCGGTCAGCCAGAACCGGCCGGTCACCGAAAGCCGGACGCGGTTCGACTATGGCACGATGCCGCGGATCTCCAGTTGGCTGAAACGCTTTGACCGCAGCGCGGATGAACGGTGAGCTGCGCACTGGCCCTTGCAAAACGCGGCGGATGCGTTTAACCCCGCGCCCACGGTCGGAGCGTAGCGCAGTCTGGTAGCGCACCTGCTTCGGGAGCAGGGGGTCGGAGGTTCGAATCCTCTCGCTCCGACCAATATGAAAAATCCCGATATATCAATATCTTATCCTGAGCATGGCCTTGAGCTCCGGAACAGTGAAGCGCTACGATTCTGCGTCTCAAAAGACGATGAGTCCTGCGGCTTCGAAACGCTGTTGGTCGGTAAGCGTCCTTGAGTTGCTACACGACAAATCGACCGTGCCGGCGGTCTGCGCGAAACTCGGCGCTGGGATACCTGACACGCCGCTGGCCGCGCCTAATTTCCCTCAATCGAGATACTCTCCTCACCGATCCTTATCTCAATGCCGCTTTGGCTCTCTTCATAATACAGGTAGCCAACAACACCGAGACCAATGGCTAGCAGTCCGATGAGGAGATAAAGTATGTTGCGGGACATGGTGCGGTTTCTTTCCTTAGGTCAACGATCAGCGTCAAGCTGTATGCGTGTCGGGTGCCCAGAACCACTGGTATCGTCCCGGCGCTTGCGCGTGATTGGGATCCAGGCCAAGCGGCTCCCGCCGTGCTCAGCGAGAGTCTGTCGCGCCTCAGCGTCCCCACTGACCGCCTGCAAACCGATCTCCGTCTGGCAGACACCATGTGGCATGAAATCCGGCCAGCAACTATTGTCAGGTCACGGTGCGCCTGGCCTGCAATGCCCAGCGAGTAATTGAAGGCCGGCCGCGGGTCTACGGGCTCAAAGTGGAGCATGTTCCAGGGGAACCAGCCAACACGCCCCCACCCGGCCCCCACGATCTTCCCATCAGCCGATCGCCATAAATGAGGTGCAGCGAACAGCGCTGCGATTTCATGGAGAGCGAAATGAGCGCGGACCCCTGCAAAGACAGCGACCTGGCGCAGTTCATTGCGAAAGGTGTCCTTGAGCTGAGACCGAAGATGCAAGCCGACATCGCCGCCGAAGCCGGGTTCGTGAACGGCAATTACCTGTCGATGTTGAAGGCCGGCAACTCGAAGCTGGCCCTTGATCGCGTGCCTGCCTTGGCGGCAGCGCTGGAGTGTGACCCGGCCCTCCTCATGCGGCTCGCTCTCGAACAGGCGGTCGGCTCAACCGCTGCGCTCGCCCTGCGCGAGATCCTTGGAACGCCGGTCTCGGCGAACGAACGGCTCTGGCTGGCGGAGATCCGGGATGCAGCAGGGCAGATCGACCCCAGACCCACCGCACGCGCACGAGCCACCATCAGGGGGCTGTTCGGCAAATGAGCAATGACCGGAAGGCCAGACGCATCGTGGACGGTTTCAAGCTGCCGTCTGTCCTATGTGGACGACTTCTGTCTGATGATGTGGGTCTCGCTTGCGGCCATGCCGCTGGCGCTGATCCTGCGGCGCCCGGCGCGGGGCTGACGCCTGCAACGGCTGCAATGCATGGAACGATGCATTGCAATGCGTTTGACAAATTTTGCTGCGGATGATGCATTGGCGGGCAGTGGACTGCCCCTTTTGCCTGCAAGCCCGGACGTGACACATGGCCTCTTACCGCCCGCCTGAAAGCTACGAAGACCTGATCAAGCTGATCCATGACCGCTATGAGGACATGAGCAAATCCTACCAGCGGATCGCGCTTTACCTCACGCAGAATCCCAATGACGTGGCGGTGCTGTCGGTCAATGCCATCGGGCAGAAGTGCGGGATTCACGCGTCAAGCTTTGTGCGCTATGCGCAATCGCTGGGCTACAAGGGGTTCAAGGAACTTCAGGCGGTGTTCCAGCGCCGCCTGTCGACTGCCGCGCCGGGGTTTGACGCACGGGTTCGGGCGCTGGAGGCGGAACTTGGCGGCGCGCGTGAGGGCGAGATGGGCTTTCTTGCCGATCTGGTGACGCGGGATGTCGCTTCGTTGCAGGATTTGCTGGCCCAGATGGACGCCGGCCAGTTGGCCGAGGCGGCGGCATTGATGGAGGCCGCCGACACCATCTATCTGATCGGACAGCTTCGGTCCGAGCCGGTGGTCGAATTGCTGCGCTATGTGCTGACCATGCTGGGCAAGCGCACCGTGCTTTTGGATGCCAGCGGCGGGCTGGCAACCCATATGGCCAAGGTGGCGCGGCCGTCCGACATGCTGTTCGTCGTGTCGTTCCGCTTTTATGCAACCGAGGTGGTGAACGTGGCCGAAGAAACCGCCGGCCGCGGTGTTCCCATTGTCGCGATCACCGACAGCACGCTTTCACCCTATGCCAAGACGGCGAAAGTCCTGTTTGCCGTGCCGGAACATGAATACACCTTCTCGCGCTCGCTTGCGGCACCGATGTGTCTGGCGCAGGCGCTGTGCGTGGCGCTCGCCGCGCGCTTGCAGAAGGATGGCGGCGAGCCTCGCATTCCGGTGGTGACCGGGCCCTAAGGCCGAAGGGGGCGGCTTCCCGCGCCCGCATCGGTCACGGCAAACGCATCGGGCCTTCCGGCACGGGCATCCCGGTTGCCACGGCACCCCAGACCGACTGGTCGAAGTTCACGATGGCACCGGTCATCAGCCCGGCATCGTCCGACACCAGAAAGTTCACCGCCCGCGCCGCCTCGGCCGGGTCGACAAGGCGACCGAAGGGCAGGCTGGCGGCAGCCTTCGCTTCCCAGTCAGGATCACCGCCGGTCGCCTGAATCTCGCGCTCGTGGTCCGAGGCCATCCAGCCGACGTTCACCTGGTTCACCCGGATGCGGTTGGCCATGACCGAAAACGCCGTGTTGGCGGTCAGCGTCGTCAACGCGCCCTTGCTGGCGCAATAGGCGTTGATGAAGGGCTGCCCGGCCAGCGCCGAGATCGAGCCGATGTTGCAGATGGCGCCTTCGATGCCCTTGCCGATCATCAGCCTGATCGCCTCCTGCATCAGGAAATAGGGGCCGCGCACGTTGGTCGAGAACAGCTCGTCAAAGGTTTCCGGCGTGGTGTCGACGATGGTTCCGCGCGCGGTCGATGCGCCTGCGTTCACCAGCACGTCGATGCGCCCGAACAGACGGTCGGTTTCCGCGATGACCATCCGGCAGTCTTCCACGCGGCCAAAGTCGGCTTGCAGGAAATGCGCCCAGATGCCGTGGGTCTCGGCAATGTCACGGGCGGCTTGCGCACCGCGTTCGGCGTTGCGGCCAGTGATGACGATGCCCGCTGCACCCGCCGCAGCAAGGCGACGGGCGATGGCAAGGCCAAGGCCCTGCGTCGCCCCGGTGACAACGCAGACCTTGCCATCCATGCGGTTGCCGGAAAACGCGGTCAATGCACCACCTCGTAGCCGGCGGCCGCCATGACGCGCATCAGTTCCTTGTGGCCCTTGATTGCCATTTCCAGGGGTGGCGAAACCTTCGGGTCCTGCTCTGCCTCGACCACGAACCAGCCCTCGTAGCCCTTGCCCGCCAGCGCCTTGACGATGGCCTCGAAATCCAGCGAGCCGTCGCCGGGAACGGTGAAGGCGCCTTTCACCACGGCATCGAGGAACGACTCGCGGCTGCGGTCCAGCCCGTCCACCACGGCGCGGCGGATGTCCTTGGTGTGGACATGGGTGATCCGCTTCCAGTGGGTGTCGATGACGCGCAGGTTGTCGCCGCCGGCAAAAGCCATGTGACCTGCGTCAAACAGCAGGGGCACCGTCGAATGCTGCATGAACAGGTCAAGTTCGGCTTCGGTCTCGATCGCGGCAGCCATGTGGTGATGATAGCTGATCGGCATGCCGTTGGCCGCGCACCAATCGGCGAAGTCGCTGATCTTGCGGCCATAGGCGGCGGTTTCCGCCTCGGTCAGCCTGGGCTTGGTGGCGAGGGGCGCGGATTTCACGCCCTGCACCGACCGCGCGGTTTCGCCATAGACGATGCACGGCGCCTTGGCCGCCTTGAAGAACGCCATCTGCTGCGCGATGCGGTCTTTCTCAACCTCGATGTCGCCGTCCAGCAGCAGCCCGGAAAACCAGCCGCCGCAGACCGAGACGCCGAACTTTGACAGGATCGGGCCAAGTTCGGCCATGTCCATCGGAAAGCGGCGTCCGGTCTCCATCCCGGTAAAGCCCGCGACCGAAGCCTGACGCAGACATTCCTCCAGGCTCACGTCATCGGAAAGTTCCGCGAGATCGTCGTTCCACCATGCAATCGGGGCGATACCAAGTCTTGCCTTCATTTGTCCTTACACTCCAACACGCTGTTTTGCGCGGATTTCTTCCTGATGGGCGCGGGCCTTCTGCACGCTGTCGCGGTCCGAGATTTCCGGCACGCCCACATCCCAGTCGGCGTCGCCCGGCACCCAGGCATGGGCATCGGTGACAATGGAAATGACGGTGGTGCGGTCGTTGCCTTGCGCCCATTCCATCGCGGCCTGCAGATCGGCAAGGCTTTCGCAATGGCGTGCCGCGGCCCCCATCGATTCGGCGTGCTTGGCGAAATCGACGTGCAGCGGCGCCTCGCGGTTCTGGATGCGGCAGTCCTTCAGAAGGTTGTTGAAGCCAGGCACCCCCTTGAACTGCTGCAGGCGCGAGATCACGGCATAACCGCCGTTGTCGCAGACGATGACGATCATCTTGTGGCCGGAAAGCACGGTCGAATAGATGTCGGAGTTCATCATCATGTAGGTGCCGTCGCCCAGCATGACGATGGGCGTGCCACCAACCGCGCCGGGGCCTTCCTGCGCCATGGCACACCCCCAGCCGGCGGCAATTTCATAGCCCATGCAGGAAAAGCCGAACTCCAGGTCGAAGGTGTTCGGCGCCTTGACGCGCCAGCCCTTTGCCACCTCGCCGGGGATGCCGCCGGCTGCGGCGATCAGCGTGTCCTTCTCGCCCGCAGCGGCGTTCACCACGTTGACGACCTGGGCATAGGTCGGGATCGGCGCGTTGGTCGGGGTCTGGTGGTCATCCAGCAGCGCGTCCCACTGCTGAAACAGCGCCTTGGCGTGCGGCAGATGCCCGGCTGGTGCCTTCCACGCGCCAAGGGCCGCGTCCAGCTCTTCGATCCCCTCCAGCGCATCGCCGATGACAGCCAGCGCGCGGTGCTTTATCGCGTCGAACCGTGCCGCGTTGATCGAGATGAAGCGCGCGTCCTTGGCGAAGGCGGTCCATGACCCGGTGGTGAAATCCTGCAGGCGGGTGCCGATCGACAGGATCACATCCGCCTCGGCCGCCAGCGCGTTGGCCGAGGTGGAGCCGATGATGCCGATGGGTCCGGCATGAACCGGGTGGTGATGCGTCAGCGCACCCTTGCCGGCGATGGTCTCGACCACCGGAATCCCCCGCTCGGCGGCGAATTTCGACAGGGCAACCTCTGCCCCCGAATAGCGCACGCCACCGCCGGAAATGATCAGCGGCTTCTTCGCGGACTTCAGCAGCGCGGCCGCTTCGGCAATGGCGCGGCGGTCGGGGCGGGGGCGCGGAATGGTCCACAGATGCGGTTCGAAGAACACGACCGGATAGTCGAAGGCCAGTTCCTGCGTATCCTGCGGCAGCCCGATGAAGGCAGGCCCGCAATCGGCCGGATCAAGCATCGCGGCCACCGCTTGCGGCAGCGATTGCAGGATCTGCGCCGGATGGGTGATCCGGTCCCAGTAGCGGGTCACCGATTTGAACGCGTCGTTCACCGTGACGGTCGGGTTGTTGAAGTGTTCCACCTGTTGCAGCACCGGGTCGGGCAGGCGGGTGTTGAAGGTGTCGCCCGCAATCAGCAGCACCGGCAGGCGGTTGGCATGCGCGGTGCCTGCCGCCGTCACCATGTTCAACGCCCCCGGCCCGATCGACGAGGTGGCGATCATGATCTGACGGCGGCGTTTCGCCTTGGCAAAGCCGATGGCGGCCAGTGCCATCGACTGTTCGTTCTGGCCGCGCCATGTGGGAAGCTGGTCCTGCACGGCCTCCAGCGCCTCGGACAGGCAGGTGACGTTGCCGTGGCCGAAGATGCCGAAGACACCCGCGAACAGCGGCACCCGCTGGCCGTCGATTTCCGTGAACTGCACCGTCAGCCAGCGCACCACCGCCTGCGCCATGGTCAGGCGAATCGTCGAGTGTTCCATAGCCTCTCCTCCCTCATTCTTGCTCGTGACCATAATATCGCGCATTGCATGTTGACAATAGGTGTTTTTAGCAATGAATATTGCAATTACTGTTGCAAGACTGACTCGGGAGGAAGACCATGATCCGGATCGCCGTGCTCGGCTGCGGACGCATTGGCGTCATGCACGCCGCAAACCTCGCTGCCCACCCACCGGCGATGCTGGCTCCGATCAGCAGGTCGAGGCGCTGGGCACCACGGGCATGGCGCTGCCGGAAAACCGCCGGGCGAATGAAATGACGCTGCACACCGCCGATTTCACCGACCACGCCGAGCCACCGCTGAACTTCTTCATCGAACGCTACCGCGAGGCCGTCGACACCGAGATTTCGGAGTTCGTCGATGCCGTTGAAGCGGGTCGCGCCGTCCCGGTCGGGTTCGAGGATGGGCGGCTGGCGCTGGTGCTGGCCGAGGCGGCGCTGAAATCCATTGCCGAGGGCCGTGTCGTGGCCGTGAAGGAGTTTGCCTGATGTATGCCCGTTTCGGACTTTTCATCGCCGGGGAATGGCGCGCCAGCGTCACCGGCGCCACCGCGCCCGTGTTCAGCCCCGTCACCGAACAGTCGCTTGGTGATTGCCCGGTGGCCTCGGCCGCCGATACCGAAGCCGCCCTTGCCGCCGCAGCCTCGGGCCTGACGGCATGGGCCGCCACGTCCGGCTTTGACCGGGCCGATGCGATGCACCGGATTGCCGACGAGATGCTGCGCCGCACCGATGAATCGGCGCGGATGATCAGTCTTGAAACCGGCAAGCCGATCGCGCAGTCGGGCCGGGAATGGGCGCTCAGCATCGACCAGTTTCGCTGGTATGCCGAAGAAGCGCGCCGGATCTACGGCCGGATCATCGAGTCCCGCGTGCCGGGTGGCCGGTTCGAGGTGCATCACGAGCCCGTCGGCATCGTTGCTGCCTTCACCGCCTGGAATTTTCCTGCGGCCCTGATTGCACGCAAGGTTGCCCCCGCCCTTGCGGCAGGCTGCTCCATCATCGTCCGCCCGTCGTCGCAGACGCCGGGCGTGGCGATGGTGATGGTTGACTGCGTCCGTGCGGGTTCCCTGCCCGCCGGCGCGGTCAACCTGGTTGTCGGGCCGACTGCGGCCACCTACGCGCCCTTGATGGCGGCAAAATCGGTGCGCAAGGTGTCGCTGACCGGCTCCACCCGCGTTGGCCAGCAGATGATCCGCGATGCCGCCGACACGCTGAAGAAGGTGTCGATGGAGCTTGGCGGCAATGCCCCGGTCATCATCTACGGCGACGCCGATCTTGAAGCCGCGCTGAACGTGGCCGTGCCGACAAAGTTTGCCAACGCAGGCCAGGTCTGCGTGACGGGCGACCGGTTCTATGTCCACCACAGCCTGCACGACGCCTTTGTCGACGGCTTCGTGAAACGGGCAACCGCGATCAAGCTGGGCGACGGGCTCGACCCTTCGGTGGCGATGGGGCCCCTGATCAACGCGGGCCGTCTGGCCGAAATGGAAAAGATCGTCGCCGGGGCCGTTGCCGCCGGGGCAACGCTTGCCACGGGCGGCGCGCGCCCTGCCGGCTTCAACGCCGGGCATTTCTTTGCCCCGACGGTGCTGACCGGCTGCACCGACGACATGGCGGTGATGGCCGAGGAAAACTTCGGCCCCATCGCCGCGATCACCCGCTTTGGCACCGAGGACGAGGTGCTGGCCCGCGCCAATGCCTGCGACATGGGCCTGTCGGCCTATGCCTTCACCACCAGCCCCGCCCGCGCCCGCCGCACGGTTGCCGCGCTGAAGGCGGGCATGGTCGGCATCAACTCCTTCGCGATGGCGGCAAGTGAGGCGCCGTTCGGCGGCACCAACCATTCCGGCATGGGCCGCGAAGGCGGCATCGAAGGCATCCGCGATTACCTTGACGTGAAATCCAGCCAGATGGTGTGGGCATGATCCCGAACAAGCTGAAAGCGCTGTGGGCCGAGGGCCGCCCCACCCTCAACGGCTGGTGCAGCATCGGCAACCCCTTCACCGCCGAGATCATGGCGGCGCAGGGGTTCGACAGCGTCACGATCGACATGCAGCATGGCGCGCTGGATTATTCCAACCTGCTGCCGATGTTTCAGGCGATGCGGGCATCTGGCGCCACGCTGATGGCGCGGGTGCCGTGGCTGGAGCCGGGCATCATCATGAAGGCGCTGGATGCGGGGGCCTACGGCATCATCTGCCCGATGGTCAATTCGGCCGAGGAAGCCGCCCGCTTCGTCAGCTATCTGCGCTATCCGCCACTGGGCCAGCGCAGCTTTGGCCCGACCCGCGTGTCCTTCGCCGCCGGGGCCAACTACGCGACCGAGGCGAATGACAACATGCTGGCCTTCGCAATGATCGAAACCGCCGAGGGCATGGCGAACCTTGACGCCATCGCCGCAACACCCGGTCTGGATGGCATCTATGTCGGCCCCGCCGACCTGACCCTGTCCCTGACCCAAGGTCGCCTTGCCCCCGGTTTCGACCGCGAGGAACCCGAGATGATCGCCGCCCTGCAAACCATCGTGGCGGCCTGCAAGACGCATGGCATCCGCGCCGCCCTGCATTGCGGCACGCCGGATTATGCGGCGCGTGCCATCGGCTGGGGTTTCGACATGACGACGGTGGGTGGCGACAGCCGCTTCCTTGCCGCCGCCGCCGCCACCGCCGTGACAGGGTTTCGCAGACTGACCGAAGGCGTGGCGGGAAAGACGGAAAAGGGAGGTTACTGATGCCGCATATCCTGATCGCCGGAAAGCTGCATCCGGCGGGACTTGCCCTTCTGGATGCCACCGATGGCGTGACCTGCACCCATGTCGAAGAGATCAGCGAAGCATCCTACCAGCCCTGGCTGGCGCAGGCCGACGGCATGGTGATCCGCACGCAGCCGATGACGGCAGCCAGCGTGGCAAAGGCGGAACGGTTGCAGATCGTGTCGCGCCACGGGGTCGGATATGACGCGGTGGATGTGGCGGCCCTGAACGCGCGCGGCATCCCGCTGTGCATCGTGGGCGATGTGAATTCGGTGTCCGTGGCCGAACACGCGATGATGCAGATCCTCGCCTGCGCCAAGCAGTTGATCCGGTCCGACCGCGCCGTGCGGAACGGTCCCTGGGGCTGGCGCAACCGGCTGGAGCAGGGCGAGGTGTCGGGCAAGAGCCTTCTCATCATCGGCTATGGCCGGATCGGGCGGCATCTTGCGACGATGGCTGCCGCGTTCGGCATGAAGATTTCGGCGCATGATCCCTACCTTGCCAGCAAGGGCTGGCCCGAAGGCCACGTCGCTTGCGCAGACGATCTTGCCGCCGCGCTGGCGGGGGCTGACTTCGTCTCGGTCCACATCCCGAAGGCCGACAAACCGATCATCGGCGTGGTGGAACTGGCGCTGATGAAGCGGGGCGCGATCATCGTGAACACCGCGCGGGGCGGGATCGTCGATGAAGCGGCCTTGGCCGATGCGCTGCGGTCCGGGCAGATCGCCGCCGCAGCGCTTGATGTGTTCGATGTCGAACCCCCCGGCCCTGACCACCCGCTGCTGGCCTTCGATCAGGTGATCCTGACCCCTCACACGGCGGGACTGACTGCCGAGGCGGCAGAACGCATGGCCGTCGCCTCGGTGCAGAACGTGCTCGATTTCTTTGCCGGACGGCTTGATCCGGCGCTTGTCGTCAATGCCCCTGCCACACGCGGCACGAAGGAACCTGTGAAATGACCAAACCCAAACTGCGCATCGGCCTGATCGGCACAGGCTTCATGGGCAAGGCCCATGTCTTCGGCTTTACCTCGGCGCCCCGGGTGTTCGAACTGCCGTTCGACCTTGAACTCCACACCGTGGCCGACATCACGGATGAGGCCGCCGAACGCGCGCGCCAGACGCTTGGCTTTGCCGATGCGACCAGCGACTGGCGCACGATCATGGCCAACCCCGAGATTGATCTGGTGTCGATCACCGCGCCCAACGCGCTGCACAAGGAGATGTCGCTGGCCGCCATCGCCGCCGGAAAGCACGTCTACTGCGAAAAGCCGCTGGCCCCGCTGGCTGGCGATGCGCTTGACATGACGCTGGCCGCCGAAGCCAGGGGCGTGAAGACGCAAGTCGGCTTCAACTACCTCTGCAACCCGATGCTGGCCCTTGCCCGCGACATGATCGCCGGCGGCGAGCTGGGCGAGATCCGCGGCTATCGCGGCATCCATTGCGAAGACTACATGGCCGATCCTTCGGGCAGCTACACCTTCCGCCACGATCCCGCAGGCGGTGGCGCCTTGGCCGATATCGGCAGCCACGCGCTGGCAACGGCCGAGTTTCTGGTTGGCCCGATCACCCGCGTGATGGGCGACCTCGTGACCATGATCGCCGAACGCCCGGACGGGCGCGGCGGGCGCAAGGCGGTGATGGTCGATGACGTGGGCCGCGCCTTCCTGCGCTTTGACAATGGCGCCACCGGCAGCATCGAAGGCAACTGGATCGCAACGGGCCGCAAGATGCAGCACGACTTCGAGGTTTACGGCACCAAGGGCGCGCTGGCCTTCAGTCAGGAACATTTCAACGTCATCAACTTCTTCTCGACCGCCGATGCCAAGGGCCGCCAGGGGTTCCGGCGGATCGAGGCCAGCCCCGACCACGCGCCTTACGGCCTGTTCTGTGTCGCGGCGGGCCACCAGATCGGCTTCAACGACCTGAAGGCCATCGAGGTTGCGGGCTACATCAACGCCATCGCGGGCAAGGCACCGGAACCCTTCAACTTCCGCAAGGGCCTGCGCATCCAGACGCTGGTCGAAACCATCCAGACCAGCAGCCGCGAAGGGCGCTGGATCGACGTGCAATGACAGTGGCGGTCGGGGTCATCGGCCTTGGCGTGATGGGAGCGGAACATCTGCGCCTGCTGCGCGAGGAAACGGGCGGCGCACAGGTTGTGGCGGTCTGCGACGCCGATGCCGATCGGGCGCAGGCACTGGCTGCCGGGGCGCAGGTGTTTTCCGATCCGATGGCCCTGATTGCGGCACCCGGGGTCGAGGCGGTGGTCATCGCCTCGCCCGATGCGACCCACGCCGGGCTGGCCCTTGCCTGCATCGCCCAGCGAAAGCCCGCGCTGTGTGAAAAGCCGCTGGCAGCTACGGCTGCCGAGGCGCTGCGGATCGTCGATGCCGAAGTGGCGCGTGGCAGGCGGCTTTTGCAGATCGGCTACATGCGCCGCTTTGATCCGGCATACGTCGAAATGCGGGCGGTCCTGCTTGCAGGTGGCATCGGTGCGCCGGTCCTGCTGCACAACATCCACCGCAATGCCGCAGCCCCGAACTGGTTCACCGGCCCGATGGCGGTGACCAATTCCTTCGTCCACGAAATCGACATCAGCCGCTGGCTGCTGGGGTCTGACCTTGCCACGGCAAGCGTCAATGCCGCACCGGGCGGCGACCCCCTGATGATCACGCTGGAGACCGACACCGGCCAGATCGTGTCGACCGAGGTCTTCATGAACGCGGCCTACGGCTACCACGTCCACGCCCAGCTTGTCGGGCGCGAAGGCACGGTGGAAATGGCCGCGCCCAGCGTCACCCTGACCAACCGTGGGCGCCAGCACGGGCATGGCTTTCCGGCCAACTGGGTGCCGCGCTTTGCCGATGCCTACCGCATCCAGATGCGGGCATGGGTGCAATCGGTCGCCTCGGGGGTGCCGGTCGGCGCCTCGGCCTGGGACGGCTTTGTTGCAACGGCTGTTGCAGAACAGGTCGTCACCGCATTGCAGACCGGATCGAAGGTGTCGCTTTGCCTTGCCACCCGCCCCGGCCTTTACACCTGACACACCGGACAGAAAGCCCTGCCATGCCGATCCGCTTTGCCCTCAACCGCACCTGCGCGCCGCACCTTTCGCTGGATGAGTTCATCCAGCTTGCAATGGCGGCGGGTGTCCATGCGGTCGAAATCCGCAATGATATCGAGGGGCGCGAGTTTGCCGATGGCACACCCGCGCCGGACGTGCGGGCAAGGCTGGATGCGGCGGGGCTTGCGGTCGCCTCGGTGAACGCGCTGCAACGCTTCAACGACTGGACCCCCGACCGCGCGAAAGAGGCTGCGGCGATCATCGCCTGCGCCGCCGCCCTTGGGGCGCCCGGTGTCGTGCTGTGCCCGGTTCACACCGAAGACCACGGCTGGACGGAAACCGAGGCCGAGCGGAACCTGCGCGACGGCCTGCGCCAGTTGCGCCCGATCCTGCAAGCGCATGGCGTTACGGGCTATGTCGAACCCCTGGGCATGAAGGGGTCCACGATGAAACGGCAGGACATGGCCGTTGCCGCCGTCACCGACATCGACGGCTGGGATGACTACCAACTGTGTTACGACACGTTCCAGTTCTTCCGCTGCGGCGATACCGCGCTGTTCCCTGAACGGATCGGGCTGGCGCACATGTCTGGCATTTCACGCCCCGACCTTGCCCCGTCCGACCTGACCGAGCCTGACCGCGGGCTGATCTTCATCGACGACCGGGTCGGCAATGTCGCCCAACTGCGCCAGCTTTTCGCCGCAGGCTACCGGGGCTTCGTGTCGATGGAACCGTTCAGCCCGGCCGTGCAGCAAGACCCGGACCTGATGTCGCGGTTGCGGGCCAGCCTGGAATACGTCGGCGCGCTGCTGCCCAGCGACTGACTGGCACCGGAACCGTTTTGCAATATATATTGCCAAAAACAAAAATTGACAAAATCGTGAGTCCGGCATTTGATGCGCGCAGGCGACCGTCGCCATCCGGCCAGACAGCCGGTGATTCCAAGGGAGGAATACGAATGAACAAGACCCTTCTGCTCGCGTCCGTCGCGGTTGCGAGCCTGACCTCGGCCGTCTCGGCGGCTGACATGAAAGTCTGCGTAAGCTGGTCGAACTTCCGCGAAGAGCGTTGGAAGACCGACGAAGCCGCCATCAAGGGCGCGCTGGATGCAGCCGGTGCCGAATACATCTCGGCCGATGCGCAGACCTCGGCCACCAAGCAGCTTGCCGACATCGAAGGCATGATCACCCAAGGCTGCTCGGCGCTGATCATCCTGGCGCAAGACAGCGCCTCGATCGGCCCGGCCCTTGATGCCGCACAGGACGCCGGGATCCCGGTTGTCGGCTATGACCGGATGATCGACGATCCGCGCGCCTTCTACCTGACCTTCGACAACGTCGAGGTTGGCCGGATGCAGGCCCGCGCCGTTCTGGAAGCGATGCCCAAGGGCCGCTACGTGATGATCAAGGGCTCGCCCGTCGACCCGAACGCAGATTTCCTGCGCGGCGGTCAGCAGGAAGTGCTGCAAGCGGCGATCGACGCCGGTGACATCAGCATCGTCGGCGAGGCCTATACCGAAGACTGGCAGCCCGCCAACGCGCAGAAGAACATGGAACAGATCCTGACCGAGACGGACAATGGCGTCGATGCCGTGGTCGCCTCGAACGACGGCACCGCCGGTGGCGTGGTTGCGGCGCTGACCGCGCAGGGCATGGCCGGTATCCCGGTTTCTGGCCAGGACGGCGACATGGCCGCGCTGAACCGGGTGGCGCTTGGCACCCAGACCGTTTCGGTGTGGAAAGACAGCCGCGCGCTTGGCAAGGCGGCCGGCGAAATCGCCGTCGCTCTGGCCGGCGGCACCGCGATGGATGCGGTCGAAGGTGCGGGCAAGTTCACTTCGCCGGGCGGCAAGGAACTGACCTCGGTGTTCCTGAAGCCGGTTCCGGTGACCAAGGACAACCTGAACGTGGTTCTGGACGCAGGCTGGATCGCCAAGGACGTGCTCTGCGCCGGCGTGACCGGTGACGTGGCGGTCTGCAAGTAAGCCGACGGTTTGAAACAGGTGGCGTCCCGGTCATCGGGGCGCCACGCAATGCGGACGGCTCAGCCCAAGCGGCGGCCCGAGGGGAGGAGGGATCGACATGACTGACACCGGGCAGGTTGCCACTGCACCCGCGCCAAAGCGTGGCATCATCGACACGCTGGAACTTGATGTCCGGCTTCTGGGGATGCTGGTCGCCTTCGCCGCGATTGCGCTGGTCTTTACCATCTGGACGGGCGGCACCTTTGTCAGCCCGCGCAACGTCTTCAACATATCGGTGCAGGCGGTGCCTGTCGCCATCATGGCCTGCGGCATGGTCTTCGTGATCGTCGCGCGCCAGATCGACCTGTCGGTAGGGTCGATGCTGGCCATGTGTTCCGCCGTCATGGCGATGAGCCAGGCGACTTGGCTGCCTTCGCTGATGGGGCTGGAATACGGCAGCCCGGTCATTCTGGTCGTCACCATCCTCCTTGGCTTTGCGGTTGGCACGGGGATGGGCGCGATTACCGGCTGGCTGGTGGGCTATCAGCGCATCCCGTCCTTCATCGTCACGCTCGGCGGCCTTTTCGTCTGGCGCAACATCAACTGGTATACCACCAACGGCCAGTCCGTATCGCTGACCGACCCGCATCTTCTGATGTTCGGCGGAACCGAAGGCGTGCTGGGCGCGCCGGTCAGCATGGTGCTTGGTGTTGCCGCCTCGGTCGCTGCGGTAGCAGGGCTGCTGTCGGCCCGCCGCAACAAGCAAAGCCACGGCTTCATCGTCAAGCCGGCCTGGGCCGAAGGTGTGATGATGGCGATGGTCGTTGGCGCGATCATGCTGTTTGTCACCTGGCTTTCGCGCTATCCGGTGCCGGAAGCCAAGCTCAAGCGCCTGTTCGAAGCGCGCGGCGAGGTGATGCCCGAAGGCTTCAGCGCCATGCACGGCCTGCCGATTTCGGTCATCATCCTGATCGTCGTCGCGGTGGGCATGACGATCACCGCCCGCAAGACACGCCTTGGCCGATACATCTTTGCGATGGGCGGCAACCCTGACGCTGCGGAACTTTCCGGCATCAACACCCGCGCGCTGACCGTAAAGATCTTTGCGCTGATGGGGTTCCTGTGCGGTCTGGCGGCGCTGGTCGCCCAGGCCCGGCTGCAAAGCCACGGCAACGACATCGGGATGCTGGAAGAACTGCGTGTCATCGCGGCGGCGGTGATCGGTGGCACCGCGCTGGCTGGCGGCGTCGGCACGATCTACGGCGCGGTTCTTGGCGCGCTGATCATGCAGTCGCTGCAATCGGGTATGGCGATGGTCGGGGTGGACACGCCGTTCCAGAACGTCGTCGTCGGGCTGGTCCTCATCATCGCCGTCTGGGTCGACATCATCTATCGCAAGCGCATGGGGCTGACGAAATGAGCAACACCCCCCACACCCCTCTGGTCGAGATGCGCGATATCTCGATCTCGTTCGGCGGTATCAAGGCTGTCGATCACGTCACGGTCGATCTCTGCCCCGGCGAGGTCGTCGGCCTTCTGGGCCACAACGGCGCCGGCAAATCGACGCTGATCAAGTGCCTGTCGGGTGCCTACAAGGCCGACAGCGGGCAGATCCTGATCAACGGCGAGAAGGTCGATATCAACAGCCCGCGCGACGCCCGCGCGCTGAACATCGAGACGATCTACCAGACGCTGGCACTGGCCGACAATCTTGACGCCGCCTCGAACCTGTTTCTGGGGCGCGAGTTGGTCAACGCCTTCGGCTTCGTCGACGAATCCAAGATGGAGGCCGAGACCCGCAAGATCATGGCGCGGCTCAATCCGAACTTCCGCAAGTTCAACGTGCCGGTGTCGGCGCTTTCCGGCGGTCAGCGCCAATCGGTCGCCATCGCGCGGGCAGTCTACTTCAATGCCCGCATCCTGATCATGGATGAACCCACCGCCGCCCTCGGCCCGCACGAGACGCAGATGGTGGCGGAACTGATCCAGGAGCTGAAGGCGCAGGGTCTGGGGATCTTCCTGATCGAGCATGACATCCACAACGTGATGAAACTGTGCGACCGCGCCTGCGTGATGAAGAACGGCCAGCTTGTCGGCACGGTAAAGGTCGACGCGGTCACCGATGACGACCTTCTCGGCATGATCATCATGGGCAAGAAACCCGCAAAGGCAGCCTGACGGCTGCGCACCCCACTCCATAGGACCATCATGATCAGATACGCTGTTGTTGGCGCCGGCTGGATCTCGCAGGAAGCCTTCATGCCCGCGGTCGCCACGACCGGGAATTCGCGGATGCAGGCCATCGTGTCGGGCAGTCCCGATGCGGCGCGGAAACTGGCCGATTTCCACGGCGTGCCAGAGGTTGTGTCCTACGCCGATTACGACGCGCTTCTGGCCAGCGACCGGATCGACGCCGTCTATGTCGCCCTGCCCAATTCGATGCACGCCGATTTCGCCATCCGCGCGCTGCGGGCGGGCAAGCATGTCATGGTGGAAAAGCCGCTTGCCACCACCCTGGCCGAAAGCGACGCGATGATCGCCGCCGCCAAGGCGAGCGGTGCCTATCTGATGACCGCCTACCGGCTGCACAACGAACCCGGCACCCATGCGATGATCAACGCGGTGCGGCAGGGCCAGATCGGTGATCCGGTCTATTTTGCCGCGACCTTCGGCTTTCAGACCCGGCTTGGCAATCATCGGCTGAAGGCCGGTCACTGGGGCGGGGCGCTGCCCGATGTCGGCGTCTATTGCCTGAACGCCGCCCGCCACGTCTTTGCCGCCGAACCCCTCGCCGTGCAGGCGATGGCCAGCCGCCCCGCCACCGACCCGCGCTTTGCGGAAATCGACGCCAGCCTTGCCGTCACCCTGCGCTTTCCGGGCGACCGCCTGGCGCAGTTCTTCTGTTCGTTCGGCTCGGCCGAAACCGAAACGATCCGCATCGTCGGATCAAGGGCCGAACTGATCCTCGACCCCGCGTTCAAGTTCGACTCGGTCCTGCAAATGACCATCCGCACGCCGGGCAACGAACAGCGCCAGACCTTCCGTCAGGTTGACCACTTCGCGGGCCAGATCGCCTGCTTTTCCGACTGCATCGCCCAAGGCGTGCCACCGGAAGCGGACGGCGGCGAAGGCCTTGCCGACATGCGCGCCCTGCTGGCCATCGACGAGGCGGCAAGAACCGGCGAGACGGTGCGGCTGGACCCAAGGCCGTTCGGTCGCGGGATCGACGCCGGGATGGTGCGGCACTTCCCCGTCACGGACCGCCGCCTTCTGGTGTGACCGCCGCGCGGCCCGCCTCATCGCCCCTTGGCTGACCAGCATTCCGCGATGTAGGTCGCCGTCATCAGATCCAGATGCGCGCCGCCGCCGTTCTTGGCGATGGTGATCTCGTCGTCCGTGCGGCGGGTGAACAGCGCCGGGTCGTCGTAGAAATCGGCGATCACGTCGGCTTCGGTGATCGCCCCGGATTTCAGCGGGTCGATCAGCTCGCCAATATGGGGGATCGTGGTCGCCCGGCTGTCGACAAAGATCCGCGCCCGCGCCATCGCGGCATCGTCGACCTCGCGCATCGAGGGTTTGTAGGCCCCGATCAGGTCAAGGTGCTGGCCCGGTTGCAGCCATGCGCCCTTGATCAGCGGAGTTTCCGTCAGTGTCGCGGTGCAGATGATGTCGGCCGCCTTCACCGCCGCCTCCAGATCATCGGCCACCGGCAGGCCCATCGCCTCGGCCGTGGCGCGGGTGCGGCTCCAGACCGTGAAGCGGGCGCCCGGAAAGATGCTGGAATAGGCGTCCACCATGTTGCGCGCCACGGTTCCCGCGCCCACCAGCAGGATGTTGCGACTGTCCTTGCGGGCCAGCCGCGAGGCGGAAAGCAGGCTGTCGCCGGCGGTCTTCCACTTGGTCACAAGGTGGAAATCCAGCAGCGCGGTCAGCTCTCCGGTCTGGTCGTCAAAAAGGTTGACGATGCCGTTGATCGTGGGCTTGCCGCGTTTTGCATTGCCCGGAACGATGGTGCCGATCTTGACCAGTGCGCCCAGGCCGTCGATCCACGCGCCCCGATCCAGAAGCGTATCCTCGCCCCGGTAGACCAACAGGTCGGCAATGTCGGCGCGCGGCAGGCGATGCCCCGCCTCCAGCGCCGCCGTCATCCCGGCCCAGGTCATATGCGCCTCGGCGGCAAACGGAATCATCTCGATGGTCATAGCCCTGCCTCCCCCGTGGTCAGCAGCCCCTCGGCGACCAGTCGCGCCGCCCAGCCCTGCCAGCTTTCAAACTGATGCGTGCGCCAGCCGCGCCGCGCCGCGGCCGTGATGTTGTCGGCCCGGTCGTCAGCGAACAACAGCCGTCCGGGCGCCACACCGCAATCTTCCTCGACCATCGCATAGATGCGCGGGTCGGGTTTCGTCACTCCCATCCGGCCTGACACATATTCCCGGTCGAACTCGCTCAGGAAATCCAGCTTTCCCCGCGCTTCCTCGTAGGAATAGCTGCCAAAGTTGGTCAGGCTGAACACCGGCACGCCTTTTCCCCGCAATGCGCGCAGCAGCGCGATCGACCCTTCGATGCGCGGGCTGGCAAGCTCGATCCAGCGGTCATACCACATGCGAACTTCGGGCGCCCACGCCGGGTGCCGGTCGGCCCAGCCATAGATCGTCTCGCGAAACAGGCCGCCCGCATCGACGATCTCGTTCATCGCGTGCAGGTCCACCGCGGCAAACAGTGCGCGGCGGCGGTCCTCGCCGATCACCCGGTCATAGAACGCTTCGGGCTGCCAGCGGGTCAGCACGTTGCCAATGTCGAAGATCACTGCCTCAGGCTGCATGGGCTTCCTTCTTGCGCGCCGTTTCCCGCCACAGCGTATAGAGGCCCGATCCGCAAATGAGCGCAATCCCCGCCCAGGCGGTCAGGTCGGGGAAAGTGCCGAAAACCACGGCGCCCCAGATGATGGCGGCAGGCATCCCCACGTATTCAAAGGGTGCCACCAGCCCGGCCTCCGCCGTGCGGTAGGCTTGCGTCACCATCATGCCGCCAATGCCCACCGCCAGCCCGGTGGCCAGAAAGATCGGCCAGTCGGCAACGGGTGGCCAGATCCAGGGACGAAACAGGAAGGCCCAGATCTTGTCATCGGTCGCCAGATGCCCGTCGCCAACCCAAAGCCCCATCGCCACGCTGACAATGATGAACCCCGCCTGCACGAAGAACCCCAGCGTCATCGCGCTTTCGGTGCCGCCCATCTGCCGCGCCAGCAGGTTTCCGGCGGCGTAAAGGATGGCCGAGATCAGCACCAGAATCGCCGCTGGCTGGATCACCCCGGCACCGGGGCGCAGCATGATGAGCACCCCGATCATGCCAAGGATCACCGCCGCCCAGCGGCGCGGGCCGACGGTTTCCTTCAGGAACAGCACCGACAGCACGGTGATCGCAATCGGGCTGACAAAGGCCACCGCCACCGCATCGGCCAACGGCAACGCCGCCAGCCCCAGAAAGAACGTGACGTTCGACACCATCACGATTGCCACGCGCAGCAGGTGCGTCTTCGGACGGCGGGTGCGCAACTGGGCAAACCCGGTGCCGCTGAAGGCGATGAAGGCCAGGATGAAGGCCATCGCCACAAAGGCGCGTATGAGGATCACCTGATGCAGCGCATAGCCGCCCGACAGGAACTTGATCGCCACGTCGTTGACCGAAAAGATGATGGTTCCGCCAGCGGCGAACAGGATGCCCGTCAGGGCCGGATTGCGTGCCATGGCGCCAGATGACCGCGCCGTGCCGGGGCCGTCTGTTCTGGCCGCGACATCGCGCGTCGATCCTGAAGAATAGGTAACAATTCGTAAAGGCGTCTTGCCAAGCCGTTGTTTTCTTTAGCGTCAGACAGGTGTCCCACGGTGGGACGTTACCCCCGCCCGGCCCGCAGCACCCGGTCCAGCACATCCAGAAACCGGCTTCGGTCGGCCTTGGAAAACATCTTGCCGCCGCCCTGCCGGAACGGATCAGCCGACCGCAGGTCCGCCATCAGATCCCGCGTCGCCAGCGCCATGCCCACATTCGCGGCGGTCAATTCCTCGCCATTGTGCTTGACCACCCGCGCCCCCGCCGCCACGCATTTCGCGGCCAGAGGGATATCGCCGGTCACCACCACATCACCCGGCCCGCAGGCCTCGGCGATCCACTTGTCGGCCTCGTCCGGCCCTGCGGCCACGAACACGCTTTCAACCAGCGGGTTCTGCGAGGGCCTTATGCCCCCGTTCGACACCAGCATCATCCGCACGCCAAGCCGCGTCGCCACCCGCTCCGCCTCGGCCTTTACCGGGCAGGCGTCGGCGTCGATAAAGATGCGCCGGTTACTCATGGTGCGGCAAAGACCTGCACCCAATAGTAACGCAAGGGATAGCTGCTGCCGCGCAAGGGCCGGTCGTCCGCCTCATAGACCACCGCGATCCCGGTTTCCCGCATCCCGCAGTTCAGGATGTTGCGCCGGTGCCCCGCGCTTTGCAGCCAGCCTCGCACCACCTGCGTCACCGAGGACTGCCCCGCCGCGATGTTTTCCGCCGCCGAGCGATAGCTGTAGCCCTGCCGCTTGATCCGGTTGCCAAGGCGGCTGCCGTCGCGGCCGGCATGGCCAAAGAAGTCCTGCTCGGCCATCGCGCGGGCATGGTTTCTGGCCGCCGCATTCAACTGCGGGTTCAGCACCAGCGCCGGACAGCCGGCCTCTGCCCGCGCGCCGTTGATCGCCGACAGCGTCGCCTCGGCCTGCCCGGCTGCAGCAGGGGCGGCCAAGGCCATCACCACCGCCGCACTAAGCGTGCAGCGCCGCAGCGTGGAACGCGACATGCTCTTCCATGAAGGTCGAGACGAAGAAATAGCTGTGGTCATAGCCCTTTTGCATCCTGAACGTGCCGCCTTGACGGGCCGTGACCATCGCTTCGGCCAGTGCCTCGGGTCGCAGCTTGTCCAGAAACTGGTCCGCCGTGCCCTGATCCACCAGCATCGGCCCGTCAAAGCCCCGCTTGCGCATCAGGTTTGTCGCATCATGTGCCGCCCATGTCGCCTCGTCTGCGCCGAGATAGGCAAGAAACTGCGGACGGCCCCAGTCGCTGGCCGTCGGGTTGCAGATCGGCGCGAAGGCCGAGACGGAGCGGAAGCGCCCGGGAAAGCTCATCGCGATGGTCAGCGCACCGTGGCCGCCCATCGAATGGCCGGTGATGGCCTGCGCCGCCTCGGCCACCGGGAAGGCGTTGAACAACAGGCGCGGCAGTTCCTCGGTCACGTAATCCCACATCCGGAAATGCGGCGCCCAGGGCTTTTGTGTCGCGTTGACGTAGAACCCCGCACCCTGACCCAGATCAAAGGCCTCGTGGTTGGCCACGCCTTCGCCGCGCGGGCTGGTGTCGGGATAGACGACGGCAAGGCCCATTTCGGAGGCCCAGCGTTGCGCACCGGCCTTCATCATCGCGTTTTCATGCGTGCAGGTCAGACCCGACAGGAACCACAACAGCGGCACCGGGCCTTCCTCCGCCTGTTCGGGCAGATAGAGACCAAAGGTCATCTCGCCACCGCAGGCGCTGGACTGGTGGGCGTAGACGCCCTGAACGCCACCGAAGGCCCGGCTTTCGGAAATCGTGCGCATGTCTGACCTCTCCTCGCTGGATCGTGTCACTGCCGAATAGGGTGCGGCGTCACCGAGGTAAAGGGCCGCGCGGCAAGACAACCACACTGGCCCAAACAAGCCGAGGCAAGCTCGTTGAAATCACGATCGCGTTGTCCGATTTCAGCATGCGGACCGGGCCTCTCTGGCGTCGGGAACTTGCCCCATGTGATGTCGGACCGCTGGGTGGCGAGGTTGGCAAGACCGACCAGGACCGATCATGCCACAGCAAGGAAAAACCCCGGTCGCAAGACCAGGGTCTTTTCGGTTCAGCGCGGCTGCGTCCTAGCGGCGGCTGGGCTTTTCGTCCTCGTCATCCTCGTCGTCGTCACCCTGCGGCAGGTTGAAAAAGCTTTCTGCGTCCGAGAAATCGGTGTTCGCGTCCTTGTCGTCATCGCCAAAGACTTCCAGCCCGGACAACGGTTCCGGCATCTTCGGTTCGGGCGACATGCCAAGCGACTGTTCGGTGGACACCAGCTTGCGCCGCTCGTCGTCCGACATCACCGACCCTTCGGAGGCCTTCTTGCGGGCAGCGGCCTGCACGGCGGCGTCCAGTTCCGACTGGCGGCACAGGCCAAGTGCCACCGGGTCGATCGGCGTGATGTTCGAGATGTTCCAGTGGCTGCGTTCGCGGATCGACTGGATGGTGGGTTTGGTGGTGCCGACCAGTTTGCCGATGGCCCCGTCCGACAGTTCGGGGTGAAACTTCACCAGCCACAGGATCGCGGCGGGGCGGTCCTGACGCTTGGACAGCGGCGTGTAGCGCGGGCCACGGCGTTTCTCCTCGCCCACGGCGGCGGCGTTGAACTTCAGCTTCATGCGGTAGATCGGATCTTTCTGGGCGCGCTCGATCTCGATCGGGTCAAGCTGGTTGTTGGCGATCGGGTCGAAACCCTTGACGCCGCCGGCCACGTCGCCGTCCGCAATGCCCTGCACCTCAAGCTCGTGCATCCCGCAGAAGTCGGCGATCTGGGCAAAGCTGAGGGTCGTGTTGTCCACCAGCCAGACGGCAGTGGCTTTGGCCATAAGCGGCTTCGACATCGGATCTCTCCTTTACAAATCTCTCCCGGGCCGGGAAAACGGCGGCGGGCGAGGCCCGCGAGTTCCACGTTTTCAGGGAATTCACCGCCCATATAGGGCCTTCGCCAAAAAAGGGGAAGCGAAAATGCGGCGGATGCTGTTGGCGCTCTTGGTCGGGTTGTGGGCCGGACCAACCCTTGCCGAGGGCGAGCGGGCGGGCAACTTCGATTATTACGTGATGTCGCTGTCGTGGTCGTCGGCCTGGTGCGAACTTGAAGGCGACGCGCGCGACGATCCGCAATGCGATCCGGGGCGTGGGCTGACCTTTGTGCTGCACGGACTTTGGCCGCAATACGAAGATGGCTGGCCGTCGTGGTGCCGCACGGTCCAGCGTGACCCCAGCCGCGCCGAAACCGCGGCGATGGCCGATATCATGGGCGGGTCGGGCCTTGCTTTCTACCAGTGGAAAAAGCACGGCCGCTGTGCCGGCCTTGCCGCGCCGGATTACTTTGCGACCGCCCGGCAAGCGTTTGGCAGTATTGCCGTTCCCCCGCTGTTCAGCCGCGTGTCCAAGGATCTGACCCTGCCCGCATCGGTGATCGAAGCGGCGTTTCTGGAGGCAAACCCCGGCATGACGCGCGATCAGGTCACCGTCACTTGCAGCGATGGCCTGATTCAGGAGGTGCGCATCTGTCTGACGCCCGATCTGGACCCCCGGCGTTGCGGGGCGGACGTGATCCGCGACTGCACGCTGAAGGATGCGGTGCTGGAGGCTGTGCGCTAGGCAAGACCGGCGGGATCGCAGGCTGAAATGCAACGCTCTATGGGGCAGAAGGCACGCAAGTTTCGATCAATATCCGATGCCGGGGCAAAGCTGGGGACTTTGGCCCGGCGAAGGTCAGATGCACAATCCGATCCCGCCTGACAGAAACCTTACCAAAGGCTCGGTCTGGTTGCGCGTGAAGAAAGCTCCAAACCTGATCCGCGCTGTCAAAACTCCGTGTGCTGCCTAGTTTTCGACCTTCAGCACGATCTTTCCCACATGGCCGGGCGCTTCGATCCGCCAATGCGCCGCGGGGGCGTCGTTGAGGTCGTATTCGCTGTCATGCACCACCTTCAGCGCGCCACTGGCCAGCATCGGCCAGACATGCACCTCGACCTCGGCGGCGATGCGGGCCTTGGCAAGGTCCGACTGCGGGCGCAGCGTCGACCCGGTGATCGTCAGCCGCCGCATCATCACCTCGGCAAAGTTGATCTCGGCCTTGGCGCCTTGCAGAAAGGCAATCTGCACCAGGCGCCCGTCATCGGCCAGCGCCTTGATGTTCCGCTCGATATAGCCGCCGCCGACCATGTCGAGAATCAGGTTCGCCCCGCCTTCCGCCTTCAGCGCGGCGGTGAAATCCTCGGTCCGGTAGTTCAGCGCCGCCTCGGCACCCAGATCGGTGCAGACCTTGCACTTTTCATCCGTTCCGGCGGTGGCGAAGACACGCGCGCCCAGTGCGCGGGCAATCTGGATCGCGGTTGTGCCGATGCCCGACGTGCCGCCATGCACAAGAAAGCGCTCCCCCGCCGCCAGCCCGCCGCGCATCACCACGTTCGACCAGACGGTAAAGCAGGTTTCCGGCAGGCAGGCCGCATCGCGCATCGACATGCCGGTGGGCACCGGCAGCGCATGGGCGGCGGGCGTCGCCACGTATTCGGCATAGCCGCCGCCGGGAAGCAGCGCGCAAACCTTGTCGCCGATCTGCCAGCGGGTAACCCCCGGCCCCACCTCGACCACCGTGCCGGAGCATTCCAGCCCCGGCAGCGGCGAGGCGCTGGGCGGTGGCGCATAGGCCCCGGCGCGTTGCAGCGCGTCAGGCCGGTTCACCCCGGCATAGGCCACGCGGATGATGATCTGGCCATGCCCCGGCACCGGCACCGGCACGGACACAGGTTTCAGAACATCCGGCCCGCCCGGAGCCGAGATTTCCATGGCAAGCATGCTGTGCGACAGGGTCATTGCGGGCCTTTCAGAACAGGTGGCGACCGGGCAGGTCATCCGGCATCCTTGGCGCACGAACCCTTTCCAGAATCTTGAAAGGCCCGTTTTTCAGCGCCTTGCCAAGCGGATTTTCGGCCAGACCCGCCTTGAACTTCTCGAACTGCATGACCTGGTCGATGCGGCGGTCCAGAAAATCCCAGCTCGCCTGATGGTCAAGGCTGCCATCGCCCAGCCAGTAAAGCACCGTCGCGCCATAGACCGCCGTCAGCGTGCCGCGCTTGGTATACCAGTTGAGGTCGGTCGAGGTGTCGCCCAGCGCCGTCCAGATCTTGTCGGTGGTGCCCCACAGCGCCTTTGCCCCATCGGCGGCGTGCTGTGGCAACGCGAACAGCGTCGTGCCCCGGCGCACCAGCTCCCTGTCGGCCAGTTCCAGCCTTGTCCGCACCGCAAGTGCTATCCGATCCCGAAACCGCATCGACGACAGGTCCATCGCGGCCAGCCGTGCCACCATCTCGGCATCGCCGCGCGCGTGGTAGGCCAGCGCCAGATCGACGCCGCCCCTGGGGAACAGCGCCCGCGCCAGAGCATCGGCCACGCCCGCATCGGCAATCGCCGCGCGGAACGTGGTTTCCGACCAGCCGTCAAACGGCACATGCGCCAGTGCCGCGTCCAGAATCCGGTCCTTTTGGGTCGTCTCGGTCATGTCAGCCTCCGTCCTGCCGCGTGGTGGACAAGCCCACCCTTGTTTGATATAGGCCGCGGGCCTGCACAAGTCAGTGCAACTTTAACCTAGGAAGGTGGTGACAACCACATGCAGGTCAGCGTCCGCGATAACAACGTCGAACAGGCTCTCCGTGCCCTGAAGAAAAAACTTCAGCGCGAAGGGGTGTTTCGGGAAATGAAGCTCAAGCAGCATTTCGAGAAGCCCTCCGTCAAGAAAGCACGCGAACAAGCCGAAGCCGTGCGCCGCGCGAGGAAACTCGCCCGGAAGAAGCTTCAGCGTGAAGGCGGTCTTTAAGACGTCAGCGACACTGGGGTAGCGATACCCGCCCGATCAACCCCCGTCCTTCAGGCCGGGGGTTTTTCATTGGCGAAAAGCCAGCGCGCCAGCCCTGCGGCCAACAGCGCGCCTGCAATCTGCGCCAGCCAGAAGCCGGGCAGATCAACCGGGCGGATGCCGGCGAACGTGTCGGAAAAAGCCCGCGCCAGCGCCACCGCCGGGTTGGCAAAGCTGGTCGACGCGGTGAACCAATAGGCCGCCGCGATATAGGCCGCGACCATCAGCGCCACGTTGGCCCGCGCATGGATCGCGCCCAGAATCGTCAGCAATAGCCCAAAGGTCGCCACGCCTTCGGCGATCCACTGGCCAGTGCCGCTGCGCAGGGTTGTCGATACCTGCAAGACGGGCAGTTCAAACATGGCGTGCGCCAGCAACGATCCGGCCACTCCGCCGATGATCTGCGCGGCAACGAAGGCCGCTGCCAGCATCGGTGCGATCTCACCCCGGAGGCCAAAGACCAGCGTCACGGCCGGGTTGAAATGCGCGCCCGATACCGGGGCGAAGATCGTGATCAGCACCAAAAGCGCCGCCGCCGTGGCGATGGTGTTGGCCAACAGCGCCAGCGCCACGTCCGCCGTCAGCCGGTCGGCCATGATGCCCGACCCGACGACTGCGGTGACCAGAAGCCCGGTGCCAAGGGCCTCGGCCACAAGGCGGCGTGCGGTCATTCGCTGCGGCCGATTTCGGTCAGCCGCGCCTTCAGGGTCAGCGCGTCCAGCGTGGCGATCGGCAGGGCGGCAAAGGCCTGAATGCGGCGGTTCAGCGCGCGGTAGGTGTCGGCAAAGGCCAGCGCCTTTTCCGCGTCGCTGCCCTGAACCGCGGCCGGGTCAGGTAGGCCCCAGTGCGCGCTGACGGGCTGGCCCGGCCAATAGGGGCACTCCTCGGCCGCCGCGCTGTCGCAGACGGTGAACACGAAATCCAGTTTAGGCGCACCGGGGGCGGCGAACTCATCCCAGCTTTTCGACCGCGCAAAACCGGTGTCGAACCCCTCGCGCTGCAACAGCGACAGCGCGAACGGGTTCGGCGCCCCGGTCGGACGTGACCCGGCAGAGTGCGCGATGAAGCGACCGTTGCCTTCGCGGTTCATGATCGCTTCGGCCAGGATCGACCGGGCGGAATTGCCGGTGCACAGGAACAGGACGTGGAAGGGGGCGGTCATCAGGTATCTCCGGGTTTGCCGGACGGAAATGCCAAGACTTTGTAACAGTCCGGTGACGTTCAGACCGCAAGCGCCGTGGTTTTCACCACCGTGCGCAGCGCAAAACTTGATTGCATCTGCCGCACGCCGGGCAGACGGCTCAGGAACTGGCGGTGGATGCGGGCGAAATCCTCGGTATCCTCGGCCATGATCTTGAGGAGGTAATCCGCCGTCCCCGCCATCAGGTGACACTCCAGCAGATCCGGCACCCGCGCCACCTCGCGCTCAAAGGCGTCAAGCAGGTCTTCGGCCTGACTTTGCAGGGTGATTTCGACGAACACCGTGGTCAGCCGCCCCATCTTGCGCGTGTCAAGAAGGGCCACATAACCCGCGATATACCCCTCTTCCTCCAACCGCTGCACGCGGCGGTGGCAGGCCGAGGGCGACAGGTTGACCTGTTCGGAAAGCTCGGCATTGGTGATCCGCCCTTCCTTTTGCAGGACAGTCAGGATGCGGCGGTCGGTTGCGTCAAGATCCATGATCGGTGCAATTTTCTTCGGCTGTATGCGTAATCTTCGGCAGAATCTACGCCATGCAGCGTGGCCCGTCACCCAGAATTCAAAGCATTTGCGAAGAAACAGGCAAACACTGAGCCCACAAGGGCCGTTTTGGCCCGCAGGGAGACAGCAATGAAAATCGGTTGCCCGAAAGAAATCAAGCCGCAGGAATTCCGCGTCGGCATGACCCCGGATGCCGCGCGTGAAGCGGTGGCGCATGGCCATTCCGTGATGATCGAAACCGGTGCCGGAATGGGCGCGGGCTTTTCGGACGCGGATTATCAGGCGGCGGGTGCAAGGATCGTCGGCACGGCGGAAGACGTGTTCGCCGCCGCCGACATGATCGTCAAGGTCAAGGAACCGCAGGCCGTGGAGCGCAAGCGGCTGCGCGAGGGGCAGGTCTTGTTCACCTACCTTCACCTCGCGCCCGATCCCGAGCAGACGGCAGATCTGCTCGCCTCGGGCGTCACGGCGATCGCCTACGAGACGGTGACGGATGATCGTGGCGGCCTGCCCCTGCTTGCGCCGATGTCCGAGGTTGCGGGCCGTCTGGCGCCGCAGGTCGGGGCGTGGACGCTGCAAAAGGCCAATGGTGGGCGCGGCGTCCTGCTGGGCGGCGTGCCGGGCGTGTCGCCGGCGAAGGTGCTGGTCATCGGTGGCGGGGTTGTCGGCACCCATGCGGCCAAGGTTGCGGCCGGGATGGGTGCGGACGTGACGGTTCTGGACCGCTCGATCAACCGCTTGCGCTATCTGGATGACGTGTTCGGGCGCGATTTCAAGAACGCCTATGCCAGCGCGGGCAACACCATCGCACTGGCGCGCGAGGCCGACCTTATCATCGGGGCGGTGCTGATCCCCGGTGCCGCCGCACCAAAGCTGATCAGCCGCGCGCAACTGAAAGACCTGAAGCCGGGCGCGGCGCTGGTCGACGTCGCCATCGACCAGGGCGGCTGCTTCGAGACGTCGCGCGCCACCACCCACCAGGACCCGATCTACGAGGTTGACGGGATCATGCACTACTGCGTCGCCAACATGCCCGGCGCGGTGGCGCGCACCTCGACGCAAGCCTTGGGCAACGCGACAATGCCCTTCATGCTGGCGCTGGCCGACAAGGGCTGGAAGAAGGCCTGCGCCGATGACAAGCACCTGCTGGCCGGTCTGAACACCCACAAGGGCAAGCTGACCTATGCCGCGGTCGGTGCAGCACTGGGCCTGCCAGTGATCTCGGCGACCGACGCGCTGGCGCTTTGACCTGAACGCAAAAGGCCCCCGATACTGTCGGGGGCCTTCGGCAATCGGGTGTCCCGTTTACTTCTTCAACTGAACGAGGATTTCCTTCAACAGGTCCACCTCGGTCGGCCCGGCAGCAGCAGCTTCGGCCGCTTCCTTGCGTGCGGTCGCCTCTTTCAGCTTGTTCACCGCCTTGACCAGCAGGAACACCACCCAGGCGATGATCAGAAAGTTGATCACCGCAGTGATGAACGCGCCATAGGCAAAGACCGGCGCGCCGGCCTCTTTCGCCACGGCCAGCGAGGTCGGGTTGGTGCCCGAAAGGTCGATGAACAGGTTGGAGAAATCGACTCCACCCGTCGCAAGACCGATCAGCGGGTTGATCAGATCACCAACCAGCGAGTTGACGATGGCCATAAAGGCCGCACCGATGATGATACCGACCGCAAGGTCGACGACATTTCCTTTGGCGATGAACGCCTTGAATTCATTAAGCATTACACGGTTCCCTTCGTTCTCTGCCTGGACGGCGGATGTTGTGTCTTTCGGAGCTGCACATAGCCATGGCGACTATGGCACAGCAGAGTTCGCTGTCGCACGGGGAATTTTTCCGTATCCTGCCCCAAATCCCGCCGGAGGAATGCAATTTGCCAAGTCTTGCCGATTATCCGATCACCCGGAAATGGCCGCCGCGCAATCCGGATGCGATCCAGCTTTATTCGCTGCCGACGCCGAATGGCGTGAAGGTCTCGATCGCGCTGGAAGAGGCGGGTCTGCCTTACGATGCCCACCTCGTCAACTTTGCCACGAACGACCAGACCAGCCCTGAATTCCTCAGCCTCAATCCGAACAACAAGATCCCCGCGATGATTGATCCGCATGGGCCGGGTGGGGTGCCGCTGGCGCTGTTCGAAAGCGGGGCGATCCTGATCTACATCGCGGAAAAGTCCGGCAAGCTGATGCCGGAGGCCAGCCGCTGGCAGGTGCTGCAATGGCTGATGTTCCAGATGGGCGGTATCGGCCCTATGTTCGGCCAGCTAGGCTACTTTCACCACTTTGCAGGGAAGGAAATCAGCGACCCTCGCCCCAAGGAACGCTACCGCGCCGAGGCGGAGCGGCTGCTGAAAGTGCTGGATGGCGCGCTGGCGGGCAAGGACTGGATCGCAGGCGAGTATTCCATTGCCGACATCGCGATTGCCCCCTGGCTGCGGGCGCTGCGCGATTTCTACAAGGCCGCAGACATTGCCGGCTGGGATCATCTCAAGCATGTCCCGGCCTATCTTGACCGGTTTCTTGCCCGCCCCGCGGTGCAGCGCGGTCTGCTGCAACCGCCGCGCGGCTGACCGGCTCCGGGTTTGTCGGGCTCAGTTCACCAGAAACTCGGCATGCAGCGCGCCGGCGGCGTTGATGCTTTTCAGGATGTCGATCATGTCGTGCGGGGCCACGCCCAGCGCGTTCAGACCGGCCACCACTTCTGCCAGACTGGTGCCGCCCTGCACTTCGGCCAGCCCGCTGCCGCCCTTGCCGATATCGGTGCGCGTGCGGGGAACCACCACCGTTTCGCCCGCGCTGAACGGGTTCGGTTGCACCACCATCGGGCTTTCCTCGATCCGCAGGGTCAGGTTGCCCTGCGCCACGGCGACCCGGCTGATCCGCACATCCTGCCCCATGACGATGGTGCCGGACCGCTGGTCGACGACCACCCGTGCGCGGGTTTCCGGCTCGACCATGATGCCCTCGATCCGGCTGAGGACATGCGCCGGTGACCGCATCCCTGCCGCCGGAATGTCGATGCTGACGGTGCCTGAATCCAGCATCCGGGCGATGCTGCGGCCAAACTCGGCGTTCACGGCGCGTTCGATGCGTTCGGCGGTGGTGAAATCGGCGGTCTTCAAAGCCATCCGCAGTTCCGTCAGCCCGGCGAAATCGAACTCCACCTCACGCTCCACGCGTGCGCCCGAAGGGATCACCCCGGCGGTCGGCACGCCCTGCACCACGCGGGCCGCATCGCCCGCCGCCACCACGCCACCGGCGATGATGGTGCCTTGCGCAACGGCATAGATCTGCCCGTCAGCCCCGTTCAGGGGTGTCATGATCAACGTGCCACCGAGCAGGCTCTTGGCGTCGCCGATGGCCGAAACGGTCACGTCGATCCGCGCGCCAGACCGGGCAAAGGCCGGCAGCGCCGCCGTCACGAACACCGCCGCCACGTTCTTCGGGCGAAACTCCTCGCCCGTGACATTCGCGCCCAGCCGTTCCAGCAGGTTGGCCATGATCTCTTCGGTAAAGGGCGCGTTGCGGATGCCGTCGCCGGTGCCGTTCAGCCCGACGACAAGGCCGTAGCCGACCAGATCGTTGCCCCGCACGCCGTCGAACTCCACCAGATCCTTGATGCGGATCGGTTCGGCCATCGCCATGCTGGCGGACAACAGGAACGCAAGGATCAGACGGATCATCGGATATACTCGGCAAGGTTAAGCCGCGAGACGCGGGCGGTGACCAGGTACAGCGCTTCAAGTGCCGCCTGCAGTTCTTCCAGCCGCGAGGCGGCCTCATAGGGGTCGACGGCGCCAATTGCACTGCGCGCAATCTTCAGTGCGCTGTCTTCGGCACCGTTGCGGGTGCTGGCGGTTTCGATCTGCGCTTCGACGATGCCGATCCGCGCCGCAAGACCGACGCGCGCATCCTCGCTGTTTTGCAGCATCAACCCGGCGCGGTTCGCCAGATCGACGCGGGCGCTGGGTTGGGAATTCATCAGGCCCCGGTCCAGAAGCGCCGCCATCGCCAGCCCCGCCAGCGTATCCCTGAACGCCGGGTCCAGCGCGGTTACGGCAAGGTCCGCGCTTTCGCCGGGGGCAATCGGGACCGGCGCCTGCGCCACCCCGCCGCGGTAGAACGTGCCGTAGCCCGCCGGGTCGGCGAACCAGCCGCGCACGGCGGTCTCGATCGCATCCGTCGTGGTCGCCCCGGTCACCGCGGTTTCAAGTGCGGCCAGCAATTCCTCTGCCGTGCCAAGCGGTGACACCCCGGTCTCTACCCCGGACAGGACCGACCGCCCGGCGACCTGCGTGTTGATCGCCCCAAGGGCGGTATCCAGCCGCACCCGTGCCTCGGCGGCGGCGGTGTTGACCTGCGACGGCGTGGTCATGCTGGCCGCGCGGAGCAGCGCGGTCGCGGCAGGCCCCGCAACGCTGGTCAGCGTGGCAAGCGTCGTCTGCATGGCGCCCGAAAGGAAGCCCGCGTCGGCGGCAGTTGACCGGTATGCCGCCAATCGCCCAAGACTTGCGTCCAGTGCCGCAAGCGTGGTCAGGTCGCCGCGAACGGCGGCTGCGGTGTCGGTCTGGCGGCCTGTCACCACTTCGGTGCTGGCGCGCTGCATGTCGGCCTTCAGCGCGGCGCCTTGCCGTTGCAGGATCGAGGTCAGGCTGGCGTCGCCGACGCTGATGCGGTTCATGACCCAAGTCCGATCAGCGTGTTGATCATGTCACTAACCGTCTGGATGACCTTGGCGTTGGCGGCATAGTTCTTTTCGATCACCAGAAGCATCTGCATCTCCTGATCGGTGTCGACGCCGTCCTGCTTTTCCAGATCGGACAGCGCCGAAAGCCGGGCTGCGGTGAATGTGGCCTGACTGTCGGCACTCAAACGGCGGGTTGCCGTGTCCGACAGCACGTCCGCCATCAGCCCGGCAAGGCTGCGCGACCCGGCGGTGAACCCGGTCGAGGCCAGCGGGCGGGCCACCGACAGCGCCTGCCCAAGGCCAACCAGCAGGCCACCGTTGCCCGGAGCGCCTGCCGTGGCCGCACCAAGGCCGTCGCGCAGCCGGAACAGTGCGCCGCCCTGTGCGGGATCGACCGCAGCGTTCAGCCGAAGCCGTCCGGCAAGGCCAACCTCGTCCGCTGGCACCAGCGCCAGACCCCGGTCGGTGAACAGCCCCGGCGTGCCGGGGGCAAGCGTCGGATCAAGCCCCGGTTGCGAGAACCGCTCGACCAGATCACGCGCCACGGCGTCCAGCCGGCCCTGGGCCGATACCGCCAGATCGTCACGCACGGCGAACAGGGCGGCCAGCCTGCCACCAAGGATCGGGCTGCCGACGCCTGCCGTATCGACGGGGCGACCGTTCACCGTCAGCCCGGACAGGGCCCCGCTGGCCTGCGTCATGTCAGGCGTGATGGTGTTGGTTGGGGTGAAGCCCAGCACCGCCGCGGTGCCATCAACCAAGGCGACGCCGCCCATCGTGTACAGTGCCACCTGATTCGGTCCACGCGGCATTTCCCGCAGCGGAACGATCTGGGCAACCGCGTCGATCAGCTTCTGACGCTGATCCAGCAGGGCGGAAACATCATAACCGGCGGCGGAAAAGCTGCGCAGTTCGGTATTGAGTTCGTGAATCTGGCCCAGAGCGCCGTTCAACCGGTCGACCTCGGTGCCGATGTCGCGGTCGGCGGTGGCGCGGGCTGACTGCATGTCCTGCGAGGCTGTGTTCAGCCCGTCAGCCAGCGACAGCGCCGAAGCTGCCACAGCGGCCAGCCGCGCCTCGACATCCGGTCGGCCCGTCGCTTCGATCAAGGCGCTTTCCAGGGCGGCGATCCGCGCCGAGATCGACCCCGGCTCGTCGGGCAGGCCGACCGCATCCTCGACCCGGCCAAGGAACGCAGCGGTCGTGCTGCGCTCACCGTCACCGGCCTGCGACAAGCGGCGCTCGTTGATCAGGAACTGGTCGACGTCGCGGCTGATGCCCAGCACGGCCACACCCTGCCCGGTGCCTGCCAGCACTGCCGCGCCCAACTGCACCTCGCGTCTGGCATAGCCCGGCGTCGTCGCGTTGGCGACGTTCGACGACAGCACCTCGGCCTGGCGCGAGGTGGCGCTCAGGCCGCTCAGGGCGCTCGACAGGGCGGAGGTGATGCTCATGCCTCAGGCCTAGCGCTTGATGTTCGTGGTTTCCTGCAACATCTCGTCGACCGTCTGGATCACCTTGGCGTTGGATGAATAGGCCCGCTGCGTCTGGATCAGCGCGGTAAGTTCCGCCGCCACGTCGGTTTTCGACCCTTCGCGCGAATAACCCTGCACCGATCCGGTCGGCCCGCTGCCCGCGTCCCACAGGAAGAAAGACCCCGATTCCGGCGACACCTGGTAGGTCTGGTTCGACATCGACAGAAGGCCGTTGGGGTTTGGCACATCGACCAGCGGTATCTGATACAGTCGCCGGGTAAAGCCGGTGTCGTAGGTCGCGTTGACAAAGCCCTTCTCGTCCACCTCGACGTTGGTCAGGTTGCCGACCGGAGAGCCGTTCTTGGTGATCGAAACCGGTGCGAAATTGTCCGAAAGCTGGGTCAGGCCGTTCGGATCGCCCAACCGCCCGACACCCAGGCTCATCGGGCCACCGGCGACGGTCAGGTCAAGCGTGCCGTCGGCTGCGTTGTAGACCCCGCCCGATACAACGGTGACCGAGGCAAGCGTGCCCCCGGCACCGCGCGACGCGTCGAAGGTCAGGGTGTATTCGCCGATCAGCGCGTTGGCCGAGGCCGAGTCGCGCACCTGCATCGTCCACTGGTTCGACGATCCGACCGCCGGGACGATCGGGGTGAACGTGACCTGCAGCGATTCCGATGTGCCGAGGTTGCCGAAATACTCCACCGCAAGCGGCTGCGGCGTGGCGGATGAGCCTGCGACCGTCTGGGTCGCGGGCAGATTGACGCCAAGCGTGATCGCCGTCGTCGGATCACCCGCAGTCTGGTTGGTGTTGATCACGATCGGCACCAGCCCGGTCATCGTATCGCGCGGCAGGGACGGGATCGAGCCGTCGGCATCGGCGGGCCAACCCATCAGCACAAGGCCCGAATCGGTTTTCAGCACGCCTTCCGCGTCGGTGCGGAAACTGCCGGTGCGGGTCATGAACAGGGCCGTGTCGCTGGTGGCGTTGCCCAGCGACACGTCCTGGATCACCGGCAACATGCCGCGCCCGGCGATGGCGATATCCAGCGCGTTGCCGGTGCCGACAAGATCGCCCCGCTCCTCGATCAGGCGGGTGGTCGTGGCGCGCACACCGCCAGCCGAATACGACCCGGCATTGCGCGAGCTGGTGATCACCATGCTGGTGAAATCGGTTGAGGCCCGCTTGTAGCCAAAGGTGCTGGAATTCGCGATATTGTCGGAAATCGAGGCGAGGCGGGTCGCATTCGCGTTCAACCCGGCCACGCCCGCGCTGAGCGAGGAGGAAATTGTCATGGGAAAAGCGCCTTTCTGCTGCTTCGACTCCTGATCAGGCGAAGCTGCACTGCGCGGCTTAAGATAGGCCTAACGTCTAAAATCTTATGTTTCGCGTCACCGGTCCCTCCGCAGCAGGATGATTTCCAGCCGGTTGTTGCGGATTGCCGCCGGGTCCGAGGTGGCAGGTTTGCGGTCGGCAAATCCCGACACGCGCTGCATCCGGTCTGGTGCAATGCCGGCGTCCTCCAGATAGGTCCGCATCGCTTGCGCCCGCGCGGCTGACATGTCCCAGACCGGGTTGTCGACCAGCGTCACGGGATAGGCGCGCATGTGGCCGTTCACGGCCATTTCGTTGGTGGTCAGGTTCAACACCTCCGACAGCAGGTCGGCAATCGCCAGGATCACCGGCTCCGGCTCGTTGGCTTCGGTGAACAGCGGCGCGCCTTCGACATCAAAGATCTCGATCACCAGCCCCTCGTCGGTGACGCGGGTGATCACATGACGCAAAAGCTGTTCCATCGTGTTGCTTTCGCCGCCCCGTGCCAGCAGCGCGCGTTCCACGTCCTTCAGGTCAGACGGCGCGTCGCCTTCGCCAGCCGTGCCATCGTCGTTGGCCGCCGTGGCCGAGGCGGCGCTTTTGGTTGCCGTGGCACCGGTGCCGCTATGCGCCAGTGTTTCCTCCGAAAACACCGAATCGCCGCCAAAGGCGCCGTCTCCACCGCCCGAAATGCGGTTCACCGGGATCGTCGGATTGAAATAATCCGAAATCCCCTTGCGCTGTTTTTCCGTTGTCGCGTTCAACAGCCACATCAGCAGGAAGAACGCCATCATGGCGGTCACAAAATCGGCATAGGCCACTTTCCACGCCCCACCGTGGTGCCCGCCGGCCTTGATGATCTTCTTCCGTTTGATGATGACTGGCGCGGCGTTCCCAAGCCCTGCCATCGTCACACCCAAAACTACCCGAACCGAGGGATAGCAACTCAGGCTTTAGGCGGCCTTAACACTTAGGGTTTTAGCCAAGTGTCGCAGTTTCGCCCTGATCTGCGGCGCAACCGTCAGACGATCCGCCGCCCCGCCCGCCAGACGCCCTGCAACGACCAGTCATCGCCAAGGTGAACCATGTCGGCCATCCGTCCCGGCAGCAGATGGCCCAGCGTGGCCTCGCGCCCGAGGCAGGCGGCGGGGCGCGAGGTGGCCATTGCCAGCGCGGTCGCAGGTGCCACGCCAGCCGCCGTCACCATCCCCTTCAGGGCTTGCGGCAGGCTCAGGTCGGCACCGGCCAGCGTGCCGTCCGCCAGCGTCAGCCTTCCGTCGCGGCGCAGGATCCGGCGGCCGCCAAGATCGAACTCGGTCGCGTCCGAACCCGCGGCGGCCATCGCGTCGGACACGAGGAAAATCCGCTCCGGCTTGGCCGCCATCGCCACCCTGATCGCGACCGGGTCGACATGGATGCCGTCCGCGATCAGCCCGGCGAAGATGTCGCTGGTCAGCACGGCCCCCACCAGCCCCGGTTCACGGTTCTGCAAGCCGCTCATCGCGTTGAAGAGGTGCGTCGCGCAACTGGCCCCCGCCGCAATCGCCGCCTGCGCCTGCTTGCACCCGGTCTCGCTATGACCAAGCGAGACGATCACCCCTGCCGCGCGCAACCGGGCGATCTGCTCCAGCGTCACGGCCTCTGGCGCCACCGTCACCATCAGCGAGGGCAGCGCACGAGCCGCGTCCAGCAGCGCCGCAAGATCTCCGTCATCCATCGGCCGGATCAGGCTTGGGTCATGCGCGCCCTTGCGGCGCGGGTCCAGATGCGGGCCTTCCAGATGCAGGCCCAGAAACCCCGGCACAGCATTGCGCGCAGCGGCAATCCCGGCCGCGATAACCGCCTGCGTCGCAGCTTTCGTATCGGTGATCAGCGTCGGCAGGATGCCCGTCGCCCCCAACCTTGCATGAACCGCGCAGATCTCGCGGATCGTCGCCACATCGGTGGCCGCGTCGATCATCCGCCCGCCGCCGCCGTTCACCTGCAGGTCCAGCAGCCCCGGTGCAAGGATACCACCGGCCAGCGTCACCGTCTCGGCTGGTCCCGCGCTTTCTGCGACACGGCCATCCTTCACCGTCAGGCTTGCGCCCTGATGCAGATGCGTGCCGTCGAACACGGCCGCACCGGTGAACCGATGCGCGATCATACCGTCTCCGTCACCTTGCGAAGATGGGGCGGCACGTCCGGGTCATAGCCGCGCCGCCGCGCCAAAGCCTCGATGAAGGCATAAAACCCCACGCTCAGCGCCAGGGGCGCCAGCAGCGGGTGCAACCCCGCGACCGAGGGCAGCGTCACCGCCCCCGCCGCCTCGCCCCCGGTCAGGAACACATCGGCGCCCTGCTCTGCCAGCCGTGCCGCCGTCGCCTCCACCTGCGGCAGGGCGGCGTCGGCCACACCCAGCGCCAGCACCGGAAACTGCGCCTGCACGATGGCCGACGGGCCGTGCAGCACCTCTGCCGCCGAGAAACTCTCGGCATGCAGGCCGCAGGTTTCCTTGAACTTCAGCGCCGCTTCGCTGGCGATGGCAAAGGCCGGACCGCGCCCCAGCACATAGAGCGACTGCGCCCGCGACAGCCGCGCCGCCAGCGGGCTCCAATCCAGCGCCAGCGCCTGCGCAAAAGCCTCCGGCGCCCCGGCCACCGCAGCCCGCAAGCCCGCATCCTCCTGCCATTCAGCCAAAAGCGCCAACCCCGCCAGAACCGAGATCACGAAGGTCTTGGTCGCCGCCACGCTGTGTTCGGTCCCGGCCTGCAACGGCAGGCACGCGGCCGAGGCTTGCGCCATCGGGCTGTCGGCGTGGTTGGTGATCGCAATGGTCAAGGCCCCGCCCGCCCGCGCCGCCCGGATCATCTCCACGATATCCGGGCTTTGGCCTGACTGCGAAATCCCGATGCACGCCGCCTTGCCCAACTTCAGTGGCCGCCGGTAGATCGACGCGATCGACGGCCCGACCGATGCCACCGGCACCCCGGCCAGAAGTTCCACCGCATATTTCAGATAGGTCGCCGCATGATCCGAAGACCCGCGTGCCACCGTCACCAGCAGCGCCGGATCGGCAGCCCGCATCGCGGCGGCAGCGTCAGCCACCGCAGCCGCCGACTGCGACAGGAACCGTGCAGCGGCCTGCGGGATTTCGGCCACCTCGCGTGCCATGTGCGATTGCGTCATCCGTCACTCCTTTCACTGTCGGGCGAAAGCTTCAGCTCCACCGCAAAATCATAGGCGTCGCCGCGGTAAAGCGACCGGGTGAACTCCACCACCCGGCCCGAGGGCAGATAGCCGATCCGCTCGATCTTCAGGCCCGCGGCCCCCGGCGTCACGCCCAGCAATTCGGCATCCCGCGCGCCAAGATTGGCCGCCGAAATCCGCTGCACCGCGCGCACCGGACGGTTGCCAGACGTCTCTAACACGGCATAAAGAGACGCATCGACCAGTTCCGGGCGTGGCACCACCTCGGCCGAAAGCGAGGCCCGCTCGATTGCCAGCGGCACTCCGTCCGATCTGCGCACCCGCTCCAGCCGCGCCACCCGGTCCCCGGCGCCAAGGCCCAGTGCCATCACTTCCTCGGGCGAGGGGGAATGCAGCGCGCGGCTCAGCCAGACCGATTCCACCGATTTGCCGCGCCGCGCCATGTCTTCGGTGAACGAGGTCAGCAGCGACAGCGCCTGTTCCAGCCGCTCCACCTTTGCCGCGACAAAGGTGCCCGATCCGCGGCGCTGCACCAGTTGCCCCGAGGCCACCAGCCCCTCGACCGCCTTCCTGACCGTTACCCGGCTCAAGCCCGTCATTGTGGCGATGTCGCGCTCGGCGGGCAGGCTGTTGCCGGGGGCCAGTCGGCCATCCTTCATCGCCTCGACGATCCGCCGTTGCAGTTGCAGGTAAAGCGGGCCGCTGCCGCTGACAGCTTCTGCCGAAAACACCCCCTCCATCACGCCGCCTCCCGCGCCAGGATCAACGCCCCGTCCAGTGCGCTGCCCAGCGCCGGCATCACCTGCCACCGCCCGCTCAGTCGCGCGGCATAAATCGCACCCAGCCCGCCGATGAACACCACTGGCACCGGGCCATCGGCCTGCAACAGGTCAATCGCCGCCGCAACGTCGGCGACAGCCGCCTTGACCACCCCGGTTGCCGCACGATCGGTTGATGCAAGGATGCGCGGCGCCAGCACCGCGAAATCCGCCGGCCGCGCCGCCAGTGAAAAGCCGACCACACCCTCCGGCCCGCCATGTGCGTCGATCAGCGCCTGCAGGAACGGCGTCATCGGCTCGAACCCGTCAACCGCGCGCAACGCCCTCGCCAGCACGCGCCGGCCCAGCCACGCGCCGCTGCCCTCGTCGCCCAGTGCCAGCCCCCAGCCGCCGATCTGCCGGATCTGCCTGGCCTTCTGGCGCGCAAAGACCGATCCCGTGCCCAGCGCCGCCACGATCCCGTCGCCCTGCCGCAGGGCGCCCTTCACGGCCGCGACGGCATCGGTTTCGACCCGCGTCCGCGCAAAGGGCAGGGCCAGCTTCAACCGCCCCGCAGCCCCCGCCGCGTTGGCGCCTGCAAGCCCCAGCCCCGCCGCCAGCCGCGCCTCCTCGGCCCCGGCCGAAGAGCTTCCCACCGCTGCCGAAAGCGCCTCTCGCGTGGCGGCAAGGATGTTCAGCCGCGCGCCCTCGGGATCGCTGGCAATATTGGCAGGCCCGGCACTTCCCTCACCCAATATCCGGCCCGCCGCATCCGCGACCGCAGCGCGGCAGCCCGTGCCGCCGCCGTCTATGCCCAGAAACAAGGTCATGACGAATCCTCCGTCACAACGATACCAAAATAAGACCATTTGGAAAGTGGTATGTTGCGAGGCGAACAATTCCGCCGATAAACGCTGTTTGGAAGAAGATGCTTTACAAGTGGTATTATTTTGGCATTGTCAAATGGCAGCAGGAGGAATCACATGGCCGACCGCCCGACCGAGGCGCAGCATCCATCGTCGCACGGGTTGCACGCGGTCGCGGCAGAGGTGGCCCTGTCGCGGCTTCTGGCGGCACAAGAGGCCGCGTTGCAGGCTGTCCGCCCTGCCCTCGGCGCGATCGAGGCTGCGGCCGAGGCTGGCGCCACCGCGCTGCGCAACGGTGGCCGCATGGGCTATGCCGGGGCCGGGTCGTCGGGGCTGATGGCGCTGGCCGATTGCCTTGAACTGGCCGGCACCTTCGGCATCATGCCGCCGCAGACCCCGATGATGTTCGCCGGCGGGGCGCAGGCGCTGTTGCACATGACCGGCGCAGTCGAGGATGACCCCGCCCTTGCGCAAGCCGACTTTGCCGCCGCCCGCATCGGCGCGGGTGATGTGGTCATCTGCGTGTCCGCCTCCGGCACAACCCCTTACACGATGGAAATCACCCGCGCCGCACAGGCCGCCGGGGCAAGCGTCGTGGGCATCGCCAATGTGCCCGCCTCGCCGCTCCTGCAAGCCGCCGACATCGCGGTGCTTCTGGACACCGGGCCGGAGGTGGTGGCCGGTTCCACCCGGATGGGCGCGGGCACCGCGCAGAAGGTGGCGCTCAACATGCTGTCGGTGCTGGTAGGCATCCGGCTTGGACATGTGCATGATGGCTACATGGTCAACGTGATCGCCGACAACGCCAAACTTGCCGACCGCGCCGCCCGCATCGTGGGTGCCGTCGCGGGCGTCGACCGGGACGCGGCGGCGGCGGCGCTGGCCCGCGCTGGCGGGGGCGTCAAGCCTGCCATCCTTGTCGCCAAGGGCGCCGACACCGAAGCCGCCCGCGCGGCCCTTGCCGCGTCAGGCGGGGTGCTTGGCCCGGCGCTGCTGACATCTGACCAAAGAAATCGGGCTCAGCCCGCATAACAGGGAGACTGCAATGACCAAGACCTTCCGTTTCGCCCTTCTGGCCAGCACGCTGCTGGGCGGAGTGGCCTCGGCCCAGGACGTCACGCTGACGATCGAAAGCTGGCGCAACGATGACCTGACCATCTGGCAGGACACCATCATCCCGGCGTTCGAAGCGCAAAATCCGGGCATCAAGGTGGTGTTCGCGCCGACCGCGCCGGCCGAATACAATGCCGCGCTGAACTCCAAGCTGGACGCAGGCAGCGCCGGCGATCTGATCACCTGCCGCCCGTTCGACGCCTCGCTGGCGCTGTACGAAGCAGGCCAACTGGCCGACCTGTCGGGCCTTGCCGCGATGGCGAACTTCTCGCCGGTCGCGAAATCCGCCTGGCAGACCGATGATGGCGCGGCCACTTTCTGCGTGCCGATGGCATCCGTGATCCACGGCTTCATCTACAACAAGGACGCCTTCGACGCCCTCGGCATCGCCGTGCCGACGACGAACGAGGAGTTCTACGCGGCCCTCGACAAGATCAAGGCCGATGGCACCTACATCCCGATGGCGATGGGCACCAACGACCAGTGGGAAGCCGCGACGATGGGCTACAACAACATCGGCCCGAACTTCTGGAAGGGCGAGGAAGGCCGTCTGGCGCTGATCAAGGGCGAACAGAAGCTGACCGATCCGCAGTGGGTGGCCCCGTTCACCGAACTGGCGAAATGGAAGGATTATCTGGGCGACGGCTTCGAGGCGCAGACCTATCCTGACAGCCAGAACCTGTTTACCCTCGGCCGCGCCGCGATCTATCCGGCCGGTTCGTGGGAAATCTCGGGCTTCAACACGCAGGCCACCTTCAAGATGGGTGCCTTCCCGCCGCCGGTCGCCGCTGCGGGCGACACCTGCTACATCTCGGACCACACCGACATCGCGATCGGCATGAACGCGAAATCGCCGAACGCCGAACAGGCGAAGGTGTTTCTGGAATGGGTCGGCTCGCCCGAGTTTGCCACGCTCTACGCAAACGCCCTGCCCGGTTTCTTCAGCCTGAACTCCACCCCGGTGGAAATGGCCGATCCTCTGGCGCAGGAATTCGTGTCGTGGCGCGGCAAATGCCAGTCGACGATCCGGTCCACCTACCAGATCCTGTCGCGCGGCACGCCGAACCTTGAAAACGAGACGTGGAACGCGTCGGCCAACGTGATCAAGGGCACCGAGACGCCGGAAGATGCGGCCAAGCGCCTGCAGGAAGGCCTCGCCTCCTGGTACGACCCGCAGAAGTGACCTGACCCGTCGGAACCGGGGGGCTTGCGCGCCCCCCGGACCCCCCGCGGGATATTTTCAAACAGAAGAATAGGGGAGAGGGACATGGCTTCGCGAAAGCCCGTGCGCTGGCACATCGCCGTGTTTCTGGCCCCGGCAGTGCTGGTCTATACCGCGCTGATGATCGTGCCGCTGTTCGGCACGCTCAACCTGTCGCTGTTCAACGAAGCCGGCGATGTGCGGGTGTTCGTGGGCCTTGCCAATTTTGCCACCCTGTTCGGCGATCCGCGCTGGTCCGAGCAGTTCTGGAACGCGCTCGGCAACAACGCGTGGTTCTTCCTCATTCACATGCTGGTGCAGAACCCGGTCGGCATCGCGCTGGCCGCGATCCTGTCGACGCCGCGTCTGCGGATGGCGGCCTTCTACCGCACCGCGATCTTCATTCCGACGATCCTCAGTTTCGTGATCGTGGGCTTCGTGTGGAAGCTGATCCTCAGCCCGATCTGGGGCATCGCGCCGGGGATGCTGGATTTCATCGGTCTGGAAAGCCTGTTCGCGCCCTGGCTTGGACGCGAGGAATACGCGCTGACCACCCTTGCGCTGATCTCGGTCTGGCAGTTCATCGGCATCCCGATGATGCTGATCTACGCCGCCCTGCTGTCCATCCCCGACGAGGTGCTGGAGGCGGCCGAGATGGACGGGATCACCGGCTGGTCGCAGTTCTGGAAGATCAAGCTGCCGCTGATCCTGCCCGCCATCGGCATCATCTCGATCCTGACCTTCGTCGGCAACTTCAACGCCTTCGACCTGATCTATGTGGCGCAGGGCGCGCTGGCGGGGCCGGATTTCTCCACCGATATCCTAGGCACGTTCCTTTACCGCACCTTCTTTGGCTTCCAGTTGCAGCTTGGCGACCCCTACATGGGGTCCGCCATCGCGGGGGCGATGTTCGGGATCATCCTGCTTGGCGTCTGCGTCTATCTTTTCGGCATCCAGACCCGGCTCAGAAGGTATCAGTTCTGATGTCAGCCCGCATGTCCCCCGCCCGCACCATCGCAGCCCACGCGGCGCTGATCACCTACACGCTGATCGCGCTGTTCCCGGTGTTCGTGATCGTCATCAACAGCTTCAAGTCGCGCAAGGCGATCTTCGCCGACCCGCTGGCGCTGCCCGTGCCGGGGAACTTCGACCTGATCGGCTATCAGACCGTGATGAAGCAGGGCGATTTCTTCGCCTACTTCCAGAACTCGATGATCGTCACGGTCGCGTCGCTGTTCTTCGTGCTCCTGTTCGGCGCGATGGCGGCCTTTGCGCTGTCGGAATACCGGTTCAGGGGCAACACCCTGATGGGGCTTTACCTTGCGCTTGGCATCATGATCCCGATCCGGCTTGGCACCGTGGCGATCCTGCAGATGATGGTCGCCTCGGGCCTTGTGAACACGCTTACCGCGCTGATCCTCGTCTACACCGCGCAGGGCCTGCCGCTCGCGGTGTTCATCCTGTCGGAGTTCATGCGCAACGTGTCGGACGACCTGAAGAACGCCGGCCGCATCGACGGGCTTTCGGAATACGCGATCTTCTTCACCCTCGTGCTGCCGCTGGTCCGCCCGGCGATGGCGACGGTCGCGGTGTTCACGATGATCCCGATCTGGAATGACCTGTGGTTCCCGCTGATCCTCGCCCCGGCGGAGGAGGTGAAGACCATCACCCTTGGCTCCCAGGTCTTCATCGGCCAGTTCGTCACCAACTGGAACGCGGTGCTGGCCGCCCTCAGCCTCGCCATCGTGCCGGTTCTGGTCATGTATCTCATCTTCTCCCGCCAGCTTATCCGCGGGATCACTGCAGGAGCCGTCAAATGACGCCGAAGAAGATACGGGTCATGGTTGCAGGTTTGGGCAACATGGGCCGCAGCCACGCGCTTGCCTATCACCGCGATCCGGCCTTCGACCTGGTTGGCCTTGTCAACCGTTCGACCCCGACGCTTGACCCCGCGCTGGCCGGTTACGCCATCACGCCCGATTTCCATGAGGCTCTGACACGCCTGAAACCCGACCTTGTCTGCGTCTCCACCTACTCCGACAGCCACGCCGATTACGCCATTGCGGCGATGGAGGCGGGGGCGGATGTGTTCGTGGAAAAACCCCTCGCCACCACCGTTGCCGATGCGCGCCGGGTGGCAGACGCGGCGGCGCGGCTCGGGCGGAAGGTCGTGGTCGGGTATATCCTGCGGCATCACCCAAGCTGGATCAGGCTGATTGAGGAGGCGCGCGCGCTGGGCGGGCCCTATGTGTTCCGCCTGAACCTCAACCAGCAGTCCACCGGGGCGACGTGGGAGGTGCACAAGGCGCTGATGCAAACCACCTCTCCCATCGTCGATTGCGGCGTGCATTACGTCGACGTGATGTGCCAGATCACCGACGCCAAGCCGGTGGAGGTGCGTGGCATGGGTCTGCGTCTCTCCAACGAAATCGCGCCCGACATGTACAACTACGGCCATTTCCAGGTGCTGTTCGATGACGGCTCGCTTGGCTGGTACGAGGCGGGCTGGGGGCCGATGATGTCGGACACCGCGTTTTTCGTGAAAGACGTGGTCAGCCCGAATGGTGCCGTGTCGATCAAGATGCCGGAAAGTGTGCGCTCCGACGATGTTGATACCCACACCAAAACCTCGATGCTGCGCATCCACCGCGTTGGCCAGCCCGACCACGACCTGAACATGGCCGATGAACCCGGCCATCAGGAGTTGTGCGAACGCGAGCAGGCCTTCATGGCCCGCGCCATCACCGAAAACCTCGACCTCACCCGCCACCTGCAAGATGCGGTGCAGTCGCTTGCCATCTGCCTCGCCGCCGACGAAAGCGTCCGGTCCGGCCAACCAGTGAAAGTGTGAGGGTGCATGGGCGCGCTTGACCTGAAAGCTGTCACCAAAAGCTTCGGCGCCACCGAGGTCATCAAGGGCATCGACCTGACGGTGGAAGAGGGCGAGTTCTGCGTCTTCGTCGGCCCCTCGGGCTGCGGCAAATCCACCCTCCTGCGAATCATCGCGGGGCTGGAGGATGCGACCTCGGGCGACATCCTGCTGGATGGCAAGCGGGTCAACGACGTGGCCCCGGCCAAGCGCGAACTGGCGATGGTGTTCCAATCCTACGCGCTTTACCCGCACCTTTCGGTCCGCGACAACATGGGCCTCGCGCTGAAACAGGCGGGCAAACCACGCGCCGAGATCACCGCGATGACCGACCACGCGGCCAAGATGCTGTCGCTTGATGCGCTTCTGGATCGCCGCCCTGCCGAACTCAGTGGCGGCCAGCGTCAGCGTGTCGCCATCGGACGCGCCATCGTGCGCACGCCGAAGCTTTTCCTCTTCGACGAACCGCTCTCCAACCTCGACGCCGCCTTGCGCGTGGCCACCCGGATCGAGATCGCCCGCCTGCACCGCGACCTCAAGGCCACGATGATCTACGTCACCCACGATCAGGTCGAGGCGATGACCCTTGCCGACCGCATCGTTGTGTTGCGCGCGGGCAAGGTTGAACAGGTCGGCACCCCGATGGAGCTTTACAACAACCCCGCCAACACCTTCGTCGCAGGCTTCATCGGCAGCCCGCAGATGAACTTCCTTGACGCCGCAGCGCTTGGCCACCCACCCGGCAAGATCGGCGCGCGGCCTGAACACATCGGCTTGTCACGCCAGACCGGCGACATTTCGGGCCACGTCAGCCACGTCGAGAAACTTGGCGGCGAAACGCTGGTCTATGTGCGCAGCGACGTGCATGGCCTCATGACCGTGCGGCTGTTCGGAGAACACGATTACGCCGTGTCAGAGACGGTTTTCCTGACGCTGCCCACAGATCGGTTGTTCCATTTCGCCGCTGACGGACGCCGCCGCCAACCAACAGCCGTCGCTTAACCGCGCGCGGCGTTCCATGCGGCCAGCACCTTGCCCGCCGCATCGCCCGCCACCACGCCCAGCAACACCGCGCCCTCGGCCCGCAGGCAAAGGATGCTGTGGCCGCTTACCAGATCGTTGCCCAGCACGGTGCAGACCGGCTCGCCTGCGGCCTGCGTCATCCGGTCCAACTGCTGCATCAGCGCGTCGGCCTCGTCGTTCAGGAAATCCTCCAGTGGCGCGACCATTTCCTCGGGGCCGGACCGGCCCTGTTCTTCGGTGCCCGCCCTTATCAGCCAGGCTGTCAACCCGTCGCCCATCCGCGCAATGAAGGTTGGCAGGAACCCCGGCGGTGCGGGGTCGGCTTGGACGTGGGGTTCAGCGCCATCGCCCACGCTTTCCACGGCCTCAGCCTCACCCTCGACCGCCTCCGCCGCATCGGCAATTTCGTCGTTCAGATCAATGCCCAGATGGTCTGCCAGACGCGCCACCGGCAGCCCCACGCTCAGCCCCTCGCTGCGGCCCAGCGGGGCGGCGATCACCCGCAGGGTCGCATCACCTGCCACCAGTGTGCTGAAAACCCCTGCCAGATCCTCGCGGTTGGCATCGTCCAGCGCCGGCACGCCAAGGCAGGCCTCCGCCCCGGCAATCCCGCTTGCCGCCGTCACCCGCAGCACCCTGCGCCCCGCCACGTCCAGCGACAGCGACGCCCCCGCTTCGGTCGAAAACACCAAGGACCGGCCCAGGAGCGTCTCGTTGATCTCGCGCAGCAGCGCGGCCAAAGGCGAGGCCATCCCCGGCCCTCCGATCACGCGCAAGGCGCCCGGCGCGAACGTCGCCGGAGCCTGCAGCGCCCGAAGCCGGGCCATCACTGGGGTCGTCTTGTCTTTCAACTGCCTTGCCGAACCATGCGCCCAAAGGCGTTACGCATTGCCGCTGATGTCGTCCAGCGTGCTGCGAAGTGTCGCGACAAATGCGGCAAGGTCAATGGAATGATCGCAGATACAGCAGATCGCGTCGTCGGTCTCGGCCTCGGCGCGCAGGAACAGCTTCACGCCCGCCCCATCCACGACCAGCGCCGCGTGCGCCGTGCCAAACGCCTGTTCGGCCAGCGCCGACATCGGTTCGCCGAAACTGGCCGTGGCATCGGCGCACAACTGGTCCAGATGTTCCTGCGTCATGTCCTGCGACCCGGCGCTGCTCAGCACCATGCGTGACGCAAGATCGGCATAGGCGATCACCCGCGCCTGCGGATGTGCCTCTGCCACCGATTGCAATGCGTCCTGAACACCCACAGGCACCATCCTTCACGTTTCAGGCTGCGGCCTTCAGCCCTTCGATTGGGTCAAGGGCGATGCGGGACCGGTGACACCACCACCGTCTTGCGGCGAGGCACCGGCACGTTCGGCAAATGCCACCACATTGCCGCCAAGCGCAACCGGCCGCGCCGCTTCGGGGCGGGGCTGGCGGGCGCCGGTCGCCGAAACGCGGCGTGGCAGAACCCGCTCGCCCGCAGGCACCGTGGTGCCGGTCCGCACCAGTCGCAGCCGGTCGAAATGCGTCGACACAAGGCTCTTTTCGGCCGCTGATTCCGGTTGTTCCGGCTCCTGATCCTGAACCTCGTCGGTCAGCGTCGCGTCGCTGTCGGCCAGCCGGTTGACCAGATCAAACAGCGCGTTGGTAAAGCCATAACCGCCGCTTGCCACCCATGCCTGCTGATCATCGCCCGCCGCCATCGCCTGCGTCAGCGAAATCGGAAAGAACTCGGCAAACAGCCCGCGCGTTTCGGTCGCCACGCGCTTCAGCACGCGCAGCCGGTCGGCCTCGCTGATGATCTTGTCAAAGCGCGTCACCAGCAACATGCTGTGGGCGCGCAATTCCTCGGGGAACGTCGCCCAGACGCCGGCCTCCGATTGCCGCCACGCCTGCGTCGCATGGGTGCACCACAAGACCCCATCCGCCAGATGCGCCATCCGTTCCCACACTTCGGGCGCCATGCTCGGGTCGGAAATGCCGGGCATGTCGATCAGGTCGCAATACTTCAGCATCTCGCTTTTCAGGTAGATGCGCACATGTTCCGTGCCGTCCAGCGACACTCCGCCCAGGTCGGCCACATCCAGCGGTTCGCGCGTGCCATCCAGCAGTTGCACATAGGCCGGCGCCGACCCATGGCTCAGCCAGACCGGCGGCAATTGCGTCGCCGTGACCTTCTCCAACAGCGGACGCGAGCCCAGAAGCACGTTGCACAGCGTGCTTTTGCCCGAACTGAATTCGCCCATGATCGCAAGGCGCGGTTTGCGGTGGTTCGCCATGGCTACTGCTCTTTCCTGACGTCAGTCTGCATACACACTCAACTCGTCCATCACCGTCGCCAAGCCCGCCTGACGGTCCTCCCAGGCATTGACGCCGAAAAGCTCCTTCATTTCGGCAATCGACACGTCGGAACTGGCCAGCGCGCTGGTCAACAGCTCTCGCTGTTCGTGCAGGAAGTCGGTCAATGTCTTTTGCGTCCGTTCGCGGAACAGGGCGATCTGGATGGTCTTGAGATCGTTGATGATCGGGTCGGTCTCGGCGCGGATCAGCTTGTAGAAATCTTCCGCAAAGGCCTGATAGCCGCGCCGGCGCTGCCACCAGCCCTTCCACCAGCTCACCTGCAGGTCCAGCGCGATGGTCTGGCCAAGGTTGATCGGCGGCGGGATGTAGGTCACCACCGGCACCTCGATCTTGAACCCCTCGACCGTGATCGAGAAGGTGCGCCCGTAAAGATCCGCCACCAGCCGCGCCGCATCGCCGTTCACTTCGGCGGCGATGGCATGCATCTTCTTCAGCAGCACCTGATAGCTTGAACTCAGCAGCATCCGCAGCCCCAGCGGGCTGTAGTGCCACATCGCATCCTCGCCGTTGGTCTGCAGATGTTCGATCAAGGACGAGGTCGCGCGTTCCAGGAACCGCTCGTAAGACTGGTCGATCCGGTTGGTGAAATCGGCGCAGGCGAGGTTGGTGCGCTGCAGCAGCCGCTCGGTGCAGTCGTTCTCGATCCGGGTCAGTTCGGCGTCCAGTGCCTCCGGCGTCATGCTGCGGGTCAGCGCGCCTTCCTGCTCCAGGATACGCACCTGATCCACCACATCCAGGCTCTGCGCCAGGTTCAGCGCTTGCCGCGCCGATTTCTGCAGCGTCTCCAGCACCGGTCCTTCGAACATCCGCTGCGCCAGCGCCTCGATCAGCGCCGGCACGCCCGATGCGGCCCAGACCAGATGCTCCGCCGTCCAGGTGTCGACCCGGTCGGCAAAGGCAGACCGCGTCCAGTTGATCGCGGCATTCGTGCTGTCATCCGGCATCTCGTCGATCGTGCCCGACAGCACGGCATTGGCCCACTGTGCGCTGCCAAAGATGATGTCGATGTTCGCCGGCGCGTTGTTCTTGCCCAGCGTCTCCAGGATCGACCGGTGAATTTCCGGCACCTGGCTTGCCGGGTCCGACAATTCGTCGATCCGGTTGACGAAGATGATGATCTCGCGCGATGCGCGGTGCGCGATCATGCGGATCAGCGCCATGTCCATCGTGGTCAGCGCCTGATGCGCCGACAGCACGACAATGCAGGTCCGGCTGTCGCGCACCGCATTGATGGTGATCTGCTCGCGCATCATGAAAGTGTCGTTCACACCGGGCGTGTCGCGCACGCAAAGCGAGGTCGGAATATCCGCCCGCTCGATGTAAAGGTCCGCCGACTTGGTGATGTCGACAAAGCGGCCCTGATCGTCGGCCTCCAGCTCTTCGTCGCCGACGCAGACATACCGTTTCAAGAGCGCATCATCGACCTTGCCATAGCGGTGCTCGGTGCCCAGCAGCATCTCGAACTTGCGGCCCAGCCGGGCGCGCGCCTTTTCGCGCATCGCCACAACCTGCAGGCGCAGCTTTTCCAGCTCGTCATCCGCCCCGGCCCGTGCCGCCAACTGGCCGATTCGGCCGCCGTTGCTGATCAGCCGGTCCCATTCCGCGCCGTCGAAGAACTTGAACTTCGCCTTCACGTTCGGGTCCGGGCTGGGCGTGTTGATGTGCAGCGAGGTGACCACCGAGGTCCACGGGTTCACGTCCGTCGGCAGCAGTCCCGGCGCGCCGATCATCGCGTTCACCAGCGAGGTCTTGCCGGCCTTGATCTGCCCGATCACCGTGACAGAAGGCTCGATTTCGCGCGTTTGTTGTTGAATTCGTGCAAGTTTTTTCGCCGTCTCCGGGTCGGCAAGGCTCATGAAATCGCCCAGCACGTCCTCGAAGTCCTGCACCGCTTCGGCGATCCGCGCCAGTCCGGGAAAGGTTCGCCGTATCGGCGAGTCCGCAGCGGGCGCGACCTGCGCGACCTGCTCTGCGTTTACTGCGTCCATCTTCACGACTGCGCCTCGTCCCATTCTCACCCTCGAATTCCTTGATAACAGTGCCACTGGATACAAAAACCGGTCCGTAAGGTCATATGTTTGGATAGTGGTGCCAATTGGGCAGAGTTTAGACGAATCTTCGGAGATCAATCCGCCCTAGGCGGCCATCAATGTTTCCAGATCGCGCCGAATCTGCAGAAGCATGGTGATCGCATCGTCGGCAGGCGCCGGCCCTTTTTCCAGTTTCATCAGCAGCACCAGATCCTGGATTTCGCCAAGGTCGGTTGCGATGCGGCGGATCGGGCGGGCAGCGGCCTTTGCCAGAATCGCCGCCACGTCGTCGGTCGTGGCATGGCCGAGGTCAAGGATATCCTCCACCGGCACCGCCTTTGCCCCGGCGATCCTGTCCACCATCCGCGCCGCGTTGTCCGCTATCACTGCCACCGCCGCCTCGACGATTGCCCGGTCCGCCGGGGAAATCATCTCGCGCATCGTGGCTGCGGGCGGCAACGGGCGGGCCGTCACCCGGGTGCGCGGGCGCATCGCCTCGCTGTCGCCCTTCGGCACCAGAATAAGCGGCGTCTGCCTCGGTTGGCGCGGCAGGTGGCGTGGTCCGGTCGCCGCCTCGACAGCCTCGGGCCGTGGCGGCGCGGTGTGTTCCAGCGTGGATCGTGGCACCGTCGGTGGCTCATGGACCGGCGGCGAAAAGCTTGGCGGTGCAGACAGAACCCGGCGCAGCAGCGGTCGGGTTTCGGCCCGTGCCGATGCTGGCGCGACCGATGCTGGCGCGACCGGTGCCGGAGTTGCCAGCGCCGGAGTGGCCAGTAATGGCGCGACCAGTGCTGGCGCGACCGGTGCCACGATCTCCGGCAGCGCCTCGGGCACCGCAACCGGCCCGGCCGGCAGCACCGGCACCGGGTCGGCCACCCGGCGCTGCGTCCGTTGCGGCGGCCGGGCGTGGCGCAACAACAGCGCCTCGGCCGTGGCCGCATCGGCCTTGCGCGCCATGTCCACCCGCGACTTGATCGCGGAGATCACCGCCGATGCGCCGCTGTGGCGGAACTGCTCGCGGTCGACCGTGCCATCCGGCAACAGCGCGCGTCCCGCCTCCAGCACCGAAATCGGCAGCACGCGGCGGAACTCCTGCCCCGCCCGCGCCTCGATCCGCTTGACCACGCCCGCAACCGCCTCGTGTGCGCCGATCAGGTCGGTCTTTGTCACCAGAAGGAAGCCGTTGTCCTTGGTCTGGTCGGGCAGGGCTTCCCACAGCATCTGCTCGCGCGGCAGGAAGGCCGTGCTGCACCACACCACGATGTCCGCCCGCTTGCCGGCCCAGGCCATCGCGCGGCGCTGGTCCTGTTCCGACGGGCCGGCCGCCACTTCCAGCAGGCTGATCACCGACAGCGCCGGAAGATCACATTCCAGCGTCACCAGCGCGGGCTGCAATTCCACCGTATCGGCCAGATCGGTGCCGTCGATCACCTCGCTTGACCCGTCGGCCAGCGTGCAGATCATCCGCGCCTCACCTCCGCGCTGCACCAGAACGGTCGGCAAGGCCAGATCCTCCGGCACCACCGTCTCGCCGGCCAGCAGGTTCAGCACCGCCGTCTTGCCTGCGCCCGGCATCCCAAGGATTGCCACCCGCGCCGGGCGTTCCAGCCGTTCGATCAGCCGTTCGGCCGCTTCGGCTGGCCCTCCGGCGGGCAACTGACCCCGGTCAAGCGCACGGCCAAGGCGTTCGATGATCGACAGGGTTGGTTCAAGGCTGGACATCGGTTAATTGCCCGCCGCGATGCGTCTTGCCGTTGCAACCGCCTCGGCCTCGTCGTCCGGTTCCAGCCCCGGTTCCAACTCGGGTTTCAGCGGCACCACCGAGGGCTCCACCATCACCGTGGTCAACGACCGTGGCCGGCTGATCGCCTTCGACACCCGTTTCACCCGGTCCGTTCGTGCGCTGGCCGAGGCGTCGTTCACCTTGATCACGCAGAACGACACGTTGTCCTGATCCGGGTCGTCCAGCTTGCGGATCTCGTCCAGCAGAACCTCGGCAATCTCGCTGCTGCGCTTTTTCCGCGTCCGCGCCAGCAGCTTTTCGATCTGGTCGTTGGTCAGGAACTGCAGCCCGTCCGAGGCGCAGATCACGATGTCGCCCGCCTTCATCTCCATCGGCTTGTCCGGGCAGTCGATCTGCGGAATCCGCATTCCCATCAAGACCGAGGTCAGGCAGTTGCGATCCGGATGGTCGGCCCCCAGCTTTGGGTCCATCAGCCCGGATTTCACCATGAAATCAATCTGCGGCGCCATCGAGTGATCTTCGTTGATCTGCGTCAGAACCCCGGCGCGATACAAGAACAACGGCGAATCCCCGACCGAAATCCAGTAAAGCCGGTTTTCCAGCATCACCGGCACCACCAGCGTCGCGCCCATTCCGGCGGTTTCCGGATGCGTCCGCGCATGTTGCCGCAGCCGGTCGTTGGCGTGATCGGCGATGTTGCGCAAGATCTGCGGCGCGCGCGCCTCGAACGCATCCGTGTCGGCGTATTGGAACTTCAGCTCGCTGTAGACTTCGGTCAGCACGATCTTCGACGCCACGTCGCCCGCCGCATGCCCGCCCATGCCATCGGACAGCACCACGAACCCCGCATCCGCCCCCACCAGAAAATCGCTGGTGATCGCATCTTCCTGATAGTCCCGTGCGCCCTGGCTTATCGCCGTGGCCACGTCATAGCGAGGCTCACGCGATCGCCATATCATTCGAATCTCCCCCACCCTGCCGCGACCAGTTGAATTCAGCAGTGCACAGCACCTTCAGCAGCAAGGTGGTCTCGCCGATCTGGATTTCGTCGCCATCCTTCAGCGGTTCGGTGGTCAACAGCGGGCGGCCGTTCAGGCGCACAAGGTTCGACTTGCCGCCATGCCCGATGAAGAACTGGTGTTGCGATGCGTCATAGGCGATTGCCGCGTGATTGCTGCGCGACACCGTCATGTCGCCGAAATCCAGCCGTACCGTCTGGTCAGCGCCGCGCCCGACCATCGACAGGCCCTGCTTCAGCGGAAAACTGGCGCCCCGGCCAGCGCCCGCCTTCACCACCAGCCAGCCGGTCGGGAACATCACGACCTCGGGGCCATCGGCAGGCTCCAGATCCTCTGCCGGCTGCGACGCCGCCTCGAACAGCGGCACGACCGAGGTTTCCTCGGGCTCGAATCCCAGCATCCGGGTCTTGGTCCGGCTGGCGCGGGCGCGCGGCGCGGGCTCGGCCACTGGCACCCCTGCTTCTGGCTCGTCAGTCGGTGTCGCCCGGCCCCTGCGCTGGCGGGCAGACCGCTCCGGCTCCTCTGCCGCCTCTTCCTCGATATCCCAGATGTTCACCACCGGCGCGCCGCCGTCCTTGACCCGCGTCGGGGTCACGGTCTTGGTCAGAACCTCGCTGCGGGCGCCAACCGCATCCGACAGCTTGGGGAAGCGGTGCGAATTCACCGTCGCCGTGGCACCTGCCCGCAATGCCTCCATCGCCTGCCGCGCGGCTTCAGCCTGTTCGGCCTCGGTTCCGGGAAACGGCGAGGGCGTGGTCGGTCGGCTTTTCGATTTGCGACGCAACATCTTTTCAAGAAGGTTCATCTCACCGCTCTCCTGCGCGCTGCCGTCTGGCGGCATGTCGGGTCACTACAACCCCAACGTGTATAGCACTGCAACCGATTCGCATGGTCCGGCCATGCGTCGCGGGGGTGCGAAAGCCCAATGCCACAAGGGAATTCATGCTTCAGCTCTCATCCGATGGCAGATCGGCAGGGCGTCATGCCCCACGTTTCGCCTTGGAATTTCCTAAATGGAAACTTTGGCCAAAAAGTGAAGCCATTGAGTTCAATTCTTGGTTCGCTCAGTTGACTCGTGCGACCACATAATCCGCAAGGTCCGCCAGCATGTCGCGCAGCGGATGCTCCGGCACCCGCTCCAGCGCCGCCCGCGCCTTGGCAACCCAGGCCAGCGCATCGTCCCGCGCTGCCGCCATCGTCCCGTGCCGCGCCATGATCGCCTGCGCCTGCGTAAGATCGCCGTCGCGCTGGTCGCCCTTTTCGATCACCCGCACCCAGAAGGCGCGCTCCTCGGCACTGGCAACCGCCACCGCCTTGATGACCGGCAAGGTCAGCTTGCGTTCGCGGAAATCGTCGCCGGTGTTCTTGCCGATCGTCGCATCGGTTCCGCCATAGTCCAGAAGGTCGTCGACAATCTGGAACGCGATCCCCAGCGCATCGCCATAGTCGAACAGCGCCCGCACTACGGCTTCCGGCGCGCTCGCAATCACGCCGCCCACCTCGGTTGCCGCCGAAAACAGCGCCGCCGTCTTGCCGCGCACCACCTGCAGATAGATGCGCTCATCGGTCCGCAGATCCTGCGCCGCCGTCAGTTGCAGCACCTCGCCTTCGGCAATCGTGGCCGAGGCGTTGGCAAGGATGTCCATCACCCGCAGGCTGCCCGTCTCCACCATCAACTGGAAACTGCGGGAAAACAGGTAATCCCCCACCAGCACCGAAGACTTGTTGTCCCACAAGAGGTTCGCCGTCGGCCGCCCGCGCCGCCGCTGGCTTTCGTCCACCACGTCGTCATGCAGCAGCGTCGCGGTGTGGATGAACTCTACCGTCGCCGCCAGATGCACGTGAAACTGCCCGCCGTAACCACAGATCCGCGCCGCCGCCAGCGTCAGCAAAGGCCTGAGCCGCTTGCCGCCCGCCTCCACCAGATGCGCCGTGACCTCAGGGATGCGCGGCGCATGTTCCGATGCCATCCGCTCGCGGATCAGCCGGTTCACGGCAACCATGTCCTCGGCCAGCCAATCGGCCAGCCGGTCCTGCGGCCCTTTCGGCTTTTGCACTGTGCCGTCCATCCTCACCCTTCGCCGCTGCCCTTGCCCCCGCGTGCGGGGCGGGGTTTACTCCGTGTCATGAAAGAACTTTTGCGCACGACCGACCCTACGGTGATCGCCTTCGCCACGGCCCTTCTCGAGGGCGAGGGTATAGCGGTGTTTCCGCTGGACGTCCACATGAGCATCCTTGACGGCAGTCTCGGCATCCTGCCGCAGCGCCTGATGGTGGCCGACCGCGACCACTTCCTCGCGCGTTCGGTTCTGGCCGACAACGACATTCCGACAGGCCAGTGAATGTTCGCGGAAAGCGAGCTTTCGGACGACAAGTTCCTCTGCGGTCGCCTGCGCCTGTTGCAGCCCGTGAAAGGCTACCGCGCCGCCACCGACCCGGTGCTTCTCGCCGCCGCCTGCCCGGCCACTGCGGGCCAGTCGGTGCTTGATCTTGGCTGCGGGGCAGGGGCCGCGTCCCTGTGCCTCGGCCACCGCGTTCCCGGCCTCATCCTCACCGGCCTTGAACTGCAACCCGGCTACGCCGACCTCGCGCGCCGCAACGCCGCCCGCAACGGCATCGCGCTCGAGGTGGTCGAGGGCGATCTTGCCCAGATCCCCGCCGCCCTCCGCCGCGATTTCGACCACGTCATCGCCAACCCGCCCTACTACCCGCCCGGCGGCACGCCCTCGCCGGTGCAGGCGCGTGCCACCGCGATGCAGGTCGATGACACCCCCCTGTCGCTCTGGGTCGAGGCCGCCGCCCGCAGGCTTCGCCCCGGCGGCTGGCTCACCATGATCTCCGGCGCCGACACCCTGCCGGATCTGCTGTCCGCGCTCGGCCCCAAACTCGGCTCCGCCGCCGTGCTGCCGCTGGCCCCACGCGCGGGCAAACCCGCCCTCCGCATCCTTCTTCACGCCCGCAAGGGTGGCCGCGCGCGCTTTCGCCTGCTCGCCCCTTTCGTCATCCACCAAGGCGCCGCCCACGACGGCGACCGCGAAAGCTATACGCCCGATGCCAACGCAGTCCTGCGCGATGGCGCCGACCTCTTGGCATGGTTCCGCTGAATTCTACGCAGTTTGCTGCACAGTTCCGTGAAGAGCTGATGACACGACTCGACCTTTGTGGTGCACTCGCTCCGTGGGCAACCCAGGAGGACGAACATGACGATGGCTTCGCATCTGACGGAACTGCGCAGGAAACACGACACCCTCTCCGACATGGTCGAACAGGCCCAACGCAGCCCCGGCACCGATGCCCTGAAGATCGCCGAGCTCAAGAAACAGAAGCTCCGCCTCAAGGAAGAAATCACCCGCCTCAGCCAGCACTAGGCTTTCTTGGCGCTGGCGCGTGCCGCCAGCGCCGCACCTCCGGCGATCAGCACCGCCGCGATTCCGATCGCGTATGATGGCGCTGTAATCCCCGCCGCAACCAGTGCCAGGGTCGACAACAGTGGCGCCGCATAGGACGCCACGCCCAAAAGCTGGATATCCCCCCGCTTCATCCCGATATCCCAGGTAAAGAACGCGGCCCCCACCGGCCCCACGCCCAGGGCCAGCACCGCGCCCCAGCCCAGCACGCCCGTGGGCCACACCGTCTCCTCCAAGGCCAGATGCGCGACCACGGACAGCCCCGCCGTCGCCAGGCAAAACACCGTCACGCTTTCGGTCGGCACCGCGCCCAAACCGCGTGACACCACCGAATACCCCGCCCAGGTCAGCGCGCACAAGAACGCCAGCCCCAACCCCAGCGCCGAGCCCTCGTCCTCACCTCCCCGCGCCAGCACGATCACCGCCGCCCCCGCAAACGCGACCACCGCGCCAAGGACATGCTGCCCCGTCAACCGCTCTCCCGGCAAAAGCCCGGATAAAAGCACGATGAACAGCGGCCAAAGATAGGCGATCAGCCCCGTCTCGGCCGTGGGGGCCAGCCGAAAGGCGGTGAAATACAGGAAATGATAGCCAAAAAGCCCAAGCGTGCCAAAGGCATAGACCTTCCACGACACCGCCCTCAGCACCCCGAACCCGGCCCGCGCCGTCCACGCCAGCCCGATCAGCCCGCCAATCGCAAAGCACATCGCGTTCAACTGAAAGGGCGGCACCGGCGCCGACCCGATGGTGAACAGCGCCAGCAGCGACCACATCAGCACTGCGGTAAATCCGATTGTCGTCGCCTTCGTCCGCGTCATTCGCCCATCCTTGCCTGACGGGCAAGGTCTGCCCCAACCGACAGGTTGGGGCAAGGCCGTGTCAGACGAAGAACTGCCCGCCGTTCGCGGAAACCGTCGACCCGGTGATGAACCCCGCATCGTCCGACGCCAGGAACACCACGATCCGCGCGATTTCCTCCGGTTCGCCCAGACGGCCCACCGGGATCTGCGGGATGATGCGTTCGTTCAGCACCGTCTCGTCGATCGCGCGCACCATTTCGGTGCCGATATACCCCGGGCAGATTGCGTTCACCGTGATCCCGGCCCGCGCGCCCTCCTGCGCCAAGGCCTTGGTGAACCCCAGATCGCCCGACTTCGCCGCCGAATAGTTGGCTTGGCCCGCCTGCCCCTTCTGCCCGTTGATCGAGGAAATGTTGATCACGCGCCCGAACTTGCGGTCCCGCATCCCCGACCACAGCGGGTGGGTCATGTTGAAAAGGCCGGTCAGGTTGGTGTCGATCACCTCTTTCCACTGGCCCGGCGTCATCTTGTGGAACATCGCGTCCCGCGTGATCCCGGCGTTGTTCACCAGCACGTCGACCGGGCCGAGGTCCGCCTCCACCGATGCAATTCCCGCGGCGCAGGCGTCATAGTCCGCCACCGACCATTTGTAGGTCGGGATGCCCGTTGTCTTGGTGAACGCCGCCGCCGCCTCGTCATTGCCGGCGTAGTTGGCCGCCACGGTATAGCCCGCCGCCTTCAACGCGACCGAAATCGCCGCCCCGATCCCCCGTGAGCCACCCGTCACCAGTGCCACTCGCGCCATGTACCTTCTCCTCCTCAGGTATGCCGTTGTATGCCTTGAAATAGTGTTACTGAAACGAAATCAGGCGCGCAAGATTATTGCGCGCCTGACCATGTCGATCTGCTTGAAAGCTCAGGCGCGCTCAAGGCACATGGCAACGCCCATGCCGCCGCCGATGCACAGCGTGGCCAGCCCGCGCTTGGCATCACGCCGCGCCATCTCATGGATCAGCGTGTTCAGGATTCGCGCACCCGATGCGCCGATCGGGTGGCCGATGGCAATCGCGCCGCCGTTCACGTTCACGATCGCCGGGTCCCAGCCCATGTCCTTGTTCACCGCGCAGGCCTGCGCTGCAAACGCCTCGTTCGCCTCAACCAGATCAAGGTCGCCGACCTTCCAGCCCGCCTTGTCCAAGGCCTTGCGGCTGGCATGGATCGGCCCGACCCCCATGATCGACGGATCAAGCCCCGCCGTCGCATACGACGCGATCCGCACGATCGGCTTCAGCCCGCGCTTTGCCGCCTCTTCCTCGGTCATCAGCAGCACCGCCGCCGCGCCGTCATTCAGACCACTCGCGTTCGCTGCCGTGACCGACCCGTCCTTGACAAAAGCAGGCCGCAGCTTAGTCATGCTTTCCAGCGTCGCGCCGTGGCGGATGTATTCGTCCTGATCGACCACGATGTCGCCCTTGCGGGTCTTCACCGTGAAGGCGATGATCTCGTCGTTGAACTTGCCGGCCTTCTGCGCAGCCTCGGCCTTGTGCTGGCTGGCCAGCGCAAATTCGTCCTGCATGTCGCGCGAAATCTGCCATTGGTTGGCGACGTTTTCTGCCGTCTGGCCCATGTGATAGCCGTTGAAGGCATCCCACAAGCCGTCCTTGATCATGCTGTCGACAAAGTTCAGGTCGCCCATCTTCTGCCCGGCGCGCAGGTGCGCGACATGCGGCGACAGGCTCATCGACTCCTGCCCGCCGGCCACCAGAATCCGCGCGTCGCCCAGTTGCACATGCTGCGCGCCCAGGGCCACCGCCCGCAGGCCCGATCCGCAGACCTGGTTCAGCGACCAGGCGCTTGCCTCTTTCGGCAGACCGGCCTTGATATGCGCCTGACGCGCGGGGTTCTGGCCCTGGCCTGCGGTCAGCACCTGACCAAGGATCGTCTCGTCAACCTCGGCCTTGTCGATTCCGGCGCGGTCGATCACGCCTTCGATCACGGCCGCGCCCAGATCATGCGCCGGGGTGTTGGCGAACGATCCGTTAAAGCTGCCCACAGCGGTGCGGCCCGCCGAAACGATGACGACATTGGTCATGAAAACTCCCTCCGATGGCGATCTTGCGGCCGGGCCTGATGCCAGCCGCGCCTGACGCTTGGCCTACGCGCAAGGCGGACGAAGCGCAACATTCTTGCGCTGCGTTTCGGGCCGGGATACGCAGTTTTGCCCATTCAACGAAACCCGCGCCGCCGCCGCCGGTGCGGTTATCGCTACCATCGGACAGGTTCCTACCACTGGCGAATCGGGCCGCAACGCAGCGGCCAACCCTCCCGCCTTCCAGGCTAAGCCTTCGTCCGCCCCTTGCGAAACGCGGCAAAGTCCGGCGTCACCGTCGGCGCGCCGAACAGATAGCCTTGCAGGCAGCCAACCCCGGCATCGCGCAGCCAGTTCGCCTCGGCGTCGGTCTCCACCGCCTCGGCCACCAGAAACATCCCCAACTCGCGCGCAATCGCGATGGCCGATCGCACCACAGGCTGGTTCTCCGGGCTGCTGTCGATGTGGCGGATGAACATCCCGTCGATCTTGGCAATCTCGAACCGGAAATCCCGCAACAGCGCCAGCGAGGTGCCGGCTGCCCCGAAATCGTCCAGCGAGAAGATGATCCCCGTCTCCCGCATCTCCGCCATGAACGGCAGCAGCACGTCAGGCACCTGCATCGCCGACGCCTCGTTGATCTCAAGGATCAGGCTGGCCCCCAGTTCCGGGGCCTGTTTCAGCGCCTGCCGCAGCAGCGTGGTCCAGCGTTTGTAGCCGACCGACCGCGCCGACATGTTCACCGCCACCCGCACACCGGGATTGCGCTGCACCGTCATCAGCCCCATCTGCAGCGCCGCGCAGTCGATCTCGCGGCCCAGCTCCTGTCGCTCCGCCACGCCCATGAACTCGCGCGCAGGGATCACCCGGTCGCGGCTGTCCAGAAGCCGGATGAACCCTTCATAGAACCCGATGATCGACGGATCGGCGGCATAGACCGCCGGCTGGAACGCCAGCCGAGTCCGGCGCAGCTTCAACGCCTCCGCGACCATCGCCAGCGTCTCCCGCTCCGCCGTCCCTGCCGCCACGTCCAGCGGGCTGGCCAGACCGGGCTCCACATCGAACTTGCTGCGCTTGGCGTCCTTCATGAAACTCATGCGCGGCCTCCTTTCCGTTGCTCGACAGGGATGACGGATATGCGTAAACACTCCCCTAACATTCGCATTTTGTTCCAAGTTTAACCAAACCGGACCGACACAATGGAAACCTCCGCCCGCTGCGCCTGGTGCGGCACCGATCCGCTCTACATCGCCTACCACGACACCGATTGGGGCGTGCCGGAACGCGACCCCCGCGCGCTGTGGGAAAAGCTGGTTCTCGACGGCTTCCAGGCCGGCCTTTCGTGGATCACCATCCTTCGCAAACGCGAAAACTTCCGCGCCGCCTTCCACGGCTTCCACCCCGAAACCATCGCCACCTGGGGCGAGGCCGAGATCATCCGCCTGCTCGCCAACCCCGGCATCATCCGCCATCGCGGCAAGATCGCCGGCACCATCCGCTCCGCCCAAGCCTACCTCCGCATCGAAGAGCGCGAGGGCTTCTCCCCCTACCTGTGGTCCTTCGTCGGTGGCAGCCCCATCCAGAACCGCTTCACCTCCGCCACCCAGGTTCCGACGCAAACCCCGCATTCCCTCGCGATGTCCAAGGCGCTCAAGGCCGAGGGCTTCACCTTCTGCGGCCCCACCATCACCTACGCCTTCATGCAGGCCACCGGCATGGTCAACGACCACATGACCGACTGCCCGGCGCATGACCGCGTCGCTGCCCTCGCCTGACCCCTTGGCCTTTTCGCGCCGCGCTATCATATAAGGGGCCGAACACTGACAAGAGGGCTGCCATGCTGGGTCTGACCGACACACCGCAACCGCCGACCGACCTGATCAAGGACGTCACCGAGGCCAGCTTCATGGCCGATGTGATCGAGGCGTCGAAAACCATCCCCGTGATCGTCGATTTCTGGGCCACATGGTGCGGCCCCTGCAAGACGCTCGGCCCGATGCTGGAGGCGGCCGTCAAGGCGGCGAACGGCAAGGTCAAGATGGTCAAGGTCGATGTCGATCAGAACCAGCGCATCGCGGCCCAGCTTCGCATCCAGTCGATCCCCACCGTCTATGCCTTCTGGCAGGGCCAGCCGGTCGATGGTTTCCAGGGCGCGGTCCCCGGCTCCGAACTCAAGGCCTTCGTCGACCGCACCGCCGCCCTCGCCGGTGACGGCGGTCTGGCCGAGGCGCTGGAGGCTGCCGAGGCGATGCTGGCCGAAGGTGCCGTGGTCGATGCCGCCGAAACCTTCGCCGCCATCCTTGGCGAGGAACCGGAAAACCCGCAGGCCTATTCCGGCCTTGTCCGCACCCACATCGCCGCCGGCAACCTCGATCAGGCCGAGGCTTTCCTTGCCGCCGCCCCCGCCGCCATCGCCAAGGCCAAGGAGCTTGACGCCGCCCGCGCCCAGATCGAGCTGGCCAAACAGGCCGCCAACGCCGGGCCGGAGGCCGACCTGCGCGCCCTCGTCACCGCCGATCCCGCCAACCATCAGGCCCGCTTCGACCTTGCCGCCGCCCTTCTCGCCGCTGGCAAACCGCAAGAGGCCGTCGATGAGCTTCTGGAAATCTTCCGCCGCGACCGTGAATGGAACGATGGTGCCGCCAAGACCCAGCTTTTCACCATCTTCGACGCCCTCAAACCGCAAGATCCCATCGTCCTGAACGGCCGCCGCCGCCTCTCGTCGATGATATTTGCCTGATCGCCCATCCGGCCTAGGTCCATGCCATGATAAACGCCGCAGACCTGCCAGACACCATCCCCGTCTTCCCGCTTCCGGGCGCGCTCATGCTGCCCCGGACGCGGCTTCCGCTGCACATCTTCGAACCGCGCTACCTTGCGATGATCGAAGACGCGATGAAGACCAGGCATCGCCTGATCGGCATGATCCAACCGCGCGAAACGCCCGTCTCCGAGAGGCGCGTCTCCGAAAAGCCCGTCTCCGAGAAGCCCGTCTCCGAAAAGCCCGTCTCCGAAAAGCGCGTGGGTGAAAAGCGCCTGCAAGCCATCGGCTGCGGTGGCCGCCTGACCGGGTTTTCCGAAACCGAGGATGGTCGCTACATGATCACCCTGTCCGGCATCTCGCGCTTTCGGGTGCGCGAAGAGGTGCAGGGTTTCGCCCCCTACCGCCGCTGTCTGGTGGATTGGGCGCCCTTCGCCCGCGATCTTGGTCCGACCGAGGATGACAAGGGCTTCAAACGCCCGCAGTTCATGGACCTTCTCGGGCGCTATTTCGCCGCGATGAACCTCTCGACCGACTGGGACAGCCTGAAAGGGGCGGAACCGGAGATGCTGATCAACTCGCTCTCGATGCTCTGCCCGTTTTCGCCCGAAGACAAACAGGCCCTGCTGGAGGCGCCAACCCTCGACACCCGCCGCGAAACCCTCGTCACCCTGATCGAATTCGCCCTCCGCGGCGGCGCCGACGAAGAGATCATGCAGTGAGCCATACTCCAGAAAAACCCGACCGCCGGATGCTGGAAGCCCTCGTCTGCCCCATCAGCCAGGCGGTCCTCACTTACGACGCCGAGCGGCAGGAACTGATCTCGAAAGCCGCCCGCCTGGCGTTTCCGATCCGCGACGGGATTCCGGTAATGCTGGTGAGTGAGGCAAGGGAAGTGGAGTGAGGGCGCGGCAGCCCTCAGGGCAGTCTTGATGCAGCCTGCCGCGTATGGGCACGGCGGACAAAATGCTGAACCAGCCCGACAAAGCCCGGCAAGCCCATCAGAAGCCCGCCCAGCAGCACAAGCGGTGATGTGTGCTCGGACACATCGCGCCCGGACAGGATGAAGGCAACGGTCCAAACGAAAAACAGGATGAACGCGGCAAAGTGCATGGTGAAAACCGCTCGTTCGCGCCCCTGATCAGATGGAAAGGCGTGCTGCCTGCCGAAGTCGTTCTTGAACGCGAGCACATCCCTGTGGCGGCAGAGCAGAACCGAGGCCCGGGCGGTCACCAAAACGGCAAGGACAAACGCAACAATCTCAACCCACCGCCAGTCGATGTAATGGCAAAAGAGAAACCAGGCTATCCATGCCAATGTTACCGTGATGGAAATCTTGACGCCGAAAGGGTCACGCAGACTCCAAAGGAACATGTTTCTCGTTTCCCCTACCAAACCCCTAACGTCCACAGCTAACCCATTGTAATCCCTGACGCCAGACGCCCAGTCCAGCGTGGACAGATCACAAAGCCTTCCCCTCCAGCAGCTTTGGCACGGCCCCCGTCAGCCCCGCCGCCTGCCGGATGAACCGCCGCCTCAGCCACGGCGTTGCCCCGACGATCCCCAACCCCAGATCCCGCCCCAGCCGCAGGATCGGGTTGTCATTCGAGAACACCCGGTTCACCGCATCCATCCCCAGGGCCAGCGCCGTCGCATCGAAGCGCCGCCACCGCTGATAGCCCTCCAGCACCGTCAGCGCCCCGATATCCTCGCCCCGCCGCGCCGCATCCGCCAGCACCTCGGCCAAGGCCCCCACATCCCGCAGCCCAAGGTTCAGTCCCTGCCCGGCGATCGGATGCACCCCATGCGCCGCGTCGCCCACCAAGGCCACCCGCGGCCCCACGAACCGCTCCGCCAAGGACAGCGACAGGGGATAGGTGAACCGCGCCCCCGCCAGCGTGATCTCACCCAGGAAATCCCCGAAGCGCGGCCGCAAAGCCTCCAGATATTCCGCATCCGGCAACGCCTGGATCGCCGCCGCCGCCGCCGCCGCCTCGGTCTCGCTCCACACGATGCTGGAATGATGCCCGCCCTTCAGCGGCAAGATCGCCAGCGGCCCCGACGGCATGAAGAACTGGTGCGCGATCCCCCGGTGATCCCGCTCATGCGCAATCGCCGTCACCAGCGCCGTCTGCCCGTAACCCCAGCCGACCCGCGCGATCCCCGCCCGTGTCGCAACCCCCGACCCGCGCCCATCGCACCCGACCAGCAGCCTCGCCCGCAGCACCCGGCCCGAGGCCAGCGTCACCGCCACCCCCTCCGCCGACACCTCCTGCCCAACCACGGTCTCGCCCGACATCAGCCTCACCGAGGATGCCCGCATCGCCTCAAGGAACGCGGCATACAGATACCGGTCCTCCAGCATGAAGCCCATCGGGCCCTCCTCGATCTCGGCATGATCGAAGGTCAGGAAGAACGGCGAGGCACCCATCCCCGCCAATCCGTCCGACGCCTTGATCTGCAAGATCGGCTGCGCCTTGTCGGCCACCCGGCCCCAGACCCCGATCACCGTCAACAACCGCTTCGACGCGATGGCCAGCGCGTAGGCCCGCCCGTCAAACCCCGCCTCCGCCCGCGCGGGCGCCGGGCGGGCGTCCACCACCACCACCTTGAACCCGGCCCCCGCCAGCGCCAATGCCAAGGCAGGCCCGTTCAGCCCGCCACCCGCAATCACGATATCCGCATCCTGTGTCATGCGCTCAGATATGCTTCCCCGCGCGGGATTGTCCATGCGCCCGGCTGCCGCTACCCTCGCCGCCAAATGGGGGATGAGATGAGCGGCACCTGGGCACACATGACGGCGGCAGAGCTTGGCCGCGAAATCGGCGCGGGCCGCATCCACCCGGTCGAACTGGTGGAGGCGATGCTGGATGCCATCGACACCCACCCCCTCGCCCCCCGCATCTACGCCCGCACCACGCCGGATCGCGCGCGGGCCGAGGCGATGGCCGCCGCAGGCCGCGCCAAGACCGGCCTGCGCCGTGGCGTCCTCGACGGTGTGCCGATCAGTTGGAAAGACCTGTTCGATACCGCCGGTATCGCCACCGAGGCAGGCTCGGCCCTGCTGAAAGGCCGCACCCCCAGCCGCGACGCTGCCGTTCTTGAAACGGCCACCCACGCCGGCCTTGTCTGCATCGGCAAGACACACATGTCGGAACTCGCCTTCTCCGGCCTTGGCCTGAACCCCGTCACCGCCACCCCGCCCTGCCTGAACGACGACCGAGCGGTTCCGGGTGGCTCGTCCTCCGGCGCCGCCGCCTCGGTCGCCTTCGGCCTCGCTCCGGCGGCAATCGGGTCTGATTCCGGCGGCTCCGTCCGCGTCCCGGCTGCCTGGAACGACCTTGTCGGTCTCAAGACCACGGCTGGCAGCCTGCCACTCACCGGCACGGTGCCGCTGTTTGAATCGTTTGACACGATCGGGCCGCTTGCTCATTCGGTCGAAGACTGCAACCTCCTCCTCGCCGCCCTGCACGGCCGCACTCCCGCCGACCTCACCGGGTCAAGCCTGTCGGGGCTTCGCCTTGCCATTCTGGAAAGCGTTGCCCTGGACGCCCTGCGCGACAGGCCAAGCAAGGGTTTCGAGGATGCAATCCAGCGTCTTGCCCGTGCCGGGGCTGATATCCATCGGGTCGCAGTTCCCGAAGTGGCCGAGGCAATGGCCCTCTCGGCGATGCTCTGCACCGCAGAAGCATACGGCACGTGGCGTGAAACCATTGAAGCTGCTCCGGAAAAGATGTTCCCCCGGATACTCGAGCGGTTCCGCTCCGGCGCTCAATACACCGCGATGGATTATGTCGCGGGGTGGCGTCGGCTGCACCAGTTGCGTGCAATCTGGGCCGAAAGGACCGCCGGATTCGACGCGGTCCTTCTGCCGACCTCGCCGATCCTGCCGCCAGACGCCAACCAGTTGATGACCGACAGCGCATACTACGTGTCCGAAAATCTGCTGGCCATGCGCAATACCCGTATCGGCAACATGCTCGGTCTTTGCGCGCTGACGCTGCCCACCTCGCAACCGTCTTGTGGCATCAGCTTCATGGCCGCTCCGGGGCAGGAAAACCGGCTTTTGCGGTTGGGATCGGCTGCCGAACGGGCGCTGCGCTAAGGGCCGAACGGCACCTGCCAAGGGGCCAGCCGCCCGACCCGATGTGTCGCGGGGCAAATCTGGCAAGGTGCCGCTGCACAGATGCCCCTCCTGCACAGATTTCCATCCAACTCAGGGCCAAAAAGCCACAACTCCACCGCCCAACCCACTCACGGCGATGTGTTTTTCTGGACCCGCGCGTCGTCTCTGGATATCGTCGGTCCAAACGGGGCGCTACGACCCCGATATTGAGGCAGTAATGGCGTTTCCTGAGCGGTTTTCGAACCTGCCAGACTATGCGTTTCCGCGTCTGCGGAAGCTTCTTGACGCGCACCCTCCGGGTGGCGAACCCATTGCCATGACCATCGGCGAGCCGCGCCACCCGATGCCCGACTTTGTCGGCCCGATCCTTGCTGCCAACCTCGCAGGCTTTGCCGTCTATCCGCCGAACGATGGCACGCCCGAACTGCTGACCGCGATCACCGGCTGGATCGCGCGGCGCTACGGCGCGACACTTTCCCCGGACCAGATCATGGCCCTGAACGGCACCCGTGAAGGCCTGTTCAACGCGGCCATCGCCCTTTGCCCGGAACAGAAGGCCGGGCAGAAGCCCGTGATCCTGATGCCGAACCCGTTCTATCAGGTCTACGCCGTCGCCGCGCTGACTGTGGGCGCCGAACCGGTCTACGTCCGCGCCACCGCCGCGACCGGATTCCTGCCCGATTACGCCAGCCTGCCGAAAGACATCCTCGACCGCACCGCGATTGCCTACATCTGTTCGCCCGCCAACCCGCAGGGGGCCGTGGCCAGTGCCGACTACCTCGCCGACCTGCTGGCCTTGGCGGAAAAGCACGATTTCTGCGTTTTCGCCGACGAGTGCTATTCCGAAATCTGGCGCGACACCCCGCCCACCGGCCTTCTGACAGTGGCGAAAACCACCGCTGCAGACCCCGAGCGGGCGCTGGTGTTCCACTCGCTCTCCAAACGCTCCAACCTTCCGGGCCTGCGCTCCGGCTTCGTGGCGGGCGGGCGGAACAGCATCGCCGAGGTCCGCAAGCTCCGCTCCTTTGCCGGCGCGCCCTTGCCGCTGCCGATCCAGCGCGTGTCCGAAGCGGCTTGGGCCGACGAAGCGCACGTCGACGCCTCCCGCGCGCTTTATCAGCAGAAATTCCACGCGGCCGACCAGATCTTCGCCGGAATGCAGGGCTACCAGCCCCCCGGTGGCGGCTTCTTCCTCTGGCTGCCGGTCGAGGATGGCGAAGCCGCCGCGCTCAAGCTCTGGTGCGAAACCGGTGTCCGGGTGCTGCCCGGCGCTTACCTCTCACGCGATGCCGGGGGCCAGAACCCCGGCAAAGGGTATATCAGGGTCGCCCTCGTGGCCCCAAAAGAAGAAACGCAGCGCGGGCTCACGCAGCTTCGCGACTGCCTCTACGGTCAAGGGACGTAAAGAATGGCATCTTATCAGGCACGGCAGCGCGATCCGCTTCTGGACCACACCACCCAAGCGATGCTTGAGCGCCGGGGACGCGAGCTTCTTGGCATAGCACTTCTGGTGATCGGCTTTGCCTTCATGCTGGCCTTGGGCAGCTATTCGCCTGACGATCCCGGCTGGATGGTCGCCACCGAAGAACCCGCGCAGAACCTGCTTGGCCGCCTCGGCGCGTCCATCGCTTCGACGCTGATCATCATCATCGGCCTTGGCGCCTGGGCGATCCCCACCATCCTCGCCGTCTGGGGCGGTCGGTTCGTCCTGCACCGCGGCGGCGAGCGTGCCGTCAGCCGCGTCGTCTTTGCCGTCATCGCCATCGCCCTCGCCTCGGTCTACGCGGCCACCCTCGTGCCCGGCGCCGACTGGCCACATTCCTTCGGCCTTGGCGGGCTGTTTGGCGACACCGTCCTTGGCTCACTCCTCGGCGTGATGCCCGGCAGCGCCGGCTTTGGCCTGAAACTGCTGTCGTTCTGCGCCTTTGCCGCCGTCCTCGCCATGCACCTTTACGTCACCGGCTTTGATCTGACGGAACTCAAGGCGATCTGGCGTTTCCTCCTCGTCGGCTCCATCGTGATCTACTCCGCCCTCCGCACCGCTGCCGGCATCGGCGCACGGAGTGCCGTGATCGGCGCCGCCCGCCTGCAAGACCGCGCCCGCAGCCGCGCCATGACCGAACCGCCCGTTACACCCTCCGCCACCCGGCTCATCGCCGCCCGCACCACGATGGCCCCCGAACCCCTGCGCGCCGGATCGGCCTGGAACGCGCCCGCCACGCTGCGCGCCGAACCGCGCCATTTCGCCCCGCCCGCCGATCTGCCGAAGGAAAAGCTGGGTTTCCTCGCCCGCATGCGCCGCGCCGTCGACCCGGAGCCCGAACTGATCGAACCGCAACTGTCCGACGCCGCCTGGGATGCCGGCGTTCCCTCCGAAGACCGCATCAAGGCCCGCATTTCCGACGTGATCCGCAACCGCGTCCAACGCAGCCCCGAACCCGTCCGCTTCGATGCCAGCCGCATGGAACCCCCCATGCTGCGCGCCCCCCGCGTCGAACCGCCCGTCACCGCGCGCATCGCCGAACCCGCCCCGGTGATCGACGACTGGCAGGACGACACCCTTGAGGACGCCGCCTGGGATGCCGAGGAGGACCTGCCGCAGCGCAACCTGCACGCCGACCGCCGCCCCGTGGTGCAACAAACCACCCGCAAGGCCGCCCCGTCGCGCCAGGCGCTGGCCGAAACCCAGCCCGCGCTGCGCTTTGACGACCAGCCCCCGGCCTACGAACTGCCGCCGCTTGGCCTTTTGTCCAACCCCACCACCGTCCAGCGCACCCAGCTTTCCAACGAGGCGCTGGAGGAAAACGCCCGGATGCTGGAATCCGTCCTCGACGATTACGGCGTGAAGGGCGAGATCACCTCCGTCCGCCCCGGCCCGGTCGTCACCATGTATGAACTGGAACCGGCACCCGGCCTGAAAGCCAGCCGCGTGATCGGCCTGGCCGACGACATCGCCCGCTCGATGTCCGCGCTGTCCGCCCGCGTCTCCACCGTGCCGGGCCGCACCGTCATCGGCATCGAACTCCCGAATGCCGTGCGCGAAAAGGTCGTGCTGAAGGAAATCCTCTCCGCCCGCGATTTCGGCGACAGCCAGATGCGCCTGCCGCTTGCCTTGGGCAAGGACATCTTCGGTGATCCCATCGTCGCCAACCTTGCGAAAATGCCCCACCTTCTGATTGCCGGCACCACCGGTTCGGGCAAATCCGTCGCGATCAACACCATGATCCTGTCGCTGCTGTATAAACTCAGCCCCGAAGAATGCCGGATGATCATGATCGACCCCAAGATGCTGGAACTCTCCGTCTATGACGGCATCCCGCACCTCCTTTCCCCCGTTGTCACCGACCCGAAGAAGGCCGTTGTCGCGCTGAAATGGGTGGTGGGCGAGATGGAGGAGCGCTACCGCAAGATGTCCAAGATGGGCGTGCGCAACATCGAGGGCTATAACGGCCGCGTCCGCGAAGCCCTTGCCAAGCACGAGATGTTCAAGCGCACCATCCAGACCGGCTTCGACGAGGAAACCGGCGATCCGATCTTCGAGACCGAGGAATTCCAGCCCGTCACGATCCCCTACATCGTGGTGATCGTCGACGAGATGGCCGATCTGATGATGGTCGCCGGCAAGGAAATCGAAGCCTGCATCCAGCGCCTTGCCCAGATGGCGCGGGCCTCCGGCATCCACCTCATCATGGCCACCCAGCGCCCCTCGGTCGACGTGATCACTGGCACGATCAAGGCCAACTTCCCGACCCGGATTTCCTTCCAGGTCACCTCCAAGATCGACAGTCGCACCATCCTTGGCGAACAGGGCGCCGAACAACTCCTCGGCATGGGTGACATGCTCTACATGGGCAACGGCGCCCGCATCACCCGCATCCACGGCCCCTTCGTATCCGACGAAGAGGTCGAGGAAATCGTCAACCACCTCAAGAGCTACGGCCCGCCGGTCTACATGTCCGGCGTCGTCGAAAGCGCCGATGACGAACGCGACAACGAGATCGACCTTGTCCTGGGCCTGAACTCCGAAGGCGACGACACGCTCTACGATCAGGCCGTGGCGATCGTCGCGAAAGACCGCAAATGCTCGACCAGCTACATCCAGCGCAAACTTGGCATCGGCTACAACAAGGCCGCACGGCTGGTGGAGCAGATGGAGGATCAGGGCGTGGTCACCAAGGCGAACCACGTGGGCAAGCGGGAGATTTTGGTGGAGGAGCGGTAGGCGGCATATTTAGTGCTGGCTGGCGGCCAGATACAAGATATGGGGCCTTCTGCAAGGCTGAGCGTGGGTCGGCCTTGACTCACACAAGAACAAACGTGAAACTATGATTGACGTCTGGTAACGGACGCGCCGCCAAGGTGTATCAGACCTAGGCGGCGCTATGTTCCGGTCTCCGCGAACCTTGTAGGGCCGCTGCGGATAGTCGACCAAGAGCACGTTGAGTCTAGGACTCCACGAGTCGGCAAGTCAAGGCGGTCCTACGTTTCCATCGAAAGGATGGCCAAATGACTGCCAAGACGATTCAGATTAAGTGTATCAACAAGAGCGCTCGGAGTAATCCGTGGGAGCGTATTACGCACGTTGGCGGGGTCGCGGACAAGCAGTGGAAGATTACCCAAGAGCACGCCATCGGATTCATTGAGCGAGGCGAGTGGAACTTCTTTGTCTCAGTAAAGGGAGACTCTGTCTGGGTGCAAGTTGCGACCAGTCGGTTCGGGAACAAGTATCTCAAGACGCAACCAGACGGCGACCAGCCCAATAATCTTCTGTCGCTCCCAGAGTGTCCCCGCTGATTGTCGTAAGTTAAGAAGACGCGCCTGTCTGAGGCAGGCGCGTCGCCTTAAAGCTAGACATCTGCGGCTCGGTCTACTGCATGACAGTCCAAGTTAAGCCCCTTGTGGTTCCGATTAACGGGGAAGGGTGACTGTCCACTGGACAGTACCCTTCCGGTCCTCTGGCGCCTGAACGGCCTAACAAAGCGTTAAAGTCATTTTTTCTTCACATGAAATCAATGGCTTGAAAAATGTCCCACGGTGGGGCACTCACTTCCGCTGCGTCTCAAGCTGGGCCAGCCGCACCTGCCGCAAGGCCTCGACCAACAGGGCAGTCAGCAGGCCAAAACTCAAGAACCCGTTGACCGAGGCCATCGCGGCAAAGATCCGCAGCTCCTTTGGTGGCACCACATCCCCCAGCCCCAGGGTCGAAAATGCGACCAGCGAGAAATACATCGACTCCTCCAGCGTCAAGAACGCCCCCAGCTGAAACAGCGCCAGCGCCCAGGCCCACACCGCCACCGTGATCAAGGCCAGCACCCACACCCCCACCCCGATCAGCAAAAGCAGCAGCTTCGGCCGCTGCGGCGGGGCGATCAGCCAGGGGTGCGCCCGCTGAAACACCGCCTCCAGCAAGAACGCCCCCACCGCCGCCACGGTGATGTTGACCAACAATAGCCCGGTCCCGAACACGATCTGGATCAGCACGTCATCCCTTCTGGACACAGCGCTCCCGCGTCCCTATCTGACACCCATCATGGTCGAAAAATCTGATCCCAACTCGAAACTCATCGCAGAAAACCGCCGGGCGCGCTTTGATTATCATATCGAGGCCGATCTGGAGGCTGGCATCATGCTGCTTGGGTCCGAGGTGAAAAGCCTGCGTCAGGGCGGCTCCAACATCGCCGAAAGCTACGCGTCCGTCGAGGGGGGGGAGCTGTGGCTGATCAACGGCTACATCGCGCCCTATCTGCAGGCCAAGACCTGGGGCCACGAAGAGCGCCGCCGCCGCAAGCTGTTAGTCTCGCGCAAGGAACTCAGCCGCCTCTGGAACGCCGTGGGGCGCGAAGGCATGACCATCGTGCCGATGAAGATGTACTTCAACGACAAGGGCATCGTGAAGCTGAAGCTGGGCATCGCCAAGGGCAAGAAACTGGCCGACAAGCGCGAAACCAGCGCCAAGCGCGACTGGGATCGCCAGAAGGCGCGCCTGATGAAACAGAACAACCAGAACTAATTCCTCGCATTACACGGAATTGTTGCCGGTTAGGCATCTATCTGGCAAGATTCCGCTTACCGGCACGCAAAGCCGGTCCAACAGTCGGTCGCCTGTGCAGGCGTCGGCGAGCAAGGGAAGGTAATGGTATGGAACTGATAATCCAGATTGTTGCTGGGCTTCTGGGCGGCAATGTCACCGGCGCTGCGTTGAAGAACCTCAGCCTTGGAACAGCGGGCAACACCGTGGTCGGCGGTATTGGCGGCGGACTTGGGGGCATCTTGATGGGGATGCTTGGTGGGGCCGCGCCAGATGCGGCTGCCGCCGCTTCGGGGCTTGACCTTGGCGCTATCATCCAGGCGGTCGCCGGTGGGGGTGTCAGTGGTGCCGTGCTGACGGCACTTCTTGGTGTCGTGAAGAAGATGCTGGTCAAGGCCTAGCAAATCAGAGCGGGGCGGAGAGGCGCCGCCCCGCGACCCTTGCAGGCTTGCTTCGCGCCACCGCTCGCCGATATACCCCCCGCATGCTTTGCGAGGTTGCCATGACGCCTTCCCCCGCCGACGACCCCAAGACACTGGTTTCCACCGACTGGCTTGCCAGGCACCTGCGTGACCCGGACCTGCGCATCCTTGATGCCAGTTGGTATCTTCCAGATGCCGGGCGCGATGCGAAGGTGGAGTATGGGGCGGCCCATATCCCCGGCGCGCGGTTCTTCGATATCGACGAGATTTCCGACCTCCGCTCGACATTGCCGCACATGGCGCCCCCACCGGAGAAGTTCATCAGTAGAATGCGCGCAATGGGTGTGGGCGATGGCCATCAGGTCGTGGTCTATGACGGGGCGGGGTTGTTCAGCGCGGCCCGCGTCTGGTGGCTGTTTCGCCTGATGGGCAAGACCGATGTGGCGGTTCTTGACGGAGGCTTTCCCAAATGGCGCGCGGAGGGTCGTGAGATCGAGGATATGCCACCCATCGTGAAGGACCGCCACATCACCGTCAGCCGCCAGAATCATCTGGTCAAGGATGTGACGCAGGTTGCCCACGCCGCAAAGCTGGGTGAAGCAGAGATTATCGACGCCCGTTCTGGCCCGCGTTTCCGGGGTGAAGCAGCAGAACCGCGGCCCGGCTTGCGGTCGGGCCACATTCCGGGTGCGAAGAACGTGCCGTTTGCCTCTGTTCTGAACGCTGACGGCACGATGAAAGCCCCAACCGAAGTGAAGGTGGTATTCGAGGCGGCAGGGGTCGACCTTGCCAAGCCCGCGATCACCTCGTGCGGGTCGGGTGTCACGGCGGCGGTCCTGTCGCTTGCGCTGGAACGGATCGGTCACCGCAACCACGCGCTCTATGATGGCTCTTGGGCTGAATGGGGCATGTATGACGACCTGAAGGTCGAACAAGGCCCGCAGGCCTAGGCCTGCTCTACCGGAGTCTGCAATGCTTGAAACCCTGAACCCGCAGCCACAGGACAAGATCCTGCAGCTTATCTCGATGTTTCGCGACGACCCAAGGGGCGACAAGATCGACCTTGGCGTCGGCGTCTACAAGGATGCGACCGGGTTGACCCCGGTGATGCGCGCCGTGAAAGCAGCGGAGAAGAAGCTGTGGGAAACCGAGACCACGAAAACCTATACCGGCCTTGCCGGGGAACCTGCCTTCAACGCAGCGATGGTGACGATGATTCTGGGGGCAGGGTATGCTGACCGGGCGGCCTCGGTAGCGACGCCAGGCGGCACCGGGGCAATCCGGCAGGCGCTGGAACTGATACGGCTGGCCGCGCCGGGGGCAACGGTCTGGCTGTCGAACCCAACGTGGCCGAACCACCCGTCGATCATCAAGTATCTGAAGATGTCGATGGCCGAATACCGCTACTTTGACGCAGTTGCTGGGGGCATAGATTTTGACGGGCTGATTGAGGATCTGTCGAAGGTGAAGCCAGGCGACGCGGTTCTTTTGCATGGCTGCTGCCACAACCCGACGGGGGCCAACCTTGACGCCGGGCAATGGGATCAGCTGGCAAGACTTTTGATTGACCGGGGCGCCATTCCGTTCATCGACCTTGCCTACCAAGGTTTCGGAGACGGCCTTGAAGAGGATGCCGCAGCGACCCGGATGATCGCCGCGCGCTTTCCGGAGGTTCTGATCGCTGCCTCGTGTTCGAAGAACTTTGGCATATACCGCGAACGGACCGGCGTGCTGATCGCGCTGACCAGTCCAGAGCGTAGGGCCACGGTGCAGGGCAACCTCGCCTTTCTCAACCGTCAGAACTATTCATTTCCGCCAGACCACGGCGCGCGACTAGTGACGATGATCCTTGAGGATGCGGCACTGACCGCAGAGTGGAAGGCCGAGTTGGAGGAGGTGCGGCGAAACATGCTGACCCTGCGCCAGACACTGGCGGACGAATTGCGCAAGGCGACCAATTCCGACCGCTTTGATTTCGTTGCGCGCCACCGAGGGATGTTCAGCCGGCTGGGACTGACCGAAGCACAGGTGGAAGTGCTGCGGAAGGATCATGGCATCTACATGGTGTCCGACAGCCGGATCAACATCGCGGGGTTGAATGCCCGGACGGTGCCGATCCTCGCGAAGGCGATTGCAGCGGTGCTGTGATGGCTGCACAGACCATCGGTCGCTGTGGCAAACCCAGTGACAGGAATTGTTGCCGGCCATTCGTGTGGCTGCAAGCCGCGAATGGGGGCAGGTGCCCCGGCGGACGGATGAGGTCGCCAGCGTCGTGACCGGCCACTGACGCTTCATGCTTGCCATTGTCCTTTCCCTTGGCGCGGCCGCGACCTTTGCCCTGTCGGCCATGCTGATCGACCGGGTAAATGGGCGGGTTGCCATCCTGCAGCTTGCGCGGTGGCAAATGGGGATCGCGTTTGCAGTGACTCTTGCCGTCTCGGCGCTGGTTGGCGGTTGGCAGACGGTGGCTGCATGGCAGTTCGGGTTACTGGCCGCATCATCGGCTGCTGGCATCATGCTGGCCTCGCTGACCTACTTCGGCGCCATCATGTTTGCCGGGCCGCGCATTTCGGCGTTGCTTTTCACGCTGGCGTCGCCCTTCGCGCTTTTGATGGGGTATCTGGCGCTGGGCGAGACGGTATCGGTCGGTCAGGGCGCTGGTATCGCCCTGATCCTTTTCGGCATCATGTTGGCGATAACCGCCCCAGCCGATGCGCCCGTTGTCGGGCGTCTTGCACGGCCATTCTGGCAAGGGATCGCCCTTGGTGTCATCACCTCGGTAGGGCAGGCGGCGGGCAGTCTGTTGGCGCGTCCGGCGATGGCTGCGGGAGTGGAGCCGGTGACGGCCATGGCCATCCGGTCCGGCCTTGGGTTTGCGTTCTTTCTTGCCTTGATGGCGATTCCGATGGCCCGACGGGCGATGCCGCTTGGCCGGTTTGAACTGGTGAACATCGGCGGATCGGCCATCCTTGGCATGTTCATCGGCATGTCATTCCTGATGGCGGCGCTTGCGCGCGGGGATGTCGGTATCGTCTCGACCTTTTCGTCGACCACGCCGATCCTGATCCTGCCGATGCTTTGGGCCACAACGGGAAAACGGCCCACTGTTGCCGCGTGGGTTGGGGCGATCCTTGCCGTGGCGGGAACCGCCCTGATCAGCCTTGCCTAGCGCCTTGCAAGGACCGCTACGGCCACGCCAGAGGCCATGATCATCGCCATGCCGATGAGCGCCAGCCCATCTGGCACATGCGCAAACACAAGCCAGCCCAGGATCGCCGCCCAGACAATGTGAAGATAATTCACTGGCGCCAGAAGCGAGGCGGGAGCTTGACGGTAGGCGGCTGTGAACAGAAGATGCCCCACGGTTCCCAGAACGCCCAGAACGACCATCAATCCGGCATCGAACAGGGCAGGCATTGCCCCGCCAAGCGACCATGGCAGGAATGACGCAAAGACCACCGTTCCAACCAGTGCCGTGTGGAACAGCATGGCCATCGTCGTTTCGGTGCGTGTCAGCATCCGTGTCAGCAGGTGGTAGACCGTGGCGCAGCCCGCGTTGAGGAGGCAAAGCCCCACTCCAATCGGATCAAGACCACTGCCCGGCCGCGCGATGACCAACACACCCAGAAAGCTGGAGGCGGCGGCCAGCCAACCGATCAGGCTGACTTTCTCGCCAAGGATCGGGCCGGCTGCCAGCATCACCAGAAAGGGCGCGATGTAGATGATCGCAACGGTTTCCCCCACCGGCATGACGCGCAGTGCGAGAACCATACTCAACGACGCTGCCGCAAGACAGGCACCTCGAAGCAGCACAAGCGCAAGGCGGCTCGTGCGCCAAAGGCGGGTGCCGTGGCGAGGCATCATTACCGCCATCAACAGCAAAAGGTTCACGCCGTATCGAACTGCAAGCAGCAAGGGAACAGCATAGAGCATCGCCAGATGCTTGCTGACCGTGTCTGACAGACCGAACAGGAAGGTCGCCGCCACCACCAGCGCCACCCCCTTCAGCGCGCCGTCATTGCGCTGGGTGGCGGGTTCGGTCGGGCTGGTCATCCTGGTGGCTTTCGGCTTGTCCATCCACCCTAACAACTTGCCCGGACCGATGACAGAGGTGCCCATAAACAAAAGCGGCCCGTGGGGGGAGGACCCACGGGCCGTTGAGGCAATCTGGCAGGGGGAGGAGATCCCGCCAGGCAGACCCGGGGCCAGATGAGCCGGCCCCGGCAAAGTCACATGTTGTAGGCGCGTTCGCCGTGCGAGGTGAGGTCGAGGCCCTCGCGCTCTTGCTCTTCCTTGACGCGCAGACCCATCACCGCATTGACCGCGTAGTAAAGGACTGCCGAGACCACGCCACACCAGATGATCGTCACCAGAACGGCCTGGATCTGGATCATGACCTGGGTGCCCATTGCCGCGCCGCCGTAGCCGATGCCACCCATCGACGGATCGTTGACGACGGCGGTGCCGACGGCGCCGATGATACCGGCAACACCGTGGATGCCGAACACGTCAAGGCTGTCGTCGTAGTTCAGCTTGTGCTTCACGGTCGACACGAAGAAGTAGCAAGCAACCGACGCAACAGCGCCCAGCACGATCGCACCAACCGGTCCGGCAAAGCCCGCTGCCGGAGTGACGGCGACCAGACCTGTCACAACACCCGACACCGCACCAAGCATGGACGCCTTGCCGCGCGCCACGATCTCGACCAGCACCCAAGCCAGAGTGGCACCGGCGGTGGCCGTAAAGGTATTGATCATCGCAAGGCCCGCGCCGCCGTTGGCTTCGAGGTTGGAGCCGGCGTTGAAGCCGAACCAGCCCACCCACAGCATCGACGCGCCGACCATCGTCAAGGTCATCGAGTGCGGTGCCATGTTGTCCTTGCCGTAGCCGACCCGCTTGCCGATGATCAGGCAGCCGACCAGAGCCGCGATACCAGCGTTGATGTGCACAACGGTGCCGCCGGCAAAGTCAAGCGCACCCCAGCCGTAGATCAGACCATCCGAGTCCCAGACCATATGGGCGATCGGGAAGTAGACGATCGTCACCCAAAGGGCCACGAACACCAGAAGCGAGCCGAACTTGATCCTCTCCGCAAAAGCGCCGACGATCAGGACCGCGGTGATGCAGGCGAAAGTCATCTGGAACGAAATGAACACGAATTCGGGTATGACGAACCCGGCCGAGAAGGTGGCAGCCATCGATTCCAGTGTCACGCCGGACAGGAAGGCCTTGCCCAGCCCACCCCAATAAGGCGATGCGGCATCGCCAAACGACATCGAATAGCCCCAGAAAATGTAGATCACGATCACCAGCGCGGTGATCACCGTCGACTGCATCAGCAGCGAAAGCATGTTCTTGGTGCGCACGAGGCCGCCGTAGAACAGTGCCAGACCCGGCAGGATCATGAACAGCACCAAAACGGTGGAGATCATCATGAACGCGGTGTCGCCCTTGTCCATAACAGGGACGACCTCGGCCACGACATCGGTTGCCGCTTCAGTCGTTTCAGCTGCCGCATCCTGCGCCCAAGCAGGCAGGCTGGCGAACAGCGACGCTCCCAGCGCACCCAAGCCAGAATATTTCGCAAGTTTGATCATTTCCGTGGTTTCCCCTTGCCCCACACGCATCACAGCGCATCGTCATCGGTTTCGCCGGTGCGCACCCGCACGGCGTGTTGCACGTCGAGGACGAAAATCTTTCCGTCGCCGATCTTGTCGGTCTTTGCTGTCTTCTGGATGGTGCTGACAACCTGGTCGGCCAAACCGTCGGCCACGACGATTTCCAGCCGGACCTTCGGTACAAAGTTCACGGCATATTCGGCGCCACGGTAGATCTCGGTGTGGCCGGACTGGCTGCCGAAACCCTTGATCTCTGTCACCATCATTCCGCGCACGCCGATGGCGGTCAGCGCTTCGCGAACTTCCTCAAGCTTGAACGGCTTGATTGCTGCGATAATGAGCTTCACTTCTTTCCCCTTCTGTCGTTGCGGTCCCCCGAGGGCGCGGGATCTCTCGCAGCAATGAGGCAGGGCAATGGGTCGGCAGCACAAGAAAACGGCGGCGAGAATCGGCCAGACCGGACGTCCAGTTGCACAAATTTTGCACTTATATGCGGCAATGGCTAAATTTTAAGCGATAAGCAAATTCGAATCGAGGTTGGCCAATCTGTGCTTTCCCGATTTTCCCGGGTATCCTTGCAGTCAATCAGATCGCGCAAAAATGGCGGGCAGGCGAGCATGGCGGGAAAGATCGGCGGGCGCAGGCCTCTGGTGGCGGACAGGCGCTATGCGACCAAGGCAACCTCGGGGGGTAGCGGGCCGCGCAAGCCCGCCGACCCGGCCCGCAAACCTTCCCGACAGCGACGGGCCAGGTCGCCGCGAAGGCATGGCCTTGTCGTCGGCGCGATTCTGGCGTTGTGGCGGTTGGCCTGGGCCGTGATCTGGCGCCTGGGAGCGGTCAGTGCGCTGATCCTTGCGGGGATCGTGTTCTATTTCTATGCGCAACTTCCGCCCGTTGCTGATCTTATGGATGCCAGAGCGCGTGGATCGGTCACCATGCTTGACCGCGACGGCAAGGTGTATGCCTGGCGCGGCGAAACGTTCGGCGGCACGATAACGGCCGATACGGTCTCGCCCTATTTGCACGATGCTGTTGTGGCGACCGAGGACAAACGCTTCTACTGGCATTTCGGGATCAGCCCGCGGGGTATTGCCAGCGCGATCCGGATCAACCTGTCCGAAGGCCGCGGTCCGTTGGAAGGGAACGGCGGTTCCACCATCACCCAGCAGGTAGCAAAGCTGCTTTGCCTTGGAGTTCCTTACGATTCGGCGACCTGGAAATCGGAAAGGGAATATGAGGCCGACTGCCGACGCGGCGGTATCTGGCGCAAGTTGAAAGAAGTGCCCTACGCAATGGCGATGGAAGCGAAGTATTCGAAGGAGGAAATCCTTACGATCTACTTCAACCGAGCCTATCTGGGCGCTGGTGCGCGCGGTTTCGAGGCGGCGGCACAGCGATACTTCGGCAAGTCTGCAAACAAGGTGACCAGTGCCGAAGCCGCGATGTTAGCCGGTCTTTTGAAAGCGCCGTCCACCTTTGCGCCGACGGCCAGCCTGGAGCGGGCACGCGCCCGCGCCAACGTGGTGATCGGTCTGATGGAAGAGCAGGGCTACCTGACAGCCGCCGAGGCCGATGAGGCGCGTGACAAACCGGCTTCGTTGTCAAAGGCGGCCGAGCAGAAGACCGGCGGCTTCTTCGCCGACTGGGTCATGGACACCGCGCCGGATTTTCTGGCGGGCGATACGACGGAAGACGTGATTATCGAAACCACCCTTGATCAAGGGCTGCAAAAGAAAGCAGAAGAGGCGCTTGCCTACATCTTCGATACCAAGGTCAAGGCCGGATCAAAGGCGCAGGCCGCGATCGTGGTGATGAGTGCGGATGGTGCCGTGCGCGCCATGGTCGGCGGTCGGAACCTGCCGAATGCTGGCGATTTCAACCGAGCCACGCAAGCGCTGCGCCAGACCGGTTCGGCTTTCAAACCGTTCGCCTATGCCGTGGCGATGGACCTTGGCTGGTCGCCAATGGACTATGTCGAGGATATTCCGCTTACCATCAACATCCCGGGTTCAGGACCTTGGACACCGCAGAACTATGACAAGGATTACAAGGGGGTCATCACCCTGACGCAGGCCTTGGCGGAAAGCCGCAACATCCCTGCCGTCCGCGTCTCCGAAGCAGTTGGACGTGATCTTGTGCGCAAGGTCGCTACGGAATTCGGCATCGCCTCGAATATGGCGGAAGGCCCGGCCCTCGCCCTTGGCGCCTCTGAATCCACCTTGATCGAAATGACAGGTGCCTATGCCGGCATCCTGAACGGTGGTTCTGCCGTCACGCCTTACGGATTGAACGAACTGCGGCTTCAGGGTGACGACGAGGTGCTGTTCGGAAAAGGCGGTGGTATCGGCGAGCGGGTGATTTCCGAAACGGCAGCGCGTGCGCTGACCTACATGATGTCCGAAGTTCTGATCTCGGGCACGGGCAAGCGCGCGCGGCTGGATGACCGGGACGCTGCCGGCAAGACCGGCACCACCCAGGGCGCCCGAGATGCGTGGTTTGTGGGCTTTACCGCCGATTACGTGGTCGGTGTCTGGATGGGCAACGACGACAACTCACCCCTTACTGGCGTCACCGGCGGAGGATTGCCTGCCGAGATTTGGCACGAGGTCATGGTGCGGATCAACGAAGGCCTGCCTGCCACACCGCTGCAAATGGAAATTCCGCCGTCAAAGTACGTGGCGGCCGATCCGAACTATCAAGAGCCGGAATACACAGATGCCCTGCCCGAAGCATACGTTGATCCCATGCCCGACATCGGTGCCGAAGGCGGCCAAAAGGACATTGTCGAGCAGATTCTCGAAGACATTCTCGGTACGGGCAACTGATCCAGGCGCCCGTGCCGGATTCGCCTTCGCGGTACGCTACAGGTCCGAGAGGTCGCTGATCAGGCGATCCAGATCCCCACCGCGCTGGTCCAGCAATGCGCCGATCTCGGTGCGCTCGGACGCCAACATGTTGACGCCCTCGATGATGATGTTGAAGAACAGGTTCTTGCCCGATTTGTCGGACACATGCCAACGCAGGTCAAACGGTGCCTCACCCTGAAGATAGGCGGTCGAGACCACTTCATAGTAGCTTTTTATCGCGCGGGCGTCGTTCACCTCGATCTTGCCACCGATGAACTCGCGGAAACGGCGGCCGTATTTCCGGCTGAGATAACCCCGATAGGCCTTGGTGAAGGACGAAAGCTGGCCCTTCGACGCCGATCGCGCCGCCGGTCCCAGCGCTGATCGGGCGATCGTGGGGACGTCGGCGTAGCGGGTGAACACCTTCTCGAACTCGGGATACATGGCGTTCTGCGACTTGCCGGAGTTTATGATCTGGTTCACATCCGCAACGGCCTTGTCGATCAACTGTTTGGCCTGATCGACCGTCAGCGCAGCAGCCGTGCGGGGCAACGCGGCCGCTGCCATGGCTGCGACCAACCCGGCAGCAACGGCGCGGCGCGACGGGGAGTAGGGATTATTGGCCATAAGGGTCCTCATAGGGGTCGATGAACGCATCGTCTTGCGCAGTGGTTCCAAGTGCTTGCCGACCCAATTCGAACCTGCGGTTTTGCAAGAACAGAAGGCGCGCCTGCGCATAGCTGTCTGCGCTTTCATACAGGATCGATTCAACCGTTTCTGCGTAACGATTGCGATCACCTAGCCGTGCGAACAACTTGGCGATCGAGGCTGCGTTAGCCTCGCGGTTTGGAAATGCCAGTCGGGTGGGATTGAGAACGATATCCACGACTGCCCCTGCCGCATCGCGCGCCGTCGATGGCCCCATCAGCGGCACTTCAAGGTAGACGCCTTCGCCCACGCCCCAGATTGCCAGCGTTTCGCCAAAATCCGTCGGCTGTGATGGCAGACCAAGCGCAGTTGCAGCGTCGAAGAGGCCGACCACACCCATTGTCAGGTTCATTGCCAACCTGAGAGAGTTCGTCGCGGCGTCGGCCACGTTTGCTTGCAAAAGATTGTTCGCGATGTCGCCCGGAAGGTCCAGCGTGCGGGCGACATTGCCAACCACACGCTGAGCCGACATTGGCACTATCGTGCCATATCCCTTTGCGGCAGGGCCGACGAGGATGCGGTCGACGCCGCGGTTGAACGCATGCACCTGGCGATTCGTCGGTTCGTAAGGATCGTTTATTCCATCAGGCTGCGGGCTTCCGGCGCAGCCAGAAACGACCACCAAAATGGTCAGGGCGAAAGCCCAGCGCGGAAATCTGTCCAGAATTAAGGGAATCCTCAGACCCATGTACCTAACGTCCGAACAATGAAAGCCCTTGGCGCAGGACTTGGCAGGAATTGACATGGCATATGTTCGTGACCTCGGCAACACAACCGCCCTATGTCGCAGCCGTACGACGGGCGGCAGAATGATGCCGGAAGTGTAGAATGCGTGAGGTGTCTGGCAAGGCCGGTTTTCCAACAGGAGCGTGCGCTGGGACAGCAGAACTGGATGCAGCGCGAAGGGTTCTGAACCCAGCCCTGTTCGCGGCGTTCGTCTTTTCGGTGTTTGTGAATTTGCTGATGCTGACGGCACCGCTCTACATGTTGCAGGTCTACGACCGCGTGCTCGTCTCAAGATCGTCGGAAACGCTGGTGGCGCTTTCTCTTCTGGCGGCTGGTCTGTTCGTCTTGATGGGGGTCATCGATCATGCCCGCGCCCGCATAACAGCGCGCGTCGCCGTGCGTTTGCAGGCCTCGCTGGATGATCGGGTGCTTACGGCAGCGCTCGCACGGATGCGCGAAGTTCGCAACGATGCGGCGGCACATTCCGCGCAGAATGACATCAACGAGACCGCTCGATTTTGGGCGTCTCCGGTGTTCTTGGCTGTTCTCGACACGCCGTGGACGCCACTCTTCATAGGTGCGATTTTTGTTTTTCATCCATGGCTTGGCTGGTTGGCCGCATCGGGTGGCGCACTGTTGCTGCTGGCGGGTTGGCTGAACCATAGGGCCACAGACGAACCGTTGCTTCAGGCCAATCGCGCATCGCAGGCGGCCGACCGCCAAAGTGATGCCCTGAAAGCAGAGTTTGATGTTGTCCATGCGCTTGGCATGGCCCCGGCAGCGCTTACCCGTTGGCACGCGCACCGACGGCTGGCGCTGCAGCACGGCCTTTCCGCGGCGGACATCGCGGGTCGCTGGGCAGTCTTTACCCGCACCTTCCGATTGTTTCTTCAGTCAGCGATGCTGGGGCTTGCCGCCTATCTGGCCATTGGCGGTCAGGTATCTGGTGGGGCGATGATCGCGTCCTCCATCCTGATGGGGCGCGCGTTGCTGCCACTGGAAATGATTGTCGCACAATGGGGCACCATCGCCCGTGCCCGGCAAGCCAGACTTCGACTTGCCGCATTGCTTTCGAGTACACCGGCGGACCAACAGCGCACGCCGCTGCCGCGACCTGAGGCGCGGCTGGAGGTTGCCGGGATAACAATGGTTCCGCCCGGTGGAAACACACCTGTGCTTCGCAGCATTTGCCTTAACCTGGACAGTGGCCAGGCATTGGGTGTCATCGGCAACTCGGGGGCGGGCAAATCGGCCTTGGCCCGCGCGTTGACCGGAATCTGGAGGCCGGTTGCGGGGCAAATTCGCCTTGGCGGTGCCACTCTCGATCAGTATGAGCCCGCGACGCTTGGGCGCTGCATCGGTTATCTCCCGCAAAGGATCACACTGTTCGAAGGTACGGTTGCGGAAAATATAGCGCGGCTCGACACCAGCGCTGATCCTTCCCGCATCGTGGAAGCGGCACGTCGGGCTGCGGCGCACGACATGATTCTTCGGCTTCCCCAAGGCTATGACACGATCGTGGGCTCTGGTGGGGGCGGGCTTTCAGGCGGCCAGTTGCAGCGGATCGGTCTGGCCCGCGCGCTTTATTGCGACCCTGTGATGCTGGTTCTCGATGAGCCTGATTCCAGCCTAGACAACGAAGGGTCAATCGCACTTGGTCATGCCATTCGCAGTGCCAAGGCAAACGGTGCAATCGTGCTTGTCATGGCTCACCGCCCGGCAGCCTTGCAGGACTGCGAGTTTCTGATGGTGTTGAAGGATGGCGCCGTCGCTGCAATGGGCCCGCGCGACAGCGTCCTGCGCGACATGGTTCGCAATGCCGGCGATATCACCCGCATTTTTACGCACGTCGGTGCCGCATGAGCGACCTATCGATCCGTACGCCACTGATCGTTGGGACTTTGGCGATCTTTTGGCTCGTTGCGGGCCTTGGCGGCTGGTCAGTATCAACCTCCCTCGCTGGAGCGATCATCGCGGAAGGGAGGGTGCAAGTGGAGCGAAACCGCCAGATCGTGCAGCACCCTGACGGGGGCGTCGTTACCGACATCCTCGTTCGGGAAGGTGATCACGTCACCGCAGGACGGATCCTGCTGCGGCTTGACGGGGCGGCTCTGAACTCCGACCTTGCCATTGTCGAAGGCCGCCTTGCTGAACTCGCCGCCGAAAATGCGCGCCTCGTGGCGGAGCGCGACGGTCTGACAACCCCGGCATTTCCACCAGAGGTGATTGCGCGCGCGCGCCATGACACCGTGATCGCCGCACAGATTGATGGGCAAGTCCGGCTTTGGGCAGCCAGACGGTCCGCCCTGATCGACGCCACGTCGCATCTTGACCGTCGCATTGACCTCTATCGCGCGCAATCCGCCGGGATTGCTGCACAGATCGCTGCGATCAGGCAGCAGGCGACGCTTGTGGCGGCAGAACTTGCGACCCAGCAACGCCTTGCCGCCAAAGGATTGGTTGCAGAGGGCGCACTTCTTCCGCTGAAGCGCGCGATCAGCCAGTTGGAGGGCCAACTTGGTGATCTTGCCGCCTCCCGTGCTCAGGTTCTCGGTCTGGTGACCGAGGCTGAAATGCAGATCGCAAACCTCGCCACTCGGCGCACCGAAGAAGCCGGCGAACAACTTCGCGAAAACGCTCCTGTCTTTATCGAACTTACGGAACGAAAGCGGACGCTCCAAGGCCGCATCGCTCGTCTTGATCTGCGAGCGCCAGTTGACGGCCTGGTTCTTGGCCTTCAAGTCACCACCCCCCGCGCCGTGCTGCGAGCGGCCGATCCAGCGCTCTATGTTGTCCCGCAAGACCGCGCGCTGGTGATTAGTGCCAAGATAGCGCCGGCGAACATCGAAAGCGTCCGACTGAACCAAGCGGTGGAAATCTCTGTCGCGGCCCTGGCGGATCACGACGCGCCTCGGCTCACTGGCAAGATTGCCGTGATTTCCGCAGATGCTTTGGCAGACACAAATGGAGGTCTGCAATACTACAGGGTTGAAATCCTTCTCGATCCCGGGCAAGTCGAGCGACTTGCCCCGCGCAGGCTGTTGCCCGGAATGCCGGTTGCCGTGTTCGTTCAAACCGGTGCGCAAACGCCGATGGCTTATCTGCTGCAGCCCTTCGCAGCCTATTTCTCTCGCGCGCTACTTGAAACATGACCGGCTTGGAATTCAACGGGCCCCCACGCTGTTTGGTTTGCCGCGTTGCAGGCCAGCAATCGGTGCTCTTGCCCCCACCTTGCGCATCGGATTAGCTTTGCCAAAGCCGCAAGGAGCCGCAAATGCACTCAATTGACCACCGCCTCGCCGACCTCGGCGTTGCCCTCCCCGACGCCCCTGCCCCGGCGGCCAACTATGTGCCCTTTGTCATCACAGGAAACCTTGTCCACATCTCCGGCCAGATCAGCCAGAACGAGGGTGGCCTGATCAAGGGGCGCCTCGGCGATGACCTGGCGGTCGAGCAAGGGGCCGATGCCGCAAGACGCTGTGCAATCTCGCTGCTGGCGCAACTGAAGAAGGCCTGCGACGGCGATTTCTCGCGGGTTTCGAAGGCGGTGAAACTGGTCGGTTTCGTCAATTCCACGCCTGAGTTCACCGACCAGCCCAAGGTCATCAACGGCGCATCCGATTTCCTCGTCGCGGTTATGGGTGACGCCGGTCGCCATGCCCGCTCCGCTGTTTCGGCCGCCTCTCTTCCTCTGGGAGTTGCGGTGGAAATCGAAGCCATCTTCGAACTGCGCTGATGCGTGTCCCGCTGCCGGCAGGATTTCTAAGCCTGCCCATAGCCCACCGCGCCTTGCACGATCGCGCAAAGCGTCGTCCTGAAAACTCTGTCGGTGCCATTCGTGCAGCCGTTATCGCGGGCTATGCGATCGAGATCGACATTCAGGTCTCCTCGGACGGGGTTCCGATGGTCTTCCACGACGAAGAACTTGATCGTCTGACCGACGAATCCGGCCCTGTCTCCTGCCTTACGGCCAAAGAGTTGACCCGGATCGAATTGCGCGATTCCGATGATACTATTCCGACGTTGGCCCAAATTTTGGCGCTCGTCGCGGGTCGAGTCCCCCTGCTGATCGAAATCAAGGACCAGACGCAGGCGATGTCTGACACCGATGGCCGGTTCGAAGCCGCGATTGCAGCGCTGCTTTCGCTATACCAAGGACCGGTTGCGGTCATGTCGTTCAATCCGTTTTCGGTGGAGCATATGGCGCGCTTTGCCCCTGGTCTGCCGCGAGGTCTAACTACGTCTGCCTATGACCCTGCTGATTGGTCGCCCCTTCCGCCGGAAACATGTGAGCGCTTGCGCGAAATTCCCGATTTTGACCGCACCCTTTCCAGCTTCATCAGTCACGAAGCGGTCGATCTTTCCCGCACCCGCGTGGCTGAACTCAAAGAACGAGGCGTGGCTATCCTGTGTTGGACGATCCGCTCGCCAGAGGCCGAAACAGTTGCCCGTCGTATCGCGCAGAATGTCACCTTTGAAGGCTACCTGCCACGCATCGCTTGACCCAAGCGAAACCTGCCACAGCTTTCGCGTTCCGGATATCCTGCAGCAGCGGGAATGCAAAACCCCGCCTCTGCCCGCAGTCACGAAGGCCGCCATGATGACCGATATCACGCTTCATGACAGCCTTGCCGAAATCTCGGCCGCCGCATGGGATGCGGTCGCTGCCCCTGAGCAAGTCGTTGGTCGCCCGATTGATCCCTTTACCACCCACCGCTTCCTATTGGCGCTGGAAAGGTCGGGTTCAACCGGCGCTGGAACTGGCTGGCAGGCAAAGCCGCTCGCGCTGAGGCAGGACGGGCAACTTGTTGCCGTCACCCCGCTTTACGTGAAATCGCACAGCCAGGGCGAATACATCTTCGACCACGGCTGGGCGCAGGGATACGAGCGGGCAGGGGGCCGCTACTATCCCAAGCTGCAGATTGCCGTGCCCTTCACGCCAGCGACAGGTCGCCGCTTCCTCGGTCCGCCGAACCATGCCGAAACGCTGCTTCGCGCCGCCATCGGGGTCACCGCGCAGAACCGACTGTCATCGCTTCACGTCACCTTCTGCACAGACGCCGAGGCCGAGGCCCTTGCCGACGTCGAGGGCACGCTGCACCGGGTGACTCAGCAGTTCCACTGGGAAAACCAAGGCTACGCAATGTTTGACGATTTCCTCGCGCAGCTCGCCAGCCGCAAACGCAAGATGATCCGCAAGGAGCGTGACACTGCCCGCAGTCATGGCCTAACGATCCGTGCGCTGACTGGCGAGGAGATCGAACCTGCACACTGGGATGCGTTCTGGCAGTTCTATCAGGACACCGGTGCGCGGAAATGGGGCACCCCTTACCTTACCCGCCGAGCTTTCACCCAGTTCCACGAAACCATGCGAAATGACATTCTTCTGGTCCTTGCGTTCGACGGTGATCGTCCGGTTGCTGGCGCGTTGAACTTTATCGGGCGCGACACGCTTTTCGGCCGCTACTGGGGCGCAGTCGAGGATTACCCCTGCCTGCATTTCGAACTGTGCTACTATCAGGCCATCGATTGGGCCATCCAGAACGGGCTGCAACGGGTTGAGGCTGGTGCGCAGGGAGAGCACAAACTGGCGCGCGGTTACTTGCCGACCCCGGTGCACTCGCTGCACTGGATCGCGGACGAGGGTTTCCGTAACGCCGTTGCCCGCTATCTTGCCGAGGAACGCCGCGCCATAGATGAGGAAATCGAAGTTCTCACCGCCTACGGTCCTTTCCGGCGTGTCGCGTCAGAGGATTGAAAGGATGTTACGATGGCTGCACTGACGTTTCATGCCAGGCCCTAGACCCGGTCGCGCCCCAGAAAGGCCAAAGCTTGCGCAGTCCACCGCACTCAACGATGTGCTTTTGCCGAAAGGGTAAACATGGCAACGCTTCTGACGACCGCCGAGCGCAATGCCGGATTGCCGGGTCTGGGCGAAACCGGCTGGGCCGCTGTTCCCGACAGAGACGCGATCCGTAAGGTCTGGAAGTTCCGCAATTTCTCGGAGGCGTGGGGCTTCATGTCGCGCGCTGCCCTGTTGGCGGAAAAGCTGAACCACCACCCAGAATGGCGGAACGTGTACAATGTTGTCGATGTGACGCTGACGACACATGACTGCCACGGCCTGAGCGACCTTGACCTCAAACTCGCCGAAGCAATGGACAGGTTCGCCGGGCAAGCCGAGGTGCAGCGGGACCATGGCCAGCCCGTGCAATCGCTATGCGAGGCGCGCGCTGCCCGTTGACCGGGCAAGCCGGTTCCCTTTCAGGGGATGAACCGATCGACTTGATCCAGCATGGTGTTGCCTGCTGAAATCTCGCAAGCGCCTGGGATTTCCTCAAGGTTCAGCACTTCGACGACGCCATCCACCGCAAGCAGCGAATAGCGGCGCGAGCGGTCAAGCATCCCACGTTCCGGTGCCGAATACTCCATGCTGATCTGCTTGGTGAAGGCAGCAGCAGGGTCGGCCAATACCAGAATTCCCGCCGCGGTGGCCCCCGTCGCTTCGGCCCAGCGCCGCATGACATGCGGATCATTGACCGAAACGCAGATGATCTCGTCCACGCCCTTGGCGCGCAGCGCATCTGCGTTGCGCACGAAGCTGGGCATGTGGGCACTGTCGCAGGTTGGCGTGAATGCGCCCGGAACGGCGAAAATCACAACTCGCCGTCCCGCCAGCAACTCGCGCAACGGCACCGAAACCATCCCACCTTCCCGCATTTGCAAGAAGGTGGCTTCGGGCAGGGTCATCCCCGCCCGAAGCACCTCGGCCATGCCTCAGATCTCCGCCAGCAACGCCTCGCCGGTAGAAATGTTGCACACTCCCGGCTCGTCGATATTGGCTTTGGTGATCACGCCGTCCTCGATGACCAGCGCGTAGCGGTTTGACCGCCCGACCAGCCCCAGATGCGGCGCGGTGAAATCCATGCCCAAACCCTTGGTGAACGACCCGTCGGCATCGCCAACAAGGCTGATCCCGGCCTTCGTGGCGCCCGTGGATTCGCCCCACGCCTTCAGCACGAAGGGATCATTCACCGAAAGGCAGATGATCTCTTCGACACCCTTTGCGCGGAACGCATCCGCCGTGCGGATGAAGCTTGGGATATGGGCGGTCGTGCATGGCCCGGTAAACGCCCCCGGAAGCGCGAACAGGATCACTTTCCGTCCAGCAAGACGCGATGACAGCGAAAACGTCTCCGGCCCGTTTGCGCCCATTTCCACCAGCGTCGCCTCGGGCAGCTTGCCCCCCACAGAAATCGTCATGAATGCGTCCTCGTGCGTTGCGTTTCTTTCGCATCGGGATATAGGGTCCGCCCGTTGGGTCGGCCAGAGGAAATGCGACATGCGTGTGGTTGTGATCGGGGCGGGGCAGGCGGGAGCAGCGCTTGTGGCAAAGCTTCGGGCGCTGGGCCACACCGGCCCGCTTACCCTGATCGGTGATGAACCCGCCCCGCCCTATCAGCGCCCGCCACTGTCGAAGGCCTATCTGATGGGCGAGATGGAAGAGGAGCGTCTCTGGCTCCGCTCGCCCGAGTTTTACGCAGACAACGACATCTCGCTCCGCCTTGGCCGACCGGTTGCCGCTGTCGACCGCATTGCAAAGACCGTGAACCTTGGCGATGAGGTCATAGCTTACGACGCGCTGGTTCTCACCACCGGTTCATCTGCACGCAAGCTGCCTGCCGCCGTTGGTGGGGCACTTCCAGGTGTCTACACCGTCCGCACGCTGGCCGATGTCGACGCAATGAAGCTCGAATTCCAGCCCAACCGCCGCCTTGTTATCGTCGGTGGCGGCTATATCGGTCTGGAGGCGGCTGCGGTGGCTGCCAAGCTTGACCTTGAGGTAACCGTTCTGGAAATGGCCCCGCGCATCCTTCAACGGGTCGCTTCACCGGAGACGTCGGATTATTTCCGGGCACTTCACACCGCTCATGGCGTGAAGATCCTTGAGTCAACCGGCCTCGACCGTCTTTTGGGCGAGACCCGCGTCCGTGGTGTGCGCCTGACGGACGGCCGCGAACTCCCCGCCGATTTCGTGATCGCAGGCGTGGGCATCCTGCCCGGCACCGCGGTGGCCGAAGCTGCCGGACTGACCCTCGACAACGGTATTGCTACCAACGCATTGGGCCAGACCTCCGACCCGGCGATCTGGGCGGCGGGCGACTGCGCCTCGTTCCCCTGGCGTGGTGGGCGGTTACGGATGGAATCCGTCGGCAATGCCATCGACATGGCCGAAGCCGTCGCCGCCAACATTCTTGGTGCGAACGAGGAATATCAGGCAAAGCCGTGGTTCTGGTCCGATCAATATGACTGCAAGCTGCAGATCGCCGGCCTGAATACTGGATATGACCAGATCGTGACCCGCCCCGGCGAAGGCGATGCCGTGTCGTTCTGGTATTACGCTGGCGACCGCCTGCTTGCCGTAGATGCGATGAACGACGCCCGTGCCTACATGGTTGGCAAGCGCCTGATCGAGACTGGGAAATCCCCTGACAAGGCCGAAATCGCCGACCCCGCCACCGATCTCAAGGCGCTGCTCAAACGATGAGGATCATCGGCGGCACATCGCGCGGCCTGCACCTTGCCCGGGTCGGCGGGGGTGATGCCGCTGCCCACCTTCGACCGACGTCGGACCGGGTGCGCGAGGCGATATTCAACCTTCTCATCAACGGGGGTTATGGAAATCCGGTTGCAGGTGCCCGTGTGCTCGACCTTTTCGCCGGGACTGGCGCGCTTGGGTTGGAGGCGCTCAGCCGTGGCGCCGCCCACGCCACCTTCGTCGATACCGGGGCCCCCGCGCTTTCCCTCATCAAGCACAATATCACGCTGATGCGCGCCGAGGGTCGAACGATCGTCCTGAAACGCGACGCCACCAGCCCCGGCCTGGGCAGCCCGCACAGCCTGGTGTTTCTTGACCCGCCGTATGGCAAATCGCTTGGCCATTCCGCCCTTTTGGCTGCCCTGGCCAATGGCTGGCTTTCCCCCGACGCGCTTATCGTCTGGGAGGAAGGCGTCAAACCTGCCGTGCCGGTAGGTTTTGACGAACTTGACCAGCGCAAATACGGTGACACCTTTGTCACCATCCTGAAGGTCGCTCCCCGGAAAGCATCGTCATGACTCCATCTGCCGTCCTCTTCGATTGCGACGGCGTCATCGTCGACAGCGAAGGCCCCACGTTCCTGATGCTGCAAGCAGATTTCGCGGACCATGGCCTGCCTCTTACCTTGCACGAGCTAGAGACCAACTGGATCGGCGCCACGGCAGAGGATCTGTACCTGCGCGCCCGATCTGAAGGTGCTACCTTGCCCGACGGCTGGGTCGCCGATTTCTACGCCCGACTGAACCACCGTCTCGGCAAAGGTGTCCCGCTTATCCCCGGTATCCTGAGCGTGCTGGATGCGCTTGACCGCGCCGGCATCCCCTATGCGGTCTGCTCCAACGGAACCTTGCCGAAGATGCAGGTCACCCTCGGTCAACACGGTCTGCTTTCCAGGCTGAACGGCCACACCTATTCCGGCCAGGCGCTTGGCAGACCGAAACCTGCCCCCGACGTTTACCTCCATGCCTCTCGTGCTCTGGACGTTGCCCCGGAAACCACCGTCGTCATCGAAGACAGCCCGACCGGTGCTCGCGCTGCCCGTGCTGCGGGCATCCGCTGCTTTGGCTACGCGCCGCTTGGTCCCCACCCCGGCCTGACAGCCGAAGGCGCCACGCTTTTTCAACGAATGACCGACCTGCCCGCTTTGATCGGGCTCTGACGGTTTGCCCTTACAATAGGTTCCAATGGGTTGGTCTTGGCCATCGTTGTCGCCAGTCGCTGTCGCCACCAGCCCATGACGCCGCGTCCCGGGTGACTTCCCCACCCAAACCCTGCACTCTCCTGTCAAACTTGGAGCCTGCATATGCCTTTCCCCCACCTCCTCGCCCCGCTTGACTTGGGCCACGCCATGCTCAGGAACCGCGTGGTAATGGGTTCGATGCACACGGGTCTGGAGGAGACGGGCGACTGGGCGCGTGTCGCGGAATTCTACGCTGCCCGTGCTCGTGGCGGCGTTGGCCTGATCGTCACAGGCGGCATGGCCCCGAACCGCGAAGGCGGCGTCTTTCCCGGTGCTGCAGGGCTTTTCACTGATCAGGACATAGCGAACCACGCCCGTGTCACCAGCGCGGTCCACGCCGATGGGGGCAAGATCGCGATGCAGGTCCTGCACGCTGGCCGCTATGCCTATTCGCCCGAGTGTGTGGCCCCATCGGCGATCAAATCACCGATTTCGCCCTTTCCGCCCAAGGAGCTCGACGAGGAAGGCATCGAAAAGCAGATCAGCGACATCGTCACCGCAGCCGCCCGTGCTCGTGAAGCGGGATATGATGGGGTAGAGGTGATGGGGTCGGAAGGCTACTTTCTGAACCAGTTCCTCGTCACCCACACCAACCGCCGCACCGACCGCTGGGGAGGTGACTACGCCAACCGCATGCGCCTGCCGATCGAGGTGGTGCGCCGCGTCCGTGCCGCTACAGGGTCCGATTTCATCCTGATCTACCGGCTGTCATTGATCGACCTCGTCCCCGACGGTTCGAGTTGGGACGAAGTCGTAAGTCTGGCGAAGTCGATCGAACAGGCGGGCGCGTCCCTCATCAACACCGGCATCGGTTGGCACGAGGCGCGTGTGCCCACAATCGCAACGTCTGTCCCGCGCGCTGCCTTTGCCCACCTCACCGCAAGGTTGCGGCCCGAGGTGACGATCCCTGTTATCACCTCCAACCGCATCAACGCGCCCGAGGTGGCCGAGGCGATCCTTGCTTCAGGGCAAGCCGATTTGGTGTCGATGGCGCGCCCGTTTCTTGCTGACCCTGATTTTGTGGCCAAGGCAGCGTCCGGTCGCGCTGCGGAAATCGCTCCCTGCATCGCCTGCAATCAGGCCTGCCTTGACCACACCTTTTCCGGCAAGCTGACGTCCTGTCTTGTCAACCCTCGCGCCTGTGCGGAAACCGAACTTGTGTATACACCGACCGTCGCGCCCAAACGTGTCGCAATCGTCGGTGCCGGCCCGGCGGGGATGATGGCCGCCATCACGGCTGCCGGGCGTGGCCACCGGGTCACCCTTTTCGACAAGGCAGACGAAGTAGGTGGCCAACTCAACTTCGCCAAACAGGTTCCGGGGAAAGAGGAGTTTCACGGCCTTGTGGGCTGGTTTTCCACCATGCTTGACCGGACTGGCGTGGCGCTTCGTCTTGGCGCCGAGGCAACGCCGCACGACCTCCAGTCCTTCGATGAAATCGTTATCGCAACCGGGGTCAGGCCCCGCGATCCCGGCATACCAACTGACCCGGACGCCCTGGTCCTCAACTATATTGATGTTCTTCATGGCGCGCCCACAGGAGCCCGCGTGGCAATAGTCGGCGCTGGCGGCATTGGATTTGACGTTGCTGAAACCCTTGTTCATGCCGGAGAAAGCCCCACAGAACACCCTGAACTTTGGCGCACCGAATGGGGCGTCTCAACGCCCTGGCAGGATCGTGGCGGTCTTTCCCCCAATGGACCGGCGCCCAGACTTCCGGCGCGGCAAGTTATCCTTCTGCAACGCAAGGCGGGAAGGCCCGGCCGTCATCTGGGCAAGACGACCGGCTGGATTCACCGGGCGAGCCTTGCGATGATGGGCGTCAAGATGGTTGGCGGCGTGAACTATGAGCGCATCACCCGTGACGGACTTGCCGTCAGCTACGGTGCGAACCGCGAGCGTCCTGAGACGCTCGCGGTCGATGCCGTGGTTCTTTGCGCGGGGCAGGAACCGGACCGCAAGCTGTCGGATCAGCTTGTAGCCCTCGGCATACCCCACCATGTCATCGGTGGGGCGGATGTGGCGGCAGAGCTGGACGCGAAGCGCGCCATAGATCAGGGCGCACGTCTGGCCGCCCGGCTCTGACCGCGCGACATCGTCAGCCTTTGGGGGCCGGTGCCGTCAGCACCGCGTTGTCCAGCGCGGCCTTCAGTTCGGTTTGATCGACCGCTCCGTCGCCATTGGCATCGACACCCTTGAAGGCATCTTCGGTCAATTCCGGCCATACTGCCTGAAGCTCGGCCAGCGACCACGTTCCGTTGGCATCGGTGTCTTCCACCACCGGCAGGTCCTGCGCATAGGCAGCGCCAACAAAAGCGAGCGGGGCCAGCACGAGTGCGAAACGTTTCATGGAAGTCTCCTTTTTCAGTCTACGGTTGTGCGGCGCCTTCTGGTTGCCGCAAGGAGGTGACTGACGCCTTTCAGGCGAACATTCCAGCGCTGTCGCCGAAATCGAAAATACTGTCACCAGAACCTGCCTATGGTCCAGCGGTCTTGGGACATTTTCCCGCCGTTGCCCCGATCTGGCCGTTGTTCCGCCGTTGCTTTACACACGCTTTGGCAGAGTATTGCCTAAATCTGGCTGTCCGTTTCGTTTCGCTGCCATCAACGATCCCACACAATACCCCGGATAGGTCGCGGCATCGCCCCTATCCTGCCCGATTTTAAAGCGAAACAACCTCAAGCTTCAGAACGTCTGCTGCCAAGAGGACAAAGATGGACCGACTAACCGAGATGGAGGCCTTCGCCACAGTAGTGGACCAAGGTGGCTTCACGGATGCGGCCAAGAAGATGGGCATTTCCAAATCCGCCGTGTCAAAGCACGTGTCGGCACTGGAGGCGCGCTTGGGGGCACGTCTTCTGAACCGAACGACACGACGGGTCAGCCCTACCGAGATCGGCCTTGCCTATTACGACCGCGCCCGCCGGGTGTTGAACGATGCGGGCGAGGCAGATGCGCTTGTCACGTCGATGCAGTCTGCGCCCTCGGGCCTTCTGCGGGTATCGGTCGCCACTGACTTTGGTGTGAACCTGTTGTCGCCGATCCTAGGGGAGTTTCTGCTCGAATACCCCGATATCACCGTCAACATGGTGCTGAACAATCGATATGTCGAACTGATCTCGGAAGGGTTCGACATGGCGATCCGGGTGGGTGATTTGGAAGACAGCTCGCTCCGCGCCCGCAAGCTGACGGAGACGACAAAGCGGATGATCGGCGCGCCGAGTTATTTCCAGAAGTTCGGCCGCCCAATGAAGATCGACGATCTGAACGACCATAAACTGCTGCACTATTCCAACCAGGCCAATGGCAATGTCTGGAAGATAACTGCTCCTTCCGGCGAAAAGCGCCAGGTCCGTTCGGTGGGCTGGCTGACGGTGAACGATGGGCAGTCGCTGCTGAACGCCGCCGTGTCGGGCCTTGGCATCGCATACCTGCCATCATTTCTATATGCCGATGCGATGCGTCAGGGCCTTGTGGAAGAGGCGATCCCCGGTCTGCCGGTGGAATCGCTGGGGATCTACGCGGTCTATCCACCGGGGCGCTTTACCCAGCCGAAGGTTCGCGCCTTCATCGATTTTCTCGCCCGTCGCTATGCCGACAAAGGCCCCGACAACTGGTGAGGTGACAGCACGTCGCGGCCCGAACTTCCCCCAGGGCCGCTACCGGGTCGAGGTCACTATGGCCTCGACCCTTCTGTTTTTCTGGCGCCCATCCTCGGTCTGGTTGCTTGCGCGCGGTGCCAGATAGCCCACCCCTTCCGACGTCAGCCGTGCTGCCTCTACACCGTATCGGTCAATCAGCACTTCCCGCACCAGGTCGGCTCGGCGCTCCGACAGCGCAATGTTGGCCACCAGCGATCCTGACGCATCGGTATGGCCGACCAGCGCCAGCGTCTTGTCAGGGTTTGCCGCCAGCCACGCAGCCAGCGCAGCTATGGAAGCGTAGTCGCCATCCGCCAGCGCCGCCGCGCCACTGGCGAAAACAAGATCGTCCAGCGCAACCGCGCCGTTCCTGTCAAGCCTCGCACCCAAGTCTCCGGGTGGTGGCAGAGCGTCCTTCGCAGCTGCACCACCGAGTTCGATTTCGGGAGCCGGTGCCGATGTCGGTGGCGGTGGAAAAACTGCATCAGGCAATGGCATTCTGCCCACCCGTGTCACTTGCACGAAACCTGACAGTACGGATCGACTGACAAGGATACTGACCGCCTCACTTTCCTTTTCGGCCGATAGAAAGCGATAATCTCCCAGATCAACATGCATGTCAGGCTCTGGCATCACCTCGGTGCCATAGCGGAAATCGAACCCGCCACACGCGCGGGCGTCGCAGTCGAGAACGATCTTGAACCCCTCGCGCAAAAGCTGACCGCGCAACGGTTCCAGCAACGCCAATGTCGTAAGCCCCGCGGTATCAAGCCGGTAGGCACGTTGGTCTACCGCGCCCTCCTTCACTCGAACTGGAACCGTCTTGCCGTCAAATGGTCCGACTGGCAGCGCATAACTGCCGGGCGCTTCGCTGCGACGTTCTTCTGCCATCACCGCTGCTGGCAGTTCGAGCGTCAATGCCGCCGCTCTGCCCACAAGCGCCAGCACAAATGTAGCGCCAAGAAAACCTTTTATTTTCAATGTATAGCCTGCATATCCGCATTACCGCTTCCGATAATGATACTGTCCCACAACTTCCATCCCGACACGAGCATACATCGTCCGCGCGGCAACGTTCCGCTCCGTTACCACAAGCGACAGTCGGCCAGCGCCTTGGGCCATTGCCCAGTTGGCCGCCGCCTTCAAGAGGATCTGCCCTGCTCCCTTGCGGCGGAACCGGTGACTCACTTCCAGCGCGTGCAGCATCGCTTCCGACCCGTGCAACGCCACGAATGCCACACCCACCGGCTTGTCGGCCATTCGCGCCAACAGCGCCGCCTTGGCGCCTTTGACGCGGGCCATCACCGCAAGTCGTTCCGGCCCTATGCCGCCCTCGGCCCAAAGGCTGCATGCAATCTGAAGGGGCGGCCAGTGTGCGAAAGCCGCCAATGGGTCGAGAACGCCGGCCAGCGTTGACGCAGGCGCGCAATACGCGATCACAGGGTCAACGATCCGGTATCCGCGCGCCGCAAGCGATGCGTCAAGCGCCGTGTCCCCAGCGCGGATCAGGAACAATTGCTCGGACATGGCCGCTTCGGCAGCTGCAAGGTCCGCTTCGGTCCAGGCCCCCTCTGCAGATGCCGCAGAGACCCGCTTGCCCCCGCCCGCACCCTCGCGCAGGCGGAACGGGCCGATGTCGTGCGTTCGGGCCGCAGGCCACGTTGCCTCCATCACCTCGGCCAAGGTTTCAGGCGTCATCCGAAAAGCTGTGCAAGGCGAACCATCGCCTCGTCTACCCGCGCGGGGTCGGTGCCGCGGATGACGAGGTTCGTGCCATGCGCACCGTTAACCGTGAAGGGATAAGACCCCATTGACAGGTCCGGAAACTCAGCCGCCAGGGCGCCGAAAGGCCCAGCAATCTCTCCCTCGCCGCGCTCGACCCGGAGGGACTGGCTCAACAGCGGTGCGCCTCCGGTCAGTGTCGGCAAAAGGCCCGCCAGCATTGCCTCGAAAATCCTTGGAACGCCGGCCATAACATGAACATTGCCAACGGTGAAACCGGGGGCCACCGACACGGGGTTCTCGATCAGCGTCGCGCCATCCGGTATCCGCGCCATGCGCTGCCGTGCCTCGTTGAAAGCCAAGCCGGAGCGTTCATAGTGCGCACCCAGCAGCTTCATCGCATCAGCCCGGTGCGTGATCGTTACCCGCAGGGCGTTGGCCACAGCATCGGCGGTTATGTCGTCATGCGTTGGCCCGATCCCACCGCTGGTGAACAGGTGGTCATAGGCAGCCGACAAGGCCCGCACCCCGGCGACGATGGCCACATGGTCGTCCGGCACCACCCTAACTTCGGCCAGAGTGATCCCGACCCGCGTCAGTTCGTTCGCCAGATAATGCATGTTGGAATCGCGGGTGCGGCCCGACAGTATTTCATCGCCGATAACCAGCATCGCTGCCGTTGGATTTGCCATTGTCTGCCTCGCCCGGTTCACAGTTATCGGATATAGCCGTGCTTCCCTGGCTTTCAAAGCCCGGGCCTCTGGCCATTTCTGCTGTCCCGGCCTATGTAGGCGTCAAATCAAGAGGCTTGTCGTGGACGAAATGCGTGCCCGTATCACCAAGGACGGCATCCGCATCTATGAAGATGCGGATTTTGTCGGCATGCGCATTGCTGGCCGCTCGGCTGCGGAAATCCTTGATGCGGTAGCGCCTTTGGTCGTGCCAGGTATTACCACGGCCGAGCTTGATGATTTCATCACCGCAGAAATAGCGCGTCGCGGTGTCACTTCGGCAACCATCGGCTACAAGGGCTACAAGCACGCCTCCTGTATTTCGGTGAACCATGTCGTATGTCACGGCATCCCGGGGGCAAAGGTTCTGGCCGACGGTGATATCCTGAACATCGACGTGACCGTCATTGTTGACGGGTGGTTCGGTGACACCAGCCGGATGTATGTGGCCGGGGCGCTGGCCCGCAAATCGGAACGGCTGATCGAGGTGACGCATGAGGGGCTGATGCGCGGCATCGCTGCAGTCAAGCCCGGCAACACCTTCGGCGATATCGGCCACGCCATTCAGTCTTATGTCGAATCGCAGCGCATGTCCGTGGTGCGCGACTTCTGCGGCCACGGCCTTGGTCGCGTGTTTCACGCGCCGCCGAACGTGCTTCACTATGGCCGTGCCGGTTTTGGCCCCGTTCTTGAAGAAGGCATGTTTTTCACGATCGAACCGATGGTCAATCTGGGTCGCCCCGAAACCAAGGTTCTGTCCGACGACTGGACGGCAGTTACGCGCGACAAGTCCCTGTCGGCGCAATTTGAACACTCGGTGGGCGTAACTGCCACTGGATGCGAGATTTTCACCGCTTCACCTGCGGGAAAGTTCCACCCTACCTGGGGCTGAAGCCACGTTTCACTCTGCGAAATGACGCCGGAAGGCCCGCTTCAGGATCTCAAGTTCGGCGCGCATCAGGTCGATTTCGCTTCGAAGATCGTCTTCCAGCACATCGCCTGCGATCACCGTAAACTGGGCCAACGTCCTGTTCCCCGCGCGGATCAGAAAAGTCTGCACCCCCTCGTTCAACACCTCGAGCGGGATCGGCACGCGAACCGTGATTTCGCCTTCGGGACCGATGATTTGTTGCACGCCCGAAATCGGACTGCCAAGATGCGTGACTTCAAGCGCAGCGACCGGATCGCGTGTGCCGCTCAGGACGCCTTCCCAGACGCCCGCAGCAATCCGGCCGCCTGTCAGCGAAAGACCATTCTTCATCGTTTGGTACCCCTTACAACTCGGCGCGCGGCCTCCGGCTGACAACTATATCGTGCAACCTTACTGCATTCATCGCAGGTCTGTCGAAAATCATGTCAAGCCACACGCGTTCCACCCGCTTTTCATCGAACTTCGCATAGGCCAGATCGAATTCCACCACCTGATGCCGCGCGTCAGATGCAAGCTCTTGTACCAACTGCTCGGTATTCGGGCCGTGCTTGATGTTCAGCCGCGCATACGCCCTTACAGGTTGCTCGCAGTCTATCACTGCTTCCAGCCGCAGCAGATGTCTTGGCTTGAAACCTTCAGGCACAGCATCAGGCAGGATCAGCGTCACCGATACGAAACTGCCCAGAAACCCGTAGATATCCAACGCAAGGCCGTAGCGATCGCTGCGGGTTTGCCGGGCGACAACTTCCCTCAGGCTGCAGTCGTGGTGCAGTTCCACCTCGTTGCTCAGCGCCGTGCGCAATTCCCGGGCTTCGGACCAGCGCACTGGCACCGGACCCAGCCAGATGTCTGGTCTCCATGACCAATCGGTGCCCAATGGTGCCTTGGGCATCGCCCGTCCGCCACCGGCCTTGGCCTGCCGGGCGGCAGCGGCGTGGATCAGGCGATTGATCTCGCGGCGCATGGCATATGCCCGCGATTGCCACGACTTCAGCGCCATCGGGTCCATTGTCGGCGCGGCGTCGGCCACACTGGACCAACGCTCTTGCACCTTGCGCAATCGCCGCCGTTCCAGAAAATTGCTGATCCGACCGCTCATTTGCCGCCTTGCCCGGTTTCTTGCCACCTTAAGGCAGCACTACCATGCTGCCAGCCACTATTCAGGTTGCATTGTCGGCATTGGCCGCTCGCAATCCGGCAATCGCCCGCAGAAGCAGCGCCCGTCCCTCGGCCACGCCTAAGGGTTGGCCATCTGGCGGGGTCACTGCAAGCGTTACAAGCCGTCCGCGCAACCCGAGGACAGCCCGCCAGTACTCCCCCACGGCGCGGTCTGTCAGATGAAGCACGACTGCCCCGTCTGCCGAGCCGATCTCCTGAACCGTCACTGCGCTTGCCTGCCCATTTCTGCTAAGGGCCGCGCGCCCATCGGCAGTCGCGAAATAATCTGCAAGGGCTTGGGTTCCTGCCGTCAGTACGGCAGCGGACCCCGCAGCACCAACGGTTGCGGTGATAGCAGCAGGCGGCACGCTGGCCGTATCCGAACACCGCCCCATGATGATCACGGCTGCCGTTTCGGTCGCCTGGCTTGCTGCGCGATCAACGCAGTAACCAATTGGCGCGGGCACCGTGATCTCTCCGTTCATGATGGTTGCGGACCGTGCGCCTGACGGCCCGCTTTCCATCGCTACGCAGGCCGCCAGCGACAGGATCAGGCCAAACCCGAGCGGGCAGGCCTTACTGATCCATGTAGACATGGCTCTCCGCCTTGGCGCCGGGATGCGTCACTGCGCCCCAACGTGCACCACCGACCAGTCTGGCGAACTTGTGGACCGCGCCCGAGGTGTATTGCGTCTTGCGCGGCCCTTTCCATTCGGCCTTGCGCTTGGCGAACTCTTCGTCCGACACGTTCACAGACAAGTCGCCGGTCAGCGCGTTCAGGGTGATGATGTCGCCGTTCTTCAACAAGGCAATCGGCCCGCCATGTGCGGCTTCCGGCCCGACATGGCCCACGCAGAAGCCCCGGGTCGCGCCCGAGAACCGCCCATCGGTGATAAGCGCTACCTTCTTGCCCATGCCTTGGCCGCTCAATGCCGCCGTGGTCGACAGCATCTCTCGCATGCCTGGCCCACCTGCTGGGCCTTCGTTGCGAATGACGATCACTTCGCCTTCCTCGTAGGCGCGCTGTTTTACCGCCTCGAACGCGTCTTCCTCGCACTCGAAGACCCGTGCCGGCCCGCTGAAGACCTGTTCAGCCTCGCTCATGCCGGCCACTTTCACGATGGCCCCATCCGGCGCCACATTGCCACGCAGGGCAACGACGCCGCCGGTCTTGGTGATCGGCGAACCGATGTGATAGATCACCCGACCGTCCGCCTCACCGCGGATTTCGTCAAGGCTTTCGCCCAGCGTCTTGCCGCTTGCGGTCATGCAGTCGAGGTGCAGCAAGCCCTCCTTGGCCAGTTCCTTCATCACGACGGCTACGCCGCCCACTTCGTGCAGGTCTTTGGCGACATACTTTCCGCCTGGCCGCAGGTCGACGAAATAGGGCGTGTCCTTCATGCAGGCCGCCACGTCGAAGAGGTCGAAGTCGATCCCCGCCTCGTGCGCCATCGCCGGCAGGTGCAGCGCCGCGTTGGTCGACCCACCCGTGCAGCCCACCACGCGGGCCGCATTCTCCAGCGACTTCCGCGTCACGATGTCCCGCGCGCGAATGTTCTTTTCGATCAGGTGCATCACCGCAACGCCCGACGCCTCGCCATACTGGTCACGGCTTTCATAAGGTGCGGGGGCGCTGGACGAATTCAGCAGTGCAAGGCCAATCGCCTCGGAAACGCAGGCCATCGTGTTCGCCGTATACTGCGCGCCGCAGGCCCCGCTGGACGGGCAGGCCACCCGCTCCATGATCTCAAGCTCGGCGTCCGACAGGTTCCCGGCCTGGTGCTTGCCCACGGCCTCGAACATGTCCTGCACGGTGATATCCTGGCCCTTGTAGCGGCCCGGCAGGATCGACCCGCCATACATGAACACGCTTGGCACGTTCAGCCGGATCATCGCCATCATCATCCCCGGCAGGGACTTGTCGCAGCCCGCAAGGCCCACGAGAGCGTCATAGCAATGCCCCCGCATCGTCAGTTCCACGGTGTCGGCAATGGCGTCGCGTGAGGCGAGCGAGGAGCGCATCCCCTCATGCCCCATCGCAATCCCGTCGGTCACGGTGATCGTGGTGAATTCGCGCGGGGTGCCGCCGCCCTTCTTGACGCCATGTTTGACGATCTGCGCCTGACGGTTCAGCGAGATATTGCATGGAGCCGCCTCGTTCCAGCAGGTCGCCACACCAACCCAGGGCTGATGGATCTCTTCTTCCGTGATGCCCATCGCGTAGAAATAGCTGCGATGCGGCGCGCGCGCCGGGCCTTCAGTCACATGTCGGCTTGGAAGTTTGGATTTGTCGAAACGCGTGTTGGTGCTCATCAGCGGTGTCTCCCCCGGGAACTGGCAGGCAATGGATAAGGGTGCCGCCGGGGCGGAGCAAGGCCGAATAACCCGTCAGTACCGTCAAATGACGCGCTCAGCCGCCATCATTGATCGCTGTCGTCGCGGTTTGCATCAGCCCGTCAAGGTGCGATCGCATCGTGTCGACGAAGCTGACGTAGGCCGTCAGCGGGCCTTGCAGCGCCGGCACCTGCTGCGCCAATTGCGGAGCAGCAAGGTAAGCCACCAGTCCGACGATCGCCAGCGCCATCATCATCAGAAAACCGCTGCGAAAGCTGTTTCGGCCAGCGGTCAGGTCCGGCAGCGCCTCGATCTCGGCATCGGGATCGACCGGTCGGTCGGAAGGGCGAAGGGTAGAGTTGATTTCTTCGACATCTGGCAGCAAGTCACGACGCGCCGACGGCCGTGTGCTTTCCTCGGTCATGTCAGACTGAGGGGCGCGGTCAACGGCGGGCGCAACTGTCGCCGTCGCAACGGCTGCCGGGATCGCCGTGTCGAGGCCAAGGTCCGCCTGCGTCTCGATCGGGCGGCTTTCGCTGTTGCGGGCCTTTGCCTCGCGCTCTGCTTCTTCACGCAGGATCGCAAGAACGGATTCGTCCACGGCATAACCTTTGCCGGCAACTCCAACCGTTGGCTCTGGTGGTGCGGTCTGATCGTCGACTTCTGCTGGCGCCGCAGTCGGCACGGCGATGCTGACTTCAGCCGCGGGGGCGGGTGTTTCGGTCAGGGGCTCGGCCGAAACCGATGCTTTGCGTGCGCTAGCCGGATCCGTACCGGGCTTCATCTGAAACCAGGCATGGTTGCAATTGGCGCATTGCACATCGCGACCACTTTGCGGGATCGCATCGTCTGGCACTTCGTACTTGGCGTCGCAATTCGGGCAAACCAAACGCATTTCATTCCCTCAAAGCCAATAGAACCGGCTCCCCCGGGGCTGTTTGTAACGCCTATTCCTTTCCACTCCAAGGGTTTGTGTCTGACTCTTGTGTAATCCTTCACCGCTGTGCGATGGAAAGCGCAGTTCTTGCGGCACGCCGTGCCGTCTTTGCCGAAAATGCGCGCCCCAACCGGGGCCGGGAGAAATGCGTGATTGCCTTTCAAAACGTGGCCCACAGCTATGGCGGAGGTGACCTTCTGACAGACGTGTCTGTTCGCCTGGCACCTGGGTCGTTTCACTTTCTGACAGGGCCATCCGGGTCGGGAAAATCGACGTTTCTGAAACTCGCCTATGCCGAGCTTTATCCGACGGCGGGCGAGGTCACGATCTTCGACCGCGACACACAGACCCTTACGCGTGATGATGTCGCCATAACCCGCCGCCGGATTGGCATCGTGCATCAGGATTGCAAGTTTCTTGATCACCTGAGCCTGGCTGCCAACATGGCGCTGCCCTTCACGGTCGCTGGCCGGGAGTGCGACCCGCAGGATCTTGACGATCTTCTCGCCTGGGTTGGCCTGAAGCACCTTGCAAACGCGCTCCCTCCGTCACTGTCGGGCGGCGAACGCCAGCGTGCGGCCCTTGCCCGCGCAGTTATCGTCGGACCCGAGGTTATCCTTGCCGACGAACCCACCGGCAACGTCGATTGGGAGATGTCGCTGCGCATCCTGACCCTGCTGGTCGAACTGAACCGCATGGGTAAGACCATCCTCGTCGCTACCCACGACCTCAACCTGATACGTCAGGCGAAATCGCAGGTTGCCACCCGCGTCTTGCGCATCGCTCAGCAGAAGGTTCAACTTGCGGGGGCCGATCTGTGAAACTGATGAGCCTTTCGCTGCAAAATCTGTCACTTCCGCGGTTCGGCAGGGACGCAACCCCCGTGAACCCCGCCCACAGCGTCGTGCCGCAGTCGGGCCCAACGGCAACGCTAACCACCTTCACGGCGGGGGCGATGACGTTCCTTTGCGTTTTCGCGCTTGCCCTTTCGCTTGCCTCGGGCCGCTTGGCCGACCGCTGGTCCGATGCATTGGCACGCACCGCGACGATCCGCATTTCGGCTCCGCCAGACCAGATGAAGCTGCAGACCGATGCGATCCTGACGCTGCTGGCCAGCACGCCCGGCGTCGCATCGTCGCGCGCGCTGACCGATGCCGAACAGCGCGCCCTGCTGGAGCCGTGGTTCGGCCCCGACTTGCCGCTTGACGCCCTGCCAATCCCCCGGCTGATCGAAATCGTCGAGGCCGATCCAGGCTATGATGGTGAAGGGCTGCGCCAACGTCTCGCCGCCGAGGCTCCCGGCGCTGTGCTGGACGACCATACTCGCTGGCGTCGCCCGTTGGCCGAAGCAGCCGGCCGCATCCGACTTTTGGGCATATTGTCCATCGGCCTCATCGGTGCCGCGATGGCCGCCATGATCACCCTTGCCGCCAGCGCCGCACTTGCGGCCAACGCCGAGGTGATCCGCGTTCTTCGCCTTGTCGGCGCGAAGGACAGCTACATCGCCCGTGCCTTCGTCCGCCGGTTCACCGTGCGCAGCTTCACCGGCGCGACCATTGGGGCGGTGGCCGGCCTCATTGGCGTGGCCTTTCTGCCCGCTGCGGATGCTGCCGGTGGTTTTCTTACCGGCCTTGGCTTTGTCGGGTCGGGCTGGCTCTGGCCGTTTGCCCTGCCGCCGCTCGCAGCCCTTTTAGCGTTTGCGGCGACTCGCCGCGCCGCATTTGCCAAACTGAAGGAACTCACATGATCGCGTTTCGCTGGCTGCTCTCGCTGATCTTCATCGCGCAGATGTATGTGGCGATGGCCGTGATCGCACTGATCTTCGCGCCTTGGGCATTGTTTTCGCGCATCGGCGCGCGGACGGCTTGCAAGACCTTCTGCCGCTGGGTGATCTTCACGCTTCGTCTGCTCTGTGGCCTGCGCTGCGAAGTGCGTGGCACGCCGCCCACGGCAGAGGCTGTCGTCGCCGCAAAGCACCAAAGCTTTCTCGACATCATCCTGATCTTCAACGCCGTCCCGGCTGGCAAGTTCATCATGAAGCGGGAACTGATCTACACGCCTTTTCTTGGCCAATATGCGCTGAAGATCGGCTGCGTGCCGGTCAACCGGGGCAAGCGGGGAACGGCCATCGCCAAGATGAAGGCCGACGTCGCCAGGGGCGCGGCCGAACCGGGCCAGCTTATCATCTACCCGCAAGGCACCCGAGTCGCCCCGGGTGTGGTCAAGCCTTACAAGGTGGGCACCGGGCTGCTTTACGAACAGCTCGCCCAGCCCTGCCAGCCCGTGGCCACCAATGTTGGGGTTTTCTGGCCCAAGCGCGGCATCCTGCGCCACCCGGGCCTCGCCGTCGTGGAATTCCTGCCGCCGATCCCGCCCGGCAAGCCGATCCCGGTTTTCATGGCCGAACTTGAAGCCGCTGTCGAAACTCACTCTGACCGCCTGATGGCCGAAGCAGGATTCAGACCCCGCTGATCCCGCAAGACCACAACGACTGCCACGGGTGCGCCGCGTCCTTGCCTGATGCCCACCGACGGGCGCAATCACGCCAGCTTCAGCGCCACGATTCCGCCGATGATCAGCAGGATTCCTGCGGTCCGCAGTGCGCTGATCGGTTCGCCGAAGAGGATAACCGCCGCGACCGCTGTGCCGACCGCCCCGATTCCGACCCAGACGGCGTAGGCCGTCCCGACTGGAATGTCCCGCATCGCCAAGCTCAGCAGGTAAAAGCTTGCCAGCGCCCCGATCACCGTCAGGGTCGACGGGATCGGCTTGGAGAAGCCTTCAGAATACTTCAGCCCAAGCGCCCAGCCGGTTTCCAGCAATCCGGCGATGACGATCAAGAACCAGGGGTTGGTCACGCAGCCAGACCCTTTGTCCCCATGTCGAGAAATTTCTGCCGCCGGTCGCGGATCAGGGCTTCGGGCTTCTTGCCTGACAGTTCCTTCAGCATCGTCTCGATCGCCTTGCCGACAGCGTCGATAGCCTCCTTTGGGGCACGTTGCGCACCGCCCATCGGTTCCTTGATGATCCTGTCGATCACACCCAGCTTCTGCAAATCCTGAGCGGTAAGCCGCAGCGCCTCGGCCGCCTCGCGCATCTTTTCAGCGTCCTTCCACAGGATCGACGCACAGCCTTCCGGGCTGATCACCGAATAGACCGAATGTTCCAGCATCGCCACGCGGTTCGCCGTAGCAAAAGCCACCGCGCCGCCGGACCCGCCTTCGCCGATGACTACCGAAATCAGCGGCACTCCGATCGCCAGACACTTCTCAGTGCTGCGCGCAATAGCCTCGGCCTGACCGCGCTCTTCGGCGCCTTTGCCGGGATAGGCGCCGGGCGTGTCGACCAGCGTGATCACCGGCAGCCGGAACCGATCGGCCAGGTCCATCAACCGGATCGCCTTGCGATACCCCTCGGGCCGCGCCATGCCGAAGTTCCGCTCGATCCGGGTCTTGGTATCGTTGCCCTTCTCGTGGCCGATCACGACGACCGGCTGATCATTGAACCGCGCGATCCCGCCCATCACCGCATGGTCGTCAGCAAAGGCGCGGTCGCCCGCCAAACTGGTGAATTCGGTGAACAGCGCCTCCACATAGTCCTTGCAATGCGGTCGGTCGGGGTGCCTGGCAACAAGGCATTTCTGCCAGGCAGTCAGGTTCTTGTAGAGATCGCGCAGCGCGGTTTCTGCCTTGCGATCCAGCGCCTCGGCTTCCTTGGACACGTCCATACCGGGGCTGCTCTTGGCCATCGCCCTGAGTTCTTCGGCCTTGCCTTCGATTTCGGCGAGCGGCTTTTCGAATTCCAGGTAGTTCATCAAGGTTATCCTTCCGGGGGCCGTTCCTATATGCCCGCGGCCCCGCCGCGATGCAACTCGGCAAGATTTGTCTGGCGTGTCCACGCCAGTCCCAACTCCAGCAACCGAGGATGACGGTCCACAAACAGCACCGCCCCGTGGCTGGGCCACGGGGCGTGCATCCTCCCATTCGCCGCGCGGGGCCTCCCCTCCCCTTGGGTGCGCGGCTCAGGTATCCTTTTGCCGACTGCCCGGTGATCAGGCTGTCGCCTGAGAAAACTGCCCGTTTAAAGGGCGTTTTGTCAACGATTCATCAGGCTCCCGCAATGATTTCAGCCTGTCGCACGATCACCTCCGCCTGGCGCATGCTGGCAATGTCGACCAGTCGCCCCTTGTAGACGGCGGCGCCTTGCCCGGCGGCTTTGGCGGCCTCCATCGCCGCAAGAATCTCGCGCGCCTCGGTCACTGCGCCGTCGGACGGAGTGAATACCTCGTTCGCAAGTGCCACCTGCCTGGGGTGGATCGCCCACTTGCCGACCATCCCCAATGTCGCCGACCGCCGCGCTTGGGCGCGGAACCCTTCCTCGTCCGAAAAATCCCCGAACGGCCCATCAACCGGCAAGACGCCGTGGGTCCGGCAGGCTGCGACGATCGCCGTCTGCGCCCAATGCCAAGGGTCGGACCAGTACTTCGCTCCGTCGCGATGCATGTAGTAGTTTTCCTGGGTACCGCCGATACCGGTGGTTTGCATCCCCATGCTGGCGGCGAAGTCTGCTGCCCCAAGGCTCATCGCCTGCAGTCGGGGGGAAGAGTCTGCGATTTCATCGACATGCGTGATCCCGGCAGCGGTTTCGATGATGACTTCAAGGCTGATCCGTTTCTTCCGCCCCGCCGCCGCTTCGCAAGATGTGACCAAAGCGTCCACGGCATAAACATCGGCTGCACAGCCGACCTTGGGGATCATGATCTGGTCAAGCCGCTCGCCTGCCTGTTCCAGCAGATCGACCACATCCCGATACCAATACGGGGTGTCGAGGCCGTTGATGCGAACGCTCAATGTCTTGCGTCCCCAGTCAATGTCAGTGATCGCCTGGATGATGTTCGCCCGCGCCTGCGCCTTGTCGGCAGGTGCCACCGAATCCTCAAGGTCAAGGTTGATCACGTCGGCCGATGAAGCCGCCATCTTGGCAAAAAGCTCAGAGCGCGAACCGGGTCCAAAAAGCTGACACCGATTCGGGCGAGCGGGGGCAGCGGGCTGCAGGCGAAAGCTCATGAAGTCCTCTTGGTAACTTAATTTCGTGCGTATGTGTTGCAGCGTTAGTTTATTGCGCAAGCAAGCGCAACAGGCCATACGCAAGCGCAGCAATGGACAGCCACGAACAAGACTATTGACCAACCACCGCAAAACGGGCCCATGCGAGCGAAAATGAAGGAGTTCCGCGTGTCCAGTTCGTCGCGTTCCGTGCCGGTTAACCAACTAATTCGCGTCAATATCCTTCGAGCAACGTTCGTCTTGTCTCTTCCGCTGGCGATCTGCGCGGTGTCTCCCTGGTCGGGACTTGTGCGCGAAACGATGAATGTCGCCGGAATCGGGCTTGTTGTCGCTGCCGTTCTTGGCCGTTTCTGGTCGATACTCTACATTGGTGGCCACAAGAACATGACGGTCATGCAGGACGGCCCCTATTCGATCTGCCGCCACCCGCTTTACCTGTTTTCGACAATCGGTGTGCTGGGCTTCGGCCTCATGCTCGGATCGGTGGTCTTGACGCTCTTTTTGGGGGGCATGACCTTGGCAATTCTCTCGATCACCGCGCGCAAGGAGGAGGCTTTTCTTCGCGGCCAGTTCGGTCCCACCTATGATGCCTATGCGGCACGGGTGCCAATGATCGTGCCGCGGCTTTCCGGTTTCAAGACCCAAGCGACGGTGGTCGTATCGGTCCACCATCTGCGGCACAACCTGATGGATGCTCTGGTCTTCCTGACGTTCATTCCACTTGCCAGACTCTTGGACCATGTCCAGGCGATGGAGATCTTTCCGTCGTTTTCCATCTGGTAGGATCGGCACTCACGAACCGTGAAAGCTGGTTTCGATGATCATCGCGACAGAAGACCGTTTTCCTCTCGCTCAGGCCTTTACCATCAGCCGTGGAACAAAGACCGAGGCACGGGTGCTGACTGTGCGCATTGCTCGGGGCGGCGTTACGGGCTGGGGTGAATGTGTGCCCTATGCCCGCTACGGCGAAACGCCGGAAAGCGTGCGTGCCGCCGTCGGCGCCCTGCCCCCAAGCATTACCCGCCAAGATTTGCAGGACGCGCTTGCCCCGGGCGCGGCGCGTAACGCCGTCGATGCTGCCCTTTGGGACCTTGAGGCCAAGCAGGCGCGAGTGCGCGTTTGGGCGTTGGCCGGCTTGCCTCGGCCTCTGCCCGTGGTGACCGCGTTCACGCTTTCCCTCGCCTCGCCAGATGAGATGGAAAAGGCGGCCCGCCTGAACGCGCACCGGCCGATCTTGAAGATCAAGCTCGGGACAGCCGATGACATGCCCCGGCTTGAGGCGGTACGCGCCGGTGCGCCGCGAAGCCGGATCATAGTCGATGCAAACGAAGGCTGGACCCCCGAGGTCTACACCGATCTTGCGCCGCACTTGGTTCGGCTGGGGGTGGAACTGGTGGAGCAGCCCCTTCCCGCCGGGGCAGACGGAATGCTGTCCGAGATTGCCCGGCCGGTTCCCGTGTGTGCCGACGAAGCCTGCCACGACCGCGCCAGCCTTGCCGACCTTCGCGGCAAGTATGATGTGGTGAACCTTAAGCTCGACAAGACCGGGGGGCTGACCGAGGCGCTGGCAATGCGGGATGCGGCACGGGCAATGGGGTTTCAGGTCATGGTCGGCTGCATGGTTGGATCGTCCCTGGCAATGGCTCCGGCGGTGCTTCTGGCGCAGGGGGCGGCGTGGACGGATCTTGACGCGCCGCTGCTTCTGGCCGAAGACCGCGAAAACCCGCTGCATTATGATGCCGATGGGGTGCATCCACCCGACGTCAACCTTTGGGGATAAAGCATGAGCCGCACCGTCTATGTGAACGGAGACTACCTGCCTGAAGCGGAGGCGAAGGTTTCGATCTTTGACCGCGGCTTCCTGATGGCCGACGGGGTTTATGAGGTGACGAGCGTGCTGGATGGCAAGCTGATCGACTTTGGTGGTCATGCGAAGCGACTGGCGCGGTCTTTGGCAGAACTGGAGATGACGTGCCCGGTGTCGGAGGCGGAGCTGCTGGCGATGCACCGGGAGCTGGTGGCGCGCAACGGGATCGAGCAGGGGATGATCTACCTGCAGGTCACGCGCGGCAATCCGGGAGATCGGTCGTTCCTGTTTCCCGACCCCTCGCTGCCGGGGACGGTGGTGGCGTTCACCCAGAACGTGCCGAACCTGGCTGATGCGCCGGCGGCGAAGGTGGGGTTCAAGGTAATCTCGATCCCGGACCTGCGGTGGAGCCGGGTGGATATCAAGACGGTGCAGTTGCTGTACCCCTCGATGGGGAAGGTGGCGGCGAAGAAGGCTGGTGTCGATGACAGCTGGTTTGTGGACGAGGCGGGCAGTGTGACGGAGGGGACGTCGAACAACGCCTATATCGTGAAGGGCAACCGGATCATCACGCGGGCCTTGGGGTCGGACATCCTGCACGGGATCACGCGGGCGGCGGTGCTGCGGTTCGCGGCGGAGGCGCAGTTCGAGGTGGAGGAGCGGGCCTTCACGATCGCGGAGGCGCAGGCGGCGGATGAGGCGTTTTCGACGGCGGCGTCGATTTTCGTGATGCCGGTGGTCGAGATCGACGGCGCGGCGGTGGGGACCGGCAAGCCGGGGCCGGTGGCGGTGCGGCTGCGGGAAATCTATCTGGACGAGATGCGGAAGGCCGCGATCTGAGGGCCGTGTCCCACGGTGGGACATTTTTAATATCTATAAAATTCAAATACTTACTTATTTTGTTAGGAAATTCTTAACGGAATTGGGTGGTATGTCTGCCTGCGCTTGGGCGCGAGAGGCTTGCGCCAGACGCACCCTGAGGCTGGCCTCCTTTCTTTCGGACGGGACTGGAGGGTTTCACACCCTCCCGATTCCGCCCGGCCACGGACCGGGCGTTCCTGGCGGAAACTCTCCACTGGAGAGTTTCTGATCGCCCGTCACCCTCCCGTGGGATATTCTTGCAAAGAAGAAGGAAGGGGCGGCGCGTCATCGGGTGGACGGGACGGCGCGGAAGGCGGTCGGGCGGGGACACTGACGCAGGGAGCCCGACGCCCGTGATCGGCGGAGCGGGCAGGCGGGGATCGGGGCGGTCAGGCGTCAGGCGGCGGTCTGGATCAGGTGCAGGGTGACGGCGGCGTAGAACACCATGCTGGCGGCCAGCACGAAGAGGTGCCAGATCGTGTAGTGAAACGGCAGACGTTCAAACAGGAAGAAACCGACGCCAATGGTGTAGAGCGCGCCGCCCGTCACGATCAGCAGGGTGACCGACCACGACAGGCTGGCGAAGAAATCGCTGCCTGCGAAGAGGCCGGCCCAGCCCATCGCCAGCGCGAGCCCGACGGCGACCAGTTTCAGACGGTCGGGGGCCATGATGCGCATGCCGGAGCCTGCCACCGCCGCCCCCCAGAGACCGGGCAGGAGCCAGCCGCCCTGACCGCCCGACAGCATCAGGAAGGGCGTGTAGGTGGCGGCGATCTTGATGAAGATCGCGGTGTGGTCAAGGTGGCGGAAGAAGGCGCGGCGACGGGCTTCGATGGTCATGTTGTAGAGCGCCGAGCAAAGCAGCATCGCGATCAGCGCCACACCGTAGAGCGTGGTTCCCGCGACCGCAGGGGCGTCGCCGCGCAGGATGACCGCGAGGCAGACGAGCACCGGAACCGCGACAAACGCCAGCACCACGCCCGAGACGTGAACGGCGGCGTCGCTGAGCCATTCGGCCCGGGTATAATCATGGCGTGCGATCAGGAGCATGGCGAAAAGGGTAGCACGACTGGCCGTCACGCCGCGGTAAACGTTGCGTCATGTCATGCGGTGCAGGGCGATTTCCAGCAGGGGATTGCCGCCGTCGATGAACAGCTTTGCGGTTGGCGTCAGGGCTGCGGCGATGCGGGCGAGCGCCTGTTCGGCAAGTTCGGGGTGGCGACCATCAAGGGTGCCGACGCGCATGGCAAAGGCAAGGTCGAACGGCGCGTCTTCGGGTTGCAGGCGCAGGTCTTCGACGGCGACATGGCGCAGGCGCAGAAGACCTGCGGCGATTTCGGTGGTGGAGCGGGCCTGTGCCTGCGAGATGGCGCGGGCAGAGCGGTCGATGCCAAGGACCATGCCCGGCCCGATGCGTGCGGCCACCAGCCGTGCGGCGACGCCGGGGCCACAGCCGATTTCAAGCACCCGCATCCCCGGTTTCAGCGGCAGCGCGGCCACGAAATCGGCAATGCGGTCGGCGGCGGTCACGGTTTTGGCCCGACGTTTTCGGCGAAGGCCACGTCGAAGGCGGCCTTCTTGTCAGCGTCCGCCTCGGTCTGGGTCTGGGCGACCCACTCTGCGTAGGGCATGCCGTAGACGATTTCGCGGGCTTCGTCCTTGGTCATCGGGATGCCCTTTGCATTGGCCGCTTCCTGATACCAGCGCGACAGGCAGTTGCGGCAGAAGCCACCGAGGTTCATCAGGTCGATGTTCTGCACGTCGGGGCGCTTTTCCATCAGGTGATGGAGAAGGGCACGGAAGGCGGCAGCTTCAAGTTCGGTGCGGGTGGTGTCGTTCATCACAGGGTCTCCAGCACTTGCGAAAGGAGGGGGGCGAGGCGGCCGGCCCAATGCCGTTGACCAACGCCGGTGTCGATCAGATCGTTCCTGAGTTCGATCAAGGTGTTCAGGCGGCCTTTTGCAAGGGCGTGGCGGTCGATGGCATCACCGGGCAGGTGGCCGGAGTAGGGTTCGTTGTCGCCGATGCAGAGATCGGGTTCGGCCATCAGGCGGGCGATCAGCGGTTTCGAGAGGCGGTCGTCGAGGTGGCTGTAGAGGATGCCGACGTGCCAGGGCCGGGGCGGGCGACCGTTGAGGCGCGGAGTGAAGGAATGGACCGCCACGATCACGGTGTCGTCGCGGCGCGCGGCGAGGCGGGCGTAGGCGTCGTGATAGGGGCGGTAAAGCCGGTCGAGGCGGTCCTCCACGGCGGCGGGGGTGATGTGGCGGTTGGCGGGGATGATGGTGCCATCGTAAAGCTGCATCAAGAGGGTCGGGTCATCCTCGCCCCGGTTCGGGTCGATCACGAGGCGGGAGAAATCCGACAGGATCACCGGGCTGTCGAGGCGTTCGCCCAAGGCAAGTGCCAGACCGGCGGCGCCGACATCCCAGGCGATGTGGCGGGCCATGTCTGCGGGGCCGATGCCAAGGGAGCCGCCGCCGATCCAGTCCGGCACATGGTTGGAGGCGTGGTCGCAGGTGATGAGCCAGCGGCCGGGTCGTGCCTTGCCGTCGATGTGAAACGCCATCATTGCCCCCCGTTCAGCCTTGGCCAAGGGCTAGTGGATCGGCGCGGTGACGTCCACCGGGGCAAAGCGCGATGCGGCAAAAGTGTCCGGTTGCCGAATGGCCCGGTTTGGGCGATAAGGCCAGCGGCCCACGATACCAGATGCACACGACGAAAAGGAAAAAGGCATGAGACGCCTTCGGAACGTGAAGATTGTGGCCACCCTCGGGCCAGCCTCCAGCAGCTATGAGATGATCAAGGCCCTGTTCGAGGCCGGAGCGGACGTGTTCCGGCTGAACATGAGCCACGGGGTGCATGAGGATATTCGCAAGCGCCACGAGATCATCCGCCGGGTCGAGGCGGAAACCGGGCGGCCGATCGCGATTCTGGCCGATTTGCAGGGGCCGAAGCTGCGGGTCGGGGTCTTTGCCAATGGCGAGGAAGAGCTGATCGAGGGGGCGGCGTTCCGCATGGACCTGTCGTCCGTGCCGGGGGATGCGGCGCGGGTGCAACTGCCGCATCCGGAGATTTTCGCTGCCCTGGAGCCGGGGTCGTCGCTGTTGGTGAACGACGGCAAGATCCGGCTGCAGGTGAAGGATTGCGGCAAGGATTATGCCAACTGCACGGTGACGGTCGGGGGCACCATCTCCAACCGCAAGGGCGTGAACGTGCCGGACGTGGTGCTGCCGTTGGCGGCCTTGTCGGAGAAGGACCGGGGCGATCTGGAGTTTGTCTGCGCGCTGGGCGTGGACTGGCTGGCGCTGAGTTTCGTGCAGCGGCCGGAGGATGTGCTGGAGGCGCGGGCTTTGGCCAAGGGGCGGGCGGCGATCATGTCGAAGATCGAAAAGCCGGCTGGGGTGAAGGCCTATGACGCGATCTTGCAGGTTTCGGACGGGATCATGGTGGCGCGGGGCGATCTGGGGGTCGAACTGCCGGTGACTTCGGTGCCGCCGATCCAGAAGCGGCTGGTGCGCGGGGCTCGGGCGGCGGCGAAACCGGTGATCGTGGCGACGCAGATGCTGGAGTCGATGATCGAAAGCCCGGTGCCGACGCGGGCCGAGGTGAGCGACGTGGCGACGGCGATCTACGAGGGTGCGGATGCGGTGATGCTGTCGGCGGAATCGGCGGCGGGAAAATATCCCATCGAAGCGGTGCGCACGATGAATGACGTGGCGATGAGCGTCGAGAAGGATCCGACGTTCCGGTTGGTCATCGAGGCGAGCCGGGTGGTGCGGCGCGAGTCGATTGCGGACGGGATCGTGGCAGCAGCGCGCGAGATTGCCGAGGCGACCAACATCAAGGCGATCTGCTGCTTCAGCCAGACCGGCACGACGGCGGCGCTGGTTGCCCGCGAGCGGCCGCATGTGGCGATTCTGGCGCTGACGCCGCTGATGTCGACGGCGCGGCGGATGGCGTTGACCTGGGGCACGCATTGCGTGATCACCGAGCCGCAGGACCGGTTCAAGGGCGCGGTGCTGGCCGCGATCCGGGCGGCGCGGGATGGCGGCTTTGCCACCGAGGAGGACCAGATCGTGGTGACCGCTGGCGTGCCGTTCAACGTGAAGGGCACAACCAACATCCTGCGTGTGGCGCCTTGCGATGAACGGTTGATTTCGCGCGTCGACCCCGAGTAACATCAGGCCAGCGCAGTCTTTTCGCGAGGGACAGATGGACGCCGACCTCATCCTGACGATCGGAGTTGCGTTGTTCATCGTCACCATTCCGTCGCTGCTTTCGGCGTTTTCCGAAGGTGAGCCGCCGCGGGTGGGGGCGATCCTGCTGATTGCTGCGATGGGGTTGGTGGTGACCGCTGTGACCACCAAGCCCGGCGGCTATGCCTTTCGCGATGTGCCGGGCATCATGCTGGACGTCACGGCGCGCTATATCAACTGATCCCTTGCAGGTTTGGCCCGCCGCCCTTATAGGGGCGGCTCGATACCCCGCACGGCCGGCCAACGTGGCATGCCGAGTCGTGCCTGAAACCATGGAGATGGAAATGCCCAAGATGAAGACCAAGTCGGCGGCGAAGAAGCGGTTCAGCTTCACGGCCTCCGGTCGGGCGAAGGCCGGTGTCGCCGGCAAGCGCCACGGCATGATCAAGCGCACGACGAAATTCATTCGCGATGCTTCCGGCACGATGCTGTTGTCCGCCTCGGACACCAAGATCGTCAAGAAGTACATGCCCTACGACCGGTAAGGAGAGCACCCGATGTCCCGCGTTAAATCCGGCAAGGTGACCCACGCCCGTCACAAGAAGGTAATCAAGGCCGCGGCCGGTTACTATGCCGCCCGTTCCACGAACTTTCGCACCGCCACTCAGGCTGTCGACAAGGCCAACCAGTACGCGACCCGTGACCGCAAGACCCGCAAGCGCAACTTCCGCGCGCTGTGGATTCAGCGGATCAACGCCGCTGTCCGTCTGTTCGACGCCGAGATGACCTATTCGCGTCTGATCAACGGTCTGGCGAAGGCCGGGATCGAAGTGGACCGCAAGGTTCTGGCCGATCTGGCCGTGCATGAGCCGGAGGCGTTCAACGCCATCGCCGGTCAGGCGAAAGCCGCGCTGGTCTGAGTTCAGGCGGTCCGGATCGAGATTAAGGAGGCCCTGCGGAAACGCGGGGCCTTTTGCTTTGGGGCTGCGTGCATGGCTGGGGTTCAAGCGAGGGGTTTCACACCCCTCGCGCTCCGTTGCCAAGAGCGAGGGGTTTCACACCCCTCGCGCTCCCCGTGGGATATTTTTGCAGAGAGGAAGATGGATTTTGGTCGAATTGTCTGGGTTGGGGAGTGACGGTCAGCGGTTGAAGACGCGGGAGGGGTGAAGTTCGCCGCTGCGGTAGTGGCCGACCGCGATGGCCTGACCGTTCAGGCTGGCCCAGCCTTCGGTGCCCCAACTGGCGGAGGCGATGACCATGCCTGGGTTGCCGTTGCGCAGGCGGACGGCGCCTTCGGGGGTGGCGGGGAATTCCGGCAGGTCGGCGAGGCCGAGTTCGAGCGGGAGGAGGCGGGCATCGAGGGCGTCGGTTTTCGCTTCGGCGTCGATCTGGTCGAGGGTGACGCCCTGGCAGGCCCGGAACGGGCCGGACCATTCGCGGCGAAGCCATTGGACATGGCCGAGGCAACCGAGGGCTTGGCCGAGATCGCGGGCGATGGAGCGGACGTAGCCACCCTTGCCGCAGACCATCTCAAGGAGCGCATGGTCAGGGTCGGGGCGGGCGAGGAGGATCAGGCTGTCGACCCGGAGCGGGCGGGCAGCGAGATCCATCACCTCACCTTCGCGGGCGAGGTCGTAGGCGCGTTCGCCATCGACCTTGACGGCAGAGAACTGCGGCGGAACCTGCTGGATGTCGCCCCGGAATGCGGCGAGGGCGGCCTCGATTTCGGCGTCGGTGGGGCGCTGGTCGCTGCGCTGGATGACAGCGCCTTCGGCATCGTCGGTGGTGGTGGCGGCGCCGAGGCTGACCATGAAACGGTAGCATTTCAGCGCGTCGGTGATGTAGGGGACGGTCTTTGTCGCCTCGCCCAGGGCGATGGCGAGGACGCCGGTCGCGGCGGGATCGAGGGTGCCGGCGTGACCGGCCTTTTGCGCGGACAGCGCCCATTTCACCTTGTTGACGACGGCGGTGGAGGTGATGCCTGCCGGCTTGTCGACGATCAGCCAGCCGGAGATGGCGCGGCCCTTTTTGGTGCGGCCCACGGGATCAGCCTTTCGGGATGACGGTTCCGACGATCGGCCCCATCGGGAAGCCGCCGTCATGGCGGTTGAGGGTGGGGGCGTAGAGGCGGGAGATGTTGCCATCGAAGTAGAGCGCGTCTGAGAGGCCAAGTTCGTCGCGGAAGAGGCGGGCGAAGCTGTGGAAGTTGACCGGATCGTTGGAGATGGCAAAGACGGCGCGGGTGCCATCGGCGCTGACGCCGACGCCGTTGCGGATGTAGGTGCTGTCGCTGGTGGGCAGGAGCTTTGGGTGAAGGTTGCCGTTCAGCACCAGCATCGGGCCGGATTGGGTGGCGAAGCGGCAGGCGGGGCTCTCGTCGCGGAAGGCGCGGCTTTCGATCACGCGGAAGGTATCGGCGATGCAGAACACGCCGTTCGGAAGGAGGCCGAAGTTGCCGGGGCCGTCGCGGGTGACAAGGCGGGCAGTCTGGGTGCCGGTTTCGATGTAGAGGCCGACCGGGGCGAGATCGCGGTGATACATGCCGGCGTTCATGGCAAAGCCGAGGGTCTGGCCTTTGGCCTCGAGCGCGCCGTTGACCTTGGCGAAGCTGCCGTAGGGGCCATCGGTTCCGGTGTGGAACAGGCGCAGGTCTTCGGTGATTGCGACCTCGCAGAGGGTGTAGGAGGCGCCGTCGAAGGTGGTATCGCGGCAGTCCGCAGCCTGGGCAAGGGCGGGGGTCAGGAGCAGGAGACCCAGCAGACGGCGGAGCATTCAGGCGTCCTCGTCCGGGGCGTCGGGGGTGGTGTCGGGGGCGGCGACATCGCGCTGGACCGTCGGGTTGGAGAAGAGGCGGCGGGATTCGTCGAGCCGGTCGAAGGTTTCATCGGCCCGGAAGCGCAGGTCAGGCGCGTGTTTCAGTGTCAGTTCCTGGCTGATGCGGTGGCGCAGTTCGCCCTTGTTGCGGGCGAGGGCGGCAACGGCCTCGGCGATCGGGACGGAGCCCATCAGCGGCATGACGTAGACGGTGGCGATCTTGAGGTCGGCGGAGACGGACACCTCGCCCACGGTAATCGACATGGCCGAGAGGGCGGTGTCGTGAATCTCGCCCCGGTTCAGGACATCGGCCAGCGTGCGACGGATCAGTTCGCCGACACGAAGCTGGCGTTGGGAAGGGCCGGAGGTGTTGAAGCGTTTGGCTGACATTCGGGTCATGTAGGCTGTTTCGCCCGCGCCCGCAACGCCGGGCTTTTGCGCGGGGCGCGAAGGCGCTAGGACGGGGGAAACGGGGGGCGTGCGATGAGTGAACTGCCGGGGATCGTGATCACGGGTGCGTCGGGGCGGATGGGGCAGATGCTGATCCGCATGGTGCAGGCGTCGGACAGGGCGCGGCTGGTTGCTTGCGTGGAGCGGGCTGGCCATGCGTGGGTTGGGCGCGATGTGGGCGAAGCGATGGGCGGGCCAGCGGTGGGCGTGGTGGTGACGGACGATCCGTTGGAGGCGTTTGCCCGCGCGCAGGCGGTGGTGGATTTCACCTCGCCCGCCGCAACGGTGGAGTTTGCGGCCCTGGCGGCGCAGGCGCGGGCGGTGCATGTGATCGGCACAACCGGGCTGGAGGCGGAGCATCTGGCACGGATCGAGGCGGCGGCCCGCCATGCGGTGATCGTGCGGGCGGGGAACATGTCGCTGGGGGTGAACCTGCTGACCCGGTTGACGCGGAAGGTGGCCGAGGCACTGGATGCGGACTGGGATATCGAGATCGTCGAGGCGCATCACCGGATGAAGGTGGACGCGCCCTCGGGCACCGCGCTGATGCTGGGTGAGGCGGCGGCGGCGGGGCGGGGTGTGGCATTGGCCGAGGCGCGGGTGTCCGGGCGTGACGGGATCACCGGGGCGCGGGAGCGGGGGACGATCGGATTTTCGGCCATTCGCGGCGGCGATATCGTGGGCGAGCATGACGTGATCTTTGCCGCCGATGGCGAGCGGATCGTGCTGCGCCACATTGCGACCGACCGGACAGTGTTTGCGCGCGGGGCGCTGCGGGCGGCGGTCTGGGGGCAGGGCAGGAAACCGGGCCAGTATGACATGATGGATGTGCTGGGGCTTTGACGGCGTTGTGATCCGGTTAGGATTCCGGGGCGTATAATCCGGACATTCAGGTTCCGCCGGGTTCTTATCGGGGTCATCATGCTGCGTGTTTCTGCATTTTCGCTTGCTGCCATGCTTGCCGCGTTTCCGGTTGCCGCGAACGATTTCGCGCCGGTGCGGGAAAAGACCGAGTTCCTGTCCTTGGTCGAGGGGCGTGATCTGCGGATCGGGCTTTACAACCTGACGCTCAACGTGCTGCCGGATGGGCAGATCAAGGGCCGTGCGCTTGGGTGGGACATCACCGGGTCCTGGGCGTGGAAGGACGGATACTTCTGCCGCGAGATGGACTGGAGCGGGATGGAGATTGGCTACGACTGCCAGTTGGTCGAGGCGGAGGGTGACAAGCTGCGGTTTACCGTGGCCAAGGGCACCGGCGACAGCGCGTCGTTCAAGCTGCGCTAGAAGTCTATCGCCAGACCCTTCTTCTCCCAATCACCGTAGCGGACGGGCTCGGGGCCCTTGCGACCGCCAAGTTCGGTTGGGAGGGCTTCTTGCGCGTCAGCCGCCTTGCGGCGGGCTTCGGCTTCGGCAAGGGCGCGTTTGGCGGCGGGGGGCAGGTCTTGGTCGTCCATCGGGGCAATCCTTGTGCCGGTATCCAGCCTGATATACGCCGCAGCGAGGTGTGAACAAGGGGAACGGCATGGCCGAAGGTGTGGCCGCACGCGCGGCGGCGGTGGAATTGCTGGGTGCCGTGCTGGGTGACGGGCGGATGCTGGCCGATCTGGCCGAGCCGGAATTGCCGGCCAGCGACCGGGCGCGGGCGATGCGGCTGGCGGCGGATGTGCTGCGGCATCTGGAGCCGGTGGACCGGGTTCTGGCCAAACATCTGCGCAAGGTGCCGCCCCTGATGGTGATGAACGTGCTGCGGTTGGCGGTGACGGAGCGCGCGATGGGCGCGCCGGCGCATGGCGTGGTGAACGCGGCGGTGGAGATGGTGCGGCGCGGCAAGCGCACGGTTCATCTGGCAGGGCTGGTGAACGCGGTGCTGCGGGCGGTGCCGGAGGAAGGGATCCTGGACGGGCTGCCGCCGCAGCGGTTGCCGCGCTGGTTGCGCCAGCCGCTGGTGCATCTGCACGGGCGCGCGGTGGTCGAGACGATCGAGGCGGTGCAGGCGGGGCATCCGCCGATCGACCTGACGCTGCGCGCGGGGCGCGTGGCACCGGAGGGCGAGGTGCTGCCGACGGGCAGTCTGCGATTGAGCGAGGCCGGGCAATTGACCGCGCTGCCGGGGTTCGCGGAGGGCGCGTGGTGGGTGCAGGACACGGCGGCGGCGCTGGTGGCGCGGCTGGTCGCGGCGCGGCCCGGCGAGCGGGTGCTGGATCTGTGCGCGGCGCCGGGCGGCAAGACGATGCAACTTGCCGATGCCGGGGCGGAGGTGGTGGCCCTGGACATTTCCGGGCCACGGATGGCGCGGGTGGCGGAAAACCTGGCGCGAACCGGGCTGACCGCGACGCTGGTGGTGGCGGATGCGTTGCAGTGGGAGCCGGAGGCGGCGTTCGACGCGATCTTGCTCGATGCGCCCTGTTCGGCGACCGGGACGATCCGGCGGCATCCGGACCTGCCGTTCGTGAAGGACGGGTCGGAGGTTGCGGGGCTGGTGGCGTTGCAGGCGGCGCTGATCGACCGGGCGCTGGCGTGGCTGAAGCCCGGAGGGCGGCTGGTGTTTTCGACCTGCTCGCTGTTGCCGGAAGAGGGCGAGGCGCAGCTTGCGGCGGCGCTGGTGCGGCATCCGGGACTGGCGGTGGAGCGGGTGGAGTTGGCGGGTGTGGAGCCCGGCTGGTGGACGGAAGGCGGCGGTTTGCGGCTGCGGCCCGATTACTGGGCGGAGCGTGGTGGGATGGACGGGTTCTTCATGGCGCGGCTCGGGGCGTGATTCTTGCTTGGCGGACCCCGGAGGGTTTCACACCCTCCGGACCACCCGTGGGATATTTGTGCAGAGAGGAAGATCGGGCTTCTGCTCAGGGTTTTGGCGGGAACATCCGGTAGTAGAGCCAGTCGGGCAGGAACTGGCCGCCTCGGAAAAGCAGGCTGAAGAGGGTGGGGAAGCTGATCTTGAAGCGGTCGGTCATCATGTGGCGGAACATGATGTCGGCGGCGGCTTCGGGTTCCATGATGAACGGCATGGTGAAGTCGTTTTTCGCGGTAAGGCGGGTCTTGATGAAGCCGGGGTTGGCGAGTTGCACGGTGATGCCGCTGCGGCGAAGGTCGGCGTAAAGCGATTCGGCCAGCACCATTGTTCCGGCCTTGGAGGCGGCATAGCCGATGGCGCCGGGCAGGCCGCGAAAGCCTGAAAGCGAGCCGGTGATGACGACGTGGCCTTGGCCTCGGGCGACCATGCCGGGGAGGGCCGCGCCGATCACGCGGGCGCAGCCGGTGAAGTTGATGTCGCACATCGCCTCGACCTGGGTTGCGTCCCAGGCCTTGGCGTCGACCGGCCAGTAGACGCCGGCGAGGAAGACCACGCCGTCGATCAGGCCGAGGGTGGCGGCGGCGGTGTTGACGCTGTCGGGCGAGCCTACGTCGAGGGGGAGGGCGGTGGCCTTGCCGGGGAGGCTGGCCACGGTGGCGGCGAGGGTTTCGGGGTTGCGGGCCGACAGGATCAGGTCGGCCCCGGCGGCGCTGAGTTTGCGGGCGAGGGCGAGGCCGAGGCCTTCCGACGCGCCGACGAGCCAGTAGCGTTTGCCGTTGAAATCCCTCATTCGGCAGGGGTGCCCAGCGGGGCCGGGACGCGGCGCATGGTTGCGACGAGTTCGGCGACCTTGATGCCGAACTTGCGGAATTGCGAGCGGTTCATGATGGTGCCGTTGTCCATCAGATACATCCAGTCGATCACGTCGAGCTCGTGTCCGCCAGCTTCGGGCGTGAGCTTGATGCGGTAGCGCAGCACCACGGCGGAGCCTTCGGCGCGGCCTGTGCCGGTGCCCACTACATCGGGCGCGGTGGCGGCGATGCTGCCGTCGTTGGAGAGGCGCATGGTCCAGGCGCGGTCCTGCACGGTGCCGCTGTCGTAGCGGAAGGTTTCGGCGAGGGTTCCGGTGTTGCCATCCCATTTGCCGTGCATGTCAGCGACGAAGCGCGAGGTCACGCGGCCGGTGGGGCCGTAGATCACGCCTTCGCAAAGGATCGGGCCGGAAAGGTGGTGGCGAAGGTCGAACTGCGGGCCACGCGCGTAATCGGCCGGGCGCTGGGCCGGGAAGGCGGCGTAGCGGCTGCGCAAAACGAATGCGCCGAGCACGAGGAGCGCGCCGATCAGAAAGGCGGCGATCAGAAAGGCGGCGAAGGTGGTCATTGGGCTGTGCCTTCGATGGGGTCCGGGACAGAGGTTCGGGAAAGAAGCGTGATTGCCGTCAGTTTCAATACGCAAGGCAATACCGCGTAGATCAGTGTCAGGGTGAAAAGCGCGGATTCGGTGTTCGGGGCGCCCGGGGTGAAGCCGGCGCGGTCGAGCGCGGGGAGAATCGTGGCGGCGGCGAGGGCGAGGGAGAGTTTCGAGACGAAGGACCAGAGGCCGAAGGCGGCCGCCTCGCCGCCCTGGCCGATTTGCGCGAGGCGGCGGGCAAAGATGGCGGGCAGGAGGGTCAGGTCGGCGCCGAGCGCGGCACCGGACGCGGCGCAGATGATGGCGAAGGCGAGGGTGTCGCCGGTGGTGAGGGTGGCGGTCCAGAGGAAGGCAAGGATCGCGAGGGTCATCGCTGCGAGGAGGGTGGGTTTCGCGCCATGGGTCTGGGCAAGGCGGCTCCACACCGGGGTGGAGGCGGCGGCGGAGAGGAAGAAGAGCAGGAGGAGCGGGCCTTCGAGGCCGGGGGCGGCAAGGCGGCTTTCGACGAAGAAGAGGAAGAGGGTCGAGGTGACGGCAACGGGGGAGGCGTTGAGGAGGGCGATGAGGAGGAGGCGTCTGGCGAGGGGGTCGGAGAGGGCGGGGCGGAAGAGGGCGAGGGGGTTGGTGGTGGGCAGGGGGGTGCCCCTGCCCCAGTTCGCGCGCATCGCGAGGGTGGCGGCGATGGCGAGGACGGTGAAGAGCGCGGCGAAGAGTGCAAAGGGCGTGGACGTGACGCCGGCGAGGGCCAAGGGGGCGACAGCGGCGAGCGAGACACCGAGGAGCGAGCCGCCCTCGCGCCAGCCGGCGAGGCGGATGTGGCCATTGGGGCCGAGGGTGGCCGCCTTGGCGACGCCTTCGGCGTAAAAGCAGATGGTGAGGAAGGAGAAGGCGGAGAAAAGGCCGGTGAGGGCAAGCGCGAACCACAGAAGCGGTGCGATTGGCGGGGTGACGGCGAACAGGCCGAGCATGGAGAGCGCCATGATGGCGGTGGCGAGGGCGACCCAGAGGGCGCGGTTGGCACGGCCAGCCTCGGCCAGCCAGCCGAGGATCGGGTCTTGCACCACGTCAAAGAGGCGCAGGAGGGCCAGGGTCACACCGAGCGAGGCAAGCGAGACGCCATAACTGTCGACGTAGAACTTGGGCGCGTGGATGTAGATGGGCAGGCCGGCGGCAGCGATCAGGGCCGCGAACAGCGACCATGCCGGCAGGCCCGCAGGGCGCGTCATCTTGTGATGTCTTCGTTTGGTGGCAGCGGGCGGTTGTGGAACTTTACCCGCTTCAGCGCCAATTTCAGTGCCTGCCAGTGGATCAGCGCCAGCACCCGGCGCGAGCCGAACGGGCGGCGGAGGCAGGTGGCGAGGATGCCGGCGGTGGTCAGGGGGGTGCGCGGGCCGGTCAGGTTGGTGAACAGGCCGCCAGATTGGGTGGTGTAGTCGATCCAGATGCCGATCCGGTCGGCGCGGATGTCGAAGCGGAAGGCATAGGCACCTTCGACGGGCTGGAACGGTGAGACGTGAAAGATCTTGCGGGCGCGGATGGTGTCTTCGCGGGTGATCGGCGCGCGGTCATCGCGGTGGCAAAGGTAAGAGTGGCGGTCGCCGTAGGTGTTGGTCACCTCGGCAATCGCGGCGCGGAGGTGACCCAGGTGATCGTAGCAGAGCCAGAAGCTGACCGGATTGAAGACGTGACCCATGACGCGAGGCTGGGCGAGGAGGAGGATGCGGTGGTCGCCGGAAAGCCCGTGTTGCGCCAGCACCTCGCGCACCCATGCGGTACCGCGCCCCTGACCGGGGGTGCCGCCGTGATCGGTGTCGTGGACCGAAAAGAGATTGCGGGCGTTGCGAGAGAACAGGCGCAGGCCCTTTGAGCGGTCCGGGTCGAGCAGAACGTAATCGACGGAGTAGCGGAAGACGTTTTGCACGGCGCCCTTGCGACCGTGGAACGTCTCGCCGCTGATCCGTTCGACCTGCATCACGCGGCCTGAAGCATTGGCAGGCGGCCCATCGCCTCGACCACGTCGACGGCGGAAGCGAAGCCGTCTTCGTGAAAGCCGTTGCGCATCCACGCGCCGCAGAACCAGGTGGAGTGGGTGCCGTTCATTGCGCGGATGGTATCCTGCGCGGCGAGGGCAGCCACGTCGAACACCGGGTGGTGGAAGGTGGTCACGTCATGCACCAGCCGGTCGTCGATGGCGCGGTTGGTGTTGAGGGTAACGAACAGGGGGTCATCCTGCGGGATCGGTTGCAGCGAGTTCATCCAGTAGGTGAGGTCGATCTTCGACCCCGCCCCGCCCTTGGGTTCGACATAGGACCACGACGACCAGACCTTGCGGGATTTCGGCATCGCCGAGATGTCGGAATGGAGGATCGCCTCGTTCGGCTGGTAGCGGACGGCGGAAAGGGCGGCTGTTTCCGCCGGTGTGGGGTCGGCAAGAAGGCGCAGCGTCTGGTCGGAGTGGGTGGCGAAGATCACGTCATCGAACAGTTCCCACTCGCCACCGATGGCGCGGACGAGGACGGAGCCTGCCTCACGCTTGACCGCCGCGACGGGCGAGGCGAGGCGGATGTCGACGCCCTGGGCCTCCATCGCGGTCTGCAGGCGGGCGACATACTGGATGGAGCCGCCCTTGACCGTATACCACCGGTGCTGGCCGTCGTAGCCCAGGAGAGCGTGGTTGCGGAAGAAGCGCACCAGGGCTTGCGCCGGGAAATCAAGGATGCCCGACGTGGGGGTTGACCAGATCGCGCCAGAGAAGGGCGTGATGTAATGGTCGCGGAAGTAGGGCCCGGTGCCAAGGGCGGCCAAAAGCTCGCGGATTGTCATGGCGGGGTCGGTGGCGGTGGCTTCGGCGTGTTTGTTGAAGTGCAGGATGTCGCGGATCATGCGCAGGAAGCGCGGGTTGGCAGCGTTGCGGCGCTGGGCGAAGATCGCATCGAGCGAGGCAAGGCCGTATTCGACGCGGCCACCGTCAATCGACGCGCCGAAGGACATCGAGCTTTCGGCGACGGGAACGTGGAGTTTTTCAAACAGGCGGACAAGGTGGGGGTAGTTCACCCGGTTGAACACGATGAAGCCGGTGTCGACCGGCTGATCGCCGCGCTTGCCGGCAAGGACGGTGCGGGCGTGGCCACCAAGGCGGCCCTCGGCCTCGAAGAGGACGACAGAGTTGGCGTCGGCCAGCATGTGCGCGGCCGCCATGCCGGATATGCCTCCCCCGATGACAGCGATGCGGCGAGGGGTGTTACCCGGAGTTTCAAACGGCATGTGGCAGAGTTCCCTGAGAGCTTCTGACGTTCTACGGACAAAAGCCGTCACTGGATCAGGTGTAAAATAAATTTGACAGTCAAGGGTTGACACGGTGGTTGCGGCATCCAGTTTCCGCAAAAGTGATCCGGTTGGCATCGTGGTGCGTAGATTTGCCATGATGTTTGATGCAGGCCAGGACGTTATGGTAGGGCAGGCCGCTGAGCCGCAGCTTCGTGTTGCGGGGAAACTGCGCCATGACAAGGGTTTGCGGGTGTCGAACGGAGACGAGACAGATTGGGCGGGCCTGATGATCCGGGTGCGCGACCATCAGGACAGGGCGGCGTTTGCCGCGTTGTTCCGGCACTTTGCCCCCCGGGTGAAGGGCTTCTTGATGAAGTCGGGCGCCGGGGCAACGCTGGCCGAGGAATGTGCGCAGGATGTGATGGCGACGTTGTGGCAAAAGGCGCATCTCTTCGATCCGGCGCGGGCAAGCGTGGCGACATGGGTGTTCACCATCGCCCGCAACCGGCGGATCGACGCGTTGAGGAAGGCGCGGCGGGCGGAGCCGGAGGAACTGGACTGGGGGCCGGAACCCGAGCCTGATCAGGCCGAGGTGATGGAAACCCAGCAGGAGACGGAGCGGCTGGGCCGCGCGTTGGCGGGGTTGCCGGAACGGCAGCGATCGCTGATCGAGCGGGCCTTCTACGGCGAGTTGTCGCATAGCGAGATTGCCGCAGAGACGGGCCTGCCGCTTGGAACGATAAAGTCGCGCATCCGGCTGGCGCTGGACAAGCTGCGGCACGAGATGATGTGAAGGACGAAGTGAACATGACGATACGTCACCATTTGTCGGACCAGTTGCTGATCGGCTATGCCGCCGGGCAGTTGCCCGAGGCGTTCAGCCTTGTGGTCGCGACGCATGTGTCCTTGTGCGACGAATGCCGGGCGCGGCTGGCATCCTATGACACGCTGGGCGGCGCCTTGATCGAGGATCAGGGCGACGTCGAGATGGCAGAGGCGGCGCTGGAGGCGGTGATGGCACGGATCGAAGGCATGCCGCAGGCAACCCAGCGCGCGCCGATGCGGGCTTCGGGGATTTTTCCGGCGCCTTTGGCGGACTACGTCGGCGGGGATCTGAGCGCGGTGAAGTGGCGGTCGATCGGGATGGGCGTGAAGCAGGCGATCCTGCCGACCGGGCGCGATGCGTCAGCGCGGTTGCTGTATATCCCCGCCGGGGTGGCGGTGCCGGATCATGGCCACCGGGGGATGGAGTTGACGCTGGTGTTGCAAGGCGCCTTTGCCGATGCCAACGACCGCTTTGACCGGGGTGATCTGGAGATTGCCGACGAAAACCTCGAGCATACGCCGGTGGCGATGGCGGGGCAGGACTGCATCTGTCTGGCGGCGACGGACGCGCCCTTGCGGTTCCGCAAGTTCCTGCCACGGCTGGCGCAGCCATTGTTCAGGATCTGAGTTCAGGATCTGGGTTCAGGATCTGGGTTAGCTCTCTGGCGGGGCGTCCGGGGCAGACACTGGAGGGTTTCACACCCTCCAGACCTCCCGTGGGATATTTTTCCAGAGAGGAAGACGAATTCCAGTCAAATTGTTGCGACGTCCATCACCAAGGCATGGCCGGTGAGGATGGCAGGTTGATCTGTAACGACGAGGTCGTGCCGGGCAAGTGCCGTGCCGTTCACGAAAGTTGGGCCTAGAGCGAAGATCGCGCGGCGCCCCCCGGCGTTGAGGTTGGCCTGAGACAGCACCCGAACGACGGGCCGAGGCAAGGCGCGGGCGGTCATCACGTTGAAATCGGTTGAGGGTGCGATGACGTCGGAGGCTGTGAGCGGCACATCGCCGGGGAAGGCGATGGGGATCAGCGGGCGCGCCTCGAGGCGGAGTGTGTCGCCCGTCAGGGTGAAGCCGGGGCCGGTGAGGACGGTGAGGTTGCGTTCGATGCCTGGAAAGAGCGAAAAGGGGCCGTCCTCGTTGACCGTGGCCATCGAGAGGCGGAGGAGGAGCTGATCGCCCGTTTCGATGCGGTAAAGCTCGATCGTCGTGCCGCGCCCGTTGGCCCAGGGTTGCTGGCGGTAGTCGGCGGGCGTGAGGTGGATCATTCGGCAGCGCGGGGCGCGATCAGCGGGGCGGGGTCGTTCGGGGCGATTTCCTCGAAGTCGAAGTTGTCGAGGCGGCGCGCACGTTTGCCTGCCCGTTCGGAGGAAATCTTGATCTCTTCGATATCCTTGGCGGCTTGGCCGAAGTGCCGATCGAGGTTTTCCACGCGGGTGCCGAGGCGGTCGACGTCGGCGTAGAGAAGCGCCAGTTCCTTGCGGATGGCGCCGGCCTGTTCGCGCATCCGGGCGTCTTTCAGGACGGCGCGCATGGTGTTGAGGGTAGCCATGCAGGTGGTGGGTGAGACGATCCAGACCTTGACCGCAAAGCCCTCGCGGACGACTTCGGGGAAGTTGGCGTGCAGTTCGGCGTAGACCGCTTCGGACGGCAGGAACATCAGCGCGCCGTCTGCGGTTTCGCCCTCGATGATGTATCTTTCCGATATCGCGCGGATGTGGGCGCGGACAGCGGTGCGCATCTGTTGCGCGGCCTCGGTCACGCCGCGGGGGGTGTCGGCGCGGCGGATCGCCTCATAAGCCTCGAGCGGGAATTTGGCGTCGATCACGATGGGGCCGGGCGGATTTGGCAGGTGGATCAGGCAGTCGGCGCGGCGGCCGTTACTGAGGGTTGCCTGCATGGTGTAGGCGTCTTTCGGCAGCGCCTTTTGCACGATGTCGTGCAACTGGATTTCGCCGAACGCGCCACGGGTCTGCTTGTTGGACAGGATGTCTTGCAGGGAAAGGACGTTGCCCGAGAGCTTTTCGATGTTGGCTTGCGCCTTGTCGATGGTCTCCAGCCGGGTCTGCAATTCGCCCAAAGACCGCGCGGTGCGGGTGGCGCTGCCGTGCAGGCTGTCACCCATTGCGCGCTGCACCTCGGCAAGGCGTTGTTCCATGACTTGCAGCATCGCGGTCTGGCTGACGGCCTGCGCCTCGGAGACGTGGTGGAGGCCGCCGGCAAGGCGTTCCTGACCGTCGCCAAGCTGCTGGACACGTTGGCCGAGCCAGCCGATTTCGTGCATCAGGGGTTCGGCGAGGGTGGAGGATTTGCGGGTGCTGCGCAGGATGAGGATCAGGAAGGCGAGGAGCGTGAGGGCGACCGCGCCAAGGATCAGCGCCTCGGGGTCGTTCCATGCGAAGGTCTGGCCGAACAGGGTGATCATCTGCGTCCGAAGAGCCGTTCGATATCGGCAAGCTTGAGTTCGACATAGGTGGGGCGGCCATGGTTGCACTGGCCCGAAAGGGGGGTAGCCTCCATCTCGCGCAGGAGGGCGTTCATTTCCTCGGCGCGCATCTGGCGGCCGGAGCGGACGGAGCCATGACAGGACATGCGCGACAGGATGGCGTCGATCTTCGCTTGCAGGAGCGTGCTGTCACCGGCGTCGGCGAGTTCATCGAGGATGTCGCGGACGAGGGCTTCGGCGCTGATCGGGCCAAGGATGGCGGGGGTTTCGCGGATGCAGACGGCGCTGCCGCCGAAGGGCTCAACGGCAAGGCCAAGGCGGGCGAGAGCGGGGGCGGCGTCAAGCAGACGGGCGGCGTCGGTGGGGGAGAGGTCGACGATTTCGGGGATGAGGAGCGCCTGCGCGGTGATGCCAGACGCAGCCATCTGGGCCTTGAGGCGTTCGTAGACGAGGCGTTCGTGGGCGGCGTGCTGATCGACGATGACGACGCCGGTGGCGGTCTGGGCGATGATGTAGTTTTCATGCAGCTGCGCGCGGGCAGCACCCAGGGGCCCGTGCGCGCCGGTCTGCACATCGGTCTGCACATCGGTATGGGGTTCGATCCGGGCGGCGGGGGTTTCGGCGAAGCCTGGGGCGCGCGGGGCGGGGGACTGGAAGGCGAAGGCTGCGGCGAGGGTGGGTTGGCTGGGGGTGCGCGGCGGTTCGGGGCGGAAGGCGGAGAGGGTTTCGGCGGCAACGGTGGTCGAAGCGCGGTGGCCGGCGCCTGAAAGCGCGGTGCGCAGGCCGGTGATGATGAGCGAACGCGCGGCGTCGGGTTCGCGGAAGCGGACCTCGGCCTTGGCGGGGTGGACGTTCACGTCGACGCGGGCGGGATCGACGATCAGGTTCAGGACGGCGGCGGGGTGACGGTCGCGGCTGAGGACATCGAAATAGGCAGCGCGGAGCGCGCCGAGCAGCATCCGGTCAAGGACCGGGCGGCCATTGACGAAGACATGCTGCTGGGCGGAGGAGCCGCGCGAGTAGGTGGGCAGGGCCGCGTAGCCGGTAAGGCGGAGGCCGTCACGTTCAGCATTGATCGGGAGGGCGTTGTCGATGAAATCATGGCCGAGGATGCCGGACAGGCGGCGAGCGAGGGCGTCAGGCGCATAGGGCTGCGGGTCGGCGCGGAAGAGCACGCGGGTCTCGCCGCCGCTGACCTCGTTGAGGGTGAAGCCGGTGTGGGGTTCGGCCATTGCAAGGCGGCGGATGACTTCGGCCACGGCCTGCACCTCGGCGCGGCCGGAGCGGAGGAACTTGAGGCGCGCCGGGGTGGCGTAAAAGAGGTCACGCAGTTCGACGACGGTGCCGCGCGTCATTGCAGCGGGGCGGGGGGCTGCGAGGCGGCCCGCGTCGCAGGTGATCTGCGCCGCGTCGTTGCCCGCTGCCCGAGAGGTGATGGTCAGGCGGCCAACGGCACCGAGCGAGGGCAATGCCTCGCCGCGAAAGCCGAAGGAGCGGATGTTCAAAAGGTCGGTGCCGTCGATCTTGGAGGTGGCATGGCGCGAAAGCGCGAGGGGCAGATCATCGGCCGTCATGCCGCAGCCGTCATCGGTGACGCGGATCAGGGTCTTGCCGCCGTCGGCAATGTCGACGGTGATGCGGGCTGCCCCGGCGTCGAGCGCGTTTTCGACCAGTTCCTTCACCGCCGAGGCGGGACGTTCCACAACCTCGCCAGCCGCGATGCGGTTGATCGCGGCATCGTCCAGTTGGCGGATCACCGGGCGGCCTTCGGCGCCCGTTATCTTGGGGGTGTGGAGCGTCATGCCGCTAGGTGTAGCAGGATGGTGCGAGTCGGGAAAGCAGGAAGGCTAGGGTGTCGAGGTGACGCCGACAGGTTGGCCGACGACCACGAAATGCAGCGCGTCGGGCTGGAAGAGGCGGGCAGCGACGCGCTTTGCATCCTCCAGCGTGACGGCTTCGATCTTGGCGTTGCGGGTGACGGCATAGTCGATGGGCAGGCCCTCCATCTGCATGCCCACAAGGATGTTGGCAATGCGGCCGTTGCCGTCGAAACGCAGCGGGTAGGACCCGGTCAGGTAGGTCTTGGTGTTGGCAAGTTCATCTTCGGTGATGCCTTCAGTGGCGATCTTTGCCCATTCGGCGCGGGTCACCTCGATGGCCTCGGCGACCTTGTCGTTGGAGGTGGAAAACTGGCCAAGCACCAGTTCGGCGTGGTCCATCGGCACGAGGTAGCTTCCGACGCCGTAGGTCAGGCCGCGCTTGTCGCGGACTTCGGTCATCAGGCGGGCCGAGAAGCGGCCACCGCCAAGAACCTCGTTCAGGACGAAAGCCGCGAAGAAATCAGGGTCATCGCGGGTGATGCCCTGATGGCCGAAGTAGACGGTGGACTGCGGGGTGGGAAAATCCTGCACCGTGACGCCCGGTTTCAGCAGATAGGGTGCATCGGCAGGCTGCGCGGCGCCGGTGGCGGGCAGATCGCCGAGCAGGGTGTCGAGGAGGGTGCCGAGTTGATCGGCGGTGATGTCACCGGCAGCAGCGACATAGATGCGGTCACGGGCCAAGGCCCCCTTGTGAGCGGCGATGATGTCGTCGCGGGTAAGGGCGGTGACGGTATCGACGGTGCCATCGCCATTCGAGGCATAGGGATGGTCGCCGAAAGCGAGGCGGTCGAAGATTTCCGGGGCGATGCGGTCGGGGTCTTTGGAATCGGAGCGCAGGCCTGCGAGAACCTGGCCCCGGACACGATCCACCGCGTCTTGATCGAAGCGCGGGTTGACAAGGGCCGAGCGCAGAAGCGTGACGGCCTGATCGCGGTTTTCGGTGAGGAAACGAGCGGAGACACCGACGGAATCGGTGCCGGGGTCGAAGGTGAACTCGGCGGCAAGGCTGTCGCGGGCTTCGGCGAAGGCGCGGCTGTCCATGTCATCGGCGCCTTCTTCCAGAAGGCCGGTCATCAGGTTGACCGCGCCGCGCTTTTCGGGCGCGTCCAGCGAGGTGCCGCCGCGAAACTGGATCTCCAGCGCGGTGAAGGGGATGTTGTGGTCTTCGACCAGCCAGGCGGTGATACCGCCCGGAGAGGTGACTTCCTTGATGGTCATCTCGGCCTGTGCCGGCAGAGCGAGGACGAGGAGGGCGGTGATCAGGCGGAGCATCATTCCTGTGCCTCCTCGGCTGCGGCGGGGGTGGCCGGGTCTTCGGGGCGGGTGAGGTAGCCGGTAACAGCGTTGCGCCGGTCGAGCACCTTGGCCGCGACGGCGCGGACATCGTCAATGGTCACGGCGCCAAGTGCCTCGTCCCAGCCCTGGATATCGGCAAGCGACAGGCCGATCGAAAGCTCCTCGCCATAGGTGCGGGCAAGGCCTTGCACGTCATCCCTGGCGTAGATTTCGCTGGCGCGGATCTGGGTCTTGATGCGGTCAAAGGCGGCTTGGTCAGGGCCGGCGTTCAGAAAGTCTGCGAGGACCATGTCCATCGCGGCTTCGACTTCCGGCAGGGTGACGCCGGGAACCGGCACGATGACGAAGCCGAAGGTGGCATCGTCGATCGCGGTGCCGTCGTAGAAAGCGGTGGAGTAAACCGCGACCTGACTGTCGAATTGCAGCGCGCGGGCCAGCACCGAGGTCTGACCCGAGCCACCGAGAAGTTCGGCAAGGATGGTCAGGGCGGCGGCATCCTTCTGGTCGCCGGGGTCGCGTTCGGGGGCAAGGTAGGTGCGCATGACATAGGGTTCGGACACGCGCTCATCGGCCAGCGACAGGCGGCGTTCCGAAAGCTGCGGCGGTTCCTGCGGGCGGACGCGCGGCACGATGCCTTCGGACGGTTTCAGCGGGCCGAAGTGCTTTTCGGCCATCGCACGGACGACGTCCGGGTTCACGTCACCGGCGACGACAAGGGTGGCGTTGTTCGGCGCGTAGAAGCGCTGGTAGTAGGACAGGGCGTCTTCGCGGCTGAGCTGCTCCATCTCGTGGCGCCAGCCGATGATCGGCACGCCGTAAGGGTGGTTCAGGAATTGCGCCGCGCGCATCTGTTCGGACAGAAGCGCGCCGGGGTTGCTGTCGGTGCGCTGGGCGCGTTCTTCCAGGATGACCTGACGTTCGGTGGTGACGTCGTCTTCGGTCAGGCGCAGGTTGCGCATCCTGTCGGCTTCCATTTCCATCATCAGGTCAAGCCGGTCGGCGGCGACGCGCTGGAAATAGGCGGTATAATCCCACGAGGTGAAGGCGTTGTCGTTGCCGCCCTGCGCCTCGACGATGGCGGAGAAATCGCCGGGGGCGATCTTTTCGGTGCCCTTGAACATCAGGTGTTCAAGGAAATGCGCGATGCCGGAGTGGCCGGCGGGTTCGTCGGCGGCACCCACGCGATACCAGACCATGTTGACCACTACGGGGGCGCGGTGATCTTCGATCACGACCACATCGAGGCCGTTTTCAAGCTGGAAATTGGTTACGGTTTCGGCATGGGCGGCAAAGGTGACGCTGAAGGCAACAGCGGCCAGAAGGCCGGTTCGTCTGGGCATGGATAACCTCCGCCAATGCGCTGTGCATCAGTTGCAGGCCGGGCGCCTACAATCAAGCCGGGGCCACGCGCTTGTTACTCTTCGCCGGGCTTGCGGGGTGGGGCAGAGGGGGTCTTCACCCCGGCCGCCCGCCAGCGTGCCAGTTCGGCCTGCTGGTCAAGGCGCTGCTTGCGGTAGGCCTTGTAGTAGACGTTGACGTTGAGCAGCCGTTCAAGGATGCGGCCGTTGTTGTCACGCCGCCAGTTCAAATCTTCCGAAGCGAGTGTGGCGCGGATGCCGCCGTCAACGCCAAAGCGGGCGGCATGGTTGTAAAGCGCGCTGTCGCCGGCCGGGATGCCGCCGGCACTGCCGGGTGTGCCGCCAAGGGCCACGATCGCATCATCAAAGGGCTGCGCGTCCGTGCGGTTGGTGCCACCAAGGGTCGGTTCCGGCAGGGTGGACAGGTCTGCGGGCATGGTCAGCGGCTTTGATGGCAGAATGGCGAATTCGTCCGGGCCATCGCCGGTGCGCAGGTTCATCAACTGCGGGGTGCCATTGCCGGCGCATCCGGCAAGCACGAGCAGCGTCGCAACCGCGATGAACGCCTTGCCCCTTGCTGCCTGCATCGTTGCCTCCACTCCGTCTTTTTCCCGTCTTAGCCTAAAGCAATCCGGTCGTCACGGGGTCTTTACCTGCGCGGGTTGCGGGGTCTTGCCGATTTGTCGGGCGCACCGGTGAAGATCACAAGGCCGATGGCGCCGACGAAGATGGCAATGTCAGCGACGTTGAAAGCATAGGGATTCTCGATGCCGCAGCAGGACATGTTCAGAAAATCCGCCACCGCGCCATAGACGATGCGGTCGATCACGTTGCCGAGCGCGCCGCCGATCAGAAGGCCCGCCGCAAGTTCTGCCCGTGGTCCGGGGCGGTCACGGCGAATCCACCACAGCACCCAGGCCGAGATGGCGATGGCGATGGCGATCAGCGCCCAACGGGTGACATCGGCGCTGTTGGCGAAAAGGCCGAAGTTGATCCCGCGGTTCCATGCCATGCGGAATACGAGGAAGGGTGGAAAGACGTCGATCTCGCCCCGGTTGATGAGGTCGAGGCCCTGAACAATGGCCAGTTTCGAGATCTGGTCGATCACGAAGGTCACGACGGCGGTGATGGTCAGGCGGCGCATGTCAGTGCCGGAAATGGCGCTGGTTGGTGAACACCATCGCCAACCCGCGTTCGTTGGCGGCGGCGATCACCTCGTCGTCGCGCATTGATCCGCCGGGCTGGATGACTGCGGTCGCGCCGGCCTCGGCGGCGGTGATCAGGCCGTCGGCGAAGGGGAAGAACGCGTCGGAGGCGACAACCGACCCTTGCGTCAGGGGGGCGGGCAGGCCGAGGGTTTCTGCCATGTCCTGTGCTTTGCGCGCGGCGATGCGGGTGCTGTCGACGCGGCTCATTTGCCCCGCGCCGATGCCGACGGTGGCACCGTCACGCACGTAGATGATGGCGTTCGACTTGACGTGCTTGGCGACGGTCCAGGCGAACATCAGGTCGGCCAGTTCCTTGTCGGAGGGCGCACGCCTTGTGACAACCTTCAGGTCGGCAGGGATGATGTGGCCTGCGTCACGGTCCTGCACCAGAAAGCCGCCCGCGACCTGCTTGAAGGCCAGGGATTTCGTCAGCGGGTCGGGCAATTCGGAGGTAAGGAGCAGGCGAAGGTTCTTTCTTTCCGCGAAGATCGCCTTGGCCGCATCGCTGGCGCCGGGGGCGATGACGACTTCGGTGAAGATCTTGACGATCTCTTCGGCGGTTTCGGCGTCGAGCGGCTGGTTCAGCGCGACGATGCCACCGAAAGCCGAGGTCTGGTCGCAGATGCAGGCACGCTTGTAGGCTTCGACCAGCGTGGAGGCTTGCGCCACGCCGCAGGGGTTGGCGTGCTTGATGATGGCGCAGGCGGGGGCGGAGCCGGAAAATTCGGCCACCAGTTCATAGGCGGCGTCGGTGTCGTTGATGTTGTTGTAGGACAGTTCCTTGCCCTGCATCTGGCGCGCAGTGGCAACACCGGGACGGCGGGTGCCATCGGTGTAGAAGGCGGCGGCCTGATGTGGATTTTCACCGTAGCGCAGGGTTTGCGCCAGTTTGCCGGCAAAGCTGCGATAGCGCGGGGCCGGTTCGTTGATTTCGGCGGCAAGCCAGGTGGCGACGGCGGTGTCGTAGGCGGCGGTGCGGGCGTAGGCGGTAAGCGCAAGCCTTTGGCGGCAGGCCAACGTGGTGGCGCCGTGATGCGCCTTCATCTGGTCAAGCAGGGCGTCGTAATCCGCCGGATCGGTGACCACGGTGACAAAGCGGTGGTTCTTGGCAGCAGCGCGGATCATGGCTGGGCCGCCGATGTCGATGTTTTCGATGCAGGTGGCGTGGTCGGCACCGCGCGCCACGGTCTGCTCGAATGGGTAGAGGTTGACGATCAGCAGGTCGATCGGCTCGATCCCGTGGGCGGCCATCGCGACAAGGTGTTCGTCATCGTCGCGCAAGGCCAGCAGGCCGCCGTGGACGTTGGGGTGCAGCGTCTTGACCCGGCCATCCATCATTTCGGGAAACCCCGTCACGTCCGAGACATCGCGCACCGCAAGACCGGCTGCCCGAAGCATCCCCGAGGTGCCGCCGGTGGAGATCAGCTCCACCCCCTGTGCGGCCAGCGCGCGGGCAAGGTCCAGAAGGCCGGTCTTGTCGGACACGGAAATCAGCGCGCGTCCGATGGGAACGAGGTTGGTCATGTGGATAGCCCCTGTTCTGTCGCGGCGGGCAGGTCAGCTTTGGCCTTCAGGGTCGCTGCTTTCCAGATCCCGGATGGCGAGCGGAGTATCCTGCGCTTTCGCCAAGGTCCAGCCTATGCGCGTTTCAAAGCCGCGAGCGTGGCCGGCAAGCACGATCTGGGTGGCCGGACGCGGGTTCAGACGGCCCTTTTCGAAGTAGACCGAGGGTTGCAGCGACAATTTTACGCTTCCGCTGTAGCGAAAGACCCAGATTTCACCGCTGCGCAAAGCCAGAGAAATGGCGGTGCCGCCCAGATCTAGGGCCGCGTCCACCTCGGGGTGAAGGTGAAAGCGGATCGAGAAGGCCGCGCCGTCAAGGCGGGTTTCGGTCATCATGTCCTCGAACCGGCGGCGGGCATCGGCGGTGAGGGCGGTGAGTGCATCGACCCCGGTGAGGCGGCGGCCGTCCTGCGACAGGGTGAGGGCGCGGCTGGTGGTCAGGCCGTGGCTTCTCAGCCAGCCGTCATGGGCAAGGTAAAGGTCGGTGCCTTCGATGCCGACGGTCAGGCGCGACACGGTGATCGCGGCGCGGTCCGCCAGTTCTGCGTCCGCGCGTCGGCTGAAGCGCGACGATGACATGCCATCCATCGACAGGACGGAATGTGACGGGGTTGCACGCCCGGCCAACCGCCATGCCGCACCGAAGGGCGCGCCAGAGCCGCAGTTGACGATCACCGCACGGCGGCCCGAGGTCATTTCGAACGCGGTGGTCGAGGCGTGGGCGGTGGCTGCGGCGCGACCGCCGGGTGGCGCGGAGGCATCGACGATCACCGAGGTGCGCCGGCCGTTGAGGCGCGCGAAGCCCATCGCGATCGCGGGTGTCGCACTGGGGCGCACCCCCGCCGAGGCTAGCGCCTGGTCAAGCCGCCCCTCGACACCCTTGCCGCCGCCGTGAAAGCGGGCGAGGTCGCCATCGGCATGGCGCAGCGCGCGCAGGGCAGGGGCGATGCGGCCGATGGCATCGGCCAGATCGTGCGGCACCGTGCGCGACGCCTCGGTCAACGCGGTGGCGGACCAGGTGAGGAGGGTGAGGACTTCGAGCAGTTCTTCGGGGTTGCGGGTGGGCAGGCCGCCTTCGGCGTCGATCTCGGTCCGACAGTCGGTGGCGAGGGCGGCGGTGGCTGGCGTGACCAGCTTTTCCATCCCGATCAGCGAGATCCCGGCGTAGACCAGACCGGTCAGCGCCTCGAACCGGGGGAGGCCGGGGGCGGCGGCTTGCCAGCGACGGGCCAGAAACGCGGATTGCTGCGAGAGCGAACGGTAGTAGGCAACCGAGGCGTCCTTGTCGCGCCCGTTCAGCAAGAGGGTGGCGTGATGGACCCAGCGGATGATGCGGCGGCCGGTCAGATCGGGTGTCCAGCCGGGGCCGAAGCCGGCGGAGTAGCGCGCGATCCAGGCCCAGGTCCAGTCTTGCGCAAGGCTGCGGGCGGCAGGGCTGCCGAGGGCGGCCAGATCATCCAGCCAGGCAAAGCCGTGGGCATCGGCATCGAAGGCGGGGTCGGGTGAGGGGATATCCCACAACAGGGTGCCGGGGGCTTCGGCGAAATGGCCGGAGAACAGGATGTTGCCGGACAAAAGCTGCTTGCCGCGCGCATAAAGGCCGATGCTGCGCGGTTCGGGCTGCGACACGAAGCCCGCAGCCGGTTTTGCCCGCCGCGCCGCAAACGCGGCGTAACGGTCGGCAAACCCGCTGCGCGGGGGGGTTGCGCTGGACTTCCGGCTCACGTCTGCCTCACCTGTTTTGTCCGGTTGGCCCGGATCGTCAGGCGAAAGCATAGCGTGACCGGGATGGCCTGTCACGCCAAAGGGGCCGGGGCGCCCCGATCAGCGCAGATGGTCGATGCGGGACATATACTGGGCAAGGTGGCTGACCTCATCCAGCCAGCGGTTCAGCAGGCGCGGGTCGTGCGGTGCGGCGTGGACGCCGGCCGGAATCTCACGGGTCAGCACCGCCTCGACCGCCAGCGACACCGGCACCGAGACGAGGCGCGACATGGCGGTGCCGCGCACATCGCCCCAGGCATCCAGCGCCCAGGTTTCGTGGTAGACCGGCTTGCCGTCACGCTCGGCCTTCAGCGAGACGAAAAGGACAACGCGGTCCGGCTCGCCTTCGGCGTAGGAGTTGTCTTTCAAAAGGGCGGCGGCGCGGGCTTCGAGGGCGGCATTGATTTCGGCCAAGGGTTTGCCTTCAAGACCTTCGATTTCTCGGAAGATGGGCGCCCAGGCATCGGACCAGCCGTTCAGGCGGATGGTGCCACGGACGAAATCACGCACCTTCCAGTGCGGCTCGAAGCGGTAGTCCTGCATGAAGGGATAGCTGTCGCGGTTCGGGTAGACCTCGAAGCTTTCGGGCTGCGGCAGGGGGGCGTCGTAGCGGGTGATTGCATCCCACGGCCGCGCCACGCGCAATTCGGTGAAATGGCGCAGCGAGCGCGACGGCGAGCGCAGCGCCTTCAAGACGCCAGCGGGGGCCCAACTGAATTTATAGCGGAAGGCGTTGGCGATTTTCGGCACACCACCGCAGTAGGAGGTGAAGCTGAGGATGTTGTCGGCGTGGTAGGCGGGCGAGGCGCGGTAGCGGGCGACAAGGTCGTGCGCCATCAGGTGGTCGATGCCGGGGTCGAGGCCGACCTCGTTGACCGACACGAGGCCCGCGTTGCGGAACGCCTGATCCAGGTCGCGCATTTCCGGCGCGATGTAGGACGACGAGACGAAGTGCGCGCCCTTCGACAGGCAGGCCTTGGCGATGGCGACGTGCTGGTCGGCGGGCAGCATGGATATGGCAACGTCGCCGGGTTGCAGGGCATCGCGCAACGCATCGAGGCTGTAGGCGCGGATGTCGTTCGTCAGATCGCCAACCTCGGCGCGGGCCTTTTCGACGGTGCGGTTCCAGACCGTGACCGGCTGGCCGCTTTCAACGATCAGGCGGCGAAGGCCGGGGACGGAGGAAAGGCCGGTGCCGCACCAGTGGATGGTCATGGGAGTGTTCCTTCAGAGGGTGGCGATGTGACGGGCGAATTCGGCTTTCGCGCGGCCCCAGACACCTTCGGTCAGCGCCGTGAGGGTGAGGAGCGAAGGCAGAAGCTGGGCCGCGTAGTCTTGTGACGATTCGACCGGCATCAGCGAGGGCAGGTTGTCGATGGCGGTCACGTCAAGCGGCGGGGTGTCATGGACGCGCAGCGCCGGGGCGTCCCAGTCGGTGGCGCGGTCGTAGACCTTGATCGGGGAGAAGTCCGAGGTCGGATCACAGGCGATGTCGCCGATCACGGTCAGTTTGCGCGGGTCGGTCTTGGCGCTGGCCGGAACGAACACCGGGCATCCGGGGCGGGCGAGGATGCAGTTGAGGAAGATCTCGTGTTGCAGCACTTCGGGGAACGGGCCGCCCGATGCGGTTTCGGCCATGTCCCAGCGGGTGACGGCAACGCCCATCGCGGTGCAAAGGTCTGCCGCCCCGGTGCCGACACGGCCAAGCGCGCCGATGATGATGGCGCGGGGGCGCGACAGGCCGTCAAGCTCGACGGCAAGCTGGTCGAGAAGGGCTGCTTTCGACGGCACCTTGCGGACCGGCCCGGCGATGCCGCCGCGCTGTTGCGCAGCCCAGCATTTCAAGGAAACCGCGGCCCCGGCATAGCCTGCCCAGTAGCCAAAGGCCGCGACGCGGCGGCCATCTTCGCCCACGAGGTATTCCAGATCGTAAAGCGTGCCGCCACCAGCCTTGAACCGCTTCAGCAGGTCGCGCCCGGCGGGTTGGCCCTTGTAGGCATGGCCGAACATGATGTGGCGGTGGGTGAGGGGGGTGCCATCCTCGGGCAGTTCCTTCAGGCCGAAGATGATCGCATCGGCGGGGGCGTGCGGCCAGAGGTTTTCCGCCACGATCTCGCAGCCCGCGTCGCGGTAGCCGTCGATCGGGATGGCGCGGACCGACGACAGTTCGACCGAGACCTTGATGCCTGCCTTGACCAGCGCGGCGGCGCCTTCCGGCGTCAGCCCGACGCGTTCTTCGTTCGGGCGCTGTTCAGCGCGCACCCAGAGGTGGGTCATGATGTGGATCCCCCGTAGTCTTGGCGACAGGATTAGCAGAACCGCAGGCGGGGAACAGGGGGGTTGGACATGTGCGAATTTGCACGGCAACCGCGCATGAGCTACACTTTCTATCTGGCCGCACAGGTTTATGTTGGCCTTCAAGCGGCGCATGGCGCGCCACAGGACAAGGACGCAAGCGATGACCACGCGCATTCCCGGCATTCACCACGTCACGGCCATTTCCGGCCCGGCGCAAGCCAACGTCGCCTTCTACACCGGCCCGTTGAAGCAGCGGCTGGTCAAGAAGACGGTGAACTTCGACGATCCCGGCACCTATCATCTGTATTACGCCGATCCGAAGGGCAGCCCCGGCACGGTGCTGACATTCTTTCCGTTCGCGGATGCCGGGCCGGGGCAGGCCGGGCCGGGGATGGCTTCGGCCTATGCCTATGCCGTGCCTGCGGCGGGCTTTGACGCGCTGATCGCTGATCTGAAAGCGGTGGCACTGGAGGTTTCGGCCCCGTCGTTGCGGTTTGGCGAGCGGGTCGTCACGGTGAAAGACCCCGACGATGCGCCGGTGGAACTGATCGAAAGCGCCACGGCGACCGATATGCACGGGTTCCATTCCGTGACGCTGTGGGAACGCGAGCCCGACAAGACGGCGCGCATCCTGACCGACGTGTTCGGCTATGAGGCGGTTGGCAGCGAAAAGCTGAACGGGGTGGAGCGGCTGCGTCTGAAGGCGCCGGGGGCCGAGCGTGGCAACATCATCGACATCATCCGCACCGATGCGGTGGTGCGCGGGCGGCCGGGGAAAGGCACCATCCACCATGTCGCGTTCCGGGCGCGGACGCAGGACGAACAGCACGGCTGGCAAGAGGCGTTGGCGCGGGTGGGGCACCGGACGACCGATGTGATCGACCGGCAGTATTTCAACGCGATCTACTTCCGCGAACCGGGTGGCGTGCTGTTCGAAATTGCCACCGACCCGCCGGGCTTTGCGGTGGATGAACCCGAAGCTACGATGGGCACGAAGCTGATGCTGCCGCCGCAATACGAGCCGATCCGCGCGCGGATCGAGCAGGTGTTGCCAAAGCTGACGGTGGCGTCGTGAGGCGTCATGGCCCGGCGAGTGGCGCGCGGGCGGGGATCGTTCTGGCGCATGGCCGGGGCGGCAGCAGCGCCGATATCCTTGGCCTGATGCAGTTTGTGGGGGCGACCGATGTGGTTGCCCTTGCCCCGGACGCGCCGGGGCAAAGCTGGTGGCCGACCTCGTTTCTGGCCCCCGCCGCGACGCTCGCGCCCTATGTGGAGCGGGGCGTCGCGGCACTGATGCAGGGCGTGGCGGCGCTTGAGGCCGAAGGCGTGCCACGCGGGTCTATCTGGCTGGGTGGGTTCAGTCAGGGTGCGGGCCTGGCGCTGGAGACGTTTGCGCGGCAGGGTGACGGTCTGGCCGGGGTGTTCGGCTTTTCCGGCGGCCTTTTGGGCACCGGTGATGGCGACCCCGCGCCCGACGCCGCCCTATACGGTCACGGCCAGAAGCGGTTCGATTACGCGGGCCGGCGGGACGGCGCGAAGGTGTGGGTTTCGGTGCACGAGCGCGACCCGCATATTCCGTTGAAGCGGGTCAAGGACAGCGTTGCCGTGTTCCACGCGATGGGGGCCGAGGTTGCTTTGCAGGTATATCCCGGAGCGGGCCATTCGGTGATGCGCGAGGACATGGCCACGCTGAAGGCCTGGCTGGGGTAAATTTGCACTGTGAAGCCGGCACGTCCTGCGGTATTTCGGCAGGCGACGAGTTTTGCCGAGTGGATGCTTGATGCAGATTGAACCGACCGAATTGCCTGACGTCATGATCCTGACCCCGCGCCGCTTTGGCGACGACCGGGGGTGGTTCACGGAAACCTGGAATGCCGGCACAATGGCCAAGGCGGGGCTGGACCTGCCCTGGGTGCAGGACAATCACTCGATGTCGGCGGTGGTCGGCACGGTACGCGGCCTGCACTTTCAGGCGCCGCCGCATGCGCAGGACAAGCTGGTGCGGTGTTCGCGCGGCGCCATCCTTGACGTGGCGGTGGATGTGCGGGTGGGCTCGTCCCACTACGGCCGTTGGGTGGGGGTGGAGCTGACGCCGGAAAACGGGCGACAGCTTTTGGTGCCGAAGGGGTTCCTGCACGGTTTCGTCACCCGCGCGCCGATGACCGAGGTGCAATACAAATGCACCGATGTCTACGCGCCCGACTGCGACGGCGCGGTGCGGTGGGATGACCCCGATATCGGCATCGACTGGGGGCTTGCCGGGGCTCCGGTGCTGTCGGCCAAGGATCAGGCGGCGCCTCTGCTGCGCGATTTCAGATCGCCGTTCGTGTGGGGGCAGGCATGAAACTTCTGGTAACCGGCGGGGCGGGGTTCATCGGGTCTGCCGTGGTGCGGCTGGCCGTGGCGCGCGGGCATGAGGTGGTGAACCTTGATGCGCTGACATATGCGGCCTGTCAGGACAACGTGGCGGATGCCGCGCGGTCGAACCTTTATTCCTTTGAGCAGGCAGACATCCGCGACCGCGCTGCGCTGGACCGGATCTTCGATCTGCACCGCCCGGACGCGGTGATGCATCTGGCAGCGGAAAGCCATGTCGATCGCAGCATCGACGGGCCATCGGATTTCATCGAGACAAACATCACCGGCACCTTCAACATGCTGGAAGCCGCGCGGCGGCATTGGGCGGCTCAGGGTAAACCGGCGGGGTTTCGGTTCCACCACATCTCGACCGACGAGGTGTTCGGCACCTTGGGCGAAACCGGGCAGTTCACCGAAGACACGCCCTATGCGCCGAACAGCCCCTATTCGGCGTCGAAGGCGGCCAGCGACCATCTGGTGCGGGCCTGGGCGGAGACCTATGGTCTGCCGGTGGTGATGACGAACTGTTCCAACAACTACGGGCCGTTCCATTTTCCGGAAAAGCTGATTCCGGTGGTGATCCTGAATGCGCTGCATGACCGTGCAATCCCGATCTATGGAAAAGGCGAGAACGTGCGCGATTGGCTGTATGTCGAGGACCATGCCGACGCGCTGCTGACGGTGCTGGAAAAGGGTGCGCTGGGCCGCAGCTACAACATCGGCGGCGAGAACGAGGCGCGCAACATCGACATCGTGCGGATGATCTGCGCGCTCTTGGACGAGATGCGCCCAAGTGGTGCGCCGCATGACCGGCTGATTTCCTTCGTGACCGACCGACCGGGGCATGATGCGCGCTATGCCATTGATCCGTCGCGGATTCGCAACGAACTGGGCTGGCGGCCTTCGGTCACCCTGGAGGAAGGGCTGCGCCGCACGGTGCGCTGGTATCTGGACAACGAGGCGTGGTGGCGGCCCTTGCTGGAGCGGCAGGGCGTGGGCCAGCGGCTTGGGGTGAAGGCGTGAGGGTTCTGGTTTTTGGCGAGACCGGGCAGGTCGCGCGGGAACTTTTGCGGCGGGCGCCGGCGGGCGTGACGGTCACGGCGCTGGGGCGGGATCGGGCGGACCTGTCGGACCCTTCGACCTGCGCGCTGGCGATTGACCGGGGCGCTTTCGACGCGGTGATCAACGCGGCGGCGTGGACGGCGGTGGACAAGGCCGAGGCGGAGGAAGCGGCAGCGCTGGTGGTGAACGGCGATGCGCCTGCCGCGATGGCGCAGGCGTCGGCAGCCAAGGGCGTGCCGTTCCTGCATGTCTCGACCGACTACGTGTTCGATGGCGCGGGCGATCAGCCGTTCCGGCCCGATCACCCGACAGCGCCGTTGGGGGCCTATGGCCGCACCAAGCTGGCGGGCGAAGTGGGCGTTCGGGCGGCGGGCGGCAAGCATCTGATCTTGCGGACATCGTGGGTGGTCTCGGCGCATGGGGCGAATTTCGTCAAGACGATGCTGCGGCTTGGGGCCGAGCGGGAGAGTCTGAACGTGGTCGCCGACCAGATCGGCGGGCCGACCCCGGCCGCGGCGATTGCAGATGCGTTGTTCGTGGCGGCGCGGGCGATGGCGGGCAATGCGCCGGGTGGGACGCACCACTTTTCGGGCGCGCCGGATACCAGTTGGGCCGGGTTCGCGCGCGAGATCATGGCGCGGGCGGGATTGGCTTGCACCGTCAACGACCTCCCGTCCTCGGCCTACCCGACACCCGCGAAACGGCCGCTCAACTCGCGGCTGGAGTGTTCTGCGCTGGCGACTGCTTATGGCATCGCGCGGCCTGATTGGCGGGCGGGACTTGACGAAATCCTGAAGGAGCTTGGCGCATGAAACGCAAGGGCATCATTCTGGCGGGCGGCACCGGATCGCGACTTTGGCCGATCACCATCGGCGTGTCGAAGCAGCTTTTGCCGATCTATGACAAGCCGATGATCTACTACCCGCTGTCGGTGCTGATGCTGGGCGACATCCGCGAGATTGCGGTGATCACCACGCCGGACGACCAACCGCAGTTCCAGCGCCTGCTCGGTGATGGCAGCCAGTGGGGTCTTTCGCTGACCTGGATCGTGCAGCCCTCGCCGGACGGTTTGGCGCAGGCGTATCTGTTGGCGAAGGATTTTCTGGCCGGTGCGCCTTCGGCTATGGTCCTGGGAGACAACATCTTTTTCGGTCATGGCTTGCCGGAAGCGATGGCCTCGGCTGATGCCCACCCGACGGGTGGCACGGTCTTTGGCTACCGCGTGGCCGATCCGGAGCGCTATGGCGTGGTGGCCTTCGATGCGGCGGGGAACGTGTCTGCGATCATCGAAAAGCCGCAAAAGCCGCCGTCGAATTACGCCGTGACGGGGCTTTACTTCCTGGACGGGCGCGCGCCGGAACTGGCGGCGCGGGTCAAGCCGTCACCGCGCGGTGAGCTGGAGATTGCCGACCTGCTGGAGATCTATCGGGCCGAGGGTTCGCTTCGGGTCGAGCGGATGGGGCGGGGCTATGCGTGGCTGGATACCGGGACGCAGGCAAGCCTGCTGGATGCCGGGAACTTTGTGCGTACGCTGGAAGAACGGCAGGGCTTGCAGGTGGGATCGCCCGACGAGATTGCCTATCGGCAGGGGTGGCTGGACCGCGAGGGGTTTGCCGCGCGGGCCAAGCTGTTCGCCAAAAGCTCGTATGGGGTTTATCTGGCGAGCGTCCTGAAGGAGTGATCAGGCCGCCAAGGGCCGGTGGATGGCGTTTGCCGCCTCCAGCACCAAGGGTCGCAGGCCGGTGCCGCCGGCGTCGATCAGGTCGAACAACTGGCGGCGCATCCGGGGTTCCCAGAAGTCGTTGATGTGGCTGGCAACGCCTTGAACGCCTTCGTCATGCGGCTTTGATTCCATGAAAAGCGCGATCTGATTGGCCATATGAACCAGTTTTTCAGCCGACATGGCTATCCTCCGTCAAGCGGTCTGTGTGGGTGAAAACCTCGAACCGGTCGGGCCGGGCGAGGGCGATGAGGGTGATTCCGGCGTGATCTGCAAGGGTCACGGCGTCGGCGGTCGGGGCCGATACGGCGATGATCATCGGCGCGCCCAGCATGGCGACCTTCTGCACCATGTCGATTGACACGCGGCTGGTGAGGACCACCGCGCCGGTGGGTTGGGTGCCGGCGCGGACCATCGCGCCCACCAGTTTATCAAGCGCGTTGTGGCGACCGACATCTTCACGCGAGGCGACGATTCGGCCCTGCGCCCAGAACCCGGCGCAATGAACGGCGCGGGTGGCGTCGTGCAGGCGCTGCTGGCCGGGAAGGGCGGAAACGGCTGCCATTACCTGGCTGGCGGACGTCTGGAACGTGTATGGCAAAACGTATGGCACGTCGCGCAGCGCCTGGTCGATGCTGTCGATACCGCACAGGCCGCAACCGACCGGGCCGGTCATGGTGCGGCGACGGGCGGCAAGGCGTGTTTCGGCCTCGGGGTGGAGCCAGATCTGGATGTCGCGGCCGCGTGGCAGGGTCTCGATTTCCACCGAGAGGATCTCGTTCGGTTTGGCGATGCCTTCGGTCAGGGCAAAACCGTAGGCGAAGTCTTCCAGATCGTCGGGGGTGGCCATCATCACGGCCTGGGTGGTTCCGTTGAAGGTGAGCGCGACGGCCACCTCTTCGGGCAGCATCCGGCTGCCGGGGTCTACCCGGGTGCCAAATGCCAGTCGAGGGGTGGCCCTTGCGCCGATCATCTTGCGACTATCATTCCGCCGCCGGAAGGATGCGGCGCGAGCGGGCGGCGTGTTCGGCGTAGTTCAACTGCCATTCCGACGGGCCGTTCGACGGGCTGACCTGCACGGCGGTCACCTTGTATTCCGGGCAGTTCGTCGCCCAATCGGAGAAGTCGGTGGTGATGACGTTGGCCTGCGTTTCGGGGTGGTGGAAGGTGGTGTAGATCACCCCCGGCATGACGCGATCGGTGATCGTGGCGCGCAGCGAGGTTTCGCCCGACCGCGAGGCGAGGCGGACCCAGTCGCCCTCCTTGACGCCGCGCACTTCGGCGTCGTGCGGGTGGATCTCCAGCAGATCCTCGGCGTGCCACGCGGTGTTGGCGGTGCGGCGGGTCTGGGCGCCGACGTTGTACTGGCTGAGGATGCGGCCGGTGGTCAGCAGTAGCGGAAAGCGCGGGCCGGTGCGTTCGTCGGTGGCGACGTATTCGGTGCGGATGAACTTGCCGCGACCGCGCACGAAGCCGTCGATGTGCATCAGCGGCGTGCCTTCGGGCGCGGCCTCGTTGCAGGGCCATTGGACGGAGCCCATCGTTTCCAGCTTTTCGTAAGAGACCCCGGCGAAGGACGGGGTCAGGAGCGCGATTTCGTCCATGATCTGCGAGGGGTGGGTGTAGGTCCAGTTCGCGCCCATCGCGTTGGCGAAAAGCTGGGTCACCTCCCAATCGGCGTAACCGTTGCGCGGGGCCATGACCTTGCGCACGCGGTTGATGCGGCGTTCGGCGTTTGTGAACGTTCCGTCCTTTTCAAGGAAGGAAGAGCCGGGAAAGAAGACATGGGCGTAGTTTGCGGTCTCGTTCAGGAAGAGATCCTGCACGATCACGCAGTCCATCGCGGCCAGACCGGCGGCAACGTGTTTGGTATCGGGGTCCGATTGCAGGATGTCTTCGCCCTGGCAGTAGAGGCCCTTGAAAGAGCCTTCGACAGCGGCATCCAGCATGTTGGGGATGCGCAGGCCGGGCTCGTTGTCGATGGTGACGCCCCACATGTCTTCGAAAACGGAACGGACGGCATCATTCTTGACGTGGCGGTAGCCCGGCAGTTCGTGCGGGAACGACCCCATGTCGCAGGAGCCTTGCACGTTGTTCTGGCCACGCAGCGGGTTCACGCCCACGCCAGGCCGGCCGATGTTGCCGGTGAGCATGGCAAGATTGGCAATGCCGATGACGGTGGTGGAGCCTTGGCTGTGTTCGGTGACGCCTAGGCCGTAGTAGATGGCGCCATTGCCGCCCATCGCGTAAAGCCTTGCCGCGGCACGCAATTCATCGGCCTTGACGCCGGTCAGAAGTTCCGTCGCTTCGGGCGAATGGTTGGGTTGGCTGACAAATTCGGCGTAGTCCTGGAATTCATCCCAGTCACACCGTTCGCGGATGAAGGCTTCGTTGAACAGGCCCTCGGTCACGATGGTGTGGGCGATGGCGGTGACCACCGCGACGTTGGTGCCGGGGCGGACGGGCAGGTGATGGGCTGCCTTGACGTGCGGGCCATCGACAAGGTCGATGCGGCGCGGGTCGATCACGATCAGCTTGGCACCCTTGCGCAGGCGCTTTTTCAGGCGGCTGGCAAAGACCGGGTGGCCATCGGTCGGGTTGGCGCCGATGATCACGACGACGTCGGTGTGTTCGACGGAATCGAAGTCTTGTGTACCGGCCGAGGTGCCGAAGGTCTGGCCGAGGCCATAGCCGGTAGGCGAATGGCAGACGCGGGCACAGGTATCCGTATTGTTGTTCATGAATACGGCGCGGGTCAGCTTTTGCACGAGGAACGCTTCCTCGTTGGTGCAGCGTGACGAGGTGATGACGCCGACCGACTGGCGGCCATCCTTGGCCTGGATCGCCTTCATGCGGTTGGCGGCATACTCCATCGCCTCAGGCCAGGAGACCTCCTTCCACGGATCGGCGATGTTGTCGCGGATCATCGGGTTCAGGATGCGTTCCTTGTGGCTGGCGTAGCCATAGGCGAAGCGGCCCTTGACGCAGGAGTGGCCGCGGTTGGCCTTGCCGTGCTTGTAGGGGGTCATGCGGACCAGCTCGTCGCCGCGCATTTCGGCCTTGAAGCTGCAGCCGACGCCGCAATAGGCGCAGGTGGTGATGACGCTGTGTTCCGGGGTGCCGATCTCGATGATCGACTTTTCCTGCAGGGTCGCGGTCGGGCAGGCCTGCACGCAGGCACCGCAGGAGACGCAGTCGGAGGCGAGGGCATTGTCGGTTTTCGCGCCGAAGGACACGCGGCTGTCCCAGCCACGGCCTTCGATGGTGAGGGCGAAGGTGCCTTGCACTTCCTCGCAGGCCCTAACACACCGGGAACACACGATACATTTCGCGGGGTCGTAGGTGAAGTAGGGGTTTGAATCGTCCTTTGGCATCCACTGCGGATTGGCTTCGCCGGAGGTGTTCTTCGGCTTGAAGTGAGTATCGACAGCGTCATACCGCACGTCACGCAGGCCGACCGCGCCAGCCATGTCCTGCAACTCACAGTCGCCGTTGGCCGAGCAGGTGAGGCAATCGAGCGGGTGGTCGGAGATGTACAATTCCATCACGCCGCGGCGGAGTTGCTTCAGTTTGGCGTTCTGGGTGTGGACCTTGAGGCCGGGGGCGACGGGGGTGGTGCAGGAGGCGGGGGTGCCGTTGCGGCCTTCGATCTCCACGAGGCAGAGGCGGCAGGAACCGAAGGCGTCGATGCTGTCGGTGGCGCAGAGTTTCGGCACCGAGATGCCAACCTCGGCGGCGGCGCGCATGATGCTGGTGCCTTCGGGCACGGTCACGTCGAAGCCGTCGATGGTCAATGTGACCATCTGTTTGGCTTTGGCTGCCGGGGTGCCGAAATCGCGGTCCGGGATGATGAAGTCTTTCATTCGGCGGCCTCTTTCATCGGGGCGAAATCGTCGGGGAAGTGGGTCAGGGCGGACATCACCGGGTAGGGGGTGAAGCCGCCGAGGGCGCAGAGCGATCCGGCCTTCATGGTGTTGCAAAGGTCGGTCAGCAGCGGGATGGCAGCGGCGTCACCCTTGGCGATGCGGTCGATGGTTTCCACGCCGCGCACCGCGCCGATGCGGCAGGGCGTGCATTTGCCGCAACTTTCGATGGCGCAGAATTCCATCGCGAAGCGGGCCTGTTTCAGCATGTCGGCACTGTCGTCGAAAACGGTCAGGCCCGCGTGGCCAATCAGGCCGCCCTGACCTGCGAATTCCTCGTAGCCGAAGGGCGTGGCGAAGTCTGAGCGGGGATGGTAGGCGCCCAGGGGGCCGCCGACCTGCACCGCCTTGACCGGGCGGCCCGAGGCGCAACCGCCTGCAATATCATCGACAATCTGGCCGAGGGTGAGGCCGAAGGCGGTCTCGTAAAGCCCGCCGAAGCGGACGTTGCCGGCGATCTGAAGCGGGATCGTGCCGCGCGACCGGCCAAGGCCGAAATCCTTGTAGAATTCGGCGCCCCGTTCAAAGATCACCGGGATGGTGGCGAGGGAGATTACGTTGTTGACGACGGTGGGCTTGCCCATGAAGCCTTCTAGCGCCGGCAGCGGCGGCTTGGCGCGGACGACGCCGCGCTTGCCTTCGAGGCTGTTCAGGAGCGAGGTTTCCTCGCCGCAGACATAGGCGCCGGCGCCGACGCGAATCTCGATGTCGAAGGCGGGCCCGGTGCCGAGGACGCTGTCGCCGAGCACTCCCGCCTGCTGGGCGACGGTGCAGGCGGATTCCATCACGCGGATGGCGACGGGGTATTCCGAACGGATGTACACAAAGCCCTTGGTCGCGCCGGTGGCGAGACCCGCGATGACCATGCCTTCGATCAGGGTGAAGGGGTCGCCTTCCATCAGCATGCGGTCGGCGAACGTGGCGCTGTCGCCCTCATCGGCGTTGCAGACGATGTATTTGCGGTCGGCCACGGCTTCGGACACGGTCTTCCACTTGATGCCGGTCGGGAAGCCCGCGCCGCCACGGCCACGGAGGCCGGAGGCGGTGACTTCGGCGACGATGTCGGCCTTCGGCAGCGCGAGCGCGCGGCGGAGGCCGGTGAGGCCGCCAAGCGCCTCGTATTCCGTCAACGACAGGGGATCGACGATGCCGACGCGGGCGAAGGTCAGGCGGGTCTGGCCTTGCATCCACGGCAGGTCGGCGACCGGGCCGAGTGCCTTGGGGTGGGCGGCGAGGTCGGCGAAAAGGGCGGGGACGTCGGCGAGGGTGAAGGGGCCAAAGCCGGTGCGGCCCGATGGTGTGACGACCTCGACCAGCGGTTCGAGCCAGACCATGCCGTGCGAGCCGTTGCGGACGATTTCGACCGAGACGCCACGACGGGCGGCCTCGACCTCGATCGCGGCGACGATGTCATCGGCCCCGAGGGCGACGGCGACGGTGTCGAGGGGGATGTAGATCTTCATGCGCGGGCCTCGGCGATCAGGTCGTCGACGCGGGCTTCATCGCAGCGGCCGATGGGCTTGCCATCGAGCATCGCGGCGGGGCCGCAGGCGCAGAGGCCGAGGCAGAACACCGGTTCCAGTGTGACCGCACCGTTCGACGTGGTGCCGTGCCAGTCGATGCCAAGCGCCTTTTGCGCGTGGGCGGCGACGCGGTCAGCACCCATCGCCTGACACGCCTCGGCGCGGCACAGTTTCAGGACGTGGCGGCCAGCGGGGGCTTCGCGGAAATCGTGGTAGAAGCTGACGACGCCATGCACTTCGGCCTTCGACAGGTTCAGCGCCTTGGCGATGCCGGGCAGGGCGGATTGCGGAACGTGGCCAAATTCGGCCTGAACGGCGTGGAGGATGGGAAGAAGCGGACCTTCCATCCCTTGATGCGCCTCGAGAATATGCTCGATCCGGTCGGTTACGGTGGCAGCATCAAGCATCTGGGGTTCCTCGCATCGCTTGCAGCGGGTCATACTAAGATTGATAGGAAAATCAATCTCGATATACCGTCAAACGATAGGCGGAGGCTATCAAGCGCCCATCCGCACCGCGTCGTCGATCAGGGCTTGCAGCACCGGGGTCTGCGGATCGCGGCGGGCGGCGATGAGGCCGACGGTATGTTCGGCCTCCGGTTCCACGATCGGGATCGAGACGACGCGGCCTTCCATCACGAACATGTCGGCGAGTTTCTTTGGCACGATGCTGGCCCATTGCCCGGTCAGGACGTGGGAGATGAGCGCGATGATGGAGTTCGATTCGATGGAGGGCGTCACCTGCGCGCCCGCCTCGGCAAGGTGCTGGTTGACGATGCGGCGGTTCTGGTTGTCGGAGGTGAGGAGGCAGAGGGGGACGGCGGCGACCTCGGCCCAGGTGACGCGGGGACGGGTGGCGAGGGGGCTGCCGGGGGCGCAGAGCAGACGGTAGAATTCGGTGTAAAGCGGCACCTGGGCGACGCGGCCCAGGGGTTCGTTGTCGAGGTAGGTGATGCCGGCCTCCAGATCGAGGCTTTCGATCCCGGCGAGGATCTCGGCGCTGGTGCGGCTGAGGATGGCGACGCTGACGTTGGGGTGGCGGGCGGTGAAGGGGCCGGTCAGGTCGGCTACCATCGGCAGGGCAGTGGGGATCACGCCGATCCGCAGATGGCCGGAGAGGCCGGAGCGGATGGTGCGCATCTCGTCCTTCAGGTCACGCATGTCGCGGACAATGGTGAGGGCGCGGTCGAGGACGCGCTGGCCTTCGGGCGTCAGGCCCTGAAAGCGGCTGCCACGATAGACAAGCTGGACGCCCAACTGTTCCTCAAGCTGGCGGATCGCGCCGGAGAGCGAGGGTTGGGTGACGCCGCACGCCTCGGCGGCGCGGCCAAAGTGGCGTTCCTTGGCCAGCGCGATGAACATTTCCAGCTTGTCGATCATGGCAGGAAGCGTGCCCCGGCCCGCCCTTGCCTGCAAGCCCTTGAAGGCCTACCTCTGCGGGATGAAATGGTTCATCCCCTTCCTGCCGAAACCCGCCTTCGTGCCGGTGATCCGCCTGTCTGGCACCATCGGCACCGGCCCGCGATCCTTGAGCGATCAGGCGCTGGCGCCGTTGATCGAGCGCGCCTTTGCCAAGGGCAAGCCTGCCGCGGTGGCCCTGGTGATCAATTCGCCGGGCGGGTCTGCGGTGCAGTCGTCGCTGATCGCGGCGCGCATCCGGCGGCTGGCGGAGGAAAAGAAGGTCGAGGTGCATGCCTTCGTCGAGGATGTTGCGGCCTCGGGCGGGTATTGGCTGGCCTGTGCGGCTGACCGGATCTGGGTGGACCGGTCGTCCTTGGTGGGGTCGATCGGGGTGATCTTCGCGTCATTCGGATTTCCCGAACTGATGGCGCGGCAGGGGGTGGAGCGGCGCGTGGTCACGGCGGGGCGGTCGAAAAGCTTTGCCGACCCGTTCCTGCCGCAGAAGGCCGAGGACGTGGAGCGGTTGCGCGCGTTGCAGGCGCCGATCCATCAGGCGTTCATCGACCATGTGACGGCGCGGCGCGGGGCAAGGCTGGCGGAGGCGGACCTCTTCAACGCCGATATCTGGGTGGGGCAGGGCTCGGTCGATCTGGGGCTGACGGACGGAATCGGCCATCTGGTGCCGAAGATGAAGCAACTTTACGGCGACAAGGTGCGGCTGGTGCCCTATGGGCAAAAGCGCAGTCTGGCGCAGCGGTTCGGCCTTTCGGTCGTGGAGGATGCGATGAATTCCGTCGAAGAACGTGCGCTTTGGGCGCGGTATGGTCTTTGAATGCTGGTAAAGACGATCCTGATCTTCCTGCTGGCGATGGTGATCGTGGCCATGATCGGCAAGGCGCTGTTTCCCGGCGCGATGCGCAGGATTTCTCCGCTGCGGCGCAAATCCTCCGCCTGTGCGCGCTGCGGACGGCCGCAGATCGGCAAGGCGCCGTGTGAGTGCAGGGCGCGGCGATGACGGCGCTGGTGACGGGGGCGGCGCACCGCTTGGGGCGCGCGATGGCGCTGTATCTGGCGGGGCGCGGACATGACGTTGCAGTTCATTACGCAAGGTCGGCCGAAGCGGCCGAGGCCGTGGTGGCCGACATCCGCGCGATGGGGCGACGGGCCGTGGCGGTGCGCGCCGACCTGCTGATCGAGGCCGAGACGCAGGCGCTGGTGCCGATGGCGGTGGCGGCGCTGGGGCCGTTGACGGTGCTGGTGAACAACGCGTCGATCTTTGAATACGACCGCATCGACACCGCGACGCGGGAAAGCTGGGACCGGCATCTGGAATCGAACCTGCGCGCGCCCTATGTGCTGACGCAGGCGTTTGCGAGGCAATGCCCGAAGGCGACGGTGGATGAGGCGGGCGAGCCTGTGGCGCGGGGGTTGATCGTGAACATGATCGACCAGCGCATCCTGAAACTGACGCCGGAGTTTTCGACCTATACCATTGCGAAGATGGGTTTGTGGGCGTTGACCCGGACGGCGGCGCAGGCTCTGGCGCCGGATGTGCGGGTGAACGGGATCGGTCCCGGCCCAACCTTGAAGGGTGCGCGGCAAAGCGAGGCCCACTTTGCCAAGCAGCGCGCGGCGACGGTGCTGGGGCGCGGGGCGAACCCGGCGGATATCACGGCGGCGCTTGGATTTTTCCTCGATAGCCCGTCGGTTACCGGGCAATTTCTGGCGATTGACGGGGGCCAGCATCTGGCGTGGCAGACCCCTGATGTGCTGGGAACCGAATAGCCTGCGGCAGCGTGTCACGAAAGTTGTCCACTTTTTGCGCAGCGTTCACAGAGCCGTCATAAAAGCCGTGGGATATCAGGGATTTGGCCGGGGATTGAAAAATCTTGCAAGCAAAATCAACGGGTTCCAAATGCGCCTAATTTTTAGGCAAGTCGGCGAAGCGGGCAAAAAACAACGGAAAAAGGCCGCTTGCGAAAACTTCTGCCCAGACTTGTCCACAGAAACCGTGGACAGCTTTCCACTTGCTCAGCCCCGTGGTTCAGTGCAGCCGCGGCGAAGAATCGGCGCAATCTGACAGGCCTTCGGGATGAACGACAAACCACGCACCGGCCATGAGGTCATTCAGGATTATCTGAGGACGCTGGACGCCTCGCCCGGGGTTTACCGGATGCTGAATGCTGCGTCAGAGGTGCTTTACGTCGGCAAGGCGCGCAACCTGAAGGCGCGGGTGTCGAACTATGCCCGGCCCTCGGGCCATTCCGGCCGGATCGCGCGGATGATCGTTGAGACCGCGTCGATGATGTTCCTGACGACGCGGACCGAGCTTGAAGCGCTGCTTCTGGAGCAGAACCTGATCAAGCAGCTGAAGCCGCGCTACAACGTGCTTCTGCGCGACGACAAGAGCTTTCCGAACATCCTGATTTCGGCGGAACACCGGTTTCCGCAGATCAAGAAGCACCGTGGCAAGAAATCGGAGAAGGGCGCGTATTTCGGCCCGTTTGCCAGTGCCGGGGCGGTGAACCGGACGCTGAACCAGTTGCAGAAGGTGTTCCTGCTGCGCAATTGCAGCGACAGCATGTTCCAAAGCCGGACGCGGCCCTGCCTGCAACACCAGATCAAGCGGTGCTCTGCGCCTTGCGTGGGCAAGATCAGCGCCGAAGGCTATGGGCGGCTGGTGTCAGACGCGACGCGGTTTCTGGAGGGCAAGACCACCTCGGTGCAGGCCGATCTGGCAAAGTCGATGGCCGAAGCCTCGGCGGCGATGGAATTCGAGCGGGCTGCGGCGTTGCGCGACCGGATCAAGGCGCTGACGCAGGTGCAGCAAAGCCAGGGCATCAACCCGCAGGGCGTGACCGAGGCGGATGTGGTGGCGCTGCATCTGGAGCATGGGCAGGCCTGCGTGCAGGTGTTCTTCATCCGGGCCAACCAAAGCTGGGGCAACCGGGATTTCTATCCGCGGACGGGTTCGGGGGCGGAGGAGCCGGAGATTCTGGAAGCGTTCCTGACACAGTTCTATGACGACAAGGAACCGCCACGGCAGATCCTGCTGTCGCATCCGGTGGACAACCCCGATCTGGTGGCCGAGGCGCTGGCGGCGCGCGCGGGGCGAAAGGTTGAGCTTCTGGTGCCGCAGCGGGGCGAAAAGGCCGAGCTGGTGGAAAACGCGGCGCGCAATGCGCGCGAAAGCCTGGCGCGGCGGATGGCGGAAAGTTCCACCCAGAACAAGCTGCTGGCCGGGCTGGCCGAGGCGTTCGAGCTGGACGCGCCGCCGAACCGCATCGAGGTCTACGACAACTCCCACATTCAGGGCACCAATGCCGTTGGCGGCATGATCGTTGCCGGGGCGGACGGGTTCCTGAAATCGCAATACCGCAAGTTCAACATCCGGTCCGAGGCGGGGGCGAACAGCGACGACTTCGGGATGATGAAAGAGGTGCTGACCCGACGCTTCGAGCGGCTGCTGAAGGAAGACCCCGAGCGCAAGACCGAGATGTGGCCGGACCTGTTGCTGATCGACGGCGGGGCCGGGCAGGTGTCGGCGGTGGCCGGGATCATGGCCGAACTGGGCGTGGACGACATCGCCATGATCGGTGTGGCCAAGGGTATCGACCGCGACGCCGGCAAGGAAGAATTCCACCGCCCCGGCGAGCCGCCCTTTGCGCTGCAACGCAATGACCCGGTCTTGTATTTCGTGCAGCGTCTGCGCGACGAGGCGCACCGCTGGGCCATCGGGGCGCACCGGGCGAAGCGGGCAAAGGCGGTCGGGGTGACACCGCTGGACGACATTCCGGGCATCGGCGCCACCCGCAAGCGCGCGCTGCTGGCGCACTTTGGCAGCGCCAAGGCCGTGGCGCGGGCCGGGATCGGCGACCTGCAGGCGGTGGACGGTATATCGGAGGCAATTGCGCGCACGGTGCATGATTTCTTCCACGCGCGGGGATAGCGCGGGCGCTCGTCGGTCTCGGACACGGCGCGCCATTGCCTCTTCCCCGACCGGGCCGTGTAAGCTAGGAGTTGCGGATGAACTGGAACATTCCCAACATCCTGACCGTGGCACGATTGCTGGCAGCCCCCGGCGTGGCGGTGATGTTCCTGTATTTTCACCGTCCCTGGGCGGACTGGTTCGCGCTGACCCTGTTCGTGGGCGCGGCGATAACGGATTGGTTCGACGGCTATCTGGCGCGGTTGTGGAAGCAGGAGTCCAAGTTCGGTGCAATGCTGGACCCGATTGCCGACAAGGCGATGGTGGTGATCGCGCTGATGGTGCTGACCGGCTACAACGGGATGAACCCCTGGCTGATCCTGCCCGCGACGATCATCCTGTTCCGTGAGGTGTTTGTCGGGGGATTGCGCGAATTCCTCGGGTCGAAGGCGGGGCTGTTGAAAGTAACCAGGCTCGCGAAGTGGAAGACCACCGCGCAGATGGTGGCGATTGCGGTCTTGTTTCTGGGCACGGGGCTTGAATACCTGAACATCCTGGCACTGGAGGGGCTGACGCCCGAGCAGCATATCGCGGCCGTTGCGGCGGGCGAGGCGGAGGCGATACGGACCTGTGGCAACATGGATTGCGCGTCTTATGCGAACCTTGTGGGCATCGGGCTGTTGTGGCTGGCGGCGCTTTTGACGATCATGACCGGGTTGGAATATTTCGCGAAGTCGCTGCCGTTTCTGCGGGACGAGACATGATCGACGTCTTGTATTTCGCCTGGGTCCGGGAACGGATCGGGCTGCCGCGCGAGCGGGTGGAGACCGGGGCTGCGACGGTGGCCGATCTGGTGGCGGAGCTGCGGGCGCGGGAAGAGCGGTATGCGGCGGCGTTTGCCGATACCTCGGCGCTCAGGGTGGCGCTGGATCAGGAACTGTCGGGCTTTGATGCGCCTTTGGCGGGGGTGCGGGAAGTGGCCTTCTTTCCGCCGATGACCGGGGGCTGAGACATGCGGATCCGGGTGCAGGCGGAGCCGTTCGATCCGGGCGGCGAGGTGGCGGCATTCTCGGCTGCGGTTCGGGGCGCGGGGGCTGTGGTCACGTTTTCGGGGCTGGTGCGCGATGAGGGCGGGCGGCTGACCGGGATGGAGATCGAGCATTATCCGGGGATGACGGAGAAGGCGATCGGGGCGATTGTCGACGAGGCCGTGGCGCGGTGGGCGTTGGTTGATGCCCTGGTGATCCACCGGCATGGGCGGCTGCGGCCGGGTGACGCGATCATGATGGTAGCCACGGCGGCGGGGCATCGGGGCGAAGCGTTTGCGGCGGCGGAGTTCCTGATGGACTACCTCAAATCGCGGGCGCCGTTCTGGAAGAAGGAGCTTGGGGCCGAGGGTTCCGAGTGGGTGGCGGCCAAGGATGCGGACGAGGCGGCCTTGAAGCGGTGGTGATGTCCCACGGTGGGACATTAGCCGGCGGCATATGAAATCAACAAGTTAGGCGGGTGCGTTGGGGGATTGTTAACCCCTGCGGCCAAAGCGTGCGTGGTAGGTTGGCTGCAGGTCGCCCTCGGCTGCGCTTGCCATGAACACCGCGCGGGCGATGGCGCGGGCGAGGCAGGTGGCGGCGGCGTGGCCGATCTGAAAGCTGTCGGTCGCCTCGTCTGACAGCGGGCGGGCGCCTGTGGCGGCGGCAAAGACGAGATCCCCATCGAGCAGCGTGTGGCTGGGCAGGATGGCGCGGGCCATGCCGTCATGCGCGGCGGTGGCCATGCGCTGGGCCTGGGGTCTGGTGAGGGCGGCATCGGTGGCGACGATGGCGATGGTGGTGGCCTCGCCCCGGCGCTTGGTGGGTTGGGGGGCGTCGGCGCGGGGGTAGGTCGGGGCGGGGCCGAGGCCACCGAATTCGGCACCTTCTTCCCACGGGGCGGCCCAGAAGTGGGGGCCGTCGCCCACCGTGACGGAGCCGAGCGAATTGACCGCGACCAGCGCGCCGACGGTGATGCCGGAGGGGAGGATCGCGGAGGCCGAGCCGAGGCCGCCCTTGAGGCGGTCGGTGGTGGCGCCGAAACCGGCGCCGGCGGTGCCGAGGGCGAAATCGGTGGCGGCGGCGGTGAGGGCTGCGGTGAGGGCGGCGCGGCCAAGGGCGTGGTAGGGGTTGCGGTCCCATGCCTTGTCGCCGCCGTTCAGAAGGTCGAACAGAATGGCGGCAGGGACGATGGGAACCCGGACCGGGCCGACGGGGAAGCCCCGGTCCAATGCGCGCAAGGCATCGGCCGCGCCGGAGGCGGCGTCGAGCCCGAAGGCGGAGCCGCCGGAGAGGACGAGGGCATCGGCCTTTTGCACCAGGCGGTCGGGGGCGAGGAGGTCGGTCTCACGCGTGCCGGGCGCGCCGCCCATGATGTGGACGGCGGCGGTGAAGGGGGCGTCGGCGGTGAGGACGGTGCAGCCGGAGCGGAGGCTCAAGTCCTGCGCATGGCCGACGCGGAGGCCGGGGACATCGGTGATGAGGTTGCGTAGGCCGGGGCGCATGGGGGCTTCCTTTTGGCGGGATTAGGGACGCAAACGGGGTGGTTCGGCAAGGGGGCGGTTCGGCTGCGGCGGCCCCCCACCCTCTCCCTCCCCCACGCGGGGGGAGGGAAGCGCTTGACTTGGGGGTGGGCGGGGATGATCCAGAGTGTCTGGAACAGGGGGATGCGATGCAGAAGGTTGCGGTGATCACGGCGGGCGGGTCGGGGATGGGGGCTGCGGCGGCGCGGCGGCTGGCGGCGGACGGCTTTGCGGTGGGCGTCCTGTCGTCATCCGGCAAGGGGCAGGCGCTGGCGGAAAGTCTGGGGGGCGTCGGCATCACCGGATCGAACCAGTCGAACGACGATGTGCAGCGGCTGGTCGATGCGGTGATGGCAAGGTTCGGGCGGATTGACGTGCTGGTGAACAGCGCAGGTCACGGGCCGCGTGCGCCCCTGCTGGAAATATCGGACGAGACCTGGCATCAGGGGATCGACATCTACTTCCTGTCGGCGGTGCGCCCGACGCGGGCAGTGACGCCGATCATGGAACGCCAAGGCACCGGCGGCAGCATCATCAACATCACTACCTTTGCGACCTTCGAGCCGGACCCGATGTTTCCCACCTCGGCCGTGGCGCGGGCGGGGCTGGCGGTGTTCACCAAGCTCTTCGCCGACAAGTATGCGGCGCAGGGGATCCGGATGAACAACATCCTGCCGGGGTTCATCGACAGCCTGCCCGAGAAGGAGGAGTTCCGGGCGCGGATCCCGATGGGGCGCTATGGCCGGGTGGAGGAGATTGCCGCGACGGTCAGTTTCCTTGCGTCAGACGGGGCGGGGTATATCACCGGGCAGAATCTGCGCGTGGACGGCGGGGTCACGCGGTCGGTGTAACACCGCCTCGACGCGCGCTCGTTGACGCCCGTCAATGCCAACGCTCCCGCCCCGGCCCAGATTTCCGGGCGGGAGGATTTGTCATGAAACCAGAACTGAGTCTGTTTTGCATGGCGGGGGTTGCCGCCTTGTTGGGTGGTTCGGCGGCCCATGCACAAGATGCGGCGTTCGGCGCCTTGATCTACAAGGATCATTGCGCGGTATGCCACGGCGACACGGGAGGCGGGGACGGCAAGGTGGGCGCGCTTTTCACGCAGCCGCCGGCCGACTTGAAGCTGCTTTCGCAGGGCAACAACGGCGTGTTTCCGGCCGAGCGGGTTATCGAGGCGATTTACGGGCGCCGGGATATTCAGGCGCACGGACAGACCGAGATGCCGATCTGGGGTGACTATTTCATGACCGAAGCGCTGGAAAGCCGCTTGATCGACCCCAAGGATGCCGCGATGGTCACCCAAGGCAGGGTGCTGTCGGTGGTAAGCTATCTTGAGACGCTTCAGGTGAAGTGACGGCACGCAACCGCGCCCGGCCCTGGTCCGCGCCGATGGCGCGACCGGGGGCGGGCGCTGCCGTGACGGCAGCGGAGCGTGGCTTTTCAGAAGTCGAAAATCTCGCCGAGGATGCTTTTCTTGCGCTTCTTGCCGTAGCCGTACTTGTGGTCGTCATCGTCGTCGTAGTCCCGGCGGCGGTCGCCGTCGCGGTATTGTGGCGCGCGCGGGGGTTCGGGCTGATAGACCGGAGCGGCCTGCGGTTGAGGCGCATGGCGGGGCGCGCTCACGGCGGCTTGCACCGGAGCGGCGTCACCTGCAGCGCGTTCGATGATCTTGTCCAACTCGCCCCGGTCCAGCCAGACGCCGCGGCATTTCGGGCAATAGTCGATTTCCACCCCGCCACGGTCGGCCATCACGAGGGTCTCATTGTCTACCGGGCAGCGCATCGCGGTCCTCCTGTCGATGTTTGGGTGTTAGATGGGGAGCGAATGGCGTGGCGCAACCCGACGCGGGTGAGAATTCGGCTTTTGCTTGCCAAACGGCCCATTTTCATGCAGTGAAAAGGCGAGCCGTGGCGATGGCGTCGCCGCAGGGGGTGTTTCCCCGTTGCTTGCAAGGGTGACCTTGCGTCCGTCCTGTACGCCGGGACCTTTCGGGGTTCCGCGTGGCGTATCCCCGTGACGGAGGTCTGACATGACACTGAACCGACCCGCGATGTATCGTTTCCACAATGGTGGAGCGAAGGACACGCTGCCGTTTGCCGACCAGGAATATCACGACCGGCTGGAAGGCCTGCGCGAGATCATGGAGCTGCACGAACTGGACGCCGTGGTGCTGACCTCGATGCACAACGTCGCCTATTATTCGGGGTTTCTGTATTGCTCGTTCGGGCGGCCTTATGCCTGCGTGGTGACAAAGGCCGAATGTGTGACGATTTCGGCGGGCATTGATGCGGGCCAGCCATGGCGCCGGTCGATTGCCGACAACATCACCTACACCGACTGGACGCGCGACAACATGTGGCGCGCGGTGGCTTCGGTCACGGGTGAGGGCAAGGCGATCGGCTGCGAGGCGGACCATCTGACGGTGGAACGGATGGAGAAGCTGAACACGTTCCTGAAGCCGAAGCGGGGCATGGACATCGCCCCCGCGACGATGCACCAGCGGATGATGAAATCCCCTGCGGAAATCACCATGATCAAGCATGGCGCGAACGTCGCCGATGTGGGCGGCTATGCGATCCGCGAGGCGATCAAGGTTGGCGCGACCGAGCTGGAGGTTTCCATCGCCGGGCGTGACGCGATGGAACGCGAGATTGCCAGGCGGTTCCCCGATGCCGAATACCGCGACACCTGGGTCTGGTTCCAGTCGGGGATCAACACCGATGGCGCGCACAACCCGGTGACGAACCGCAAGCTGAAGCATGGCGACATCCTGTCCTTGAACTGCTTTCCGATGATTTCGGGCTACTACACCGCGCTGGAGCGGACGCTGTTCGTGGGCGAGGTGGATGATGCCTCGATGCGGGTGTGGCAGACCAACATCGACAGCCACGAATTCGGCATGAAGCTGCTGAAGCCCGGCGCAAGTTGCGCCGAGATCACCATGAAGATCAACGAGTTCCTGGCCGAGCGGCAGATGCTGCAATACCGGACCTTCGGCTATGGCCACAGCTTTGGCATCCTGTCGCACTACTATGGCCGCGAGGCGGCGCTGGAACTGCGCGAGGATATCGACACGGTGCTGGAGCCGGGGATGGTGATCTCGATGGAGCCGATGCTGACGATCCCCGAAGGGATGCCGGGGGCGGGCGGCTACCGCGAGCATGACATCTTTGTCGTGACCGAGGACGAGCCCGAGGACATCACGCATTACCCCTATGGGCCTGCGTTCAACGTGGTGGCGTAAGACCCGCGCCCGCCCTTTGCGGGGCGGGCGTTTTCACGGCTTGGTCCAAACGCCGCTGGCAAGAATCGATCCTTGCATCGAAGGCCACATTTGCCGCCAATGACCTGTCGAGCGACACAACGGCAGGAGGAAGCATCATGCCCTACCCGGATTTCATCAACGCATTGGCCGCTATCGACGTGCCGTTTCCCGATGACGTGGTGACGACGGCCGTCGTGCGGTCGGATGCGGCGCTGGTGGTGTTCTTCACGTTCCACAAACCGATGACGCTTCCGATGCATTCGCACGGCGCGCAGTGGGGCACGGTGGTCGAAGGCGAGATCGAGCTTACCATTGGTGGCCGGACCAGGATCTACCGTCCGGGCGACAGCTATTCGATTCCCGCGGGCGTGCAGCATGGCGGGACGATCGCAGCGGGGACGCGGGCCATCGACGTGTTCGAGGAAGCCGACCGCTACAGCCTCAGGCCCTGACCATCCAGCAGGGATTGCGCCCGTCCTTGCAGCGGTTGGATGTGTGTGTCGGGCCGGATGCTGGCCGGCCCGGCCCTTCAGGCGCGTTTGATCAGGCGGATCAGCAGCAGGAGAATCACCGCGCCGATAGTGGCGGAGAGGATCGCGCCAGGAATACCGCCGCCCATGCCGAACCCGGCGCGCGGCAGAAGAAAGCCCGCGATGAAGGCGCCGACGATTCCGACAACGATGTTGCCGACAAGACCGTAGCCGTAGCCCTTGACGATCAGGCCGGCCAGCCAGCCTGCGACCGCGCCGATGATCAGAAAGACGATTAGTGCTTCGATACCCATGTGGACCCCTTGCCTCGCCCCGGATCGGGGTCGGACATCAGGATTATCACAGAAACGGCCCGACGTATCGCGCCGCCTCGCAGGGTCAGAACGGAAACCGATCCGAATCGGGCGCGCGCCCTCTGGTATTGTAAGGATTCGGGAAATTTCGATCCATCAGGGGTTGACGGGCGGGTCCGAGCGTGGCGCAAGGTGAGGCAGTTGCCCCTAACCTCGAGTCTGCCCAGTGAACATCTCCTTTGCCCGGATCGCTGCGATCCTTGCCCTGCCATTGCTGGCCGCCTGTGCCGGCAGCCCCACGCAATCCACCGCTGAGGTTGAAGTGCCCGGATACGAAGGGGTGCAGGACGGCGAGTTCTTCATCCAGCCGGTGCCGGAAAAATACCTCTTTGAAGGCAACCGCCGCGAAGAGGTGGCCTATACCGCTGATGACGCGCCGGGGATGATCGTGGTCGATACCTTTGCGCGCAAGCTTTACTACGTGCTGGAGGGTGGTCGGGCGATCCGCTACCCCATCGCTGTCGGGCGCGAGGGACTTTCATTCCGCGGGGCGGGTGTGATCGGGCGCAAGTCGGAGTGGCCGTCATGGCAACCCACGGCGAACATGATCCGCACCCGGCCCGACCTTTACGCGGCCTATGCGGGCGGGTTGCCGGGGGGGCTTGAGAACCCCTTGGGCGCGCGGGCGATGTATCTTTACCGGGGTGGCCGGGACACAATGTTCCGGATTCACGGCACGGTCGACAACGCCTCGATCGGACATGCCACCAGCGCGGGCTGCATCCGGCTGTTCAATCAGGATGCGATCGACCTTTATGGCCGGGTCGATACCGGCACGCGGGTCAAGGTGCGGTCGCAGGAGGAAAGCCTTGCTGCCGAAGGACCGATGATGGACGACGCCTATGGCCGCGTGGTGCCCGAGTCGCCGCAGGCCATCGCGCAGAAGGAAAGGGATCTGGCCAGGATCGCCAAGGCCAGCGAGCGGGACGAGAAGCAACGTCTGGCGGCCTGCAAGCGCCGGGGTCTGCCCGCCGAGGATTGCCCGCTGCCGCTGCCGGAAAACGCGGTGGTGACGGCGGGAACATCGGGGCCGTCCACGGTGGCGACGTCTACAGACGGATGACGTAATCCTTGAGCGTGGTCTGCACCACCTCCCAGGTTCCTTCATAGCCGGGGCGGATGATCATGCTGTCGCCGGCGTGAAGCTGGATCACGCTGCCATCCGCGCCGGTCAGCACGGAATAGCCCGAGAGGATGCGGAAATATTCCCATTCGGAATAGCTGATCCGCCATTTGCCGGGGCTTGATTGCCAGAGCCCGGCGTAAAGGCCGTCGGTTTGCTCAAGGCTCCATGTGCTGTGGACCGGATCGCCGAAGATCACCCTGGCGGGATCGGGGCGGGTGATTTCCGGCACGGTGCCGTCGCGGGTGACGCGCTGGATCAGGGGCATTGGCAACTCCGTTTCGGCCAGTTGACGACGAGGCGCGCGGCGAGGTCAACCCATCGCGGGCCGCTGCACTGCGGCGCAAATTTGTTGCAGCGGGAAGTCGCCTGTGCCCATATGTGAGGCAAGACGAAAACTGCACAAAGCTGCCCGGCGCGGAGATCCTGACGATGAGTGCGACTTCCCCCGTCCGCCCGGTGCTGCCCCCCGATATTCGCGCCCGCAAGGGTGGTGTGCCCCTGGTGGTGCTGACGGCGTATTCGACGCCGGTGGCGCGGCTGGTCGATGCGCATTGCGATGTGGTGCTGGTGGGAGATTCGGTGGGGATGGTGATCCACGGTCTGCCCTCGACGCTGGGTGTGACGATGGAGATGATGATCCTGCATGGCCGGGCGGTGGTGCGGGGCGCGGCAAAGGCGATGCCGGTGATCGACATGCCGTTCGGCAGCTATGAGGAAAGCCCGGCGCAGGCGTTTCGCAATGCAAGCCGCCTGATCGCGGAAACCGGGGCGCCTTCGGTCAAGCTGGAGGGCGGGGTGCATATGGCCGAAACGATTGCCTTCCTGACCGCGCGGGGGGTGCCGGTGATGGCGCATGTCGGGCTGACGCCGCAGTCGGTGAACACGCTGGGCGGCTACAAGGTGGTGGGCCGCGACGGCGAGGCCGACAAGGTGATGGCCGACGCGAAGGCGGTGGAGGCGGCGGGGGCGTTTTCGGTGGTGCTGGAGAAGGTGCCGGAGGGGCTGGCCGGGCGGATCACGGCAGCCCTGACGATCCCCACGATCGGGATCGGCGCGGGGGTGGCGTGCGACGGGCAGGTGCTGGTGGTGGATGACATGCTGGGGCTGTTCACCGATTTCCGCCCGAAGTTCGTGAAGCGCTATGCCGAGTTGGGCAAGGCTGCGGACGAGGCGATTGCGGCCTATGCGGCGGATGTGCGGTCGGGTGCGTTTCCCGCGGCGGAGCACAGTTTCCCCGACGTGGTTGCGGTGAAGAAATGACGCCGATCATCCGGACGGTGGCCGGTTTGCGCGCACTGTCGCGCGGCTGGAAGGCGGCGGGCGAAACGGTGGGCGTGGTGCCGACGATGGGCGCGCTGCACGAAGGGCATCTGAGCCTTGCGCGGCGGGCGCGGGGGGAGTGTGACCGGGTGGTGACGACGATCTTCGTCAACCCGAGGCAGTTCAACAACCCCGAGGATCTGAAGAAATACCCCCGCAGCGAGGATGCGGATGCGGCGCTGCTGGCGACGGTGCCGGTGGACGCGATCTTTGCCCCGCCGGTGGAGGAGGTCTACCCCGACGGCTTCATCACCAACGTGACGATGCAAGGCGTGGCGCAGCCGCTGGAAGGCTACATGCGGCCCGGTCACTTTGACGGGGTGGCGACGGTGGTGACCAAGCTGTTCGGGATGTCGTTGGCGGACCGGGGCTATTTCGGGCAGAAGGACTGGCAGCAGTTGCAGGTGGTGCTGCGGCTGGTGCGCGATCTGAATGTGCCGGTCGAGGTGGTTGGCTGCGAGACGATCCGCGATCCGGACGGGCTGGCGATGAGTTCGCGCAACATGCGTCTGACGGCGGCGGGGCGCGGACGCGCGCCGGTGCTCTATGCCGCGATCACGGCGGCGGCGAATGACATCCGCGCCGGCCATGCCGACCGGATGGCGATCCGCGAGGCGGCGGAAACCATGCGAGCCGCGGGGTTCGAGCGGGTGGAATACATCGAGTTGCGCGATGCCGAGACGCTGATGCCGTCGGACGACCCCAGCCGCCCGCGCCGGATGCTGGCCGCCGCCTGGATCGACGGTGTGCGCCTGATCGACAACATTCCGGTGTGATGCCAGCGGGCTGCGCCATGGACCAGCCCCTCGCGCACCCCGGGATATCTTTGCAAGCAGGAATTGCGGGGCGGGTGCCGGAAACGGGACTTGGCGACTGCAGCAAAAGCGGCAAGACTGCCCGGCGCGGTGCCGGGTGAAATACTTGGCACCGGGTGCTGTAATTGTCTGTAACATCCATATGTGATGCGGGCAGGTTCAACGGAGGGCGTGATGGCCGATTTCGAGACGCAGATCAAGGAAAGCCAGGCTCAGGTGGCCGAGGCGCAGGCGAAGATTTCCGCGATCACCAGCCGGATCGAGGCAGCGCGGACCAAGCTGGATCAGGGCGTCGTGCTGGATGTGGAAAACGCCACGCTGGAGGATGTGAACAAGCACACCGACCTGATGAACGCGAATATCGCGGAACTCATCATGGGCCTCGATGATGTGACGGCGGGCTTTTCGGCCGAGTTCGCCGAGATGCGGTCGAAGACCGCGATGGAAAGCTTCATCGGCATCTTTTCGCCCGCCAAGGCCGAATCGATGCGGCAGGAACGGATGCGGGCGGCCTCGGTCGATGACAAGCTGCAGGACCTGATCGCGAAATCCGACGTGATCGTGAAGCTTTTGCAGGGGCAGCTTGACCTGCTGAACGTGCAAAAGACGCGGGTGGAGGGGAACCTTGCCTCGACGTTGACCGAGCGCGAGGACACGGTTTTCGCGCTGGAAGCGGTGCGGGCCGAGGTGGCAGGGCTTGATCCCCGGCTGATCGAACTGGAAAACCGGATCGCGGTCGAGCAGGACGCGGGGGCGCGGACCAGGCTGGAGACGGAGCTGGCGACGCTGAACGCCAGGCACAACGCGCTGGTGCAGGACCAGCAGGTCAAGCTGGCCAAGTCGCAGACGCTGGAGCGCTATATCGAGAAGGGCAAGACCTGGGTGGACAGCCTGCAGAACCAGGCGGCGACGCAGCTGGTGCTGATCAACAAGCTGCAGACCGACACCAGGCAGCGGGTGGTGCTGTATGACGCGCTGACCTCCAGCCTCAAGACCGCCCAGCAGCAGGAAGTGGCGCACCGGATCAACGAGATCGGGGTGAAGACCGACCAGGAGGCCCAGACCGCGATGGCGGCGATTGGCGCTGCGACCAACGACCGGATGGCCGGCATGCTGGAGGCGCATGAGGGGCACATGGTCTTTGCCCGCGAGATCCTGGAGCAGAAGGCGAGAGCGGACGAACGCTTTGCCCGCCGCTTTGCCGCGATTGTCGAGAAGCACGACAAGAACGCCTACGGTGGCTAGGTGACGAACGAGGTCAAGGACCAGCTCGTCCAGGACCATGCCGAGCTGTACGACACGCTCGTCGCGCGGCGCTACTTTGCCAAGTTCGACCGGATCACCGGGCATATGGGCCGGGTGGCGGCAGAGCTGGAGACCGAGGGGCGGCTGTCGCGGACCGAGGCGCGGGTGCTGGGGAACCATCTCAGGGCGGTGGCGGCGACATTCCGGGCGCTGTCGAACAAGTATCTGATGACCGGGCGCGGCGAGACGGCGCCGCGGCTGACCATCGACCGGCATGAAAGCGGCTTTCCGGTCGCGCAAGAGCTGATGACCATGGCGGTCGATGCCCAGCAGGCGGCGCGGCATCTGGCGGGAATGCCGTCCGAGACCGAGCTGAAAGACCGGATGGTGCGCCAGATCGTGGGGGACCTCACGATCCCCACGGCGCTGCAATTCGCGCTGTCGCAGCGCTATTACTACGAGGCGCTGGCGGCGGGGGGCATGTTCTGGGCCCGCAACGACCCGGACGCGCAGTGGATCGGCAATGTCGGCGAGCGGCGGCACTATCTGGTGCATTGGGCGGTCTGGGACAGCCAGGTGAACCTGCCCGTGGTCTATCTGATGGACCTCGAGGACAGCGGCAAGAAGCCCCTGCCGACCGACGAGTATCGCTGGCCGCAGGTGCAGCAGGCGCTGATGGCGCAGTCGGTGGGCGGGCTGAAGCTGCTGACGATCGCGACCGGCTTCGACAAGGACTTCCCCGACCTGCACCCCAGGCGGTTGCGCCGGGTGATCCTGGGGCCGATGTATTCGGCCAGTTTCACCCTGCAATCCGGCCCGATCGCCGCAGTCCTCGAGAATGCGAAGGCGCCCGAAGGGCAGGACTGGGCACTGGTCTGGACGCTGGAGGAGCTGGTGTCCGACCGCGAGGAAGAGGTGAAGGACGGCTGGTTCTCGACCTGGTTGCGGCAGGTCTACAAGCTGGACCCGGTGGCCGGGGCCGAGCTTGGGGCCACGCGGCAGGACCGGATGATCATCCTGCCCGAGCGGCCCTATCAGGTGCTGGTGGAGCAGGACCCGAAGGGGTTGCGGGGGTTGCGGAAGTTCGTCGTGGGGGCCGGGGGGCGGTTGATCCCGACGTTGTGAGATGTGGGCACCCCGGGGCGCTGCCCCGGACCCCGGAGTATTTCTGAAAAGAGCAAGCTGCTTCGGGATTTGCTCTTTTTCCAAATACTCCCGCCGGAGGCGAACGGCGGGGTCTGGACAGCGGCCTGGAGGTTTGAATGAGCACGCGCGACACGATGGAGCTGAAGGAAGAGGTGATCCGGGCGCAGTATGAGGCGGCGCTGGGGATGGTCCTCGGGTTCGATCATGCGCCGCGGTTGGCGAAGCCCTTGGTCGCGGCGGCGGTGGCGGAGCGGTCCCCCGGCATCGGGACGCGGCCCACGTTCCGGTCCACCGTGCCGGGGATGGCGACGCGGACGACGGCGCGGCCGGGTGGGGTGCGGCTGGCCGAGCGGGTAGAGGGGTTGGGCGATGGGTTGGTCTCGCCGGTGCAGGCGGCCTGTCTGAACGCGGTGCGGCGGGCGCTGGCGATTGCGCTGGCGATGGGCGCGACGTTTTCGGCGCAGTCGGGGCTGGCGGAACTGAAGAAGGCGAACCTGGAGGGACGGGTGCCGGAGCCTCGGCGCGGAGAGTTCGGCGAATTGCTGGCGGGTGAGGCGCTGGTGGTGCTGTTCACCTTCGGCAATGCGCTGGCCTATCTGATCGCGCCGCATGTGGGGACTTCGACCGTGGAAATCGGCGAGGTGGAGGAGGTGCTGACCGACAATGCTCCCCTGGCGTTGCAGGGCGTCTTGTGGGAGCTGGATCAGGATATCGGCGCGCTGGCGAGCGATGATGCGCGGCTGGTGGCGGTGGTCTCGGCCTTTGCCGAGGCCTTGATGAAGAAGGTGCAGATCCGGGCCGAAGCCAGCAGTTCCGGGGGGGCGCGGGTCTCCGTCTTCACGGGGGCGTCGTGGAAGGTCGAGGCGGACGGGCTGACCATCGCGGGGTTCAAGCCGGCCCGGGCGGCGAAGGGCGGCATGATCGCCATGGCCTTCAAGCAGCCGCATGAGGTGGTGGGCAACCACATCGCCAAGTATCAGTCGCTGCGGCTGGCCAAGATGCTGATGGCCTATGATTTCGAGCGGCGGCTCAATCCGTTCGCGGAACTGGGCGGGTTCATCTTCACCTTCATGGGGGATGGCAAGCCGGGCACGGGCAAGACCACGCTGATCCAGATGATGGCGGGGCTTCTGAACGATTACTGCAAGGTGGCGGGCTATCCGTTCCGCTATCAGAACTTTTCGATCGACCAGATCGACAGCTATCAGGGCAAGTCGGGGCAGAACGCCAAGGCCTTCATCGACGCGGTGCTGGACCCGGGTGTGATCGCCTTTGGCACCATCGACGACATCGACCAGGTGGCGGGCAAGCGGGGGGACCGGCAGTCCTCCGCGGGCCAGCAGGAGGTGACGGCGGTCTTCATGCAGGCCTTCGCGGGGGCGGGGACGGTGGTGCGGGGGAACTGCACCTTCGGGATGTTCAGCAATTTCCCCGAGAACGTGGACGACGCGCTGCGCCAGCGGGCCGGGGCGCGGTTCCTGGTCGACGGGCCGCAAAGCCGCGAGGATTACATCGACATCCTGGCGCTGCTTCTGGGCAAGAACCATGCGATCCCGGTGGGCGAGCATCAGCTTTTCGCCGCGCAGGAGATCCGCAAGGCGGTGGCGGCCAGCTACGCGGGCCATGCGCAGCCGCATGAGGCGGGGTTGCTGGCGGTCTGGGACCGGGTGTCGGGGGAGATCGGCAAGCTGGATACGCTTGCCAAGCTGGGGGCTTACCTCAAGGCGATCCAGGCTGCGGACGAGCGGTTCACCGGGCGGGCGGTCAAGAACATCACCGACGCGGTGAAGGTGCGGGCGATGGATTTTGAACTGCCGGATGAGTGGATGGCGGAGCCGGACCTGTTCCTGTTCAAGCCCTATGACGAGAAGCTGGCGATGATCCGCGGGCTGATGACGCCGATCTCGGTGGAGATGGTGATCCAGGAGATCAACCGCTATGCGGATTCGGAGTTCCGCTATGCCGACAAGTCGGACGAGGTGGCCATCGAGGCCATGGTGCGCGACTTTGGCCGGACGGAAGAGGCGAAGCGGCGGTATCTGGAGGGGAAGGGGTGATGGGAACCCCCATCGAACTCGTGTACAAGTTTAGACTCAAGCTGTCTGATCTCTCAGCGCTTTCGCCCTCTGAGAAGGCAGCGCTTACGATCCTCTGTTTCGTAGTCAGCGAATTGAATTCTTTGAAGCGGCTTTCGCTCTTTGCGATGCACACGGAGCAGTTGCCCGACGATGCAATCCCTTCGGTGGCGGTGCAAAGAAATCTAATACTTCGAACCATCACGGCGAAGCTTTTCGAGTTTCTGAGGTTGGTTGAGAAGAAGGTTGACCCTGCTGCGGTCGATGACCGCGTGAAGAAGGTCTTTCAAAGGTTTTCAAGAGAGTTAGACGAGGCGCGGACGGGAATAGGATTCACAATCGCCAAGAAGATCCGAAACAAGATGGCGAACCATTTCGACTTCGAAGAGGCCGAGAAGATTGTCGCGCAGTGCCCGGAAACAGTTGAGTGTAGCTTCTACCTAACTGAGGCCAATGGGAACAGCTACTATCCGATGGGCGACGAAGTCATTTTCGCTTCGGGAATTCTGAAGGCGATTAAAGACAGCGGTTTGGCGATATCCTTTCAAGACGCACTTGATGAGTGGATCGATTGGACATTGCGGCTCTCCAATCTCGCCGATAGCATTCATGTTGCCATTTTTGAGGAGCTTGTTCTGCCTCTTGTGCCGGACAGAATGGCACATCATCGGCCTGTTTGGCTTCCAGAGGACCTAGTTGCAAAGCATCCAGGGTTTCGACTGCCTATCTTCATAAGGGTGGAAAAATGAAACGCCTCATCCAACGTGGCCTGATGTTCCGGAACCTGATCGAGGTCTCCTCCCCTGCCCCCCACCCCCAGCCCCTCCCCACGAGGGGGAGGGGAGGCGCTTGCACTGGCAGGGGAGGCGATTGTGCCGGTGAGGGAGGGGATTGTGCTGGCAGGGGAGACGATTGTGCTGGTGAGGGAGGCGCTTCTTCGGTTGGGGTGGGCGCTGGTGGCGGGCGGTTGGGCGCTCCCTCCCCCTTGTGGGGAGGGGTGGGGTGGGGGGCCTTGGGCATGGGGCGGGACGGATGACTGGCATCCACCCCATCACCCGCGCCAATGCCCGGAAGCTGCGGGCGGAGATGACGCCGCAGGAGCGGCGCGTCTGGGCAGGCTTGCGGGAGTTGAACCGGATGCTGGGGCTGCATTTCCGGCGGCAGGCGCCGATCGGGCCGTTCATCGCGGATTTCGCCGATCTGGGGCGGCGGGTGGTGATCGAGATTGATGGCGGCGGGCATGGTGGCGAGCGGGATCAGCAGCGGGACGCGTGGTTGGCCTCACAGGGGTTTCGGGTGCTGCGGTTCTGGAATCCGGAGGTTTCGGGGAATATCGAGGGCGTGATGCAACTGGTGCTGGATGCGGTTGGACCTTTGGACGACGCCCCACCCCGACCCTCCCCCACGCGGGGGGAGGGAGGTGTCTCACGGAAGGCGTTGCGAGCAGACCACTTGCCGCAGCCCCCCACCCCCATCCCCTCCCCACAGGGGGGAGGGGAGGTTCCCGGCCCGACCGCCCCGCGCAACCTTGACCGTTCCGCGCCTCCCTCCCCCCGCGTGGGGGAGGGATGGGGTGGGGGGGCTTCAGGCAAGGCACCAGGGCCGGAAGGACGCACGCAATGAAACGCCTCATCCAGCACGGCCTGATGTTCGGCAACCTGATCGAGGTCTCCTCGCCGGCGCTGATCGAGCGCTACAACCGGGCGCTGCAGCATCTGGCCGGCAAGACCACCAGCCTGCCCGATTTCCACATCGACCTCTCCGGCTATTCGCCCGAGATCGGGGATGAACTGGGCGACCACCTCTACCTCAACCCCAACGGGGCCAACCGGCAGTTCATCCTGCTGTCGACGGCGCAGAAGGATGCGCCTTTGCTGAACATCAAGTTCTCCACCTCGCGCGGGATCCTTCAGCAGTTCATCGAGACCAACGAGGCGCAATTGTTCGCGTTGACGGCGCGGGATGCGGTGTGTGGGGAGCTGCAGAATTCGGTCTATGCGGTGGATACGCCGGGCAAGCTTTTTGACATCCGGCAGATCACGGTGGAGGCGGATACGATCGGCGGGCATGTGGCGGATGCGGGGAAACTTGCGGCGCTGATCACCCGGTTCCGGGCCGAGCCGGACGGTTGGCGCGACGATGTGCTGATTGCCGAGATGATCGGGTTGGCGAAAAAGACCGGCGACGTGACGCGGGTGCCGATCAGCCTGCCTGCGATGACATTCCAGCAGCCGAACTTCTGGACCAGCCATTTCGGCGGGGTCTACATCTTTCGCGACGTGCGGTTTCCCGGCGCGATCTCGACGCTGCCGTGGAAATCGCTGGGCGAGGTGCCGATTGCGACTGTGATGGACCTGACGCTGCGCAACCAGATCGCCGACTGGCTGGAGCGGAACAATCTGGTGGAGCCGATCGTGCAGGCGCGGGGCATGGATGCGGCGGCGGTGTTGCGCCAGAAGATGGATTTCATTCTGGTCGAGGCGGCGGACGCGCTGGGCCTTGAGATCGGCGACGCGCGGCGGACGGAGTTGCGCAAGATCGCCTATCGCCTTGGGTCGTCGCTGCCGGAGGAGTTTCTGGGGCTGGCGGCGCTGTTGCGCTGGGTCGAGGGGGGCGGGCCGTGGCCGAAGATCACCTCGGAGCATCCGGCGTATTTCTACACGCTCAGGGCCAAGGCGGGGCGTGACCGCGATCTGGTGAACATGCTGCTGGCGGAACTGGCGCCGATGGACGTGCGGCAGATGTACATCGTCCACAAGGAGTTGTTTTACGCGAGTTATGCCAAGTGGAGCGAGCGGAAGAGGACTTATGTCGCGGATTTCCTTGCGCGGGAGTATCAGGTGGACAGGGAAGGCGCGCGGGCGGCGCTGTTTGGCCCCGAGCCTGCGATGGACGAGGCGCAGCGGCCGCAGATGGCCGAAGGGCCGAAGCCCGCGCGTGATATCGTGGGGCCGTGGGGCGCGGTGGACCGCAGTCTGCGGGACAGGGGGCGAAGATGATTTTTGGATGGCTGCGGCTGGCGTTCATCCTGTATGTCGGGCTGACCATCGCCTATTTCCTGACGGCGATCTATTCGCGGTCGGTCCGGCGGGAAAAGCTGGAAAAGGAATGGGACACCGACCCCGCGCGTGAGGATGCAACGCAAGCGGAGCGAAGCGCGTTCATCGAGGACGGGATGGTGCATTACGAGAAGGGGCTGAAAAAGCGCCTGCTGTGGCTTATCTATATCATTCCGACCATCGGCTTCGTCGCCACCATCTATTTTGTGAACTGGTACTGAAAGGAACGGCCATGTGGACCAAGATCAAGTGGGGGCTGCGGATCTTCGCCGTCCTGATCATCGGGGCGTTCCTGCACTACACGCTGCCGCAGCGCGACGTGGTGCATATCATCAACACCTACAACAAGAACACGCCGATCGGGGCGAACTGGATGTTCTATGCGATCGAGGATACCGGGACGGGGGTGGAAACCACCGCCACCATCCGTGACATCCGGTTCATCGACGCGGTCTATCCGGATGGCGACACGGTGATGGTCTACCGCAACGAGGATACCGGCTGGTTCTGGCCGCCCTACTTCAAGTGGGACAGCAGCACTTTGCAGGCCGAGGCGCAGAATCTGAAATCCGACAAGGCCAACCCGCAATGGGTGGCGATCACGCACTACGGGTGGCGGCTGCCGATCTTTTCGATCTTCCCGAATGCGGTCAGCATTGCGCGGGTCGAAGGGCCGGATGTGACGCTGATTCCGTGGGTCAACATCATCATCCTGTCGTTCCTGGCCTTTGTGATCTTTATGCTGCGCAAGATGTGGCTGCAATTCCGCGAACGGATGGTTGATCCGGCGCTGGCTGACGTGGGCGAGACGTTCGATGCGGCGGGCGCACGGGTGGACACGGTGCGCAAGGAAGCACGGGGCGTCTTCGGGCGGTTCGGGGCGTGGCTGAACACCTGGAAGGCGAGAAAGTAGCACCCCGCCGGGCGCCCCCACCCCCATCCCCTCCCCACGAGGGGGAGGGGAGGTGCCTTGTGGCGGGCTTCAGGCGCGCAGGCTGCCGCCGGTTGCCTTGGTGACCTTGTCGATGATCCTGGCGGAAACGGCCTCGATCTCGGCTTCGGTCAGGGTCTTGTCCCTTGGTTGCAGGCGAACGGCGAGGGCGATGGACTTCTTGCCGGGGCCCATCTGTGCCTCGGCCTTGTCGCCGGTGAACTGGTCGAACACGCGGACGCTTTCGATCAGCGCCTTGTCGGCACCGAGGGCGGCGTTGACGGCGATCAGCGCCTCGACCTTTGCGTCGACGGTGAAGGCGAAGTCGCGGTCGACGGCTTGCAGATCGGAAATCACCAGCGCCGGGCGGGTGGGGGTTTTCACCTTGGGCCAGGGCACGTTGGCGATGAGGATGGTGAAGGCTGTGGCGGGGCCTTTCACATCGAGCGCTTGCAGGATGCGGGGGTGGACCTCGCCGAAGGTGGCCATGACGTTGGTGCCAAGCCCGATCACGCCAGACCGGCCGGGGTGGAACCACGCGGCGGCAGTGCGGGTGATCTGGGCGCGGGCAGGCGCGCCGAGGGCGGCCAGCACGGCCTCGGCATCGGCCTTGGCGTCGTAGACGTCGGCGATCCGGCGCGAGCCGTGCGGGTCGCGGCGGGCAGCCTGACCGATCAGAAGGCCAGCGGCTTGCAGGTGCTGGTCACCCGGTTCGCCGCCGTGGAAGGCGGGGCCGATCTCGAAGAGGGCAAGGTCCATGAAGCCGCGCGCCTGATTGCGGGCGGCGGCGTGCAGAAGGCCGGGCAGAAGGTCGGGGCGCAGGTGCGACATTTCCGACGAGATCGGGTTGTCGATGCGCACGGCATCAGCACCGCCGCCGAAGAGCGTGGCCGAGGCTTGGTCGATGAAGCTGTAGGTGACACATTCGTTGTAGCCGAGGGCTGCCAGCGTGCGGCGGGTGCTGCGTTCGCGCACCTGGAGCGGCGTCAGGATCGGCTTTGGCACGCCGGGCAGGGTGCGGGCGAGCGGCGCGCCTTTCAGTTTTGTCAGCGAGGCGATGCGGGCGACTTCTTCGACAAGGTCGGCCTCGCCCAGAATGTCGGGGCGCCAGGTGGGCGGGGTGGCCATGTTGCCGTCAAGGGTGAAGCCGAGCGCCTCCAGCGTGGCGCGCTGGGTGGCCTCGGGGATGTCCATGCCGACAAGGCTGATGACGCGGGCGGGGGTCAGGCGGTAGGCGCGGCGGGTGTCGATCGGCGCGCCGTCCTGCACGATGTCGGAGGCCTCGCCGCCGCACAGATCAAGGATCATGCGGGTCGCCGCCTCTAGCCCCGGCAGGGTGAAGGCGGGGTCGACGCCACGTTCGAACCGGTAGCGGGCATCGGAGTTGATCTTCAGCGCGCGGCCGGTGGCGGCGATGGTGATCGGGTCCCACCAGGCGGATTCGAGGAACACGTCGGTGGTGTCGGGCGTGCAGCCGGACGCCTCGCCGCCCATGATGCCGGCAAGGGATTCCGGGCCGTGGTCGTCGGAAATGACCATCTGGCCGGGGGCGAGGGTGTGGGTCTTGCCGTCCAGCGCCAGCAGCATCTCGCCACCCGTTGCCGCGTGGATGCGCAGGTCGCCTTTCACCTTGGCCGCGTCAAAGACGTGCAGCGGGCGGTTCAGGCCGAAGGTGAAGTAGTTGGTGATATCGACCAGTGCGGAAATCGGGCGCAGGCCGATGGCCTTCAGTCGGGCCTGCATCCAGTCGGGCGAGGGGCCGTTCCTGACGCCGCGGATCAGGCGGCCAGCGAAATGCGGGCAACCCTTGGCCTTCAGCGCCTCGTCGATGCGGACGGCGATGGGCGAGGGGAAGCCGCCTTTCACCGGGTCGATGCGGTGCGGCTTCAGGGTGCCAATGCCGCGGGCGGCAAGATCGCGCGCGATGCCGCGGACGCCAAGTGCGTCCGGGCGGTTTGGCGTGACCTTGATTTCCACCATCGGATCGTTGAGGCCGCGCCAGTCGATGAAGCGCGTGCCCAAGGGGGCGTCGGCGGGCAGGTCGATGATGCCGTCGTGGTTGTCCGACAGCATGAGTTCGCGTTCCGAGCAGAGCATCCCGTTGCTGTCGACGCCGCGGATGTTGCCGGGTTTCAGGTCTACCCCGGTGCCGGGGACGTGGGTGCCGACGGGGGCGAACACGCCGACGAGGCCGGTGCGGGCGTTCGGGGCGCCGCAGACGACCTGCACCTCCTCCATCCGGCCGCCGGGGCCATCCGGGTAGGTTTCAACGCGGCACAGGCGCAGGCGGTCGGCGTTGGGGTGCTGCACGGCCTCGATCACGCGGCAGATGCGGAACGCGCCCAGCACACGGGCGGGGTCTTCGACGCCTTCGACCTCAAGCCCAAGGTCGGTCAGCGCTTCGGTGATCTGGTCGATGGTGGCGGTGGTATCGAGATGGTCCCGAAGCCAGGAAAGCGTGAATTTCATTGTTTGGTCCCCGAAAGCAGCCCGGGAAAGGGATTAGCGCACTGGACGGCAAAGGGAAAGGGCGCGGGCAGGCAGCGGGCAATACACCCTTGGGTTGAGACCGTGTCAGGATATGGAAACGGCTTGTCCACACGCCAAGGGGGCGCAGTTAACGGGATTTTATCCTATACTGAGACGGTAGCGAGTGACCATGTTTGCAGATTTGCCCCGCTGCGGGGTTTTACGATTACCACGGCATTTGTCCGAGAAGATTTTAGCTGCCAGCAGGGTCCTGCACGCAAGTGCGGGACCCTTTTTCCTACCGGCTGATCCAGGCGTAGGCGAAGAATCCGCCGACCAGGAGTGGCTGATGCAGAAGGTAGATCACCAGGCTGTGGCGGCCCGGAAAGGTCAGCGTGCGGAAGGTTGGGCCGGTGGCGCGGGTCAGGCGGGCCCAAAGGCCGGATTTGCTGCCGATCCGTCCCAGCGCGATGCCGGCAAGAAAGGGGGCCAGCCACGGCAACAAGGGCACGTAATCGGCCATGAACGGCCGGGTTTCGGCAAGCCCCAGCCAGATCAGCCAGAGGCTGTCGAAGCGGGCGTCGGTGGCAATCCACGGCAGGGTAAAGGCAAGCGTGGCGGCGGCCAGCGTGACGAGGGCGGGAAGCCGCAGGAACACAAGGCCGATCAGGCTGGCGATGGCGATGGCGTGCAGGATGCCGAACCAGATGAAGCCACCGGGTGTGACCCAGATGCTGGCGATGGAGACAAGGGCCGCACCACCGGCGACCATCAGCAAGCGGCGCCAGAACGCGGGCCAGCGGATGCCCCGCCCATGCGCCAGCCACAGGCTGACCCCGGCGAGGAACAGAAAGCTGCCAGCGACGAGGCGGGCGAAGTAATACCAGAACGGCAGTTGAATGGTGCCCGGTGCAATGTGGCCGAACATTTGCAGATCGAAGGTGAAGTGAAAGACCACCATACCCATCACGGCCAGCGTGCGGGCAAGATCAAGCGCGGCGATCCGGGGCTGGGGGGTGGGGGCGGGCGTCATGCGGTCAGCTTAGGCTGTGGCTCCGGGGAAGGAAACCGTGCGCGATATCCGGCGGTGTGTCCGAAGCCGCCGGCCCGATGCCATTGCCGGCACCGGACCCGCGTCAGAACATCTCGAGCAGGCGCTTGAGGTAGTCCAGTTCCTCGCCCGGACGGGTCAGTTCACCCGAGCGGCGGCGGATTTCGTCCAGCAGTTCCTGCGCGCGCCGATTCGGGTCGTTCTGCACCATGTTCTGATCCGAGCCGATGCGGGCAGAATCCTCGCCAGCCTCGCGGCCAAGGGGATCGCGGCCGTTCGGGTCGGCGCGGCCAAACTCTTCGCCGCCCTGACCGTCGCGGTTTTCGCGCTGCTCTTGTGCCAGTGCCTCGCCGAAATCACGCATCCCGTCGCGCAGGGATTGCAGCGCGTCGGCCTGACGGTCGAGCGCGCCATCGAGATCACCGTCGCGCAGGGCGTCCTCGGCTTCTTCCATCGCGCGGGCGGCGTCGTCGAGGTTCTGGCGCCCGGCTTCGCCCTGCCGGGTGCCATCGCCGGGAAGCTGGCCGTTCTGCAACTGGTTCAGGCGCTGGCGCAGGTCGCGCTGGCGGTCGGTGAGGCTGCCCTGATCCTGCGCCTGACCTTCGCCCTGCTGGCCATCCTGCCCCTGGCCCGGCTGTTGGCCCGGCTGCTGGCCATCCTGCCCCTGCTGTTCGTCGCCGGGCTGTTGGCCATCTTCGCCTTGCTGCATGTCGCGGTAGGCGTCGTCGGACAATTCCTGCTGGTCGCGCAGCGTGTCGCCAAGGTCACGCATCGCCTGCTGGCCGGGGCTGCCCTGACCTTGGCCTTGCCCGCCCTGGCCCTGCACCACCTGCATGTTTTCCATCAACTGGCGGAGCTGTTCCATCAGTTCGGCGGCCTCGGCGGTCTTGCCTTCTTCCATCAGGCGCTGAAGTTCGTCCATCATCTGCTGAAGCTGATCGGCCGACATCATCTGGCCCTGCATCATTTCCGACTGCTGCTGGTCGCCGGGGTTGCGCTGTGCCTCTTCGGCCAGTTCGCGGGTGTATTCGTTCAGCGCCTGCTGCATCTCGCGCATCAGTTGTTCGATTTCCTCGGGCGAGGCGCCGTTCCTGATCGCCTCGTCCAGCCGGTCCTGCGCGCGTTGCAGCCGTTCGAGGGCGGAGTGGAGGTTGCCTTCCTCCACCATCAGCGAGATCTGCCACAACTCCTCGGCCACAGCGTCGCGCTGTTCGGTGGAAAGCGCGGCCTTTTCGGTATCAAGGGTGCGCATCAGGACGCGCAGCCGCAGGAAGGCACGGTCGTGGCGGATGAAGCCTTCGGGCTTGTTGGTGACGGCCTTCAGGATCTGCGCGGCGCGGGTGGCGTTGACGCGGTTCCACAGGATGTCGCGGCGCATTTCGATCAGCGCGGCGGCGAGGGGGTCGAAGAAGCGCTTGCCGGGCAGGGTGACGGCATAGGGGGCGGACTGGCCTTCCTGCCCGGCGGCATCGACGGCGGCAAAGACCATCGTGACCGGCAGGTTGGCGAAGACGTGCTTCGACAGGTCGTCGACCAGCAATTCGGTCATCTCGGTGCGCTTGCCGGTCATCGGCATCGGCAGGTCGAGGGTGACGGGTTCGACAGGCTCGGGCTCGACGGTCAGGCCGTGGCGGCGGTCTATCGCGGCCAGGTCAAGGGCGATGGTCACGCGGCCGGCGACGACACCGTAATCGTCGCTGGCGGTGAAGCCCTGCTTGAAGCGGCCATCCGCCTCGCGGCCCATGTTGCCGGAAACGGCGATGCTGGGGCCGGCGTCGGGCTTGGCGGTGATCTGCCATTCGCGGCCCGAGGGGCCTTCGATGGCAAGGCGGCCGGATTGCGCGACAGTCAGGTCGTGGACGCCCTGCATCCCGTCGGGCACGGCGGCGGCGGGTTCTGCTGTGGGCGCGGGCGGCGGCGCGGCTGCTGCGATGGTCTGTTCGACGGTCAGGCTGCCTTCGGCGCCGTAAAGCCGCACCTGCACGCGGCTTCCGGTCGGCAGTTCCAGCGTCGGGGCGGTGATGTCGTTGAGGTAAAGCGTCGGTTTGCCGGTATAGGCGGGCGGTTGCGCCCAGCCTTCCCATGTCGGGCCGGACGGCATCGCCTCGGCCGCACCGGGGGCGAGGCCCGCGACAGAGGTGACGCGCCAGAACGATCCGAACAGAACGGCCATGACAAAGGCGGTCAGTGCGACGTAGCGCAGCGAAAACGGGTCACGCGAGGACAGGCGCAGGTCGGGCCGCACGGGCTGCGCCTGCGCCGCGCGTTTCGCCATGCGGTCCTTGTGGGCCTGCCAGACGGCAAGCGAGGCGGGGTCGTCGGTGCCGATGGCTTGGGTGTCGGTCAGGGCGGCGATGGGGCGGCCGGGCATCGTGGCATCCAGCCGGTCCAGCGCGTCACCCGGCGTCGGGCGGCGGAAGCGGCGCAGGCCGACGGCGAGGAGGGCCACCGCGGCAAGCGCGATCACCGCCCCCGCAATCTGCACCCAAAGCAGCGGGCCAAAGTCCTGCACCCCGAAGGCAAGCGCCGCGACGGTGGCCAGCAGCAGCGACCACAGCGGCCAGAACGCCCGCGCCAGCCGTTCCGCCCACAGCCCGAAAAGCGTCAGCCGCATCGGCCAGACGAGGGTCTTGAGCGGCGCCGGAGTGCTGCGTCTGGTCATCGAGCCTGCCTTCTGGCGCGACGGGGCGTCACAGCCATTCGGGGATGGTATCGCGATTGAGGATTTCGTCAAAGGTCGGACGGGCGCGAATGACGGCGAAGTGATCCCCGTGAACCAGAACTTCGGGGATCAGGGGCCGGGTGTTGTATTCCGACGCCATCACCGCGCCATACGCCCCGGCCGAGCGGAAGGCGACAAGGTCGCCCTCATGCAGCGGTGCCAGCCGGCGGGCCTTGGCAAAGGTGTCGCCGGTTTCACAGACCGGGCCGACCACATCGAAGGCCTGCGCTTCGGTGGCGGGGCCGGGTTCGATCACCGGCACGATGTCGTGGTGCGCGCCATACATCGAGGGGCGGACAAGATCGTTCATCGCGGCGTCGAGGATCAGGAAATCCCGCCCCTCGCCTTCTTTCACATAGATCACCGAGGCGACGAGCAGGCCCGCGTTGCCCGCGATGAGGCGGCCCGGCTCGATCTCGATCTCGCAGCCAAGGTCACCCACGGTGCGCTTGATGAGCGCGCCGTAGTCGGTGGGCAGCGGCGGCGCGGTGTTGGAGCGTTCGTAGGGGATGCCAAGCCCGCCGCCAAGGTCGAGGCGGCTGATGGTATGGCCTTCGGCGCGCAGTTGGCGGGTGAGGTCGGCGACCTTGAGGTAGGCCTGTTCAAAGGGCTCAAGCTCGGTCAACTGGCTGCCGATGTGCACGTCAATGCCGATGATCTGCAGGCCGGGCAGGGTTGCTGCCTCGGCGTAAACCTCGGACGCGCGGGCGATCGGGATGCCGAACTTGTTTTCCTTTTTCCCGGTCGCGATCTTTTCGTGGGTCTTGGCGTCGACATCCGGGTTGATGCGGATGGTGATCGGCGCAGTCAGGCCAAGGCTGGTTGCCACCTCGGACAGTGCCCGCAGTTCCGGTTCGCTTTCGACGTTGAACTGGCGGATGCCGCCGGTCAGCGCCAGTCGCATTTCCTCGCGCGTCTTGCCGACGCCGGAAAACACGATGCGGTCGCCCGGCACGCCGGCGGCCTTGGCGCGGCGGTATTCGCCGCCTGACACCACATCCATCCCGGCGCCAAGGTCGCCCAGCGTCTTGAGGACGGCGATGTTCGAGAGGGACTTGATGGCAAAGCACACCATGTGCGGCAGAGGCGAAAGCGCCTCGGTGAAAAGGGTGTAGTGGCGCGTCAGGGTGGCGGTGGAATAGACGTAGAAGGGCGTGCCGACGGTGGCGGCGATGTCGGGGATGGCAACGTCCTCGGCATGGAGGATGCCGTTGCGGTAAAGGAAATGATCCATGGCCCCGATCCTGCGGTTAAACCCCCGGCGCGTATAGCAGACGCCACGCGCCGCGCAATTCACGCATTGGGGCGCGAGCGCAGGAAGAGGTAGAGCGGCAGGCCGCAACTGACGCCGATGCAGAAGGTCGCGGGGATCGCAATCAGGTTCGCCCAGGCCTTGCGGGCGGTGGTTTCGGCGATGATCCAGACGGTCAGCGTGATGGCGGCGATGGTCAGATCCCAGGTCAGCCCGGTGGTGGAGGCATTGACATACCAGGCGTCGATCAGGCCGGACAGGCCGGTGCCGGTTTCGTTCATGTAGGTCACGAACCAATACATCGGATGGATCGCGCCCCAGATGGCAAGGGCAAGGTAGGTCAGGCGCAGCGGGCTCATTTCGATGCCACGCCGATGTGGGTTTGTCCGGTGATCTGCAGGCCGGCGCGGGTGGGCGGTTCTGGCGGGCCATCGGCACCGCAGGCGGCAAGGGCCAGAACGGCGGCTAGCAGGGTGGCTTTCATCGCGGTGTCCTTCATGGAGAATAGCTGATCCGACCGCCACCAAGCCCGCCCGAAACCGATGGCGTGATGGCAACGCCACCGGTGCCGATGGAAATGCCGGCGTTGAGGCGCGGGTCGCTGCACGCGGCCAGGAGGAGAAGGGCTGCGAGGGCGGCGGGTTTCATGGTCGGTGTCCTTTTCAGGGGCGAGCGTGACACGGGGTCAGAAGAGAAACGGGGTCAGACGAGAAACGGGGTCAGACGAGGCACGGGGTCAGGCGAGGCACGGGGTCAGGCGAGGGCGTCGCGCCAGCGGGCAATCTGGGCGCGCACCTGATCCGGCGCGGTGCCGCCATAGGATGTGCGGCTGCGGACGGAATTTTCAACGCCCAACACGTCGAACACATCGGCGCGGATGCCGGGGTGGACGGATCGCATCTGCGCCAGCGTCAGGTCCGGCAGATCGACGCCCGCCTTTTCCGCCAGTGCGACCAGCGTGCCGGTCACATGATGCGCCTCGCGGAACGGCAGGCCCAGTTCGCGCACCAACCAGTCGGCAAGGTCGGTCGCGGTGGAAAAGCCCGAGGCGGCGGCGGTTTTCAGGGTGTCGCGGTTCGCGGTCATGTCGGCGACCATGCCGGTCATCGCGGCGAGGCCCAGCATCAGCGTGTCGGCTGCGTCGAAGACCTGTTCCTTGTCTTCCTGCATGTCCTTTGAATAAGTCAGCGCAAGGCCCTTCATGATGGTGAACAGCGCCACCGTGGCCCCAAGGATGCGCCCCAGCTTCGCGCGCAGCAGTTCTGCCGCGTCGGGGTTCTTCTTCTGCGGCATGATGCTGGAGCCGGTGGTCCAGCGGTCCGACAGGCGCACGAAGCGGAACTGGGCCGAGGACCAGATCACCAGTTCCTCGGCAAAGCGCGACAGGTGCATCGCGGTGATGCTGGAGGCCGCCAGAAACTCCAGCGCGAAGTCGCGGTCGGAGACTGAATCGAGGCTGTTGGCTGTTGGCCGGTCAAAGCCGAGGGCAGCGGCCGTCATGTGCCGGTCGATCGGGAACGAGGTTCCGGCAAGCGCAGCGGCACCAAGGGGACATTCGTTCATCCGGCGGCGGGCGTCGACAAAGCGCGAACGGTCGCGGGCGAACATCTCGACGTAGGCCAGCATGTGGTGACCCCACGTCACAGGCTGCGCGGTTTGCAGGTGGGTGAAGCCGGGCATCACCCAGTCGGCTCCCGCCTCGGCCTGCGCCAGAAACGCGCGCATCAGTGCATCCAGCCCGGTGATCGCCGCATCGCACTGGTCGCGCACCCACAGGCGGAAATCGACGGCGACCTGATCGTTGCGGCTGCGCGCGGTGTGCAGCCGGCCTGCAGGTTCGCCGATGATTTCCTTCAGGCGGGCCTCCACGTTCATGTGGATGTCTTCCAATTCCACCCGAAACGGGAAATTCCCGGCCTCGATCTCTGACAAGACCGTGAGCAGGCCTTTCCCGATCGCCTCGGCATCCTTATTGGTCAGGATACCCGTGGCGGCCAGCATCGCCGCATGGGCCCGGCTGCCCGCGATATCCTGCGCGTAGAGCCGCTGGTCGAAGCCGATGGAGGCGTTGATCGCCTGCATGATGGCATCCGGCCCAGCGGCGAAACGCCCGCCCCACATCTGGTTGGCGGACGGGGTTTCGGGCGAAGCGGTCATGATGCGGCCTTGCGAGGGATGATGCTGCGGAAAACTCTGCTGGTCGTTTATACGGCCTTGGCCTTTGGTGCAAACGCCGCCCACGCCGATGTGGCGGGGTTGCGCGATGGCGACATGAAGAAATTGGCGATCCACATGTCGCCCGCCCCGGTGCCCGAGGCGGTTCTGCTGGATGCGGCGGACGGCGAACATGCGCTGGCTGATTATCGCGGCAAGTGGGTGGTGTTGAATTTCTGGGCGACGTGGTGCGCGCCCTGCCGCAAGGAGATGCCCTCGCTTGACCGGTTGCAGGTGGCGATGCCCGAGATTGCGGTGCTGCCGGTGGCGACGGGGCGCAACGCGGTGGAAGGCATCCAGCGGTTCTATGAAGAGGCCGCCGTGGTCAACCTGCCGGTGCTGCGCGACCCGAAGTCGCAGCTTGGCCGTGCGATGGGGGTGCTGGGCCTGCCGGTGACGGTGATCCTCAACCCCGAGGGGCAAGAGGTCGCGCGGTTGATCGGCGATGCCGAGTGGGACAGCGAAAACGCACAAGCCGTGCTGCGGGCGCTGATCGCGGGGCCGTAGCCGGGCTACAGATCGAACGTGGCGAACACCGGAACGTGGTCGGACGGCTGTTCCCAGCCGCGAACGGGGCGGAGGATGCGGCTGGAATGCGAGGCGGACAGAATGTCGGGCGTGGCCCAGATATGATCCAGCCGACGGCCCTTGTCTGCGGCGTGCCAGTCGGCGGCGCGGTAGCTCCACCAGCTGTAAAGCCGCCCGTCGCGGATGTGGTCGCGCGTTACGTCCTGCCAGCCGCCCGCGTCCATCACCTGACCGAACTGTTCCACTTCGACAGGCGTATGGCTGACGATCTTCAGAAGCGCCTTGTGATCCCAGACGTCATCTTCGCGCGGGGCGATGTTCAGGTCGCCCACCAGAATGGCGCGGTCGGGGCGTTCCCAGTGGAAATAGTCGCGCATCTCGGTCAGGAAATCGAGCTTCTGGCCGAACTTCACATTCACTTCGCGGTCGGGAATGTCACCGCCTGCGGGGACGTAGATGTTGTGGATCGTGACGCCGTTTTCCAGCCGGGCTGAAACGTGGCGGGCGTGACCGAGCTGGGCGAAATCCTTGTCGCCCGCATCGACGATGGGCAGCTTTGACAGGATCGCAACGCCATTATAGCCCTTTTGCCCGCGTGCCACGATGTAGCGGTAGCCAAGCGCCTGAAACTGCGCGAGCGGGATGTTTTCAACCGGGCTCTTGCATTCCTGCAGGCACAGGATGTCGGGGCTTTCCTCGGCCATCAGGCGGGCGACCAGGCCCTCGCGCAGGCGGACCGAATTGATGTTCCAGGTGGCAAGGGTGAAGGGCATGGGCAAGCTCCGGGCTGGGCCTGTCACATATGGCGCAGCGACGGCAGATTGGGAAGCGGCGCCTGCGGGTGAAAAACAGGCCGGACGCTTGGCCCGGCCCAGTGATCAGGGAGGTGACCAACACCTAGGCCGGATTGCGCGACCGCGACTTGACGGGGATCAAGCAAAGCAAAAAAAAGGCCGGGCAAGAAGCCCGGCCAGGTCCAACAGGGAGGATGCCGCGCCATAACCCCGACGCGACAAGGGGAACTCGTTGCACAACCTGTGCATGTAGAAACGTTAACAAGGGAATCTGGCCACAATAAGCCCCGAAGCGAAAGATTTTGCGGCTGTTGCAAGACGGCCCCATGCCGCCTTGCCCGCTTTGCTTGCGTTAGGCGACCAGACGATACCCTCCGCTTTCTGTCACAAGGATGCGTGCGTTCGAGGGGTCGGGCTCGATCTTCTGGCGCAGGCGGTAGATGTGGGTTTCCAGCGTATGGGTGGTGACGCCCGCGTTGTAGCCCCAGACCTCGTGCAAAAGCACATCCCGTGCCACCACGCCCTGGCTGGCGCGGTAGAGGTATTTCAGGATGTTGGTTTCCTTTTCGGTCAGGCGGATCTTCTTTTCCTTCTCGTCGATCAGCATCTTCTGCGCCGGCTTGAAGGTGTAGGGGCCCATCTGGAACACGGCGTCTTCGGACTGTTCATGGGTGCGCAGTTGCGCGCGGATGCGGGCCAGCAGCACCGGAAACTTGAACGGCTTGGTCACATAGTCGTTGGCACCGGAATCAAGGCCAAGGATGGTGTCGCTGTCGGTGTCGTGGCCGGTCAGCATCATGATCGGGCACTTGACGCCGCCCTTGCGCATCCGGCGGCACAGCTCGCGGCCATCGGTGTCAGGCAGACCCACGTCAAGGATCACAAGGTCGTAAAGCGCGGCCTTGGCCTTTTCCATGCCTTCGGCGCCGGTGCGGGCTTCGAACACGTCGAAATCTTCGGTCATCACCAATTGCTCGCTCAGCGCTTCGCGCAGGTCGTCGTCATCGTCCACGAGAAGGATCTTGCGAAGTTGGGCCATCAAAGCCTCCTGTTGCCTTCGTTGTGAGATGCGCTTCGATCACGAAGCGTGCAAGATTTGCTACCAATTCCTCACGCGGTCGTGTCGGTCTGGCGGTGAATGTTTCAATTCCTTCGGGCGACCGCTAGAGAAGGGGCAGGAGAGACACATGACCCTTGCGCTGAGCATCACCGAACGGCTGACCCGCGCGCGGGGCGATCTGCGCATGGGCGTGCCGGTGGTGCTGTCGGGTGGCGGCGAGGCGGCGCTGGTGGTGGCGGTCGAGGCGCTGGATGCCGCCCGGCTGGCCGATCTGCGCGGCTTCGGTGCGCCGGTGCTGGCAATCACCGCGCGGCGGGCCGAGACGTTGAAGGCCCGCGCCTATGATGGCGATCTGGCGCGGATTGCCCTGCCAGCCGACGCGGGGCTGGACTGGGTGCGGGCGCTGGCCGACCCGGCGGATGATCTGCGGGTGCCGATGAAGGGGCCGCTGCAATCGCTGCGCGACGGGCGGGCCGATCTGCACCGCGCCGCGCTTGCCTTGGCGAAATCGGCACATCTTCTGCCTGCGGCGCTGGTGGTGCCGGTGGCCGGTGCGGTGCCGCTGGCGGCGGCGAACGGGCTGACGCTGTTGACGCTGGAAGAGGTCGGGCCTGCGCTGCTGGCGCTGTCACCGATGGCCGAGGTGGTGTCGGCGCGGGTGCCGCTGGCGGCGGCAGAGGCGGGCCGCGTGCATATCTTCCGCCCCGAGGACGGCACCGAGGAACACTACGCGATCGAGATCGGCAAGCCCGACCGCAAGCAGCCGGTGCTGGCACGCATCCATTCGGCCTGCTTTACCGGCGATGTGCTGGGCAGCCTGAAATGCGACTGCGGGCCGCAACTGAAGGCCGCATTGCAGCAGATGGGGGCGCAAGGGGCTGGCGTTCTGCTGTATCTGAACCAGGAAGGTCGCGGCATCGGCCTTGCCAACAAGATGCGGGCTTATTCGCTGCAGGATCAAGGGTTTGACACGGTCGAGGCGAACCATCGGCTGGGCTTCGAGGACGACGAGCGCGATTTTCGGATCGGTGCCGATATCCTGCGGCGCATGGGGTTTTCGCAGGTGCGGCTGATGACGAACAATCCCCGCAAGATCGCGATGATGGAGGGCTGCGGCCTGACCGTGACCGAACGTGTGCCGCTGCATGTGGGCCAGACGCCCGAGAACAAGGCGTATCTGGCGACCAAGGCCGCGAAATCGGGGCATCTTTCGTGACGCCGGATGATCTGGTGGTATCGCGCTGGGGTTTGCGGTTTCAAGGGCGGCGGTTTCCTTGCGTGCTTGGGCGCGGCGGTGTGACCGGCGCCAAGCGCGAGGGCGATGGTGCCACCCCGCTTGGCACGCACCGCATCGTCGGGATGCTGTACCGTCCCGACCGGATGGTGCGGCCCGCCGACTGGGCGCTGCCGATCGGGCCATCCGACCTGTGGTCCGACGATCCGCGCGACGAGGATTACAACCTGATGGTCCGCGCGCCGCACTGTTTCAGCCACGAACGGCTGCGCCGCGCCGACCCGATGTATGACCTGATCCTGATCACCGACTGGAACTGGCCCGACGCCGTGCCGGGGCGCGGGTCGGCGATCTTCGTTCATGCGTGGCGCAGGCCACAGGCCCGCACGGCGGGCTGCGTCGCCCTGGCAGCCCGCGACCTGCGCTGGATCGCGCCGCGGATCAGGCACCGCAGCCGTCTGGTCATTCAGGGCTGACCCCCTTTCCAAAACGCTTTGGACCGCATAATCTTCCCCCGTCAAAGGGAGGACACCTGCATGGCCAGACCGCCGTCCACATCGGATGACGAGATTTTTGATCTGCGTCTTGCCAGGTCCGCCCCCGATCTGTGGCCGATGCTGGACACGATCTATGGCCACCGCGAGGACTACTCCGACTTTCGCGCCGCGCTCCTCATGGTGCTGAAGAAGGGCTGGAAGGACCGCCCCGCCGATCTGAAAGCGCTGGACCTGAAGCGCGATCTGGAACCCGACTGGTTTCAGCGGCCCGACATGGCGGGCTACGTGTTCTACATCGACCGCTTTGCCGGCACGCTGCGCGGCATCCTCGACAAGCTCGATTACCTTGACGATCTGGGCATCACCTACGTTCACCTGATGCCCTGCCTGAAGCCGCGCCCCGGTGACAGCGACGGCGGTTATTCGGTGATGGACTACCGCCAGATCAACCCGGCCTACGGCACGATGGAGGATTTCGAGACGGTGACGGCGGCGCTGCGGGCGCGGGGCATTTCGGTCTGCATCGACCTTGTGCTGAACCACACCGCCAAGGAACACGCCTGGGCGAAGCAGGCGGCGAAGGGCGACGCGACGTATCAGGACTATTACCTGATGTTCGACACGCCCGACGTGCCGCGCCGCTACGAGCAATCGCTGGTCGAGGTGTTTCCCGACAATGCACCGGGCAATTTCACCTATTATCCCGGCATCGGCAAATGGGTCTGGACCACGTTCAACGAACACCAGTGGGATCTGAACTGGGCCAACCCGGCAGTCTTTCTGGAAATCGTCGAGATCATGCTGTTTCTTGCCAACCGCGGCGTCGATGTGCTGCGGCTGGATGCCGTGGCCTTCATGTGGAAGCGGATGGGCACGCGCTGCCAGTCGGAACCCGAGGTCCACATGCTGTTGCAGGCGCTTCGGGCGTGCAGCCGGATTGGCTCGGCGGCGGTGATCCATCTGGAGGAGGCGATTGTCGCCCCGGCCGAGATGCTGCCGTATCTGGGGCGTGGCAAGCATGACGGGCGCGAGGGCAACCTTGCCTACCACAACAGCCTGATGGTGCAGTTCTGGTCGGCGCTCGCGACCCGCGACACCCGGCTGATGACGCATGTGCTGGGCACCCATTTCCCCGACCGGCTGACCAATGCGACCTATGCCACCTATATCCGCTGCCACGACGACATCGGCTGGGCGATCACCGATGAGGATGCCGCGGCGGTGGGGGCGACGGGGCATGGGCATCGCAACTTCCTGTCGCAGTTCTACGAGGGCAGTTTCCCCGGCACCTTTGCCAAGGGCGCGCTTTTCCAGGTGAACGAGGCGACGGGGGACAAGCGGATCTCGGGCAGCCTTGCCTCGCTGGCGGGGTTGGAGCGGGCGATGGAGGCGGGCGACGCGGCGGGGGTGGAGGCGGCGGTGCAGCGCGTTCTGATGGGGCATGCGCTGATCGCGTCTTACGGGGGGATTCCGCTGATCTACATGGGCGACGAATTGGCGCTGACCAATGACTACGGCTATCTTCAGGTGCCGGAGCATGCGCATGACAGCCGGTGGATCCATCGGCCGGCGATGGATTGGGCGGTGGCGGGGCATCGGCATGACGGGGCCAGCCCCGGGGCGCGGGTGTTCTGGGGGACGAAGGCGATCCTGGCGCGGCGGCGGGCGGTGGCGGCGCTGCATGGCGGGGTGCCGGTCCGGGTGGTCAGCGCGGGGGTGGCGGGGCTGTTCGCCTTTGTCCGCGTGGCGCCGACGGGGGTGGTGCTGTGCCTGTTCAATTTCACCGAAGGGTGGAGCCGGGTGCCGGAGGCCTGGGTGCGGGGCGTGGGGGTCACCGCGATGCATGACCTATTGTCGGATCATCCGGTGGAGGTGTTTGACGGCCATGTGGCGCTGCCGCCTTATGCGCGGGTCTGGCTGGCCTGAGGCCGTATCGGCGAGCCCGGGGCCGACCTGAGCCTCCGGCGGGAGTATTTGTGAAAAGAGCAAGACCAAGGCCCCTGTCCCACCGTGGGACAGGGGTGCTTGTCAAATGATTTCAGGGGGTTGATGGGCGCGTTTAGCCTTTGTCAGGGTTTGTCCCGTAATCCCGCGCGCCAAAGATGGCGGAGCCGACGCGGATGTGGGTGGCGCCGTGGGCGATGGCGGCCTCGAAATCGCTGCTCATGCCCATCGACAGGCCGGATAGGCCGTGATCGGCGGCCATGCGGGCCAGCATGGCGAAATGCGGGGTGCCGGGTTCGGCTTCGGGCGGGATGCACATCAGGCCGTGCGGCGCGAGGTCCATCGCCCGGCAGTCGGCCAGAAAACCGGGCAGGTCGGCGGGCAGGACGCCGGCCTTTTGCGGTTCGGCGCCGGTGTTCACCTGCACGAAAAGCTGTGGGCAGGTGCCGCGCGCCTGGGCAAGGCTGGCCAGTTTCTGCGCCAGTGACGCCCGATCGAGGGTGTGGATCGCGTCAAACAGGTCAACCGCCAGCCTGGCCTTGTTGGTTTGCAACGGGCCGATCATGTGAACGCTGACGGCACCAAAGCGGGCGCGCAGGTCGGGCCATTTGGCCGCCGCCTCTTGCACGTAATTTTCACCGAACACGCGGTGGCCCTGATCCAGCACGGCGACCACCCGGTCAAGCGGCTGCACCTTGGATACGGCGATCAGGGTGACCGCGCCCGGCGCGCGGCCCGCGGCCTGCGTGGCCGCCTGCATCCGTGCGGTGATGTCGTGAAGTGCCATGCCTGCGCCCCCCTGGCTGTGGGGAGCAAGGTAACCCCAGGCGCAGAAAAGAAAAGAGCGGGCGCAAGGCCCGCTCTTTCCCAGATCGTCTGATCCCGAAGGATTAGAACGACATGCTCACGCCAGCTTCCCAGACGGTCGTGTTCGACACGTTGGCAACACCGCCAACAACCGAAGCACCACCACCGAGGTCGTAGGAAGCGCCGATACCGTAAGCGGCGTCGGTCGCAGCGCTGCCGTCAGCGTATTCCGCCATAACGGTCAGAGCGTCCATCGAGTAGGTCATGTACACGCCGTAAGCGTCCTGGTTTGCACCGGCTGCATCCGGGTTCCATTCCGACCACATCGCGTTCACACCGATGGCGCCGAATTTGCCGCCGGCATAAACCGAAGCAACGGTACCAGCGACGACTGGGGTCGAGTTGTCGTCGTTGTAGCCGAGGCCGACGTAAGCGTCGCCGAAGGTGTACTTGGCGCCGACAGCGTAAGCGTCGCCTTCACCGGCAGCGCCGATTTGGGTCGATGCGCCGAGGGTCAGCGGGCCACCCGAGTAGGTGTAGTTCACGTCGTGCGACTGACGGCCGTTGCTGTCGCCGGTGTAGCGTTCAGCAACGTTGTCAACGCCGAGGCCCGACAGGCCGCCGATGTCCGACAGGGTGGCAACTTCGTCAGCTTCGGAAACCGAACCCATCGAGAGCTTGCCGAAAGCGCCCGAGATGAACGCCGACGTGCCGTCATCGTTCAGGCCGCCGTCGGTGCTGTAGGTCGCGATCGTGGTCGAGAAGCCGAACGACAGGCCAGTGTCGGTTTCGCTTGCAGCGTTCGCGGTCAGGTAGGTTTCCATGATGGAACGCGCGCCGTCAACGCCGCCGTTGTCGCCAACGCCCATCACGGCCGAACCCGAGAAGGTGATTTCCGCGGAAGCAAAGCCGGCGGTGCCCACGATCATCGTGGTTGCGAGAAGAATCTTTTTCATGTCTTTTTCCCTCTTTCTTCAAGGTAGCCCCACCGCAGGGGAATCCGCAGGGGTATGGATGCTGTTTCCACCGGCAGCGGTCAGATTGCAACGCCAACGGGCCGCCAGCGGGAAAACCTATGTCGGTATGGTGCAGCAAAGTCACAGGTGCGCAGGCGGGGTCTGATGCGGGTTCAGTTGCAAGCTATAGTGCAAGTTGCCGCGCGCGCGTGGCAGGCCCGGGACGCATGGCGTGAAAGCGCTTGGCGTGAAAGCGCTTGGCACGACTTGGTGCGTCGGTTAGATACATGCCGACACAGTTGAGGGTGGCAATATGATCTCGCAGCGCGTCGCACGGATGGCACTTGCCGCAGGGCTTGTTGCGCTGCTGTCATCGTGCGGAGGAGGCAAGGAAGCCGCCGATGCCCAGCGGGCCGCCTTGGCGAAGGCGAGCGGTGAAGATCAGCAACGATCGACGATCTGGGATCTGTTCTCGAACGCCGACAATCCGAACACCACGGTCGAGGTGAACCGCTATATCTGGCAGGCGAGCCTTGAGGTGCTGAATTTCCTGCCGATCGAATCGGTTGACCCGTTCACCGGGGTGATCGTCACCGGCTATGGCCGCCCGCCGGGTGGTGGGCGCGCCTACCGCGCGACGGTCTATGTGCAGGACCCGGCGCTGGATGCGCGCAGCCTCAAGGTGGCGTTGCAGGGCCAGGGTGGCGCTGCCGTGGCACCGGAAACCGCGCGGGCGGTGGAAGATGCGATCCTGACCCGGGCACGGCAGATCCGGATCCGCGACAGCAAGCTCTGACGCGCGAAGCGGGGGTTTTGCACCCCCGCACCCCCGCAGGATATTTCCGAACAGGTGAAAGCCGTGCAGTGGCTGGACGTTTGCCGTGGCGTCGGTGTAACTCCGCCCACGTATACGCATGAGGCCAATGATGTCGCGCTATGAACCCGGGTTGATCGAACCGAAATGGCAGCACGCCTGGGACGAGGCCGGGGTGTTCCTCGCGCGGCGCGATCCGGCCAAGCCGAAGTATTACGTGCTGGAGATGTTCCCCTATCCGTCGGGGCGCATCCACATGGGGCATGTGCGCAACTATACGATGGGCGATGTGGTGGCGCGGTTCATGGCCGCCAAGGGGTATTCGGTGCTGCATCCGATGGGGTGGGATGCGTTCGGGATGCCGGCCGAGAATGCCGCGATGGAGCGGGGCGGGCATCCGAAGGACTGGACCTATCAGAACATCGCCGACATGCGCGGGCAGATGAAGCCCTTGGGATTGAGCATCGACTGGAGCCGGGAGTTCGCGACCTGCGACCCGGAGTATTACGGCCAGCAGCAGTCGATGTTTCTGGACATGCTGGCCGCCGGGCTGATCTACCGCAAGGCCGCGATGGTGAACTGGGACCCGGTCGACATGACGGTGCTGGCCAACGAGCAGGTGATCGACGGGCGGGGCTGGCGGTCGGGCGCGCTGGTCGAACGGCGCGAGTTGACGCAGTGGTTCTTCAAGATCTCGGATTATTCGGGCGAATTGCTGGAGGCGCTGGACGGGCTGACCAACTGGCCGGAGAAGGTGCGCCTGATGCAGGCGAACTGGATCGGCAAGTCGCGCGGCTTGCAGTTTGCGTTCACCACGCATGGCGCGCCGGAGGGGTTCGACCGGCTGGAGGTGTATACGACGCGGCCGGATACCCTGCTGGGCGCAAGTTTCGCGGCGATCAGCCCGGATCACCCGTTGGCCAAGCATCTGGAGCGGCATGACCCGGCGGTGGCTGCGTTTGTGGCCGAGTGTCGGCGGGGTGGCACCAGTGCCGAGGCCATCGAGACGGGCGAGAAGCTGGGGATGGATACCGGGATCACGGTGCTGCATCCGTTTGACGAGGATTGGCAATTGCCGGTCTACATCGCCAACTTCATCCTGATGGATTACGGCACCGGCGCGATCTTTGGCTGCCCGGCGCATGACCAGCGCGACCATGACTTTGCGAAGAAGTATGGTTTGGACATTATTCCTGTCTTGGTTCCCGATGATGGTTGGGAAGTTCAGGCAGTTCTACGCAAAGAAGATGCCATTGACGTCGAGTGGGAAGGGAACGAGGGCCGTAGGGCTTTCCCTCGCGAAGCAGGGGCAACGGAGACAATCGAAGCAATCGCTGCATTTGATTTCGGGTCGGAACCATACATCGCGCTAAGTTTCGAAGAGCAAAGATACATTCGAGGATTCTTTGGCAAGGAAATGATCTCGCCAAGGGATGCCGTTGCCGCCGCGATTGCCGAGTGCGAGGCGCGCGGCGTCGGGCGCGGCGTCACCAACTTCCGGCTGCGGGATTGGGGCCTGAGCCGCCAGCGCTATTGGGGCTGCCCTATACCGGTGGTGCATTGCGAGGCTTGCGGCGTGGTGCCGGAGGCGAAGGAAAACCTGCCGGTTCGGCTGCCGGACGATGTGACGTTCGACAAGCCGGGCAATCCCCTGGACCGCCACCCGTCGTGGCGCGATTGCGCCTGCCCGAAATGCGGTGCGCCTGCCAGGCGCGAGACCGACACGATGGATACCTTTGTGGATTCGTCGTGGTATTATGCCCGCTTCACCTCGCCCCACGCGGAAACGCCGACGGATGCCGAGGATGCCGCCTACTGGATGAACGTCGACCAGTATATCGGCGGGATTGAACACGCGATCCTGCACCTGCTTTATTCCCGCTTCTTTGCCCGCGCGATGCACAAGACCGGGCATCTGCCCGCCAGCGCCATCGAGCCGTTCAATGCCCTGTTCACGCAAGGCATGGTGACGCACGAAATCTACAAGACCACCGACGCGCAGGGCCGCCCGGTTTATCATCTGCCCGAGGATGTGGTGGACGGAAAACTGCGTGACGGCACGCCGGTCGAGGTGATTCCCTCGGCCAAGATGTCGAAATCCAAGAAGAACGTCGTCGACCCGGCGAACATCATCGCGCAGTTTGGCGCCGATACCGCGCGCTGGTTCGTGATGTCGGACAGCCCGCCGGAGCGGGATGTGGAGTGGACGTCATCAGGGGCGGATGCGGCGTTCAAGCATCTGAGCCGCGTCTGGACCCTGTGCAGCCGGATCGGCGAGATGCCGGCCGACCATGTGGGCGAGGGCGACGATGCGCTGTTGCGCGCCACCGCCAAGGCGGTGGACGAAGTGACGCGCGGGATCGAGACCTTTGCCTTCAACAAGGCCATCGCCTCGCTTTACGGGTTCACCAACACGCTGGCGAAGGCCAACGCCTCGACCCCGGCGATGAAGCACGCGATTCGCACGCTGGCGCAGTTGATGTCACCGATGGTGCCGCATATCGCGGAATCGATCTGGACCTATCAGGGCGGCGCGGGGCTGTGCGCGCAGGCACCGTGGCCAAAGGCGGACCCCGCACTTCTGATCGACGATACCGTGACGCTGCCGATCCAGATCAACGGCAAGCGGCGGGCGGAAATCAGCGTGCCGAAGGATATGCCCACCGCAGAGGTTGAAAAGATCGCCCTCGCGGATGAAGCTGTGGTGAAGTTCCTTGCCGGGCAGCCGGTGAAGAAGATCATCGTGGTTCCGGGGCGCATCATCAATGTCGTCGTCTGAGATACGCCCCCTTGCCGGGTGCCCCCCCACCCCATCCCTCCCCCACCAAGGGGGGAGGGAGGCGCGTGCGTCGGGTGCTGCGCTTTCCCGCCGCAGCCTGATCGTCGCGCCGCTGGTGCTGGCGGCCTGCGGCTTTGCCCCGGCCTACGGGCCGGGCGGGGTGGCCACGACGCTGGTGGAAACCGTGCGGGTGGCCGATCCTTACGACAAGAACAGCTTTGATCTGGTCGAACGGCTGGAAGAGCGGCTGGGGCGGCCGAACAACCACCGCTATGATCTGGCCTACACCATCCGCACCGAAGCGTTCGGCGTGGGCATCACCACCGAAAACGAGATCACGCGCTTCAACCTGAAGGGTGTGATCGACTATACCCTGACCGATACCGCCACCGGATCGCGGCTGACGGGCGGGCAGGTGCAAAGCTTTACCGCCTATTCGGCGACCGGATCGACGGTCGCGGGCCTTGCCGCCGAAGAGGATGCGGCCTTGCGGCTGATGCGGATTCTGGCTGACCAGATCGTCGCGCGGCTGATCGCAGCCTCTGCCGCCTTTCCATGATCCTGAAAGGGGTCGAGGCCAGCCGCTATTTCGCCAAGCCTGATCCGGGGCGTCCGGGCCTGTTGATCTTTGGTGCCGATCCGATGCGCGTGGCGTTGCGGCGGCAAGAGGTGATTGCCGCGCTGATCGGGCCGGAGGGCGAGGGCGAGATGCGGCTGTCGCGGATGTCGGGCGGTGATCTGCGCAAGGATGGCAGTCTGCTTGTGGATGCGATCAAGGCGGTGGGGTTCTTTCCCGGTCCGCGCGTGGCGTTCGTGGAGGATGCGACCGATACGCTGGCCGACCCGATCGGCGTGGCGTTGAAGGAGTGGAAGCCGGGCGATGCGACGATTGTGGTCACGGGCGGCGGGCTGACCGGGAAATCGGCGCTGAAGGTGCTGTTTGACAAGCATCCGGCGGCGGTCTGCATCGGGCTTTACGATGACCCGCCCAGCCGCGAAGAGATCGACGAGGCGCTGAAGAAGGCGGGTCTGCGCGATATCGACCGCGAGGCGATGGCTGACCTCACCACGCTGGCCCGTGCGCTGGACCCCGGCGACTTTCGCCAGACGCTGGAGAAGATCGCGCTGTACAAATACGGCGATGCCGCGCCCCTGACCCCGGCCGACGTGGCGGCGATGGCACCCGCGACCATCGAGGCCGAGGTGGACGATCTGATCGACGCGGTGGCCGAGGGGCGCTCGCAGGCGATCGGGCCGTTGTTCCGGCGGCTGGAGGGGCAGGGCGTGCTGCCGGTGACGATCTGCATCGGGGCGCTGCGGCACTTTCGCATCCTGCATGCGGCGGCGGCTGATCCGGGCGGGCCGGGGGCTGGCATCCAGCGGGCGCGGGTGAACTTCAAGCAGAAGGACGCGATGGGGCGGCAGGCCGGGCAGTGGGGGATGCGGGCGCTGGAAGGCGCGGTGGCGCAACTGCTGGAGACGGACCTGACGCTGCGGTCCACCTCGCGCGCGCCGGGGATGGCGCTGATGGAGCGCGCGCTGATTCGCATCGCGATGACCCGGCGCTAGGCCGCCTTTGCATTGACAGCCCGGCATTGGCGCTGACAATGGCCGCAACGCGCGGCAGTTACGACACGCAGCTTTGCCAACGGAGGCAGTCCTGACCATCTTCGCCGACCTTCATGCCCGCGCTGCCGCGATGGGGACACGGCTGTTCACGGTGACCGCGCTGGACCAAGCGGCGGGGCTGGCGCGGCGGGTCTATACCTCGCATCCGGTGGACTACCCGGTGTCGGGCACGAAGCCCCTGACGCAGGATGGCTGGCATCAGACGACGGTCGTCAACCGCCAGACCTTCGTGGCGAACACACCGCCCGAATTTGCCCGGTATTTCTTTGACCACGCGTTGATCGTTTCGCTTGGGCTGGGGTCGTGCATCAACATCCCGGTCCATGCCGGCGGCGCGGTGCTGGGCACGGTCAACATGCTGGCCGAAGCGCAGCATTTCACGCCGGCCCGGCTGGCCGCCTATCAGGCGCTGGTCGATGGCGCGCAGGCCTCGCTGTGCGCCGCGCTGCCCGGCGCATTGCAGGCGTGACCGCGATGGCAAAGCCGGACCCTACCCCCATCGAAGCCTTTCTGGCCCCGCTGGCCAGACTGGCGCTGACGCAGCCCGAGATCGAGGCGCTGGTGTTCTGGGGCGGGGCGGAGGGTTGGGACGCGGAGCCGAGCGAGGCGCTCGAATCGGAAGAGATCGCGTTTTACGCCGAAGGGCTGTTGCAGGACGGCTTTCACATGGTCTGGACCGTCGCGGCGCTGGCAGAAGCGGCTGCGGTGGCCGACCATGTCCGCCTGCACTTCTGGCAGGACGACGCGCCGCCGCCCGGTGATCTGCCCGCTGGCTGGGTTGCGCTGGCCTCGGGGCGCTGGCCGCCCGGCTGACGCTGCGTCAAGACGCCCAATTAATACGCGGCTGCCCGTGAAAACGCCGGGATAAGCGGCAGAACCGGCTGCAACGCGAACCAATTGGCATTGGTCACACGCCAATCGTTGCCGCAGGACAGGCGCTGGCCTTTGTTTTGGTCACACGGCGTCCTTCAGGGGGTCGGGGTGTGCGGTGGCGACAGGTCTTGGCGGACATCACCACCGCACGGGTGCAACCAGGGTTGCCGTCTCAATATGGCGCACCTTCCTCGGAAAGGAAGGGCCAGAGGCGGCCGAGTGACAGGGGATCACGACATGAATTTGACAAGACGCTCGCTTTTGACCAGCGCCGCAGCGGCTGCCGCCTTGACGATGCCACGCTTTGCCTTTGCGCAAGCCGAAACGATCAAGATCGGGGTGCTGCATTCGCTGTCTGGCACGATGGCGATTTCGGAAACCACGCTGAAAGACACCATGCTGATGCTGATCGAAGCGCAGAACGCCAAGGGCGGGCTTCTGGGCAAGCAGCTTGAGGCGGTGGTCGTCGATCCGGCCTCCGACTGGCCGCTCTTCGCCGAAAAGGCGCGCGAGTTGCTGACGGTTTCCAAGGTTGACGTGATGTTCGGCTGCTGGACCTCGGTCAGCCGCAAATCCGTGCTGCCGGTGATCGAGGAGCTGAACGGCCTGCTGTTCTACCCGGTGCAGTATGAGGGCGAGGAATCGTCGAAGAACGTGTTCTACACCGGCGCCGCGCCGAACCAGCAGGCGATCCCGGCGGTGGATTACTATCTGGAGGAACTGGGTGTCACCAAGTTCGCCCTTCTTGGCACCGACTATGTCTATCCGCGCACCACGAACAACATCCTTGAGGCCTACCTGATTTCCAAGGGCATCCCGAAGGAAGACATCTTCGTCAACTACACCCCCTTCGGCCATTCGGACTGGTCCAAGATCGTGGGTGACGTGGTGGCCCTGGGGGCTGACGGCAAGAAGGTCGGCGTCATCTCCACCATCAACGGCGATGCCAACATCGGGTTTTACAAGGAACTGGCCGCGGCTGGCGTCACCGCCGACACGCTGCCGGTCGTCGCTTTCTCGGTCGGTGAAGAAGAACTGTCGGGTCTGGACACCACCAACCTCGCCGGTCACCTGGCCGCCTGGAACTACTTCATGTCGGCAGATACCCCGGAAAACGCGAAGTTCATCGCGGACTGGAAGGCCTTCATCAAGGACGACAAGCGCGTGACGAACGACCCGATGGAAGCGCATTACATCGGCTTCAACATGTGGGTGAACGCGGTCACGCAGGCCGGCACCACCGAGGTTGACGCGGTGTCGGATGCGATGATCGGCCAGAAGTTCCCGAACCTGACCGGCGGGACGGCCGAGATGCTGGCGAACCACCACCTCACGAAGCCGGTGCTGATCGGCGAGATCCGCGCCGATGGCCAGTTCGACATCATCAGCCAGACCGAGCCGGTCCCCGGCGACGCCTGGACCGACTTCCTGCCGGAATCGGCGGTGCTGGAGGCCGACTGGAAAGACCTCAAGTGCGGCATGTTCAACAAGGAAACCAAGACCTGCGTGCAGTTGAAGTCGAACTACTGATCCCGCAGGACCAAGTGCTGACGGCAGGCCCCTGTCGCCTCCCCTCCCCCTCGTGGGGAGGGGATGGGGGTGGGGGGACCAACGCTTGACGCAAGCCCCCTTCCCTCTCCCTCCCCCAAACAGGGGGGGAGGGAACCGCCCGCTTCTGACCGCCCCCGCTGCCGTTCAATGTCCGGAATGCCCATGCGCCTGACCGCCTTTCTTGTCGCGGCCCTGTCCTGGCTTGCGCCGCTGCCTGCCCTCGCGCAGGAGGCCGCCGCCATCGTGGCCGACAACCGCGCGCAGATCGAAAAGCCGTCGCGTCAGACCATCGGCCCGGTGATCGCGGCTCTGGCGGCCAGTGGCGATGCGATGGCCGATGACATCCTGTCGGCCTGGGCCGACAAACGGCTGGTGATCCGCAAATCCGACGGCGCGATCTTTCTGGCCGCGCCAGACGGCGACGGCGTCGCCCTGACTGCGCTGGACGGCGCTGCCGCGGGAACCGCCGCCAAGGGTGATCTGACCGAGCTTAAACCCAACGCCGGTGTGCGCGGTGTGATCGCTGCGGCACTTGTGCAGTTCACCCTGTCGGACCCCGATCCGGGCGTGCGCGCGCAGGCCCTGACCTCGATCGCCCGCGACCCGAAGCCTGAAACGCTGGAGCCGCTGCGCGCCTCGCTCGCCACCGAATCCGATCCCGCCCTGAAGGCGCAGAAGGAACGGCTGGAACGGTTCCTGACCCTGCGCTTCGACCCCGATCCCGCCGCCCGGGTGGCCGCAATCGAAAGCCTTGGGTCCGACACCTCGCTTGACGTGCGTGCCGCACTGAACCCGCTGGTCGCCACCACCCGCATTGCCGTGGCGGGTGAGCCTGCCGGCAATATCGCCCGCGAACTGCTGCCGGGCCGCGACCTGACCGAGGCCGAGGCCTATGATCTTTTGGTCGCCGCCGACATGGCCCCGGCGCGGCTGACACTGGAAGGCCAGCGCGAGGCCTTGGTGGCCAATATCGTGGATGGCGCGGTCGGCGGCATCCCGGTGGCCGAGATGGCCAGCCAGACAGTGCGCGACCGCGCCTATACCGCGCTCGAGGCGGCAGGCACCGTCCCCACCGCCGCCACCGATGACGAGGCGACGGCAGCCCTGTCCGCGCACCGCTTCTTTGATGCCTATGTCGAACCGGACGCCACGGTGACGACCGCGGCGGTGGCCGCGTTGACAGGCATCGACCGCAAGGTTGCCGCAATGCAGGCCGCCGACCTCGGCCTTGATGCGCTGTCGCTGGCGGCGATCTATTTCCTTGCGGCCATCGGACTTGCCATCACCTTCGGCGTGATGGGCGTGATCAACATGGCGCATGGCGAATTCATCACCATCGGCGCCTACACCGGCTTTGTGGTGCAGCTTTTCGTTCCGAACTACACGGTGTCGATCCTGATCGCGCTGCCGCTTGCCTTTGCCGTCACCTTCGCCGCCGGGGTGGCGATGGAACGGCTGGTGATCCGCCACCTGTACAAACGCCCGCTCGAGACGCTGCTGGCGACGTTCGGCATCTCCATCGCCTTGCAGCAGATATTGAAGAACGTGTTCGGCACCCAGGCCCGCCCCCTCACCGCCCCCGGCTGGCTGGACGGGGCGCTTGAATTCAACGACGTCGTGTCCATCAGCTACATCCGCATTGCGATCTTCGTGCTGGCGCTGATTTTCCTCGCCTTCTTCCTTTACCTGATGAAGCGCACCCGCCTCGGCCTCGAGGTCCGCGCGGTCACGCAAAACCCCACGATGGCCGCCTCGATGGGCATCAACCCCGACCGGATCAACATGCTGACCTTCGGCCTCGGCTCCGGCATCGCGGGCATCGCCGGGGTGGCGATCGGGCTTTACGCCAAGGTCACCTCGGAAATGGGTGCCGATTACATCGTGCAATCGTTCATGACCGTGGTCGTCGGCGGCGTCGGCAACGTCTGGGGCACGCTTGCCGGGGCCACGATGATCGGCTCCCTGCAAAAGGTGATCGAGTTCCTCAACCCCTCGAACACCCTAGCCGCGCAGACCTACATGATCCTCTTCATCATCCTCTTCATCCAGTTCCGGCCCCGCGGCATCATCGCGCTGCGTGGCCGCGCGGCAGGAGATTGACGCAATGACCGCATCTTCCTCTCTGCCGAAATATCCCACGGGGGGTGCGGGGGGTGTGAAACCCCCCGCTGCCAACGCCAGCCGCAGCTTCATCGCCCGCAACCCTTCGGTGCTGATCTTCCTCCTGGCGCTGGCCGCCTTCACGATCATCGTCACCATCGCCTCCGAAGCCTACGGTGTTGGCTTCATCTCCACCTCGTTCGTCAAGACGCTGGGCAAGACCCTGTGCCTCTGCCTCGTTGCCCTCGCGATGGACCTGATCTGGGGCTACGCCGGCATCCTGTCGCTTGGCCACATGGCGTTCTTCGCGCTTGGCGGCTACATGATCGGGATGTGGCTGATGTATGCCCGGACCGAGGAAATCGTCGTCGCGGCACTGGCGCAGGGCGGGCTTCCCGCGACACCCGAGGAGGTGACCCAAGGCATCGCCACGCAGATCTTCGGCGTCGTCGGCTCGTCCGACCTGCCGGTGATCTGGAGCTTTGCACATTCGCTGCCGTTACAACTGATCCTTGCGCTGGCCGTTCCGGGCCTGCTTGCGCTGATCTTCGGGTGGCTGGCGTTCCGCAGCCGCGTGACCGGGGTCTATCTGTCGATCCTGACCCAGGCGATGACCCTCGCCCTCGCGCTTTACCTCTTTCAGAACGACTCTGGCCTGCGCGGCAACAACGGGCTTTCGGGCCTGCAAAACCTGCCCGGCCTTGGCGACACCTCGCAGGATCTGGTGTCGGTGTGGTTCTTCTGGGCCTCGGCGCTGGCGCTGGGGGTGGGCTATCTTGTGCTTGCTTCGGTCGTGTCGGGCAAGTTCGGGTCGGTGATCCGTGCCATTCGGGATGACGAGGCGCGGGTGCGGTTTCTTGGCTATCCGGTCGAGGGCTACAAGCTGTTCCTGTTCACCCTTACCGCGATCATCGCGGCCATTGCCGGGGCGCTTTACTACCCGCAGGCGGGCATCATCAACCCCGCCGAACTGGCACCCATCGCGTCGATCTATCTTGCGGTCTGGGTCGCCATCGGCGGGCGCGGGCGGCTTTATGGCGCGGTGATCGGGGCGGCGCTGGTGTCGCTGGTGTCAAGCTGGTTCACCTCGGGTCAGGTGCCGTCGATCCCCTTGGGCTTTGCCACGATCCACTGGGTCGACTGGTGGCTGGTGCTGCTGGGCGCGGCTTTCGTCGGCGTCACGCTCTTTGCGCCCAAAGGCATCGGCGGGCTGTTCGACCGGTTCCAGGGCATCGCCACGCCCGACCGCAAGGGCGCCGCCCTCGGCCCCGACGACGGGTCGTTGCAGGAACGGGAGGCGCAGGAATGACCGCGCTTCTGGAGGTGTCGGGCCTGTCGGTCAGCTTTGACGGATTTCGCGCGATCAACAACCTGTCGTTTTCCATCGGCCCGGCGGAACTGCGCGCGATCATCGGGCCGAACGGCGCGGGCAAGACCACGTTCATGGACATCGTCACCGGCAAGACCCGGCCTGACACTGGCAGCGTCACCTTCGGCGAACGCTCGATCTCGCTGCTGGGGATGAACGAGGCAAGGATCGCCCGCGAGGGGATCGGCCGCAAGTTCCAGCGCCCCACGGTGTTCGAGGACCAGACCGTCACCGACAACCTGATCCTTGCGCTGAAAGCCCCGCGCAGCCCGTGGCGCGTGCTGGGCTGGCGACCCAAGGCACCGGATATGGCAAGGGTGCAGGCGCTGGCCGAAGAGGTGGGCCTGGGCGACCATCTGGCGCGCAAATCGGGCGAGTTGTCCCACGGGCAGAAGCAGTGGCTGGAAATTGCGATGCTTCTGGCGCAGGAACCGAAGCTCCTCTTGGTGGACGAACCCGCCGCCGGGATGACCCCGGCAGAGCGGGAACAGACCACGACGCTGCTGGTCAGCCTTGCGAAAACGCGGGCGGTCGTGGTGGTGGAACATGACATGGATTTCGTCCGCCGCCTGAACTGCCGGGTAACGGTGCTGCACGAAGGGTCGGTTCTGGCGGAAGGGTCGCTCGACCACGTCACGCAGAACGCGCAGGTCATCAACGTTTATCTGGGGCGCGGATGATGCTGGAAACCCAAGCACTTACCCTGCACTACGGCGGAAGTCAGATCCTTTACGGCATCGACTTTGCCGCCAGGGCGGGCGAGGTGACCTGCATCCTTGGCCCGAACGGCGTGGGCAAGACCAGCTTCCTGAAGGCGGTCGCGGGCACCCATATGCGGTCGGGCGGCGGCGTCACGCTGAACGGCGAGGCGCTGGGCAAACTTCGCCCTCAGGACATGGCGTCGCGCGGGCTTTCGGTGGTGCCGCAGGGGCGGATGATCTTTCCGTTGCTGAGTGTGCGCGAAAACCTTGAAACCGCCTTTGCCGTGTTGCCCCGCGCCCAGCACCAGATCCCGGACGAGGTGTTCACCCTGTTCCCGATCCTGAAGGATTTCCTGCACCGGCGCGGCGGCGATCTGTCGGGCGGCCAGCAGCAGCAGCTTGCCATCGCCCGTGCGCTGATCATGAAGCCGAAGGTCTTGCTTCTGGACGAGCCGACCGAGGGCATCCAGCCCAACATCATCCAGCAGATCGGCCATGTGATCGACTATCTGAAGGCCAAGGGCGACATGGCGATCGTGCTGGTCGAGCAGTATTTCGATTTCGCCTATGCCCGCGCCGATCAGGTCTATGTGTTCCGGCGCGGCGCGGTGGCGTTGCAGGGCCGCAAGGACGATCTGCCGAAAGACGCGCTGCGGGCCGAGGTGTCGGTCTGAGCGTTCGTCAGCGTTCGCGCGGCGGGCCTTTCACCAAGGCTCCGGTCAGGTCGTGGGGCGCCTTTGGACAGAGTGCGGCCACCGGTTTGCAACAGGTCGCGCAGCGCATCCAGCCGGGCCAGCAGAACGCCAAGCCGAGGGATCGTGCTGCCGCCTCGAAGTTTCGCTGTGGTCATGATCGTCCTTCTTCGGGGTGGCACCCGGACGCGCCACGCACCCCCTTGCCGTCGCGGGCGAACCGGGAAAGCATGGCACATGGCCTTTACCCTTCGCCAGTTGCAATTCTTCGTCGCCGCAGCCGAGGCGGGCTCGGTCTCGGGCGCGGCGCGCGGGCTGTCGATCAGCCAGTCCTCGGTGACCGAGGCGATCCGCAGCCTGGAGGATGATCTGGGCGTGGTGCTGTTCGACCGGCAGGCGCGCGGGCTTTTGATCACGCACAAGGGCACGTCCTTCCTGCGCCATGCCCGGCAGATCCTGGCGGATGTGGCGACCGCCCGCTCCACCTTTCAGGTCGAGGCCGAGGCGGCGACGGGTCGGCTGTCGCTGGGGGTGACCAGCCTTGTCGCCGGCTATGTGCTGTCGGACATCCTGCAACGCTACCGCCGCGCCTTCCCGCAGGTCGAGCTGAACGTGATCGAGGATTCGGGTGAATATCTCCAGCACCTGCTGATCGGGGGCGAGCTGGACGTGGCGGTGCTGCTGACCTCGTCCGTCAAGGACCGCATGGCCTTGAACGTCGAGACGCTGGTGGTGTCGCCCTACCGCCTCTGGCTGCCGCTGGGGCATCCGCTGGCGCAGCAGGAAAGCATCGCGCTGGAGGAGCTGGCCGGGTCACCCATGATCCAGTTGATGGTCGACGAGATCGAGGAATCCACCCGCCGCCTGACCGCCGCCTTGCCAGTGAAACCGCACATCGCCTTTCGCACCCGCAGCGTCGAGGCGGTGCGCAGCCTGGTGGCCACCGGCGCGGGGCTGGCGATCCTGCCAAGCCTCGTCTACCGCCCGTGGAGCCTTGAAGGCGACCGGATCGAGATCCGCGACGTGGGCGGCGACCTGCCCTCGGTGCAGGTGGGTCTGGCATGGCGCAAGGGCGCGCCGCTCAGCAGCGCGGCCAGCAACTTCATCCGCTCGGCGCAAAGCGCGGCGGTGCTGCGGCCGGGGTGAGGGCGGCCGTCAACCCAGATGCGACCAGCCGCAGCGTTCGGCAAGCCTTTCCACGTCATGGTCGGTGCCCACCGCCATTGTCGTGCGGTAGGCGCTTGATTTGCGGTTCCGCCAGTGGTCGCGCATGAGGTGCAGCCCAGAGCGGCTGATCTTGGTGATCGGGGTGCGCAGCGGCAGCACATCCGCCCATTTGCGCTGCATGAAGTGGTAGGCCTCGTCAAAGTCGCGGCCAAGCGCGTCGTGATAGCGGTCGTTGTGGATGCAGGGCAGGGCGCCGGCATATGCCCCCCGTCCGGCCGCGAGTGCGGTCTGCACGATGTCGGTGCCATACATGTGCCACCCCGGCAGCGCCTCGTCGAACCGCAGGTTCGCGGACCGGCGCACCACGATCAGCAGTTCGTCCAGCGACTGGATGCGGACCGGCGCCATTGGCACACGGCCCACGATCATCCCCAGCGAAGACGACCAGACCGGCCCGACCGTCGCCGCATCAAGGCCGATCCCGAATGTTCCGAACACCGCCCAATCTTCGGGCAATTCGGCGATGCGCGCCCGCAGAACGGTTTGCCAGCCCTGCGGCAGGTAGACATCGTGGTGCGCGAACACCACAAGCTCGGCCGTCGTTGCGTCCAGCGCCCTGTTGTAGGCAACCGACGCGGACGGCGCGTTCTGTTCGACATGAAGCGGGATGCCTTGCGCCAGCAGCGGCGAGCGTTCGATGTTGGTTTTGCGGATGGTTTCGGAATGGCTTGCGCAGGCTATCACAATGTCGGTCATGTCTGCTCTGCTGCCTTGGCCAATCGGGCGGGCGCCTGTCGGCAGGCTCACCCGGAGCGCAGTCTTATCCGCCGCCTGCGTTGCAGCAAGCGGAATCGAAGCCAGCCAGGGCCACATATCGGCAAAACCGATGGGTAGCTTCTGCCTTTTGTTATTGCGAAAGCGCAGCCAGCCATTACCCTGTCGCCAAGTCCGAGAACCGGACCCCTTGCGACAGCCGCAGGGGCAACCAACGGGAGCCTCCAAATGCAACGTCTCAAACTCTTGGGTACCACGACACTTGCCCTGCTGACCGCCGTCACCCCGGTGCTGGCGCAAGTCACCGAAATCGGCGCGCCGGAGGGTCAGGTCAACATCGTCGCCTGGGCCGGCTATATCGAGCGCGGCGAAACCGACAAGGCGTTCGACTGGGTGACCAAGTTCGAGGCGGCGTCGGGCTGCAAGGTCAACGTCAAGACGGCGAACACCTCGGACGAGATGGTCGCGCTGATGAACGAAGGCGGGTTCGACCTTGTCACCGCGTCGGGTGACGCCAGCCTGCGCCTGATCGCAGGCGACCGGGTGCAGCCGATCAACATCGACCTGGTCCCGTCGTGGAAAACCGTCGACGAGCGCCTGCAGAACGCGCCGTGGCACACCGTTGATGGCGTGCATTACGGCGTGCCCTACATGTGGGGGCCGAACGTGCTGATGTACAACACCGAGGTGTTCAAGGAACCGCCGACCTCGTGGAACGTGGTGTTCGAGGAAATGACCCTGCCCGACGGCAAGTCGAACAAGGGGCGCGTGCAGGCCTATGACGGCCCGATCCATGTGGCGGATGCGGCGCAATACCTGATGTTCCACAAGCCGGAACTGGGCATCACCTCGCCTTACGAGCTGAACGAAGACCAGTACAAGGCGGCGCTTGACCTGTTGCGCGTCCAGCGCGAGCTGACCAGCCGCTACTGGCACGACGCCTTCATCCAGATGGACGATTTCAAGAACGAAGGTGTGGTTGCCTCCGGGTCGTGGCCGTTCCAGGTGAACCTGCTGAAGGCCGACGGGCAGCCGATCGCCTCGACGATCCCGCAGGAAGGCGCCACCGGCTGGGCCGACACCACGATGATGCATGTCGACAGCGCCAACCCGAACTGCTCCTACCTCTGGATGGAACATTCGCTGGCCTCGAACCTGCAATCCGACCTGTCGGTGTGGTTCGGTGCCAACCCTGCGGTTCCGGCGGCCTGCACCGACGGGCGCGGGATGCAGACGGCGGAAGGCTGCACCACGAACGGCATGGACGACTTTGAAAAGATCCGGTTCTGGACCACTCCGGTGTCGAACTGCAGCCAGGGTGAAGGTGCCTGCGTGCCTTACTACCGCTGGGTGTCCGATTACATCGGCGTGATCGGCGGGCGGTAAGCCGCCTTCTGGCGGGGCGACCAACGCCCCGCCCTCTGCCCTGACCACTGCACCTGCGGCTGGCCTCTGCCCCTCCCTCTCCCCTCGCGGGGGAGGGAGGGGGAGGGGGGAGCCCCTTCATTGGCATATTCCTTCGCATGACCGTTGCTGTCGAATTCCAGAACGTCTCCCGTCACTTCGGTCAGGTCCGTGCCGTTGACGGTGTTGATCTGACCATTGCCGAGGGCAGCTTCTTTGCGATGCTCGGCCCGTCCGGGTCTGGCAAGACCACCTGCCTGCGGCTGATCTCGGGGTTTGAAAAGCCCACCGGCGGTGCGATCCGCATCTTCGGGGAAGATGTGTCGAACACCCCGCCGCACCTGCGCAACGTCAACACGGTGTTTCAGGACTACGCGCTTTTCCCGCACATGAACGTGCGCGACAACGTGGCCTACGGGCTGATGGTCAAGGGCGCCGCCCGCGCCGCGCGCTATGCCAAGGCCGACGAGATGCTGGCGCTGGTCAAACTTGACGGCTACGGCGACCGCAAGCCGGGCCAACTGTCCGGTGGCCAGCGGCAGCGGGTGGCGCTGGCGCGGGCGCTGGTCAACGAACCGCGCGTGCTCTTGCTCGACGAACCCTTGGGCGCGCTTGACCTGAAACTGCGCGAGGCGATGCAGGACGAGCTGAAATCCCTGCAACAGCGCCTTGGCATCACCTTCGTCTTCGTCACCCACGACCAGAACGAGGCCTTGTCGATGGCCGACAGCCTTGCCGTCTTCAACGAAGGCCGCATCGCCCAGATCGGCACCCCGCAGGATATCTACGACCGCCCGGCCACCCGTTTTGTCGCCGATTTCGTCGGCTCCTCCAACGTCCTGCCGCCCGAAATGACCCGTGCGCTGGGCGGCCCGGCCGAATGGGCAAGCCTGCGCCCCGAAGCGACCCGCCTTGCCGCGACCGGCCCGGTCACCGGCACCGTCACCGCGCTGCGCTACCTCGGCTCGGCCACCCGCGTCGTCCTTGATGCGAACGGCACCGAACTTGCCGCCCTCGTCCCCGCAGGCCAGCCCCTGCCGTCCGAAGGCCAGACCACCGCCATCGCCTTCGACCCCTCGGCGCTGCACCTGATGGCCGCATCATGACCCAGCGCTTTCTTCTGTTCCCAAATATCCCCGCCGGAGGCTCCCACCGCCGCGCCAGGCGCGCCGCATGACCGCCCCCGCGATCCTGCCCGGCCGCGGGCTCCCTGACCGTTTGACCGGCCTTTTCTGGCGCAGGCCCAACCTCCTCCTCGTTCTCCTCATCACCCCGCCGCTGCTGTGGCTCGGAGTGATCTACCTTGGCTCGCTTGCCGCTCTCCTCCTGCAATCCTTCTACGCGATCGACGAATTTTCCGGCGTGGTGAAAGAGGAATTCACCCTGAAAACCTACGCCGAGCTGTTCCGCGCGCAGAACCTCGACATCATCCTGCGCACCATCCTGATGGCGGCGGCCGTCACCATCGCCTGCGCCGTGCTTGCCTTCCCGATCGCCTATTACGCCGCCCGCTATGCCAAGGGCCGCTGGAAGGCCGCCTTCTACCTTGGCGTCATGCTGCCGCTGTGGTCGAGCTATCTGGTCAAGGTCTACGCCTGGAAACTGATCCTCGCGAAAGAGGGCATCCTGACCTGGGCCACCGATGCCACCGGCACCGGCTTTCTGATCTCCGGCCTTCTGTCGATCCCCGGCCTTGGCGGATCGTCGCTTTCCACCAGCTACATCGGCACCTTCCTTGTCTTCGTCTACGTCTGGCTGCCCTACATGATCCTGCCGATGCAGGCGTCGCTGGAACGGGTGCCGACCTCGATGCTGGAAGCCTCGGCCGACCTTGGCGCCACCCGCCGCCAGACCTTGCGCACGGTGATCCTGCCGCTGGCCCTGCCGGGGGTGATCGCCGGGTCGATCTTCACCTTTTCGCTGACGATGGGCGATTACATCATCCCGCAGATCGTCGGCACTTCGGCCCGCTTCATCGGGCTTGCGGTCTACCAGCAGCAGGGCACCGCGGGGAACATCCCGCTGGCGGCGGCCTTTGCGGTCGTGCCGATCGTCATCATGGTGATCTACCTGATGCTGGCCAAGCGAGCGGGGGCGTTCGATGCGCTCTGAGGCTTCCATCGGGTTGAAGATTGCGGCCATCGGCGGGCTCTTGTTCCTGCACCTGCCGATCCTGTTGATCTTCCTTTACGCCTTCACCACCGAGGAACGCACCTACCAGTTCCCGCCCCCCGGGCTGACCACCCAGTGGTTCGCCGTCGCGTGGAACCGCGAGGATATCTGGCCGCCTCTCTGGCTTTCGCTCAAGGTCGCCACAATCGCCACGCTGCTGGCGATGATCCTCGGCACGCTGGTTGCCGCCGCGATGTCGCGGGCGAAATTCTTCGGGCGCGAACAGATTTCGCTTCTGATCATCCTGCCGATAGCCCTTCCCGGCATCATCACCGGCATGTCGCTGCGTTCGGCGTTTTCGATCATGGATATCCCGTTTTCGATGTGGACGATCATGTTGGGTCACGCGACCTTCTGCATCGTGATCGTCTACAACAACGCCGTGGCGCGGTTTCGCCGGCTGTCGGGCGGGGTCTTGGAAGCCTCGGCCGACCTTGGCGCAAATGCGTTCCAGACCTTCCGCCATATCCTGCTGCCGAACCTCGGATCGGCGCTGCTGGCGGGCGGGATGCTGGCCTTCGCGCTGTCCTTCGACGAGGTGATCGTCACCACCTTCACCGCAGGCACCGGGGTTGATGCGAAAACCCTGCCGATCTGGATGCTGGACGAGCTGATCCGTCCACGCCAGCGCCCGGTGACCAACGTGGTCGCCATCGTGGTGTTTGCGGCGACCTTCTTCCCCATTCTCATCGCCTACTACCTCACCCGCGGCGGGTCTGAAACCGCTGGCGGCGGCAAATAAGGAGAGATCCTGATGGACACCCTGACCACCATCGACACCGCGCTTCTGATCGGCTCTGCCTTCGAGGCGGGGCAAGAGGCGCGCGAGCAGATCCTGAATCCCCGCACCGGCGGGTTGATCCTGGAGGTGCCAGAGGCATCGAACGCGCAGGTTGACCGCGCCGTGGCCGCCGCGAGAAAGGCGTTCGAGGGCTGGTCGCGCACCACGCCCGCCGAACGCTCCGCAGCGCTCCTCCGCATCGCGGACCGGATCGAGGCCGAGGCCGATGAATTCGCCCGGCTGGAGGCGTTGAACTGCGGCAAGCCGATCAACGCCGCGCGGAACGACGAACTTCCCGCCATCGTCGATTGCTACCGCTTTTTTGCCGGGGCCGTGCGCTGCCAGACCGGTGCCCTGGCGGGGGAATACATGGCGGGCCATACCTCGATGATCCGGCGCGATCCGGTGGGTGTCATCGCCTCGATCGCGCCGTGGAACTACCCGTTGATGATGATGGCATGGAAGCTGGGGCCATCCATCGGGGGCGGCAATACGGTGGTGTTCAAACCCTCGGAACAGACGCCGCTGACCGCGCTGAAGATGGCGCGTATTCTGGCGGACGAACTGCCCGAAGGCGTGGTTTCGGTGATTACCGGGCGCGGGCATACGGTCGGCAGCTACCTGATCAACCACCCCGGCGTGGACATGATTTCCCTGACCGGCGACGTGGCGACGGGCAAGAAGATGCTGGATGCGGCGGCCAAGACGGTGAAGCGCACGCATCTGGAACTGGGCGGCAAGGCCCCGGTTCTGGTGTTCGACGATGCCGATGTTTCCGAGGTCGTCGATGGGCTGCGCGCCTTCGGCTATTACAACGCCGGGCAGGATTGCACCGCCGCCTGCCGGATTTATGCCGGGAAAAAGGTCTATGACCGTCTGGTGGCGGACCTCTCCTCTGCCGTGTCGTCGATCACCCTCGGGGCCGAGGATGACACCACCAACGAGATCGGCCCGCTGATCTCGCTGCGTCAGCGCGACCGGGTGGCCAGCTTCGTCAACCGCGCCCGAGAGTTGCCGCATATCGAGGTGACGGCAGGCGGCGAGGTGATGACGGACGGCTTTTACTACCGCCCCACCGTCGTTGCCGGTGCGCGGCAGGAAGACGAGATCGTGCGGCGCGAGGTGTTCGGCCCGGTCGTCTCGATCACGCCGTTTTCCGACGTGGATCAGGCGGTGGGCTGGGCCAACGACAGCGACTATGGGCTCGCGTCCTCGGTCTGGACCCGCGATGTGGGCCGCGCGATGGCAACGGCGGCGCGGCTGCGCTACGGCTGCACCTGGATCAACACGCATTTCATGCTGGTGAACGAGATGCCGCATGGCGGGTTGAAGCAAAGCGGCTACGGCAAGGACATGAGCGCCTATGCGCTGGAGGATTATACCGTCGTGCGGCATGTGATGGTGAAACACGGCTAGGCGCCCGGCCAGGTCAGGCGCGTCGCGCAACCATTGACAACTCCCTAACGGTAAACCGCAAGTCGTTGATTTGAAATGATCGGCCAAGGTGTCCCACCGTGGGACACCTTATCCGCCGCCGATCAGCGCCCCCGCCGCAAAGACCAGCGCGCCGCCCAGAACCACCTGCAAGGCAGCCCTCAGGAACGGCGTCTCCATGAAGCGGTTCTGGATCCAGGCGATGGCCCACAGCTCCACGAATACGACCACCATCGCGATCGTCGTCGCGGTCCAGAAATCGGGGATCAGGTAAGGCAGGGCGTGCCCCATGCCGCCGATCGTGGTCATCACGCCCGACGCCAGCCCCCGCTTCCACGGGCTGCCCCGCCCGGAGAGGACGCCGTCATCATGCGCCGCCTCGGTGAACCCCATCGAGATGCCGGCCCCGACCGAGGCGGCGCTGCCGACAAGAAAGGTGGTCCAGGTGTCCTGCGTGGCAAAGGCGGTGGCAAAGATCGGCGCGAGGGTGGAGACCGAGCCGTCCATCAACCCCGCCAGCCCCGGCTGCACCCACGTCAGGATGAACTGCCGCTTGGCGGCCTGATCCTCGCTGCCCCGCGCCTCGTCGGTCAGGTGTTTGTCTTCCAGATGCTCAGCGTGGCGTTCATGGCCCGCCTCGGCCGCCGCCAGATCACCCAGCAACTTGCGCGTGGCCGCATCGGAGGTTCGCGCGGCGGCACGCTGGTAGAAATCGCCCGCCGCCTTTTCCATCGTCTGCGCCTCGCCCCGGATCGTGTCAAGGCTGAGGGTCTGGGCCAGCCAGACCGGGCGGCGGGCGTAAAAGCCTGCCACATGTTCGCGCCGGATCAGTGGGATCACATCGCCAAAGCGGGCACGGTGAAGGTCGATCAGACGCTGGCGGTGGCCGTCCTCCTCCACCGCCATGCCGTCGAACACCTTGGCGGAGGCCGGGTAGTCCGCCCGCAGGCGTTCGGCATAGCTGCGGTAGATGCGGGCATCGTCTTCCTCCGACGAGATCGCGAGCGCAAGAATTTCCTGTTCGGACAGGTCGGCAAAACGGCGCCGGGAAACGAGGGACGAGAGCATCGCGACGATCCTTCTTGGAATGATTCTAATGTAGCAGAGAGCCAGCGAACAGCAAGGGCTGCGGCGCGGCAGATGAGCCGGGCTTGCACCGTCGGTGAGCGGCCAGGCCAACCGGATTGCTTGCCGCACCTGCCCTGGCTGCCGTATGGTCGAAGGCGGGGGACAAGATGACCGCAGCCGCACAACCTGTTGCCCGTCGCGGGCGGAAATACGATCAGGTGCTGGAAGGTGCCCGGACGGTGTTTCTGCGCGACGGGTTTGAGCGCGCATCGGTTGATGACATCGCGCGTGAAGCGGCGGTCAGCAAGGCGACGATCTACGCCTATTTCCCCGACAAGCAGCTTCTGTTCCTGGAGGTGGCGCGGTGCGAGTGCCAGCGTCAGGCCGAGGAAGCGGAGGCCGCCGTGGGGGGCGAGGTTCCGGTGCGGATGGCGCTGACCATCGCGGCCGAGCGGATCGTGCAGTTTCTGACGTCAGAGTTCGGCCAGCGGATGTTCCGCATCGTGGTGGGCGAGGGCGAGCGGTTCCCCGGCCTTGGGCGCGAGTTCCATGATTACGGGCCGGGGCTTATTCATGCGCGACTGGTGCATCATCTGGGATGTTACGTCGAAAACGGCACGCTCAGGATTGATGATCTGCATCTGGCGGCCGACCAGTTTGCGCAATTGTGCAAGGCGGGCGTGCATGAAAAGCTGATCTTCGGCATTGAAATGTCGGTCAAGCCCAGTGACGTGCAGCGCAGTGTGCAGGGCGCGGTGGACATGTTTCTGGCGCGCTATGGGGTAGGCGGTTGAACCCTTTTCACCGTCCTTGATTGGTCACGAAGCCGAGGTTTGCCGTTCGCAGCAAGTTCAATATGGAAAAAATTCACGGCGCGGATCAGATCATCAAATGTCCGGTGCCCGTAGGTGGCGGCCGAGAACGTCGAGTCTGCCGCTTTTAGCGTCTTTTCGATCCAGTCCAAGTAAGCCCAGCCGTCTTTGAGACTGGATCGTGGCAGGATGGCGCGCACGAGTGGTATGACTTTGGTCGCCGGAAGTTTCAGGTCTTGCGAGAGCAGCGGTGCGCTGAGTGCCTTCGGAGATGCTTCAATCAGTTCGATGAATTCGGAGCAAGAGGTACGAAAGCTCTGCGGCGACTTGGCCTCTCCAATCCCGACAACATGGTGGCCCAACTCTCTCAGATGTTCGGAAACGTAACTGAAATCCCTGTCAGAAGACGCCAATATGACCGTGTGGAATCTTTCGCGCAGGGCTAGGCTCATCGCCTCGACAGCAAGGAAAATGTCCGCCGAGTTCTTGCCCGGACGGGTGGATTGAAGGCGAAATCCGAAGTCGGACCAATCAGCGATGTGCTCAAGTTTTCCGTATACGCGGCGCACCGTTGGTGCTCCGAAATGTCGCGCCTCCCTGAGAAGCCCCTCCGCCCATTTGGCGCTGATATTCTCGCCATCAACCAACAGGGCTACAGGATATTGTTCCAACGCAGAATGGACCGCCGGTTCATTCATGTAATGTCACCATGCACATGTGTTGGCATGGTTTCCCTTGTAACTACGGCTGCATCAAGGCGATCAGCCGTTTTCGCGCAGCACCGTTCCGGCGAGGTAGAGCGAGCCGCAGATCAGGACGCGGGCCTCGGGGGCGTGTGCGGCGATGGTTGCAAGCGCGTCAGCCACCGACGGCGCGGTGGCAGCGTCGATGCCGGCGGCGCGGGCGGCGTCGCGGGTAACCTCGGCGGGCAGGGTGTTCTTTTCGCCGGGGATGGTGACGGCGTGGAGGCGGGTGACGTGGGGAGCGAGGGGTTGCATGTAGCCGGTCACGTCCTTGGTGTTCAGCATGCCGCAGATGAGGTGGGTTTCGCGGGCGGACATCCGGGCGAGGGTGGCGGCGATCGCCTCGCCGCCCGCCGGGTTGTGGCCGCCGTCAAGCCACAGTTCCACGCTCGGCGCGGCGTCAACCAATGGGCCGTGGCGCAGGCGTTGCATCCGGGCGGGCCAGACGGCACGGGTGACGGCGGCCTCGCACGCCGCCTCGTCGCGGCCAAGGGCGCGAAGGGCGGCGATGGCGGCACCGGCGTTCTGGATCTGGTGCGGGCCGGGAAGGTTGGGGAGGGGCAGGTCGAGAAGGCCGCTTTCGTCCTGGAATATCAGGCGGCCGCGATCTTCGGAGACATGCCAGTGCTGGCCGAAGGCGAGGACGGCGGCGCCCATTCGGGCGGCCTTGGCCTCGATCACGGCGAGGCCCGCGTCGGTTTGCGGGCCGACGATGACCGGGACGCCGCGCTTGATGATGCCGGCCTTTTCGCCTGCGATGGCGGCGACCGTGTCACCAAGGAAGGCCTGATGGTCGAGGCTGACGGGTGTGATGATCGTGAGCCGGGGGTCTGCGACGACGTTGGTCGCATCAAGCCTGCCGCCAAGGCCGACCTCCAGCAATGTCCAGTCCGCCGGGGTGCGGGCGAAGGCTGCGAAGGCGGCGCAGGTGGTGATTTCGAAAAACGTGATCTCGTCCGGGCCGTTGGCGGTGACGCATTCATCGAGAAGTGCGGTGAGCGCGGGTTCCGAGATCAGGTCGCCCGCCAGCCGGATGCGTTCGTGAAAGCGGGCAAGGTGGGGCGAGGTGTAGGCGTGGACGCGGTCGCCCGCAGCCTCCAGCCCCGCGCGGATCATCGCCTGGGTGGAGCCCTTGCCATTGGTGCCGGCGATGTGGATCACCGGGGGCAGGCGGCGTTCCGGGTTGCCTAGGATGGCGAGAAGGCGTTCGACGCGGCCCAAGGTCAGGTCGATGACCTTGGGGTGCAGCGTCATCATCCGCTCAAGGATGGCATCGGATCCGGTGGTCACGCCTTTGCGGGCTCCGCCGTTTCGGTGGGCGCGGGAAGGTCGCCCTTGATGCCGGGGGGCAATGCCATGAGCAGGCGGACGAGGGTGGCAAGTTCGTCCTTCATCGCCTTCCTGTGCACGACGCGGTCAAGCATCCCGTGGTCAAGCAGGTATTCGGCGCGCTGGAAGCCTTCGGGCAGTTTCTCGCGGATCGTCTGTTCGATAACGCGGGCACCGGCAAAGCCGATCTGTGCGTTCGGTTCGGCGATCTGCACGTCACCGAGCATGGCATAGCTGGCGGTGACGCCGCCGGTGGTCGGGTGGGTGAGGACGACGATGTACGGCAGGCCGGCCTCTTTCAGCATCTGCACGGCCACGGTCGTGCGCGGCATCTGCATCAGGCTGAGCATGCCTTCCTGCATCCGCGCACCACCCGAGGCGGAGAACAGGATCAGCGGGCGGCGGAGTTCGACGGCGCGTTGGGCCGCGGCGATGATGGCGTTGCCGACGTTCATGCCCATCGAACCGGCCATGAAGCTGAAATCCTGTGCGGCGGCGACGATCGGCGTGCGGGCCATGTCGCCCTCGGCCACCAGCATCGCGTCTTTTTCACCGCTGGCCTTTTGCGCGGCCTTGATCCGCTCGGGGTATTTCTTCTGGTCGCGGAAGTGCAGGGGGTCTTGCACCGCGTCGGGCACCTTCACTTCGGTGAAGATGCCACCGTCGAACAGCGCGCCAAAGCGTTCGCGCGGCGTGATCGCCATGTGGTGGTCGCAGTTCGAGCAGACGTTCAGGTTGGCTGCCAGTTCGCGGTGAAACAGCATGGTCCCGCATTCGGGGCATTTCGTCCAAAGGTTCTCGGGCACTTCGCGGCGCGAAAAGAGCGAGTTGATCTTCGGACGGACGTAGTTGGAGATCCAGTTCATGCGGAGAAAGCCCTGCCCTTGCGGTGAAGTCCTGAGATAAGCCGAAGGCCCGTCGATTGCAATCAGGCCAGCGGTCAGAAGCGGCGCAGTCAAAAGCGGCGGCGCGCCTTCAGGGCTGCGCCGATGGTGCCGTCGTCAAGGTAGTCAAGTTCGCCGCCGATCGGGACGCCCTGGGCAAGGGACGTGACCTGCACGCCGGAGGGGGCCAGCACGTCGGCGATGTAATGCGCGGTGGTCTGGCCGTCGACGGTGGCGTTGAGGGCGAGGATCACCTCGCGGATGTGTTCATCCGCCACGCGCGCGGCAAGGCGCGGGATGCGCAGGTCATCCGGGCCGATGGCATCCAGCGCGGAGAGCGTGCCGCCAAGAACGTGGTAGCGGCCCTTGAAGGCCTGCCCGCGTTCCATTGCCCAGAGGTCGGCCACATCTTCGACGACACAGATCTCGCCCGTTGCGCGGCGCGGGTCGGCGCAGATGGCGCAGGTGTCGGTGGTGCCGATATTGCCGCAGGTCTGGCAATCCCTGGCGGTCAGCGCCACCTCGGCCATCGCTTGCGCGAGCGGGGCCATCAGTTGCGCGCGCTTTTTCAACAGCACCAGCACCGCGCGGCGGGCCGACCGCGGGCCAAGGCCGGGAAGCCGGGCCATCAGGTCGATCAGCGCCTCGATCCCGGTGTCGTCGGCCATGTCAGAACGGCAGCTTCATGCCGGGTGGCAGGCCGAGGCCTTCGGTCAGCTTGGCCATTTCCTGCTGGCTGCGGGTCTGCGCCTTGAGCTGTGCATCCTTGATCGCGGCGAGGATCAGGTCTTCGACCACTTCCTTTTCGGAGGCGACAAGGATCGACGGGTCGATGTCCAGGCCTGTGACCTCGCCCTTGGCTGTGGCGCGGGCCTTGATCAGACCGGCACCAGATTCGCCCACAACCACGGTGCGGGCCAGATCTTCCTGCACTTCGGCCAGTTTGGCCTGCATGTCCTGCGCGGCTTTCATCATCTTGGCCATGTCGCCAAGACCGCCCAAACCTTTCAGCATGTCCACCTCAATTGTCCTCGAAAGGGTCCCATTCATCTTCCACCTCGGGAAGCGCCTCGACCGCGGCAGTGGCGGCCATCGCTTCGGGTGTGCGCACTTCGGCGACATCCGTTCCCGGAAAGGCCGCGAGTATCGCCTGCACCAGCGGGTTGCGCCTTGCCTCGGCCTTGGCGGCCATCAGGGTTTCGTCGCGTGCCTCGGCGATGGACGGTGCGCCACCGCCCGACACGACCGAGACGCCCCAGCGCAGGCCGGTCCAGCCTTGCAGGCGCTGGCTGAGACGGGAGGCGAGGTCGGGGGGCGCGCCGGAGCCGGGTTCGAACTCGATCCGGCCGGGGGCGTATTGCACAAGGCGGACGTGATCTTCGACCTGCTTCAACAGCAGGAAGTCGCGTTTTTCGCGGATCAGGTCGACGACCTGCGGAAAGCTGGAATAGTGCGGCGACGGATCGCTGGCGAGGGCGACAGCTTGCCCGCTCTGCATGGCCGGGCCGCGCGCGGGAGCGGCGGGGGCCATGCGCATGGTGGGGGCGTGGACGGCGCCACCGGCGCTGCCGCCCGCCGGCGCGCCACCGATGGCGGGAGGCTGCGGCTGCGCTTGCAGCTTGCGGATCAGGGTTTCGGGATCGGGCAGGTCGGCCACATGGGTCAGCCGGATGATCGCCATTTCGGCGGCCATCATGGCGTTCGGGGCAAGCGGCACTTCTTCCAGCGATTTCAGCAGCATCTGCCACATGCGGCTGAGCGCGCGCATCGGCAGGCGCGCGGCCATGTCAAGGCCGCGGGTCTGTTCATCGGGCGGAGTGGTCGGGTCTTCGGCAGCCGCCGGGTTGATCTTGATGACGGAAATCCAGTGGGTGATTTCGGCCAGATCGCGGAGCACGGCCATCGGGTCGGCCCCATCGGCATATTGCGCGGAAAGTTCGGCCAAAGCCTGCGCCGCGTCGCCTTTCATCACCAGATCGAAAAGGTCGAGCACGCGGCCCCGGTCGGCCAGACCCAGCATCGCGCGCACCTGCGCGGCGCTGGTTTCGCCCGCGCCGTGGGCAATCGCCTGATCCATCAGGCTCATTGCGTCACGCACCGAGCCTTCGGCGGCGCGGGTGATGAGGGCGAGGGCATCGGGGGCGAGGCTGGCACCTTCCTTTGCGGCGACGGCGGCGAGGTGCGCCATCATCACCTCGGGCTCGATCCGTTTCAGATCGAAGCGTTGGCAACGCGACAGGACGGTGACGGGAACCTTGCGAATCTCGGTCGTCGCCATGATAAACTTGGTATGCGCGCGCGGCTCTTCAAGCGTCTTCAGCAGGGCATTGAAGGCGTTGATCGACAGCATGTGGACTTCGTCGATGATAAAGATCTTGAAGCGCCCCTCCGCCGGGCGGGTGTTGGCCATCGCATTCAGTTCGCGGATGTTGTCGACCCCGGTAGACGAGGCCGCGTCGATCTCGAGCACATCGAAGAAGCGCCCCTCGCTGATCCCGATGCAGGGCTTGCAGACACCGCAGGGTTCGGTCGTGGGGGTGCCGGTCCCGTCAGGCCCGACGCAGTTCAGCCCTTTGGCGATGATCCGGGCGGTGGTGGTCTTGCCCACACCGCGCACGCCGGTCATCACGAAGGCATGAGCGATCCGGTCTGCCGCAAAGGCGTTCTTCAGGGTGCGCACCATCGCCTCTTGGCCGATCAGATCGGCAAAGGTCTGGGGTCGGTATTTGCGGGCTAGAACCTGATAGGCGGGTTGGTCGGACATGGGGCTCCCCTGAGGGGTGAAGTCTAGACGGCGACGGGGGGAGGGGCAAGCCGGGGTGGCTTGCTAACGCTTGTCGAGCCGGGATTTGACGCTGAGGCTGGTCTTGACCTGCTTGCCAAAGCGGCGGGCGCGTTCGCGGGCCTCGGCCGGGGTTTCGGTGCTGTGGCGGTCTTCCAGCTTCAGTTTCTGCCAGCGGATCAGGCGGTCTTCATCAAGCTTGCCTTCGTTGATCGCCTGGCGCACGCCGCAGCCGGGTTCGGACTGGTGGGTGCAATCGCGAAAGCGGCAGTTGCCCAGAAGTTCGGTCACATCCTCGAACACCGCGTCGATGCCTGCGCCCGCGTCGATCAGGGCAAGGGCGCGCATGCCGGGCGTGTCGATCAGCCAGCCGCCGCCGGTGATCGGGTAAAGTGCGCGGTTGGTGGTGGTATGCCGCCCACGCGCGTCGCTTTCGCGGATCTCGCCGGTCGGGGCGGCGAGGCCGGTGAGAGTGTTGGTCAGTGTGGTCTTGCCGACACCCGACGCACCAAGCAGGGCGACGGTCTGCCCCTCGCGGCACCATTGGCCAAGGGTTCGGGCGATATCGGGATCGCGCGCGTCCAGCGCCACTGCGGTGACGTGACGGCTAAGCACTTCGGCCCGCTGGCGATAGTTTTCGGCGTCGGTCGCGGTATCGGACTTGGTCAACAGGATCACCGATTCCGTCCCCGCCTCGGCCGAAAGCGCCAGATAGCGTTCCAGCCGCGCCGGGTTGAAATCAGCGTTGCAGGACGTGACGATGAACAGCGTGTCGACGTTGGCGGCGATCAGTTGCAGCTCGTTTCCGGTGCCGGCGGCGCGGCGACCAACCTCGGTCTTGCGGTCGAGGCGGCGGAGGATGCGGGTGCCGTCTGACAGCACCCAGTCACCGATCGCAAGTTCACCGGCAGTCTGGGTGCCGGTGAAGGGCAGGGTGACGGGGCCATCGGTGGTCAACCCGTCGATGCGGGCGCGGTGCAGTCCCGAGATGCGGACGGGGGTCAGCGAAAGCTCGGTTTCGTCAAGCTGCGCCAGGAAAAACTGCGACCAGCCGAGGCTGGCGAGGGTGGGGTATGTGGTCACTGAAGCGGTCCTTGCAGGCGGATGCTGTGCCCGGTGCCGGTCCGATGCGGACAGGCGGGCGGCCGTTCGGGCGAAACCGTGGCCAGGCGGAACCTCAGCGCGCGGTCGCCCGGAGGGGTGCGGCGACAATCATTGGATCCTCCGGTTCAGCAAGGTGAGAGGCTGGACAACGACCCAAGCGGGGCTCGTTACGGCTGCTTCCTTCCGGACCTGACCGGGTTGGCGAGGCGCTTACCCGCGCCAACCTCTCGGGCGTTGATATATGTCATGGGCAGCGGCGGTGCAATGGCTGCGAATACGGTAGTTCGGGCGGTTCGCATGGATTAGCCTGACCGGGAACCGTGGAGGATATGATGGCACGATTGATCCGCATTGAATGGCCGGACAACGGCGCGCCGGACCTGCCGCCAGCCTTTAGCCTGGCCGAGGCGGAGGGGCGGCTGGCGGCGTTGCGGAAGACGGCGCTAGGGCGGGGGTTCGATGCGATGGTTGTCTATGGCGACCGGGAGCATGCGGCGAACATCCATTGGCTGACGGGGTTTGATCCGCGCTTCGAGGAGGCTGTGCTGGTGGTGACGCCGGGTGATGCGCTGCTGATCGCAGGTAACGAGTGTCTGGCCTATACTGCGGTGTCGCCTCTGGTGGCGGCGGGTGTCGTGCGGGTGGGGCATTGTGCCAGCCTGTCGTTACCATCGCAGCCACGGGGCGGGCGGCGGTTGAAGGACTGGCTGGCCGATATGCTGGCGACCGACGACACGGTGGGCGCGGTCGGGTGGAAGTGGTTTGGCGCGGACGAGGTGGACGATCCGGCGACCGCGCTTGATGTGCCGGCGTTTCTGGCCGATCCGTTGCGGCGGCTGGCGGCGCGGGTGGAAAACGCGACGGACCTGATGATGCACCCTTCGCATGGCCTGAGGGCGCGGGTGGATGCGGCAGAGATCGCGCGGCTGGAGTTCGCCAACCACATGGCGGCGGCGGCGCTCAGGCGGATGATCTTCGGCTTGCGCGAGGGGATGACGGATTTTCAGGCGGTGGAGGCGGCGCGGGTCGGAGGCTTGCCGCAGGGTTGCCATTCGACCTTTGCGATGGGCGACCGGCCGGGGCTGTGCGGGCCTTCGGGGCGGCGGGTCACGGTGGGGGAGCCGGCGGGTTTCAATGTCTGTCACTGGGGGGCCAACATCTGCCGGGCGGGGTGGATGGCGCGGGGGGCGGGCGATCTGCCCGTCGGCGCGCAGGATTATGTGGAGGCGTTCGTCGCGCCCTATGTGACGGCAATGTCGGAGTGGTGTTCGATGATGCGGCCGGGGGTGTCGGGGGGGTATGTGTGGAAGCACATGCAGGCGGCGCTGCCGTTCGAGGTGTTCGGGGTGACGCTGAATCCGGGGCATCTGATCGGGCTGGACGAGTGGGTATCGTCGCCGATTTACGAGGGGTCGCATGAGCCGTTGGCGAGCGGGATGGCGATGCAGATGGATGTGATCCCGGGGCACGCGGTCTATGGATCGACCCGGATGGAGGATGGCTATGTGATCGCGGATGCGGGCTTGCGGGCTGATCTGGCGGCGCGGTTTCCGAATGTGGCGCGGCGGTGCGAGGCGCGGGGGCGGTTCATGCGGGAGGTGATCGGGATGGAGGTGCCGGAGAGCCTGCTGCCCCTGGCCGATACCTGCGGAATCGTGGCGCCGTTCCTGCTGGACCCGGCGCAGGTGGTGGTGTGCTGAGGGGGTGTCCCACCGTGGGACATTTTTTGGGCCGTTGATTCAAAAGGGTAATTTTCAGGAATTAACCGGATCTTAAGGTTTGGGGTGGGCTGGGGCTAGAGGTCCAGCGCGCCCTGGCGGCGGGTGTCTTCCTCGCGCGCGGGGCGTTTGAAGGTGTCATTATGGCGGGCGGGTAAGTTGATCGCCCGAGCGCGGTGCTGAATGGCCTGTTCCACCGTGACGATCTGGATGCGAGGCACAGGCGCGAAACCGGGTGCTTCAAACATTCCAGCCTGCTTCGCCCATTCGGTCATTTTGGAAGTTGGCGGTTCCAGCGTCAGGAACACCCCGACTTGAGCGCCTTGCTGCGTTATGACTGCGTCAAGGGAACGCAGCATTTCCACGCCAACGGTTCTTCCGCCCTTTACCGAGACAATGGCCTTATACTCTTTCTTCGGCCCGAACCATTCAACGCCATCCAAGCCGCCATCGGCACCTTTTTTCTCTTGCGGGATGAAACCGATGCGAAGGCAGGCCCAAGTTTCGAACTGCTTTTTTGATTTATCGTCGCGCTCGAAAAGGTCACGCGCGGCATCTGCGTCCATGGGTGTTCCGTGCACTGTGTATTGTAGGCCGGGAAACGCCTCGTTCAGCCGCTTTTCGATCAGGCCGATGGCGAGGTGGGTGACGTCGATGCCGATCCATTGCCGCCCGAGTTTTTCCGCTGCATGGACTGTCGTGCCGCAGCCGCAGAACGGGTCGAGCACCACGTCACCGGGGTTGGAGGAGGCGTTGAGGATGCGCTCCAAGAGGGCGACGGGCTTCTGGGTGGGGTAGCCGAGGCGTTCTTCTGCTGTATTTCCCACACGTAGAATATCTGACCAAAGCGAGTCGGCCTGCTTTCCGGGCTTTTCGTCGAGAAACACTTTTCGCCCGTCCAGACGTGGAGTGCCATCTTTCTTCGTCAGGATAAGTCCCGCTTTCCACCACTCCTCACGCTGTTCAAGCGATGATCCCCATGCGCGGCCAGAGGATGGTTGTGTTCCTCGCCATTCCGCCTTTCGGTCGTCTGACCCGCCCGCCATTGTAAGGTCTTGGCCAGTGAACAGTCTTCCATCGTCGTCAACATCGTAGCGCTTTAGTTGTTCGGGCGAATATCCGAGAAAGAGCTTATGCCAAGTGTTTTGATCCGACTTGGAGTAAAAAAGGAGCGTATCGTGAACTCTCGGGAACGCCTTCGACTTCACGTTATGCGCATTTGTTCTGCGCCAGATTATTTCGTTCTTGTAGCATTTGGCCCCAAATACTGCATCCAGCAAAATCTTCAAGTAATGGCTCGCTGTCGGATCACAGTGCAGATAGAGGCTGCCGGTGGGTTTCAGCACCCGGTGCAATTCGATCAGTCGAACCGCCATCATGGCGAGATAAGCCGTCAAGGCATTCTTTCCCAGAAACCCTACCATCGCATCGAGCATCTTGGCTGCGTCTTGATATTGCGAACGCTTCACCTCCTCGACCGCGAGGCCAGAGGTGGCATCGTCCCACGTCCAAGTGTCGGTGAAAGCCTCCATCTGTGCCGGACTGGAATGACCTTTGGGCGTTTTGAAAAGCTGGTTGTAATCGGCATTCGAGTTGAAGGGCGGGTCGAGGTAGACGAGGTCGACGGACTCGCTGGCGATCTTGTCGCGGAGAACATTCAGGTTGTCGCCGTAATGTAGGTGATTTGTCATGCGCCCCGTTCCCTGCCCCGTCACAGAGTCTATGCGGGGCAGGGCGTTAACCGCAAGTGAAGCGTGGCGGTCAGGGTGTCGCGGTGTCTGACGCCGCGAAATGCGCGATCTGGTCGGCGTGGGCTTTGCGAAACGCCGGGCGGGCCGTTGCGCGGGTGACGTAGGCGCGGGTGGCGGGGTAGGGGGTAAGTTCCTCCATCCGGTCCATCAGGCGCAGCACATCGGACATGGCGATGTCGGCGATGGTGAAGGGGCCGGTGAGCCACTCGGTCTTTTCCAGCACGGTTTCGAGGTTTTGCAGGCGGCTGGCAAGCCATTTGGCGAAGAAGCCGACGATGGGGTTTTCGTCGCCCAGATTTTTGGGGGGCTGGTCCATGACCTTGAAGATCGACCAGGGGACGGTTGCCAGTTCCATCGAATTCAGGGCGGCGAAGAGCCAGGTGGTGACCTCGGCCCGGGATCTGGGGTCGGGGGGCATCAGGGCGGGGCTTTTCCCGGCCAGGTGCAGCAGGATCGCGCCGGATTCGAAGATCGTGAGGTCGCCATCTGTCAGCCACGGCACCTGGCCGAAGGGCTGGTGGGCAAAGTGGGCGGGGCCGCGGTCGTGGAAGGGCGTGGTGGCGATGGTGCAGGGCAGGCCCGCCTCTTCCAGTGCCCAGCGGATGCGCAGGTCGCGGACATGGCCGCGCGGCCAATCGGGAACCCAGTCGTAGGTGGTGAGGATCATGGCGTGGCTTTCAGGTAGACGGCGAGGCGGGTGAAAAGCCCGCTCCAGCCGCGTTCGTGGGCGGGGCCGGCGTCGTCGGGCAGGTGTTCGTGGGTGAGGGTGAGGTGGGTGCCGCCATCGCGGGGGGCAAGGCGGATGGTGACGAGGGAGGTGGCCTCGGGGCGGCCGGGCCATTCCCAGGTGAAGCTGAGGCGTTCGTCGGGGATGACCTCGCGGTAAAGGCCGGTGGGGTGGTGTTCGCTGCCGTCCGTCAGGCGAAAGCCGATGGCGTAGCGGCCGCCGGGGCGCAGGTCGGCCGAGGCGTGGAGGGTGGTGCCGGCGTCGGGCACCCACCAGCGCAGCATCTGGGCGGGTTGGGTGAGGGCTGCGAAGACGCGGGCGGGGAATGCGTTGAGCTGGCGGGTGAGGGTGAGGCTGGTGGTCATTCGGGGGCGCTTTCGACGAAGGTGGCGAGGCGGTCGAGGCTGGTGGTCCAGAAGCGTTCGTAGTGTTCGAGCCATTCCACCGCGTCGCGCATCGGGGCGGCGGCGAGGTGGACGGTGACGGTGCGGCCGGTCTTGGTGCGGGTGATGAGGCCGGCGTCGGACAGGACGTCGAGGTGTTTCATCAGGCCGGGAAGTTTGAGCGACAGGGGGTGGGCGAGGTCGCTGACCGATTGGCCGGGGTGGTCGGCGAGGCGTTGCAGGACGTGCCGCCGGGTGGGGTCGGCGAGGGCCGCGAAGATGCGGGAGATCTGGGGGGACTCATACTTTGCCATGTGGTGAAGTATTGGCCCCCACCGGGAGTGGTGTCAAGCCTTGAGCAGGCCGGCCATGCGGGCGCCGGTCAAGAGGTCCGGGGCGAGGTGGTGCGCCCAGCGGCCCTGGCTTGGCACCACGTCGGGGACTTGCACGACGATGCAGCCGGCGCGGTGGGCGGCCTCGGCGCCGGTTTCGCTGTCTTCGAAGACGAGGCAGCGCGAGGGATCGAGGCCGAGGAGAGAGGCGGCGAGGAGGTAGGAGTCGGGGGCCGGTTTCGGGGCGGTGACGTCGTCGAGGGTGACGATATGGGTGAAGGCGTCGGCGATGCCGGCGATGCCCAGTTTGCGGTGCGCGCCGTGGCGGCCGGTGGAGGTGACGATGGCGAGGGGCAGGCGGGTGGCGGCGAGAAGTTCGGCGGCACCGGGTTTGAGGGCGAGGCCGGCGTCGACACCGGCATTGAAGCCCGTGCGCCAGTGCCGGTTGACGGCGGAAAGGTCCACGCCGGGAAGGGCGGCACGGATCAGGCCGGCGGCGGTGGGTTCATCCTTGCCGACGAGGCCGTGCATGAACGCCTCGCCGACGTCGTGGCCATGCGCGAGGAAGGCAGCGAGGCCGGTGGCGAGGGCGATGGTTTCGGTGTCGACCAGGGTGCCGTCGAGATCGAACAGAAGGGCGTCGTACATGCAGGGCTCCGGCCAGATGCGGCGGCTATAGCCGATCAGAGGTGCAGCCGGTAGTGGGAGAAGCCGTTGGCGCAGGGTCCGAGCGGTTGCGGGCGATAGGCGGCGATGTCGGCGAGGTGCGCGGCGGAGCCGTGGCCTGCGGTCACGGTGACGGTGGTGCCGGGCATCGGCAGGAAGCGCCAACTGTGTCCGGGCGGCGCGCCGACGCGACCGGCGGCGCGGATATGGTCGCAAAGCACGGTCTGCACGCTGATCCCGTCGGCCAGAACGCAGCGCGGGGATACGGCGCCGACCGGGGCCTGGGCGGCGGCGCGGTGGTTGTTGGTGACGAGAAGGAAGCGGTCGTCGGGGCGGATCAGGCGGCCCTCGCGGCTGAGCCCGACGATGCGGTGTGCCGACGGATTTGCCAGCGCGCCCTGGGCATCGAAGCGGGCGGGCTGGCTGAGGTCGATCGCGAAGCCGAGGCCGGTGACGGTCTCGAAGGTGAAGCCGGGAACCGTGCAGTCCTGCAAGGGCGCGTCCACCGCGCCGGGCACGATGCGGCGAAAGAGCGCGGCGGATTGTTCGAGCCAGTCCGACATTTCGGCCCCGGTCATCAGGAGCGTGACCAGCTTGTTGGGGAACAGGTAGAGGTCGGAGATGCTGCGCATTCGCAGCGGGCCGGCGGGAATGTTGGTGAAGTTGTGCGCGCCACCCCGGCCACCGGCGCGGAACGGTGCGGCCCCGGCGAGGATCGGCAGGCCGGCCCATTCGGTGCCGGCGAGCGCGCGGCGGACGTAAGCAGCCTTTGCCTCGGCGATCAGGGTCATCGCGGCGCTGGGGGCGAGGGTGGCGAAGTGGGTGTGCAGCGGCACCGCCGCCGCGCCGATCACGCGGCGCGACCAGGCAAGCGCGGCGCGGTGATCGGGGGCGAGGGCGCGGCCGAAATCGGTGGTGGCGCGGCCGTCGCTGGCGGTGGCCGGTTCAAGCCGGGCGGCGGCGCTGCGCACCAGCCAGCGGGACGGGCCACAGCGTGCTGGCGTCAGGGTCAGGTCGATCAGGCCGATATGGCTGCCGGAGTGGCCCGGCATCACGGCGGGCTTGCCGCAGAGCGTGCCGTTCAGCGGGTCGATGTCGGGGGTGGCGGCGATCTGGGGGCCGGGAAAGGCGAGGTGGCTGTGGCCGGCGATGACGGCGTCGATCTCGGGCATCGCGGCGAGGGCGGTGGCGGCATTTTCGGCGCCAAAGGGCACATCGACGGGACCGATGCCGGAATGGGCCAGCGCCACGATCAGATCGACGCCGCGCGCCTTGAGCCGGGGCAGCCAGGCGCGGGCCGAGGCGAGGATGTCGCGCACCCGGATGTGGCTGGCGAGGTGGTCGCGATCCCAGACCTCGATCTGCGGGGGGGCGAAGCCGATCACGCCGATGCGCAGGCGGTGGGTGCGGCCTTCGGTATCGGTCACGCTGCGGGTGAGGACGGTGAAGGGCGGCACGAGGGTGGTGTCGCGCGCCGGGCTCTTGCCGAGCCGGGTGGCAATGTTGGCCGACACCACCGGAAACCGGGCACTGGCCAGCGAAGCGCGCAGGAAGGGCAGGCCGTAGTTGAATTCGTGATTGCCGAGGGTGATCGCGTCGTAGCGCAGGGCGTTGAAGGCGGTGACGACGGGATGCGGGCGGCCACGGCGGCGCGCGGTTGCGGCGTAATCGGCAAGCGCCGTGCCTTGCAGGAAATCGCCGTTGTCGAAGAGCAGAGCGTTTGCCACCTCGGCCCGGGCCGCCGCGATCTGGCGTGCGATGCGGTAGAGACCGAAGCCCGAAGCGGCGCTGTTGGCGTGGAAATCCTGGCCGGTCAGGCAGGCATGCAGATCGGTGGTGGCGATCAGGCGCAGGTTGATCTGCGCCGCCGCGTGGGGCGCGGGCAGGGTGACCGGCCCCCCGGAAAGGGGTAGGGGGCCAGTCGTTAAGGAGGCGGTCACTCGGGGCAAGAAACACCAATGGGGAAGCTAAGGAAACTCGTTAACAGGACCACCCTCTGAGGCAGGTATGGCGGGCAAACCCGTAAAATTTGTGTCCACCTTGGGGCAAATTGAAGAATTCTCGGCAAGGTTGTGAAAACGGGTGATGGGGCAGCGGCACCATACGATCCGGAGCGGCCCGCGCGGGGCTGGCCGCCGGAGGGTTTCACACCCTCCGGACCTCCCGTGGAGTATTTGGAAAAAGAGCAAGGCCGCGGCGGGTGGAGGGGGTTTGCATTTGTGGGTGATTGCGTGCGACCTAGGCAGGCTTGCAGGGGGGCGGACGGATGCGGATTGCGGAGCGCGTGACTTTCGGCGGATCGGGGTTGAACCGGGCGGCGGAGCTCAGGCGTGACCCGGAGGCTCTGGCGGCGGCGCTGGAGCGGGGCCGCGTGCTGCCGGTGTGGCGCGGCAAGCCGTTGATCACGGGGAGCGCTGCGGGGTGGGTGCCGCCGGGGCATCCGGTGCTGGCGCATGCCGGGACGATGGTTTTTCTGGGCGTCGACGACGGTGTGGCGCGGTTTGCGGCGGATATTTCGGACTGGTCGCCCGAAGCGGGGGCCGAGGCGGTGGAGGCGGGGTTCTTTGACCCGTCGGAGCAGCGCCACCCCGCACTGGGCGAGGCGTTCGGTTTTGCCGAGTTGCGCGGGGTGATGACCGAGCTTTCGGCGCGGGATGCCGAACTGGTGGCGACCGCGAAGGCGGTCTTGCACTGGCACCGGAGCCATTCGTTCTGCGCGGCTTGCGGGGCGGGTTCGGAGCCGGCGCAGGGCGGCTGGCAGCGCGATTGTCCGGCCTGCGGAGCGCATCACTTTCCGCGCACCGACCCGGTGGTGATCATGCTGGTGACGCGGGGCAATTCGGTGCTGCTGGGCCGCAGTCCGGCCTGGCCTGAGGGGATGTATTCGCTGCTGGCAGGGTTCGTGGAGCCCGGGGAGACGCTGGAGGCGGCGGTGCGGCGCGAAGTGTTCGAGGAGACGGGGATCGTCTGTGGCGCGGTGGGGTATCTGGCGTCGCAGCCGTGGCCGTTTCCGGCGTCGCTGATGATCGGGGCGCGGGCGGAGGCGTTGAGCGGGACGATCACGGTTGATCCGCAGGAGCTGGAGCATGCGCTGTGGGTCAGCCGGGAAGAGATGGTGGCGGTGATGGCGGGCTTGCATCCGGTGATCAAGGCGGCGCGGCGGGGGGCGATCGCGCATTTCATTCTGGAAAACTGGCTTGCCGACCGGCTTGACTGACCGCAAGGTTGGCGGGCTTTGGTGGGTGTGAAGGGGACGGTGGATGCGACTGACGGCGAAAACCGATATCGAAGTGCCGTTGGCCGAGGTCTACCGCTATATCACCGATTTCAACGCCTGGGAGGAGGCCGCGACGCGGCGGGGGGCGGAGGTGTCGCGCAGCGGTGCCAAGGCGGATGCTGTGGGGGCGGGGTGGCGGGTGCGGTTTGCCTTCCGGGGCAAGGCGCGCAACGTGCTGGTCAAGGTGGCGCGGCTGGTGCCGGGCGAAGTGGCGGCGTTCGTGATTGACAGCCCGTCGATCGAGGGGGCATCGCAGCTTGAGGTGACGCCGTTGTCGCCGCGCCGGACGCGGGTGCGGGTGGTGCTGGATGTAAAGCCGAAGACGCTGGCGGCGCGGGTGTTCATCAGCACGCTGAGGCTGTCGAAGGCGCGGGTCGACCGGCGGTTCGAGGGCCGCGTGGCGCAGTTGGGCGCGGCGCTGACGGACCGCTATCAGCGCAGCCAGCTTGCCGGGGCGAAGGGCTAGCCGCGCTCGCGGTCGGCGGGGTAGACGCCGAGGATGTTGGACTGCGAGGTGAAGTAGCGCAGTTCTTCCAGCGCGAGGGCGACGTTCGGATCCTCGGGGTGGCCTTCGATGTCGGCGTAGAATTCGGTGGCGGTGAACGAGCCGCCGACCATGTAGCTTTCCAGCTTTGTCATGTTGACGCCGTTGGTGGCGAAGCCGCCCATCGCCTTGTAGAGCGCGGCGGGGATGTTGCGGACGCGGAAGGTGAAGGTGGTGATCATCTTGCCCGCGCCGCGCCGCGAATGGTCGGGGGTGCGCGACATCACGAGGAAGCGGGTGGTGTTGTTGGCGTGATCTTCGATCTGCGCGGCGATGATGTCGAGGCCGTAGATCTGCGCGGCGAGTTCGGAGGCGAGGGCTGCCTTCGTCTTGTCGCCGGCCTCGGCCACCTCGCGGGCGGCGCGGGCGTTGTCGGAACTGACCTTGCCCCTGATGTTGTGGGCGCGCAGGAAACCCGCGCATTGCGGCAGGATGACGACGTGGCCATGCGCTTCGGTGATGTCGTGCAGTTTCGCGCCGGGGACGCCAAGGAGGTTGACGTGCACGCGCACGAAGGCCTCGCCCACGATGTGGAGGCCGGATTTCGGCAGGAGCGAGTGGACATCGGCCACCCGCCCGTAGGTGGAATTTTCCACCGCGAGCATGCCCAGATCGACCTCGCCGCGCGCGACCTTGTCGACGACATCCTCGAATGTGGTCGATGGAACCGCCTCCATTTCGGGGCGCGACTGCTGGCAGGCCTGGTGCGAATAGGCGCCAAGTTCCCCCTGAAAGGCGATGCGACCGGTCATAACTGCGACTCTCCTGCCCGAAAGCGGTGAATAGGGGCGTTTGGTCGCGCGTCTACACCTTGAAACTACCCGGGGGAAGCGGGTAGATACCGCGCGGAACAAGACCCGAGGTAGATGCGCATGTTCGATACAATGACGATGACCAAGGCTGTGGGCGCGGTGTGCGGCTCGTTGCTGGTGTTCCTGCTTGCGGGATGGGCAGCGACATCGCTTTACACCGTTGGCGGACATGGCGAGGGCTACGGCGAAGAGGTCGCACAGGCCTATGTGATCGAGACCGGATCGGAAGAGCCTGCGGCAGCGGCCGAGGAAGGCCCGGATTTTGCGACGCTGCTGGCCTCGGCTGACGCGGCGGCGGGCGAGGCGGTGTTCAAGAAATGCGGATCGTGCCACAAGCTGGACGGCAGCGATGGCGTCGGGCCGCACCTGAACGGGATCGTCGGCCGCATGCACGCGGCGGCGGCGGGCTATTCCTATTCGGAGGCCAACCTCGCGCTGGCGGGCGAGCCGTGGACGCCGGAAGCGATCAACGCATTCATCGAGGACCCCAAGGGCTACATGCCCGGCACGAAGATGTCGTTCGCGGGCCTGCCGAAGGCGGTAGACCGGGCGAACCTGATCGCCTTTCTGGCCACCACGAAGTGAAATCAGCGTCCGCGCGTTGATCGAGCCGCCCTTTCGGGCGGCTTTTTCATGCGTCACCACCGGGATCACGCATTTGCGCACGGCAGACTGCGGCATCTATGCTCGACAAGCGGTGATTTGGGATAAATGAATATGGCAACGAGTCTGGCGGGAGGGTGGCGGATGCGGTCAGGGCAGAAGGCGGAAGCGGTGGATCGGCGGGGCGCTGTTGCGCTGGGCGCGGGCGTGGTGGTGCTGGCGTTTGTGGCCACCACGATGGCGGCGCGGGCCGAGACTGTGATCAAGTCGCACGGCATTTCGACCTTTGGTGATCTGGCGCTGCCGGCTGACTTTCCCTACCTGCCGTATGTGAACCCGAACGCGCCCAAGGGCGGCGAAATGAGCCAGTGGTCGCCGGGCAGCTTTGATTCGTTCAACCCCTATGCGATTGCCGGGAACGCGGCGGCGCTGTCGTCGATCTTTTACGAATCCATCCTGTCCGGCACGCTGGATGATGTGAGCGCGGCTTACTGTCTGCTCTGCGAGACGATGGAATACCCCGAGGACCGGTCGTGGGTGATCTTCAACCTGCGCAAGGACGTGACATTCTCGGACGGCTCGGCGTTCACGGCTGAGGATGTGCTGTTCAGCCATACCCTGTTTCTGGAAAAGGGCATCCCGGAATACCGCACCGCAGCGGGCGGCAAGTTCGAGAAGGTGGAGATCCTTGATCCCTACCGGATCAAGTTCACCTTCACCCCCGGCACGCCGTTTCGCGACATGCCGGGGCAGGCGGGCAGCACGACGATCTTTTCCAAGAAGCACTACGAGGAAAACAACCGCGACCTGGAGAAGTCGAGCCTTGAGCCGTTCCTTGGCACCGGGCCTTATGTGCTGGAAAGCTTCAAGCCCGGCCAGCAGGTGATCTACCAGCGGGATGAGGATTACTGGGGCGAAAAGCATCCGCTGAACGTGGGCCAGAACAACTTTGACCGGATCAGGATCGAGTATTTCGGCGACGACAATGCCGCGATGGAAGCGTTCAAGGGCGGGGTCTACACGTTCCGCAACGAAAGTTCGGCCAAGCAGTGGGCAACGGCCTATGACTTTCCAGCGGTGGCGTCGGGCGACGTGATCAAGGCGGAACTGCCGTCGGGGAATATTGCGGGCGGGCAGGCGTTCATCTTCAACCTGCGGCGTGCGCAGTTCCAGGACCCGCGCGTGCGCGAGGCGATCGGGCTGGCGTTCAACTTTGAATGGTCGAACAAGACGCTGTTCTATGGCCTGTTCAGCCGGATCAATTCGATCTGGGAAAACTCGGACATGGCGGCGGCGGGGGTGCCTACTCCGGCGGAAGTGGCGATCCTGAAGCCGATGGTGGATGAGGGGCTGTTGCCGCCGAACATCCTGACCGACGAGGCGGTGATGGCACCGGTATCGTCGGAGGACAACGCGCTGGACCGGCGCAACCTGCGCAAGGCCTCGGCGCTGTTGGACGAGGCCGGCTGGGTGGCGGGCGAGGACGGCATCCGGCGCAACGACAAGGGCGAGACCTTGCGGATGGAGATGGTCCATTCGCGCACCGACCTGATGCCGGTGATGAGCGCCTATGTCGAAAACCTGCGGGCGCTGGGCGTGGATGCGAGCTTTGACATCATCGACGATCCGCAGTTGCAGGAACGCGCCAGCCCGCCGAACTTTGACTTTGACGCGCTGCCGACGACGGTGGTGAACGGAGGGCTGGAGCCGGGTGGGGTGCTGAAGCAGGCGTGGGCGTCGAACTCCAAGGACAATTCCAGCCGCAACCGGATGGGCTATGCCAACCCGGCGGTGGACAAGATGCTGGACCTTGCCGAAGCGGCGGCCACGCGGCAGGAGCTGACCGACGTGATCCGGGCGCTGGACCGGGTGCTGCGGTCGGAGTTCATTCTGGTGCCGCGCTATTACAAGAAGATCAACACGGTGGCCTATTTCGACATGTACGAACACCCCGCGACGCTGCCGCCTTACGCACTGGGCGAACTGTCGATCTGGTGGTACAACGCCGAAAAGGCAGAAGCGCTGAAAGCCAAGGGCGTGCTGCAATAATCTAGAACGGGCAGGGAACTTGGGCGCCTATATCCTTCGGCGATTGCTTCTGGTGATCCCCACGCTGTTCGGCGTGATGCTGATCAACTTTGCGCTGACGCAGTTCGTTCCGGGCGGACCGATCGAGCAGATACAGGCGCGGCTGGAAGGCGGCGGTGATGCGATCGAGGCGCTGACCGGCACGTCGGATGCGGGGGTCACGGAGGAAGCGGCCAGCGGCGAGGGCGGTTACGTCGGGGCGCGCGGGTTGCCGCCCGAGTTTCTGGCGCGGCTGGAAGTGCAGTTCGGTTTCGCGCGCTTTGTCTGCGACGAGGGCTTTACCGGCACGCCATCGCTGGATGCGCCGGAGTGCCGCAAGGAGGCCATTCCTGCGGCGGAGCGGTTCGTCATCATGATGGGCAACTACCTGACCTTCGATTTCGGGCAGAGCTACTTCCGGTCAACCTCGGTTGTTGATCTGGTGCTGGAAAAGATGCCGGTGTCGATCACGCTGGGGCTGTGGTCGACGCTGATCGCCTATCTGATCTCGATCCCGCTGGGCATTCGCAAGGCGGTGCGGGACGGGTCTAGCTTCGACACCTGGACCAGCGGCATCATCATCGCGGCCTATGCGATACCGGGGTTTCTGTTCGCGATCCTGTTGATGGTGGTGTTTGCGGGGGGCAGCTATTTCCAGTGGTTCCCGCTGCGCGGGCTGACCAGCGACGGGTGGGAGACATTCCCGTGGTATCAGAAGATCACCGATTACCTGTGGCACATCGTGCTGCCGGTGACGGCGCAGCTGATTTCGGCATTTGCGACGCTGACGTTGCTGACGAAGAACAGCTTTCTGGACGAGATCAAGAAGCAGTATGTGATGACCGCGCGGGCCAAGGGGCTGTCGGAATCCCGTGTGCTTTACGGCCATGTGTTCCGCAACGCGATGCTGATCGTGATCGCGGGCTTTCCGGGGCTGTTTCTGGGGGTGTTCTTCGGATCGAGCCTGATCATCGAATTCATCTTCTCGCTGGATGGTCTGGGGCAGCTTGGCTACCGGTCGGCGGTGGAGCGGGATTATCCGGTGATCTTTGGCACGCTGTTCGCGTTCGGGCTGATCGGGTTGATCGTGGGGATCATCTCGGACCTGATGTATGTGCTGGTCGACCCGCGCATTGATTTCGAAAGGCGCGGCTGATGGCATTGTCGCCCCTGAACCAGCGGCGCTGGCGGAACTTTACCGCGAATCGGCGGGCGTATTGGTCGCTGTGGATATTCCTTGTGCTGTATGGGCTGTCGCTGTGCGCGGAGCTGATCGCCAACGACAAGCCGATGCTGGTGAAATACGACGGTGGCTATTACATGCCGGCGTTCCGGTTCTATTCAGAGCAGGCGTTTGGCGGCGATCTGCGGACCGAGGCGAAGTATTCCACGATTGAAGTGCAGTGCCTGATCGTGGCGGCGGGATCGCTGGATTGCTGGGATGATCCGGAGGGGATTCTGGCCGAGGCGACCGAGAACGGCACCGCGCTGGGCGAGCCGGTGAACGCCGGGTGGATGCTGTGGCCGCCGGTGCGGTATTCCTACAACTCCATCGTCGATACCGGGGGCGTGGCACCGGGGCCGCCGTCGAAGCAGAACCTGCTGGGGACGGATGACACCAGCCGCGATGTGCTGGCGCGGGTGATCTACGGGTTCCGGCTGTCGATCACCTTTGCGCTGCTGGTAACGGCGCTGACGTCGATCATCGGGGTCGCGGCGGGGGCGGTGCAGGGGTATTTCGGCGGGCTGACGGACCTGATCTTTCAGCGGGTGATCGAGTTGTGGTCATCGGTGCCGACGCTTTACGTCATCATCATCTTGACGGCGGTCTGGTCCAAGAGTTTCTGGCTGATGGTGGCGCTGATGGTGCTGTTTGGCTGGACCGGCCTTGTCGGCGTGGTCAGGGCCGAGTTCCTGAGGGCGCGGAATTTCGAGTATGTGCGGGCGGCGCGGGCGCTTGGCGTGACGGACGTGCAGATCATGTTCCGCCATGTGCTGCCGAACGCGATGGTGGCAACGCTGACGTTCCTGCCGTTCATCATCACCGGCACGATCGGCGCGCTGGCGACGCTGGATTACCTGGGCTTCGGCTTGCCCGCGAGCGCACCGTCCCTGGGGCAGTTGTCACGGCAGGCGCAGCAGAACCTGCAGGCGCCGTGGCTGGGCTTTACCGCGTTCTTCACCTTCGCCATCATGCTGAGCCTTCTGGTGTTCATCTTTGAAGGCGTTCGCGATGCCTTTGACCCGCGAAAGACCTTTCGATGAGTGTGTTGGAGGTGAAGGGTCTGTCGGTCAGTTTCCGGCAGGATGGACGGCTGATCGAGGCGGTGAAGGCGGTGTCGTTCACCGTGGGCAAGGGCGAGACGGTCGCGCTGGTGGGCGAGAGCGGATCGGGAAAATCGGTGACCGCGCTGTCCACCGTGGGGCTGTTGCCGGACAGTGCCGAGGTTTCGGGGTCTGTCACCTATAACGGCACCGAGATGGTCGGGCAGAGCGAGCGCGCGCTTCGCCGCGTGCGCGGCAACGACATCAGCTTTATTTTCCAAGAGCCGATGACGAGCCTGAACCCGCTGCATACGATCGAAAAGCAGATGGCGGAAAGCCTTGCGCTGCATCAGGGGCTGACCGGCGAGCCGGCGCGTTTGCGGGTGGTGGAATTGCTGAACAAGGTCGGCATCCGCGATGCGGAAAGCCGGCTCGGGGCCTATCCGCATCAGCTTTCGGGCGGGCAGCGGCAGCGGGTGATGATCGCGATGGCCCTGGCGAACGGGCCGGAGTTGCTGGTGGCGGATGAGCCGACGACGGCGCTGGATGTGACAATTCAGGCGCAGATCCTGGATCTTCTGGCGGAGTTGAAGCGGTCGGAGGGATTGAGCCTTTTGTTCATCACGCACGACCTTGGCATCGTGCGGCGGATCGCCGACCGGGTCTGCGTGATGCAGGGCGGCGAGATCGTGGAGCAGGGGGTGACGGGGGAGATCTTCGCCAACCCGCAGCATCCCTACACGCAGAAACTGCTGGCCGCCGAACAGAAGGGCGGACCAGAGCCGGTGCCCGAGGGTGCGGCTGAGGTGGTGCGGACGGATGGCTTGCGGGTGTGGTTCCCGATTCAGAAGGGGTTCCTGCGCAAGACCGTGGGGCATGTGAAGGCGGTGAACGACGCCAGCCTTTCGGTGCGCGGCGGCGAGACCTTGGGCATCGTGGGGGAAAGCGGATCGGGCAAGACGACGCTGGCGCTGGCGATCCTGCGGCTCATTCCGTCGGAGGGGCCGGTGGTGTTTCTGGGCCAGGATCTGCGCGACCGGAAAGGTGCCGCGATGCGGGCCTTGCGGCGCGAGATGCAGGTGGTGTTTCAAGACCCGTTCGGCAGCCTGTCGCCGCGCCTGACGGCCGAGCAGATCATCGCCGAGGGGCTGGGCGTGCATGGGCTGGAACCGGGGCGCAACCGGACCGAGATGGTGGCCGAAATCATGGGTGAGGTGGGGTTGGACCCGGCCGCGATGACCCGCTATCCGCACGAGTTTTCGGGCGGCCAGCGGCAGCGCATCGCGATTGCGCGGGCGATGATCCTGCGCCCGAAGCTGGTGGTGCTGGACGAGCCGACGAGTGCCCTGGACATGACGGTGCAGGTGCAGATCGTGGTGCTCTTGCGCGAGTTGCAGCGCAAGTGGGGGCTGGCCTACATCTTCATCAGCCACGATTTGCGGGTGATCCGGGCGATGGCGCACAAGGTGATGGTGATGCAGGCCGGGGACGTGGTGGAAAGTGGCGACTGCGGGGCAGTGTTTACCGATCCTCAATCCCCTTATACCAAGGCCTTGATGGCGGCGGCATTCGGACCCTGACCTTGAAGCTTCTTTTCGTGCACCAGAATTTCCCCGGCCAGTTCCTGAATCTGGCACCGGAGATGCAGCGGCTGGGCCATGATGTGCGGGCGCTGACCGATGTGGTGAACAAGACGACAAGTGCTGTGCCAATGTGGCGCTATACCTTCAAGGCGGAAGCGGTTGATCCCGCGGCGACGCGGCTGGGGCGGAATTACACGACGATGAGCGACCGGGGGGTGATCGTGGCGCGCGCGGCGCAGCGGTTGCGCGCGGAGGGGTATGTGCCGGACGTGATCTTTGGCCATTCCGGCTGGGGCGAGACGCTGTTCTTGAAAGAAGTCTGGCCGGAAGCGAAGCTGCTGGTCTATGCCGAGTTCTATTATTCCGGTCAGGGTGCGGATGTGGGGTTTGACCCCGAGGCGGGGCCGGTCGGGTTCGATCAGGTGATGATCGCGCAAGGCCGGGCGACGCATCTTGGGCAGGCGCTGCTGCATGCCGATGCCGGGCTGTCGCCGACCGAATGGCAGGCCAGCCGCCATCCCGGCCCGCTGCGCCGGATGATCGAGGTGGTGTTCGACGGGGTGGATTGTGACCGGCTGGTCCCTGACCCTGCGGCGCGGTTTACCTTGCCGAACGGGCAGGTGTTGGCGCCGGGGGACGAGGTCTTGACCTTCGTGAACCGCAATCTGGAGCCGTACCGCGGGTTTCGGACCTTTATGCGGGCCTTGCCGGCGGTGCTGGCCGCGCGGCCTGAGGCGCAGGCGGTGATCGTCGGCGGTGACGAGATCAGCTATGGGTCCAAGCCGGTGGGCGGCGGCACCTGGCGCGAGACGATGCTGGCAGAGGTGGGCGGTGCGCTGGACCTTGGCCGCGTGCATTTCGTGGGAAACGTGGCCTATGACCGCTACGTCGATCTGCTGCATGTGTCCCGCGTGCATGCCTACCTGACCTATCCCTTCGTGCTGAGCTGGTCGATGGTCGAGGCGATGGCGGCGGGCGCGCTCGTGGTGGGGTCACGCACCGCGCCGGTTGAAGAGGTGATCGAGGATGGCGTGACCGGGCGGCTGGTCGATTTCTTTGACATTGCCGGGTGGTCAGCGGCGCTGACTGACGCGCTGGCGCGGCCCGAGGCGTATCTGGCGATGCGGACGGCGGCGCGCGCGGCGGTGCGGGCACGGTATGACCTGCGCGCGGTCTGCCTGCCGCGTCAGGTGGCGTTGCTGGAGCGGCTGGTGCGCTAGACCGCTGCCGAGTGCAAGGCCTTGGTCTGGTCGTAGGCGTCGAAGGCGCGGGCGATCATCCGGGTCAGCGGTTTGGCCTTTTCCGGGATGATGAAGGCTTCGGGCGTGATCATGACCATGTCGCCGAAGGTTTCCCCGGCGGCGCGGAACAGGGTTTCGATGCGGTCGGGCGTGGTGTCGAAATCGCGCAGGAGTTCGGCGCGCGACACGCGGAAATCACACATCAGCGCCTCGATGATGCGGGCGCGAAGGGTGTCTTCGCCGGCAAAGCGGTGGCCGCGGTGGGTGGGGAAGTGGCCTGCGCGCACCGCCTTGGTGTAGGCAGCGGTAGCCGAGACGTTCTGCGCGAACCCTTGCGGGAAGCGCGAGATCGACGAGGCTCCAAGGCCGATCAGCACGGGCGAGGTGTCGTCGGTGTAGCCCTGGAAATTGCGGCGAAGGGTGCCTGCCTTGGCGGCCTTGGCCAAGCCGTCGGTCGGTTTTGCGAAATGGTCGATGCCGATTTCGTCGTAGCCATCCCAAAGGAACAACTGGCGCGCGGTTTCAAAGAGCGACAGGCGTTCCTGCGGGGTAGGCATGGTGTCGGAGGGGATCATCTGCTGGCGGCGGCTCATCCACGGGACGTGGGCATAGCCGTAAAGCGCCACGCGGTCGGGCGAGAGGGTGAGGAGTTTCTGCACCGAATCCGCGATGCGGGGGCCGGTCTGGTGCGGCAGGCCATAAAGGATGTCTGCATTCAGGCTGGTGATGCCACGGGCGCGGATGCGTTCGGCAATGTCGCGGGTCAGGGCGTAGCTTTGTTCGCGGCCGATGGTCTTCTGGATCAGCGGGTCGAAATCCTGCACCCCGATCGAGGCGCGGTTCATGCCCGAGGCGGCAAGCGCGTCAAGGCGGGCGTCGTCAACCTCGTTCGGGTCGATCTCGACCGAAAACTCGCCATCGGGGGCGAGGGGGGCGACGGTGAAGATGGCGTCGGCCAGATCGCGGATCAGCGGGGCGGACAGGAGCGTCGGTGTGCCGCCGCCCCAATGCAGGCGGCTGAGGCTGATGCCGCGCGGCAGGTGGGCGCGCAGCAGGTCAAGTTCAGCTTTCAACGTCTGGACATAGGTGATGACCGGTTCGTCGGAGGTGGTGCCCTGGGTGCGGCAGGCGCAGAACCAGCACAGCCTGCGGCAGAACGGCACATGCACATAAAGCGAAATTTCCGAATTTTCCGGGATTTCACCAACCCAGGTGGTAAAATCAGCCTCGGCTACGGTGCTGCCGAAGTGCGGCGCGGTGGGGTAGGAGGTGTAGCGCGGCACGCGGGCGTCAAAAAGACCGAGGCGGGTGAGTTGCGGGCGGTGTGTCATAAGGTTAGGTTAGGAGCAGGCACCCGTCGCACGCCTTGACTCAGATCAACATGAGAGAGCCAGACATGCAGGACCATTTTGCCCATCAGCATTGCGGTGATTGCCCGATCCGGCATCGCGCGGTCTGCGCACGCTGCGACAGCGATGAATTGGCGGCACTGGAGCAGATAAAATACTACCGCAGCTATCAGGCGGGGCAGACGGTGATCTGGTCGGGCGACCGGATGGAGTTTGTCGGTTCGGTCGTGACCGGGATCGCGACGCTGACCCAGACGATGGAGGACGGGCGGCGCCAGATGGTTGGCCTGCTGCTTCCATCGGATTTCGTGGGGCGGCCGGGGCGGGCAGTTGCCGCGTTCGATGTGACGGCGACGACCGACCTGGTGATGTGCTGTTTCCGCAAGAAGCCGTTCGAGGAGATGATGGGCAGGACGCCTCACATCGCGCAGCGGTTGCTGGAGATGACGCTGGACGAACTGGACGCGGCGCGGGAGTGGATGCTGCTGCTTGGCCGCAAGACCGCGCGGGAAAAGATCGCGTCGCTGATCGCCATCATCGCGCGGCGGGAGGCTTCGTTGCAGGTGCGGCGGCCGAAGGGTGTGCTGTCGGTTGACCTGCCACTGACGCGCGAAGAGATGGCGGATTATCTGGGCCTGACGCTGGAAACGGTAAGCCGGCAGATGTCGGCCCTGAAGAAGGACGGCGTCATCAGCCTGGAAGGCAACCGGCATGTGATGATCCCGGATCTTGACCGCCTGCTGGAAGAAGCGGGCGACGATAGCGACGGCGGGATGCTGGTCTGACCGCACGATTTCAGCGAAATTTCAGCCGGGCAACCGGACGCGAGGCGGCGTCGGGTGCAGTCTGATCGGGCAAACAGCAGCGTGAGGACGCCATGCCCGTTTCCGAAGATTTCACCGGTGGTGTCACAGACTGGACCGAGACCGGCGGTTGGCACGATTTCCATGACCTGATGGACGAACTTTCGCGGGTGGGCGCGGGGGTGCCGGCCTTCAGTCTCTATGCCGATCCCGCTGCGATGAGCGAAGGGCCGGGCCTGCCTCCGCGCGAGAGGTGGCTGGTGCCTGCCCTGCGGGTGGTGGGTGCCTGGCTGGCGGGGATTGCCGTGCCGGTGCGGAGCCTGCAACGGCATTGACAGACCGGCCCCTCGTCCCGCAGCCTTTGCCGGTGGCTGGCTGAGTGCACGCAAGCGAGGGTCGCGAGGGTGGACGACGGGGTGGTCAGGATCGGCGCGTGCCGGCTTGCGCCGGGGCGTGGGCTTTTGCTGCGCGATGGCCAGCCGGTGCATATCCGGGCCAAGACCTATGCGCTGTTGTGTTTTCTGGTTGCCAATGCCGGGCGTGTTCTGGGCAAGGACGAGCTGATGGCCGCGTTGTGGCCGGGGCTTGTGGTGACCGAGGACAGCCTGACGCAGGTGGTGCGGGATTTGCGCCGGGTGCTGGGCGGTGACGCGGGCCAGGTGCAGACAGTGGCGCGGCGCGGGTATCTGTTTCAGGCAGAAGCGCCGCCGGTGGTGGCGGAGGGTGGCACTCACGGGCCACGGGTGGCGGTGTTGCCGTTCGAGGCGCGCTCGGATCAGGCAGGGGACCGGGCGCTTGCGCTGGGTCTGGCCGAGGAGTTGACGCATGGGCTGGCGCGCTATGGCCTGGTGACGGTGGTGGCGCGCCATTCCGCCTTTCAGTTCAACCCGGGCGTCGTGCCGGTGGCGGAGGTCGCGGCGCGGCTGGGGGCGGATTATGTGGTCGAGGGGAGCCTGCGCCGCCTGGGCGACGTGGCGGAGCTGTCGCTTTCGATGATGTCGGCCGAGGGCGGGCGGCAGGTCTGGGGGCAGAGCTATGCGCTGGGACGGTCAGCCATGCGGTTGATGCAGGAGGACGCGCCGCACCATGTGGTGTCGCGGCTGATGCATGATGTGGAAAAGCGGATCGGGCTGCGCGCAGCGCCTTCGGCGACGGGCAATCTGGATGCGTTTGGTCATTTCTTGGCCGGGGTGGCGGCATTGCGCAGCTATGGGCCGGGGGTGAACGAGGCGGGCCGCGCGCATCTGGCGGCGGCGGTGGCGCTGGACCCGGGCTTTGCGCTGGCGCACAGCTATCTTGCGTTGGCAGAGCTGATCATCGGTGGCTACGTTGCCGCACCCGAGGCGGTAAAGGCGCGGGCGTTGACCCGGGCGGAACATGCGCTGCGGCTGTCACCGGGGGACTCGCGCTGTTACTGGATGACGGGAACCGTGCGGCTTTACAGTGGACAGTTTCAGGCGGCCGAGCTGGACATGCGCCGGGGTCTGGAGCTGAACCCCAGCGACGCCGACCTGTTGATGGCGCTGGGACATGTCGTGACCGCGCGCGGCAACCCCGACGAGGGGGTGGCGCTGATGACCCGCGGGGTGCAGATCAACCCGCTGCATCCGCCGTGGTATCATCGGAACCTGTCACTCGCGCTGATCATGGCCGGGCGATATGCCGAGGCCCGGGCGCGATGCCAGCTATTCCCGAATGATTCGGTGCAGCGGCTGACGATGCTGGCCTGTTGCCAGGTGATGTGCGGTGACGCGGCGGGTGCGGCCGCGTCACTGGCGCGGGCCTTTGCGATGGACCCGGACTGGAACCCGCTGGCCAATGCGGACCAGTTGATCGCGCTGGAACACGATCACGACCGTGCGCGGTTTCACGCGATGATAACGGCGGCGCTGAAGGCGTGGCGCGGCGGGTAAGGGCGGCTTCGTGCCGCCCCTGACCGGTTCAGTGTGCGAGGAATACCGGCACTTCGGCCGCCTCGAGCAGGTCGCGGGTGGCGCCGCCGAGGATCGCCTCGCGCAGGCGGGAGTGGCCATAGGCGCCCATCACCAGAAGCTCGGCATCGACATCCCGCAGGTGGCGGGTCAGCACGTCGGACACGCGGGGCATGGTCTTGGCCAGCACCGTCACCTCGGCGTGGACACCGTGGCGCACGAGGAACTGGCACAACAGGCCGCCGGGATCGGAGCGTTCAGGGCCGTGGGCGGGCGGGTCGATCACCACGATCGACACGCTGTCGGCGCGTTTCAGGAACGGCATCGCACGGCGGGTGGCGACCAGCGCCTCGCGGCTTTGGTTCCAGGCAAGCACGATGCGGCGCGGATCGGAGTTGGCCATGCCCTTGTCGGGCACGATCAGCACAGGGGCCATGCCGTTGAACAGCGCGGCCTCGACCACTGCCTCGGCTTCGACGCCGTTGCCCTTGCCGTAGGGGCGGGGCAGGACGACGAGATCGGCATAGCGCGCGCGGCTGGCGACGACATCGGTCAGGGCGCCAAGCTGGCAAACGGCAGTCTCGACCGCAACGCGCAGGCCGAACGGCTGGGCAGCGAGGGCGGCGTTCAAGCCCTTTTCGGTGGCGCGGGCATCTTCTTCGGCGCGGTCCATCGCGGCGGCCATGATGACGGCCCCTGAGCCGACATAGGAGTATCCGACCTGCGTGCGGTCGACCCCAAGCGCCAGGGCATCAAGGTGCGCGTCATTGCGGATCGCGAGGGCCGCAGCGGCGGTGACCGAGGCATCAAGCCGGTCAGGTGAGGTGGCAACGGTCAGTAGCGATTTGTAGGCCATGATTCCGGCTCCTTTGGGGTTCTGGGTGCAGGTTAGCGTGCATTTCCGAGGGTCGGCCTTGATAAAGGTCAATTTCGTCGCACCCGGCAGTTGATGCAGATCAAGGTGACGATTCCCGCCGCAGCGCAGAAGTCATCCATTAGGACGTTTGGCCGAGGTCTGTCTTTCAGACCCGAGCGGGGCGCGGACTGCACGAAGGGACACGAAAGATGTGGGATTACCTGAAACTGGCGGGGTTGGGAGTGGTTGCGGTCTGTGCCGCAATTGCGGCCAACTACGCCCACGACCTTGCCTATATGGTGAACGCGATCACCGTCATGCTGGCGGCTGCTATCGCGTTTCTGTGGGTGCTGCGGACCGCCGGCGATGTGCGGGTGGTCAACCAGAACGAATACTTCGACAGCGTGATCCGGGCCGGGGCGATTGCCACCGCGTTCTGGGGCATTGTCGGGTTTCTGGTGGGGGTGGTGATCGCCAGCCAACTGGCATTTCCGCAACTGAACTTCGAGTTCCTGCAGGGCTACGGCAATTTTGGCCGGTTGCGCCCGCTGCACACCAGCGCGGTGATCTTTGCCTTTGGTGGCAACGCGCTGATCATGAGTGCGTTCTACATCGTGCAGCGCACCAGTGCGGCGCGCCTGTTTGGCGGGTCTTTGGGCTGGTTCGTGTTCTGGGGCTGGCAGTTGGTGATCGTGCTGGCGGCATCGGGCTATGTGCTGGGTGCGACGCAGGGCAAGGAATACGCCGAGCCGGTCTGGTACGTGGACATCCTGATCACGGCGGTCTGGGTTTCGTTTCTGGTGGCCTTCATGGGCACGCTCTTCAAACGCAAGGAGCCCCACATCTACGTGGCGAACTGGTTCCTTCTGTCGATGATCCTGACCGTGGCGATGCTGCATCTGGTGAACAACGCCGCGATTCCGGTGTCGATCTTCGGGTCGGCGCAGGTGCAGGTCTATTCGGGCGTGCAGGATGCGATGGTGCAGTGGTGGTATGGCCATAACGCCGTGGGCTTCTTCCTGACCGCGGGCTTTCTGGGCATGATGTACTACTTTGTGCCAAAGCAGGCAGAGCGCCCGGTCTACAGCTATAAACTGTCGATCATCCACTTCTGGGCGCTGATCTTCCTTTATATCTGGGCCGGTCCGCACCACCTGCACTACACCGCGTTGCCGGACTGGGCCTCGACGCTTGGCATGGTCTTCTCGGTCATCCTTTGGATGCCGTCCTGGGGTGGCATGATCAACGGGCTGATGACGCTGTCGGGTGCCTGGGACAAGCTGCGCACCGACCCGATCATCCGGATGATGGTCGTCAGCATCGGCTTTTACGGCATGTCGACGTTTGAAGGCCCGATGATGAGCATCAAGGCGGTGAACAGCCTTAGCCACTACACCGACTGGACCATCGGTCACGTCCATTCCGGCGCGTTGGGCTGGAACGGGATGATCACCTTCGGCGTGCTTTACTATCTGGTGCCGCGGCTATGGAACCGCGAGGGGCTCTATTCGCTCAAACTGGTCAGCTGGCACTTCTGGCTGGCCACCATCGGGATCGTGCTTTACGCATCGTCGATGTGGGTCACCGGCATCATGGAAGGCCTGATGTGGCGTGAAGTGGATGCGAACGGGTTCCTGGTGAACGCCTTCGCCGACACGGTGGCTGCGAAGTTCCCGATGTATGTGGTGCGGACGCTGGGTGGCGGGCTGTTCCTGGTGGGCGCGGTGATCATGTGCTGGAACTTGTGGATGACGGTGCGGGCGCAGCCTTCCAAGGCGACGCAGCATGCGTTCGTTCCAGCGGAATAAGGGGACGGACAATGGCTTTTCTTGACAAGCACAAGGCAATCGAAACCCACGCGACGCTTCTGATGGTGCTGAGCCTTCTGGTCGTCACCATCGGGGGGATCGTGCAGATCGTGCCGCTTTTCTACCTTGAGAACACGATCGAGAAGGTGGAGGGGATGCGCCCCTACACTCCCCTGGAACTGGCCGGGCGCGACATCTACATCCGCGAGGGCTGCTATGGCTGCCACAGCCAGATGATCCGCCCGATGCGCGACGAGGTGGAGCGGTATGGGCATTACAGCCTCGCGGCGGAATCGATGTATGACCATCCGTTCCAGTGGGGGTCCAAGCGCACCGGGCCGGATCTGGCACGGGTGGGCGGGCGCTATTCGGATGAATGGCATGTCGACCACTTTACCTATGCCAAGGCAGTGGTGCCGGAATCGGTGATGCCGCCCTACGGGTTCCTTGCGAACCGGGTGATCGACGGGAAGTACATCAAGGATACGATGGCCACGAACGCGATGGTGGGCGTGCCCTACACCGATGCGATGCTGGAAAACGCGGTTATGGACTTCAAGGCGCAGGTCGACCCGAACGGGGATTCCAGCGGGCTGGAAGAGCGGTATGGCGACGCGGCCTTCGGGACGCCGATCAACGTGCGCAACTTTGACGGCAGGCCGGAGCTGACCGAGATGGACGCGCTGATCGCCTATATCCAGGTGCTTGGCACGATGGTCGATTTTTCGACCTTCACGCCCGTGGCGAACCGGTAAGGGGGCAACGATGGAAACCTATTCCTTCCTGCGCCATCTGGCGGACAGCTGGTTCCTTCTGGCGATGACGCTGGGGTTTCTTGGCTTGTGTCTCTGGGCTTTCCGCCCCGGCAGTCGCAAAGCCCACGAGGACGTGGCCAATTCGATCTTCCGCAACGACGACCGTCCTGCGGAAGCCAACCCCTCGCCTAACTCGAAGGAGGCGTAAACCATGTGCGCCAAGCAAGTGAAGAAGGTGCCGAAGCAGGTAGAGACGACCGGCCACCAATGGGATGGCATCGAGGAGTTGAACAACCCGATGCCACGCTGGTGGGTGTGGACGTTCTACGCGACGATCGTCTGGGGCATCGGCTATACGGTGGCCTATCCGGCATGGCCGCTGATCAGCGGTGCGACGCCGGGGGTTATTGGAGCTTCGACCCGTGCCGATGTGGCGGCCGAGATCGAGCGGTTCGACGTGGCGAACGCAGCCATCAAGCAGCAGTTGGTGGCCGCCGACCTGAACGCCATCAAGGACAAACCGGAGCTGGCAAGTTTTGCCACGAACGCCGGGGCGGCCGTGTTCAAGACGAACTGCACGACATGCCACGGGTCCGGCGCGCAAGGGTTCGAGGGCAAGGGCTATCCCAGCCTGATCGACGACGACTGGCTGTGGGGCGGCACGATGGAGGATATTCATCTGACCATCACCCACGGCATCCGCAACACGACCGACCCGGACGCGCGCTATTCGCAGATGCCCGCCTTCGGAGTGGACGAGCTGCTGGATGCAACCCAGATCGGCCAGGTCTCGGACTATGTGCTGAAGATCTCGGGTCAGGAGCATGACGCGGCGGCGGCGACTGCCGGGGCCACGATCTATGCCGAGAACTGCGCGGCCTGTCACATGGAGGACGGGTCGGGCGACCGGGTGCAGGGCGCGCCGATGCTTTCGGATGCGATCTGGCTTTATGGCGGATCGCGCGAGAAGATCATCGCATCGGTGAGCACGGCCCGTTTCGGCGTGATGCCGGACTGGAACGAACGGCTGAGCGAGGACGAGATCCGCGCCGTTGCTTTCTATGTCCACAGTCTGGGCGGCGGCGAGTAAGCTGGCCCCGATCATCGTTGCGGCACCGGGCGGCGTCAGCGCCGCCCGGTGCGTCTGAAAACCCCCCGGAGCCTTCCCGTGACCCTGCCCGATACCGACCCCCCGAGCCTTTACGCCGCGCGCGAGCCTGTGTTCCCGCGCCGGGTGAAGGGGGCGTTCCGCACGCTGAAGTGGTGGATCATGGCGGTGACGCTGGGCATCTATTACGTCACGCCGTGGCTGCGCTGGGACCGGGGGCCGAACCTGCCGGATCAGGCGGTGCTGGTGGACATCGCCAACCGGCGGTTCTTCTTCTTCATGGTCGAGATCTGGCCGCACGAGTTCTACTTCGTGGCGGGCCTTCTGATCATGGCGGGGCTGGGGCTTTTTCTGTTCACCAGTGCAGCGGGGCGGGTGTGGTGCGGGTATGCCTGCCCGCAGACGGTGTGGACCGACCTGTTCATCCTGGTAGAGCGCTGGGTCGAGGGCGACCGAAACGCTCGCATCCGCCTGCACCGGCAGCCTTGGAACTGGGAAAAGCTGGTCAAGAACGGCATCAAGTGGTGGATCTGGCTGGTGATCGGTCTGGCGACAGGCGGGGCGTGGATCTTCTATTTCACCGACGCGCCGACGTTGTTGCGAGATCTGGTGACAGGCCACGCGCACCCGGTGGCCTACATCACCATGCTGATCCTGACGTTCACCACCTTCTTCTTTGGCGGGTTCGCGCGCGAACAGATCTGCATCTACGCCTGCCCCTGGCCGCGCATTCAGGCCGCGATGCTGGATGAGGATTCCCTGACCATCGGTTACCGCGACTGGCGGGGCGAGCCGCGCGGCAAGCAGACCGTGGAAGGCAACGGCGACTGCATCGATTGCATGGCGTGCGTCAACGTCTGCCCGATGGGGATCGACATTCGTGACGGGCAGCAGATGGCCTGCATCACCTGCGGGCTGTGCATCGACGCCTGCAACGACGTGATGGACAAGATCGGCAAACCGCGCGACCTGATCGGCTATATGGCGCTGACCGACGAGGTGCGCGAACGCGCCGGTGAGCCAGCGAAATCGGTCTGGGCGCATGTGTTCCGGCCACGCACGGTGATGTATACCGTGCTGTGGGTCGGGGTTGGCATCGGGCTGATCGTGGCATTGTTCATGCGATCCCCGATCGACGTGAACGTGACGCCGGTCAGGAACCCGACCTTTGTGACACTGTCGGACGGCAGCATCCGCAACGCCTATGAACTGCGCCTGCGCAACAAGGGCGGGGCGGATTCGCAGTTCACCATTTCGGTCACGTCGGATGAGTTGGTGACGCTGTCGCTCGAGGGCACCGAAAGGCTGACCGTCACCGTGCCGGCCAACGAGACGATGACCCAGCGCGTATATCTGACGGCGGCGGCGGGTTCGGATGCGGCAACGGAAGACCGGACCGAAGTTCGGATCTGGGTGGAACAGCAGGGCACCACCAACCGGGTGCACCATGATACAGTGTTCAATGGCAAGGAAGACGACAATGAGTGAGCTGACCGGGCGGCATGTACTGGCGATCACCGTAGGGGCGTTTACGGTGATCATCGCGGTGAACCTGCTGTTGGCCTACAAGGCTGTCAGCACGTTTCCGGGGCTGGAGGTCGACAATTCCTATGTCGCAAGCCAGGGCTTCAACGACCGCAAGGCGGCGCAGGAGGCGCTGGGTTGGAAAATGAAGCCGGGGTATGAGGGCGGGCGGATGACGCTGGCATTTCATGACCGCAACGGGGTGGCGATGCCGGTGACGGACTTGCAGGTGCTGATCGGGCGCACCACGGAGACTTCGGATGACGTCTGGCCGGCGTTTGCCGCGCTGGGCGACGCCTATGTGGCCGAGGTTCCGCTGGCGCGCGGCAAGTGGATGGTCAAGGTGACGGCGCGGTCGCTGGACGGAGTGCTGTTCGAGCAGCGGTCGGAACTGCATGTGAAGGGCTGAGCCGATGGCGCTTGCGGAAAGTCTCGACGAGGCGAATCGGCTGTCGGCCTGCCCGGCCTGCGCCGTGGTGCCAAGCGCCGAGCGGCTGGCGGCAATGGCTGCGCCGGCCGAGGCGCGGATCATGCTGTCATTGCCGATGGCGCATTGCGCGACCTGCATTTCCACGGTGGAGGGCGCGCTTGGCGCTGTGCCGGGGGTGCGGTCGGCGCGGGTGAACCTGACGCGCAAGCGGGTGAGTGTCGATGCCGCGCCCGAGGTGACGGCGGCGGGATTGATCGCGGTGCTGAAGGCCGAGGGGCAGGAGGCGCATGAGCTTGACCCTGGCCTGTTGAGCACGACCGAGACCGACAGGCAGGGGCGCGATCTGTTGATGCGGCTTGGCGTCGCGTTCTTTTCGATGATGAATGTGATGCTGCTGTCGGTGGCAGTCTGGTCGGGGGCCGAGGCCGCGACGCGCGACATGTTCCACTGGATTTCGGCGGCGATAGCGCTGCCGACGGTGATCTTTGCCGGACAGCCGTTCTTCAAGTCGGCCTGGGCGTCTTTGCGCGCGGGGCGGCTGGGGATGGATGTGCCGATCTCGCTGGCGCTGATTTTGGCGTCGTCGATCTCGGTCTACGAGACGATGATGTCGGGGCATCATGCCTATTTCGACGCGGCGGTGATGTTGGCGTTCTTTCTGCTGCTGGGCCGGTATCTGGATCACCGCACACGGGCGGTGGCGCGGTCGGCGGCGGAGGAGCTGGCGGCGCTGGAAGTGCCTCGGGCCTGGGTCATGGTGGATGGCGTCGAGGTGGAGCGCGCGATTTCGGCGGTGGTGGCGGGGGACACCGTCGTGGTGCGACCGGGGGGGCGGATGCCGGTCGATGGAGTGGTGACACTGGGCGCATCGGAGGTGGACCGCAGCCTTCTGACCGGGGAAAGCCTGCCGGTGTTTGCCGGCGTCGGCACCGTGGTCAGCGCGGGCGAGGTGAACCTGACGGGGCCATTGACGCTGCGGGTGACGGCGGCAGGCAAGGACAGTTCGCTGCACCGGATGGCCGATCTGGTGGCGGTCGCGGAAGGGGCCAAGACGCGCTACACGAGTTTGGCGGATCGGGCGGCGAAGCTGTATTCGCCGTTGGTGCATATCCTGTCGTTCAGTGCGTTCGGCTACTGGATGTGGGCGACGGGGGGGGATGTGCGCTATGCGATCAACATCTCGGCCGCGGTGCTGATCATCACCTGCCCCTGTGCGCTGGGGCTGGCGGTGCCGGCGGTGGTGACGTCGGCCAGCGGGCGGCTGTTCCGCAAAGGGCTTTTGATCAAGAACGGCACGGCGCTGGAGCGGTTGGCCGCGGTGGACACCGTGGTGTTCGACAAGACCGGGACGCTGACGATGGGCGCGCCCGAGGTCACGAACCTTGGCGCGCTGCCTGCCGACGTGGTGGCGGTGGCCGCTGGGCTGGCGGCGGGGTCGTCGCATCCCCTGGCGCGGGCATTGGCTGGCGTGGCTGGCGTGCGCGCGGCGGTCAGCGATGTGCGCGAGGTGCCGGGGTATGGGATCGAGGGCATGTGGCAGGGCCAGCGCGTGCGTCTGGGCCGGGCTGAGTGGTGCGGGGCCGAGCCGCTGGCGGTGACGGCGACGTATCTGAGCCTTGGCGGCACGGTGCATGCCTTTACCTTTGCCGATGCGCTGCGTCCGGGGGCCGAGGTGGCGGTGGCGGCGCTGCGGGCGGATGGGCGGCGGATCATCCTTCTGTCCGGCGATGCGGTTGGAGCGGTGGCCGAACTCGCGGCGCGGCTGGGGATCGAGGAGTGGTCAGCGGGCGTGCTGCCAGCGGACAAGGTGGCGCGGGTGGCGGCGCTTTCGGCCGAGGGGCGCCGCGTTCTGATGGTTGGCGACGGGCTGAATGACACCGGCGCGCTGGCGGCGGCGCATGTGTCGATCAGCCCGGCTTCGGCCCTGGATGCGGCGCGCGTGGCGTCGGACATCGTGCTTTTGGGGCAAGACATGGCGCCGATTGCCGATGCGGTCAGGATCAGCCGTCAGGCGGTGCGGCGGATGGTGGAGAACTTCATCATCTCGGGCGGGTACAACGTGATCGCGGTGCCGTTGGCGTTGATGGGGGCGGCAACACCTTTGGCGGCGGCGCTGGCGATGTCGCTGTCGTCGATCTCGGTTTCGCTGAACGCGATGCGGTTGAAGTAATGGAAATTCTGGCCATCCTCATTCCGGTGTCGCTGTTTTTGGGCGGTGTCGGGCTGGCGGCGTTCTTCTGGGCGATGAAGACCAAGCAGTTCGACGACCCGGACGGCGATGCGAACCGCATCCTGACCAAGGAATGGGACGACCGCCCAAAACCGTGACACGGTCAGGCGATGGTGACCGTCGCGTGGGGCAGGCCTTCGACTTCGACCGTGCAGATGTCACCGGATACCAGCGGGCCGACGCCTGCCGGGGTGCCGGTGAAGATCAGGTCGCCGGGGGCCAGCGAAACCAGCTTTGACAAGGCGGCGATGATCGCGGGAACCGACCAGACCATATCCGACAGGCGCGCCGATTGGCGCTGCGTGCCGTTGACGATGCAGCGGATCGCGGCGTCGCCGATCGGGCCGGGGCGGATGCTGCCGACGATGGCGGATTTGTCGAACGCCTTTGACATGTCCCACGGGCGGCGGGTTGCCTTGGCCTGGGCCTGAAGGTCGCGGCGGGTGAGGTCGTTGCCGGAGGCGTGGCCCCAGACCAGTGCCTCGGCCTCGGATTCTGTGAGCATCGCGCCGCTGCGGCCGATGGCGACAACCAGTTCCGCCTCGTGGTGCAGGTTGGCGGTGGCGGGCGGATACGGGATGCGGCTGCCCGATTCCACCACAGCGTCAGCGGGTTTGGTGAAGAAGAACGGTGGTTCAGCCTCGGGGTCGCCACCCATCTCGCGGCTGTGTTCGGCGTAGTTGCGCCCGACGCAGAACACGCGGCGGATCGGAAAGCGTTCAGCCCGCCCGGTGACGGGAAGGGTGACGGTCGGCAGGGCCGGAAAGACGAGCGCGACCATCAGCCTTCTCCCAATGTTTCGCATGGAATGGCGCGGGCTTTCAGGCGACGGCAGGCAAGGTTCGCCTGCTCTTCGGTGAGGCCCATGAAGTTGGCGTGCCAGGCACCGTCTTTCTGGCTGATCTTGCGCAGCCCTTCGTTCAGGGTGGCACTTTCGGCGAGCGCGGTTTTCAGCAGCGCGCGTTCAGCTTCATAGCGCGAGGTGAAATCACCCACGTTGACGCCGAAGTGACGCCCGCCAGAGGTGGATTTCACGACCACGACCTCCTGTTCGGCAGCGGCGACCTCGACCTCGGCCGGTTCGGCGCTGTCGAAGATCGGGGCCTTGCGCGTGGTGATGGTGGCGACCGCAAGGGCGGCCACGGGGGCCGCGTCAAGTGGGGCTGCGTTGGCGGCGGCCACGGTTTCGACGTCGGTGACTTCGGGCAGGCCGTCCTTGATGAGCTGCGGCATTTCGGGCTGCATGTCTGCGGCGGCGATGATGCCCTCTTCGGTCAGCAGGGTGCCCTCTTCGGTCAGCAGGGTGCCGGGGTCGGTTACAACGAGTTCCGGTTCGGCCTCGGCGACAATGATTTCCTCGGCCACACCTTCGGCTGCCTCGGCAACGAGGGTGTCGGCGGGGCGGTCGGGGCGTGGCTTTGGCTTGACGGCGGCAAGCGCGTCATCGACCGGCGCTGTTTCGGGGGTCGTGGCCTCGGCGAGAAGGACGGGATCGGCTGCATTGGCCAGTTGGGCGGCCTGCGCATCAAGCGTGCCGGGTTCTGCGGTGGCGGCAAGCGCAAGCGCCACGGCCGCCTCTGTCGCCTCGTCAGAGACGGCAGCGGTTTCTACCGCCGAGTCGGCCGGACCCTCTGCGACAGCTTCGGGAGCCAAGGCAATGGCTTCGGCCTGGAAATCCAGCGTGCCTTCCGGGGCGGGTTCGGCATTGGCTTCGACCAGCGCCCCTTCGATGCTTTCGGCCAGTGCGATGGCGACGGCGTCCGGCACGACCGGCACATCGGGACGCGGCTTGGGCCGGGGCGACACGCGCACCTCGCCCGAGACGCGGACGGTCTTGGCGGCGCCGCCTTCGGCATCCGGCACGTCGATCTGCGGTTCAGCGCTGGAGAGCAGCAGGTCGGCGGGGGCTTCGGGTGCGACGGGCGGCTGTTCGGTGACGCGGTTCTTGGCGGACTTGAAGCCGAGATCCATCAGTTCGGCCATCTTGGCGTTGCGCTGCGCGGTCGAGGTGCCGCCGAACACGGTGGCGATGATGCGCTTGCCGCCGCGCTGCGCCGAGGCGGTCAGATTGAAACCGGCGGGGTTGGTGTAGCCGGTCTTGATGCCATCCGCGCCTTCGTAGCCGTCAAGAAAGCGAGAGTTGGTGTTGCGCACGGTGGCGACGCCGGCATCAGCGGTGCGGCGCGAGAAGATGTTGTAATACTGCGGGAAGTCGTAAAACAGATGCCGACCCAGCGTGTTCATGTCACGCGCCGACGACAGGTGGCCCTTGGCGGTCAGACCATTGGCGTTCTTGAAGGTGGTGTTCGTCATGCCAAGCTGCTTGGCGGTGCGGGTCATCCGTTTGGCGAAGGCTTCGGCATTGCCACCGATGTGGTCGCCGATGGCCGAGGCGGCGTCGTTGGCCGATTTCACGGCGGCGGCGCGGATCAGGTAGCGCAGGGCGATCTTCTGGCCAGGCTTCAGGCCCAACCGCGATGGCGGCTGCGAGGCGGCGTATTTGGTGACGGTCACCCTGGTATCCAGTGACAGGCGGCCCGCTTCGATTTCCTGAAACGCGATGTAAAGCGTCATCATCTTGGTCAGCGAGGCCGGGTGCAGCCGCGCGTCGGCGTTCTTTTCATAAAGCACCTCGCCGGAGCGGGCGTCGATCACGATGGCTGCGAAGGGTGCCGCCTGAGCCGATGATGTGAAAACGACGGCGAAAGCCGCGAATGCAACGAGATAAATGCGGATGATCCGCCCGAATAGCGATGCCACGTCGCTGTCCCTTTGCCTGTCCGACCCGAATTTCCGGTGTCGATTTTTCTGCCTCGAGTGGAGGCTAGCACAGCCACCCGGTTCCGAAAACCCACATTTTACAATGACTTTGCCGGAGTAGCTCATTCAGTTGCAGGGATGCAGCAGTCTGCAAGAGAGGGCCATATGTAGGGTATTTCTGCGCTTGATGGGCTAGGTATAGACCTTCAAGCGAGGCGAGCCACGAGCGCGGGAAGCGCCGAGAGGTCGGTCAGTTCGTGAAGCCGGTGATGGTCGACGGGAAGGTCGGCGGTTTCCAGCGCCCAGGTCAGACCGTGCGGAATGTAGACACCCCAACTTCCGGCCTCAAGCGCGGGAATGACATCGGATTTCAAGGAATTGCCGACCATCATCGCCTGATCGGCGCCGGTGCCGTGGCGGCGGAAGATCGTGGTGTAGGCGGCGGCGGTCTTGTGCGACACGATCTCGACCGCGTCGAACAGGTCGCCCAGACCGGATTGCGCAAGTTTGCGTTCCTGATCCAGAAGGTCGCCCTTGGTGATGAGGACGATGCGATACTCCTGCGCCAGGGCCGTCACGGTGGCGCGAACGTGGGGCAAAAGCTCGATCGGGTGTTCCAGCATCTCGCGCCCGGCGGCGACCAGTTCGGCGATGACCGAGGCGGGAACGCGGGCATCCGTCACCTCGATTGCGGTTTCGATCATCGACAGGGTAAAGCCCTTCACGCCAAAACCGTAGTGGCCGATGTTGCGCCGTTCGGCAGCAAGCAAGCGGTCGTGCAGGTGGGTGGCATCGGCGTAGTCGGCAAGCAACGTGGCAAAGCGGTCCTGCGTCAGCCGGAAGAACGTCTCGTTCTGCCACAGCGTATCGTCCGCATCAAAACCGATCGTGCTGAGCATGGCTGTCACCCCTTTTCAGCTTGTTGCCTTGGATCAGGCGCGGGGTGCAAGGCCCGCGCGCCCCTGACCCCTTTCCGCCGCAGCAAAATCGGCTATATTGGCTCCACAAGCGCTTGATCCCCGAATCCACCCTGACGGAGCCACTGACCCGTGTCGCAACGCCCATTGATGATGTCCGACAAGACGGATGGTCCGGGGCAGGACACGTCTTTGCTGACAAAGCCGAAATCAAAGACCGAGCGGCCGCCCCTCTACAAGGTGATGCTGCTGAACGATGACTACACGCCGATGGAGTTTGTCGTGCATGTGCTGGAGCGGTTCTTCGGGCTGAACCATGCGCAGGCCTTCGACATCATGCTGACGGTCCACAAGAAGGGGCTGGCGGTGGTGGGGGTGTTTTCGTTTGAAGTGGCGGAAACCAAGGTGGCGCAGGTGATGGATTTCGCCCGCCGGCACCAGCATCCGCTGCAATGCACGATGGAAAAGGAATGATCCGCGCCTTTTCCCCGACGGGAGTGTAGGGCGCCCCGGCGCCTGCCCATGCGGTCAGCCCGACTTTCCCTTGCGCTGGAGACCGGTGCCTTTGCGGTGCCGGACGATGGTCTGATCGCGGTTTACCGTCCGCGCATCGGCGATGATCTGTCGGATCTGCCGCAGGACCGGGTTGTGGTGCTGACCGGGTTCAAGCCGGACCATGACCATTTCGCGCAGCGTTACGCGGTGGAACCCGCACCGCCGTATGCGGCGGCAGTCGTTTGCCTGCCGCGCGCCAAGGCCGAGGCGCGGGCGCTGATCGCGCAGGCGGCGGCAGAGGTTGCTCCGGGTGGGGTGATCGCGGTTGATGGGCAAAAGACCGACGGGGTTGATGCCGTCCTGAAGGATCTGCGCGGGCGGGTCGCGGTGTCGGAAAGCCTGTCGAAGGCGCATGGCAAGCTGGCGACGTTTCGCGCCGGGCCGGGGCTTGAGGATTGGGCGGCGCGGCCAACGGTGATCGAGGCTGGTTTCCAGACGCTGCCGGGCGTGTTTTCTGCCGATGGCCCGGACCGGGGGTCGGTCTTGCTGGCGGCGGCCTTGCCGGCGCGGCTTGGCCCGAAGGTGGCTGATCTGGGGGCGGGCTGGGGCTTTTTGGGCCGTGCGATCCTGGCGCGCGAGGGCGTGAAGCGGCTGGAAGTTGTCGAAGCCGATGATGCCGCACTCGCCTGTGCGCGGGTCAACCTGCCGGACGAGCGGGCGCGGTTCCACTGGGCCGATGCGACGACCTTCCGGCCGGAAAATCTGGTGGAAACGGTGGTGATGAACCCGCCCTTTCACACCTCGCGCGCGGCGGATCTGGCGCTGGGGGTTTCCTTCATCCGCGCCGCGCGGCGGATGCTGGCGCCCGACGGGGTGCTGTGGATGGTTGCGAACCGCCACCTGCCCTATGATGCGGTGCTGACCGAACTGTTCCTGAGCGTGGAGGACGCGGGCGGTGACGGCGCGTTTCGCGTGATCCGCGCGGCCAAGCCCAGACGACCAAAACACTGACCTTGAACTGACCTCGATCGGAGCGACCTGATGTCCTTTTCCATCTCTGGCAAGACTGCCATCGTGACCGGGGCCGCGAACGGCCTTGGCCTCGCCATTGCGCGGCATCTGGTCGACAAGGGTGCCAATGTGATGTTCGCCGACATCGACGAGGCGCGGCTGGAGGATGAGGTCGGCGAAGAGGCCCGGGCGGAGGGCGCGGTACGGATGTTCGCCGGCGATCTGACCGAAAAGCTGACCATCGCGAACCTGCTGTCGGCCACGTTCGATGCGTTCGACCGCGTGGACATCCTGGTGAACGCAAGCCGGAAGATGGTGGTGTCGGACCTTTTGAACCCCGAGGGTGACTGTGTCGAGGATCTGTTGCAGCAAAACCTGCTGACCGCGCTGAGGCTGTCGCAGATGACGGCGAAGCGGATGATCCAGCACGGTGAGCGGGCCGAGGTCGAGGCGGGCACGATGCTGGGGGCGATCATCAACATCTCGTCGATTGCAGCACAGCACACGCGGCCCGAGCTGTTGGGATATTCCATCGCGTCGGCAGCGATTGACCAGATGACGCGGTCGATGGCCGTGGCGCTTGCGCCAAAGGGCATCCGGGTCAATGCGATTGCCTTTGGCAGCGTGATGAGCGCCAGCCTGCAGACCAGCCTGAAGGAACACCCCGGTTATCGCGACTGCATCGCTGACGGCACGCCGCTTGGCCGGATTGCGGCACCCGCGGAACTGGCCGAGGTGGTGCAGTTTCTTGCCTCCGATGCGGCGGGGTTCGTGACGGGCCAGGTAATCACGGTGGATGGCGGGCGCAGCCTGATCGACGCGGTGTCCGCGCCCGCTCACTGATCATTCAGGATATTGCGCCCGGCACTGGGCGATGACCGGTTCGGCCGCGCGGGCAAGCTGGGCCCGCTTGGCAAGCAGTCCGTCCAGCTTTTTCGCCTCGGCGGCAAGGTCGATGGCCTTGGGGCGGCGGATGGTTTCCTGCTCCTCGTCCAGACACAGGCGCGGCGGCGGCGGCTGCTCGCCTTCGGCCACGGGCGGGGGATCGCAATATTCCCAGCTTGGCCTCCAGATGGTGACTTCCTCGTAGGCGTAGCCACGGTCGAGGTTGCCTTTGGTTTCGGTGATCAGGCGGTCGATGGTGCGCAGGTCACGGGTGTTGCGGTTGATGCACTGGTCTTGGGGCGTGCCGCAGGCGGTGAGGGCCAGAAGGGCGGGAAGAAGAAGAAGGCGTTTCATCGGTGAACTCGCTTTCTGAAGGGTTGGGCGGGCCAAATGTCCTGTTGGAAACGGTCGCGCCACGGTGTTAGGCATGGCGCTGTCAGCTTTGGGAGACTTTGACGATGACCGATCCGTATGACAGCCACAAGTCCCGTGCCGCGGCTTGGTTCCGGGTTTTGCGCGACCGGATCGTGGCCGAGTTCGAACGGCTGGAGGATGAGTTCGGGTCCGGCACGCCGGGCCGGTTCGAGGTAACGCCGACAGTGCGGGCCGATGGCGGCGGCGGGCTGATGAGCGTGATGCGCGGCGGCCGGGTGTTCGAGAAGGTGGGCGTCAACGTATCCGAGGTGCATGGCACCCTGGGCGAACGGGCGCAAAAGGCGATGGCGGCGCGCGGGGTGCCGGGAATGGCGGAAGATCCGCGGTTTTGGGCCAGCGGCATTTCCCTTGTCGCCCATATGGGCAACCCGCACAGCCCGGCGGTCCATATGAATACGCGGATGTTCTGGACGCCGGGGGCCGCGTGGTTCGGTGGCGGGGCGGACCTGAACCCGGCGATCGAGTATGCCGAGGATACGGCGCATTTTCACGGGGCAATGCAGGCGGCCTGTGATGCCCATTCGCCGGACTATTACACCCGGTTCAAGGCCTGGGCGGATGAGTATTTCTTTGTGCCGCACCGGGGGCGGGCGCGGGGGGTAGGCGGCATCTTCTATGATGACCTGAACACCGGCGACTGGGAGGCGGATTTCGCCTTTACCCAAGCCGTGGGTGCTGCGTTCCTGCCGGCCTTCGTGCCGGTGACCGAGCGGCGGCAGGGCACGGCATGGACCGAGGACGACCGCGAGCAGCAGTTGCGGCACCGCGGGCTTTATGCCGAGTACAACCTTGTCTACGACCGGGGCACCAAGTTCGGGCTGGAGACGGGGCATGATGCCAATGCGGTGCTGATGAGCCTGCCGCCCATCGCGAAGTGGTATTGAGATGGCCGATATCGAGGTGACGGCGGCTTACGGGTCGGTGGTCGAGGATGAGGGCCAGTTGTTCGTGGGCTTTGCCGAGGGCGAGGCGGAGGACGAGGGCTATGTCCTGTTCCGGCAGGCGGTGGAAGGCGGGCCGGTCTGGTTCGAGGTGACGGACGAGGCCTTTGGCGCGGAGGATGCGGTCGAGGCGGTGGTGGCGGGGCCGGAGGGGTTGATGATCAGCATCCGGGCCGAGAAGGCCGGGGCGCTGGGCTGGGCGTCTTCGGTGGCGGTGAAGATCAAGCCGGGGGCCGATGGGCGGGACGCGGCTTTTGCCGCGCTGGCGGGGATGCTGGGGCCGCTTTGGCAGGCTGAGGACTAGCGTGCCCCGATGCTTGCCGCTTGGCCTGTCCCACCGTGGGACATGCTTTTCGGTGCAATGAAATCAAAGGCTTGACGTGGCGGGTTAGGAGTTTCTTAACCGCTCACGCCACCCGCCGTTCACCGGGGGCGAAGGGGCTCAGCTTCAGCCAGTGCTGCATCGCGCGGGCAATGGCGGGGTCGCCGTCAAGCTGCACCTTGCCGGCCTCGACCTCGGCGCTGAGGCGGGCGACGCCCATCCAGATCGAGGTCATGGTGCGCAGAGAGCTGGTCACCAGAAGATCGACCTCGTATCCCGGATCGAAGCTGCACAGGTCGACCCTGCCCGATTCCACGACCAGCCAGTAGTTGCGCTGGGCCGGTGCCAGTTCCGGATACAGAAACTGTATCGTGCAGCGGCGCTTTGGCAACGGATCGGTGGCAAGGTTGCGGCGCATGTCCCACATCAGAAGCGCAGGGTCGAGATTGCGCAGCGACAGGCGCGATTCGACCCAGCGCTGGCCCCAGAAGCCGATGCCCATGACGATCGGGAGCAACTCCTCGCCTGCTTCGGTGAGGTGGTATTCGAAAAGGCCGCCCGTGGTGTGAACCGTGTGCACCACACCCGCCAGTTCCAGTTCCTTCAGGCGTTTTGACAGCAGCGTCGGCGACATGCGCGGCAAGCCCCGGCGCAGATCGTTGAAGCGGGTGCTGCCGGCCAAAAGCTCGCGCAGGAGCACGACCGTCCAGCGGGAGCAGAGAACTTCGGCGGCCATAGAGACGGGGCAGAACTGGCCGTAGCTGGACGGTTCGGTCATGGCGCGATCCTTCTGCGATGTCCTACCCTACCACCGCAGCGCCCTGCGCCCTAGTACAGTTCATGGACTGGCCGGACCGGGGCGGTTTGCGGGAAGATGGGGGTATTCCAGAAAGGAGTGCAGCCATGACATTGACAGCAGAACGACCGGTCGGGGCGATTCTTGACGCGGTCGCGATTGCCGAGGGCCTGAGCGAGCAGATCGCGGCCGGGGCGGCGGAAGCGGATGCCGAAGACCGCTTTGTGGCCGAGAATTACGCGCTGCTGAAGGGCGCGGGGCTGGTCGCGGCGGGCGTGCCGAAGGAACTGGGGGGCGGTGGCGCAGAGGTGCGCGAGTTGGCGGCGATGCTGCGGGTGCTGGCACGGGCCTGCGGATCGACCGCGCTGGCCTTTGCGATGCACACGCATCAGGTGGCGATTCCGGCCTGGCGCTGGAAACATCAGAAGGTTGCCGCCGTGGAGCCGTTGCTGAAGCGGATCGCGGCGGAAAGGATCATCCTTCTGTCCAGCGGTGGGTCGGACTGGATCAACGGGTCGGGCGCGGCGCGAAAGGTGGAGGGCGGCTACCGGATTTCGGGGCGCAAGATCTTTACCTCGGGTGCTGCGGCGGGGGATGTGTTCATGACCGGCGCGGTGCTGGAGGAGGACGGGCAGAAATTCGTGCTGCATTTCGGCGCGTCGATGAAGGCGCCGGAGGTGAAGATCCTGGATACCTGGCACACGCTGGGGATGCGGGGCACCGGGTCGCATGACGTGGTGCTGGACGATTTGTTCGTGCCGGATGCCGCGGTGGCGCTGAAGCGCAAGGCGGGCGAGTGGCACCCCTTGTTCCACATCATCTCGACCATCGCATTCCCGCTGATCTATGCGGCCTATCTTGGCGTGGCCGACAGTGCATGCCGGATCGCGTTGGAACTGGCGAAGAAACGGCCGGTCACGCATGACACGCGGGCCTTGGCCGGGCGGATGATGACCGAGCTGCGCGGCGCCGAGGCGGCACATGAGACGATGCTTGCGGCGGTAGACCGCAATGCGCCGTCGGCGGACACCGTCAATGACGTGATGATGGGCAAGACGCTTGGGGCGGATCATGCGATCCGGGCGGTGGAACTGGCGATGGAACTGGCAAGCGGGGCGGGGTTCTACCGCGCCGCCGGGCTGGAGCGGCGGTTCCGCGACATTCAGGGCGCGCGGTTCCATGCGATGCAGCGCGGGCCGCAGTCACAATACGCGGGCGCGCTGGCGCTGGGCGAATCTGTCGCGACGGTGTTCTGAGGGCCTGGTGCGCGGGGGTCAGACCCCGCGCACCGTGTCGATCATCAGTTGCACGTTGTCGGGGTTGGCGTCGGGCGTGATGCCGTGACCAAGGTTGAAGATGTGCGGGCCCCTGGCAAAGGCGCGGACGACGTGCTGGGTGGCGGCGACCAGCGCCTGACCGCCGGTCACCATGTGTTCGGGCGCAAGGTTGCCCTGCACGCAGCCGTCGATCTGCACGTTGGCGGCGGCCCATTCCGGGCTGACCGAGTTGTCGACCGCCACGCAATCGGCGCCGGTCTGGTGGCCAAAGCCGATGTAGCCCTGCCCCGCCTCGCGCGGGAAGGCGATGATCGGCGTGTCGGGGTGGCGGGCTTTCAGCGCGCTGATGATGCGGGCGGTGGGGGCGGTGGCGAAATCGCGGAAATCCTGGCCTTTCAGGCTGCCGGCCCAACTGTCAAACAGTTTGACGACCTCGGCCCCGGCCTCGATCTGGGCGGAGAGGTAGTCGATGGTGGCTTCGGTGATCCGGTCGATCAGCGCCTCGAAGGTGGGGCGATCGGTGTCTTTCAGCGCGTGGGCGGCGGCCTGATCCTTCGATCCCTTGCCCGCGATCATGTAGGTGGCGACGGTCCAGGGCGCGCCGGCGAAACCGATGAGCGTGGTCTCGGCCGGCAGTTCGGCGGCGAGGAGGCGGACGGTTTCATAGATCGGCGACAGGGTGTCGTGGATCGCCTCGGTCGGTTTCAGATTGGCGACCTGGCCCATCGTGGTGGTGGTTTCCATCCGCGGGCCTTCGCCGGTTTCGAACCACAGCTTCGGGCCAAGCGCCTGGGGAAGCAGGAGAATATCGGCGAAAAGGATGGCCGCGTCGAACCCGTAACGGCGGATCGGTTGCAGCGTGACCTCGGCGGCCAGTTCGGGGTTGTAGCACAGCGACAGGAAGTCGCCGGCCTTGGCGCGGGTGGCGCGGTATTCCGGCAGATAGCGGCCGGCCTGACGCATCATCCAGATCGGCGGGGTGGGCAGAACCTCGCCCTTCAGGGCGCGCAGGATGGTCTTGGTCATGGTTGGCCTTTTTTCGGTTTGGCCAATGGGTCGGCTGGCGGGGCGGGCTTGTCAAGAGTTGTCAGGCCAAGGTGACAGTTGTAAGCCTGTCGCCATGAGCGATGATTTGCCCCACCCCGCCCGCCCGCTGAAGATCGGAACCCGTGGCTCGCCGCTGGCGCTGTGGCAGGCGCACGAGGTCAGGCGCTGTCTGATGGCGGCGTTCGCGCTGCCGGAAGATGCGTTCGAGATCTGCGTGATCAAGGTGCTTGGTGACCAGATCCTGGACAAGGCGCTGAAGGATATCGGTGGCAAGGGGTTGTTCACGCGCGAGATCGAGGAGGCGCTGCTGGCCGGCGGCATCGACATCGCGGTGCATTCGATGAAGGACATGCCGACGATCCAGCCGGAGGGGCTGGTGCTGGACTGCTACCTTGCGCGCGAAGACGTGCGGGATGCGTTCGTGTCGCCCACGGTGGCGACGCTTGGCGATCTGCCGCTTGGTGCGGTGGTCGGGTCATCGAGCCTCAGGCGACGGGCGCAGCTTGGATTGCGGCGACCGGACCTGAAGCTGGTGGAATTTCGTGGCAACGTGCAGACCCGGATGAAAAAGCTGGAAGATGGCGTGGCGGTGGCGACGTTCCTTGCGATGGCGGGGCTGAACCGGCTGGGCATGACCCATATGGCGCGCGGGCCGGTCGAGGTGACCGAGATGCTGCCGGCGGTGGCGCAGGGTGCGATCGGGGTGGAACGGCGGGCAGATGACGCGCGGGTGGCGGGGCTGCTGGCCGCGATCCATGACGGGCCTACGGGAGTGCGGCTGGCGGCGGAGCGCGGGTATCTGGCCACGCTGGACGGGTCTTGCGAGACGCCGATCGCGGGGCTGGCGCTGATCGAGGGCGACCAGTTGTGGCTGAGGGGCGAGATTCTGCGGCCTGACGGGTCGGAAGCGATCGAGGGCGAGCGGCGCGGTGCGGTGACGGACGCGGCCGAGATTGGACGCGCCTTGGCGGACGAGTTGCTGTCGCGTGCGCCAAGGGGCTTCTTCGCCTGGCATTGAGCGTCGAAGCGGGGGTGTGAAACCCCCGCTTTCCGCGGTCAGTCCTGCGCGCGCAGCACCTGTGCGGGACGCGCGGCCAAGGGGCGCCAGGCGAAGGCGAGACCGGCGAGAAGGGTGGCGAGGATGCCGCCCACGATGATCGCGAAGGCCGAGACGGGTTCGAACCGGTAGGTGCCGTCCATCACGAAGGTCATCACCGCCCAGCCTGCCAGCGCGCCGGCAACCACGGCCACGGTGCCAGCGGCGGCGCCCATCAGAGCGGAGCGGAGGGCAAAGCTGGTCAGGATGCGGGCGCGGGTGGCACCGAGGGTTTTCAGGATCGCGGCCTCGTAGACCCGGGCGCGTTCACCTGCCGCCGCCGCACCAATCAGCACGATGAAACCGGTCAGCAGGGTTGCAGCGGCGGCCCAGGCGGTGGCGGTGGCTATCGCGCCAAGCGCTTCGGTCACGCGATCAACCGCCTCGCGGATGCGGATCGCGGTGATGTTGGTCCAGGTTTTCGTGACGTCGCGCAGAATCTCGGCCTCGGCCTCGGGCGGGGCGTAGACGGTGGAGATGAAGGTGTGCGGCGCCCCCGCGACGGCTGCGGGGTTCATCGAGATGACAAAGCCGATCCCGGCAGAGGAGAAATCGACCTCGCGGAACGAGGTGATGGCGGCGGTGATGTCGCGGCCAAGGATGTTGACCGTCAGCTTGTCTCCGAGTTTCAGGCCGATCTCGTCCGCCTCTTCCTGCGCGAAGGAAATCTGTGGCTCGCCCGCGTAATCGGCGGGCCACCAGTCGCCGGCGGTGATCTTGGTGCCTTCGGGCGGGGTGGCGGCGTAGGTCAGGCCACGGTCGCCGCGCACCACCCAGTGGTCGGTCACTTCGGAGGCGGGCTTGCCGTTGATCATGGTGACGACGCCGCGCAGCATGGCCGCGCTTTGCAGGCCGGTCACGGCGGGGTCGGCGTCCATCCGGGCACGGAAGGCGTCGATCTGGTCGGGCTGGATGTCGACGAAGAAGAAGGCGGGCGCGCGTTCGGGCAGATCCTGGTCGATGGCGGTGCGGAGGTTTGCGTCGATCTGGCCGACGGCGGCGAGGACGGAAAGGCCGAGGCCGAGGGAAAGGATCACGCTTGTCGCTTCGGACCGCGCGCCGCCAATGGAACCGAGGGCAAGGCGCAGGGGCACGCGGCCACGGGCGAGGTGGGCGGTGCGGCGCGCGACGCGGCGCAGGCCCCAGGCGGCAAGGGCGAGGACGAAAAGCGAGCCGAGGACGCCGCCGGCCGCGCCGAGGGCGAGTTCAGGGATGCCGGAGAGAAGGACTGCACCGCCGATCAGAAGAACCGCGAGGCCGACGAGGGCGGCGATGTAGATGGTGCGGGGGCGGCCACGCTGGCCTTCACCACCGCGGTAAAGGGCGGCAGCGCGGACGTTTTCGGTGCGGGCAAGTGGCCAGAGGGTGAAGAGAAGGGCGGTGACGAGGCCGTAGAACGCAGCCTCGACCAGCGGCATCGGCGAGACGGTGATGTTGGCGGGAAACGGCAGTTGCGCCTCGATCAGCGGGGCGAGGAGCATCGGGAGGCCCGCGCCGAGGATCAGGCCTGCCGCCGTGCCGACAAGGGCGAGGGCGAGGATCTGGGCAAGGTAGATGCGGAAGATCAGGCTGCCTTTGGCCCCGATGGTCTTGAGGGTGGCGATGGTCGGGATCTTGCCTTCGAGGTAGGCGCGCACGGCGGCCGAGATGCCGACGCCGCCGACCGCAAGGCCGGCAAGGCCGACGAGGACGAGGAAGCTGCCGATCCGGTCGACGAAGTTTTCGATGCCGGGCGCGGCGCGGCGGCTGTCGGACCAGCTTATCCCCTTGTTGCGGAAGGTGTTTTCGGTGGTTGTCTTGAGGGTTTCAAGATCGGTGCCAGGGGGGAGGGCGAGGCGGTATTCGGTCTCGTAGAGCGAACCGGGGGCGAGGAGGCCGGATTGGGCCAGCGCCTTGGTGCGGATGAGGGTGCGGGGGCCGAGGGTGAAGCCGCCGGTGCTGTCGGGTTCGCGCAGGAGGGCGGCGGTCAGGCGGAATTGTTGCGTGCCGAGGGTGAAGGTGTCGCCGATCTTGAGCGAGAGGCGCGAGATCAGGACGGGGTCAAGGACCGCGCCGGGGAGGCCGTCGGCGGTGGCGAGGGCGTCGGCAAGGGGGATCGCCGGGTCAAGGGTGACGGCGCCGTAGAGGGGATAGTTGGCGTCGACGGCCTTGATCTGCGTCAGCGCCGAGTCGCCTTCGATCACCGCCATCGAGCGGAAATCGACCACCTCGGAGCGGCGGGTGGCGATGCGGTCCATGTAGGCCAGTTCTTGGGCATCGGCGAAGCGGTAGGTGAACTCCATCTGCGCGTCGCCGCCCAGAAGGACGGCGCCCTGATCCTCGAGCCCGGACTGGATGGCGGCGCGCAGGGTGCCGACGGCGGCGATGGCCGCGACGCCCAAGGCGAGGCAGAGGAGGAAGATGCGAAAGCCCTTCAGGCCGCCCCGAAGTTCGCGGCGCGCGATGCGGAGGGCGAGGCTCATTCGGCAGCCGCTTTCAGGCCGGCTTTCGGTTCGGCTTTTGGATCGGGGGCAAGGCGGCCATCGGCGAGGCGGATGACGCGGTCGCAGCGGTCGGCCAGTTCGGGGGCATGGGTGACGAGGACGAGGGTGGCGCCGTGGCGGTCGCGCAAGCCGAACAGCAGGTCCATGATCGCCTGGCCGTTGACGCCATCGAGGTTGCCGGTGGGTTCATCGGCCAGCAGAATCGCGGGGCGGGGGGCGGCGGCGCGGGCGAGGGCGACGCGCTGCTGTTCCCCGCCCGACAGTTGCGAGGGGTAGTGGTTCATCCGCGGGCCAAGGCCAACGGAGGCCAGTTCCGCCTCGGCGCGGGCGTAGGCGTCGGTCAGATTCGCGAGTTCCATCGGTAACGCCACGTTTTCCAGCGCCGTCATGGTGGGAATGAGGTGGAAGGATTGGAACACCACCCCCATATTCCCCCTGCGGAAGCGGGCGAGCGCGTCTTCGTCCATCGCGGTAAGATCCTGGCCCAAGGCAAGGACCGAGCCGCCGGTGGCACGCTCAAGCCCGCCCATGAGCATGAGGAGCGATGATTTGCCCGACCCAGATGGCCCGATGAGCCCGACCGTTTCGCCGCGCGTGATGGTGAGCGAGATGCCTTTCAGGATGTCGACCGGGCCGGCGTTGCCTTGCAGGGTCAGGCGCGCGTCGGTGAGCGCGAGGATCGGATCGGTCATGGGTGCTGTCCTTAAGGCCGTGTCTGGAAAGGCATATGGCGCGGTTGCGTGGGTTCGCAATGCTGTTGTTGTGATCTTTGCACTGTCAAGTTCGGTTTTCGCCGAGCCTGTCACGATCGTGGCATTGGGTGACAGCCTGACGGCGGGATACGGGCTGGAAAATCAGGCAGACGGGTTGGTGCCGCAGTTGCAGGCCTGGCTGCGCGCCAGGGGCGCCGATGTGGTGGTGCAGAATGCGGGGGTGTCTGGCGATACCTCGGCCGGGGGGCTGGCGCGGGTGGACTGGGCGCTGGGGCCGGATGTGGACGCGCTGATCGTGACGCTGGGCGGCAACGACATGCTCCGGGGCCTTGATCCGGCGGGGACGCGGGCGAGCCTTGAGGGGATCTTGCGCAAGGCGGCGGAGAAGAAACTGCCGGTGCTGTTGGTGGGCATGCAGGCGCCGGGGAACTTCGGGCCGGACTACAAGGCGACGTTCGACGCGATGTATCCGGAACTGGCGGCGAAATATGGCGCGCTGCTGGCGGGCAGCTTCTTTGACGGGCTGGTGGCGGCGGGGGCCACTGCGGGCGATCCGGCGAGTTTTGCGCCGTTCATGCAGGCGGATGGCATCCATCCGAACCCGGAGGGAGTGAAGCTGATCGTCGAGGGGTTGGGGCCGAAAGTGCTGGACCTGGTGGCACAGGTTTCGGGCTGACGCTGGCATTGCGGCGGGTGGTTCTTTAGGTTGGCGGCGAAGCGGGGGGTTTGCACCCCCGCACCCCCGCAGGATATTTTGGGACAGATGAACGGGTTGATCGAAAAGCTCGGCTTGGTGGTCGGTGCGGCGAATGTGCTGACCGGGGCGGATATGGCGCGCTATGCGCGCGACTGGATGGGGAAGTATGAGGGCGCGCCGGTTGCGGTGGTGCGACCTGGATCGACGGCGGAGGTCGCAGGGTGTCTGCGGGTGGCGGCGGCCGAGGGGCTGGCGGTGGTGCCGGTCGGCGGGAATACCGGGCTGGTTGGCGGCACCATGACGAAGGGCGGGCTGATGGTCAGCCTGGAGCGGATGAACCGTATCCGCGAACTGCGGGCCGAGGCGCGGATCGTGGTGGCGGAAGCGGGGGTGGTGCTGAGCCGCCTGCACGAGGCGGCGGAGGCGGTGGGGCTGTATTTCCCGCTGTGGTTCGGGGCGCGCGGGTCGGCGATGCTGGGCGGCGTCCTGTCCACCAATGCGGGCGGGTCGAACGTGCTGCGCTACGGCTCGACCCGTGGCTTGTGCCTTGGGCTGGAGGTTGTGCTGGTCGATGGGCGGGTGATGAACCTGATGAGCGCGTTGCACAAGGACAACTCCGGCTATGATCTGAAAAACCTTTTCATCGGCGCCGAGGGGACGCTGGGGATCATCACCGCAGCGGTGATGAAGCTGGTGCCGGCGCCGCGCGCACATGCCACGGCAACGGTGGCGGCGCGGGCGCTGGGCGATGCGTTGCAGTTCCTGAACCGGATGCAGGAGGCGACGGGCGGGCGGGTCGAGGCGTTCGAGTTCATGCCGGCGACCTATTCGCGGCGGCTGGCCGAGGTGCGGCCCGATCTGGGGCAGCCGTTCGACCATGTGCCGGAGGTGACGATCCTGATCGAGGCGGCGACGACCGCGCCTGCCGAGGCCACGCCGGACGACACCGGCGCGGTGCCGCTGGTGAGCGTGCTGGAAGGCATTCTGGGCGAGATGCTGGAGGCGGGGCTGATCAGCGACGCGGTGGTGGCGCAGAACGAGGCGCAGCGGCGCGTGATGTGGGCGCGGCGCGAGGCGGCCGCGGAGATCACGGTTGGAATCAATCCGAAGGTGGACACCGACGTGTGCCTGCCCTTGGACAAGGTGGAGGCGTTTCTGGATGAGGTGCTGCGGCGGCTGGAACGGGTAGACCCGGGCGCCACAAGTCTGACGGTGGCGCATCTGGGCGACGGCAACCTGCATTTCACCGCCTTTCCGACGCGCGACGATCCAGGCCTGAATGACAGGGTGATGGAAACTGTCGAGGACGTGGTGGCGGACCTTGGCGGCAGCTTTTCAGCCGAGCATGGGGTGGGGCTTTCCAAGCTGAACTCGATGGCGCGGCGCAAGGATGCGGTGGCGCTGGATGTGATGCGGGCGATCAGGGCGGCGCTTGATCCGGAGGGGCGGATGAACCCCGGCAAGGTCATTCCGGGCTGACGGCGGGGTGGCTTGTGCCCGCCGTGGCCAAGCGGTAGCCATTGCGCCATGCGGTCCATCCAGATTGTCCTGAAAGACCCCGCGCTGCGGACTGCGGGTGTTGTCATTGCGTTGCACGGGGCTGTGGTCAGCAGCTTTGGCCCGTATTTTTCAACGCTTGCGGTCAAGACCTACGGGTTTGGCGACATCGGGTTTGCGGTGCTTCTGACGCTGGCGTCGGTGCTGAGTGTGACGGCCTCGGTCGGGGCTGGGATACGGGCGGACCAGACGGCGAACCGGCGGCAGATCGCGATGCTGTCGGTCACCTGCCTTGTGACCGGGATGGCGCTGATGACGGTGGTGCCGGGGCCTTTGGTGTTCGTGCTGGCGGGGGCGGTGCTGGTGCCGTTGTCATCGTCGGTGTTCGGGCAGGTGTTCGCGCTGGCCCGGCTGGCTGCGACGCGCTACGCAGAGGCCGAGCGCGACGGGATCATGGCGGTGATCCGGGCGCTGTTTGCGCTGCCCTTTGTGGTGGTGCTGCCGCTGTGGTCGCTGGCGTTTTCGCAGGGCATGCCGTTGGCGGCGATCTTTCCGGTGGGGATGCTCTTGTCGGGCGGGATGCTGGCCGTGGTGGCGCGGTATTGGCCGGTGGATGGCGCAACGGCGTGGCAGGACCGGCCAAGCGGCCTGAGCTTTCGCGCGGCCTTGGCCGAAATGGCGCATCCGGCGCTGGCGGTCAGGGTGCTGGCCTTGGGCGCGGTGACGGCAGCGGGAACGATCTACATCGCGCTGATCTCGCTGTTGATGGTGGCGGAGGTCGGGCGCGGGACGGCTGATGTGGCGCTCTATGTGGGGTTGGTGGCGGGGCTGGAGGTGCCGTTCATGCTGATCCTGCCGTCGATTTCAAAGGGTTGGAACCGGACGGCGATGATCTTTGCCGGCGCGTCGCTTTATGCGGTGCATGTGGCGTTGCTGCCGGTGCTGGCGGCAAGCGCGTGGGTCTGGGCGCTGGTCTTGCCGGCGGCGATTGGCGGGGCGGTGACGCTGACGGTGCCGATCGCCTATCTGCAGGACCTGCTGGCTGACCGGCCGGGGGCGGGATCATCGCTGATGGCGGTGCAGCGCTTGGCGGGGGACGTGATCGCGGCGCTGTGTTTTGGTGCCGGGACGCTGGTGGCGGGATATGGCACGGTGGCGGCGCTGGGGGCGGCGGTTTCGGTGATCGGGGCAGGGTGGCTGTGGGCGGCGGACCAAAGGCGCGGATAACGCGACAGACCCGATCCCTGCCCCCGATACCCGCGTTTGTGCTGCGCAGCGCGCCGGAAGATGCTGCGCAGCAAACCCATGGTTTCAGTCAGTTGGCGACAAGTTGGTAGCTGTTCGTCACGGTGCCCTGATTGGTGACCGTGATCGTGAAGAACCCGTTGCGCTGGGGCGTGAAGCCGCAGGGATCGGGCAGCGGGGCGGCGGGGCTGGCGCAGATGGGGGTGCCGGTTTCGTCGGTGACGGACAGAGTGAGGGGGGTGTCGCCATCGCCGATCACGGCAAGGGTGGCCGCGCTCATCCCGAAAAGGGCGATGCGCCAGGTGTCGGTCTGGCCCGCACCGAGCGTAGAGGCGGCGGCGGTGATGGTTGCGGTTGGCTGGGCGGGGCTTTGGATGTCGAGGTCGTAGACGAGGTCTTGCAGGGTGGGGTCTTCGCCGGCGAAGGCGAGGGCGATGGCCAGGGTCTCGGGGCTGGCCGGGTTGGCGGGGGCGGGCGCGCCCTGCGGCTCGTCTGGTTGCGGAGCGGCGGAGGTTTCGACCGTCCAGCCGGGGGCGGGGCGGATGGCGATGGGGCGGGCAAGGCGGATGGCGGAGAGAAGCGCGGTGGTGTCGGCGGATTGCATGGCCTCGGCGTAAAGCCGGTGCGCGGTGACGAGGTCGGCGACCGGGCCGGTGGTTTCGGCAAGGGCGGGTGTGGCGAGAAGCCAGAGGGCGAGGAGAAGGCGCATGGGGTTGTCCGGCGTCGGGGCTGGCCCTTTCTGACACCGGGGGCGGACGATGGGAAGGTGGCTTTCGGGGCGGGCGGTTTCGCGCTAGCACCAGGGGAACGGGCAAGGGGGCTGAGATGCGGGCGATCCTGGAGCGGCTGGTGGCGTTCGACACGGTGAGTTCGGAGCCGAACATGGCGCTGATCCTGTATGTGAAGGCGCTGTTGCAGGATGCCGGCATCGCGGTGACGCTGGTGCCGGATGCGGCGGGCGGGAAGGCCAACCTTTACGCCTCGACCGGGCCTGCCGGCGCGGGGGTGATGTTGTCGGGGCATACCGACGTGGTGCCGGTGACGGGGCAGGCGTGGACCACGCCGCCCTTTGCCCTGACCGAAGCCGAGGGGCGGCTTTACGGGCGCGGCACGGCGGACATGAAGGGCTTTGTCGCCTGCGCGGTGGCGGCGATGCTGGCGGCTTCGCGGCGGCCGTTGCGGGTGCCGTTGCATCTGGCGCTGTCTTTTGACGAGGAGATCGGCTGCATGGGCGTGCGGTCGCTGATCGACCTGCTGGAGGCGGCCCCGCTGCGCCCGCGGTTCTGCATCGTGGGCGAACCCACGGGGATGCAGGTGGCGACGGGGCACAAGGGCAAGGTGGCGCTGCGAGCGACCTGCATCGGGCGCGAGGGACATTCGGCGCTGGCACCGATGGCCCTGAACGCGCTGCATCTGGCGGCGGATTTCGTGAACGCGATCAGGAGTTTGCAGGCCGAGGTCGCGGCAACGGGGCTGCGCGACGGCGATTACGACGTGCCTTACACGACGCTGCATGTGGGCAAGCTGAACGGCGGGGTGCAGGTCAACATCGTGCCGAACCATGCGGTGATCGACTTTGAAATCCGGTCGCTGGCGGGCGAGGATGTGGCGGGGCTGATCGCGCGGCTTGAGGGGTTGGCGGAGGGCATCGTCGCGCCCTTGCGGGGCGAGTTTCCCGAGGCGGCGATCCGGGTGGAGCGGCTGTGGGATTATCCGGGGTTGGGGACGGCGACGGATGCGGCGGTGGTGAATTTCGTCAAGGGGCTGACCGGGGCGAACGGCACGATCAAGGTGGCGTTCGGCACCGAAGGCGGGCTGTTCGACGCGCGCCTTGGGGTGCCGACGGTGATCTGCGGGCCGGGGTCGATGGCGCAGGGCCACAAGCCCGACGAATTCGTGACGGCAGAGCAGTTGGCGCGTTGCGAGGCGATGCTGGCGGCGCTGATCCTCCGGCTGGAAGCGGGGCTCTAGGCGCCACCCTTGTAAGCGAAGCGGTAGGCGAGGGCGACGCCGCCCGCACCGCCGATGATGTTGCCAAGGGAGACCCAGAGCAGCGAGGCTGCGGCGGCGGCAAGGGTGACATCGGCCCCGGCGAGCATCCCGAGCGGCAGCAGGAACATGTTGGCGACGGAATGTTCGAGGCCGAGCAGCACGAAGGTGGTGACAGGCCACAGCACGGCGAGGATGCGGCCGGTGGTGTCGCGGGCCGAGAAGGACAGCCAGACGGCCAGGCAGACCAGCGCGTTGCACAGCGCACCCTTGGCCAGAGCCTCGACCGGGCCGAGGCTGGCCTTGGCGGTGGCGACCCGCGCCGCCGTGGTGCCGAAGGGCGCGTCGAGCAGGCCGGTGAGGGAGAAAGCCGCGGCGAGGCCCACGGCCCCCGCAAGGTTTCCGGCGTAGACCACGGCCCAGTTGCGCAAGAGGTGCGGCACGGTGATCTTGCGATCAACCGCGGCCATGACCATCAGGGCATTGCCGGTGAAAAGCTCGGCCCCGCCAACGATGCACAGAATGAGGCCGACCGAGAAGGCAACGCCACCCAGCAGGCGGACCGGGCCGAAGGTTGGGTCAGCGCCGGTGAGCACCATAAGGTAGGCGGCCCCGCCGAAACCGATGAACGCGCCGGCCAGCAGGGCGAGGACGGTCATCTGCGCGACAGGCAGGTGGGCCTTGGCGACGCCCGCGCCCTCGATCAGCGCGGCGATCTGGGCGGGTTTGTAGGCATCATGGTCGCTGTCCATGCCATGCACTGTGGCGCAGGGCGGTTCGCTTGCCAAGCGGTCCGTGTGACGGCGCTAGCGCACCAGTTCGCGCAGGCGGGCGACGCTGTCGCTGCCGATGCGGTAATGGCCGGTCATCGGGTAGGTGAACAGGATATCCTCCTCCTGCGCGCCCTTGCCGATGTTGTGCAGGATGAGGGGCGTGCCATCGGCGGTGATGCGATCCGACACGATGCCGATGTGGGCGAGGTTGCCGGGCAGCGACCAGGTGACGATGTCGCCGGGCAGGTAGGGCATGGGTTCGGTGGTCAGCGGCAGCGCGGTGCCAAGGCGGGCGAACAGGGTTTGCAGGTTCGCCACGCGACGGTGGTCGATGTTGCGATCAGGGTGACGCGCGCCCCAGAGCGGCGGGTAGTCGGTGAAGGCGGCCTGCATGTCGCGGTTCACGGCCAGTTGCAGGTCGATGCCCCAGGCGTCGCGCAGGGCGCGGACGACGACATCGGTGCAGACCCCCCGATCACGCGGCAGGTCACCGCCGGGGAAGGCAAGCGGGGTGTAGGTGGGATCATAGACCGTGGTCACGCCGATCTGGTGGCGGGCGGCATCGGTCAGCCGCGAGGGTTCGGCGGCATTGGCCGGCAGGGCAAGGCAAAGCAGGATCAGCACCCGGATCATACGCCGAGGATGCGCCGGTACTGGCCGTTTGGCGAGTGTGGCATTTCAGCCGGGGATGCGCGGCTGGCGTCTTTCCGCCGGGGGCGGTAAGAAACCCGTGATGGCAATTACCCTGACCTCACTGGCCGATCTGGCGACGCATGGTTTCGATGACATCATCGACGTGCGCGCGCCTGCGGAATATGCCGAGGATCACCTGCCGGGGGCGATCTCGCTGCCGGTGCTGGATGATGCCGAACGCGCGCGGGTTGGCACGGTCTACAAGCAGGTCAGCCCGTTCACGGCGCGAAAGCTGGGCGCGGCGCTGGTAGCGCGCAATGCGGCGGCGCATCTGGAAGGCGTGCTGGCGGACCGGCCGGGGGGCTGGCGGCCGCTGGTCTATTGCTGGCGGGGCGGGCAAAGGTCGGGGTCGTTTGCGACGATCCTGTCCCAGATCGGCTGGCGGGTGGAAACACTGGCGGGCGGCTACAAGGCGTGGCGGTCGCTGGTGGTGCAGGCGGTCTATGACACGCCGGTGCGGTCGCCCGTGGTGGTGCTGGATGGCAATACCGGGTCGGCCAAGACCGATGTGTTGAAGCTGCTGGCAGCGCGCGGGGTGCAGGTGATCGACCTCGAGGGGTTGGCGGGGCATCGCGGGTCGCTGTTCGGGGCCTTGGGGCCGCAGCCGAGCCAGAAGGCCTTCGAGGCGGGGCTGGCGATGGCGATTGCCGCGCTGGACCCGGCGCGCCCGGTGGTGATCGAGGCGGAAAGTTCGAAGGTCGGCGAGCGGCGGTTGCCGCCGGAGATCTGGAAGGCGATGGTGGCCGCACCGCGCGTGGCGATCGCGGCGCCGGTGGCGGCGCGGGCGGCGTATCTGACGCGGGCTTATGGTGACCTGACGGCGGATGCGGGCCGGTTGGCGGCGACGGTTGAATTGCTGCGCCCGCTGCACCCGGCGGAGGTGATCGCGCGCTGGCAGGGACTGGCGGGGGCGGGCGAGTTTGCCGCGCTGGCCGAGGAGTTGATGGCACTGCATTACGACCCGCGCTACACTAGGCACCGCGACCGGATGGCGGTGCCGTTTGCCGAGGTGGCGGCGGAGGATCTGTCGGAGGCGGCGTTGCCTGTGGTGGCGGACCGGGTGGCGGCGGCGGTGCGCGGGCTGGTCTGACGGTTGCCCTGCGGAGCGGCGTGCCGCCGCGAGCCTTGCAGGTCGCCGGCGCGGGCCAAGGCCCGCTTGGCTCCGTGCGCTCCGCGCGGGGATATTTCTGCAAAGAGGAAGGCGTCAGTCGGTGACGGTCAGATGGGCCGGGCCATCGGTGACGTGGCCGATGATCGCGGCGGGTTCGCCTGCGGCGGTGAGGGCTGCGAGGAGGGTCTCGGCTTGGGCTGCGGGGACAGCGGCGAGGAGGCCGCCGGCGGTTTGCGGATCATGCAGGAGCGCTGCGCGCGGGGTTGCGGGGGCGGTCATGCGCCACGCGGTGGCGGCGCGGTTGTCGGGGGCGAGGCTGGAGGCGTGGCCTGCGGCGGCGAGGGATTCTGCGCCGGGCAGGAGGGGGATGGCGGCGAGGCTGATGGTGGCGGCGGTGCCGGACGCCTCGAGGATCTCGAGAAGGTGGCCCGCGAGGCCGAAGCCGGTGACATCGGTCATCGCGTGGGCGTGCGGGGTGAGGATGCGGGCGGCGGGGCCGAGCGGGCGCTGCATGGACGCGAGGCAGGCGGCGACGGCTTCGCCGAGGAGGAGACCGGGGGTTTCCGCCATTGCCATTTCGGCGGCGAGGATGGTGCCGGAGCCTACGGGTTTGGTGAGGATCAGCGCATCGCCCGGCCTTGCCCCCGCCTTGGTGATGGCGCGGGCGGCGGTGCCGGTGAGGGTGAAGCCGATGGTCAGTTCGGCGCCTTGGGTGGTGTGGCCGCCAACGATGTCTGCGCCTGCGGCCCGGAGGGTTTCGGAGGCAGCCGCCATGATCTCGGCCAGCATCCGGCTTTGCAGGGCGGGGCCGAGGCGGGGCAGGGTCACTTGCGCGAGGGCCACGTGCGGGGTGGCGCCCATTGCCCAGATGTCGCCCATCGCGTGGATGGCGGTGATGCGGGCCATCAGGCGGGCGTCGTGGGTGAAGGCGCGGAGGTGGTCGGTGGTCATCACCTGCACGCCCGTGGGGGTGGCGAGGATGGCGGCATCGTCGCCGGGGCCGGACAGCACCTCGGGGTGGGTTGGCGCGGGCAGGGGGGCGAGGGCGGCGTGCAGGGCTGTGGCGCCGACCTTGGCGCCACATCCGGCGCAGAGCGGTTGGGTGCCGAGGGCTTCGGCGAGGCCGAGGGTGGCGGGGCTTGGCAAGGCGGCGGCGGGCATTGCGGGGTAGGTGGCGAATTTCGCCATGAACTTTCGGTCGATCCGGTCTTTCAGGCGCCAGAGCCAGCGGCCGGAGAGCGACAGGCCAGAGCGTTCGGCGACGGCGGAGCGGGTGCCGGTGGAGATGAGCTTCAGATAGTCGGTTTGCGGGCGGAAGGGTTTGAGGGGTGTGCCGGTCAGGGCAGCGCGGAGGTTATGGTGCAGGATGGGTGCTGCGCGGACGGCGTAGACGCCCGCCTTGGGGCGCGGGCTGGCGGTCAGGTGGGCGCAGTCGCCGCTGGCGAAGATCGCGGGGTCGGAGGTCTGCAGGGTGGGGCTGGTGGCGAGAAAGCCGTTGTGCAGGGCGAGGCCGGTGGTGGCGAACCACGGGTGCGGGCGGCCCGAGGTGACGCTGATGGTGAAGTCGGAGCCGAGGGTTTCGCCGGTGGCGAGGGTGACGGTTGCGCCGGTGATTTCGGTGGCGGTGATTTCGGTGGCGGTGGTGCCGGTGACGAGGCGGATGCCGAGGGCCTTGGCGGCGCGGAGGAGGGCGGTGCGGGCGCGGGGCGTGAGGCCGGCAAGAAGGTCGGGGCTGCGGTCGACAAGGGTGATGTCGGCCTTGGTGCCTTCGGTTTGCAGGCGGTGGGCGGAGGCCATCGCGAGTTCGATCCCGCCGATGCCGCCGCCAAGGATCACGACGCGCGGAAAGGCGAGGCGGCGGTCGAGGAAGGCCTGCCAGCGGTCGGCGTAATCGCCCAAGGGTTTGGCCGGGATGGCGTGGGTGGCGGCACCGGGCAGGTCGGGCAGATCGGTGGTGATGCCGACGTCGAGCGAGGCCAGGTCGTAGGGGAGGCTTGGGCGGTGGGCGAGGTGGATGAGTTTGGCTGATGGATCGAGGCCGGTGGCGGTGTCGAGGATCAGCCGGGCGTTTGCGAAGCGGGCAAGGCGGACGAGGTCGATCATCAGCTCGGTGCGGGCATAGTGGCCGGCGATGTGGCCCGGCAGCATGCCGGTGTAAGGCGCTGCGGGGTTCGGGTTGATCACGGTGAGGCGGGTGCCGGGGAGCGGGTCCATCGCCCACATCCGCAGGACGAGGGCATGGGCGTGGCCGCCGCCGACGAGGACGAGGTCGCGGACGAGGGGGTAATCGGGGATCATCGGGGTTTGGGCGAGGCGGCTGGCATGGCGCGGACCCTAGCGGGTGAAGCGGGGAATGGCGAGGGCGGGTGCGCGGCGGTCGGCGGGTTTGGGGGCTGAGGCCGCGTTTGCGCGGGTGGTCTGGGGGCCGCGGGGGGATGGCGCTCCGGTTGCCCCGGTTTGCGCCTTTGGGGGTGGTGCGCTTTTGGCCGGGGGGGCGGTGGGGGTTTCACACCCCCACACCCCCGTGGGATATTTGGAGAAGGGGAAATCCGAGGAAGAGGTGGTGGCTGCGAGGGAGGGAGCGCACTTCCGGTGGCGGGGTGCGGACCGGGTTGCACAGAGTGCGGGTCGGGCAGGTGTGGCTTGAGGGTCAGGCGGCGGAGGCAGGGACAAGGGTGAGGGCCGGACCGGAACCGGTGGCCGTGGCGGGGGGGCGAGGCGCGGTTTCGGCGGGCTTTGCTTCGGTCAGCCAGGGGCGCAGCAGCGCCATCGGGTGGGCGCGGAGCGTGAGGCGCATCGCGACGTAGTCTTCGACGACCGCCTCGCCCATCGTCATTTCGCGGAACTGGACGGCGGGTTCAACGATGCCTTCGCCGTCCATGTCGCCGGCGAAAAGGGGAAGCGGGCGGGTGGGTTGCAGGGCTTGGGCTGACCAGAGCGCCTGACGCCTTGGGATGCCGAGGCTGGCGAAAGCGTCGGCTTCGGCCAGCCTTGTGATGGTGGCGGCGGTGACGCCGGCGCGGCGCCAGACGTCTTCGACCCGCTGGTAGCCGTTGCCGCGGGCGGCGGTGATCCAGAGCGCCTCTTCCTCGGACACGCCCTTGATCTGGCGAAAGCCGAGGCGCAGGGCGAGGGGGCCACCGGGGGTGCCGGTTTCCTCCATCACGTTGTCCCACTGGCTGGACTGGATGCAGGGTGGCAGGACGATGACGCCGTGCTGGCGCGCATCGCGCACGATCTGGGCGGGGGCGTAAAAGCCCATCGGCTGGGCGTTCAGCAGCGCGCAGGCGAAGATGCCGGGGTGGTGGCGCTTGATCCAGGCGCTTGCGTAGACGAGCAGCGCGAAGGAGGCGGCGTGGCTTTCGGGAAAGCCGTAGCTGCCGAAGCCTTCGATCTGGGCAAAGCAGCGGCGGGCGAAATCGTCGTCGTGGCCGTTGGCCTTCATGCCGGCAAGGAAGCGGTCGTGGAATTCGCTGACTGACCCATGTTTCTTGAAGGTGGCGAGGGAGCGGCGCAGGCGGTCCGCCTCGGTCGGGGTGAAGCCGGCGCCGATGATGGCGATCTGCATCGCCTGTTCCTGAAAGAGCGGCACGCCGAGTGTCTTGCCGAGGACACGGCCAAGCGCATCGTCGGGGAACGAGACCTGCTCCTGCCCGTTGCGGCGGCGCAGGAACGGGTGGACCATGTCGCCCTGGATCGGGCCGGGGCGGATGATCGCGACCTGGATCACAAGGTCGTAGAACGAGCGCGGTTTCATCCGGGGCAGGAAGTTCATCTGGGCGCGGGATTCGACCTGAAACACGCCCAAGCTGTCCGCCTCGCAGAGCATCTGGTAGGTGGCGGGGTCTTCCGGTGGCAGGGTGGCGAGGGTGAAGCGCTGGTGGTGGTGCTTTTCCAGAAGCTGGAAGGCCTTGCGGATGCAGGTCAGCATGCCAAGCGCGAGGATGTCGACCTTGAGGATGCCCAAGGTGTCGATATCGTCCTTGTCCCAGCAGATCACGGTGCGGTCTTCCATCGTGGCGTTTTCGATCGGGACCAGTTCATCGAGCCGGCCTTCGGTGATGATGAAACCGCCGACGTGCTGCGACAGGTGGCGGGGGAAGCCCTGGATCTCGTCGATCAGCGCCATGGTCTGGCGCAGGCGGCGGTCGTTCGGGTTGAGGCCGATTTCCCGCAGCCGCGTGTCGGTGACGGCACCGGGGCCGCCCCAGCCCCAGATCTGGCTGGACATGGCGCCCAGCGTGTCTTCGGACAGGCCCATCGCGCGGCCAACCTCGCGCACGGCGCGCTTGCCGCGGTAGTGGATCACGGTGGCGCAAAGCCCGGCGCGGTGGCGGCCGTAGCGATCATAGATGTGCTGGATCACCTCTTCGCGGCGTTCATGTTCGAAATCGACGTCGATGTCGGGCGGTTCGTTGCGCGCCTCACTGACGAAGCGTTCGAAGACCATCGTGCCGATTTCGGGTGAGACGGAGGTGACGCCAAGCGCGTAGCAGACGATGGAGTTGGCGGCGGAACCACGGCCTTGGCAGAGGATGCCGCGTTTCCTTGCAAAGGCGACGATGTCGTGGACGGTAAGGAAGTAGGGTTCGTATTTCAGCTTGGCGATCAGGTCGAGTTCGTGGGCCATCTGGGCGCGCACCCGATCAGGCGCGCCATCGGGATAGCGCCAGTCGAGGCCCGCTTCGGCAAGCCGGGCAAGGCGCTGCGAGGCGGTTTCGCCCTCGGCGTTTTCGGACGGGTATTGGTAGCGCAACTCGTCCAGCGAAAAGGCGGCGCGGGCGGCGATTTCTGCCGCGCGGGTGAGGGCGGGTTCGTGGCCGCGGTAAAGGCGGCGCATTTCGGGTTCCGACCGCAGGCGGCCTTCGCCGTTCGGCAGCGCGTGAAGGCCAAGCATGTCGACGCGGCGGCCAAGGCGGATCGCGGTCAGCACATCGGCCAAGCGGCGGCGCGAGCCGTGGTGCATGGCGGGCATCGCGGTGGCTACGGTGGAGATGCCCAAGCTGGCGGCGAGGGTTTCAAGGCGGGCAAAGCGGGCGCGGTCCTGCCCGTCGTAGCGGGGCGGCAGCGCAAGGCTGACCTGACCGGGAAAGCGGGCGATCAATGCCTTGGCGGCGGGGTGCCAGAAAGCGGTGGCGCGCGGTGCCTCAGTGGCAAGGGTCAGGCGCTGGTCGGGCGGGATCAGCAGCATCTCCAGCCCCTCGCCCCATTCCAGAAGGTCGGGGAGGGCGAGGTCGCAACTGCCCTTTTTCGCGCGCAGGCGGCCAAGCGAGATCAGCCGGCAAAGCCGCCCCCAGGCCGCCCGGTCACGCGGCAGGACGGTGACGTGAAAGCCGGTGTCGAGCACGATGCGGGCGGCGGGGATCAGCCGGACGACAGGGCCGCCGTCACGCGCCAGTTCGCGCGCCTTGGTATGGGCGCGGACGATGCCGGCGACAGAGTTGACGTCGGCGATGGCGATGGCGGGCATGCCCATTTCGCCTGCGCGCAGCACGAATTCCTCGGGGTGCGAGGCCCCGGTGAGGAAGGTGAAGTTTGACAAGGCAGAAAGTTCGACGAAAGACATGCGACTCGGGGTGCGAGAACAAAGAAAGAACATTCTTGCATGGATTGGCCGTCTTGGCCAGCTTTGCATCCGCACAAGGCGGGGGCAGCCCTCGCCCGATGGGTCAGCGCAGGCGGGTGAGGATATCGAGGCTAGGATAGCCGTCAGGCACCAGACCCCTGGCCTTTTGAAAGGCTTTCACGGCGGCGATGGTCTTTGGCCCCATCCGCCCGTCCACCCCGCCGGGATCGAAGCCGGCAGCGCCGAGGCGTTCCTGCAGCTCGTGCCGTTCGGGCAGGGTAAGGGCGCGCAGATCACGCGGCCAGGTGGCGGCGATGGCGGGGCCGCCCTTCAGGCGGTCGGCCAGATGGCCGATGCCGATGACGTAGGCGTCGGCGGTGTTGTATTTCTCGATCACCTGAAAATTGGCGAAGATCAGGAAGGCGGCACCGCGCGACCCGCCGGGCAGCAGGATCGAGGCGGGGCCGTGATCGGGCAAGGGGCCGCCTGCCATCGGCGTGACGCCAAGCGCGGCCCAGTCGGCGACGGGCTTTTTCACCGCCTCAGTGGTCTGGTCGTAATCGAAGCCGTCGGGCAGGCGCACCTCCAGCCCCCAGAGCGCGCCCTTCTGCCAGCCCCAGTGCCGCAGGTAGGCGGCGGTCGAGGCCAGCGCATCGGCAGGATCGTCGGACCACAGGTTACGCTTGCCGTCGCCATCGAAATCCACGGCGAAATTTTCCCACGAGGTCGGCATGAACTGGGTGTGGCCGCTGGCTCCGGCCCAACTGCCGCGAAAGTCGCTGACGTGGCCGCCGTCGATGATGCGCAGCGCGGCGATCAGTTCGCCTTCGAAGAACGCGGCGCGGCGGCCATCGTAGGCGAGGGTGGCAAGCGAGCCGATCACCGGCAGGTCGCCGCGAAACGTGCCATAGGCGCTTTCCAGACCCCAGACGGCGGCCACGATTTCCTTGTCGACGCCGTAGGTGGCCTCGATCCGGTCGAGGAGGGCGCGGTTGGTGGCAAGCGCCTGTTGCCCCAGCGCGATGCGGTCGTCGGAAACGGCGGTGTCGAGGTAATCCCAGATCGTCTTGGTAAATTCGTTCTGGTTGCGGTCGCGGTCGATGACCTTCGGGTTGAAGGCCACGCCGCGCATGGCGGCGTCGAAGGTGGCAGCCGGGATGCCGGCGGCAAGGGCGCGCGGGCGGACGGCCTGCACCCAGGCGTCAAGGCCGGTTTGCGTTCCCATCGGCGGGGCCTCCATCGTGGCGTCGGGCAGGATCGTCCGGGCAGGGGCCGGGAGGGCGACCGCAAGCAGGGCAGAAAGGGCCGTTGCCAACAGCCTCATCGCCGTTTGCGCACCACTCCGCGGCGTTTGGCGGCGGCTTGGGTGGGTTTGCGCGGGGCGAAGCGGCCACCCTTTCGGGCGCTGACCGTCAGGGGTTTGCCCTCGATCTCCAGAAGGTCCAGCGTGATGCCGCCGGTCACGGGCGTGGCTTCGGCCAGCCGGACGGTGACCTTCTGCCCAATGCCGATGATCACGCCAGTGTCGGCGCCCATCAGGGTCTGGCTGCCCTCGTCGTAGTGAAAGAACTCGCGCCCGACCGCGCGGATCGGGATCAGGCCATCGGCGCCGGTCTCGTCCAGTTTGACGAACAGGCCGAAGCGCTGGACGCCCGAGATGCGGCCGGCAAACTCGGCACCGACACGGTCGGCGAGGAAGGCCGCGAGGTAGCGGTCGGTGGTGTCACGCTCGGCCGCCATGCTGCGGCGTTCGGCATCCGAGATCAGCTTGGCGGTTTCTTCGAGGTTCTCGATATCCCACTGCGACAACCCGTCGTCGCCCCACTTGTGCCCGGCAATCAGGGCGCGGTGGACGATCAGATCGGAGTAGCGGCGGATCGGCGAGGTGAAGTGCGCGTAGTTCTGCAAGGCGAGGCCGAAGTGGCCGAAGTTTTCCGGGTGATAGTAGGCCTGCGTCATCGACCGCAGGGTGGAGATGTTCATCAGCTCGTCAAACTCGGTGCCTTCGGCTTGCGCCAGAAGGCGGTTGAGGTGGGCGGTTTTCAACACCTGCCCCTTGGCGAGGGTAAAGCCTGACGCCTCGGCCACCTCGCGCAGCGCGTCAAGTTTCAGCACCGAGGGTTCCTCGTGGACGCGAAACAGAAGCGGTCGTTTCAGGCGGATCAGTTCTTCGGCGGCGGCGACGTTGGCCGCGATCATGAATTCCTCGATCAGGCGGTGCGCATCCAGCCGGTCACGGAAGGCGACAGAGGTGACCTTGCCATCGTCATCGAGCACGATCTTGCGTTCGGGCAGATCGAGGTCGAGCGGCTGGCGCAGCGCGCGGGCCTTGGTGAGCGAGGCGTAGGCGGCATAAAGCGGGCGCAGGATCGGGTCGAGGAGCGGGGCGGTCACATCGTCCGGCTGGCCGTCGATGGCGGCCTGCACTTGCGCGTAATGCAAGGAACCGGCGGAGCGCATGATGCCACGCACGAAGCGGTGGCTGATCTTGTGGCCGCTTTCGTCGATCCGCATCCGCACCGCAAGGCAGGCGCGGTCGACGTGTTCGTGAAGCGAGCAGAGGTCGCCCGACAGCACATCGGGCAGCATCGGCACCACCCGGTCGGGGAAATAGGTGGAATTGCCGCGTTTGCGCGCCTCGCGGTCAAGCGCGGAGCCGGGGGTGACGTAATGGGCCACGTCGGCGATGGCGATCCAGAGGATGTGGCCACCGGGATTGCCGGGTTCATGGTCGGGTTCGGCGTAGACGGCATCGTCGCGGTCGCGGGCGTCGATGGGGTCGATGGTGACGAGGGGGATGTCGCGCAGGTTGACGCGGCCCGCGTCGGGGGCGGGCCGGGCGGCATCGGCCTCGGCAATGACGGCGTCGGGGAACTGGTCGGGGATGCCGTGCTGGTGGATCGCGATCAGGCTGACGGCGCGGGGACCGGAGGGATCACCCAGCCGAGCGCTGATGCGGGCCTGCGGCAATCCCATCTTGCGGTTGCCGACAGCTTCGGCCTCGACCAGTTCGCCGTCGCGGGCGGACATGGTCATGTCGCGGGAAACGCGCCATTCCTTGTCGGCACCCTTGTCGATCGGGACGATGCGGCCGCCTTCGGCGTTGGCGCGGAAGATGCCCAGCAGTTTCAAGGGGTTCGATCCGATGCGACGGATCAGGCGCGCCTCATAGTGATACTCGTCAAGGTCCACCTTGGCGAGGCGGGCAAGGATGCGGTCGCCTTCGCCCAAGGGCGGGTCGCCGGCCTTGGGGATGATCAGGATGCGCGTCGTCTCGTCGGCGCCGTCTTCCAGCGGACGGGCAAAGAGGTCGCCATTGGTGTCAGGTGCCAGCACCATCAGCACGGCGACGGGGGGCAGGCTATCCTTGTCGTGGAAGCGGCGGGCGGTCTTTTCGACGCTGCCCTCGGCCTCCATCTCTTTCAACAGGCGCTTCAGGTCGATCCGGGCATCGCCCTTGATGCCGAAAGCCTTGGCGATGTCGCGCTTGGCCGAGAGGCCGGGGTTTTCCGCGATCCAGGCGCGGATCTGGTCTTTGGTGGGGATTGGGTTCATGCGCCTGAGTTAGCACGGGCACGGCGCAAAGGCCACCTCGCGGGCCGTCAAAGCCGCAGGATCATGTCGCGGTGCGGGATGCCGGCCTGGAGGTATTCCGGCCCGGTGGCGGTGAAGCCCAGGCGTTCGTAGAACCGGAGCGCGTGGGTCTGCGCGCCAAGCTTTACCTTGGTGACGCCGGGGATGGTGCGAAACTCGGCCACGGCGGCGCGCATCAGGGCCGCGCCAAGGCCGGTGCCACGGGCATGGGCAAGAACGCAGACGCGGCCGACCTTGCCGATGGTGCCGTCAACAAGGAGGCGGGCGCTGCCGACGGGGGTGCCGTTGTCGGTGGCAAGAAGGTGGATCGCCTGATCGTCCAGATCGTCAACCTCGATCGCTTCGCTGACGCCCTGTTCTTCGATGAACACGGCGCGGCGCAGCGCGCGGCAGGCGGCAATGTCACGGGTGGGCGCGATGTGGATCATGCGAAGTAGTCGCGCAGGATGCGGCTGTAGATCGCCTTGAGCTGGTGGATCTGCGCCACCGGCACGCGTTCGTCGACCTGGTGCATGGTCTTGCCGACAAGGCCGAATTCCACCACCGGACAGTGGTGCTTGACAAAGCGCGCGTCCGACGTGCCGCCAGAGGTAGAGGCTGTGGGCGTGCGCCCGGTTTCGGCCTGCACGGCCTTGGCGATGAGGGCCGAGAACTCGCCCGGCGGCGTCAGGAAACTTTCGCCGGAAATCGAGGCGCGGAGCGCGATCTGCACGCCGGTTTCCGCCTCGACCGCCCTCGCCTCCCTGCAAAGCCAGTCGGACAGCGAGGCGCCGGAGTGGAGATCGTTGAAGCGGATGTTGACGGTGGCGGTGGCGCGGGCCGGGATCACGTTGTTGGCCGGGTTGCCGCAATCGACGGTGGTGATGGCGAGGGTGGAAGGGTCGAAATGCGGGGTGCCTGCGTCGAGCGGCTTTTCTTCAAGCCGGGCCAGCAGGCGCACCAGCGCGGTGAGCGGGTTCCTGGCGCGGTGCGGATAGGCCGAGTGGCCCTGCACGCCCGTCGCGGTGAAAAAGGCGGTCATCGAGCCGCGACGGCCGATCTTCATCATCTCGCCCATCTCGTCGGGGCAGGTGGGTTCGCCCACCAGACAATGCGTCATCCGTTCGCCGTTCGCGGCCATCCAGTCGAGCAGCGCGAGCGTGCCGTCCTTGCCTTCGCCCTCTTCGTCGCCGGTGATGGTCAGGATCACCGACCCGTCGGGCGGCGTGTCGCGGACAAAGTCGATGGCGGCGGCGACAAAGGCTGCGACGCCGGATTTCATGTCGGTGGCACCACGGCCATACATCCAGCCGTCGACGATTTCGGCCCCGAAAGGGTCATGCGTCCAGGCGGCGGCGTCGCCCACCGGGACAACATCGGTATGGCCGTTGAAACCGAAGGATTTGTTGGCGCCCTTGGCCCCCCAGCGGGCGAAGAGGTTGGCGATGCCGCCCCGGTCAACGCGCTGGCAGGTGAAGCCCGCCTCTTGCAGCACGCCTTGCAGCAGGTGCAGCGCGCCGCCTTCGGACGGCGTGACCGAGGCGCAGCGGATCAGTTTGGCGGTAAGGACTGCGGGATCGGTCATCGCGGTCTTTCAGTCGAAGAAGGGGGTCATCTCGGCCACGATGACCGAGTTTTCGTCCAAGGCGCGCTGCATCAGGGCGCGCTCGTCCTCGCCGACCTCGTCGCCCGCCTTCAGGCGTTCGTCGAGAGTGCCGTGGCCCGCGACATCCAGAGGCGCGAGGTCAGCTTCCTTGAGGATCGCCACGGTTTCGCGCACCGCCTCGGCCTCGTCCACGCCCGAGGCGTAGATGACAAGGCCCGCGCCGGTGGCCTTGTCGGGCAGGCCGTCACCGGCCTTGCGACCGACCTCGACGACAAGGGTGTAAACCTGCTGCGGGCGCTTTGGTTTCGCGGGGGTGTCTTCGTCGGTCATGGACCCTCCTACGGGCGATCAGTCGCGGAGCAGTTCGTTGATCGAGGTTTTCGACCGGGTCTGGGCGTCGACCTTCTTCACGATCACGGCGCAATAAAGGTTGATGCCGCCCTTCGACGGCATCGAGCCGGCGACGACGACCGATCCGGCCGGCACCTCGCCATACATGACCTCGCCGGTCTCGCGGTCGACGATCTTGGTGGACTTGCCGATGAACACGCCCATGCCAAGGACCGAGCCTTCGCGGATGATGCAGCCTTCGACCACCTCGGAGCGGGCGCCGATGAAGCAATCATCCTCGATGATCGTGGGGCCGGCCTGCATCGGTTCCAGCACGCCGCCGATGCCGACGCCGCCCGACAGGTGGACGTTGCGGCCGATCTGCGCGCAGGAACCGACCGTGGCCCAGCCATCGACCATCGAGCCTTCGCCGACATAGGCACCGATGTTGACGAAGGACGGCATCAGCACCACACCCTTGGCAATATAGGCCGAGCGGCGGACGATGCTGCCGGGCACCGCGCGGAATCCGGCGGCGCGCCAGTCGGCCGCCGTCCAGCCCTGCCATTTCGACGGCACCTTGTCCCACCAGTTCGACCCGCCGTTCGAGCCGGAGATTTCATACATGTCGGTCAGCCGGAACGACAGCAGCACCGCCTTCTTGGCCCACTGGTTCACATGCCAGTCGCTGCCCCGCTTTTCGGCCACCCGCAGCGTGCCGCTGTCGAGTGCGGTCAGCGTGGCCTCGATCGCATCGCGGACCTCACCTTTGGTGGCGGGGGTGATGCTGTCGCGGGCCTGCCATGCGGCTTCGATGGCGGTCTCAAGGGCGGCGTTGGACATGGGAAAACCCTTTTCGGTTGGTCACGGCGGCCCCGACCCTATAAGGCTGAACCGAGACCCACGCAATCCGAGTGAGCCCATGAAAGACGAACCCCGCAGCCATCCGTTCCGCGATTCCACCGAGGATATCGCGGCGACGAAGCGTATTCCCGACACGCCGCAGACGCGGGCTCCGGCGTATCGGCTGGCCTTTGCGGACCGCGATTTCATGACGCGCGAGGAGTTGCGCCCGGTGCGGTTGCAACTGGAACTGCTGAAGCCGCAACTGATCATGGACGAGCGGGGCATCGAATCCACCATCGTGCTGTTCGGTGGTGCGCGGATCCCGGCCCCCGAAGACCGCGACCATGCGCGCACGCCGATGCTGGCCGCCCTGTCGCGCTATTATGACGAGGCGCGACGGTTTGCGCGGCTGATGACCGAGCGCAGCCTTGAAACCTATGGCCGCGAGAACGTCATCGTCACCGGCGGCGGGCCGGGGGTGATGGAGGCGGGCAACCGGGGGGCGGCGGATGCGGGCGGGCAGTCGATCGGGCTGAACATCGTGTTGCCACACGAACAGGCGCCGAACGCCTATGTCACGCCCGACCTGTCGTTCAATTTCCATTACTTCGCGATCCGCAAGATGCATTTCCTGATGCGGGCGAAGGCGGTCTGCATCTTTCCGGGCGGCTTTGGCACGCTGGACGAGATGTTTGAAAGCCTGACCCTGATCCAGACCCGGCGGATGAAGGCGATCCCGCTCCTGCTGTTTGGCCGCGCGTGGTGGGAGACGGTGATCAACTGGGGGCATCTGGCCGAAGCCGGGGTGATCAGCCCGGAAGACCTCAAGCTGTTCGTGATGGTCGAGACGGCGGAAGAGGCGATGGGTGTGATCGACGGCTGGGAAGAGCCGTGCTGAACGGTCTAGCGGTGCGCGCCGACGATCGGTTCACGTTCCCAACCGGGCAGAAATTCAACCCGTTCGCAGCCTGAAAAGCGGGCAAGCCGGTCGAGTTCGGTTTGAAGCCGCGCGCGGCGGGTGGACCCGAGCCTGATGCCCGGTTCGGGCCAGACCGCCTTGACGCGCAGGGTGCCTTCGTCGCGGAACGCCTTGGCGTCGATGCGGCCGATCAGGCGGTCGGCCTCGAGGATCGGGAACACGTAATAGCCGTAGATGCGCTTTGGTTCGGGGACGAAAACCTCGATCCGGTAGCGAAAGCCGAACAGGTGTTCGGCGCGGTCGCGGTCGCGCAGGGCGGGGTCGAAGGGTGACAGGATGCGCAGGCGGGCGGTGGGTTCGGGCGGGGTGGCGGCAAGGGTTTCGGGGCGGATCAGGGCGCGGCGCGGCTGGCCGCTGGCGCCTTCGACGTCAACCTCGATCACCTCGGCTGACGCGAGGGCGGCCTTCGCCCAGGCCTTCGCCTCCTCTGGTGAAATCGCGTTCCAGTAGGCGGCAAGCTCGCCCGGGGTGGCAAAGCCAAGGCGGTCAAGCGCGGTGGTGCAGGCCCAGTCCACCACGATGTCGGCGGGAACCGGGGTGCGGTGCGGGGCGGGGATCACGCGCTCGGTCAGGTCGTAGATCTTGCGAAACCCGTCGCGCCGGGTGACGGCGATCTGCCCGGTGCGCCACAGCCATTCGAGCGCGGTCTTCGACGGGTGCCAATCCCACCAGCCGCCCTTGCCACGCACCTCGCCTTCGCCGACATCGGCGGTGCCAACCGGGCCGTCGCGGGCGATGCGGTTCAGGATGGTGTCGAACTGCGCCTCATACCCCTCGCGGAAGAACTTGCGCCAGTTCATGTGCAGCCGTTCGGCATCGCGCTGGAACCGGTGCTGCCAGACGCCGTGCAGGCCTGCGGGCAGGATCGAGGCGTCGTGCGTCCAGTGTTCCCACAGGCTGCGGTCGCGTTCCAGCAGGCGTTTCAGCGCGTCGGGGCGATAGGTCTGGCGGCGGGCGAACAGGATCATGTCATGCGCGCGGGCGACAGTGTTGATGCTGTCGACCTGCACGAAACCGATGCGCTGGATCAGGTCATGCAGCGCCTGCCCGGTGGCCGCGCCGGCCGGGGCTTCGGCCAGGGCGTGCCGGTCCAGAAACAGGTGGCGCGCGCGCCGGTTGGAAAGCAGCGGAAGAGCCATCCGCCGTGGCTATCAGGGCCAGCGCAAAGGTCAACAGCGGGCGGTTCGGCGATCCTGAAACAATGCCGGCGAATTCGCAGGAAATCGTGACCAAGCAACGCCTTGCCTCGGGTTGACCGCAGCGATCAAGTGGGGCGTAATGTCGGCTTAATTCCCCATTCAATGCGCTTTGACCGTGGAGGTGACGTGCACCACGACATGCCCCTTATTACCACCATGGCCGTCGGGCTTGCGATTGCCTTCGTGCTTGGTCTTGTGGCGCACCGGCTGCGGATGCCGCTGATTGCGGGGTATCTGGCGGCGGGGGTCATCATCGGGCCGTTCACGCCCGGCTATGTGGCCGATCAGGACATCGCGGCGCAACTGGCCGAGATGGGGGTGATCCTGCTGATGTTCGGGGTGGGCCTGCATTTTTCGATCAAGGACCTGATGTCGGTGAAAGGCATCGCGGTGCCGGGCGCCCTGGCGCAGATTGCGGTGGCGACGGCGGCGGGGGCGCTGCTTGGCTGGCTGTTGGGCTGGGGCATCGGCGGCGGGCTGCTGTTCGGGTTGGCGCTGTCGGTGGCGTCAACGGTCGTGCTGTTGCGCGCCTTGCAGGAGCGTGACCTGATCGCCACCGAAAAGGGCCGCATCGCGGTTGGCTGGCTGATCGTGGAAGATCTGGTGATGGTGCTGGCGCTGGTGCTGATCCCGCCCCTGGCCGGGCTTTTGGGCGGGCAGGAGCAGCCCATGGATGCCGAAACGGCGCAGGTGGCGCAGTATGGGCTTGGCACCGTGGGGGCGACGATCCTTGTGACCTTTGCGAAGGTTGCGGCGTTCGTGGCGATCATGCTGGTCGTCGGGCGGCGGGTCATTCCCTGGACGCTGGAGTTTGCGGCGAACACCGGCCAGCGCGAGCTGTTTCGCCTTGCCGTGCTGGCAATAGCGCTTGGTGTGGCGGCGGGGGCGGCGGCGGTGTTCGGCGTGTCACTGGCGCTTGGTGCGTTCTTTGCCGGGATGGTGATGGCCGGCTCGACCCTCTCGGCGCAGGCGTTGAAGGACACGTTGCCGTTCCGCGACGCCTTTGCGGTGTTGTTCTTTGTGTCGGTGGGGATGCTGTTTGACCCGACCGTGCTGTGGCAACAGCCGTTTTCCGTGATGGTGACGGTGCTGATCATCATCGGGGTGAAAAGTGCGGCGGCCTTCGGCATCGTGCGGGCGTTCGGGCATGACCGGACAACCGGCCTGACCATCGCGGCAGCGCTGGCGCAGATCGGCGAGTTTTCCTTCATCCTGATCGTGATGGGCGTAAAGCTGGACATCGTGCCGACCGATGCGCGCGATCTGGTGGTGGCGGGGGCGCTGATCTCGATCCTGGTCAACCCGCTGCTGTTCCGGATGCTGTTTGCGCCGAAAGCCCCGGTGGAAGCGAAGGCCGAGCCCGAGATTGAGGCCGAAGCCGACGCGAGGGCATGAGAAGGCGGCCCGGAGCGATGCCGGGCCGCTTCATCGTTTCCTTTGGTCAGAGGCCCGCTTCGGCGGCGATCTGCGCCTTCGATTTCCGCGCCCGTTCGGTGGCGGATTTCAACTGCCCGCAGGCAGCCATGATATCTTCGCCACGCGGGGTGCGGATCGGGCTGGCGTAGCCTGCGTTGTAGATGATGTCGGCAAAGGCGTGGATGCGGTTGCCGGACGACCGCTTGTAGGGCGCGCCCGGCCATTCGTTGAACGGAATCAGGTTCACCTTGGCCGGGATGCCCTTCAGCAGTTCGACCAGACGGTAGGCGTCTTCCTTGGTGTCGTTGACGCCGTCCAGCATCACGTATTCAAAGGTGATCCGCTCGCTGTTCGACAGGCCCGGATAGGCCTTCAGCGCCTCGAGCAGGGTGGCGATGTTCCAGCGCTTGTTGATCGGCACCAACTGGTCGCGCACCTCATCGGTGGTGGCGTGAAAGCTGACGGCCAAGAGGCAGCCGATTTCGGTCGCGGTGCGGGCGATTTCCGGCACGACGCCCGAGGTCGACAGCGTGATCCGGCGGCGGCCAAGGGCGATGCCCTCGTTGTCCATCACCACCTTCATCGCGTCGCGGACGTTTTCAAAGTTGTAAAGCGGCTCGCCCATGCCCATCAGCACGATGTTGGAGATCAGGCGGGTCTCATCCTTCGGCGCGCCCTGCACCGGCCATTCGCCAAGGTCGTCGCGCGCCAGCATGACCTGGCCGACAATCTCGCCCGCAGTCAGGTTGCGCACCAGTTTCTGCGTGCCGGTGTGGCAGAAGGAACAGGTCAGCGTGCAGCCGACCTGACTGGAGATGCACAGCGTCCCGCGGTCGGTTTCGGGGATATAGACCACCTCGACCTCATGCCCGCCAGCGATGCGGACCAGGTATTTGCGGGTGCCATCCGCCGAGATCTGGCGGGTGACGACCTCGGGCAAGTCGATGGTGAAATGGTCGGCCAGAAGCGCGCGGTAGTCTTTCGCAAGGTTGGTCATCGCCGCGAAATCGCGCACGCCCCAATGATAGACCCATTGCCAAAGCTGACCCAGACGCATCTTGGCCTGCCTTTCCGGCGTGCCGGCGGCAACAAGCGCCTCGCGCAGCGCGTCGCGCGTCAGGCCGACGATGTTGGTCTTGTCGGTTTCCGGCAGCTTGCGCGGCAGGGTCAGGACATCCTGGGTGATCGGGGCGGTCATGAAGCAGATCTTTCGTTCGGGCCTTGCGACAGGCGATCTGGGATGTGTGCGGCGGATATAGGGGATCGGCCTGCAAAACAAAAGCGCCCCGGTGACGGGGCGCCTTGGGTATTTCAGGCCCTGGTTACTTGCAGCGCTGTTCGGCGTCGGTCATCGCGGCGGTAAAGCCGCGCAGGCTGAAGGTGTCCTTCGTCTCGGTGCCCTTGCCCGAGCGCGCGGTCAGCGTGGCCGAGGTGCCGTTCTTCATCGCGGCCAGAAGGGCTGCGTCATCGTCCGGGCTTCCCGGCCAGGCCCATTCGCCATCGGTGAACAGTTGGTAGGGATTGCCGTCAATCGCCACCTCGACGGTGGACCCGCTTGCAAAGGGGTAGCCGCCGGTGAACGAAATCTCGCCCGGTTTGCCGGGACGGAAGGTCACGAACAGAAGAATGTCGCCACGGCGCACCGAAACCGGCTGGCCATCCCGGCTGTTGACGGTTTCCTTTGGTTTCGAGACGCCCCAGCACTCCTTGGGGCTTTCCTCGGTGAACACGTTCCAATCCGTCATCGTGGCGACGCGGTTGGTGGATTCCTGGGCGAACGCACCGCCAGCCATCAGGGAAAATGCTGCGACCCCAAGGGCGCGACCGAAAAGAGAAGTCATGTCTGACGCAGCCTCCAAGCTGTCTTATGCCTCTTGCTCCGCGACCCTGCCGTGCCAACCTGCGGGATGGACAGACTTTTTGCTGTGGCGCGGAGCATTTCAACCCGATATCCCACCCTTAACCCAAGAACGCCAATTCTTGAAACCCCTCTGCGCGTAAAATCGCGCATCTGTGACGGAGCATGACCATGACCAGCCCACATCCCCTGGCCGAGCTTTGGCGCGGCGGGATTTTGGAAAGCAGCCATCTGGGCCACGTGGTGATCTGCGATGCCAGTGGTGTGGCCGAGGCCTGGGGCAACCCGGACGCGGTGATCTTTCCACGCTCGTCGTGCAAGATGATCCAGGCATTGCCCCTGATCGAGACGGGCGCCGCCGATGCCGTGGGCCTGACCGACGCCCAACTGGCGTTCGCCTGCGCCAGCCATCAGGGCGAGGCACGGCATGTGAAACTGGCGGGCGACTGGCTGGCGGCGATCGGCCTTGCCGAACCGGACCTGCGCTGCGGCGCGCACGAGCCCTATGACCGGGTCGAACGCAACCGGCTGATCAAGAACGACGAAAGCCCGTGCCAGTTGCACAACAACTGCTCGGGCAAGCATTGCGGCTTCCTGACCGTGACGCGGCACCTGAAGGCCGGGCCGGACTATGTGGAAGTCGACCACCCCCTGCAGCGCGCGATCCGCGACGCGACCGAAGATCTGACGGGCGAGACGGTGGCCGGATACGGGTTTGACGGCTGCTCTGCGCCGAACTTCGCGGTTACGCTGACGGGTCTTGCGCGGGCGATGGCGCGGTTCGCCACGGCGCGCGACACCGGCGATGCGCGGGAACGCGCGATGCACCGGTTGACGCGGGCGATGGTGACCTACCCCGAAAACGTTGCCGGCGAAGGCCGGGCCTGCACCGAACTGATGCGGGCGATGGGCGGCAAGGTGGCGCTGAAAACCGGGGCCGAGGCGGTGTTCGTGGCGATCCTGCCGGAGCAGGGGCTGGGCATCGCGCTCAAGGTTGTCGATGGCGGCACCCGCGCGGCCGAAGCGGCGATTGCCGCCCTTTTGGTGCGCGCGGGCGTGCTGGAGGCGGACCATCCCGCCACCCGCAAGCGGCTGAACACGGTCGAGACAAATCGGCGCGGCCTGCCAGTTGGAACCTTTCGCGCCGCACCGGGGTTCCCGTAACGCTTGATTTGGGAACGGAAGGGCGTAGACTTTCGCGATGAACATCGAAGCTCCGACCCCGTTCCCCGCCAGCCAGCGCCTTTATGAAGATGTCAGCTTTGACCGCAAGGAACTGGGGCTGATCCTGCGGCTTTACGGCCAGATGGTCGCGGCGGGCGAGTGGCGCGACTACGGGATTTCCTGCCTGCGCGATCTGGCGGTGTTCTCGGTGTTCCGCCGGACAGCCGAAAACCCGCTTTACCGCATCGAAAAGCGGCCCCGTTTGCGCGGCAAGCAGGGGCTTTATGCCGTGGTCGGGATGGATGGGCAGGTCTTGCGCCGTGGTCACGACCTGCCGTCGGTGCTGCGGGTGCTGGAGCGCAAGCTGATCCGCGCGGTCGACTAAAGCCTCCGCCGCGCGATCACCGGCCCGCCGCCCTGGCGCGCGATGCGGTCGACGGTTCCGGCTATCGCCTCTTCGGCAACCGACATGCTGTGACCATTGGCGTGGATCAGCCGGTCGGGCGCAGTCACAAGCGCGACATGCCCCTTCCAGAACAGCAGATCACCGCGCCGGAGCGGCTGACCTTCGTCTACTGCGGTCCCGAGCGCCTGCTGCATGTCACTGTCGCCGGGGCAGGCAAGGCCCGCCGCGTGCAGCGAAATCTGCGCCAGACCGGAACAATCCAGTCCCGCTCTTGAATTGCCACCCCACAGATACGGCGTCCCGAGCAGGCTTTCGGCAACGGCGACGGGGTCGAACACCCAGTCGCCCAGTCGCCGCACATGGCCCGACGGCACGAAGCCAAGCGTGGTTTCAGCCCAGGCCCCCCGGCTGGCGGTCACGCACAGCCTGGCCCCAAGGCTCAGCGCCATCGTCTCGCGCGCCTGCACCCTCGGTTCGGGGTAGACATGCGTGGCGGGGGCCGACACCCAATGCGAAGGCGGGCCAGCCTCGCCTGCCGCCGCCTCGCCTACCGCCGCCTCGTTCACCCAGCCGCAATAGCCGTCCTTCGCCGCCTGGACAAAGCAATGGCCCTGGTCCCGGTCGATCACCGTGACAGCATCGCCCAGAAGAACCTGCCGGTCCCGCGGACCACCCGGCTTGGCAAGCAGATCGGCCAGCGGAACCACAACCTGCGCGGCCTCGCCCGCCGTCAGCGGAGCGTCGATCCGGCCTTGCAATACGTTCAGCGCCACGCGGCCGGAAAACGGTGTCAGACGGCGATCCATCATCCCTCTCCACTGGTCGGCTGCATCATGTCTTCCTCTCTGCAAAAATATCCCACGGGAGGTCCGGAGGGTGTGAAACCCTCCGGTCCCGCCGCCGGGTCAGATGCCCAGCATCGCAGGCAAGGCTCCAAGAACCGCCCGCGCACCCTGACCCGCGCCACCCTTGGGTCGCGCAGGCTGGTCGGTGGGCACATGTCCGTAGATGTCGAAATGCAGGTAGCGGCCCGTCGTCACGAAGCGGCGCAGGAACAGCGCTGCGGTGATCGACCCGGCAAAACCAAAGCCGGGGGCGTTGTCCAGATCGGCGATGCCGGGTTCGATGACGCTTTCGTAGGCGTCGTGGAACGGCAGGCGCCAGACCGGATCGAAACCCGCCACCGCACCTGCCTCCAGCGCTGCCACAATGCCCGCGTCGTCACAGTAATAGGGGGCAAGATCCGGTCCTACGGCCACGCGGGCGGCCCCCGTCAGGGTGGCCATCGACACCAGCGCGTCGACGTCCTCCTCGCAGGCGTAGGCCAGCGCGTCGGCCAGCACCAGCCGGCCTTCGGCATCGGTATCGTTCACCTCGACCGTCAGGCCCTTGCGGCTGGTCAGGATGTCCTTCGGGCGCTGGGCATTGCCCGAGATCACGTTTTCGACCGCAGGCACCAGCACCCGCAACCGCACCGGCAGGTTCAGCGCCATGATCATCCGCGCAAGGCCAAGCACGGTTGCGGCACCGCCCATGTCCTTCTTCATCAGGCTCATGCCCGACGATGGCTTGAGGTTCAGCCCGCCGGTGTCGAAGCACACGCCCTTGCCGACCAGCGTCAGGCGCGGCCCGGCATGACCCCAGCGCATGTCCAGCAGGCGAGGGGCGCGGGGCGAGGCGCGGCCCACGGCATGGATCATCGGAAAGTTCTGCGCCAAGAGGTCATCGCCGCGCACCACGTTGGTAAAACAGGAAAATTCGTCCGCGAGGGCAAGGAAAGCGGTCTCAAGCTCGGCCGGCCCCATGTCCAGCGCGGGGGTGTTGATCAGGTCGCGGGTCAGGAACTCGCCTTCGGCCATTGCCGTCAGGCGGGCTGCATCGACGCCTTCCGGGCAGCACAGGCGCGGCCGCGCTGCGGGCTTGCGCGCGGGGCGATAGCGGTCGAACCGGTAACCCGCCAGCAGCCAGCCAAGTGCTGCCTCGGTCCGTTCGGCAGGATCAAGCGGGCCGTGCAGCGCCCAGTTGCCCGCAGGCAGCGTGGTTGCGGCCTTGGCCAGACCAAAGCGCTGGCGGCGGCGCGCCGTGTCGGTGCCAAGCCCGACCACCGCCCCGACCACCGCCCCGACCACCGCCCCGGCAAGCGTGGCATCCGCGCCGGGCAGCAGCCGCACGTCGCCGAGGCTGGCCTCAAACCCCGACGCGGTCAGCCAGCCTTGCCAGCGCGCGCCCGGTCCGGCCAGAAAGGCGGGCAGGTCATTGGCGCGCACCGCGTGCAGCGGCAGGCTGGGTGCGCCAGGGTCGGCGAAGGCCGGTTTCAGCGGATCTGGTGACATGACAGGCTTTTGGTTGCTGCGGATGCAAGGGTTCTAGGCCCGGCTGCATCGCAGGTCCAGTGCGCTGACGGCGCCGCGTGAGCATGGCCGGTCAGACCGACAGGTCGACAACCCCCTCCTCATGCGCGATCGACCGTTCCGCCACCCGCAACAGCCGCGCCCAGACGGCGGCAAAAGCGGTGTTGTCCGACCGTTCCAGGCAGATCCGGACATCGTCCGACACCGCGCCGAGGCTGGTCAGACCCAGGTTTTCCGCCATCCGCCGCAGCCGCGTCAACTGCCGCGCAAGGTCGGCCAGATCGTGCGCCTTTACCTGCGCCGCGATCCCCGCCATCGTCAGCGCAAGTTCCCCCAGCGCGCGCGTCACCATCTGTTCGGCCGTCGGCGCGCCGAGGTTGCGGTAGATCGCGGCGATCGGTTCGGCGTCCTGTCGCACGACCTCACGCGGCCTGAGAGCCGTTATCTTGTTCATCTGGTTACCCCAACCGTTGCCCATCACACCCGACACCATGCTTTGCGCGCCATGCTGAAGATTTCGTTGCGGGTGGCGCGGCGGCGGCAGAATTTGCCTCTCGAATTTTCGCCAAATGCCGCCTAGACAGCGAGGGTCCGACCGAAGGAAGCGCCTGATGCAGTTCGTTCGTCCCTTGCCCGGCTACCTGATCCAGCGGTTCCTGGGGTGGCGCGCCACCACCTATCAGGAAAACCGGGCGTGGTATCGCAGGCTTGCCGCGTCGGGCCAGCATCCGCGGGCGATGGTGATTTCCTGCTGCGACAGCCGGGTGCATGTCACGTCGATCTTCGGGGCGGATGAGGGCGAGTTCTTCATCCACCGCAACGTGGCCAACCTGGTGCCGCCCTATAACCCCGACGGCGAGTATCACGGCACCTCGGCGGCGGTGGAGTATGCGGTCAGCAGTCTGGGTGTCGCGCATATCGTGGTGCTGGGCCATTCCAACTGCGGCGGCGTGAAGGGCTGCCATGACATGTGTTCGGGGCTTGCACCCGAGCTTGAGGAGAAGTCGTCCTTCGTGGGCCGCTGGATGGATATCCTGCGCCCCGGCTATACCCGCGTGGCGCATCTGCATGCCGATCAGATCATGCCGGCGCTGGAAAAGGAGGCCGTCCTGATCAGCCTTGAGAATCTGCTGACCTTTCCCTTCGTCAAGGAGGCGGTCGAGGATGAACGGTTGACTCTGCATGGCTTGTGGACAGACATCGGCGAGGGCGGGCTGGAATACCACGACCCAGCGCAAAACAGCTTTGTGGCGGTCTAGATGCAGGACATTCTTTCACTCGCAGCGGCCAACCTGCTGACCCCGATGATCCTGTGCTTTGCACTGGGGGTGGCCGCGTCTCTGGCGCGGTCGGAGCTGACGATCCCCGAAGCTGCGGCCAAGACCATGTCGATCTACCTGTTGTTCGCCATCGGCTTCAAGGGCGGCGTCGCGGTGAACGATCACGGGCTGGACGCAAGCCTTGGGCTGGCGATCCTTGGCGGGGTGGTGCTGTCGTTCGGGCTGCCCTTCGTGGCCTTTGCGCTGCTGAAAGTGCTTACACGGTTGTCGGCCATCGATGCGGCGGCGGTCGCGGCGCATTACGGGTCGATTTCCATTGTCACCTTCGTGACGGCGACCTCGGTGCTGCAATCGTCGGGCATTGCCTCCGAAGGCTACATGGTGGCCGTGGCGGCGGCGATGGAAGCACCGGCCATCGTGTCGGCGCTTTGGCTGGTGGCGCGGTCGGGCCAGGCTGCCAAGATGGACGCCGACCTGTGGCGCGAGATCCTGCTGAACGGGTCCATCGTGCTGTTGGTCGGGTCGTTCGTGATTGGTCTTGTCACCGGGGCCAAGGGGATGGAGCGGATCGACGCCTTCATCGTGGCCCCGTTTCAGGGGATCCTGTGCCTGTTCCTGCTGGACATGGGGCTGGTGGCGGGTCGTGGGCTGAAGGCGGCCAAGGGCGTGCTGACGGCCGGTGCGCTGGCCTTTGGCATCCTGATGCCGATCATCGGCGCGGCGGCGGGTCTGGTGGTGGGACTTGGCGTTGGGCTGTCGACCGGCGGCGTGGCGCTGATGATGGTGCTGGCGGCCTCGGCCTCCTACATCGCGGTGCCGGCGGCGATGCGTGTGGCCCTGCCCGAGGCGAACCCCGCGCTGTATCTGACGCTTTCGCTGGGCGTTACCTTCCCGTTCAACCTGACGCTTGGCATCCCTGCCTATGTGGCCATAGCCCAAGCCTTCGGAGGCTGACCGATGCAGACCCATCCCGCCAAGCGCGTTGAAATCATCATCGAAGCGCCGATGGAAACGCGGCTGACGGCGGCGCTGGAAAAGGCGGGTGTCACCGGCTTTACCGTGTTGCCGGTTCTGGGCGGGTCGGGCCGCTCTGGCCGTTGGACGCGCGAAGGGCAGGTGGGCCGGGCCGGGATGGTGGCGGTGATCTGCCTGATCCGCCCCGACCGGCTGGATACGCTTCTGGACGCGGCCTTCACGGTGGTTGAACGTCACATCGGCCTGGTGTCGATCACCGATACCGAAGTTCTGCGCGCCGAGCGGTTCTGACGGCCGCTGTCGCGACCGTCAGCGGCTGGATCAGCCTTTCTTCAGGACTTTCGAGCCAAGCAGCTCGGCGATCTGCACCGCGTTCAGCGCCGCGCCCTTGCGCAGGTTGTCGGATACGCACCACAGCGACAGGCCGTTTTCGATGGTGCTGTCCTGCCGCACCCGGCTGACATAGGTGGCAAACTCGCCCACACATTCGATCGGCGTGATGTAGCCACCGGGTTCACGCTTGTCGATCAGCATGATGCCGGGGGCTTCGCGCAAGATGTCCTGGGCTTCCTGCCAATCAAGGAATTCCTCGAACTCGATGTTGATCGCTTCGGAATGGCCGACGAACACCGGCACCCGGACGCAAGTGGCGGTGACCTTGATCTTCGGGTCGAGGATCTTCTTCGTCTCGGCCACCATCTTCCATTCTTCCTTGGTCTCGCCACTGTCCAGGAAGACGTCGATATGCGGAATCACGTTGAAGGCGATCTGCTTGGGGAACTTCGACGGCGGCACGTTGTCGGTCGGGTTGTAGATCGCCTTGGTCTGGTTCCAAAGCTCGTCCATGCCCTCTTTCCCGGCACCCGAAACCGACTGGTAGGTCGAGACGACGACCCGCTTGATCGTGGCGCGGTCATGCAGCGGCTTCAGCGCCACCACCATCTGCGCGGTCGAGCAGTTGGGGTTGGCGATGATGTTCTTCCTGGCATAGCCCATGATCGCGTGCGCGTTCACTTCCGGCACGATCAGCGGCACGTCGGGGTCGTAGCGGTAGAGCGACGAGTTGTCGATCACGATGCAGCCCGCACCTGCGGCCTTCGGCGCGTAGATCTTGGTCGCGTCCGACCCGATGGCAAACAGCGCAATGTCCCAGCCGGTGAAATCGAACGTGTCCAGATCCTTGCATTTCAAGGTCTTGTCGCCAAAGCTGACTTCGGTGCCCAGAGATTTGCGCGACGCGAGCGCCACGATCTCGTCCACGGGAAACTCGCGCTCGGCGAGGATGTTCAGCATTTCGCGGCCCACGTTGCCCGTGGCACCCGCGACGACGACCTTGTAGCCCATCGGGGTTCTCCTTTGTGCGCCCCCGGCATGGGGACGGGGCCTGTTAGCGCAAGGACCGGGCGGGGGAAAGGGGGTGCGGTCAGTCGGTCCGGTCTTGTGACCACAGATAGACAAAAAGGCCAATGGCGGTGGTCACGGCAAAGAACAGGAACACCGCCTGATAGGGTGCCTCGGGTGTATTGGTGTAGATGCGGCCGGTGGCGAATTGCGCCAGACCGATAGGGGCGATGCCAAAGAGGTTGAGAAGTGTCACGCCCCGCCCCATCAGGTGCGGCGGAAAGAACGCCCGGCCATGCGCGATCACCATCGGGAAGCTGGCACCAAGGAACCCGGCTGCGATCAGAAGGCCGGTCGCCACGGCAGGTGGCGCGGCAGCGAACCACCACAGCCCGAAAAGGCACAGCGTGGTAAGGGCGTTGCCCGCAAAGATCACCCACTTGCGCGACCCCAGCACCCGGTCCAGCGGTCCGTAGGCAAAGTTGCCCACGACCATCGCGATGCCGATCCACAGGCCAACCTCGCCGACCTGAAGCCGGTCGAAACCGTGCATGTCGGTGTAATAGGGGCCAACCCAGAAGCCGCGCAGACCAGCGATCGGGGTGTAGCACACCGTCATCATCGCAAGGATCGGCCAGATCGCCGGCATTCGCAAAAGATCAAGAAGCGAGCCCCTGGCCTGTGACGGCGCGCGTTCGGGGTCTTTCACCAGAACCGCCATCGCCGCAGCCGTCAGCGCCGTGACCACCGCAAGCGCCGCCACCGTGGGCCGCCAGCCGAACGCCTCGACCGCCGCCGACAGGGGCAGCGACGACGCGATGTTGCCAAGCGCACCAAACCCGATGGTCGCCCCCGCCAGCGTGCCGAACACGGCGGGCGAAAAGCTGCGGGCAAAGATGAAATAGCTGGCCATCAGCACCGGCGCGCAACCCACCCCGATCAGCGCCATCGCGACCTTCAGGTGCAAGGCACTGGTGGCGGCGGCAAAAAGGGCGGCCCCGCCCGCGCCCACCGCCATCAGGCTGGCAGCGGTGCGTCTTGGACCGAACCGATCCAGCGCCGATCCGATCGGCAGTTGCATCGCCGCAAAGGCCACAAACCACCATCCCGACGCCGAGGCGAGGTCGGCCGCGCTGGCGCCAAGGTCTGCCTGCAGCACCGGCGACAGCACGGCCAGAAACGCCCGGTAGAACTGGCTCAGCACATAGGCCACCAGCAGCGAGGCAATTCCCGCGCGCATCGCTCAGGCGGCCTGCGCCAGCAGCGGGCGTTCCCGGATCGGCAGATGCACGATGGCCGAGAATGCACCAACCCCGACCCCGATCCACCACACAAGGCTGTAATCGCCGTTCAGGTCGTAGAACTTGCCGCCCAGCCAGACGCCCATGAAGCTGCCGATCTGGTGGCTGAAAAACACAAAGCCGTAAAGCGTGCCCATGTAGCGCACCCCGTAGATCTGTGCGACCAGACCGCTGGTCAGCGGCACCGTGGCCAGCCACAGCGCGCCCATGACGGCGGAATAGATCAGCACCGTTGTCGGCGTCATCGGCATCAGGATGAAGATCGCCGAGGCCAGCGTCCGCCCGGTGTAGATCGCCGCCAGAAGGTATTTCTTCGGGAAATGCGCACCCAGCCAGCCCGACAGGACCGATCCTCCGATGTTGGCAATGCCGATCACCGCGATGGCGGTCGCGCCCAAGGCCGAGGTCGTCGTGATCCCCATCCCGGCCAGCATCCCGCCGGGGTCAATCGGGCCGCAAACCTCGGTGATGAAGGCGGGGAAATGCGCGGTGATGAAGCCAAGCTGATAGCCGCACGAGAAAAAGCCAAGGAAGATCAGCGCATAGGACGGGTCGCGGAACGCCCGCGACACGACGGTCAGCATGCTTTCCTCGGGCTCGGCCCTGCGCTGCGTCTTGTCGGGGGCGCGCAGGAACGGCAGCGCCAGAAGCGTGGTCAGGATCACGACCGAAAAAATCAGGAACACGGTTTGCCAGCTGTAAACCTGCAACAGCGCCTCGGCCGCGGGCGGCCCGATCACCTGACCGGCCGACCCGATCGCCGACCCGATGCCCAGCGTCAGGCTGCGCTTTTCGGGGCTGGCGGCCCGGCCGATCAGCGGCAGGATCACGCCAAACCCGGTGCCGGCGATGCCAAAGCCCACAAGGATCGCCAGCGCCTGATGCTGCCCCGGCGTGATCGCATAGGCCGACAGCACCATGCCAAGCGAATACAGAAGTGCGCCGATGACAATCGTCTTGCGGTCGCCAAACCTTTCGCCAAACGCCGAAAACATCGGCTGCCCGATGCCCCAGGCCAGGTTCTGGATCGCGATTGCCATCGAGAAATCAGCGCGCGGCCAGCCGAACTCGGTCGCCACGGGAATCTGGAAAACCCCAAAACTTGCGCGGATCGCGAACGAGATCATCAGGATCACGCAGCCCGCCACCAACACCGGGGTGAACATGGAGGTTTTGGTCATCTGGCAGGTCTCCGTCGGCAAGGCGCGGAACTTGCGCCGAAGGGTTGGGCGCGTCAAACGGAGAATTGTGCCGGATACAACCGATCCGGGTGGGTGGACCCTGTCGCCGCCATCGTCGTGATTGCGGGCGCGGTTTTGCAAGGATAGCTGTTGCAGGCCGGGTCGGGCCGCGATGCGCGCCGAAGGTGAACGGGGAGGCTTGGATGCAAGACTGGTGGCGTGGTTCGGTGACCTATCAGGTCTATCCCCGATCGTTTCAGGACGACACCGCCGATGGGGTCGGGGATCTGCCGGGCATCACCCGCCGCCTGCCGTATCTGGCCGATCTCGGGGTTGATGCGGTCTGGCTTTCGCCGTTCTTCCGCAGCCCGATGAAGGACATGGGCTATGACGTCAGCGATTACTGCGACGTCGACCCGGTGTTCGGCACCTTGGCCGATTTCGACTCGCTGGTGGCGCGGGCGCATGGGCTGGGGCTGAAGGTCATCATCGACCAGGTGTTAAGCCATTCGTCCGACCAGCACCCCGCCTTCACCGAAAGCCGGGCCGACCGGGTGAACCCGAAAGCCGACTGGTATGTCTGGGCCGACCCCCGCCATGATGGCAGCCCGCCGTCGAACTGGCTTTCGGTGTTTGGCGGCAGTGCCTGGGCGTGGGACGCGCGGCGCAAGCAGTATTACCTGCATAACTTTCTGACCAGCCAGCCCGACCTGAACTATCACAATCCGGCGGTGCAGGACTGGGCGCTTGGCAACCTGCGCTTCTGGCTGGAACGCGGGGTGGACGGGTTTCGCTTCGACACGGTGAACTACTTTTTCCACGATCCCCTGCTGCGCGACAACCCGGCGGACTTTCGGGTGAAACCAGAGGCAGAGGGCAACCCCTACGGGATGCAGTATCACCTTTTCGACAAGAACCAGCCCGCGAACCTGGAGTGGATGGAACGTATCCGCACGCTTCTTGACGAATATGGTGCGGCTTCGGTGGGCGAGATGGGCGAAAGCCACCATGCGATCCGGATGATGGGCGATTATACCGCTCCGGGGCGGCTGCATCAGTGCTATTCCTTCGAGCTGATGGGGTATGAGTATTCGGCGGCGTTCTTTCGCGGCAAGCTGTCGGAGTTCTTTTCCGGCGCGCCAGATGGCTGGCCGATGTGGGCCTTTTCCAACCATGACGTGGTGCGCCATGTCAGCCGGTGGGCGATCTATGGTGCCAGTCAGGATGCGCTGGCCAAGCAGGCGGGGTCGCTGTTGCTGTCGTTCGAGGGCTCGATCTGCCTTTGGCAGGGCGAGGAGTTGGGGCAAACCGATACCGAGCTTTCCTTCGATGAACTGACCGATCCGCAGGGCATCGCCTTCTGGCCCGAGCCGGTGGGGCGCGACAACACGCGAACGCCGATGGTCTGGGATGGGTCGGATCATGGCGGGTTTTCCACGGTGCAGCCGTGGCTGCCGGTAAAGCCGCTGCAACTGGCGCGGCATGTGGCGGGGCAGGCAGGGGTCGCGGGGTCGGTGCTGGAACATTACCGCGAGGTGATTGCGTTTCGCAAAGGGTCCAAGGCGCTTGGCGCTGGGCGGACGCGGTTTCTGGATGTGGGAGAGCCGGTGTTGGGCTTCGTGCGCGAGGCGGCGGGAGAGAGCCTCTTGTGCCTGTTCAACCTGTCGCCCGTGGCGGTCAGTTTGCACGTAAGCGGCACAGGCGGGCTGGTCGGGCCGTCATTGGCTGCGGCGCCCGTTGACGGGCGGCTAGTGCTGGGACCGAACGGGGTGGCGTTTCTGGCCGTGACGGGTGACGATGTGAAGGCCACGCAGCCTTAACAAGACCCTAATTGATGTTCTAAGCCATTGAATTAATTCGTGTGTCACAAGTGTCTCACCGTGGGACACGCCTTGCCGGAGAAAACCGATGTCGCAAGACCTAGCTCACTGGACCCCACGCCCGCGACCAGAGCGGGTGGTGCTGGAGGGGCGCTTCGTCCGGGTCGAGCCGTTGGAGACAGCGCATCTGGACGGGCTTTATGAAGAGCTGACCGTGGCCGACACCGAAGCCGAGACGCGCTTTGCCTGGCTCTTTGAAACCCCGCCCACATCCCGCGATGACCTGCGCGCCTGGCTGGACCGAGTGGTGGCCAGCGCCGACCCCCTGTTCTTTGCGGTGATCGACAAGGCCAGCGGCCGGGTGGCAGGGCGGCAGGCGCTGATGCGGATCGACCAGGCGTTCGGGGTGATCGAGATCGGCAACATCTACTGGGGGCCGACAATCGCGCGAAAGCCGGCAGCGACCGAGGCCCTGTACCTGATGGCGCGGCATGTGTTCGACGACCTCGGCTACCGTCGGTTCGAGTGGAAGTGCAATGACCAGAACCAGCCGTCAAAGCGGGCGGCGCTGCGTTTTGGCTTTCAGGCGGAAGGGGTGTTTCGCCAGCACATGGTGGTAAAGGGGCAGAACCGCGACACGGCGTGGTTTGCGATGATCGACAAGGATTGGCCGGCGTTGCGGGCGGGGTTCGAGGCGTGGCTTGCGCCGGGGAATTTTGACGACACGGGACGGCAGCTTCGGCGGCTGGAGGAGTGCCGGCAGGTCGCCCACTTCCCCTAGGTGGCCGCCCGCCCAACGAGGGGAAGCGGAAGCGATCAGCGGGTGAGGTTGGTGCGTTTGCCGGGCGGCCGGGGCCTGCCCCGGACCCCGGAGTATTTTTGAAAAGAGCAAATCAGGGCGGCGCGGATCGCCCGGTCAGAGCGGGGTCCAGTGGACGCCGCCGGGCGGGATGGTGACGCCGCCCCATTCTGCCGGGACCGGGTTGTAGTTGAAGAGGAAGCGGTGGGTCGCGGTGTCGCGGCGGCGCAGGCCCTCGGGCAGAGGGTCGGTCTCGATGCCCTCAGTGGCGCAGGCGGCCTGCAACAGGCGGGTCATCGCCTCGTCATCGGGCCAGCCGGCGAGGTAGTGGAGTTTGCCGGTGGAGACGAGGGCTGGCCAGCCGTCGGTGGCCATTTCGGTGACGGTGGCGGTGCCTTCGAGTTTCTCGCGCCAGTGCTGGAAATTGCCGCCGCCGGTGAGCGGGACCGGCACGTCGGGCGGCAGGCTTTCGACGCGAATGATCTTGGCGTCGAGGCCGGGGAGGGCCGGGGGCAGCGGCACCGGGATGGCGAAGTTCGGGGTTTTGGAATTGGTGCGGGGTCCGAGGATGGCGGTGCCCTTGTGCGCGACGAGGGCGGATTTCAGAGCGTCGGACAGGGTGAAGACGCCGGGGGCGAGGACCAGCTTGTAGGCCGAAAGGTCGGTGGTGTCGGGCGGCAGGATGTCGACGTTGAGGCCGAGGCGGCGAAGCGCGCGGTAGGTATCGAACACGAGCCAGAGGTATGAGAAGCTGCGGCCCTGGGGCTGGATTTCCCACGCCCAATCGGAGGCGTAGTCGAAGACCAGCGCCACGTCGGCGCGGGCGGTGCCGGCGTCGGGCATTTGCTTCAGTTCTTCGGCGACCTGCTCGGCCTCGGCGAAGGCTTGCGCGGGGGCGCTATCGGGGCGCAGGAGGCCCGCGTGCATCTGTTCCTGCGCGAAGGGGGCCTGACGCCAGCGGAAATAGCAGACCGCCTCGGCGCCGTGGGCGAAGGCTTCCCATGCCCAGAGGCGGGCCATGCCGGGCAGCGGATCGGGGTTGAAGGGCGCCCAGTTCACCGGGCCTGGTTGTTGTTCCATGATCCACCAGCGGCCACGCCCGACAGCGCGGTAGAGGTCGTGGTGGAAGGCCTGGAAGTCCGGGTCGCCCTGACGCACGAAGCGGCGCTTGTGTTCCTGCGGCGCGGGGATGCGGTCGGAGAGAAAGCCCAAGGGGTAGCTGTCCCAGCTTGCGATATCGAGATCGGCGCCGGTGGCGAAATGGTCGAATTCTGTGACGGCACCCATGTAATTGTGCGCGATCGGGTAGGCGGAGTGTTTGCGGATGATGTCGGTTTGCAGGCGGTTGAAGCTGACAACCTCATCCGATGCGAAGCGGCGGAAGTCCATCACATGGGAGGGGTTGGGTTCGGTGACGGTCAGGTTCGGCAGGTCGATGTCGTTGAAATCGCTGTATTCCATCGACCAGAACACGTTGCCCCAGGCACGGTTCAGAGCGTCGGGGGACTGATACCTGCGGGCGAGCCAGTCGCGGAAGGCGGTGCGGGCAGCGGGCGAATAGCTGAGCGTGGTGGCGTGGCAGGCGTATTCGTTGTCGGTCTGCCAGGCGGCGACGAAGGGGCTGCGGCCATAGCGTTCGGCGAGGGCCGTGACGATTTTGGCACATTCGGCGCGGTAGCCCTGATGCGAGAAGCAGTAGTGGCGGCGGGAGCCGAAACCGCGCGGTTTTCCGTCGCGGTCCAGCGCCAGCATGTCGGGGTGGCGGTCGAGCATCCAGCGCGGCGGGGTGGCTGTGGGGGTGCCGAGGACGACCCTGAGGCCGGCCTGACCGAGGGTGGCGATGGCGCGGTCGAGCCACTCCCACTGGTAGGTGCCGGGGGCGGGTTCCATCCTGCTCCAGGCAAATTCGCCGATGCGGACCCAGGTGAGGCCGAGGGCGGCCATGCGGGCGGCGTCTTCGGCCCATTGCGTTTCGGGCCAGTGTTCGGGGTAGTAGCAGACGCCGAGGGTGCGTTTGAGCGGTGTGCCTGTCATGGGATGACCTGATGTTCCGGTTGGCCTGTGGCGATGCCTTTGGCCATGAAGGTTTTGCCGGCGTTCGGGTGGGCGGCGCGGGCGGCGGCGTCCATGTTGTGGAGCGCGGTGGTGCAGTAGAGCGTGTCGCCGCCGAAGGCCGGGCAGGAGGTGTGGGGGGCGTCGAACGGGACGGCGCGCAGGAAGGTGCCGTCGGGCGCGTAGGCCGCAACGCGGGAGGCGCCCCATTGCGCGAGCCAGAAGATACCTTCGGCGTCAAAGACCGCTCCGTCGGGGTGGAGGCCTTGGGCGGTGAGGTCGAGGAAGGGTTCAGGCTCGCCCTTGGGCCAGCCTTGCGCGTCGAGGGCGACGCGGAGGACGCGGCCGGTGACTGTGTCGGTGAAGCAGGCGGAGGTGCCACCGGGGGGGAAGGAGATTGAGTTCGGGATGGCGATGGGGGCGAAGAGACGGCGCAACTCGCCACGGTAGTAGCGGTAGATCGCGCCCATGGCGGGGGTGCCGGGGCCTTCGACCTTGCCCATCGTGCCGATCCAGAAGCCGCCCTGCGGATCGGCGCGGCCGTCGTTGGAGCGGGTTTTGGGGCTGTCGGATTCAAGGGCGATGAGGTGGGTTTGCGTTCCGGTTTCAAGGTTGAAGCGGAAAAGGGCGGTTTCGGAGGCGATGAGGAGCGAGTCGCGGTCGATCCAGCCGGCGGCTGAGACCATCTCGGGGAAGTGCCATTCGGCCGGACCAGCGTCGGTGCGGGTCAGGAGGCGCTGGCCGATGATGTCGAACCAGAAAAGCTGCTGGCGGATGGGGTGCCAGAGCGGGCCTTCGCCGAGGGTGCAGGGGCGGTTATCGAAGATCATGCGAAGGCGCTGTCATGGGCGGCGACGATGGTCGCGGCGCGGGCGGTGATTTCGGCAGGGGTTGTGCCGGGGGTGTAGAGGGCGGTGCCGATGCCGAAGCCGGAAGCGCCAGCGTTGACCCATTGGAAGAAGTTGCCAGGACCGGCGCCTCCGACAGCGTAGACGGGCGTTGTTTTCGGCAGGACGGCACGGATCGCTTTCAGTCCCTCGGGGCCGACGAGCGAGGCGGGGAAGATCTTGAGGCCGGTGGCGCCGGCCTTGAGGGCGGCGAAGCATTCGGTGGGAGTCATCACGCCGGGCCAGGAGGCCATGCCGCGGGCGCGGGTGGCGGCGATAACCTCGGGGTCGCAGTTGGGTGAAACGACGAGGGTGCCGCCGGCGTCGGCGACCTCGGCCACGTCCTGGACCGTCAGCACGGTGCCAGCGCCGATTTCGGCGTGGTGGCCGAAGGCGCGGGCCATTGCGGCGATGGAGGTCATCGGATGCGGCGAGTTCAGCGGCACCTCGAGGCGGGTGATGCCGGCGGCGATCAGCGCCTCGGCGATCGGGACGGCCTCGTCGGGGGTAAGGCCGCGCAGGATGGCGATAAGGTTTCGGTGTTTCATCGGGTAGCCTCGGGTTGGCGGGCAAGGCTGGCGAGGCCCGCCAGCGTGCAGGTGGTGGCGGGCAGGAGGCGGGCGTCGATGCCTTGGGCTTTCAGCGCGCGGGCGTAGGTGGCGGACAGCTTTTCCGCGCCGATCAGGGCGACGGGTTGGCCGAGCCAGTAAGGCCGCGCGCCCGCAAGTTCGGTGCCGATGAGAAGGCCCGACAGGCGCGCGCGGGCGGCGGCGGGGGAAAGGCCGCTCACCAGCCCCTCGGCGCGCAAGGCGAAAAGGCGGGCGGCGATCTTTTCGGGGCGGGACAGGGCGTCGGACAGGGCTTCGTCGAAGGCGGCTTCGTCCCAGCCTTCGCCTGCCATGCCGTGGCGCAGGACCGAGTGTTCGGAAAGGAGCGCGAACAGTTCACCTGTCATGTAGGTCTGGAAGCTGACAACTTCGCCCGCGCTGAGGTGGACCCATTTCGAATGGGTGCCGGGCAGGCACATCACCCCGTCAAAGCCGGGCGACAGGGCAAGCGCGCCGGCGATCTGGGTTTCTTCGCCGCGCATCACGTCAGCCGGTTTCATCTGGCGCAGGCCGGGGGCGAGGCAGACGTGGATGCGCGGGTCGGTGGTGGGCGCGGTGACGAGCGCCGCGTGGTCCAGCGGCGTGCAGGGGACGGTGCGGTAGGGGGCCTCGAACCAGCCTTGGCGCGAGCCGACCATGCCGCAGGCGATGACGGTGGTGACGCCTGCGCCCAGCCACGGGCTGATCAGGCGCAGGAGGGCGGGCTCAAAAGCGTCGCGCGCCAGTTTGCCCATGCCGTCAGGCGATTCTGCGTGGTCAAGGACGTGGCCATCCGGCCCCATCGCCCAGGCGCGGAGGTTGGAGGTGCCCCAATCGACGGCGATCCATGCGAGGTTCATCCGGTCACCACCACGCCGCCGTCGATGACCATCGCCTGACCGGTCATCATGCGCGACGCCTTTGACGCAAGGAACAGCACGCCACCGACGATGTCTTCGGGATCGAGCGTGTCCTTCAGGCATTGGCGGGCGACGTGGGTGGCCAAGGCTTCTGGCGTGACCCAGAGGTCTTTCTGCTTTTGCGTCAGCACCCAGCCGGGGGCGAGCGCGTTGACGCGGATGCGGTCGGGGCCGAATTCGCGGGCAAGCGTGCGGGTCATGCCAGTGATACCAGCGTTTGCGGTGATGTAGGGGACGTAACCGGTGTCGGCCATCATGTAGCTGATCGAGGAGAAGTTGATGATGGAGCCACCGCCTGCGGCCTTCATCCCCGGCAACACGGCCTGGGCTGCGAAGAAGTATGAACGCAGGTTGATCGCCATCGACCAATCCCAGAACGCCTCGTCGATCTTTGCCGTTTCCACCCGCTTGTCGTCGGCAGCGTTGTTCACAAGCACGGTGATCGGACCGTGGACGCGGGCGGCGGTGGACAGGGTCAATTGCACCTGGTCGACCAGCGTGAGGTCGCAGGGCAGGAACAGGGGGCGGTTGCCGGTCTTCTGTTCCATCGCGTCACAAAAGGCGGTGGCGTCGGAGCGTTGGCAGAAGGCAACCTTGCAGCCCTGGCGCAGGAAGCCTTCGGTCAGGGCGGCGCCAATGCCCGAGCCGCCGCCGGTGACAAAGACGGACTGCCCTTTCAGATCGGGAAATGTGGGCAGATCAGTCATCAAGTTTCCTTCCTTCGACGACCCACATGGTGGCTGGCCATGCGACCGGGAGCAAGAGCCCCCGTGTCATCAGGGCACGGCCTGACAGGGTGAGCGGCGCAGATTTGAGCGCGTTCGGCCCACGCGACTGGCGGGGCGCGTCCTCGGGGTTGAGAAGCGCCACACGGTAGCGGGCCTCGGGGTCCAGCGCGGTGAGGGCAAGGGGGCGCGGCAGGATCTGGGCACTGGTTTCCGCCTGTCCGGCGAAGAGGACGAAGCGGTTGCCGTCCTGCGCGATCTGGATTTCCGCGGTAACTGCGGGGTCTGCCGCGTCGAGGCGGTGGATGGTGCCGGACATCGTCCAGTCGCGATTGGCCTTCCACCATGCGGTGACGCGGGCCAGGGTCAACGCCTCGGCCTCGGTCAGTTCGCGCAGGTCCATTTCGAAGCCGATGTGGCGCTGGGCGGCCACCCAGGCGCGGAACGACATGGAAAGTTCGCGCCCCGAGGTGTGGCAGTGGCGCGGGCCGACGTGGGAGCCGGTGATCGCGGCGGGCAGGAAGAGAGCGGCGTCGTGCTGCATCCGCAGACGTTCGAGCGCGTCGTTGCTGTCGGACAGCCAGACGCGGTGGGTGTGGGCAAGGATGCCCGCGTCGATGCGGCCACCGCCCGAGGCGCAGGATTCGATCTCGACCTGCGGGTGAGCGGTGCGGAGGCGGGAGAGGAGGTCGTAGATGCCGTGGGTCTGGGCGGTGTCGACGACGGGGAGAAGGCGGTTGTGATCCCACTTGATGTAGTCGATCGGGTATTCGGTCAGGATCGCGGAGACCTGGGCGAAAAGGTTGTCGCGCACCGCTGGATTGGCGAGGTCGAGGACCATCTGGTGGCGGCCAGTGGTCTGGTCACGGGGGCCGAGCATCCAGTCGGGGTGGGCGCGGAAGAGGTCTGAGTCGGGGTTGACCATCTCGGGTTCGAACCAGAGGCCGAAGGTCATGCCAAGCGAGTGGATATGGGCGATCAGGGGGTGCAGGCCCTCGGGCCATTTGCGACGGTCCATCGTCCAGTCGCCAAGCGAGGTGGTGTCATCGTCGCGCCCGTTTCGTTGGCCGCCGAACCAGCCGTCGTCAAGGACGAAGCGTTCGGCACCGAGGGCGGCGGCGCGGGTGGCGATTTCGGCAAGCTCCGGCAGCGAATGGCGGAAGTAGACCGCCTCCCAGCAGTTGTAGTGGACGGGGCGGGGGCGAGTGGAGTTCGGCCACTGCACCACGCGGTCGCGGATGTCGTGCTGGAACGCGGCGGCGATGCCGTTGAGGCCGGTGGTGGAGTGGGCGGCGATGAGATCGGCGGTTTCGAAGTGCGTGCCGGCTTCGGTTTCGGCACCGATCGGGGCGCCGAACTGGATCTGGCGGCGGCCGTCGGGCAATTCCTCGGCCACCATGCGATGCCCGCCGGACCATGCGTAGTGAAGGGCGGCGGCGGTGCCTTGGGCATTGCTGCAGCCTGCTTCGGCAAGGATCAGGTAGGGAGGGTGTTCGTGCCCGGAGCGCCCGGTCCGCGCCTCGCGAAGGCGGATGCCGGGGGACCAGTTGGTGTGGGTGAGGTGGAACTCGCGGGTCCATTTGCCGTGGACGTCGATCATCTGGCCGGTTTGCGGCGCGGGCAACACAGGGGCGGCGAGCCAGTGGACGCGGATCGGGCGGTCGGCGGTGAGGGTGGTCTTCATGGTCAGGACGCCGGTCGGCTGGGCGGTGATGTGGTGGCTGAGGATGATGCCGTCGCCGCGGACGTGCAGCGCGAGGTGGCCGGCGGCTTCGTCGGCGTGGGTGAAGCTGAAGGCGGGGTTCAGGGGGGTGCCGTCGGCTTCGGCCAGCAGATGCCCCGGCTGGCCCTGAAAGGCGCGACCGGGTTCGGGGCTGAGCGACAGGGTGGGCAGTCTGTCGAGCATCCCGCCGGTGATGTCGTTCAGGCCCGCTGCGGCGAGTTGCGACAGGTCTTCGGCGGCGGGCAGGGTTGCGCCCCAGTAGATGACCTCGGGGATGCCACCCGAGGTGGCCAGGGCCAGGGTCTGGCCCCCTGCATCAATGCGCCATTCCATGTTACTTGACCGCGCCGAGGGTAAGGCCGGCGATGAAGTGCTTCTGCATCAGGAAGAACATCGCGACGGGGGGCAGGGCGGCAAGGATCGAGCCTGCGCTGACCAGGTGCCACTGGGCGATCCACTGGCCGTTGAGGGACGACAGACCCGCCGTGATCGGCTGGCTGTCGACGCCTTGGGTCAGCACGGTGGCCCAGAAGAAGTCGTTCCAGATGAAGGTGAAGACCAGCACACTGAGCGCCGCGATGGCAGGACGCATCAGGGGCAGGACGATGAACCAGAAGATGCGCCATTCGGCCACGCCTTCGACCCGCGCTGCCTCGATCAGCTCAAATGGCAGGGCCTTGATGAAGTTGCGCATGAAGAGGGTGCAGAAGCCGGTCTGGAACGCGATGTGAAAGAGGGCGAGGCCATACCATGTGTCATACATGCCAAGCTGCAGCGTCATGTCGCGCACCGGCACCATCAGGATCTGGAACGGCACGAAGTTGCCGGCGACGAACATGAAGAACACGAGGATGTTGCCCCGGAAACCGTAGACCGCAAGGGCAAAGCCGGTCATCAGCGACAGGGTCACGGCCCCGATGACGGTCGGGATCGTCACCCAGAGCGAGTTGACCATGTACTGGCCGATCGGGGTTTCGGTGAAGATGTAGACGTAATTTTCCCACGCGATCCCCGACGGCATGCCGAAGTAGTTGCCCTGCGCAAGGTCGGATGCCGGGCGCAGCGAGGTCAGCGCAACGCCAAGCAGCGGGAAAAGCCATATGACGAGCGCCACGGGCAAGGCGAACGTGTAAAGCCACTGCACGCCTTTGCCGGACTGCTGGATGGGGCGGGGGAACATGTGCGGCAGCCTCCCTTAACGCTCGGTCTCGTCGCGCCACATCTTCCAGATGAAGCCCGAGATGAAGATCATCATGATGGCAAAGAGCACGACAGCGATTGCAGCGCCGTAGCCCATGCGGAACCCGAATTCGCCGAGCGCCATTTCATACATGTAGTAGGACAGGACGCGGGATGATCCGAAGGGTCCGCCCGAGGTCATGATCGACACAAGGTCGAAGCTGCGCAGTGCGCCGATGACCGTGACGATCACCGCGATGAAGGTCGCCGGGCGCAGTTGTGGCAGCACCACATACCAGAGCATCCGCCAGCCCTTTGCGCCGTCAAGCCGCGCGGCCTCGATCTGGTCGGGGGCGACGTTGTTCAGACCGGTGAGGTAAAGGATCACCACATAGGCAATCTGCGGCCAGAGCCCGGCGGCGATGATCCCGTAGGTCACCAGGTCGGGGTTGGCGAGGATGGCGGTTCCCTTGCCGGTGATGGTTTCCGTCAGCAGGTAGAAGAGGCCGAAGTTCGGCGCGTAGAACCAAGCGAAGATCAGGCCGACGACGACCTGGCTGATCACGAAGGGAAAGAAGAACAGCGACTTGTAAAGCCGGATGCCGCGCACGGTCTGGTTCAGGAAAATCGCGATGAAGAGGCCGATCGGCAGGGCCGCCATGTAAAGGACCAGCCACTTGAGGTTGTTCCAGAGCGAGGTCTCGAAGGCCGGGTCGGTCATCAGTTCGGCGTAGTTGCGCGCCCCGACGAAGGTGCCGGTGAAATCGCCGTCAGCGTTGTAAAGCCCGTTCCAGTCGTAGAACGACAGGGTGATGCTCTGGACGATCGGCCAGAGGACATAGACGGTGAACATGAAAAGCCCGGGCGCGAGGAACAGCCAGGGTGCAAGGGTCCGCTGGTTCCAGCGCTTTGAGGTCCGTCGAGCCGGAACCACCGCGCCTGCATCTGCCGCCTGTGACATGCGTCGCCCTCCGAAACCAGAAGACGGGCGCCCCCGTGGCAGGGGACGCCCGCGTAGTCAGATCACTGCGGGAAGAGGCGCGTGCGCGTCGCTTCCAGTTGCGCCAGAATCTCTTCCAGCGCCTCGGGCTGTACCAGGAACCGCTGGAAGCCTTCCATGCCGGCCTTGGCATATTCGGCATCCGCGTCGCGGTCCCAGAACTGGGCGATGCCGCCGGTCGCAGTGGACAGCGCCTGGAAGCCTGCGGTCAGGAACGGATCAGCCGGATCGACCGTTGCGTTCTTGTTCGTCGGCAACTGGCCCACCGCCGCGTTCCACTTGGTCTGGGCTTCCGGGCTGGCCATGTAGGCCAGGAACGCTTTCGCGTCGTCCGGGTTCTTGGCTCCGCTGGTCAGGTGGATCGTGTCGGTCGGGGCTTCCTCGGCGCGCGCGATGCCGGGGGTGATTTCCGGGAACACCATGAAGCCCAGGTTGTCGTTCGTCATCCCGCCTTCCTTGAAGACGCCGACGGCGAAGTTGCCCATGACGTAGTTGGCAGCCTTGCCCTGCACGAAGATCGCCGCCGCATCCTGCCAGTCGATGGCGGCATGGTTTTCGGTGACGAAGGGCTGCAGCTTGCCCAGGTTCTCGAACACGGCCCGCGCCTCGGGCGAGGTCCACGAGATCTTGCCCGCGGCCAGATCGCTGTGGAACTGATAGCCGTTGGTGCGCAAGGACACATAGTCGAAGATCCCCGCGACCGGCCACAGCGCCGAGGAACCGGTGGTCACGCAGTCGATGCTGGCGGCCTTGAACTTCTCGCAGTTGGCCAGGAAGGTTTCCCAGTTCACGCCTTCCGGCCCGGGAACTTCAACGCCAGCGGCGGCGTAAGCATCGCGATTATAATAGATGCCCCACTGGTAGTAGGTGTAGGGGATCGCATATTGCTTGCCGTCGATGGTCGACGACGGCACCGACGAGGCCAGCGACTCCATCAGCCCGTTGTTCGCCCAGACGTCCGAGATGTCGGCGAACAGACCGGCTTCCACAAAGGGACGCATCCGGTTCGCGGCATACCAGTTCGCCAGATCCGGCGGGTCGGCGGTGAGGAAGTTGCGGATCGCGTTCTTGTAGGCCTCGTGGTCGAAGTTGGTCAGTTGAACGTCGATCTCGGGGTTCGCGGCCTCGAAATCGGCGATCAGGGCTTCGGCGGCGGCCAGTGGGATCGGGTCGTAGTCCGCATTCCAGGTGACGACGCGCTTGTCCTGCGCCATCGCAGACGTCGACATGAGCAACGCTGCCATCACGGCAAGCGCGCCCGCTTTCTTATGGACCATGGTTTCCTCCCTTTTGGTTCCATTATGTGAAACTTTGTCTTGAATATTGAAAACTATGTCCGCTATCCTTATGCCTGTCAACTACGGACCTCATCGGAGCAAGCATGGGCGCGGAAGGGCACGCAGACGGAACTGTCGGCAAGGCGCTGGACGTGTTGGACATGGTTGCCAGCCACGGCCGCCCGGTGCGGTTCAGCGAGCTGTTGACCGAAAGCGCGTTTCCGAAGGCGACGTTGTATCGGTTCCTGCAGACGCTGACACATCAGGGGATGCTGGCGCATGATCCGGACAGGGGCACCTATTCCTTGGGCGTGCGGTTGGTGAGATTGGCACATGCGGCCTGGGCGCAGTCGTCGCTGGCGCCGATTGCACGGCCGTATGTGGATGAATTGGCAGAGAAAACCGGCGAGACGATCCATCTGGCGCAGATGGATCTGGGGCAGGTGCTGTATGTCGACAAACGCAACGCCGCCCGACCGGTGGAGATGTTCGCGCAGGCCGGAAAGGTGGGGCCGGCCTATTGCACGGGGGTAGGCAAGGCGATGCTGGCCTACCTGCCCGAAGAGGCGCTGGAGGCGGCCTTGGCGCGTCAGTCGTTTCACCGGCATACCGAACACACGCTGGACAGCCCGGCCAAGCTGCGGACAGAGCTGAAGGCGATTCGGGCACGGGGTCACGCCTTCGACCGCGAAGAGCACGAGCCGGGAATCATCTGCTGCGCGGTGCCGATTTTAAGCCGTGCGGGACGTGCGATCGGGGCGCTTTCGGTAACCTCGACCACGGCACGGACAACCCTGGCCGCGTTGGAGGCGCGGGCAGGGCTGATCAAGGACATCGCGGCCCGCATTTCCGCCGAGGCGGAAAGCTGGCGTTTTCCGGAACAGGGATAAGGGGAGGGACCATCATGACGGGCGTCACGCTGAAGAAAGTGGTGAAGCGGTATGGGGACGTGCAGGTCATCCACGGCATTGATCTGGACGTGAAGGACGGCGAGTTCTGCGTTTTTGTCGGCCCGTCGGGCTGCGGAAAATCCACGCTGCTGCGGATGGTCGCAGGGCTGGAGGAAACCAGCGGCGGGTCGATCCGCATCGGTTCGCGCGATGTGACCGAAGCCGATCCGAGCGAGCGGGGCGTGGCGATGGTGTTCCAGACCTACGCGCTTTATCCGCACATGACCGTGGCCGAAAACATGGGCTTCGGTTTGAAGATGACCGGGCATCCGAAGGCAGAGATCACGCGCAAGGTCGCGGAGGCCAGCCGCATCCTCAAGCTGGATGAATATCTGTCGCGCAAGCCCAAGGCGCTGTCTGGTGGGCAGCGGCAGCGGGTGGCGATCGGCCGGGCGATCGTGCGGGGGCCGGACGTGTTCCTGTTCGACGAGCCGCTGTCGAACCTTGACGCCGAGTTGCGGGTGGAAATGCGGGTGGAAATCGCCCGTCTGCACCGCGAAATCGGTGCCACGATGATCTACGTGACACATGATCAGGTAGAGGCGATGACACTGGCCGACAAGATCGTGGTCTTGCGCAAGGGGCGGGTGGAGCAGGTTGGCAAGCCTCTGGACCTCTACAACGATCCCGACAACAAGTTCGTGGCAGGGTTCATCGGCAGCCCGGCGATGAATTTCGTCGCGGGGACCGTGGCGGGGCCGGGGTCGGTGGCGGCGAAAGGGCTTGGCGGTGCGGTTGCCACGGGCGTGGCGCTGCCGGGTGCAGGGGCCGAGGTCAGCGTGGGCCTGCGGCCACAGCACCTGAAGATCACGTCAGGATCGGACTACCGGGTCGAGATGACCGAGGCGCTGGGCGGGGTCAGTTTCGTGCATGTCACGGCACCCACCGGCGAAAAGCTGGTGATCGAAAGCCACGATCAGGTTGGCGTAGGGATGGGCGACAAGGTGGGCATCACCTTTGACGCCAAGGATGCGATGGTGTTTGGGGCGGATGGAATGCGGCTGCGGTGATCGGCTGCGGTGATCGGCTGCGGTGGCTGGCTGCGGTGGCTGGCTGCGAGTAGCGATGGCCCTGCCGGCGGTTGCCCTTGTCGGTAATGTTCCTGTCGGTAATGTTCCTGTCGGCCAGGTCGGTCAGGTTCGCGTCGCGAACGCCTTCCACCCGGGGGGTTGCACAAGTTCAGTCCGGTCGCAAAAGGTTAACGCGCAGTTAAGGCTGTCGCAAGAGCCGTATGTTTACAGTGACTTAGGCGAGAAATCCTGACACTGGCTTCGTGCCTTGATTGCGTTTTCCGTCACGCCAGATAGGCGCGGAAGCTGCGGACGACCTCTTCATAAACGTCGCGTTTGAAGGGGACGATCTCGGCGATCATCTGGTCAGCGGGAATCCAGCGCCAGCTTGAAAACTCCGGGTGGTCGGTGCCAATTTTCACATCGCTGTCGCGGCCAAGGAAACGGAACAGGAACCACTTCTGCTTTTGACCCCTGTATTTGCCGCCCCAGACTTTTCCCAGCAGGTCAGGCGGCAGATCGTAGGTCACCCAACCGTGAGTTTTGGCAACACTTTCAACAAGATCAGCGGTTATGCCGGTTTCTTCCCACAGCTCGCGCAGGGCGGCGGCTTTCGGTGTTTCGCCGTCGTCGATGCCACCTTGCGGCATTTGCCAAGCGGGGGAGGGGCTGTCGAGGCGTTGGCCGGTGAAGATCATACCGTGGGCGTTGATCAGCATGACGCCAACGCAGGGGCGGTAGGGAAGGCTGTCGGTTCGGGTCATTTCGGGGTGCCTGATTGCCGGTTTGTGCGGGTCTGGCTTGCGTATGGCAAGCGTATGGCAAGTGTCTGGCAGGATTGCCGCCCGGATGGCAAGCCCCAGCCCCGGTTCGCATTCTATCCGGCGTGGAAAAGCTGGGAACCTCCCGCCCCCAACCCCTCCCCACGAGGGGGAGGGGAGGCGCATGGGTCAGGGCGTCGGTTCGGGGGCGATGGCGGTGAGGCCCTTGAGGATGTCGACAGCGTAGGCAAGCTGGTAATCCTCGTCGCGCAGCTTGGCCGATTCCTCGGCGCGGGCCAGTTCTTCCTCGTACAGACGCTTTTCGTCATCGGTCATCGAGTCGTTCGAGATTGCGCCGCGCAGGCTGGCTTCGGTGCGGTCGCCAACGGCCGAGGCCGGGCCTTTTTCATCGGCGCCTTCGACGGGCGGTTCGGCAGCGGGCTGGTTGACGACGATGTCGGGCGAAATGCCGAGCGCCTGGATCGAGCGGCCCGAGGGTGTGTAGTAGCGCGCGGTGGTCAGGCGCATGGCACCGTCGCCGCGCAGCGGGATCAGTGTCTGGACCGAGCCCTTGCCGAAACTCTTGGTGCCGACGACGATGGCGCGGCGGTGGTCTTGCAGCGCGCCCGCGACGATTTCGGACGCCGAGGCGGAGCCGCCGTTGATCAAAAGCACGATCGGCTTGCCGTTGATCATGTCACCCGGCTGGGCATTGTAGCGTTCGCCGCTGACCGGATCGCGGCCACGGGTGGACACGATCTCGCCCTTGTCGAGGAAGGCGTCGGAGACGGTGATCGCCTCGTTCAGAAGGCCGCCGGGGTTGTTGCGCAGGTCGATGACCACGCCATCGAGCTTGTCGATGCCGCCCAGTTCCTCGATGCCCTTTTTCAGCGCCTCGGTCATGCTGGGCGTGGTCTGGTCGTTGAAGGTGGTGATGCGCAGCACGACGGTGTTGCCGACGGTGCGGCCGCGCACGGCGGACAGTTTGATGGTGTCGCGGATGATCGACACATCGAAGGGTTCGGGCGTGCCTTCGCGGACCACGGTGATGATGATTTCCGACCCGATCGGGCCGCGCATCATGGCGACGGCGTCATCGAGGACGAGGCCGAGGACGGATTCGCCGTTGACGTGGGTGATGAAGTCGCCGGCCTGGATCCCGGCCTTGGCGGCGGGGGTGCCGTCCATTGGCGAGATCACCTTGATGAAGCCTTCTTCCTGCGTCACCTCGATGCCGAGGCCGCCGAATTCGCCGCGGGTCTGCACCTGCATGTCGTCGAAATCCTTCGCCGACAGGTAGCTGGAGTGCGGATCAAGCGAGGTGAGCATGCCGTTGATCGCGGCTTCGACCAGCGCTTCGGTTTTCACCGGTTCGACATATTGCGCGCGGATGCGTTCGAAGATGTCGCCGAAAAGGTCGAGCTGTTCGTAGACCGAGCTGTCCTTGGCGGCTTCCTGCGCGAGCAGCGGGCCTGCGACCTGAGTGGTCAAAAGCGCGCCTGCCACGGTTCCGCCGAGGGCGGCCATCACGAATTTCTTCATGCTCGTCTCAGTCTCCTTTGCGGGCGGTCGCGGCGAACCAGTCTTCCGGGTTCACGGGCCGGGCGCCCTGTCTGAGTTCCATATAAAGCGTTTCCGTGTCGCGAGGGCCAGAGCCATCTGCCGACACGGTGGTAAATTCACTGGCACCAGCTTCGGTCCCGCCCATGAGGCCGAGAGGTGCGCCTTGGGCCACAACCTCGCCCACTTCGCCGTAGACGGTATCGAGCCCGGCCAGAACCAGCAGATAGCCGTCGCCGGGTTCGACGATCATCACGATTCCGTAGTCGAGCAGCGGGCCGCGATAGCGGATGGTGGAGGGCCAGGGCGCGGTCACAAGCGCGCGGGGTTGCGTGGCCAGCGCGATGCCGGGGCGGCGGGTGCCGGCGGCGTCGGCCTCGTCGGCGCGGCGGATCAGGGTGCCGAGGACGGGGAGGGGAAGCGTGCCCTTGGCGGCGGAGAAGGTCTGGTCCTGCCGGTCGTTGACATTGAGGGCGAGGCCCTCGGCGAAGGCATCCAGCGTGTCGGCGCTTTCCAGCAGGCCACGCAGCACCTCGGGGTCGTCGGTGTAGCGTTTGGGGAGTTCGGTGCGGTCGGAGATCGCCTGCGACAGCACGCTGCGGGCCTGTTGCGCGGCGGCGAGGCCTTGCGAGAGCGTATCGCCGGCGGCAAGCTGAAGGGTGCGAAGCTGGTTCAGTTCGGCCAGTTCGGCCTTCAGCGTCTGTGCTTCGGCTTGCAGGGCGGGGGTCACGTCGGCCAGCATCATGCCGGAACGGGCGGTGCCCAAGGGGCCGTCGGGGTGCAGCAGGAGGAGGGGGGCCGGATCCTGTTCCATGCCCGCCAGCACGGCAAGAAGCTGGGCGATGCGGGCGCTTTGGGTATCGAATTGCAGGGTGAGGGTGGCTTCGCGCAGGCGGGCCTCGCGCAGGGCGGTGCGAAGTGCGGCAAGGCCCTGTTCGTAGGCGCGGATCGTCTGGCTGAGGGCGGTGACGCGGTCGCGCGCCTCGGTCGCCTGATCAAGCGCGGTGACGGCGGCTTGCAGGTCTGCGGCCGCCGCCACGGCCTGTTCGGCGACAGTTTCGGCGCGCAGCGGGGCCGCGAGGAGAAGAAGGACGAGAGCGGCGCGGATCATGCGATGAGGCTGGTCCCGGTCATTTCGGCCGGTTGCGGCAGGCCCATCAGTTGCAGGAGCGTGGGGGCGAGATCGGACAGGCGGCCATCGCGCAGGGTGACGCCCTGTGGGCCACCGACGAGGATCACCGGCACGGGGTTGGTGGTGTGGGCGGTGTGCGGGCCGCCGGTGACGGGATCGACCATCAGTTCGCAGTTGCCGTGGTCGGCGCAGATCAGCATCGCACCGCCGCGCGCTTCGAGTGCCGCCAGCGCGCGGGTGAGGCCCTGATCCACCGCCTCGCAGGCCCTGATCGCGGCGGGCAGGCTGCCGGTGTGGCCGACCATGTCGGGATTGGCGAAGTTGACGACGATCAGGTCGTAGCCGTGGTTGATGGCGGCGACGAGTTTGTCGGAGACCTCGGGGGCGCTCATTTCCGGTTGCAGGTCGTAGGTGGCGACCTTGGGGGAAAGCGGCATGGCGCGGTCTTCGCCGGGGTAGGGGGTTTCGCGGCCACCGTTGAGGAAGAAGGTGACGTGGGGGTATTTTTCGGTCTCGGCAAGGCGGAACTGGGTGCGGCCGTGGTTGGAGACCCATTCGCCGAGGGTGTTGACGAGGCTGCGCTTGGGGAAGGCGGTGGCCATGAAGGTGTTATGGGCGGTGGAGTATTCGACCATGCCGAGCATCGCGGACCATGCGGGCCGGGGGCCGGTGTCGAAGGCGGTGAAGCCGGGGTCGCCGAGCGCGGCGAGGATTTCGCGGGCGCGGTCGGCGCGGAAGTTCAGGCAGAAGATGCCGTCGCCGTCCTTGGCACCGTGGTAGCCGTCGATCACGGTGGGGGCGAGGAATTCGTCGGTTTCGCCCTTGGCGTAGGAATGGATCACGGCGGTGGCGGCATCGGGGGCGGCCTCTCCGGTGGCGCGGACCATCGCGGCGTAGGCGCGGGCGACGCGGTCCCAGCGGTTGTCACGGTCCATCGCCCAGTAGCGGCCAATGACGGTGGCGACCGTGGCACCCGCCGGCAGGGCGGCGGTCAGTTGCGCCATGAAGCTGGCGGCGGAGGAGGGGGCCACGTCGCGGCCATCGGTGATGGCGTGAAGCGCCACCCGCACGCCTTGGGCGGTGATCGCGTTGCAGGCGGCGACGATGTGGCTGATGTGGCCATGCACGCCGCCGTTCGACACGACGCCCATCAGATGCGCGGTGCCGCCTTGCGCGCGGACCTTGGCGGCAAAGGCAATCACCTCGGGGTTTTTGGCAAAGCTGCCATCTTCGACCGCAAGGTCGATGGCACCTAGGTCCATCGCCACGACACGGCCCGCGCCGATGTTGGTGTGGCCGACCTCGGAGTTGCCCATCTGGCCGGTTGGCAGGCCGACATCGGGGCCGTGGGTGATGAGGGTGGCGTGAGCCTTCGTGGCCCAGAGGTGGTTGAAGGTGGGAACATTGGCCTGCGCCGGGGCCGACACCGCCGGATTGTCACCGATGCCCCAGCCGTCGAGGATGCAAAGGACGACGGGTTTCGGTGCGGGCATGGGGTGGGCTCCTGTTGCTGGTTCGGGTTTTACGCGCAGGACGGGGGCGGGGCAACCGGGGGTGTGGCAGGGGCCGGGGTGGCCCTGCGGCGGCCAGTGTCAGACGGTCCCGCCATGCCCTTCGCGCAGGGCCGCCTTTTCCCGCACACGCTGACGCCAGAGGGTGAAGACACCGGCGGCAACGACGATGACGGCGCCGATGGCGACGTTAAGGCGCAACACCTCGCTGAACACGAAAAGCCCGACCATCGAGGCGAACACCAGTTGCAGGTAGGCGAACGGCTGCACGGCAGACGCCTCGGCCACGGCATAGGCCTTGATCAAAAGCCAATGGCCGGTCACGGCGGTGCAGCACAGAAGGCCCATCCAGCCCCAATCGGGCGCGGACATCGGCACCCAGTTCCACAGCCCGACCGGCGTCATGACCAGTGCGCCCGCGACGCCGGTCCAGAAGAAGCTGACCGAGGCGCTGTCCTTGCGGGCGACAAAGCGGGTGAGCAGGGCGTAGACGGCGAACATGGTTGCGGCCAGCAGCGGGACCAGCGCCCAGGGCGAAAACACGCCCGCACTGGGTTGCAGGATGATGATCACGCCGATGAAGCCGACAAGGATGGCGGTCCAGCGCCGCCAGCCGACCTTTTCACCGAGGATCGGGCCGGAGAGGGCTGCGACGAGGAGGGGGTAGCTGGTAAAGACGGCGTGCGCCTCGATCAGGCCAAGCTGGACGAAAGCGACCACCATGACGCAAATCTCGACCACGAGGAGGACGCCGCGGAAGATCTGGGTCACGGGGTAGGCGCTGCGGGCGGCCGCCCTGATGCCGCCGGGGCTGCGCGCGGCAAGGGCGACGGCAAAAAGGCCGAAGAACCAGAACCGGATCATCACGACCATGGTCACGCCGTAGGCGTCGCCAAGGTGGCGCGAAATCCCGTCCTGCGCGGCAAAGACGATCGACGTGGCGATCATCAGCCAGATGCCGAGCATGGTGTCTTGCGGCGCGGTCATGGTGCGGGTGGTCATTGCCGCGCCGTAGCACGATGGCAGCGGGGGTTACAGGGGGAGTTCGCGGGAGAGTTCCGGTGGGAGTTCCGGTGGGAGTTCCGGGACGAATTCCGGGGGGAGAACGCCCGCCGTCATGTGACGCTTGCGGCCAAAGCCGGGTTGGCGGGTGACGGCAAAGCCCGCCTCGGCCAGCGCGCGGCGGACGTGGCCTGCGGCGGTATAGGTGGCAAAGGTGCCGCCGGGGACAGTGTGGCGGGCGACATGGTGCATCAGGGCGGGGGACCACAGCTCTGGGTTTTTCGCGGGGGAGAAGCCGTCGAGGAACCAGGCGTCGGCGCTGGTTTGCCATGCGGGCAGGGTATCGCGGGCGTCGCCGAGGATGATCGTGGCGGTGAGGTGCGGGAAGTGGAGCGTGGTGGCGCCGGTGGCCCATTGGGTGAGGAGGGTCTCGGCGTGGGGGGTGACCTCGGGGAAGGCGGCGAGGGCGCGGGCCATGTCGGGGGCGGGGAGCGGGAAGGCCTCGAAGCTGGTGTAGTGCAGGTGTTGGTCGCCGGTATGGGCCGCGAGGGTGGCGAGGAGGTTGAGGCCGGTGCCGAAACCGAGTTCCGCGATGTGGAAGCCATCGCGGAAGCGGGCGGGAAGGTGGTTGCCGGCAAGGAACACGTGGCGGGTTTCGGCGAGGCCGCCGGACAATGAGAAATACGGGTCGTCGAAGGTGCGGGAGACGGGGATCACCTCGTCGCGCCAATCCAGATCGGGTTGTGGCTGTGGTGGCATTTGCATTACCCCGGTTTGAACGGTGAATGGGCAAGGGCGGGCGGAATGGCAAGGGTGGATGTGACGGTTGATGTCACGGTTCGGGGGGCGGGGATCTTTGGCCTGTCGATCGCCTTTGCCTGCGCGCGGCGCGGGGCACGGGTGCGGGTGATCGACCCCGGCGGGGTTGGCGCGGGATCGTCGGGCGGGCTGGTGGGCGCGCTGGCACCGCATGTGCCAGAGGCGTGGAACGGCAAGAAGCAGTTTCAGTTGGAAAGTCTGCTCATGGCGGAAGGCTGGTGGGCAGAGGTGGGCGCGGTGTCGGGGTTGGCGACGGGCTATCTGCGGTCGGGGCGGTTGCAGCCGTTGATGGATGCGCGGGCGGTGGAGGTGGCGCGGGGGCGCGAGGTGACGGCGGCGGCGCTGTGGGGCGATGCGGCGGTGTGGCGGGTGGAGGATGCGCCTGCGGGTTGGGGGCCGGTGTCGGCCACGGGTCTGGTGGTGCGCGACACTCTGACGGCGCGGCTTTCGCCACGGATCGGGTTGGCGGCGCTGGCGGGGGCGGTGGTGGCGCTGGGCGGCGAGGTGGTGCGGGACGGGACGGAGGCGGGTGCGGTGGTGGATGCGACCGGGGTGGCGGGGTTGGCGGCGCTGTCGGGATCGGTGGGCCGGGCGGTCGGCGGCGGGGTGAAGGGGCAGGCGGCGGCGCTGCGGTTCGATGCGGCGGGGTGGCCGCAGGTGTTTGCCGATGCGCTGCATATCGTGCCGCATGTGAACGGGACGGTGGCGATCGGGTCGACCAGCGAGAGCGCGTGGCAGGATCTGGGGACCGACGCGGCGCTGGAGGCGTTGATCGCGCAGGCGGTGGCGGCGGTGCCGATGCTGGAGGGGGCGGCGGTGGTGGAGCGCTGGGCCGGGGTGCGCCCGAGGGCGCGAAGCCGGGCGCCGATGCTGGGGCCGTGGCCGGGGCGGCCGGGGTGGTTCGTGGCGAACGGGGGGTTCAAGATCGGCTTCGGGATGGCGCCGAAGGTGGCGGAGGTGATGGCCGATCTGGTGCTGGAGAGACGCGACGGCGTGCCGGACGGGTTTCGGGTGGAGGCGTCGCTTTAGGGGGCTGTCTGCCCCCCGCTCCGGCGGGCCGGGGCTCAGCCCCGAGGAAATTCTTGCAGAAGGGAAGCCTTCAGATGCGGGATGCCTCGGCGCGCAGGGCCTGCATCAACTCGGCCAGGGCTTTTTGGGTGCGCGCGTCGATCAGGCGGCCTTCGGGGGTGAAGGCGTGGCTGCTGTCGGCGACCAGCACCTCGGGGCCGCTGAGCAGCCGGGGGCGGAACGGGGTGAGGGCGAGGCGGAGCGAAAACTGCGAGCGGTCGCCGCCGCCACGGCCATCGGCGGCCGAGATGATCGCCACCGGTTTGTCGCGGAACGGGGCGCCGCTGGTGCGGCTGACCCAGTCGAGCGCGTTCTTCAGGACACCGGGGAGCGCCTTGTTGTATTCGGGCGTGGCGATGACGATGGCATCGGCGGTGGCGATCTGGTCGGCGAGGGTCTGCACCTCGGGTGGGATGCCGTGGGCGTCCTCATGGTCGCCGTCGTAGAGGGGCAGGCGGAGGTTGGCCTCGGTCTGGGCGGCGTCGCCGAAGGCTGTGCGGGCTTCGGCGAGGAGGCGGCGGTTGGTGGAGGCGGCGCGGAGGGCGCCGGGGATGCCGAGGAGGGTGAGCATGGGAAGCCTTCGGGTTACGGAACGGGGCGGCGGAAGGTGATCGAGGTGGGGCGGTCGTATCCGGGATGGGCGGTGCGCGCGACCTCGATGAAGCCGAGCGCACGGAAGGTATCGTGGTTTTCGGTGAGTTCCACCCGGGACTGCAATTCCAGCACCGGCAGGCCAAGGGCGCGGGCGCGCGTCTCGGCGGTGGCGATGAGGGCGCGGGCGAGGCCTTGCCGGCGTTGGCCGCGGGCGACCGCGAGTTTGCCGATGTAGAGGCTGCCTGTGTCGAGACTGTCGGGGCGCGGGGTCAGGAAAACGCAGGCGACGGGCGGGGTGCCGATGGCCCAGACCTCGGCCGTTGCGGCCTGTTCGGCGATGGCGGCAGCGGTCAGGCGGTGCATCGAGGAGGGCGGGTCGATGCGCCCGTCCATCGCGGCGAATTCGGTCTGGATCAGGGTGAGGAGCGCCTGCCAGTCATAGGGCGCCGTGCAGCGGCAGGGTGTGGTCATCGGGGCAGGATGCAGGGCAGCACCGCGGGGTTCAAGCGTTCAGCCCTGCCAGACGCGAAAGCCGATCAGGAGGAGGACGGAGGCGGCCATTGCCACCCCGACCGGGACGTGGCGGCGGTTGCGCGCGCTTTCCCAGCCGAGGTTGCGAAACAGGGGCGCGTTTTGCAAGACGAGGGCGGAAAGGGTGACGACCAGCAGCGCCGCGGCGAAGAGGCGCAGATACAGCACGAGGTCGGGCGACGGGATGAACAGCATCACCACCGGCATCATCTTGACATCGCCGCCGCCAAAGAGGCGCAGCGCAAAGAGGACAAAGCCGATGGCGAAGGTGATGGCGGCGGCGATCAGGCGCGGCGCGAGGTCGGGCCAGGTCAGGGCGAAGGGCGCGGCGAGGATGAAAAGGCCAAGCCCCAGAAGCACATGGCGGTTCGGAATCGTCAGAAAGCGCAGGTCGCTGACCGCGCTGGCCAGAAGCACCGGCACCAGCACCAGCACCAGCAGGGTGGCCGGATCGGTCACGCCAGACGGACCGGGTCCAGCGTGGTGCCGAAGGGGGCGCCTGAGGTCAGCCGGTAGACCAGTTCGCTGAGGTTCGAGGAACCGGTCTTGGCGTAGAGGTTGCCCAGATGGGTGCGCAGGGTGGAGTCGCGGATGCCAAGCTCGGCCTTCACATGGTCGACCGACAGGCCGCGGCTGAGCATCAGGCCAACCCGATATTCGGCCCGGCTGAGCCGCGCGGGGTTTTCGATGCTGAGGATCGGGGCCAGCCTGACGGCAACCGGGGTTGGCGCGAGGCGCAGGAGGGATTCGGTGAACAGGCCCTGCGCACGGTTCTGCCATGTGCGGGCAAGGACGGGGCCGAGCGCATTCAGCATGATCTGCTGGTGGGCGCGCAGCCGGGTGTCGAAATGCACCTCGATCGTGTCGATGAAGCGGGCGTTCGATTCCAGCGGGATGACCACCAGTTCGCGCAGTTGGCGGGCGGCGTGAAAATCCACGAGATCGGGCGACTTGCCCTCTTCGCTCATCGAGCGGAACCAGAGACTGCCGGGGCGCGCGGCATCGAAATACGGGGCCAGCAGCGATCGGGCAAAGCCGCAGTCGAGGCGGCCGCCACGCACGTCGAGGGCGGCGCGGTCCCAGGCCACGGTGCGCCCTGCCGCATCACCGCCACGACCGTAACGCACAAGGGCGATGATTTCGGCATCAAGACCATTGGCGATGGATGCGAGGCTTTTGAGCAGGGGATGGCTACCATGCAGGCATTCGCACCACTGAGCGACCGCTCCGATCATGCCAATTTCGGCGATTTGGCTGCTTTCCGGAGTGCCGGAAAGTCTGTTGCCGGAAGGTATCATCACTACTCGCACACCAAATAAATTCTGCCAACAGTCACAGCACGAACGTGGACCGCGAATGACGAGCCAAGGCACAATATCCAGACTCGCTATGTTGGAACCTTGCACCAGCGAAGATGAACCAGACAAAAACGATCTGTTCACCTTCTGTTAACCTTGTGGCCCGAGCGGGGATAAGTGCAGCGATTGTTGAGGATTTCACAGTCGGCTGACCAGCACTACGCCGAAAAGCGCAACAGACTGTGTTGCGTTTTGCGCTGATCTGAAGGCGGGTTGGGGTCAGAAATTGGCCAGATACCGAATCACGACAGGCCCTATCGTCATGATGACGAGCGCGGGAAGCATCAGCGTGGCCATCACGCCTGACATCTTGACGGGCAGCTTGTTGGCCATTTCCTGAGCGCGCAGTTCGCGGGTCTGGCGCAGTTCTTCGGAATAGGTGGTCATCGCCTGCGCCATGCTGGTGCCGAATTTCATCGACTGATGCACGACGTTGGCGAAGGAGCGGACGGTTTCCAGACCGACGCGGTCGGCCATGTCGCGCAGTGCCGCCTCGCGCGGGCGACCGGCCTGGACCTGGTGCTGCACGGTGAGGAATTCGTGGGCGATTTCGGGCGAGGCGTGTTTCAACTCGTTGCCGACGCGGGTCATCGCGGCGTCAAAGCCCATGCCCGCCTCGATCGAGATCTGGATCAGATCAAGCGCGTTCGGGAAGCTTTCCTCGATCCGCAGTTTGCGCGCCTTGACCCGCCCGTTCAGCCAGTTCGACGGGCCGAAGTAGCCAAGCCAGATCAGCACCGCGAGGATCTGGTAGGTGCCAAGGTTGCCAAGCCCTGCCAGCCGTGTCGCGATGGCGGCGGGCAGGGGGGATTCCGGCAGGCGGGACAGAAAGAGCAGGATCACGAACAGCGTCGGAAGCCCGATGCCCAGCACGATGCGCAGCATGGTGTAGATCTGCAGCGCGTTCGGCGAGGTCATTCCGGCCTGTGCCAGCCGCCGCTGCAGGGTGTTGCGTTCCTGCTTTTCGCCCGGAATGAAGGCTTTCATCAGGGCGCCGGGGCCTTTGTCGGCGGGCATCAGGAACTGCCGGTCCTGCCGTTCAAGCCGCCGGGCGCCGGAAATGGCGGCAATGCGCGCCACGGCGGGATCGGGCCGTTTCAGGGCTGCGTAGATGCCGAACAGCAGAAGAAGGACGCCAATGCCGACGCCCACCGCAAGCAGCGTCTCGACCGGAAGGCCGAGGCGGAGCGACAGGAGTTGAAGGTAATCGAGCATGACGGTCTCCGATCAGACGTGGATTCAGACGTGGAAGTTGACCAAGCGGCGCAGGATGATGGCGTTCAGAACCGTCAGGATCACCACGGCACTGGCCATCGGGATGAACAGCGGTTCGTCGTAGACGCCGCCGTAGTAGGTGGGCGACGATATCGAGGTGAAGACAAACATCAGGATCGGGATCACCGACAAGAACCAGGCGGAGGCGCGGCCTTCGGACGAGATCGCGCGGATCTTGCGGCGCATCATGATGCGGCCGCGGATCACCTTGGCCAGAAGTTCGACCACGCGCGACAGGTCGCTGCCGGTGCCGTGCTGGATGCCGATGCTGGCCGAGAGGTAATAGACGTCTTCCAGTTCGACGCGCTCGGCGAAATCGCGGAAGGCTTCGGGCAGGTCGTCGCCGTAGTTCACCTGGTCGTAGATGATGCCGAATTCGCTGCCGATCGGGTCGGCCATTTCCTGGGCAACCGCCCCGATGGAGGTATTGAGCGGATGACCGACGCGCAGGCCGCGCGCCATCAGTTCCAGTGCGTCAGGCAGTTGCGCGACCAGCGCCTTGGTCTGGCGGTCGACGCGGATGCGCAGGGCTATGACCGGGATGGCGAACCCCGCCACCAGCGCCGCAATGGCCGCAAGGAGCACCGGCACCGGCGTCAGCATCAACGCCCCGAAAATCGCCGCCGAAAGGAGTGTGCAGATCCCGAGAAACGCGCCTGGCGTGAAGGTCAGGCCGGAGCGGCGCAGAAGGACGGCAAGGCGGCGCATGAAGGCTGGCTGGCCTGTCGCATCTTCTGACGAGGGCGGCTTCAGGAGCGACAGGCGTTCTTCGATGCTGCGGCCTTCGCGGATCATGCGCAGGCGGCGCGAGCGCACTTCGCCGGTCGTTTCGCGGCTGTTCAGAAACGAGCTGAGCGCGGTGAAGGCCAGAAGAACGCCAAGCGCAATGCCGCAATAGACCAGCAGCATGATGTTCTGTTCGGTCAGAAAGGCGGAGAGGACGGACACGGGAGGTCAGCTCCTTCTGATGAAGTCGGCGGGGTCGAAATGCACACCGGCGTTGGCAAGCGCGTCGGCGCAGTGCGGGCGGATGCCGGTGGGCACGAATTCACCAAGGATGGCGCCTTCTTCGCTGCGGCCAAGGCGGCGGAACACGAAGATGTCCTGCATGGTGATGACCGAGCCTTCGAGGCCGGTGATCTCGCTGATGCTGAGCAGACGGCGGGTGCCGTCCGACATGCGGGCCACCTGCAGCACGATCTGGATGCCGGAGGCGACCTGCGCGCGCACCGCCGACAGCGGCAGGTCGAGGCCGATCATGGTGACCATCTGTTCCACCCGGCCCAGGGCATCGCGGGCGGAGTTGGCGTGGATGGTGGTCATCGAGCCGTCGTGGCCGGTGTTCATCGCCTGCAGCATGTCGAAGGCTTCGGCGCCGCGAACCTCGCCCACGATGATGCGGTCCGGGCGCATCCGGAGCGCGTTGCGCACGAGGTCGCGCTGGATCACCGCGCCCTGCCCGTTCGGGTTTGGCGGGCGGGTTTCAAGGCGCACGACATGGGCCTGTTGCAGTTGCAGTTCGGCCGCGTCCTCGATGGTGACGATGCGCGAGCGGTCGTCGATCGCGGCAGAGATCGCGTTCAAAAGCGTGGTCTTGCCGGAACCGGTGCCACCCGAGATCAGGATGTTCATCCGCGCCGCGACCAGCGCCTGCAGGAAGCGCGCGGCGGGTTCGGTGATGGTGCCGATTTCGACCATGCGCGCCAGGGTCAGCGGGTTGCGGGCAAACTTGCGGATCGACAGGCTGGGGCCGTCGATGGCGCAGGGCCGGATGATCGCGTTGACGCGGCTGCCGTCTTCGAGGCGCGCATCGACCCAGGGGCTGCTTTCATCGACGCGACGACCGACGCGGGAGACGATCTTTTCGATGATCCGCAGCAGATGGCGTTCGTCGCGGAACCGGGCGCGGGCCCGTTCCAGCACGCCGTTGCGTTCGACGAAGACGTTGCTGTGGCCGTTGACGAGGATGTCGTTGATGGTCGGGTCGGCCATCAGCGGTTCCAGCGGGCCAAGGCCCAGAACCTCGTCCATCAGCTCGCTCACGAGCTTGCGGAATTCCTCGGCGCGGAGCGGCTTGCCGCTGTCGCGCAGTTCGTCGTTCACAAGGGCCGACACCTCGCGGCGCAGTTCTTCGGGTTCGACCTTGTCGATGGCGGCAAGGTTGAGGCGTTCCAGCAGCACCTCGTGCAGGCGGCTTTTGAGTTCCAGCGATTCCTGCAGCTCGCGGTCTTCAGGCACCAGAACGGCGGGCAGTTGTGGTTGGCTGGCTTTGCCGCCGACAAAGGGCAGGACCTTGTCATGCTTGGCGCCGCGACGGGTCAAATCTACGAAATCCTTGAACATGATCTATCTTTCCCGCCGTTCGGCCTTGAGGTTCTTGGGATCGCGGTTGCTGGCCACCGCGGAGAGGATGCGCGCGGAAATCTGTGCGATTTCCTTGTTCAGTGCAGAGCCGGACGCCGTCTGTGACAGGGGGCGGCCCCGATCCATCGCTTCTTCGGCGGCCTTCGCATCAGGCGGCAGCCAGTGCCGGAATTCGGTTTCCAACGCCTTTGCCGCCTCGGCGTGGCGGCGTGATTTCAAAAGCGGCTTCTTTTCCTGGCCGACCACGACCTCGATGTTCAAGGACGGGTTCTGGTCCTTGAAGAAGTCGATCAGGCGCCGGGTCTGCTGCACGAAGGGCACCGAGGTGCCGCTGACGATCAGCACGGTATTGGCAGCCTCCAGCACCGGGGTCAGCCAATCGACCATCGCGTGCGGCAGATCGACGATGACGAAATCGTAGCTTTGCTGAAGCCGGTAGATCAGGGCGCGGATCTGGTCGGGTTGCAGCGCGTTCAGCGGCATGAAGCCGTCGGGTGCGGCGATCACGGCAAGGCCCGAGGCGGTCTTGACGATGGCCTGTTCCAGAAAGACGCTGTCGGGGTCGATCCGGTCCTTGGCAAGGCTGTAAAGCGCGTCGTTCGGCTGAAGATCAAGGAAGCCCGCAACGGCGCCGAACTGAAGATCGAGGTCAACCAGCACGACCTTGCGGGTTACGGATTTGCCGAAGCGTTTCTTCTGGCCGACCAGATGATCGGCAAGGTTGACGGCGAGCGTGGTGGCCCCGATGCCGCCGCGTGCCTTCGACACGGCGATGACCTGACCTTCGCGCAGGTCGGGGCTGGTCAGCGTCAGGCGGCGCGGCATCGACAGGCGGCTGAGGATGCGGCTGAGTTCGGCATCGGCAACGGTGTCCGGCACCACCTCGGTGGCGCCGACCTGCAGCAGGCTGTGGGCGAGGCCGAAGGGAACGGTGCTGTCGCTGACCGCAAGGATCCGGGCCGCGCTGCCGCTTTTGGCGATGCCCTTCAGGGCCTCGATGTCGCTGGCGGTGTTGGTCGAGGCCTGGAAGATGATGAGTTCGGAGGTCCTGGCAAGATCGACCGCCTTGCCGTTCATGGTGGAAAGCGTGGCGTTGCACTGCTGGAGCGCAAACCCCGGCTGGCGTCTGACCAGCGCGCCGATCCTGTCGCTGAAGGCGCTGTCCTCTGAAATCAGGACGATATCTTTGTCGGTCTGTGCCATCTTGCCTTCCAAATTCCTTTGCGGCCTAGCCATTGCCGCCTTGTGCCAGGTCTTCACCCGGCAACGATACGCTCATACCCGGCAGGGTGATCGCCGTGCCGACAGTTCCGCCGGGGGCGGCCCCTGCAACGGCAGCCAGTGCCGACAGCGGGGTCACGAATTCGAACGTGACGTTTTGCAGTTGCACGGTCACGATCGGCACATAAGGCCCACCGAGAAAGCCCATGCGGGCATCGTAGGTGTAGGTGAAGCGAAGGTTGGCGATGGTCGCCGTTCCGGGCAGCGTGTTGCGCACCCGCGCCCAGACCTCGGCGGCGGTCGGGTTGGTGGCGACGCCGGAGCAGGTGATCGGGCCGGGGTTGACGCAATATGGCCCACCGGCCGCGCCGCAACTGGTGCCGTAGTCCACCGTTGCTGCCGCCGGAGTAATACGCTCATTCTCAAGCGGCACCCCAGGGCAGGCGGCCGGGCGCACCGCAGCGATGCGGGCTGCAGCCTGCATGGCGCGTTCCGAGGTGACAAGGTGATAGGCCAGGCGGCCAAAGTCGATCAGGCCGAAGAAGATCAGGAGGAACAGGCTGATGACCAACGCAAACTCGACCAGCGTGGCGCCGGTTTCGTCGCGCAGGAAATCGGCGGGACCGCGAGTGAGGCGGGGGCGCGTCATGATCCGTACACCCGGCTTTGGTCGGCGACGCTGGTCAGCAACGTAGGCTGGTTGCCACCGACGAGGGTGAAGAGGCCGGCGAAGGGGAAGGTGATCGTGACGGCGGCGCGTACCGTCACGATGGGCGCTTCGTCCGAGCGGTAGGTGCCGGTGAAGCATTGCAGCGAGGAGGTGACGCCGGTCACGGTCACACCGCTTGGAAAGATCGTGCTGCCGTCGTTCGAGGTGCGCACGAAGGTGAGAAGCGTGGAGTCGAAGTTGAAGACGGCGCCGGGGGTGTCACAGATGTTGCGGTCGGTGACCCGGGCGAGAAAGCGCGAGGCATCGCGGACACCGGCGACGACCGTCTGGTAGGACCACATCATCCGGCCGCCTTCGATGATGACGGCGAAAACCAGAAGCATCATCGGCAGGACCAGCGCGAATTCGACAAGCTGCGCGCCGGAGGTGTCGCGGGCGAAGCTGCGAAGCGAGCGGGTCAGACGGTGACGGGGGCGGTGCATGGCGATCACCGATACAACTGCACGACGTCGCGGACGATGCCGCCGGTGCCGACCGCGCCAGTGCCTGCTTCGCTGGCCGAACCGATGATCTCGCCGTAGATGGCGTCGTCTTCAGTGATCGGTTCGGTCAGGAATATCTTGAAGAACTCTCGCACCGGTACTGTAGCGCGGCCGTTGAAGCCGTTCGCGGAGCAATCGATGCCGGCGACCGTGATGATCCGGCGGTCGGGTCCGGCGGGCGGAACGGTAGAACAGGAGGGCCGGCCGGTTTCGAGACGGGGAGCCGCCAGGATGCGCCCAGTGCCTGCTCGTGCCAGTTCATCAAGGTAATACCGATAGCGGGTCGTCGCGCCGGGATGCGGGTCGGTGCCGCCATAGTTGAGGTTTACGTAGTTGGTGCGCGACCAGACGCCGTCGCCAAAGCGGCGGGTCGGATCGTTGATCAGAACGGTGTCGCGGGGCAGGGCAGCGCTGGTTGTGACCGTGGGAGGGTTGCAGGCATTCGAGTTTCCTCCGCCGCCGTTGCCGTTGCCGCCGGAAGCTGCCGCCCGTCCCTTGATCACGTTCGGTGCAGGGGCGTAGTTGGGGTCACTACGGGCGTTCCGCATGTTGCCGGTGTAGATGTCGAAACGGATGTTGAAGACGGTGTTCATCAACCCGTTTGACTGACCGGGATCGGTAAGGACGCCACGCTGGTCGAAGCATTGGGTGATGTTGTCTACCGCACCCAGAAGGCATTGCAGAAGGTTCGCACCGCTTTCATTCCTGCAAGGGCCGGTCGGATCAACTTCCAGGCCCCCGCGCGGATCGAGAAAGCCGAAGTTGCCGGGTTGCCAGCCTGCCTGCGGGCCGCCTCGCCGCATCTGGATCATGGTGCCGATGTTGTCGTCGGCCCTGAATGGGGTGCCTTGCGGCAGGCAGAAAAACATCGGTGTGATGTCGCAGGCCAGGATAGACAGTCCGGCGACGGCCTCGGCGCCAAGGGTGTAATCGCGGTTCTGTTGCCCGGTCAGTGCGGCGAAGGCGGCACCGAAGGTGCTTTCAACGACGGTCGGGGTGACGGCGACACGCACGTAGGCAGCGCGTGCCGGGTCGGTTGTCACGTCGGTCATGGGAGAAAGGTCATTCGGCACAGTCTGGTTGGCGGCAGGTGTGGGCAGCGAGCGGAAGTAGGTGAGGGTATAGTCGACGGCGCCCTGAAGGCTGCGGTCGGTGTTGCCGAAACTTTGCTGATCGAGGATCAGGGCGGCGACATTGGTCGCGCGGGTGATGCTGTCGGGGTTGCCGTCCAGCTCGCCCGCGGCGGCGAGGGCCACGCTGTCGGCGAAGGACTGGAGTTCCGAGCGGGTGATGCTGGCGCGGCCGAGGTCGAACGAGAGCGCGACGAAGCCGAGGACCACGCCGAGGAGGATGCCCCAGAGGACAAGGATCGTGCCCCGCTCGTCATGCGCGAGGGTCGTTGCCGGTTCCCGTGTCATGTGTTGCCCCCACCCTTTGCCCCTGCCTTCAGTTCACTTCGTCTTCGGTGGCTTCGACGCCGCGACGGACGGTGACGGTGCGCACGGTAACCTGTGCCGGGGCGGCGGTTTCTACCGGTTCCGGTTCGCGCAGCACGTCGCGCAGGCTGATCGATTCCAGCACCTGTTCGTCATTGTTTTCAATGGTGCGCAGCGCGAGGCTGAGCGTGCCGGCCTTTTGCGCGAGGGCGAGTTTCTGGCTGTCTTCGGCGCTGGCTTCCAGCGTGACGGTGCGGGCGACTTCCGGCGCTTCCTGATCGGCGTTCGCCTGCTGGTCGACACCGATGACGCGGATGTTTTGCAGAATGGTGATGGTCTTCATCTCTGCCCCACCGCCATAGGTCAGAATGATGTCGACCTTGTCACCGGGAGTGACAAAACCGCCTACGCCGGTTTCCGCACTGACCATGATAGCGATAGCGCGACTGTTGGGGCTGAGCGATTGGACGATGGTGACCTTTTCGCCAAAGTTGGAAATCTTGGAGGCCAGCACGATTTCGCCCTTGGCGATTGCCGACTTGGCGCGGCGCGGTTCGGTGCCGGTCGCGGGAAGCAGGTCGGTGAAATCCTTGAAGCTGCCGATCGGCAGGGCCGCAGCGGGCCAATCCTGGGTTTGCAGCTTGGATGTGTCGATGACTTGACCGAAGGCGATATCGACTGTGGCGACAACAACCTTTACCAGGTCATTGGAGCAGGTTTCGGCAGCTACCCGTGCATATTTCGTCTCGAGAAAATCCCGCGCCATGAACGTAGAACCACCGGCTACCGCGAGACCGGCCGCGAAAGTGAGAAAGGACATAATGCGCATGACGGCCTCGAGAATGCTAGCGATTGAAAAGGGCACCCATTGGGATCAACCCGTGATCGACGGAGCGCCCGACAAATAGCGGGCGCTCCGCTAACTTCAGGGGGTAGTAGGGCAAGCCGTCCGAAGGCAGGTGTTTGCGTCGCCCATTCGTTCGGAAACACCGCCAGCGAGGGTGGTGAGTGCAGCCGTGCCAACGGTCACGGCGAGGATCAGCGCGATGCCGTATTCGACGAGGGTCACGCCCTTTTCGTCTTTGGCAAAGCGGGCGAAGGTATTCTTCAGGAAATTGGTCATGTTACACTCCACTAGGTTGATCTGGCAGAAATCCCGTCCAGTCCTGGCACCCCCCGCTGCAAGCAGTTCAGGCCCATTAACACCATAATAAGGCCGTAACCCTTAACCGCGCATCCACTGGAACGGTGAAAATTGCCCGCTTTGGTTGTAAGGTTGGCAGGAAACCGGCTGGAATGCGGCAAAACCGGGGCAGCGGGCGGTTGGCGGGCCCTGATTGTGGCGGGGCGATTCGGGTCGCGGGCCGGGCGAGGGGTTTGGGCCGCGGAAACGTGGGTTTTCGCAAGATGTTGGGGATAACCGCCACCAACGGTCAAGATGATGGGGCGCGAGGTTGACTATCGCGCGCGGCGACGGGACGATGCGGTTTCGCGACTCATGAGGCGATCTTGCGGCTTACGAAACTCCGGCTCAACGGCTTCAAAAGCTTTGTCGACCCCACGGATCTGGTGATCCATGAGGGTTTGACGGGCGTTGTGGGGCCGAATGGCTGCGGCAAGTCGAACCTGCTGGAAGCGCTGCGCTGGGTGATGGGCGAAAACCGCCCCACGGCGATGCGCGGCGGCGGGATGGAGGACGTGATCTTCAACGGCGCTGCCACCCGCGGCGCGCGGCATTTCGCGGAAGTGGCGCTGGTGATCGACAACGGGGACCGGCTGGCGCCTGCGGGCTTCAACGACGCCGACCAGATCGAGATCGTGCGGCGGATCACGCGGGATGCGGGGTCGGCCTACCGGGCCAACACCAAGGAGGTGCGGGCGCGGGATGTGCAGATGCTGTTTGCAGATGCCTCGACCGGGTCTGCCAGCCCGGCCCTGGTGCGGCAGGGGCAGATCTCCGAGCTGATCAACGCCAAGCCAAAGGCGCGGCGGCGGATTCTGGAGGAGGCGGCGGGGATCTCGGGCCTTTATGCGCGGCGGCATGAGGCGGAGCTGAAGCTGGCGGGGACCGAGCAGAACCTGCTGCGCGTCGACGATGTGCTGGAGCAGTTGGCGCAGCAGTTGAGCCTGCTGGTGCGGCAGGCCAAGCAGGCGGCGCGGTATCGCGAGATCGGCGAGGAGTTGCGGCTGGCCGAGGGGATGCTTTTGTGGCGGCGCTGGCGCGAGGCGGATGAGGCGCGAAGTGTGGCCGAGGGCGCCTTGCGTGAACGGCTGATCGCGGCGGGGCAGGCGGAGGCGGCGGCGCGTGGGGCTGGCAAGGCGCGCGAGGCGGCGGAGGATGCCTTGCCGCCAAAGCGCGAGGAGGAGGCGATTGCCAGCGCCATCCTGCAACGGCTGGCCTTGCAGCGCGATGCGTTGGGCGATCAGGAGGCGCGCGCGCTGGCGATGATCGACACGCTGCGGGGCCGGGTCGATCAGTTGACGCGCGACATGGAGCGCGAGGCGGGGTTGAACCGCGACGCGGGCGAGGTCATCGCGCGGCTGGAATGGGAGGTGGAGCAGTTGGCCCGCGCCCACGAGGGGCATGACGACAAGCTGGCCGAGGCGATGGAGGCCGCGCGCGAGGCGGGCGCGATCCTGACCGACCGGGAAACCGTGCTGTCGGAGGCGACCGAGGATGCCGCGCGTCTGGCGGCACGGCACCAGTCGGCGCAGCGGATGCAGGGCGACACCCGCGCCACGCTGGAGCGGGCCGAGGCCGAGGCGGCGCGGGCGCGCGAGACGGTCGATGTGGCGGGCGAGGCGCTGGTGGCGGCGTCGGAGGCGTTCGAGGCGGCGGAAGAAGCGCAGGCGGTGGCGGCGGAGGAGGCCGAGGCGACCGAGGTGGTGCTGGAAGCGGCGGAGGTGGCGCGGGCCGAGACGCAGGGGCGTGAGGCCGAGGCGCGGGCGGCGCGGTCCTCGGCCGAGGGCGAGGCGAATGCGTTGCGCGCCGAAGTGGCGGCGCTGGCGCGGCTGGTGGAGCGCGAGGCGCAGGCGGGGCATCAGCTTTTGGACAAGCTGGTGGTGACGCCGGGGTATGAAAAGGCGCTGGGTGCCGCCTTGGCCGACGATCTGCGCAGCCCCGAGGTGGAAGGGGGCGCGCGGTCGGGCTGGGCGCGGCTGGAGCCTTATGCCGACGCGCAGGCGCTGCCAAAGGGGACTGTGCCGCTGGGATCGGAGGTGCAGGGGCCGGCGGTTCTGGCGCGGCGGCTGAGCCAGATCGGGCTGGTCAGCCGCGCGCAGGGCTTTGCGCTGCAAGGCGATCTCAGGCCGGGGCAGCGGCTGGTCAGCCTTGAGGGCGACCTGTGGCGCTGGGACGGGTTTCGCGCGGGGGCGGAGGATGCGCCCTCGGCGGCAGCGCTGCGGTTGCAGCAGTTGAACCGGCTGGTGCAGTTGAAGCGCGATCTGGAGGATGTGGCGGCACGGGCCGAAGGCGCGCGGCAGGCGCACGAGTCCTTGCAGGCTCGGCTGGCGGAACTGGCGGCCAGCGACCAGCGGGCGAGGGACGCCCGGCGGGCGGCGGATGCCCGCGTGACCGAGGCGAACCGGGCGGCGGCGCGGGCCGAGGCGGACCGCTCGATCGCCGGGGGCAAGGTCGAAGCGGCGCGGCTGGCGGTTGCACGGTTCGAGGATGAGGCGATGGCGGCGCGGTCCCGCTTGCGCGAGGCCGAGGCTGCGGTGGCCGAGCTTGGCGATCTGGAAGCGGCGCGGGGCGCGGTTGAAGCGGCGCGCTTCACCGTTGAGGCTGCGCGCATCGCGATGATGAGCCGCCGGTCGGCGCAGGACGAGTTGCGCCGCGAGGGCGAGGCGCGGGTGCGGCGGCGGCAGGAGGCGGTGAAGGAGTTGTCGGGCTGGAAGCACCGGCTGGAGACGGCGGAGCGTCGGATCACCGAACTGACCGAGCGGCGTGCCGAGACCGAGGAAGAGCTGGCCGAAGCGACGCTGGCACCGGAGGAGATTGCCGCCAGGCGCGACGCGTTGGTCGAGGCGATGGAGGCGGCAGAGGCGCGGCGGCGGGTGGCGGCAGAGGCGCTGGTGGCTGCGGAAGCGAGCTTGCGCGAGGCGCAACTGGCCGAGCGGGAGGCGGAGCGCGCGGCGGGCGAGGCGCGGGAAGCGCGGGCGCGGGCCGAAGCGCGGCTTGATGCGGCGCGTGAGGGTGTGACGCTGGCCGCCGAGCGTATCCGCGAGGCGGACGACCGGACGCCGAATGAGTTGCTGGCATCCTTGCGCACCGATCCGGACAAGATGCCGGCGGCGGACCATCTGGAGACGGAGGTTGGCCGCCTGAAACGCCAGCGAGAGGCGCTTGGTGCGGTGAACCTGCGGGCCGAGGAAGATGCCAAGGCGGTAGAGGCGGAATACACCGCGCTGGCCACCGAAAAGCGCGATCTGGAAGAGGCGGTCAAGAAGCTGCGCGCCGGGATTGCCGGGCTGAACAAGGAGGGCCGCGAGCGGCTGCTGACCGCGTTCGAGCAGGTGAACGCGAATTTCTCGACGTTGTTCACGCATCTGTTCGGGGGCGGCGAGGCGCGGCTGGTCCTGGTGGAAAGCGACGATCCCCTGGAGGCGGGGCTGGAGATCATGTGCCAGCCGCCGGGCAAGAAGCTTGCCGTCTTGAGCCTGTTGTCGGGCGGCGAGCAGACGCTGACGGCACTGGCGCTGATCTTCGGCGTGTTCCTGGCGAACCCCGCGCCGATCTGCGTGCTGGACGAGGTGGATGCGCCGCTTGACGACGCGAACGTGACGCGGTTCTGCGATCTGCTGGACGAGATGACGCGGCGGACCGAGACGCGTTTCCTGATCATCACGCACCACGCGGTGACGATGGCGCGGATGGACCGGCTTTTTGGTGTGACGATGCAGGAACAGGGCGTGAGCCAGCTGGTCAGCGTCGATCTGAAGAAGGCCGAAGCGCTGGTGGCGTGATCGGGCCGCGTGGATAACCCGGCGTTAACTGGAATCAGGCAGAACGGGACGTGAACATTCACGAGACCGAGGTCTGAAGATGCAAACCGGTATTGCTGTCATCACCGTCGCCTTTCTTGCCATGTGGGCGCAGGACCTGACGAAACGCGATGGCGCGGGGACGTGGCGCTATGTCTCGGGCGTGACGTTCAGCCGCTGATCTTGCGGATGGTGTCACCCAGCCGGACAATGCCATCGCGTTCGACTGCGCAAAGGATGCCGCGCAGGCGCAGCGTCGGGTGTCCTGCGGCCACGATCCAGTCCTTCGCGGCGCTGCCGTAGCGAGCTTTCCATTTCACGCAGCCGTCGTTGAACACGGCAGAGACGCGCAGGACGGCGGTGCCCGCAGCCAGCAACGTGCCGTCGGGCAGGTTCGCTTCGGACAGGTCGAGGTCCGCGATGATCGGATCGCCGGGATGGGGCGCGGTGTCGGCGGGGTGCCAGACAAGATCAAGCACGCGGCTGGCCAGGATGGAAACCTGGATGCGCGGGTCGGGGCTGCCGTCCGGCAGCCGCAGCCACGGGTCGGTCAGCCAGCGGTCGCCGGGGATGCCTTCGGCACGGGTCAGGGTCAGGTGGTCGGGAAAGGCGCGCTGGTTGCGGGCGGGCCGGGTGCACAGGCAGGTGACCGGGCCCGCGTCGCGCGGCGCGGCGAGGATGTGGGGCAAGGCTTTGGCAAGCGCGTCGGCGGTCGGGGTCATGGCAGGGATGCGTCCTTGAGGGCTGCGACCTTGGCGCGCAGGCCGAGGTTCGTTTCGACCGCAAGGCCGACCTCCAGCATGATGTCGGCGATGTCGGGGTGCAGGGTTTGCGTGGTGCAGTAGAAGGCTGCGCGTTCCTGATCGGTGGCGGCGGCCAGATAGGCCTGCAGCGGCGGGTTGTACTGGTAGGCGCCCCGCGTCAGGCGGAACGGCAGGGCGTCAAGCCAGACCTGCATGTCCTGCGCATGAAAGTGCAAAAGCCGCAGGTCCGGCTGGAATTCCGGCGCGCGGATGCGTGTGCCTTTCAACATGCCGCCGTGCAGGCGCGGGGACAGGCCCGGCACACCAGTGCGGAAGAACGCCTTGCCGACGCTGTGACTGAGCATGCCGTCGCGCATGACCTTCTTGTATTTGCCAAGCGCCGGGTTACGCAGCCGCCAGAAATCATGCTTGATCGGGCCACGAAACAGCCGGGCGGTGTAGATGTCGTCGGGCAGCGCGGGGTCGTGCATCGCCTCGAACGGTTCCATCCGGACGACAAGGTCGGTTGGTTGAGCCACGTCAAGCACCGCGTCCACCGGGCGCGAGGGCAGGATGAATTCGTCCACGTCGACATGGGCGAGCCAGGCGCTGGCGCAGCGGGCATAGGCGTCGCGCGCGTTGCGGGCCTGCCGGTTCTGGTGCCGATCCTGCCGGTTGCCCATCGCGGCCCAATGGTCGGCGGTGCAGCGGGTCACGGTGATCCGGGCGCGGGGGGCTTCGGGCAGGGCGGCGACGGCATCGGCGGCGGGGTCATCGGGGTCATCGAAGTAAAGGTGGATGTGTTGGGCGCCAAGCGACAGGTGGTGGGCTGCGAAGGCCAGCACTTTGTCTTCCGGCGCCTTCACGGTCGCGACCACGGCCCATGTCGCCATCAAAGCGCATCCAGCAGGGAACGGTTGGGCCAGCCGTCGGCGGGCAGCCCGAGGCGGAGTTGTTCGCGTTGCACCGCCGCGCGGGTTCCGGCGCCGAGGATGCCGTCGATCTGGCCGACGTCATGGCCAAGGCGGCTTAGTTTCTCCTGCAAGGCGATCATCTCGTCCGGCCCGAGTGCCGGGTCGGGGTCACCGGCGGCATAGGCGGGCGCGCCCTCGATGCGGGTGGCGAAATAGGCGGCGGTGGTGACGTAGATGAAGCTCTTGTTCCAGTCAAAGAGCACACGGTAGTTCGGATAGACGAGGAAGGCCGGTCCGTTGCGACCCTGTGGCAGCAGGACCGAGGCCGAAAGGTTTGCCGGAAGCGAGCCCTCGCGGGGCGTGACGCCAAGGGCGGCCCAGGCCTCGGTCGGGTTTTCGGTCTGAAGGCCGGTCAGCGACCAGTCGAAACTGTCGGGCAAGGCAACCTCGGTCAGCCAGGGTTCGCCCGCGCGCCAGCCGTGGTGTTGCAGCATCCGCGCGCCTGACAGGATCGCGTCGGCGGGCGAGGTCTTCAGCGTGACAAGCCCGTCGCCATCGCCATCGACGCCACGTTCCAGAATGTCTTTCGGCAGCATCTGCACCATGCCGATCTCGCCCGCCCAGGCGCCGGTGGTGTCGAGGTCGAATTCATTCAGGGCATGCAGTTGGGCGGCGGCCAGCACCTGCGGCTGGAAGATGTCGGGGCGGCGGCAATCGTGGGCGAGGGTGAGGAGGGCGTTGCGGGTGTTGAACTGGCCCTGCACCTGGCCGAAATCGGTCTCGAACGCCCAGAAGGCCAGAAGGATGCCGCGACTGGTGCCATAGTCGGCCTCGGCGCGGGTGAAGATCGCGTCAAGCTCGGCAGATTTGGCGCGGGCGGTGGCGAGGCGGCGCCTGGAGATCAGGCTTTGCGAAAAGTCGAGAAAGGTCTTGCGGAACACACCTTGGCTGCGGTCGGCCTTCAGCACCTTGGGGTCTTGCCGCGCGCTGGCAAAGAAGGCGGCGGCGGCGTCGGGCGGAGTGCCGGCGGCAATCGCCTCGGTCTCCATCGCGGCGAGGAAATCGGCGAAGTCACCGCCGCAGGGCGCGGCAGCGGCGGGGGTGGCGAGGGCGAGGGTCAGGACGGCTGCCTTGATCATGGCCGGAGCCTAGAAGAGGGCGACAAGGACGGCAATCGCCAGCATCGCGGCCCAGGTGCGCCACAGCGCGGCACAGGTGGCGTCGATGTCATCGGGGCCGGGGTCGCGGCGGCCTTCGGGCCAGACCCAGGGGTAGTGCCTGCGCACGCCATTGTAGCTGCGCGGGCCGGAGAGGGCGACGTTCAGCACCGGGGCGATGGCGGCCTCGGGCCAGCCCGCGTTCGGGCTGCGATGCAGGGGCGCGTCGCGGAGGATCGGGGTCGGGTCTACCCAGCCGTGGGTGAGCGCGATCAGAAGCGCGGTCAGGCGGGCGGGGATCAGGTTCAGCAGGTCATCGAACCGGGCCGAGGCCCAGCCGAACGCGGCGTGGCGGGGGGTCAGGTGGCCGATCATGCTGTCGGCGGTGTTGGCGACCTTGTAGAGCAGAAGGCCGGGCAGACCGAGCACGAGATACCAGAAGATCGGCGCGATGACGCCGTCTGACAGGTTTTCGGCGGCACTTTCGATGGCGGCGCGGGCCACGTCTGGCTCGGACATGTCGGCGGTGTCGCGGCCGACGATCATGGCAACGGCGGCGCGACCTTCGGGCAGCGAGCGGCGCAGGGCGGTGGCCACCGCGCGGACATGGTCGACGAGGCTTTTCTGCGCGAGGAGGACGGCGACGACGAGGGTCTCGATCACCCCGTGGTCGGGCAGCGCGTGGACCAGCCAGCCGGTGACGAGCGCGCCAAGGCCAAGGGCCGCGGCGGCGAGCGTGCCCTTGAGGCGGCGGCTCTCGCCGCGGTTGAAACGGGCGTCGAGGCCGGCGATCAGGCGGCCCATCAGCACGGCGGGGTGGGGGATGCGGTCCCAGATCGCCTTCGGTTCGCCGAGGGCTGCGTCGAGGAGCATGGCGGTTATCAGGATCATGTGCGGGCTATTCCCGGCGGCGGGGTGATTCGCAAGAGCGGGGTGACCGGAAGCACCGCAATGGCCACTTGCGCGACTGTGGCGGCGCTGTCGCAACCGGGCCGTGTGAAGCGGGAACCGAACACTGACATGTGGGCTTTACAATCAGGTAATAGCTTTGTGCCAGCTTGATTTATTGCGGATCGGGTTCAGACTGCCCATCGGGGTGTGAGTGAGGCTGCCATGTTGGAATTTCTGCCAAAAGAGGTGCGGGACGGGCTGGAAGCGGCGAGGAAGCGCGAAGCGAAGCGCAAGTCGCGGCTGAGGGTCGAGGTGGGCGCGGTGATGTTTCCGGTGCTGCGGTTCTGGCATGACGGTTTCGCGCTGGATGCCGATGTGTCGCCGCGTGCGCTGCGCGGGTTGGTCGATGTCTATGACGGGTCGCGGCACGTGTTTCAGTGCCTGATCGTCGCGTCGAGCATCGAGAATGGTGAACTGGTGTGCGACTTCAAGCGGGCGACCGCGGTGACGGGCAAGGCGGCGCTGGACTTCTGGCGCGACGAGAATGCGCCGGTCGGGTATCTGACGCGGCTTTGAGCACCGTCGAGCGGAGCGGCTGCGCCGCACGCCATTGAGGTCGCTGGCGCGGGCAAGCCCGCTTGGCTCCGGTTTTGAGTATTTTTGAAAAGAGCAATCAGGGGCGGATTTCGACGGTGGTTCCGGTCGGGGTGGCGGCCCAGATTTCGCGCATTTCGGCGTTGGTGACGGCGATGCAGCCGGCGGTCCAATCGCCTTTTGCCCTGAACCCGTCAGGCAGCGCGTTTGGTTGGCCGTGAATGAAGATGTCGCCGCCGGGGTCGGTGCCGCTGGCCGCGGCACGGGCGCGGTCTGCCGGGTGCGGGTAATCGAGGCCGAGCGAGAGGTGGTAGGCGCTGGCGGCGTTGCGGCGGTCGATGCGGAAGTGGCCTTCGGGGGTGCGGCCGTCGCCTTGCCGGGTCTTGTCGCCTGCCGGCGAAAATCCGAGGGCAATGCGGTAGCTGCGGACAGGCTGGCCGTTCTGAAAAAGCTGCATCCGGCGGGCGGATTTTTCGATCAGGATGTGGTCGATCTGGCCGATGATCGGCTGTGGTGGCACCGGCGGGGCGGGCGGCATGGGCTGCATCCAGGCCGCGGCGAGGGCGAGGCCCAGCGCCGCAGTCAGGAGGAGGAGCGCGAAAAGGCGCCTCATTGCAGGTCGGCGAAGGCCTTTTGCAGGCGGCTGACCGCTTCGGCCACCTGCGCGCGCGGGCAGGCGAGGTTGAAGCGCAGGAACGCCTCGCCACCCTTGCCGAAGCTGGTGCCGTGGTTGGTGGCGATCCTGGCGGTCTTTTCGACGCGGGCGGTGAATTCTGCGGGGGTCATGCCGGTGTCGGAGAAATCGACCCAGGCGAGGTAGGTCGCTTCGAGTGGCATCGAGCGGACGCCGGGGATCGCGTTCACACCGTCGTCGAACAGGCGGCGGTTGCCGTCGAGGTAGCGCATCAGGTCATCGACCCAGGCGGCTCCTTCGGGCGAATAGGCGGCGGTTGCCATGTGGATGCCGAAGGAGTTGGGCGAGATGCCCATCGCGGTCATCCGCCTGGCAAAGCGCGCGCGCAGCGTGGGGTCGGCGATGATGACGTTACCAGAATGGGCGCCGGCGATGTTGAAGGTCTTGGTGGTGGCAGTCATCATCACCAGCCGGTCGGCGATGTCGGGGGCGGCCAGCGGCATGACGCTGTGGTGCTGGCCGGGATAGACGATATCGTGGTGGATTTCGTCCGAGACCAGGATCAGGTCGTGGCGCTTGCAGAAACCGGCGACGCCGCGCAGTTCTTCGGGCGTCCAGACCCGGCCACCGGGGTTGTGCGGCGAGCAGAGGATCATGAGCTTTTCCGCGCCGGTCATCTGCGCATCCCAGGCGTCGAAGTCCATCGTCAGGTGGCCGCCCGTATTGGTCAGCGGGCATTCCACGACATGGCGCTCGGCAGCTTTGATGACGCGGGCGAAGGCGTGGTAGACCGGGGTCATCAGCACCACGCCGTCGCCCGGTTTGGTGAAGGCGTCGATACACATCGCGGTGCCGTTGACGAGGCCGTGGGTGGTGAAGATATGGTCGGCTGCCACGTCCCAGCCGTGGCGGGTGCGCATCCACCAGCGGATCGCGTCAAGGTATTTGGACTCGTCACCGAAATAGCCGTAGACACCGTGGGCCAGCATCGCCTCGAGCGCCTGCTGCACGACCTGCGGCGGGCGAAACTCCATGTCGGCGACCCACATGGCGATGCCTTCGTCGGGGGCGACGCCGTAGAGGGTTTCCATCATGTCCCATTTGACGCAATGGGTGCCTTTGCGGGAGATCGGGGTATCGAAGGTCATGTCGGGCTTTCGTGTGGATGGGTGTTTGTTCCAATTAACATAAGTTAATCGGGAAGGCATACCGAAATTCTGGCAAAAATCGTTACATTGTTCCAGAATTTTGGATTATATCGGAACATTCGTGGGTCACGTTCCCTTCGCTTCTTTCTGCGTGCGGCTCTTGCGTCGCGGCGGTTGCTTTCGTAAATCGCCAGGATGATCCGATCTATCCTGATCCATCCCGATCCGCGCCTCAAGAAGCGCTGCGAGCCTGTCGGCGAAATTACCGACGAGGTCCGCAGGCTTGCGGCGGATATGCTGGAGACGATGTATGACGCGCCGGGCATCGGTCTGGCGGCACCGCAAGTCGGCGTGATGAAGCGCCTGCTGGTGATGGACTGCATCAAGGACGGGCCGGCGGAGCCGATGGTGCTGATCAATCCGGTTGTCGATTGGGCGTCGGAGGACCAGACGATTTACGAGGAGGGGTGCCTGTCGATCCCTGACCAGTATGCCGATGTGAAGCGCCCTGCCGAAGTGCGGGTGCGCTGGACCGACCTTGAGGGCGCCCAGCAGGACCGGCAGTTTGCGGGGCTTTGGGCCACCTGCGTGCAGCACGAGATCGACCATCTGGATGGCAAGCTGTTCATTGATTACCTCGGCCCGTTGAAGCGCCAGATGATCACCCGAAAGATGGAAAAGCTGAAACGCGAGCGGGCGCGCGAGGGCTGACCGGCCGCGCAATCGCCGGTGCGGTGTCTGTCCCATGTGGCGCCTTCGATGGCTTGCCCGGTGAGTGCCTCGCTCACTGTCCACCCTCTCGAACCCCTGCGGGTCGTGCCGGTTTCGCGCGACAGCACCCGCGCCGCGGGCCTGTGCCGATGTTGTGGCCATGCTGCCCGCCGTGGGGCGGCTTTGCATGCGGCGGGCGTGGCGGGCGTTGACAGGGCGGGCGGGGCGGGGGACACGGGCGGATCAGCGGGAGAAACGGATTGAGACACCTGATCAGGACCCATGCCGGGCTGTTGTTCGCGGGGGTCGCGACCTTTGTCGTGATGGGGGCGGGGCAATCGCTGTATGGCCCGGCGCTGCCCGCTTTCTCGCGCCAGTTCGGCGTGACGGTGGCCGAGGCGGGGGTTCTGATCTCGGCGCACTGGGTGGGGTGTTTTGTCGGCGTGGCGATCATGTTTCTGCGTGGCGCGGGGATCACGCCGCGCCATTCGCTTGCCTTCATGGCGCTGGGGGCGGCGGGCATCGCGGCGCTGGCGGGGTGGTGGCTGACGGTCTTTGCGGCGGCAGTGTTCGGCGTGGGCTACGGCATGGCGACGGCTGTCTTCAACCCGCGCGTCCTGACCGCGTTCGGCGAGCGCGGGCCGTCGATGCTGAGCCTTCTGAACGCGACCTTCGGGGTGGGCGCGATTGCGGCGCCACTGATCTTCGTGGCGCTGGGCAGCGACCCGCGCTGGTCGTTCGGCATGACCGCGCTGGTCATTGCCGCGATCTGGCTGGCGGCGGGTGCGGCGGGGCGGGCGGCGCCAGTGCCTGCCGGCGCGGTCAGACCGTTTCGTCCGCACCTGCCGATCCTGGCGTTTGGTGCGGTGGCGATCGGGCTGGAGGCCTGTCTGGTTGGTCTTGGCCCGACCGCGCTGATCGCGGCGGGGGTGGCCGAGGCGACGGCGGCGCAGCTTTTGAGTGCGTTTTTCGTGGTGTTCCTGCTGGCGCGGACGGTCCTGATCTTCACCGCGCATCGGGTGCCGGCCTTTGTGCTGTTCACCGGGTCGATGGCGGTGGCGGCGATCTGTGCCTTCGGTGCGGCGCTGGTGTCGCCTTCCGTGTTCTTCGTGGCGATGGGTGCTGCGGCGGGACTGTTCTTTCCCGGCTACTATGTCACCGCCAGCCAGAAGATGGGTGAAGACATCCGCGTGCCGCCGACAATCATCGCGGCGGGGCTGGTGGGGGGCATCTTTTCGCCGCTGGCCGTGGCACCCTTGATGGCGGGGATGGGCAACGTCGGGTTCTTCTGGCTGATCGGCGGGGTGACGGCGGTGATGACGTTGCTGGCCCTGGCGATGGGGGCGCAGATGCGGCGCTGACGCTCCGGGTCGCGCCAGCGGGGCCGCATGTCGCTTGCGGGCTTGACCAGCAGGGCGATTGGCCGGATGCTGGCGGCGATGGTTCCCGGCCAAACCACGCGCGGCCGGGTGAAAAGGGAATACGGTGAGGTGTAGGCATCAGCCGCCAAACCCGTGACTGCCCCCGCAACTGTGAGCGGCGAGCGAACCTGAAGTGCCACTGGCCGATTGGCCGGGAAGGTTCAGGCAAGCAACGACCCGCAAGTCAGGAGACCTGCCATCGGAACTTGAAACGCGCCGGGCGGGGTGTCCTGGGAAAGGTATGCGATGAACATGTCTGCGCAGGCTTTGGCCTCGCATCTGGCGGCTGGCGGCGGCGCACCTGTGCTTGAAGCGCGGGGCGTGCATTGGGGGCCGAAGCGCGGGCCCGATATCCTGCGCGACATCAGCTTTCGGCTTGGGTCGGGCGAGGTGCTGGCGATCTGCGGTGCCAACGGGGCCGGCAAATCCACGCTCTTGCGGCTGCTCTACCGCTATCACGCGCCGCGCGCGGGGGCGGTGCTGCTGGACGGCCGCGATCTTTGGGCGCGACCGGCGCAGGAGGTGGCGCGCGTGGTCGCCGCCGTGTTGCAGGAACAGCCGACCGATTTCGCGCTGACCGCGCGGCAGATCGTGACGCTGGGCCGCCTGCCGCACCGGATGGGCTATGGCGCTGGCGCGCGCGACGCCGAGGTGGTGGAGGCGGCGCTCGCCCGGCTTGACCTTGGCGCCTTTGCCGACCGCCGCTTCGGCACGCTGTCGGGCGGTGAGCGTCAGCGGGTGATGGTGGCGCGGGCGCTGGCGCAAGAGCCGCGCGTGCTGATCCTGGACGAGCCGACCAATCACCTCGACATCCGCCACCAGCTTGAACTGCTGTCGCTGTTGCGCGGGCTGGGGCTGGCGATCGTCACCACATTGCATGACCTGACCCTGGCGGCAGAGTTTGCCGATCGGGTGATGATCCTGTCCGAGGGCGGGGTGCTGGCAGATGCCGCGCCGCTGATGGCCCTGTCGGAAGACAACATCGCTTCGGCCTTCAACGTCATGGCGCGGGTGGACAGGTCCGGCCCCGCGCCACGTTTTTCCTTTCAACTTCAAGGTTCCTGATGAAACTCGCTGTTCTGACCCTGCTGATCTCGGCCAACGTGGCCGCCGCCTTCCCCGTGACCGTGAAAAGCTGCGACCGCGAGGTGACGTTCGACGCAGCGCCGGAGCGCGCGATTTCCAACGACGTCAACCTGACCGAGATGATGCTGGTTCTGGGCCTGCGCGACCGGATGGTGGGCTATACCGGCATTTCCGGCTGGAAGACGCTGGACCCCGAGGCGCGCGAGGGCGTGGCCGAACTGCCGGAACTGTCGGCGCAGTATCCGTCGAAGGAGGTGCTGGTCGGGGCCGAGGCGGATTTCTTCTTTGCCGGCTGGAATTACGGCATGAAGGTCGGCGGCGAGGTCACGCCCGAGACGCTGGAACCGTTCGGGATCAAGACCTACGAACTGACCGAAAGCTGCATCTTCGTCGGGCCGAAGGCGCGGTCGACGATGGATGACATGTATGCCGACCTGTTGAACCTTGGCACGATCTTCGGCGTGTCCGAAACGGCCGAGGCGCTGGTGGCGGGTTACAAGGCCCGGTTGGAAAAGGTGACGGCGGGGGTGGACCGGTCTGCGCCGCTCAGGGTGTTCGTCTATGACAGCGGCGAGGAAAGCCCCTTCACCGCCGGCAAATACGCGATCCCCACGGCGCTGATCGAGGCGGCGGGTGGCGTGAACATCATGGACGATCTGGAGAAAAGCTGGGCCGCCGTGGCCTGGGAGCCGGTGGTGGAGCGCAATCCGCAGGTGATCGTGATCGTCAACTACGGCGACGTGACCGCCGAGCAGAAGATCGCGTTTCTTGAGGAAAACCCGGCTTTCGCAGGCATGGATGCGGTAAAGAACGACCGCTACGTCGTGCTGGAATACGTCGAGGCGACGCCGGGGCCACGCAACATCCGCGCGGTGGAAAAGCTGGTCGCCGGGTTCTGGGCGAAGTGATGGCCTACCTGCCGCTTGCCTCTTCTGCGCGGCCCCGCCTCGTGCGGCTGTCGCGGCGCGTGGGGCTGGGGCTGGTGGCTCTGGGCGCGCTGGTGCTGTCGGTGATGGCGGCGGTTTCGGTGGGCGCGGTGTCGGTGCCGCTTGGCACGGTCTGGGGGGTGATGCTGCATCACCTCGCCCCGGGCTGGGTGGCGGCAGGCTGGGTGGCGGCGGACTGGACGGCGGGGCGCGAGGCGATTGTCTGGGACATCCGCTTTCCGCGCGCCGTGCTGGCGGCATTGGTCGGCGCGGGGCTGGGTCTGACCGGCGCGGCGCTGCAATCGGTGACACGCAACCCGCTGGCGGACCCGCATCTGCTGGGCATTTCCTCGGGTGGCGCGTTCGGGGCAATTGCGGCCTTGCTGCACACCGGGCTGTTCCTTGGCGTGCTGACCGTGCCGCTGATGGCGTTCGGGGGCGCGCTGGCCGCCACGCTGATGGTGCTGGCCGCGGCGCAGCTTGCGGGGGCAACCACGGCGGACCGGCTGGTGCTGGCGGGGGTCGCGGTCAGCTTCATCATCATGGCGGGGGCGAACATGCTGATCTTCCTTGGCGATCCGAAGGCCACGCATACGGTGGTGTTCTGGATGCTGGGGGGCCTCGGTCTTGCGCAATGGTCGCACCTGATGTTTCCCACCCTTGTCCTGATCCCGGCCGGACTCTGGCTCTGGTCGCGCGCCGGGGCGCTCAACGCGATGAGCCTTGGCGACGAGACAGCGGCGAGCCTCGGGATTCCGGTCGCGCGGTTCCGGCTGTCGGTGTTTGTCGCGGGGGCGCTGATCACCGGGGTGATGGTGGCGTTTTCCGGGATCATCGGCTTTGTCGGGCTGATGATGCCACATCTGGTGCGGCTGATCGTCGGGGGCGACAACGCGCGGGTGCTGCCCCTTTCGGCGCTCTTCGGCGCGGTGTTCCTGATCTGGGCGGATACCGTGGCCCGCGTGGTGATGGCGCCCGAAGACATGCCGATCGGCATTGTCACCGGCCTTGTGGGTGGCGTGTTCTTCGTCTGGTTGATGGCGCGCCGGTCATGACGGCAACGCTGATGATCCAGGGTGCCGGGTCGAACGTCGGCAAGTCGATGCTGGTGGCGGGGCTTTGCAGGGTGTTCGCGCGGCAGGGGCTGGTGGTGCGCCCGTTCAAGCCGCAGAACATGTCTAACAACGCCGCCGTCGCGGCGGGCGGCGAGATCGGTCGCGCGCAAGCCTTGCAGGCGCGGGCGGCGGGGGTGGCACCTTCGGTCCACATGAATCCGGTCCTGCTGAAGCCGGAATCCGAGACGGGAAGTCAGGTGATCGTGCAGGGCCAGCGCTGGGCCACGGTGAAGGCGCGCGATTATGCCCGGCTGAAGCCTGACCTGATGGCCCCGGTGCTGGACAGTTTCGCCCGCATGAAGGCCGAGGCGGATCTCGTCATCGTCGAAGGCGCAGGCAGCCCCGCCGAGGTGAACCTGCGGTCAGGCGACATTGCAAACATGGGCTTTGCCCGCGCGGCGGGGGTTCCGGTGGTGCTGGTCGGTGACATCGACCGCGGCGGGGTGATTGCGCAACTGGTGGGCACGCAAAGCGTCATCGACCCGGCCGATGCCGCGATGATCCGCGGCTTTCTGGTCAATAAGTTCCGCGGCGACCCGCGCCTTTTTGACGACGGCTACCAGTTCATCAAGGACCGCACCGGCTGGCCCGGTTTCGGCGTGGTGCCGTGGTTTGCCGATGCCCACCGTCTGCCCGCCGAGGATGCCGCCGATCTGGGTGGCACACGGGGGACCGGTGATTTCCTGATCGCGGTGCCGCAGCTGTCGCGCATCGCCAATTTCGACGACCTCGATCCTCTGGCCCAGGAACCGGGAGTGACCCTGCGGATGGTTCCCCCCGGCCAGCCCCTGCCGGTGGAGGCAGACCTGATCATCCTGCCGGGCAGCAAGGCCACCATCGCCGACCTCGCCTTCCTGCGCGCCCAAGGCTGGGACATCGACCTTGCCGCCGCCCTGCGCCGGGGCGCGCGGGTGCTGGGGCTTTGCGGCGGCTATCAGATGCTAGGCCGGGTGATCTCCGATCCGGACGGTATCGAAGGTCCGGCCGGTTCGGTGCCGGGGCTTGGCCTGCTGGATGTCAGGACGGTCATGACAGCGGACAAGCGCGTGACCGAAACCGCGGCGACCCATATCGCCAGTGACGAGGCGGTGCGGGGATATGAAATCCACATCGGCCGCACTGACGGCCCCGATTGCGCGCGGCCGCTGTTTCAGGTTTCAGGCCAGTCCGAAGGCGCAATGCGGGTCGACGGACGGGTGATGGGCAGCTACCTGCACGGCATGTTTTCCGCCGACGGTTTCCGGCGAGCGTTCCTGTCGCAGCTTGGTGCCGCAGTCGGCACGGTCAGCTACGACGACACAGTCGAGGCAACGCTGGAGGCGTTGGCAGACCACATGGAAGCCCATGTTGATTGCGCCGCATTGCTGGCTCTGGCGGTCAAGGGCTGAGCCCTTCGCCCGCCCGCCGGGGGTTTTGCACCCCCGGACCCCCGCAGGATATTTTCGCAGAGAGGAAGATTGCAGGCATCCCGCAATGATTTGTTAACCGGTTCGCCACAAGCTGAGGCTGCGGTACAGGCGGGGACGCCGATGACCGTCAGAGGGGAAGATGCCCTGTCCGGGGCCGTGCGCTTCGGACGGGGCGTCTGAACCTCCTGTCTGTCCGGGCTTCCTCTCTGCGAAAGTATCCTCGGGGGGAGGCGGCCGCGGGACGCGGTTGCCGTGGGGGGCAGACAGCCCCCCTTCTACACCGGTCAGAATTCAACCCCAGCCTGCGCCTTGATGCCGGCGCGGAACGGGTGCTTCACCAGCGTCATCTCGGTCACAAGGTCCGCCGCTTCGATCAGTTTCTCCGAGGCGTTGCGCCCGGTCAGCACCACATGGGTGAGCGGTGGTTTTTCGGTCGCGAGGAAGGCCAGAACCTCGTCGATATCAAGATAGTCATAGCGCAGGGCAATGTTGATCTCGTCCAGCAAGACCATGCGGATTTCGGGGTTGCGGATCAGTTCCTTGGCCTTTTCCCACCCCGCCCGCGCCGCCGCAATGTCGCGCGTCTTGTCCTGCGTTTCCCAGGTGAAGCCCTCGCCCATCGCGTGAAACTCGCACAGGTCGGCGAAATGCGTGGTCAGCAACCGCCGCTCGCCGGTGTCCCACGCGCCCTTGATGAACTGCACCACCGCCGAGGGCATGCCATGCGCCACGCAGCGCAGGATCATCCCGAAGCCGGAGGAGGATTTGCCCTTGCCGGCCCCGGTGTGGACGATGATCAACCCCTTCTCGCCCGCCTTTCCCGCCATGATCTTGTCGCGCGCGGCCTTCTTCTTGGCCATCTTCGAGGCGTGCCGCGCCAGATCGGCTTCGGCGTCAGGTTCAGTGCCGGGTGTCGGTAGGGGATCGGTCATGGTCGGTCGTGTCCTTGACAAGGATGGCGGTCATGGCGCAGGTGGAATGCGTGTTGGTTCCTGTCTATGACAGGCGAAGAGGGAATGCGACAGGGGCGAAACCCCCAAAGCGCAGCCGCCCCCGCGACCGTGACCGGAAAGGTCCCTGACGCCACTGCGCGCAAGCGTGGGAAGGCGAGGGGCCGTTGGGCAGCCGCCCTCAATCCGCAAGCCGGGAGACCTGCCAGCACATGTGACTGAACCGGCGGACGGGGTGTTCCGCGACCGGCAGATGGGTGCGATGCCGCATCCTTCTCTGGCCCATCCCCGATGCCAATGAGGATTGGGCATGACTGCCACGCTTTATGTCTGCACCACCTGCAAGCGGGGCGAGCCTGTTCCCGAAGGCATGGTTGCACCGGGAGCCGACCTGCACGCGGCGTTGCTGGCGGCTGGGGCGCCCGATGGAGTCCGCATCGTCGGGGTCGAATGTCTGTCGGCCTGCAACACCGGCTGCGCGGTGTCGCTTTCGATGCCGGGTGCGTGGTCCTACGTCTACGGTCGCCTCGGGGCCGAGAACGCCGCCGACATTCTGGACGGGGCCGCGAAATACGCCGCCACCTCCGATGGCATCGTGCCCTGGCGCGAGCGGCCCGTCATCTTCCGCAAGCAAAGCATCGCCCGCGTCCCACCGCAATTTCCCCCACAAGAGGCTGCCGAATGACCGACCTGACCAAGATCCCCGTCACCGTGATCACCGGCTTTCTGGGTGCGGGCAAGACCACCCTGATCCGTCACCTGATGCAGAACCCGCAGGGCAAGCGGCTGGCGATCCTCGTCAACGAATTCGGCACCGTGGGCGTCGACGGCGACATCCTGAAATCCTGCGCCGATGCCAACTGCCCGGTGGAAAACATCGTCGAACTTGCCAACGGCTGTATCTGCTGCACCGTCGCCGACGATTTCATCCCGACGATCGAGGCCTTGATGGCGATGCCGGTCCGGCCTGATCACATCCTGATCGAGACCTCTGGTCTGGCGTTGCCGAAGCCCTTGCTCAAGGCGTTCGACTGGCCCGCGATCCGCAGCCGGATCACGGTAGACGGTGTCATCGCGCTCGCCGATGCCGAGGCGGTGGCGGCGGGACGCTTCGCGCCTGACGTCGCTGCCGTCGATGCGCAGCGTGCCGCCGACCCCTCGCTTGACCATGAGACGCCACTGTCGGAGGTGTTCGAGGACCAGATCCTCTGCGCCGACCTGATCCTTCTGTCGAAGGCGGATCTTGCCGGTGAGACCGGGCTTGCCACCGCGCGCGCGATGATTGCGGCCGAGATGACCCGAACGGTGCCGATGCTGGCGATGACCGAAGGCGTGATCGACCCGCGTCTGATCCTTGGCCTCAATGCCGCCGCCGAGGATGATCTGGCGGCGCGGCCCTCGCATCACGATGGCCATGACGATCACGAACACGACGACTTCGACACCATTGTCGTCGACCTGCCCGAAGTGGCCGACCCCGAGGCGCTGGCCGCCGCCATCGTGCGGCTGGCCGAGGAGCAGCAGATCCTGCGCGTGAAGGGCCATGTCGCGGTGGCGGGCAAGCCGATGCGGATGCTGGTGCAGGCGGTCGGTGGCCGGGTGCGGATGCAGTATGACCGGCCGTGGGGCAGCACTCCGCGCCGGTCGCAACTGGTGGTCATCGCCGAGCATGACGACATCGACGAAGCCGCGATCCGCAAGGTTCTGGGGGCCTGACGACGTGAACCGCGCCCGCACCACGGCTGGCCTGTTGGCGCCTCCCTCCCCCCATCGTGGGGGAGGGCCGGGGTGGGGGGGGTTGCGCACAGCGCCCCGACGGGGAACCTGAACGATGCACGTCGTGTTCCGCGAAAGCCACGGTCTGGAGGAAACGGAAACCCCGTTCGACCTGGGGCAAGACCCGGCCGATCTGGTGGTGCTGTCGTTTTCCGACAGCGACCTTGGCGCCTTCGCGGCGGGGTGGCAGCGCGGGCGGGTGGGGCTGCCGTCGCTGCGGCTGGGCAACATCATCGCGCTGAAGCATCCCCTGTCGGTCGATACCTATGTCGAAAAGACGCTGCACGGCGCCAAGGCGATCCTCGTGCGGCTGATCGGGGGCGAGGCCTATTGGCCCTACGGTCTCGCCGCCCTGCAGGATCTGGCGCGAAGGAAGTCCATCGCGCTGGCGGTGCTGCCCGCCGACGGCAGGCCCGATGCGCGGCTTGATGCGCTGTCGACCCTGCCGGTGTCGACGCTGCGACGTCTGCAAGACCTGTGCGATGCCGGGGGCGCGGTCGCCGCGCAAGCGGCGCTGGCGCAACTGGCGCTGGCGGCGGGGCTTTATGCCGGGCCGGTCGTTGGCGACAAATCGGTGCCCGAGATGGGCTTTTACGACCCCTCGCGCGGGGTTGTCGCGGCCCCGGCAGGGGATCGTCCGGTGCTGGTCGCGTTCTACCGCTCCTACCTTACCGCTGGCGATACCGCGCCGGTCGATGCGCTGATCGCCGCGCTGCGCGAGGCGGGTTTTGCCGCCTATGGTGCCTTTGCCCCCAGCCTCAAGGCGCCGGGCGTTGCCGGCTGGCTGCGCGCCCACATCGCGGCACATCCGCCCGTGGCCATCGTCAACGCCACCGCGTTTTCCGCGCAAGGCGAGGATGGCCGCACCCCCTTCGACGGTGCCGATTGCCCGGCGTTTCAGGTGGCGCTTTCAACCGCGCGCAAGCGTGACTGGGCCGCCTCGGACCGTGGACTGTCGCCCGCCGACCTTGCGATGCATGTGGTTCTGCCGGAGGTGGACGGGCGGCTTTTTGCCGGCATCGTCAGCTTCAAAAGCCCCGGCAAGCGCGACCCCGACCTGCAGTTTTCCCGCTTTGGCCATCGGGCCGAGGCCGGGCGGATCGCGGCGGTGGTGGCGCGCGTCCGGGCGTGGCACAGCCTCGCCGCCACCCCTGCCGCCGAGCGCAAGCTGGCCGTGGTGCTGTCCACCTATCCCGGCCGCGCGCACCAGATGGCGCATGCCGTCGGCCTGGATGCGCTGGCCTCGACCGAGGCGCTGCTCAACGTCTTGGCGCAGGACAGCTATGATGCTCCGGGTGGTTCGCCGCTTCCCCAAGCTCTCGGCGACACGATCGCGTGGCCGCTGGCCGACTACCGCGCCGCCCTCGCCATGCTGCCCGAACCGCTGCGGACCGCGTTGGCCGCCTGGGGCGAGCCGGAGGCCGACCCCGCCTGCCGTAACGGTGCCTTCCACTTCGCCGCCACCCGCCGTGGCCATATGCTCATCGCGCTGCAACCCGAACGCGGCGATCTTGTCCGCCGCGACGACGATTACCACGACCTGAGCCGCACCCCCCGCCACGGCTACGTCGCCTTCTACCTCTGGCTGCGTTCGCAGGGCCTGCACGCGCTCGTCCACATGGGCGCGCATGGCACGCTGGAATGGCTGCCGGGCAAATCCGTGGCGCTGTCCGATGCCTGCTGGCCCGAGGCGCTGATCGGCGCGCTGCCGGTGATCTACCCCTTCATCGTCAATGACCCCGGCGAGGCGGCGCAGGCCAAACGTCGCATCGGGGCGCTGACCCTCGGACACCTGCCGCCGCCGATGGTGGCGTCCTCGCTGCCCGAGGGGATGGGTCGGCTGGAACGCCTGCTCGATGAATACTCCACCGCCGACGGGCTGGACCCCGCCCGCCGCAACCGGCTGGTCGCCGCGATCCGCGACGAGGCGCTGGCCTCGGGCGTGGCCGACGATCTGGGCCTGCCGCCCGATGCGACACCAGCCGAGGCGATCACCCGGATCGACCGCTTTGTCTGCGACATCAAGGAAAGCCAGTTCGGCCACGGGCTGCACGTTCTGGGGCAGGGGGCCGGTGAACGCGACGGGATGCTGGCCGCGCTGGCGGGTCGCCGCGTGCCGCCCGGCCCGGCAGGCTCGCCCTATCGTGGGCGGTCTGACGTGTTGCCCACCGGGCGCAACCTTTACAGCGTCGATCCCCGCGCCGTGCCATCGCGCAATGCCCATGCGCAGGGCGTCAAGCTGGCCGAGGAGCTGGTCCGCCGCCACCTGCAGGATCACGGCGATTATCCGCGCGGGCTGGTGGTCGATCTCTGGGGCTCGGCCACCATGCGCACGGCCGGCGAGGAGTTCGCGATGGCGCTGCACCTTGCCGGCCTCAGTCCGCGCTGGGACGAAGGCTCGGCGCGGGTGTCGGGGTTCGAGATCGTTCCGCTGGCGCTGCTCGGGCGGCCGCGCATCGACGTTACCTTGCGAGTCTCGGGCCTGTTCCGCGACGTATTCCCCGGCCTCGCGCAACTGTTCGAGGCGGGGGCCGAGGCGCTCGCCCTGCGCGACGAGGCGGCCGAGGACAATCCCTATGCCGCCCGTGCCGCGCGGGTGTTTGGCCCGCAGCCGGGGCAATACGGGCTTGGCATGGGCACCGCTGCCGACACCTTCACCGATGCGGCGCGGGCCGAGGCGGGCGAGGCTTGGCTGCGCGCCTCGGCCTGGTCGATCGGGACGGACGGCCAATCCACCCTGAACCGCGCGGGCATCGAGGCGCGCGTCAAGGCGGCGGATGCCTTCGTCCACCCGCAAGACCTGCCGGAAACCGACGTGCTGATGGCCGCCGATTACGCCGCGCACGAGGCAGGCTTTGCCGCCGCCGTGGCGCGGCTTGGCGGGCAGGCACCGACGCTTTATCACCTTGACGCCACGCGCCCCGACACCCCGCGCGCCCGCACCCTCACCGAGGAAATCGCCCGCGTGGTGCGCGCCCGTGCCGCGAACCCCGATTGGGCTTCGGGCATGATGAACCACGGCTACCGCGGGGCCGCCGAGATTGCCGCAACGCTCGACCACATGGCCGCCTTCGCGCATCTGGCCCAGGTGGTGCCGCCGCATCTGTTTGACCTTTACCACGACGCGACGCTGGGCCGTGACGACGTGCGCGAGTTTCTTTGCCGCGAAAACCCTGCCGCCCTTGCGGCAATGGAAGACCTGTTCCGCCGCCTGCGCGATGCCGGGCTGTGGCTGACCCGGCGCAATTCCATCGCGGCGGTGCTGGCATGACCGCGTGGCAGGTCAAGGGCTGGTGCCCCGGTGCCTTGCGCCCGATGGCCTCGGGCGACGGGCTGATCGTGCGGGTGCGCCCCCCCGGCGGGCGGCTGTCACCCGCGCAGGCCGAAGCCATCGCGCGGGCCGCCTTGGCGCATGGCAACGGGATCATCGACCTTTCGGCCCGCGCCAACCTGCAATTGCGCGGCGTCACCGAAGCCTCGCATGGCCCGCTGATCGCGGATCTGCGCGCCCACGGCCTGATCGACCCCGATATCGAAACCGAGCAGCTTCGCAACCTGATCGTGACGCCGTTCCGCCCGGCGTCGTCCTACATTGATGCCCTCACCGCCGTGCTGACCGCGGCGCTGGCACAGATGCCGCCGCTGCCCGGCAAGTTCGGCTTTGCGCTCGATTGCGGGCCGCGTCCGGTGCTGTCGGGCGCTTCGGCGGACATCCGGGTGGAGCGGGCGGCGGATGGGCAACTGATCCTGCGGCCTGACGGTTATGGCTTGGGCCGCGTCGTGAACGATCTGGCGCAGGATGCTGTCAGCCTTGCGCAGTGGTTCGCGGCATCCGGCGGCGTGACCGATGGCCGTGGCCGGATGGCCGCGCTGATCGGTCGGGGCGTCGTGCCACCCGGCTGCGACACCGCGCCCGCGCAGCCCTTGCCGCAGCCCTTGCCGCAGCCCGCCCCCGGCCCGCACGCCGAGGGGGTTCTGGTCGCGCTGGCCTTCGGGCAGATGCGCGCCGAGACGCTGATCGCGCTGGCCGCCCTAGGCCACGAACTCCGCCCGACGCCGTGGCGGATGCTGTTCCTCGCTGCGGCCACGCAAATCCCGGCGATTGCGGAACTTGTCACCGATCCGGCAGAGCCGCTCCTGCGCGTCACCGCCTGCACCGGAGCGCCGGGCTGTCCGCAGGCGCTGGGCCAGACGCGAACCCTTGCCCGCAGCCTTGCCGCGCTGGTGCCTGCGGGCAGCGTGCTGCATGTCTCCGGTTGCGCCAAGGGCTGCGCCCATCCGGGGCCAGCCGACCTGACGCTGATCGCCTCGCCACGGGGTTTCGGCCTTGTGCGCGGCGGAACCGCGTCCGATACCCCGATGCAAACCGGGCTGTCGCCAGCCGACCTACCTGATCTTCTGAAGGCCCCCCATGCCCCACCTTTATGAAACCGACGGTGCTGCGATCTATGTCCAGTCCTTCGCGATGATCCGCGCCGAGGCCGATCTGGCACGCTTCACGCCCGAGGAAGAGGTCGTTGCCGTCCGCATGATCCACGCCGCCGGGATGGTCGATCTGGCGCCGCAGATCCGCTTCAGCCCGGGCATGGCGATTGCCGCCCGCGCGGCACTTGAGGGCGGCGCGCCGATCCTGTGCGATGTGCGCATGGTCAGCGAAGGCATCACCCGCAAGCGCCTGCCCGCCAGCAACGAGATCATCTGCACGCTGCAAGATCCGTCCGTTCCGGCGCTGGCGGCAAGGATCGGCAACACCCGGTCGGCGGCGGCGGTGGAACTGTGGCGACCGCATCTTGCCGGGGCCGTGGTGGCGATCGGCAATGCGCCAACCGCGCTTTTCCACCTGTTGAACATGCTGGAAGACCCCGGTTGCCCGCGCCCCGCCGCAATCATCGGCTGTCCGGTCGGGTTCGTGGGGGCGGCGGAATCGAAAGCGGCGCTGATCGAGGCACCCCCGGTGCCCAGCCTGATCGTCGCGGGGCGGCTTGGTGGCAGCGCGATCACCGTCGCCGCGATCAATGCGCTGGCAAGCCGGAAGGAATGACCATGGGCCCCGCGATCGGCAAAGTCATCTGCGCGGGCCTCGGCCCCGGCGACCCCGACCTGATGAGCCTGCGCGCCGCCCGCGCGATAGGGGCCGCGCGGCATGTGGCCTATTTCCGCAAGGCCGGCAGGCCGGGGCAGGCGCGACGCATCGTCGAGGGGATGCTGTCGGCGGGCGTCAGGGAATACCCGATGGAATACCCGGTCACGACCGAACTGCCGTTCGACAGCCCGGAATACAATGGCGCCCTTGCCCGGTTCTATGATGACTGGGCCGACCGGCTGGAAACCCTGTGCCAGACCGAGGACGTGCTGGTGCTGTGCGAGGGCGACCCGTTCTTCTACGGCTCGTTCATGCACCTGCACAGCCGGTTGCAGGGTCGCGTGCCGGTGGAGGTGATCCCCGGCATCACCGGCATGACCGGCTGCTGGACCGCGACCGATACCCCGATCACCTGGGGCGACGATGTGCTGACGGTGCTGATGGGCACATTGCCGGAAGATGATCTGGTGCAGCACATGACAACGGCGGATGCGCTGGTGGTGATGAAGACCGGGCGCAACCTGCCGCGCGTGCGCCGTGCGCTGGAACGTGCCGGGCGGCTGGAGGCAGCGTGGCTGGTGGAGCGTGGCACGATGCCCAACCAGCGCATCGCACGGCTGGTCGAAGTCGATGCGGCGGACTGCCCGTATTTCGCGATCGTGCTGGTGCATGGCCACGGTCGGCGGCCGGAGATCCCGGAATGACGACTGCGGCACTGCGTCATGGCGGAGAACCGGGGGCTTCACGCCCCGCAGTCCATTGCTTTCTCGAACCAATGGCGAAATCAACGGACTACCGCGTGGGATATTCCTGCAAGAAGGAAGCTGCATGAGCGGCAGCCTGATCATAGCCGGGCTTGGGCCGGGCGATGAGGCGATGGTCACGCCGGAGGTGACCGCGGCGTTGGCCGAGGCAACCGACGTTGTCGGCTACATTCCCTATGTCGCGCGCGTGGCACCGCGTGCGGGCCTGACGCTGCACCCGTCGGACAACCGGGTAGAGATGGACCGGGCGCGCGCCGCCCTTGCGATGGCGGCGGCGGGGCGGCGGGTGGTGATCGTGTCGTCCGGTGATCCGGGTGTGTTCGCGATGGCGTCGGCGGTGTTCGAGGCGATGGAGGGCATGACGGAGTGGCATGGCCTCGACGTGCGGGTGTTGCCGGGGATCACCGCGATGCTGGCGGCGGCGGCGGCGGCGGGCGCGCCCCTGGGCCATGATTTCTGCTGCATCAACCTGTCGGACAACCTGAAACCCTGGGCGGTGATCGAGGCCCGGCTGCGCCACGCGGCACAGGCCGATTTCGCGATGGCCTTCTACAACCCGCGCTCGGCCAGCCGGCCCGACACCTTTGCCAAGGCGCTGGACGTGCTGCGCGATGCGTGCGGGCCAGACCGGCTGATCCTGTTCGCCCGCGCCGTCTCCACCCCGGACGCGGCGTTGCGCACCGTCACGCTGGCCGAGGCCACGCCTGAGATGGCCGACATGCGCACCGTTGTGATCGTCGGCAATTCCGCCACCCGGCGGGTCGGGCGCTGGGTCTATACGCCAAGGCGGGCGGTGTGATGCAGCCAGTCCATCGCTGCCTTCACCGACGTGACCACCTGCCGCTTCGGCAGCCGCGGCCGGTCGATCATCAGAACCGGCAGGCCGAGGGCTCGGGCAGCGGCGATCTTGGCAACCGCGCCCTTGCCACCGGCGTTCTTGGCGACGATCAGCCCGGTCTGGTGCTGGCGCAGAAGCGCGGTATCGCCGGCCACATCGAACGGCCCGCGCGCCACGATCACCTCGGCCTGCGGCAGGGGCAGCGGACCGGTCGGCGCATCGACAAGGCGCAGAAGGTAGTGATGCTGCGGCTGGGCGGCGAAGGGGTCCAGATGCTGCCGCCCGATGGCAAGGAACACGCGGCGCGGCGGGCCGGCAAGGGCCGCAACGGCGGCGGGAATGTCGGCTACATGGTGCCAATGGTCACCTTCGCCCGCCACCCAAGGGGCGCGTTCCAGCGCGAGAAGCGGTGTTTTGGTCGCGGCGCAGGCGGCAACGGCATTGCCGCTCATCTGGGCCGCGAAAGGGTGGGTGGCGTCGATCACATGGGTGATTTCTTCGGCCTTGAGATAGGCGCAAAGGCCCTCCACGCCGCCAAAGCCGCCGACCCGCATCGGGATCGGCTGGTCCAGGGGTGCGTCCGTCCGGCCTGCGTAGGAATAGATGCCCGGCAGGCCCGCCTCGGCGATGGCGCGCGCCAGAAGGCCCGCCTCGGTGGTGCCGCCGAGAAGAAGGATGCGTGTCATGTCTGATCCCTGGCTGACCATCATCGGTCTGGGCGAGGATGGACCGGCAGGCCTGTCGCCCGCAACCCGTGAAGCGCTGGCGGCGGCCGAAGTGGTGTTTGGCGGGCCGCGACATCTGGCCCTCGCCGGGGTTCAGGGGCGCGCCTGGGGTGTTCCGTTCGACGTGGCGCCGGTGCTGGCCGAACGCGGGCGGCGGGTGGCGGTGCTGGTATCGGGCGATCCGTTCTGGTTCGGCGCGGGCGGGTCGCTGGTGCCGCATCTGGTGCCGGGCGAATGGGTGTCGCATCCGCAGCCGTCGACCTTTTCGCTGGCGGCAAACCGGCTTGGCTGGCGGCTGGAAGAGGTGCTGTGCCTTGGCCTGCACGCAGCGCCCCTGACCCGATTGGCCCCCGTTCTGGGCCGAGGAGTGCGCGCGATCTGCCTGTTGCGCGACGGGGCGGCGGTGCGTGAACTGGCGGCCTATCTGACCGAAACCGGCTTTGGCGCGTCAACGCTGATGGTGCTGGAGGCGCTCGGCGGCCCGCGCGAACGGGTGCGCCAGACGACCGCGCAGGCGATGGACCTCACCGATATCGCTGCCCCCGTGGCTGTGGCGATCGACGCGGTCGGAGCGGGGATGCCGCGCGCCTCGGGCCTGCCGGACGCGCTTTTCCAGCACGACGGCCAGATCACCAAGCGCCCGGTCCGCGCGCTGACGCTTTCGGCGCTGGCGCCACGCGCGGGCGAGGTGTTGTGGGATATCGGCGCAGGCTCCGGCTCTGTCGGGATCGAATGGCTCCTGGCCGGGGCCGCGCATTGCCATGCGGTGGAGGCCGATGCCACTCGCGCCGCGCGTGCCGTCGGCAATGCCGAACGGTTCGGTCTCGGTCATCGCTACAGCCTTGCCCGCCATACCGCGCCCGCTGGCCTTGAAACCCTGCCGCGCCCGGATGCGGTGTTCGTCGGCGGAGGCGCGTCCGAGGCGCTGCTGGCGCGGCTGTGGGCGCTGCTGCCCGCCGGCACGCGGCTTGTCGCCAATGCCGTGACGCTGGAGACCGAGGCCTTGCTGCTTGACTGGTCCGCCCGCCACGGTGGCGAGGTGTTGCGCATCGACCTGGCCGAGGCCGCGCCCTTGGGGGCCAAGCGCGGCTGGCGGGCGGCGATGCCCATCGTGCAGTGGAGCGTGGTGCGATGAGGGTGGCGGGGTTCGGCTTTCGCAAGGGCGCGACCGAGGCTGCGTTGCGCGACGCGCTGATGCAGGCGGGCGGGCCGGACGGCGTGACGACACTTGCCACCGCCGCCGACAAGGCCGAAGGCCTGCGCGACCTTGCCCGCAGTCTCGGGCTGCCGCTGGTCGCCGTGCCATCTGCCGATCTGCCGGGGCAGGCGGTCGCCACGCAGTCCGCGCGCGTGACGGCGCTTTACGGCACCGGGTCGCTGGCCGAGGCGGCGGCACTGGCCGCAGCCGGGCCGGGCGCGCGGCTGATCGCGCCGCGTGCGCAATCGGCTGACGGAACTGCCACCGCTGCCATTGCCGAAGGGGCCAAGCCATGACCGTTCACTTCATCGGCGCTGGCCCCGGTGCGCCCGACCTTCTCACCCTGCGCGGGCGCGACCTGATCGCCGCCTCGCCGGTCTGCCTTTACGCGGGCTCGCTGATCCCGCAGGCGATCCTCGGCCATTGCCCGCCCGGTTGCCGCATCGTCAACACCGCGCCGATGAGCCTTGACGAGATCATCGCCGAAATCGCCAGCGCGCATGCGCAAGGCCACGCCATCGCGCGGCTGCACTCGGGCGATCTGTCGGTCTGGTCGGCGATGGGCGAACAGTTGCGCCGCTTGCGTGAGCTGGGCATCCCCTACGACGTGACGCCGGGCGTGCCGTCGTTCGCCGCCGCCGCGGCCACCCTCGGGGCTGAACTGACCCTGCCGGGGCTGGCGCAATCGGTGGTGCTGACCCGCACCGAAGGCCGCGCCACCAAGATGCCGCCCCGCGAAACACTGGCCGCGTTCGGGGCGACCGGGGCGACGCTGGCGCTGCACCTGTCGATCCACCTGCTGGACAAGGTGGTGACGGACCTTGCCCCGCATTACGGCCTCGATTGCCCGGTCGCCGTGGTCTGGCGCGCAAGCTGGCCGGACGAGCGGATCATCCGCGCCACGCTTGGCACTCTGGTTGCCGCCGTGCCCGCCGAGGTGGAGCGGACCGCGCTGATCCTGATCGGCCCCGCGCTGGCCGCCGAGGGGTTCGAGGAAAGCCGGCTTTACGCGGGCGACTACGACCGCCGCTACCGCCCGGTGGGCACCGACCCGCGCTTTCCCGGCACCGGCTCATGACGCCCGGCCTGCTCATCTCCGCCCCGTCCTCGGGCAGCGGCAAGACCACGCTGATGCTGGGCCTGTTGCGCGCCCTGCGCGACCGGGGCCTCATGGTGCAGCCGCTGAAAAGCGGGCCGGATTACATCGACCCCGCGTTCCACACCGCGGCGTCCGGGCAGGCCTCGCGCAACCTCGACAGTTGGGCGATGTCGCCTGCAATGATCGCCGGTCTGGCTGACGCACCGGGGGCCGATCTGGTGCTGGCCGAAGGCTCGATGGGCCTCTTTGACGGCGTGGCCAAACCGGGCGAGGCTGGCACCGGTGCCAGCGCGGATGTGGCGGCACTCATGGGCTGGCCGGTGGTCTTGGTGATCGACGTGTCGGGCCAGGCGCAGACGGCGGGCGCCATCGCGCGCGGGCTGGCGGGGTTCCGCGCCGGGGTTACCATCGCGGGCGTGGTCCTGAACCGCGTCGCCAGCCCAAGGCACGAGGCACTGGTGCGCGTCGGCATGGCCGAGGCTGGAGTGATCGTCTTTGGCGCGCTGCCGAAACAGGCCAGCATCGCGGTGCCCGAACGCCACCTCGGGCTGGTGCAGGCCGAAGAACACCCGGCCCTCGAGGCGCTGATCACCCAAGCCGCCGCCCTGGTGCGCGAGCGGCTGGATCTGGAGGCGCTGCTGGCCGCCGCTGCCGCCCACCCCGCGCAGACCACCCGCACCACGCGGGTCCGTCCACCCGGCCAGCGCATCGCCCTTGCCCGCGACGCCGCGTTTTCCTTTGTCTACCCACACCTCCTTGATGGCTGGCGCAAGGCAGGGGCCGAAATCCTGCCGTTCTCGCCGCTTGCGGATCAGCCGCCCGATCCTTCCGCCGATACCTGCTGGCTGCCCGGCGGCTACCCCGAACTTCACGCCGGGGCGCTGGCCGCCGCGGATAGCTTCCGCACCGGGCTGCGCGCCTTTGCCGACACCCGCCCGGTCCACGGCGAGTGCGGCGGCTACATGGCGATGGGTGCGGCGCTGATCGACAAGGATGGCACGCGGCACCGGATGGCCGGGCTCTTGGGCCTCGTCACCTCCTACGCCAGCCGCAAGATGCACCTTGGCTACCGGCAGGCCACCCTTCTCACCCCGATCCCCGGCCATGCCGAGGCAAGCCGCCTGCGCGGGCACGAATTCCATTACTCCACCATCATCGACCAACCCGACCCCGCCCTTGCCCTTGTCACCGACGCGACCGGGGCAAGCGTCCCGGAAACCGGCTCATATCGCCTTCACCCCGGCGGCGGGCGGTCGACCGGCACCTACTTCCACCTGATCGCCGAGGCGTCATGACCGGCTTTGTCTCCTTCGTTTCCGCAGGTCCGGGCGACCCCGACCTTCTGACCGTCCGCGCCGTGCAGCGCATCGGCGCGGCGGATGCGATCCTGTATGACGACCTCTCCTCCGGCCCGATCCTTGCGCTCGCGCGGCCCGGTGCAGACCTCGTCGGTGTCGGCAAACGCGCAGGCCGCGCCTCGCCAAAGCAGGATCACGTCAGCCGCCTGCTGGTCGACTATGCGCTGACCGGCGCGCGGGTGGTGCGGCTCAAATCCGGCGACAGCGGCATCTTCGGCCGGCTGGAAGAGGAGCTTGCCGCCGTCCACGCCGCCGGCATCGGCTGCGAGATCATTCCCGGCGTCACCTCCGCCTCGGCTGCGGCGGCGGCGGCAGGCATCCCGCTGACCCGCCGTCTGGTGTCGCAGCGCGTGCAGTACATCACCGCCGCCGATACCTCCGGCCAGTTGCCGCCGGGACTGAACATCGCCGCACTGGCCGATCCGATGGCCACAACCGTGGTGTTCATGGGCAAGCGCACCTTCCCCGCACTGGCCAGGGCGCTCGTCGCCCACGGCCTGTCGCCCGACACCCCCGCGCTGCTGGCCGAGGCGGTCAGCCAGCCGGAGCAGTCTCTGACTCGTGGCACCATCGCCAGCCTTGCCGAACGGCTGTCGGGCGAACCGGGCGCGCTTCCCGGCCTGATCCTCTTTGGCCCGCTGGCCGACCCGGACGGCCTGCCATGACCACGCTGTCGCTGATCGGCATCGGCACCGGCAACCCGGACCACCTGACGGCTCAGGCGGTCAAGGCCCTGAACCGCGCCGACCTGATCCTTCTGCCGCGCAAGGGCGACGACAAGTCCGATCTTGCCGACCTGCGCCGCCAGATCGTCGGTGCCGTCGTCACCGCCCCGGTGACGGTCGCGGAATACGACGTGCCAAAGCGCGCCGACCAGACCGACTACCTCGGCGCGGTCAACGACTGGCACGACGCCATCGCCGCCGTCTGGCAGGCCGCCATCGACGCGCATCTGCCCAAAGGCGGGCGGGTGGCGCTGATGGTCTGGGGCGACCCGTCGCTTTATGACAGCACGTTGCGCATCGCCGCGCGGCTGCCCGGCCTGACCACCGAAGTCATCCCCGGCATCACCAGCCTGCAAGTGCTGACGGCGGCGCATGCCATCCCCCTGAACGCGCTGGCCGCCCCGGTCGTCATCACCACCGGACGGCGGTTGCGCGACGAAGGCTGGCCCCCTGCGGCAAACAGCGTCGGCGTGATGCTGGACAGCGGCGGCGCGTTTCAGGCCGTTGATCCCCACGGCGTGACGATCTGGTGGGGCGCCTATGTCGGCATGCCGCAGCAGGCGCTGATCCACGGCCCCTTGGCCGAGGTCGCAGCCCAGATCGTCGAAACCCGCGCGCGCCTGCGTGCCGAACACGGCTGGATCATGGACATCTACCTGATGCGGCGCGGCGATGAGCGGTGACGATCTGCGCCCCGCGCTGGCCCGCTACGGCCTGCCGCCCGATACGCCGCTCACCCTGCTGAACCGCTCGGAAAACGAGACCTGGCGTGCGGGCGATGCGCTGGTGCTGCGGCTGCACCGCAAGGGCTACCACACCAGGGCCGAGATCGCCTCGGAGCTTGCATGGCTTACCGCGCTGCAAGGTGAACCCGGCCTGCGCGTGGTGCGCCCGGTCGCTGACCTTGGCGGCGATTTCGTCGGCCGGGCCGGCGACCGCCACCTCGTCGGCTTTGCCCCGATCCAAGGCGCCGAGCTGAACCCCGGTGATGACCTTGCCCACTGGTTCGCACCCCTGGGCGAGATCACCGCCCGCCTGCACGGCCACGCCCTTCGCTGGGCGCCGCCCCCCGGTTTCACCCGCAAGCGGTGGGATGCCGATACGATCCTCGGCCCCAGCCCGCACTGGGGCCATTGGTGGCAGGCCGAGGGTCTGACCCCGCAGGGCAGGGCGCTTCTGTCGCGCGCCGTGGGCCAACTCTCCGCCGATCTTGCCGCCTATGGCACCGGGCCTGACGTGTTCGGCCTCATCCACGCCGACCTCCGCCTTGCCAACCTGATGCGGGACGACCTCGGGCTCTGGGCCATCGACTTCGACGATTGCGGCTTTGGCTGGTGGGTCTACGACCTGGCCGCCGCCGTGTCGTTCTATGAAACCGACCCCCGCATCCCCGGCCTCGCCGCCGCGTGGTGCGAGGGGTATGCGCGCGCGGGCAGCCTTGACGCTGCCGACCGCGCGATGATCCCGGCAATGATTCTCTTGCGCCGCCTCCTCCTTGGCGCGTGGCTTGCCACCCGCGCCGACAGCGACACTGCCGCAGCATTGGGCGGCCCTGCCTTCACCGCAGGCAGTCTTGATCTGGCCGACGCCTACCTGACCGACGGCCTGATCCGGTTCCGCGTCTGACCCAGCAAGACTGTTGAGCGCCCGCGCCGCGCCATGCTACGATCCGCGGCAGCGCAGCATCGCTGCGCTTTCATGCCGCTATCCTGCGGCATGGCGGTCGAACCCGGTCATCGTTCATGCGCGCACTCGTCGTGTACTGCCATCCTCGCCCCGACAGCTTCAACGCGGCGGTGCGGGATGTCGTCGTCTCCAAACTCGAAGCGGCGGGTGCCGAGGTCAGGGTCAGCGACCTTTACGCCAAGGGGTTCCAGCCGGTGCTGACCGCGCCGGAATGGCACGGCTACCTCGATTGCCCGACGAACACCGCCTGCGTCGCGTCCGAGGTGGCCGACCTGCGCTGGTGCGACACGCTGATCTTCGTCTACCCGACGTGGTGGTATGGCCTGCCTGCGATGCTGAAGGGCTGGCTTGACCGGGTGATGCTGCCCGATGTCGCTTTCCACATGCCCGACGCGCAGAACCGCACGATCCGGCCCGGGCTGCGCCACATCACCCGGCTTGGCATCTTTACCACCTGCGGGGCCAGCCGCTGGCTGACCGCCCTGATCGGCGCACCGGGCAAGCGCACCCTGATGCGCGGCGTGGGGTATCTTTGCAAACCCGGCAAGCGCGTGGCCTTTGCCGCGCATTACCTGATGGACGCTTCCACCCCCGAAAGCCGCGCCCGCCATCTGGCCCGCGTGGCACAGCGGATGGATCACCTGATCGGCCCGGCAGCGGCACGGCGCGCCACGGCGGCGCAGCCCGTCGCGGCGGAATGATCACTCCTTCAGCAACAGCCACAGCCCCAGCCCGGTCATCGCAACCCCGGCCAGCACGATCCCCGGCGGCCATGCGCCGTGCAGCGAGATTTCCCACAGGATCACCCAGGCCGGCACCAGATAGGTATAGGCCATCACCTTGGCCGCCGGCAGCCGCAGCGTGGCGTATTGCAGCAGAACGAAGGTCACCGCCGAGGCCGCAACGGCGACATAGGCCAGCGTGATCCAAACGATCGCGGGCAAAGCCGCCCAGTCCGTCGCCCGTATCGCAGGCCAGGCCCAGACCGTCAGCAGCGCCGTCCCCGCCACCATCATCCCGAAGGTGAACACGATCGCCGGTTCGCCCCGGTTCAGCTTGCGCACCAAGGGCGCATAGGCGGCATGGGCAACGCATCCCCAGAAATAGGTGACTTCTCCTACCCCGACATTCAGCCCCAGCATCGCACTCAAACGGCCGCGAAAGATCACCACCAGCGCGCCCGCCGCCCCGATCGCCAGCGCCAGTGCCATCCGTCCGGTCATCCGCTGGCGCAGGAACAGCCAGCCGAACCCCGCCGCCATCACCGGCGTCAGTGTAAACACCGCTGCCGCCGATACCGGTGCCGCCGTGCGCAGCCCCTCGAACATCAGCACGAAATAGGCGGCCAGCAGCGCGCCCAGCAGCAGATACCGCCACGGTGCCGCAAAGGCCCGGCGCGGCAGCCCGGTGGTGGCCGCCGCAGCCATCCCCACCAGAACGGCCGCAATGAAAAACCGCAGCGCCGACAGCGCCGCCGGGTCGACAAACGGTGCCGCCAGCGCGCCAAGCGAGAACGACCCCGCCACCAGCGCCGAAAACGCCAGCATCGCCAAGTGGCCTCGCTGCGCCTCGGTCAACTGCACAGTTTCCAGTCCTTGGCCGCGTCCTTCAGATGCGCAAGAAAGGCCTGCACCTTGCGGGTGCGGTGCAGGTCGACATGCGTGACAATGCGCAGCGGCGATTCCCATTCCGGGCGGGCGGGCAGAACCTCGATCAGATCGGGGTCTTCGGCGGCACGGAATGCCATCACGAACCCGATCCCCGCGCCCATCCGCACCGCGGCCTCCAGCGCCGCAGGTTCCGACGCCGCATAGGTGATCTGCTCGGGCTGCACCGAGGCGCGCAGCCAGCGGTAGAACGGCGCCCGCGTCGCCTCGGCGTCGGTGCAGACGAACCGGTGCCCGGCAAACTCGGCCTCGCTGGTCGGCAGGCCATGTTCGTCGGCGTAGGATTTCGCGGCATAAAGCGCCGTGCGCACCCGCACCAGCGGTTGCACCACGTTGTCGGGCTCCTCCGGCCCGGCACCCGCCCGGATCGCGACATGCGCCTCGCCATAATCCAGCCGGAACACCCGCATGTCGGTCAGGAACCGCACCATCACGCCGGGGTATTTTTTTTGAAACGACACCATCACCGGCGTCAGCAGATCTGCAACCCCCGAGATCGAGGTGACGACAAGCTCCCCGGCGACCGTCTCGCCCTGGCCCTTGATGCGGGACGACAGGTGCGCGAACTGCTCTTCGGTGGTCTGCGCCACGGCCAGCAGGTCACGCCCGGCCTCGGTCGGGGTGTAGCCGCGCGCATGGCGTTGGAACAGCTTGGCCGAAAGCCGCTTTTCCAGCGAATCGATGTGCCGGATGACCGTGGCATGATGCACGCCCAGCACGTCGGCAGCGCCCGAAACCGTGCCCAGGCGCGCCACCTGAAATGCGGTGCGAATCTCGTCCCAATTGTCCATGCCAGTCTCCCCAAGCCAGTCGCGGCGATGTGCGATTGCGCACATGAAGAAAAGTTCTGTGCGGGTTTGCAAGGGGTAAGTGGCCTGAACCGCCTCTTGACGCCGGCGCGCGCGGGAACCCAGACTGCCTGCAGCCCAGCCATCAGGAAACCAGTCCGATGCCCGCAGCAGACCAGACACCCGGCGTCCTGCATCTGCCGATGGGGCTGATGTGGTCGATGCCGGTGCCGGTTGCCTGCTCGCTTGCCGTGGCAACGCTGGGGCAGGGCGGAGGGTTTGGCGCAAGCTGCGGCCAATGCCCGCTTGATGCCGAAGGCCGCGTGCTTGATCCGGGCGATCCGGTGGCACAGGCGCGGCGGGTGGCGGCTTTGGCGCAAGGTGTGCTGGCGCATCTTCCGCCGGGGCATCAGGCGGCCCTTCTGGTGGTCTATCACACCGCCGATGCCGGCGCGCAGACGGCGATGATGCTGGCGGTTCTGGCTGACGCCTTCCCGTTGGCCGTGCTCGCCCCGGTTCGCTTGCCGCATTTCTACTACCCCGGCATGACGATCGAGGTGGACCTCTACGCCATCGCCGGCACGCCGCGCGTGACCGTGTTTCGCCGCCTCGATGCAGAGGTGTCGGTGATCGACGGTGGGCCGCTGCGGTTGGCGCATCTTGCAGCGCCGGATGCGGCGTCCGCTGACACGGTGCTGTCTGCCGCAGGCCTCGATGCCCGCCACCTCCTGTCCGCGCACTGGTTCGGCGACACGGCACCGCCCGATGTCTGGACCCCCGATGTCTGGACCCCCGATCCCGCCGCCCGCGTCCTGCTGCCCCAAGGCTCGGGCCTGTCGGCGGTGCTGACCTTTGCCCCCGGCCCGGCAAGCACCCTGCGCACCGAGGGCGGCGCGATCCTGCGCAGCGCCGGCCGGTTCGCGTGGCTGTCGGCCACCGCCGCCCTGACCGACCTCGCCAAGGCTGCCGAGGCGGCGATGGACGCGCTGGCGCTGCCGTCGCTGCCCTCGCTGACCATGCTCAAGGCCACCACACATTACGCAGGCGGCCCCGGCCCCGACGATCTGCACGCCAACCTCGCCGTCCGCCACGCCCGCTTCCCACGCCCCGGCCCCGCCTCTACCGGTGTGCCGGTGGCTGGCCTCGCTGCCGCCACGCTGGCCATCGACATGCTGGCCTGCCGCACCGATCGCCAGGTTTCCGAACCGGGCAGTTGACCTGACGGCCCGCTACCCGCTTTATCGGCAGCAGGGGTTTCTTGGTGAAAGGTGGCTCGTGTCAGATCAGCGTCCGATCATCGGCCACATCCGGTTTTCCTACTACGGCCTCACCGACACGCGCCTGCAGCCCGATGCCGAGGACAAGGCCCTCGCCACCCTTTACGACGAAACCCGGATCGCCCGCCGGTTCCACCTTTTCGAAAACCTGACCCTGCCCAGCCTGATGGCGCAGACCGATCAGGATTTCCGCATCCTGGTGATGTCCTCTGACGTGATGCCGGACGCCTTCAAGGAACGGCTCTGGCTGGTGGCCTCGCGCCTGCCGCAGGCGACGGTGGTGTTTTCCCGCACCCGGCGCAGCATCTATGCCTACCAGCGCCACATGGAAGACGCACTTGGCCCCGACCGCTCTGCCCAGCCGCTGCATTTCCGGCTGGATGACGATGATGCGCTGGCTCACAGCTTCATCGCCCGCTTGCGTCAGGCTGCGCGCGACATGCCGCCGCGTACGCACTTCAGCTTTCCGAAGGGCATCCTGCTGTTTCCGACAGCCTTCGATGGCAACGACGGTGCGTCGATCATGATCAACCAGTATCTGACCGCGCTCGGCCTCGCCTGGATTTCCGACGCTGACTTCCTGCGCCCGCCGTTCGCCATGATGCATCAGAAGCTCTGGATGGATTATCCCGTGGTTTCGGACCCCGGCTTTCCCGCCTACATTCGCGCCATGCATTTCGACAACGACACCCGTTTCCGCCAGAACCGCTTTCTCAGATCGTACAGGGCCGACCGGTTCGGCCCCTCGGCGACGAAGCGCGCCGCCGAGGTGGACGCGGCCCTCGCCGCCGAATTTCCTTCGATCACCCGGCCAAGGCTCGACGGGCTGATCGGCGAGCTGGCGCAGATCACAGGGCTGGCAGATCTGCCCTCGGTCACCTGACCGCCCCACGGCTTGACTAATCCCCGCATCAGGCGTATCCGCCACCGCAATTCCCCGGAGGCTTATGCTTCCGGTCCCAAGGGCCATGCCCGGGATCGCCATCCGTCAGCGCGTTGCGCCCACGGGTGCAGTCCTGCATTGGTCGTTTGGTTTTTCGCCCGAGGCTCCCATATCGGGGTCACGCAACCGTAGGAGAGAGCGATGTTCGAAAGCCTGTCAGAACGCCTTGGCGGCGTCTTCGACCGCCTGACGAAACAGGGCGCGCTGTCCGAAGCCGACGTGATGACCGCGCTGCGCGAAGTGCGCGTGGCCCTCTTGGAAGCCGACGTCTCGCTGCCGGTTGCGCGCGATTTCATCAAGCGGGTGCAGGACAAGGCCACCGGCTCTGCGGTCACGAAATCCATCACCCCCGGCCAGATGGTCGTGAAGATCGTCCATGACGAGCTGATCCATGTGCTGGCGGGCGACGGCCCCGCCGATGCGCTGAAGATCGACAACCCGCCCGCAACGATCCTGATGGTCGGTCTGCAAGGCTCGGGCAAGACCACCACCACCGCGAAACTGGCCAAGCGGCTGAAGGAAAAGCAGGGCAAGAAGGTTCTCCTCGCCTCGCTCGACACCAACCGCCCCGCAGCGATGGAACAGCTTGCCATCCTCGCCGGCCAGATCGGCGTCGACAGCCTGCCCATCGTCAAGGGCGAAACTGCCGTCCAGATCGCCAGGCGCGCCAAGACGCAAGCCAACTTCGGCGGCTATGACGTGCTGTTCCTCGACACCGCCGGCCGTTTGCACATCGACGAAGTCCTGATGGACGAGGTGCAATCCGTCCGCGACATCGCCCAGCCGCGCGAAACCCTGCTGGTGGTCGATGGCCTGACCGGGCAGGACGCCGTCAACGTCGCGACCGAATTCGATGCCAAGGTCGGCATCACCGGCGTCGTCCTCACCCGGATGGACGGCGACGGTCGCGGCGGTGCGGCCCTGTCGATGCGCGCCGTCACCGGCAAGCCGATCCGCTTTGTCGGCCTTGGCGAAAAGATGGACGCGATCGAAACCTTCGATCCCGATCGCGTCGCCGGCCGCATCCTCGGCATGGGCGATATCGTCGCCCTCGTCGAAAAGGCGCAAGAGACATTCGAGGCCGAACAGGCCGAACGCATGGCCAAGCGCTTTGCCAAGGGTCTGTTCAACATGAACGACCTCAAGATGCAGCTTGAGCAGATGGTCAAGATGGGCGGCATGCAGGGCCTGATGGGCATGATGCCCGGCATGGGCAAGATGCAGGCGCAGGCCGAAGCGGCAGGCATCGACGACAAGATGCTGAAACGCCAGATCGCGCTGATCCAGTCGATGACCAGGAAGGAACGCGCCAACCCCGACCTTCTCGCTGCCAGCCGCAAGAAGCGCATCGCCGCCGGTGCGGGCCTTGACGTGTCCGATCTCAACCGCCTGCTGAAGCAGCACAAGCAGATGGCCGAGATGATGAAGAAGATGGGCAAGGGCGGCATGATGAAACAGGCGCTCAAGTCCTTCATGGGCAAGGGCGGCATGCCCGACCCGTCGAAGATGACGCCCGAACAGTTGGAAGAAGCCGCCAAGGGCATGAAGCAGGGCATGGGTGGACTTGCCAACATGGGCCTGCCGCGCGGCATGTCGCTGCCCTCGGGCCTGTCGGGGCTGATGAAGAAAAGATGATCCGTCCCGCCACCCCCACGCTGGCCAGCACGCCCGTTCTGGAAACGGAACGCCTGGTGTTGCGCGCGCCGGTGGCGTCGGACTGGCCGCATTGGCGGGCCTTCATGGCCTCCGACCGCTCCTCCTTCATCCGGCCCGACGACCTGGACGAGGCCAAGGCCTGGCGCGCGATGGGCCACCTTGTCGGCATGTGGGTGCTGCGCGGCTACGGCCTCTTCATCATCGAAGCCAAGGGCGACCCCACCCCCCTCGGCATGTGCGGCCCCTGGCACCCGATCGACTGGCCCGAACCGGAACTCGCGTGGAGCCTGTGGTCCCCCGCCGCCGAAGGCCGTGGCATCATGGTCGAGGCGGTAACCGCCGCGCGCTCCCATGCCTTCGGCCCCCTCGGCTGGGACACGGCGGTCAGCTACATCGACCCGGCGAATGCGCGGTCAATTGCGCTGGCCGAACGTCTGGGCGCGGTGCGTGATGGCACCGCCCCGCGGATGGACCCTGCCGATCTGGTCTACCGCCACCCCAATCCGGCGGTGCGCACATGATCCGCGCCCCGCATGAACGCGCCATTGCCGGCCCCGCCGCGGATTTCGCCGCGACGCTCGCCGCGCTGGTCCCCGTGATCGAAACCGCCCGCCTTCGCCTCCGCGCACCTCGGCTTGACGATTTCGATGTCTGGGCCGAAATCTTCACCGGTCCTGCCGGCACGCATCTTGGCGGCCCCTTCACCCGCGACGCGGCCTTCACCGACTTTTCGGCCACCGTCGGCCTCTGGCTCCTGCGCGGCCACGGCGTCTGGACGGTGGAGCCGAAATCCGATGGCGCGCCCCTCGGCTTCGTCCTCATCGGGTTCGAACCCGGCGATCAGGGGCCAGAGCTTGGCTATCTCATCCGCCCGTCAGCCGAAGGGCAGGGCTACGCCACCGAAGCCGCCGCCGCGTTGCGCGACCATGCCTTCGCGGCGCTGGGGATGGCCCGGCTGGTCAGCTACATCGATCCCGCCAACTCCGGCTCGATCCGCGTCGCCGAACGGCTTGGCGCGGTGCTCGACGGCGTCTTCGACGGCGCGCAGGTCTGGCTGCATCGCCCCGCCAGCCAGACGCCAAGCCATACGCTTGCCATACACAAAGCAGACGCCCAGCAGACGTCGCAGAGGGGGGATTGATGGACACCGCAACCAAAGCCGCCGCGCTTCTGAAAGAGCACCGCGAATCCATCGACCGGCTGGATGCGATCCTCGTCTACACGCTGGCCGAACGCTTCAAGCGGACGCAGGCGGTGGGCCGGCTCAAGGCCGAACACGACCTGCCGCCGTCCGACCCCGACCGCGAGGCGCGGCAGATGCGGCGGCTGGAACAACTGTCGCAAGAGGCCGACCTCGACCCTGACCTTGCCAAGAAATTCCTGACCTTCATCATCTCCGAAGTCATCAGGCATCACGAGAAACTACAGAAATAACAAAACCTTGGCTGCGCATCTGGCGCAGCCGCGAACAGAAAACCAAAGGAGACTACCCCATGTCGATGAAAATCCGTCTGGCCCGTGGCGGCTCGAAGAAGCGCCCGTTCTATTCCATCGTCGCGACCGACAGCCGCATGCCGCGCGATGGCCGCTTCCTGGAAAAGCTGGGCACCTACAACCCGCTTCTGGCCAAGGACGACGAAAAGCGCGTCGTGATGAACCTCGAGCGTGTGCAGCACTGGCTGAGCCAGGGCGCCCAGCCGACCGACCGCATCGCCCGCATGCTCGAAGCCGCCGGCGCCCGCCCGAAAGCCGCCCGCAGCAACCCGAACTCGGCCAAGCCGGGCAAGGCAATGGCCGAGCGCGCCGCCAAGAAAGCCGCCCGTGCTGCTGAACCCGCCGCGGAATAAAGTCCTGCGATATCAAATGCTTGCTGCGCCTCTCATTCGGGGCGCAGCGCAATCGAAGGTATCGGCGCGATGATCCCCGGACTTGGCCTCGTGCGCCGGACGGTCACGCTGGCGCTTTGCGCCGGGTCGTTCTGGGCCGGTATCCAGTTCGCCCGGCTTGGCGACGCGTCCGCCTGCACCAACGCCGGCGGCGCGATCAACGACCGTGGCATCTGCATCGGAGGCCGAGAATGAGCGAGCTTATCTGCGTGGGTGCCATCGCCGGCGCTTTCGGCGTGCAGGGCGAGGTGCGGCTGAAATCGTTCTGCACCCAGCCCGAAGACATCGCCAGCTACGGCCCGCTTAGCACCGAAGACGGCGCGCGCCAGTTCCGCGTCACCCTGACCCGTCCGGTTGCCGGCGGTCTTGGCGCGCGCATCGCGGGCGTTTCGACCAAGGAACAGGCCGACGCGCTGCGCGGCACCAGCCTGTATGTCGCCCGCGAAAAGCTGCCTTCGCTGCCCGACGATGAATATTACCACGCCGACCTGATCGGCCTTGAAGTGCGCGATCCCGGCGGCGCGCTGATCGGCAAGGTCACGGCTGTGCACAATCACGGCGCCGGAGATATCCTTGAAATCGCCGCCGAGGGGCACAAATCCGCCCTGCTTTTGCCGTTTACCATGGCGATTGTTCCGACTGTCGATCTTGCGGCTGGACGTTTGATTGCCGATCTGCCGGACGGGCTGGAATAGCGCTCACGGCGGTTGGTGACCTGCGCTGCCCGCTGATACCAGTGAGGAGATTGCCATGTATGCCCGGCTGCGCTTTCTGAAAGTGGCGAATGTCGTCCTGTATCTCGGCCCCTTGTCGGCCGGGATGGCGGGGCTTGGCTGGGGCATGGTGGCGCCCTTCGTTTCGGTCTTCGTGCTGTGGCTGATGACGGTGCGGCCGGAACAATGGCCCACCAGCGCCGCCGAATGGCGCACCGGTCGTGCAATTGGCGCCGCACTGACGCAGATCTTGTCACAGGTGCTGCTGGTCACGGTTCTGCTTGGACTTGGCCGTGGCTTCGTCGGTCTTGCAGGGCTGGAGCTTGCGTTGAATCCGCTGGTCCCGCTTTGTGTTTCCATCGCGGGGATCTTCCTGTCGCGCATCGTGTGGGATGCGCGCGATGCGGCGGCCGCAGGCGTGTTTCTTGACGAAGACGCCGAGGCCGCCGGTGGCTCCTACGCCGAGGCCAAGGCGCTTGCCGCCATCGTGCCGCTTCTGACGCTGGCCGAGGACGTCGACGGGGCAAAACTGCGCGAGCGGCTGGAAGATGTGCTTTCCGGTCCCGGCGCCGCGCATCGCCTCGCGGCCCTTGCCTCCGCCCTGACCAACAGTGAACGTGGCCATGCCGCCCTGCGCCGCGCAACGATCATCTGGGCCACCGAACCCGAGATTGTCGCCCCCGGTCGTGTGCCGAATGCCCTGTCGGTCGCGTTCGATCTGTCGGACGGCAACGCCGATCTGCTGCGCCTGTTCCTGCCACGCGCGCTTGCGCTGGTTGCGGCGTTTCCGGACCGGGCCTCGGGGCTGCCGTCGCCCCAGACCCTGCGGCAGGCAGCCGAGACCGTGCTGGAAGCCGGGCCGGACAGCGACGTGCCGCGCTACATGTGGGTTGATCTCAGCGATGGGCTGGTGGCGCTGGCCCGGTCGGTGGAAACCGCAATGGCAAAGTCTGGCACCTCCGACCCAGATGCGCGGGCCGATACCCGGCGTGGCGCGCCCAGTCCGGTCTGATCCGGCGGCGGAACTGGCCCTTCTCAACCCGGGGCTTTGCGGATAGACCTGCCGCCCATGTCAGACCCGTCTCCTCCGCCCGAAAACCCGCCCGAAAGCCCGTCCAGAAGCCACGGCCGCCTGTCGCTGCGGCCCAGCCTCAAGCCGCGCGACCTGATGGAAGAGGACCGCGTGGTCAAAGGCGCGTGGACCGCCAGGATCATCACGCTGTTCCCTGACGCCTTCCCCGGCATCCTTGGCCTCTCCCTCACCGGCAAGGCGCTCGATTACGGCCTCTGGCGGCTGGAAACCATCGACCTGCGCCCCTTGGGCAAAGGCAAGCACCTGAACGTCGATGACACGCCCGCAGGCGGCGGCGCGGGCATGGTCCTGCGCGCCGATGTGGTGGACGAAGCGCTGGCCAAGGCCGCCGAAGGCACCCTGCCAGACCGTGCGCGCTGGCCGGTCATCTACCTCTCGCCGCGCGGCAAGCCCTTCGATCAGGCCACCGCCCGCCGCCTTGCCAATGCCGACGGCATCACCCTTCTGTGTGGCCGTTTCGAAGGCGTCGACCAGCGCGTTCTCGACCATCACCGGATCGAAGAGATCAGCCTTGGCGATTTCGTCCTGACCGGCGGCGAGATCGCCGCAACCGCCTTGATTGATGCGACGGTCCGCCTTATACCCCGCGTGCTTGGGAATCACCAATCCACCGAGGAAGAATCGTTCTCGGAGGGGCTTTTGGAATTTCCGCACTACACTCGGCCAACCGTCTGGCAAGGCCGCGAGATACCGGAAGTGCTTCAATCCGGCCATCACGCGAACATCGCCTCCTGGCGCAAGGTCATGGCCGAAAGGCTGACTAAGGAACGCAGGCCTGATCTCTGGCGGGCTTACTGTGCGGCGCACGGTAGGGACCCGAATGAAGACCGAGAGCTCTGAGGCGGCATCATACCAGCGGAAAAAACCGCGCAACGGAGTTATATGCGATGAACCTGATCGCCCAGATCGAGGCGGAGCAGATTGCTGCCCTCGGCAAGACCATCCCGGATTTCAAGGCCGGTGACACCCTCAAAGTCGGCTACAAAGTGACCGAAGGCACCCGTTCGCGCGTGCAGGCCTACGAAGGCGTCTGCATCGGCCGCAAGGGCGGCGCGACCATTTCGGCCAGCTTCACGGTTCGCAAGATCTCGTTCGGCGAAGGCGTGGAACGTGTGTTCCCGCTCTATTCGACCAACATCGACTCGATCGAGGTTGTGCGTCGCGGCAAGGTCCGTCGCGCGAAACTCTACTACCTGCGCGCCCGCCGCGGCAAATCGGCCCGTATCGCCGAAGATTCCGCTTACAAAGCCAAAGCCGAATAAGGATCGCCGTCATGAAACAGGGCATTCACCCCGACTATCACACCATCAACGTCAAGATGACCGATGGCACCATGTTCCAGACCAAATCGACCTGGGGCAAGGAAGGCGACCAGATGGCGCTCGACATCGACCCCTTGGCACACCCGGCCTGGACCGGCGGCAACGCCAAGCTGCTGGATACCGGCGGCCGCGTGTCGAAGTTCAAGAACAAATACGCCGGCCTCGGCTTCTAAGCCACGCCTGCGGCAAAAGCCTCGACGCCGCCCCCTTCGGGCGGCGTCTTGCGTTTGGGCCATGCGGCAGAAGTGGCCTGTTGCCGCAACTGCCGGAGCGGGGTGGGGTCCATCGGGCGCGCGGCCACACAAGGTTGCCTGACGAACCGGCCCAAGCCCGCTTGCACAGGCTGACAGGACCGCGATAAGACCGGCGGGCAAACGGGCAGGGTCTGAGTGGGTGTGGCGTGGCGCATATCATCGTGGTGGGCAACGAAAAGGGCGGGTCGGGCAAATCGACCACCTGCATGCATGTGGCCACGGCGCTGGCGCGCATGGGCCATCGGGTGGGCGCGCTTGACCTCGATCTCAGGCAGCGCACCTTCGGGCGCTACATCGAAAACCGCCGCGCCTTTCTGGCCCGCACCGGTCTTGATCTGCCGACCCCCGATTACCGCCCGCTTCCCGACGCTGCGGCGGCCGGGGGCATTGAAAACTCCTTTGACCAGCGCCTGACCGCAGCCGTCGCCGCGATGGACCCGGAGATGGACTTCATCATCATCGATTGCCCCGGCAGCCATACCCGGCTCAGCCAGGTGGCACATTCGCTGGCCGATACGCTGATTACGCCTCTGAACGACAGTTTCGTCGACTTCGACCTTCTGGCCCGCGTCGATGCCGAAACGGGCAAGGTGCTCGGCCCGTCGATCTATGCCGAAATGGTCTGGGGGGCGCGGCAGTTGCGGGCGCAGGCGGGGCTGAAGCCGATCGACTGGGTGGTGGTGCGCAACCGGCTGGGTGCCCAGCAGATGCACAACAAGAAAAAGGTGGGCGCCGCTCTGGAAGACCTGTCGCGCCGCATCGGGTTTCGGGTGGTGCCGGGGTTTTCGGAGCGGGTGATCTTTCGCGAACTGTTTCCGCGCGGGCTCACCCTTCTGGACCTGCGCGATACCGGGGTCGATCAATTGAACCTGTCGAACATCGCTGCCCGACAGGAATTGCGCGACCTTGTTTCGGGCCTCAGGCTTTCGCGTGTGCAGGCCGATTTTTGAAGATCATGCTGCCGTTCGTCGCCATCTGACGGGCGCGGTCGATCTTCTTCATGCGCTTCTCGAAGGTGCTGTCACCAGCGTCAGACGACATTTTCGCCCGGATCAGCCCGATCTTGTGGAGGAGTTCAACGGTCTTTTGCATGGTATGTCCCTTCTGGTTCGTTGAGGACAATTTCGCTGCCAAGCGGGGCCGTTCTAAGGCACGTTAAGGTTGAATCCGGGACGGTTTGTTGGGTTGATTCAACAAACTGTTTCCGCCTCAGGGGGGCAAACCACCCCTAATTCACCCGGAAACGGCCGAATTTCAGGACTTTCTCAACAGGTGTGACAAAATCTGGTCAAACCTGCGGCGGTTCGACGGTTTCGGGGTCCGAAAGCTCCGTCGCAAGGAACCGCTCGAAATCGTCTAGGTCAATCGCCTCGAACTGACCGAAACCCTGCATCCAGACCGAGGCTGCCTTCAACGCATCCGGCTCCAGCTTGCACCAGATCACCCGCCCGCGCCGTTCGCGGCTGACCAGTCCCGCCTCCGACAGCACGGCCAGATGCTTTGAAATTCCAGCAAGGCTCATCTTGAATGGCTCGGCGACATCGGTGACCGCCATGTCATCCTCCAGCAGCATCGCCAGAATGGCGCGCCGGGTCGGGTCGGCCAGGGCGGCAAAGACGATATCAAGGCTGGCGGTCATCTTCCCTCTATCTCGCCTGCCGGGCTGATCGTCAACCGGATGGTTGAATATGGGCCGAACGGCGCGTTTGCCGCACCGATCGCAGGCGCGAGAAAAAATACAGCGAATCCAGTCGTATAGGCCAAAACCAAGCTGCCCTCTCTGTGCTTGACTCGGACACCCCACCTCCGTAGGTTCCGCCGCGAACGTGAAGGGGCTTCGACATGTCGTCAGATCCCGATCCAGACCGTCTGCGCGCGCTAGAAGAGCGTCTGAAGAAGGTGAAGGGTCAGGAACCGCCGCCGAAGACCAACACGGGCAAGGGTTTCTCGCAGGGCGAGGTGGCCTGGAGGATGGTGATCGAGCTTGTGACCGGCATGTTGCTGGGAACCGCAATCGGTTACGGGCTTGACGTGCTGTTCGGCACGCTCCCGGTCTTCCTGGTGATCTTCTCGCTTTTCGGCTTCGCGGCGGGCGTCCGGACGATGCTCGGCAGCGCAAGGGAACTGGAACGAAAGGCCGTTGAGGCCGCCAAGGACGAAAGGGACTGATGATGGCGACGGCAGAACACGGCAGCGGACTGCAGATCAAGCCGATGGATCAGTTCGTGGTCAAGCCGCTGTTCGGCGACGGACCCATCGAATGGTATACCCCCACCAACGTCACCCTCTGGATGGGCATCGCCATCCTGGCGATGGTCGCGCTGCTGGTCTTGTCCACCCGCCGCCGTGCCATCGTTCCCTCGCGCGGCCAGTCGGTCGCCGAACTGTTCTACGGCTTCATCCACAAGATGGTCGAGGACATCGTCGGCCACGAAGGGCTGAAGTTCTTTCCCTATGTCATGACGCTGTTCATGTTCGTGTTCCTGTCGAACTTCCTCGGCCTCATCCCGACGTCGTTTACCACCACATCGCACATCGCCGTGACGGGAACGCTTGCGCTCTTGGTGTTCGTGACCGTCACCGTCGTCGGGTTCGTCCGCAAGGGCCCGGCGTTTCTGGCGATGTTCTGGGTCACCTCGGCACCCCTGGCCCTGCGCCCGATCCTTGCGTTGATCGAGGTGATCTCCTACTTCGTGCGCCCGCTCAGCCATTCCGTCCGTCTTGGCGGCAACCTTCTGGCAGGCCATGCCGTGATCAAGGTCTTCGCGGGCTTTGCCGGGGCGATGGGCGTGGCGTCTTTCGTGCCGGTGCTGGCCATCGCGGCCATGTACGGGCTTGAGGTGCTGGTCTCGGCCGTCCAGGCCTATGTCTTTACCATCCTGACCTGCGTCTACCTTCGTGACGCGGTGGGCGAAGCCCATCACTGACGGTCGGACACTACAACTCAGCCAATTCCAGAAAAGGAGCTACCAAATGGAAGGCGACATCGCAGAAATGGGCAAGTTCATCGGTGCCGGCCTGGCCGCCATCGGTCTTGGCGGCGCCGGCATCGGCGTGGGCAACATTGCTGGCAACTTCCTCGCCGGCGCCCTGCGCAACCCCTCGGCTGCCCCCTCGCAGACCGCGAACCTCTTCGTCGGCATCGCCTTTGCCGAAGCACTGGGGATCTTCTCGTTCCTCATCGCTCTCTTGCTGATGTTCGCAGTCTGATCATCCGGACCTGACTTCCGGGCCAGCCCAAGGGCTGGCCCTGGTTCCAAGGGTTTAGGAGAAACGACATGGCAACCGAAGCAACGGGCGAGGCGGGAAAGGCTGTGGGCATGCCCCAGCTTGATTTGTCGACCTGGCCGAACCAAATTTTCTGGCTTATGGTCACGCTGGTCGTGATCTACTTCGTGCTGTCCCGCATCGCCCTGCCGCGCATCGGCGCGGTTCTGGCGGAACGCAAGGGCACCATCACCAACGATATCGCCGCTGCCGAAGAGCTGAAGCTCAAGGCGGTCGCGGCCGAAAAGGCGTATGGCGACGCGCTTGCCTCGGCCCGCACCGAAGCGGCCAAGATCGTCGCTGCGGCGAAGGCCGATATCCAGAAAGACCTGGATGCAGCAACCGCACGGGCAGACGCTGAAATCGCCGCGAAAGTGGCGGAGTCGGAAAAGACCATTGTCGAGATCCGCGAAGGCGCGGTGGCTGCGATCACCGAAGTGGCGCGCGACACGGCGAACGAACTTGTCGCGGCGCTTGGTGGCGCGGCAGATGCGAAAACGGTGGCCGCTGCGGTTACTGCCCGGCTGAAAGGATAAGGCGATGAAACGGCTTACCATTCTTCTGGCGCTGACCGCTTCGCCCGCGCTTGCGGCAACCGGTCCGTTCTTTTCGATGCAGAACTCCGACTTCGTGGTTCTTCTGGGCTTTCTCGCCTTCGTCGCCCTGCTCGTCTACCTCAAGGTGCCGGGCAAGCTGACTGGGATGCTGGACGCCCGCGCCGTGCAGATCAAGGCCGAACTGGATGAGGCCCGCGCCCTGCGCGAGGAGGCGAAGACGATCCTCGCCACCTATGAGCGGCGTCAGAAAGAAGTGCAGGAACAGGCAGACCGCATCGTTTCCTCTGCCCGGGAAGAGGCGCTTGCCGCCGCAGCCCAGGCCAAGGAAGACCTCAAGGTCTCCATCGCCCGGCGTCTTGCGGCCGCGACCGATCAGATCGCCTCGGCTGAAACCGCGGCTGTCCGTCAGGTGCGGGAACAGGCCGTCAACCTTGCCGTCGCGGCGGCAGGCGACGTGCTTGCGCGCCAGATGACCGCAGACGCCGCCAAGGCGTCGATCGACGCGGCCATTGCCCAGGTGGATGCCAAGCTCCACTGACCGGTCAGCATCGCCACGATCCAGACCCGGGACCGCAAGGCTCCCGGGTTTCTTTATGGCCACCGTCAACGCATCTGTTCGTGCTCGAATCGCTGGCGCGCAATCGCCTCGTGCTTTTCCGCCCTGATCTGGTCGGTGAATGACTGTTCCACGTAATCCAGATGCGCCGTCACCGCCGCCTTCGCCGCCACCGGGTCGCGCGATTGCAGCGCCGCATTGATGGCGCGGTGCTGATCCAGCAACTGGTCCCGCGTCATCCGGTTTCGGAACATCACCTGCCGATTGTAAAATACGCCCTGCCGCAACAGATCGAACATCGACCGCAGCATGTGCAGCATGATGACGTTATGGCTGGCCTCGATGATCGCCATGTGGAACTCCGCATCCAGTTGCGCTTCGTCTGACGGGTCGCGCTTCTGGTGCGCGGCCTCCATCTTGGCAAAGATCGTGGCGATCACCTTCAGATCGGTTTCCGACCCCAGCCGCGCCGCCCGCTCGGCTGCCAGCCCCTCCATGTCGCGCCGAAACGAGATGTAGTCGAACACCGCTTCCTCATGGGTCGAAAACAACTCGATCAACGCTTCCGAAAACGCCGACCCCAGCACATCCGCCACGAACACCCCCGCGCCGGGGCGGGTGACCAGCAGCCCACGTTCGCACAGGTCGGCAATCGCATCACGCAGGCTGGGCCGCGACACGCCCAGCTTGTCGGCCATGTCACGCTCCGACGGCAACCGTTCGCCGGGGCGCAGGATGCCGCGCAGGATAAGCTGTTCAATCTGGCGGACCACGGAGTGCGACAGCTTTTCCGTCTGAACCTTCAAAAATGGCATACCACCCCCCCCGATTGGTTTGAAATTATGACCAGTTCGGGCAAATCTCAATGAAAAAGGGCCGGGAGCGTTCCCGGCCCTTTCCAAGGATGACGCCAACCTTATGCGGTCGGGCGAATGATGATCTCGACGCGGCGGTTCTGCGCACGGCCTTCGGGCGTCATGTTCGACGCGATCGGGGCGTCTTCGCCGCGACCAAAGGCGGTCACGCGGCCGTTCGGTACGCCGCTTTCGCGCAGGATGTTGGCAACAGACACGGCGCGACGCTGCGACAGGTCCTGGTTGTAGGCGGCCGAACCGGTGTTGTCGGTGTGGCCGATCACCTCGATCGTGCTGTTGGGGTAACGCAGCAGGCTTGACGCCACGGCCTTGATGTCGCGCGTCAGGTCGGGGCGCAGCGTGGCACTGTCGGTGGCAAACAGCACGTCCTGTGGCATGTTCACGACCAGGTATTGCCCGGTGTTGGTGACCGAGATGTTGGAATTCAGCGAACCGCGCAGTTCGGCGGCCTGCTGGTCAAGCGACGCACCGACCGCGCCGCCAAGGGCCGCACCGACAATGCCGCCGACAGCGGCCTTGGCCAGTCGGTCATCGCCGCCCGAGGTGCCGGCAAGCACCGCTCCGGTGAGGCCGCCCAGAATCGCGCCGTTGCGCGACCGTGCGTTCGGGTCGTTGGGGTAGGCATTCGGATCGACGCAGGCGGTCAGCGCCAGCACGCTCGCAGTCGCCAGGATAAGGGGGGTCTTGAACATGTTGCTCTCGCCTCAGGGTGATGGGTCGGCCCGTGCACCGGGCTCGTGCGCATCTTATAGCAAAGGCGGAGGATGACTTACAGCCCCCTGCCACTTCGGCAGGCTTTCGCGCATCAGCCTTCGCTGCGCGCCGCTTCCCACGCCAGCATCGCGCGCTTGCGCTCCAGGCCCCAATGATAGCCACCAAGCCCGCCGTCGCGCCGCAGCGCCCGGTGGCACGGGATCAGGAACGAAATCGGATTGCGCCCCACCGCCGTCCCGACGGCCCGGTGTGCGGCGGGGTGGCCGATGGCCCCCGCAATATCTGCATAGGTCGTCACATGCCCCGACGGTATCGCCAGCAGCGCTTCCCACACCTTCACCTGAAACGGCGCGCCGATCAGATGCAGCGCTGTGTCGCGCCCGCCAAAGGCCGCGTCCACCATGGGCGCTATCGCCAGACGGTCCTCCACATAGGCCGCCTTCGGCCAGCGGCGGACCAGATCCTCCATCGCCGCTTCCGCATCGATCTCGTCGGCAAAGCCGATCCCGCAGATGCCTTTGTCCGTTGCCATCACAAGCGCCGGGCCAAACGGGCTATCGAACCAGCCCCAGCGGATTTCCAGCCCCGCGCCGCCCCGCGCATAATCGCCGGGCGCCATCGCCTCCCATGTCAGGAACAGGTCATGCAGCCGCCCGGTGCCGGACAGCCCCACCTCCAGCGCCGCCGACAGCGTGGTGTGCCGCTGGGCCAGCAACGTGCGCGCGTGACCGATCGCCAGATACTGCTGGTACTTCTTCGGGCTGACCCCGACCCATGCCGAAAACGTCCGCTGAAAATGCGCCGGGCTCATCCCGATCTCGGCCGCAAGCCCCTCCAGCGTCAGCCCCGGCCCCCCAGCGTCGATGATCTTCAGCGCGCGGGCGATGACGGCGTAATGATAGGCGGGGGCTTGGTCGGTCATGGCGGTCTCCTTGGCCAGCACATTACGCAACACCATGCCGCCCCGCGACCCGGATGTTGCGCATCCTTGCGCAGATCCGGTTCGGCTGGCAGAAGAAGCCATGGCCAAGCAGCTTCCCTACGCCGCGATGCGGGCGATCTTCACCCGCTTCCAGGACCTGGAGCCGGAGCCGAAGGGCGAACTTGAACACGTCAACGATTTCACCCTTCTTGTCGCGGTCGCCCTGTCGGCCCAAGCCACCGATGTCGGCGTGAACAAGGCAACCCGCGCGCTTTTCCAGATCGCAGACACCCCGGAAAAGATGCTCGCCCTGGGCGAAGAACGCCTGACCGAGATGATCAAGACCATCGGCCTTTTCCGCAACAAGGCCAGGAATGTCATCAAACTCAGCCGCATCCTGATCGACGTGTATCACGGTCAGGTCCCCACCTCGCGCGCCGCCCTGCAGTCCCTGCCCGGCGTCGGGCGCAAGACGGCGAACGTGGTTCTCAACATGTGGCACGGCTATCCGGCGCAGGCGGTGGATACCCACATCTTCCGCGTCGGCAACCGCACCGGCATCTGCCCCGGTCGGGACGAGCTGGCCGTCGAACGCGCCATCGAAGACAACGTGCCGGTCGAATTCCAGCGCCACGCTCACCACTGGCTCATCCTGCACGGGCGGTATATCTGCGTCGCGCGCACACCCAAATGCGGCATCTGCCCGATCCGGGAATGGTGCCTATACGAGGAAAAGACTGCATGAAAACCTATCAGGTCGTCGGCATCGGCAATGCAATCGTGGATGTGTTCTCCACCGCCGATGACAGCTTTCTGGACCTGATGGGCATCCAGAAGGGCATCATGCAGCTTGTGGAACGCGAACGCGGCGAGCTTCTGTATGGCGCGATGACCAACCGCCAGCAGGCTCCCGGCGGGTCGGTGGCGAACACGCTCGCGGGACTTGGCAACCTCGGCCTCACCACCGCCTTCATCGGGCGCGTCCACGACGATGCGCTGGGGAAATTCTACGCCCGCACCATGGCCGACGAAGGCACCGATTTCGTCAACCCACCCGTGCCCGGTGGCGAGCTTCCGACCTCGCGCTCGATGATCTTCGTGTGCCCCGATGGCGAGCGGTCGATGAACACCTACCTCGGGATTTCCTCGGAACTTGGTCCCGACGACGTTTCCGACAGCGTTGCGGGCAGCGCCGAGATCCTGTTTCTCGAAGGCTACCTCTACGACAAGCCCAAGGGCAAACAGGCCTTTGAACGTGCGGTCGACCTGTGCCACGCCAAGGGCGGCAAGGCGGGCATCGCGCTGTCCGACCCGTTCTGCGTCGACCGGCACCGTGACGATTTCCGCCGTCTGGTCAAATCGCTCGACTATGTGATCGGCAACGAACACGAATGGGCCTCGCTCTATCAGACCGACCTGTCCGCAGCCCTCGAACAGGCCGCCGCCGACGCGGGCCTCGTGGTCTGCACCCGGTCGGGGCATGACGTGATCGTGGTGCGCGGCGACGAACAGGTCGTGGTTCCCGTCCGCCGCGTGGTTCCCGTGGATGCCACCGGAGCAGGCGACCAGTTCGCTGCCGGGTTCCTTTACGGCATGGCCACCGGGCAAAGCCTCGCCACCTCGGGACGCATGGGCTGCGTCGCCGCCGCCGAGGTCATCAGCCATTTCGGCGCGCGCCCCGAGGCCGACCTGAAGGCGCTTTTCCGCAAGGAAGGCCTGGTCTGACGCCCGCTCAGGGCGCCGTGCAGGCGACGAGCGTCTCGGCAATCCCGGTCAACAGCGCGGCATAGGCTCCGGCCCCCGGTTCCAGCGACGACCCGACCGGGTCAAGCGCGCCCCCGATCACCGCGCCCGTGCCGTCGGCCACCTGCACCACCAGCGCCGGGTCATGCTGGACCTCGGGGAAGATGCACGCGACCGACCCGGCCTCCAGCGTCGCGCGGATCTCGCTCAGCCGCGCCGCGCCGGGGTCAGCCGCATCGCCAAGGGCAATGCTGCCAGCGCTCGCAAGCCCGTAGTGGGCGGTAAAATAGCCATAGGCGTCGTGAAAGGTCACGAAGGCGCGGTCCTTCATCGGCGCAAGCCGTGCGCTCAGGTCCGCATCCAGCGCCTTGATCCCTGCCGTCGCCGTGGCCGCATTGGCCGCATAGATCGCCGCATTGTCAGGGTCGATCCGCGCAAGCTCCGCCGCGATCAGCCCAAGCCAGACCTTCGCATTGTCCGGGTCCAGCCATGCGTGCGGGTCATAGGCGCCGTGGTCATGCTCATCGGCATGGCCGGCATGGTCTTCCGCCGTTTCGCCCGCGTGATCGTCGCCCTCCGCCTTGCCATACCCGATCTTCTCCGTCCCCTCCGCATCCAGGAGCGCCAGCGCGGCGGCTCCCTCGGGCCGGTTCTTCAGTGCCGTCTCCAGCCACGGCGTCAATTCCGGCCCGATCCAGACCACCAGTGCCGCATCCGCCACCTCCCCCGCCTGACTTGGGCGCAACTGGAAATCGTGCTCGTCCGCCCCTTTCGCCAGCAGCAGCACCGGGCTGCCAAGATCGCCCATCACCTGCGAAACCAGCGCATGGACGGGCGGAATGTCGGTCACCACGCCTGGTACTTCGGCCAGTGCGGGCAGGGCGGTGCTGGCCATCAGGGCCGTAATGATATAACGCATGACTTGGGCTTTCCCTTTGCTTCCGGATCGTCTATTGCCGGATCGGCTATTGCCAGATCGGCTATTGAATGTAATATCATAACAAGTCAAGGCGCGAAAATGCCGACCCCCGAACCCAACGCCGATCTGGCCTTTGCGCATCACGACCACACCCATTGCGCGACGGGTGCCCTGACGCGAGCCGAAGCGATCTGCGCCGAGGCTGGTGCGCGGATGACCCCGGTGCGCCGCCGCGTGCTGGAGATCTTGCTGGAGGAACACCGCGCGCTTGGTGCCTATGACGTGCTGAACCGGCTTGCCGCCGAAGGCTTCGGCAACCAGCCGCCCGTGGTCTACCGCGCGCTGGATTTCCTTGTCGATCAAGGTCTTGCCCACCGCATCCAGCGCCTCAACGCGTTCACCGCCTGCATGCACCCCGGCGAGGCGCACCAGCCGGTGTTCCTGATCTGCCGCACCTGCTCCACCGTGGCCGAGGCCGAGGCCGCGCCGGTGCGCAAGGCGCTGGATGTGGCGGCCAAAGGCCTTGGCTTTGCCATCGAAGGCTCCACCGTCGAGGCGATCGGCCTCTGTCCCGCCTGCCGGGTGGCCGCATGAGCCTGATCGCCGCCGACCACATCTGCGTCCGCTACGGCGAAACCGAGGTGCTGCATGACGTGACGCTGTCGATTGCCCCCGGCGAGATCGTGACGATTCTCGGACCGAACGGGTCGGGCAAATCCACCCTTCTCCGCGCGCTTCTGGGTATCGTCCCGGTGGCCGAAGGCCGCGTCACGCGGGCCGATGGCCTGCGCCTCGGCTACGTCCCGCAGCGCCTGCACATCGACCGTTCGATGCCCCTGACCGTGCGCCGCTTCCTGTCGCTTCCCGTCCGGGTGGCCGACGCCGCCGCCGAAACCGCGCTCGACCGCGTCGGCATGACCGGCTTTGGCGCACGGCAGATGACCGATCTGTCCGGCGGCCAGATGCAGCGCGCGCTTCTGGCCCGCGCGCTTCTGGCCAACCCGCAGCTTCTGGTGCTGGACGAGCCGACCCAAGGCCTCGACCAACCCGGCGAGGCAGGCTTTTACCGTTTGATCGAGGCCGTTCGGCAGGATACCGGCGCCGCCGTCCTGATGGTCAGCCACGACCTGCATGTGGTGATGGCCGCCAGCGACCGGGTGATCTGCCTCAACGGCCACATCTGCTGCGAAGGCACGCCGCGTGTCGTATCCAGCGCTCCGGAATACCGCGCGCTTTTCGGGCTTGGCACCCAAGGCGCGCTGGCGCTTTACCAGCACGACCACGACCACGACCACGACCACGCCCGCGACCACCACGCCCGCGACCACCACGCCCACGACCGCCACGACCACGACCGCCACGAGCATGACCATGCTTGACGATTTCCTCGTCCGTGCCGGCCTCGCCGGGGTTGGCCTGTCGCTCGCCACCGGTCCCCTTGGCGCCTTCGTCGTCTGGCGCCGGATGGCCTATTTCGGCGATGCCACCGCCCATGCCGCGATCCTTGGCGTGGCCCTGGCCCTCGCGACTGACCTGCCCATCGTCGCCGGCACCCTCGTCGTGGCGCTTGCGATGGCGGTCACCGTCGCCACCCTCGCCGCGCGCGGCTGGGCGATGGACACCACGCTGGGCGTGCTTGCCCATTCCGCGCTGGCCTTCGGCCTTGTGGCCGTCAGCTTCTTTCCCGGTGTGCGCACCGACCTGTCCGCCTACCTGTTTGGCGACATCCTCGCCGTCAGCCGCGCCGACCTCATGCTCGTCTGGGGCGGCGCGCTGGCTGTCGCCGCGCTGATCGCCTGGCGCTGGCAGCGGCTTCTGACCGCCACCCTCAGCGAAGACCTCGCCCACGCCGCCGGCATCCGCCCGCAGCGGGAACGCATGGTGCTGGTCCTCGCGCTTGCCGTCGTTGTCGCCGTGTCGCTCAAGGTGGTCGGCGCGCTGCTGATTGCCGCGCTCCTCATCATCCCCGCCGCCGCCGCCCGCGGCCTTGCCCGCAACCCCGAAGCGATGGCCCTGATGGCCACCCTCATCGGCGCTGCGGCGGCCATGGCGGGTCTGGCGCTGTCGCTCTGGCAAGACACCCCCGCCGGCCCGTCGATCATCGTCGCCGCCGCTGTCCTGTTTGCCGCCAGCGCCAGCCTTGGCCGGATGCGGGGCTGAGACAAAAGCGCATCAATCGGGAAATTGTCCGAGCGTTGCCCGAAGGTTGCCCGAATCTGTCGCTAGACGGCGGGTCACAGCAACAAAAGGTGCGCATCCCGTGCTTCGCTTGATCGGCTTTCTCTGCATGGCGACCCTTGGCATCGGCGGATTTCTGTTCGTCGATTTCACCTCGGCCAAACGCAACGCGGGTGCTGCTGACGGTCAAGGTCTGACCGTCGGCGAATACCTCGGCGGCTTTGCCGAACGGCTGACCGGCATCGGCTCCAGCGCCTCCTCCGCCTCGGGCCTGCCCACCGAGCTTGCCCAGATGCTGCCCGCAGCCCCCGAAGGCTGGACCGTGCGCCCCACCGTGCCCGAAGACACCGAACCGTTCCTGGCAAAGTCAAAGTCCGCCGATACCGACGCCGCCGCCAAATACATCGCCGCAGTCGCCACCGAGGCGTCGGGCTCCGGCCTGGATCAGGCGGCACTGACCTACGAGCGCGGTGAACGCCGGGTGATCTTTCAGGCGATCCGCTACCCGAACATGATCTTCACCAGTTTCAGGGCGATGCAGCAGCGTGTCGACCTGCAAATGCAGGGCGCCATGTTCCGACCCACCCCGTTCATGACGGTGCGTGGCCTCGATGTGACCGAAGACTTGCTGCCAAAGGGCATGCGCGCGCGCTATTTCCTCGCCAATGTCGGCGCCCAGATCCAGATCCGCGTGCTCGCCTCGCAGCGGATGGGCGACGAAGATCTGGTGCCGTTCTTCCAGACACTGCACGTCAAGGCGATGAACGCCTCGGTGGTCGACAAGGTCGCAGGGCTTGGTGACGTGCCGGTGATCGTGCTGGCCTCCGCACTCGACCAAGCCACCCGCGAGGCGTTCGAGGCCGACCGCGCCGCCCGCGCTGCGGCCGAGGCCGCCGAACGCGCTGCCGATCTGCAAGCCGCCGAAGCCGAAGCCAGGGCCGCCGAGGCGCAAGGCGACACGCCGCAAAAGGAAGACGCTGCAAGCGACGCCAGCGTTCTGAAAGGCGAAGGGCGGCTTGAACTGCAAGGCAAGGCCGCCGCTGCGGGATGCGGCGAACGGGCGGGCGGCAAGTTCTGCTCGGTCGCACCACCCCCCGCCGAAGGCGAATAGCGCCTCCACGCCGCCCCCGCGCCGCGCAAAGACAACGCCATGTCGTTTTCTGACGCCAAAGGTCGGGTGGACTTGCCCGGTTTGCCGCCCGTCTGGCAGATAGGGGCAAAGCTTGTCCGGGAGTCCGTCAAATGAAAACGCATGTCAAAGCATTGGTCGTCGGTGGCGGCGCGGTGGGCACCGGGATCGCCTATCACCTCGCCAAGGCGGGCTGGGACACCATGCTCGTCGAACGCGACGAGCTGACCGCCGGCTCCACCTGGCATGCAGCGGGCCTTCTGCCCCTGTTCAACATGTCCTACGCCACGACCCACATCCACAAATACAGCGTCGATTTCTACAAGGGGCTGGAGGCCGAAACCGGCCTGAACCCCGGCTTCTACGTCGTCGGCAACCTGCGCATGGCGCAGCGGCAGGAGCGCATGGACGAATACATGCTCTATTCTTCCGTCGCCGAAACCGCCGGGGTCTACCACGAGTTCCTTAGCCCGAAGGAAATGAAGGACCGCTGGCCGCTGCTGCGCACCGATGACCTCGTCGGCGCGCTTTACCATCCGCAAGACGGCTACATCAACCCGGCCGACGTGACGCAAGCGATGGCCAAGGGCGCCCGCGCCTTCGGCTGCACCTTCGAGCGCAAGGTGCAGGTCGATGGCTACCGCTGGACCGGCGCTGAATGGATCGTGTCCTGCACCCGCATGGTGGAAACCGGCGGCCGCCTCGTGCCTTCGGATGACCGGTTCGAGATCACCGCCGAACATGTCGTGACCGCGACCGGCAACCACGCCCAGCGCACCGCCCGCCTTCTGGGCATCAAGATCCCCGCGATCCCGGTCGAACACCAGTATATCGTCACCGAACCCGATCCGGCGCTGGTCGAATGGCGCAAGACCAACCCGCAGCACCCGGTCCTGCGTGATGCCGATGCCAAATGGTATGTCCGCGAAGAACGCGGCGGCTGGATACTGGGGCCTTACGAATACGGCGCCCCCGCCCGCTTCCCCTACGAGGTGCCGGAAAGCTTCCGCGCCGACCTCTTCCCGCTCGATCTGGAACGGATCGAGGCGGAATACATGTCGATGATCCACCGCCTGCCATCCTCGGAAACCGTTGGTCTGAAAGACGATTTCAACGGCCCGATCTGCTACACCCCGGATGGCAACCCGCTCGTCGGCCCGGCCCCCGGCCTGCGCAACATGTGGCTGGCCGAGGGCTTTTCGTTCGGCATTACCGCCGCTGGCGGCACCGGCTATTACCTCGCGCAACTGATGACCCAAGGCGAGGCCGAGATCGACATGGCCTCGCTTGACCCCAAGCGGTATGGCTCGTGGATGACCACCGAATACGCCGCTCGCAAGAACGAGGAATGCTACAACCACGTCTTCATCCTCCACCACCCCGATGAGGAACGCGAAGCCTGCCGCCCCCTCCGCACCGCGCCGGTCTATGACCGGCAAAAGGCGCTCGGCGCACAGTTCGGCCAGGTGAATGGCTGGGAACGCCCCACCTACTACGGCCCGAAAGACGCCCCCGAAACTTTCGACCATGACAGCCGTTCGTTCCGTCGCGGCGCGTGGTGGCCCTATGCGGTGGACGAGGCGAAGGCCATCCGCGAAACCGCCGGCCTGATCGACGCCACCGCCTTTACCAAGCACATCGTGCGCGGCCCCGGTGCGACCGCCTTCCTCGACTGGTTCACCTGCAACGCGCTGCCAAAGGTCGGCCGCATCAACCTGACCTACGCGCTCACTCCGCACGGCACCACGCGCACCGAATACACCATCGTCCGCAACGGCGAGAACGACTACTACCTCGTCTCCGCCGGGGCATGGACGGCCTATGACGCCGACTACCTGCGCCAGAGCGCGGAAGATTTCATGGGGCGTGGCGGCGGCTATATCGACATCCACGATGTCACCACGCAATGGGGCGTCTTTGCCCTTGCCGGCCCCAACGCCCGCAAGATCCTGCGCGAGATCGTCAAGGACGCCGATCCCGATAGCGTCCTGTCCAACAAGCGTTTCCCCTGGCTCTCCGCCCGCAAGCTGGAGCTTGGCATGTGTCCGGTGAACGCCATCCGCGTCGCCTACACGGGCGAACTTGGCTGGGAACTCCACCACCCGATCGAGATGCAGCGCTACCTCTGGGACCAGCTTCTGGCGGCTGGCGAAAAGCACGGGATGAAGCTCGTCGGCGCCCGCGCGCAAAACTGGCTGCGGCAGGAAAAGTCCTACCGCGCCTTCGGCAACGAACTTGGCCGCGATGCCACACCGCTTGAGGCCGCGCTTGATCGCTTCGTCGATCTTTCCAAGGATTTCCAGGGCAAGGACGCGATGCTGCAGACCGGCATCCGCTCCAAATGCTGCACCCTCCTGATCGACGGCCCGGCCGATGCCGATCCGTGGGGCAAGGAGGCTCTCCTGCTGAACGGCGAGAAGATCGGCCGCCTCACCTCCGGCGGCTATTCCGTCGCCTTCGGCAAGCAGATCGGCATGGGCTACGTCCGCCCCGATCTGGCCGAGGTCGGAACGAAGCTGAAGGTCAAGATGTTGCTGAAGGAGTGGGACGCCGTGGTTGTCGAGGACAGCCCCTTCGATCCCACGAACGCACGCATCCGTGTGGACGGCTGACCGGCGGCCTGCTTGAAGCCACCCCGGCTAGGCCCCACTTAAGGCCGGGCAAGGGGATGGCATGGACACCAAACACAAGCGAGACCGCCGCTTCCGCCGTCAGTTCGACGCGATCTCCCGCCTCGTTCCGGCCCTGCGCGGCCCGATCAAGGCGCTGCGCGGCGACCGGCTGAGGCTTCTCCGCATCCCGCTCGCCCTCCTGATGGTCGCCGGGGGGGTCGTATCTTTCCTGCCGTTTCTCGGCATCTGGATGCTGCCCCTGGGCCTCCTCCTCCTCGCAGTCGATTTGGCTTTCATGCGCGGCCCGGTCGCCGCCGCGATGATCCGCGTCCGCAGCAAGGCCAGCATCCTCTGGCGCCGCTGGAAGCACCGGAGTGACCCTTCTGTCTGATCGTTGCCCGCCCATGGGTGGTGGTGCCTGGCCAGACCGGTTGACCCGGGTTCTTTGGAGTTTGTCAAAAGGGAAACCCACGGTATTGTTCGGACGCTTTGGTCACCTCGGTGGAAGGATTAATTATGCCAGTGCTTCTTTATCTGCTTTACGGGACGGATGATCGTTATCACTCGGAACTTACCTTCAGCGTTGCGTCGGCGCTGCACCACTTGGCACACAAGCAGTCTGAACTTCGCATCGTCCTTGTCACTGACCAAGGAAACCAACGCCCCGACCTTGGTGTCGAGCATATACTGATAACCGAGGAGCAGATTTTCAGGTGGCAGCTTGATGGAAGATACAACCATGCGCTGAAGCCGTTTGTCGTCCAACATGCGCTGACGCTTCTCAAGGAAAAGCTCGCGTTCGTTGATACTGACACCTTCTTTCTGAAAGATCCGCGACTTCTGTTCGAGCGCGTTGGGCCTGGCCGAACCGCATTGTTTTGCGATGAAGGCGCACTTGGCGATGGTAGGCCGGGCCGACCCGCGTTGTTTTCCGATGAAGTGGCACTGGGCGAGGATATGCAGGATAGCTGGGCCAATACTGTGAAGGCCTTGCCGGATGGTGTTTGCGGATATGACCTGAGCCTGAACACGAGGATGAACAACTCAGGCATCATCGGCATCGATCCGGCGGATGCAGATCTGCTGGATGACGTGATAGCGGTGATGTCTGCATTGCGCGCGGTCGACCCAGTCTTCACAGCCGAACAATTAGCCGCAACGATAGTGTTCCGCGAAAAGACGATGGTCTCCTTTTGCTCCGATGTCGTCGACCACTATCTCGGACGCAGCAGCGGTTATTATCACTACCAGTTCCAGAAAAGGTATCCCAAGCGCGACGCACTTGCCTTTCAAAAACTGGTGGAAAATCTGCCGGATATTCAGCTCTCGCCGCATCTAGGGATAAAATCTCGCGTGCTTGGACGCTTTAAAACGATTCAGCGCGGCGGTAACGCCACCTACGGCCACGCATATAGTCACTATGCCCAAGCATTTGACACGTATGACGATCAAGCGCTGGCAAATGTGTACTCCGAAACGGCATTGGATTTGCTAGCCTTCGGATGCCGCAAGCGGTTCGATTTTACGCAAAAGGATTTCGCTCGGTTTGCGCCCAATAATATTGGCGCTGTTGATTGGCTTTCTCCCAGATCGCGTAAACGCTGGTCGCTCTACTGGGAAGGCAAGCTTGAATCGTAGTTCGCACTGTTTGACCGATTGCAGCCAGCCTAAAGCGCCCGCGCGCCCACCCACTCGGCCCATGCGGCCTTCGACCCGGCAAAGACGTTCACATCGACCCGCCCGGCAATCCCCGGCACCAACCCGGTCGAGGTGTATTGCCAGAAGCTCCAGCTTTGCCCGTCGTAGCGGTCGTTCGGGTGCGCAGCGACCGACCGCAGCCAGAACTCCACCCCCGACAGCCGCCACAACTCGGTGTCCTCGTAGAAATCCACCGTGGTGTAGATCAGCGGGCGCTGGCCGTAATGGCGCGCCACGATGTCGATGAAGATCCGTGCCTCCTCGCGGATCGTCGCGCCATCACGGCGGATGGTGCAGGTGGGCGAGGTCGGCGTCCACTCCATGTCCAGAACCGGGGGCAGGGCGCCCGGTGTTCGCGGCACATGGCGGATATACCAGCGCGCCTGTTCCGCCGCCGGACGGCAATGGTAGAAGAAATGATACGCCCCGCGCTTCACCCCCGCCACCCCCGCGCCGCGCCAGTGGCTGTCGAACATCGGGTCCACCAGATCACCGCCCTCGGTGGCCTTGATGAAGGCAAAGTTCACCCCGTTCGCCCGCGCAGTCGGCCAGTCCACGCCTGTCTGGAACCGCGACAGATCAATGCCATGCACCGGATACCGCTCCGGCGCGCGGCCCGTCCAATCGGTCGGATCGGCATCGGTGAAGTTCGATGAGGTGACCGTGATCTCGCCGCCCGTCACGTCGGAACGGGCGGCGGAACGGTCAGGTGTGCCTCCACCACAGCCCACAAGGGCAAGGCAAAGACCAAGGGTCAGCACTGCTTTCAACATCACCAGATGGTGTCGCAATCCGCCTCGCCTGTCAGCCCCAGTAAAACAGTATCGAGCAGCGCGTGGGCGAATGTCAGCCGAAGCGCGCCGGCGACAATTGCGCCACCAGAACCGCGTCGATCTGCGGGCTGCTGCCCCCGATCAGGTCGGCCGCCAACTGGCTTGCCGCCGGGCAGGACTGAAAGCCGTATCCGCCTTGCCCCGCCAGCCAGAAGAACGACGGCTCGCGCAGATCGCGCCCGATCACCAGCACCCGGTCGGGGCTGAAGGTCCGCAACCCGGCCCAGTTGGAAATCAGCCGCGTCACCGGCTCGGTCACCATTTCCTCATAGCGGGCCAGTCCTTCGGCCAGCACCATGTCATCGGCCCAGGCGTCATGCGGCTCCATCAGGTGTTCCTCCGCAGGTGACACGATCAGCGCGCCAGCGTCGGGCTTGGCATACCAGTCCTCGCCGGGGCCGAACAGCATCGGCCAGCGGCTCACATCATGGCCACCCGGCGCCGGGATCCGCGCCATCGACCGGCGGTAGGGGGTAAATCCCAAAGGCTGCACCCCTGCCATCACGGCGATCTGGTCCACCCATGCCCCGGCTGCATTGACGATCATGCGAGCGCTGAAACTGCCCTCGCTGGTCTCCACCCGCCAACCGGCGCCGTCGCGGTGAATGGCGGTAACGCGCGCCCGTGTCACGATCTCGGCCCGGTTTGCCTTGGCCTCACGCGCAAAGCCCTGGATCAACAGGTCGGTGTCGATGTCCTGCGCGTGGGTCGCATGACCGGCCAGCGCCACCGTATCGGGGTTCAGGATCGGGATGATCCCGCGCGCTTCCTCCACCGAAATCGGTGTGAACTCCATCGCCACCACGTCGCGATCGAAGGCCTCGCGCGCGTCGGCCTTGGCCACCAGCATCAACCCGCGTGGGCTCAGCACCCCTGGCGCCGCCTCGAAAAAGGCGGCCGATGCCATCGACAGCCCGACCACGGCGGGCGCGCCATAGCGCGGCTCGAACAACGCCGCCGACCGCCCCGAGGCGTGGTGCGCCAGTGCCGCCTCCGCCTCCAGAAGCACAACCGAACCAAGTTTCGAAAGCCGCGCCGCCGCAGACACGCCGGCAATGCCGCCGCCAACAATCAGGAAATCTTGCATCATGCGGCGGACATTGCCACGCCGTCATGCCAAGGGAAAGGGGCAGCGCGTAAGGCCAACCGGTCACGCCAGCGCCAGCACCGCCATATACCGCGCACCAATCCGGAAGCCGCCGTCGGCCTGCCGGAACGGCGCCAGTGCCGCCGCGTGGGCCGCCGACACCGCCGCCTCGCCCACAAGGCCCGCCGCACGGATCGCAACACCGCTGGAGTTCAGCCCGCGCAGCGCGGTGGCCTCGTCAGGGTAGGTCCAGAAGATGTCACCCTCGATCACCTCGCGGGGCACAAGGCCCGCATCGGCGACAAAGCCGGAAAGCCGGTCGGGGTCGGACAGCGCGAAAGGTCCGGGTGCGCCGGGGGGCGGGGCGGGCAGCAACGGGCGCAGCGCCGCCACCACCGAGGCCGCCTCCATGCCGTCCGGGCGGCCCCATGTCATCACCGCGACGATGCCGCCGGGCCGGGTCACCCGCCGCGCCTCGGTCAGCGCGGCGACCGGGTTCGCGGCAAACTGAAAGGCGTTGAAACCCGTCACCACGTCAAAGCTGTCGTCGGCATGCGGCAGCTCTTCAAGGTCGCCTTCGCGAAAGTCGCCGTCCGGGCACCGTTCGCGCGCGATGTCCAACAGCAGGGGCGCCGCGTCGATCCCCGCGACGATCGCGCCAAGGTCGGCGGCGCGCCGGGCCGCCAGACCCGCCCCGCACCCTGCATCCAGAAGCCGCGTGCCAACTCGAACTCCGGCACTGGCCAACACATGGTCATAGCCACCGGCGAACTGGGCTTCCTGCACCTCGGCCCAATCGCGCGCGCGGGCGCCCCAAAGACGGCCGTTCACATCCGAAGTGCGCTGCGGTGAAGGCGTGGTCATGAGCCGTCCTTCCGATAGGGGCCAAGGCCTGGTTACCCGTCCAGCATGACAGGGCGCCGGAAAAAGGAAAGCCGCCGTGTCGCCACGGCGGCCATCCTGTCGTGTCATGCGGCCAGTGTCACTTCGGGATGTCGCCGGTGATGCCTTCCACATAGAACGCCATGCCCAGCAGGTCGCCGTCCGGCGCGGTCACGCCATCGGCCAGCCAGTCCGACCCGTCCTGCTTCTTGATCGGCCCGGTGAACGGGTGATAGGTTCCCGCCGCGATCGCGTCGCGCATGGCCTCGGCCTCGGCCTTCACGTCGGCCGGCACCGCATCGGTGATCTCGCCGATCTCCACTTCGCCGCCGGCGATGCCCTCCCAGGCGTCGGCCTGCTCATACGTCCCGTCCATCAATGCGCCAACGCGCTTGACATAATAGGGCGCCCAGTTGTCGATGATCGACGACACCCGCGGCGATGGCTTGTAGGCCGCCATGTCCGACGCCTGCCCGAACCCGATCACGCCCGGCGTCTTGGCCGCTTCGGCCAGAGGTGCCGTCGAATCGGTGTGGCTGGCGATCACGTCGACGCCCTGCTCGATCAGCGCTTTCGCCGCATCCGCCTCTTTCGCCGGGTCGAACCAGGTGTAGGCCCAGATCACCGACAGCTCGACATTCGGGTTCACCTTCTTGGCGTGCAGGTAATAGCTGTTGATCCCCATGATCACTTCCGGGATCGGGAACGACGCGATGTAGCCGATCTTGTTCGACTTGGTCATCCTGCCCGCGATGTGGCCCTGCACCGCGCGCCCCTCGTAGAAGCGCGCGTTGTAGGTGCTGACGTTGGCGCTGTCGCGCTTGTAGCCCGTCGCGTGTTCGAACTTCACGTCCGGGAACTTGGCCGCCACCGCATTCGTCGCGTCCATGTAGCCGAACGAGGTGGTGAAGATGATGTTGCAGCCACCAAGCGCCATCTGCGTCAGCACGCGCTCGGCGTCCGCACCTTCCGGCACGTTTTCCTGCCACTGAACCTCGACCTTGTCGCCGTATTCCGCCTGCACGGCCAGCGCGCCCTGATGGTGCTGGTAGGTCCAGCCGCCATCGCCGATCGGGCCGACATAGACAAAGCAGGCCTTCGTCTTGTCCTGCGCCATCGCGGTGCCAGCAAAGGCCACCGACAGGCCAAGGGCCGCGGTGGCAAGCAAAGTTCTGCGCTTCATTCGTAGTCTCCCCATTGTGCGAAGGCTCAATGCACCTTCGGCGTGTTGTGCCTCAGCGCGAGGCGTGGAAATTCTGGCCAAGGCTGGCCGGCGCGTTCAGCGATGCCTTGCCGCGACCAGACGACATGATGACCAACACCAGGATGGTTATCAGATAGGGCGCCATCGACAAGTATTCGACCGGGATAGCCGACCCCGCCGCCTGCAGGTTCAGTTGCAGAACCGTGATGCCGCCGAAAAGATAGGCGCCCAGCAGCACCCGCCACGGCTTCCACGACGCAAAGACCACGATCGCCAGCGCAATCCACCCGGCCCCCGCCGTGATCCCGTCGGTCCATTGCGGCACCCGCACCAGGCTGATGTAGGCGCCGCCCAATCCCGCCATCGCGCCCCCGAACAGGATCGCCAGCACCCGGATGCGCGTCACCTTGTAGCCCAGCGCATGTGCCGCATCATGGCTTTCGCCCACCGCGCGCAGCACCAGCCCTGCCCGCGTCGAGCGCAGCACCCACCACACCGCCGCCACCACCGCGACCGACAGGTAGGCCACCCAGTCGTGGCTGAACAGCACCCGGCCAAAGAACGGAATGTCCGCCAACGGCCCGAACGGCACATCCTCCGTCACCGGCGGCTTGATCCCGACATAGCCCTGCCCGATCAGCGACGACAGACCCAGGCCGAACAAGGTCAGCGCAAGGCCCGTCGCCACCTGATTGGTCAGCAAATACTGCGTCAGCAACGCGAACACCAAGGCCAGCGCCGCAGCCCCCAAGGCCCCGCCGACAAACCCCAGAACCGGGCTCCCCGTCTCCACCGCGGCCACAAAGCCGCAGATCGCGCCCATGATCATCATGCCCTCGACCCCAAGGTTCAGGACACCCGCCTTCTCCACCACCAACTCACCAATGGCGGCCAGGATGATCGGCACCGAGGCCACGATGACCGATGCCAGAAGCAGGGCCGGATCAATACTGCCGAACATCATGCCACCGCCTTGGTTGAAAGCCGGACCCGGAAATTGGTCAGCACGTCGCTGGCCAGCAGAAAGAACAACAGCATCCCCTGAAACGCCTGGATCGCCGCTGACGGCAGGCCAAGGTTGGTCGAGGCCATTTCGCCGCCGATATAGGTCAGCGCCATCAGAAGCCCGGCGAAAAGGATGCCCACCGGGTTCAACCGGCCCAGGAACGCCACGATGATCGCGGTAAACCCGTAGCCCACGTTGAAATCAATGGTGATCTGCCCGGCAGGCCCGGTCACCTCGAACAGCCCCGCCAGCCCCGCCAGCGCGCCCGAAATCCCCATGCACAGCACCACCAGCCGGTTCGGCGCCACCCCGGCAAAGCGCGCGGCGCGCGGCGCTTGCCCGGCCAGCTTGATGTGAAAGCCAAGGATGTGGCGCTGCAACAGCACATAGGCCGCGATCACCGCGATGAACGCCGCCACCACGCCCCAATGCATCCCCGTCCCGGCGATCAGTTCCGGGTTCGACGCCGCCGGATAGCTGGAAAAGTTGCGGCTCCCCGGAAAGCCCGCGCCTTCCGGGTTGCGCAGGAATCCGGTTGCGGCCTTGGCCAGTATCGTCTGCGCCACATAGACCAGCAGCAGCGACACAAGGATCTCGTTGGTGTTGAATCGCGTCTTCAGGATCGCCGGGATCATCGCCCAGGCCCAGCCACCGAACGCGCCCGCAATCACCATCACCGGATAGATCATCCGGTTTTCCGTGGGGTAAAGCGCCAGCCCGACCGCCGCGCCGATGATCGCCCCCATGATGTATTGCCCTTCAGCCCCGATGTTCCAGATGCCCGCCCGGAACCCCAGCGACAGCCCCAGCGCAATCAGGATCAGCGGCCCCGCCTTCACCAGAAGCTGGCCGCGAAAGTAGAACGCGAACTCGCCGAACAGCGGATCCCAGAAGATCGTGCGTATCGCCTCGACCGGGTTCTTGCCCAAAGCCGCGAACATGATCCCGCCCGCGATCATCGTCAGGATCACCGCCAGAAACGGCGAGGCCTTCTGCCAGAAAGCCGAAGGCGAGGGTCGTTTTTCCAACCTCAACATGCGGCTTCCTCTTCGCCAAGATATCCTCGGGGGGGAAGGGGGGCAGCGGCGTGGGGGGCAGACAGCCCCCCTGCACCGCCCGATGCAGCGCGCAGCCTTGCCGACCCGATGCCTCCCCTCCCCCTTGTGGGGAGGGGCTGGGGGAGAGGCTGGGGGAGGGGGGCTCCCCCAGCTTCCGCCAGTCCGTGCGCCACGCCCGCGTCAGTGCCCATGATGCGCCACCTCCATGCCGTGCGTGCCGCCCATCATCAGGCCGATCTCGTCCACCGTCAGACCCTGCACCGGCCGTGTCGGCGTCAGCCGCCCGCCGTTCAGCGCAGCGAAATTGTCCGCGATTTCCAGCAGTTCATCCAGATCCTGGCTGATCACCACGACCGCCGCACCGCCTGCCGCCCGGTCCAGGATGGCCTGCCGGATCGCCGCCGCCGCCGCCGCATCCACCCCCCATGTCGGCTGGTTGATCACGATCACCGTTGGCGTCTGGCTCAACTCCCGGCCCACCACGAACTTCTGCAAATTCCCGCCCGACAGCGCCCGCGCCGCCACATGGGTGCCGGGTGTCCTCACGTCGAAATCCTTGACGATCCCGGCCGCGAACGTCTCCGTCGCCGCCCAGTCGATGAAGCCGCGTTTCGTCAGCCCCTTGCGCACGACGCCCGACAACAGCGCGTTTTCCACCAGGCTCATGTCCGGTGCCGCCGCATGGCCCAGCCGCTCTTCCGGTGCCGCCACCAGCCCCGCGCGCCGCCGGTCGTTCGGCCCCTTGCCGCCCATCGCCACCCCGTCGATCCGCACCGCCTCCGGCGCGGCCTTCAACTCGCCCGACAGCGCCAGCAGCAGCTCGTCCTGCCCGTTGCCCGCGACCCCGGCGATGCCCAGCACTTCGCCTTTCCGGACCGTGAAACCGACGTTCTTCAGCGACGTCCCGAACGGAATCGGCGAGGCGACCGAAAGCCCGGTCACTTCCAGCGCCACCTCGCCCTTGGCCTTCCCGGCCCGCGCCGGCGGCGTCAGCACCGCCCCCACCATCAGTTCCGCCATCTCGCGCGCGGTCCGTTCGCGCGGGGTGCAGGTCGCCACCACCTTGCCGCGCCGCAGGATCGTCGCCTCGTCGCAAAGGCTGCGGATCTCCTCCAGCTTGTGGCTGATATACAGGATCGCGGTCCCCTCCGACGCCAGTTGCCGCAGCGTCTTGAACAGGATCTCCACCTCCTGCGGCGTCAGCACCGAGGTCGGCTCGTCCATGATCAGCAGCTTCGGGTCTTGCAACAGGCAGCGCACGATCTCCACCCGTTGCCGCTCGCCCGCCGACAGGTCGCCCACCATCCGTGCCGGGTCCAGGGGCAGCCCGTATTCCTCGCTCACCGCCTTGATCCGCCCCGCCAGCGCCTTCATCGGCGGCGGGTTTTCCATGCCCAGCGCCACGTTCTCCGCCACGTTCAGCGCCTCGAACAGGCTGAAGTGCTGGAACACCATCGCCACGCCCAAGGCCCGCGCCTGCCCGGGTTTGCCCGGCGCATAAGCCTGCCCCCGCAGCACCATCCGCCCGCTGTCCGGCTTCACCAGCCCGTAGATCATCTTGACCAGCGTCGATTTCCCCGCGCCGTTTTCCCCAAGCAGCGCGTGAACCTCTCCCTCGCTGATCTGGAACGACACGTCACTGTTCGCCACCACGCCGGGATAGGCCTTCGTCACCCCCTCGACGCTCAACAGAAGCTTGCCAGTCATGCTTTGATCTTTCGCCGAAGGGTTCCCCGTCTCGCCAGCAGTTCCGCCGCCACACCCACCGCAATCGCCTGCGGATGCTTGCCAAGCGCGGGGTTGCCGATCGGGCAGTCGATCCGCCCCACCGCCTCAGCCCCATGCCCCAATGCCGCCAGCCGCGACCGGAACCGCGCCCATTTCGTTGCAGAACCAATCAGCCCCAGCGACGCAAACCCATGCCGCAACAGCGCGTCACAAAGCGCCAGATCCAGCGCGTGCGAATAGGTAAGCAGCAGATGCTCCGCCTCCATCGGCGCGATCTTCACCGCGGCCTCCGGCGCAGCCACCGGCAACACGGTCACGCCCTCCGGCACCACGCCCGGAAACCGCTCCGCCGCGACATCGACCCAGGTGATCGCAAGCCCGGGCAGGGGGGCCAGCACCGCCACCAGGGCGCGCCCCACATGCCCCGCGCCCCAGACCCACAGCGCCCGCTTCGGCTCCACCGCAGGCTCAATGAGCCACCCCTGCACCAGCCCCGGCGCAGGCATCACCCCCTCACCCCGCGCCCGCGCCAGCATCCGCGTCACCGCCAGGGGCATCTCCCCCGGCCCGCGCGCCACAACCCCCGCCTCCGCCACCGGAGCCGCTGCATAAACCTCCGTCCACAGCGTCACCGCCCCGCCGCAGCACTGCCCCAGGGCCGGCCCCAGCGCCTGCCGATCGACCCGCGCCCCGCCCGAGGCCAGCATCGCCCGCGCCCGCGCCAAAGCCTCCCACTCCAGCGCCCCGCCGCCAATCGTGCCCGCCTGACCGCTCTCCCAGACCAGCATCGCCGCCCCCACCTCACGCGGGGAACTGCCGTCATGCGCCGCAATCACCACCCGCGCCACCGGCCCGTGCGCGTCGATTGCCGCCTGCAAGGCACCCAGATCAAACATGCTGCCTCCGCACCGCCGCCAGCACCCGCTCCGCCGTCGCCGGCGCATCAAGGCCCGGATACACCGACCCGTCGCCGCACGCCGCCACCGCATCCGACAGCGCCATCAGAACGGAGATCCCCAGCATGAACGGCGGCTCCCCCACCGCCTTCGACTTGCCCACCGCATCCTCGCGGTTGGGCCTGCCCCACAAGGCCACGTTGAACACCCGCGGCCGGTCCGAACAGGCCGGGATCTTGTAAGTGCTGGGCGCATGCGTCGCCAGACGCCCCTTGCCGTCCCAGACCAGCTCCTCCGTGGTCAGCCAGCCCGCGCCCTGCATATAGGCACCCTCGACCTGACCGATATCCAAAGCCGGGTTCAAACTCGTCCCGGTGTCATGCAGCACATCCGCCCGCAAGATCCGGTTCTCCCCGGTCAGCCGGTCGATCACCACCTCCGTCACCGCCGCGCCATAGGCGAAGTAAAAGAACGGCCGCCCGGTCCCGCGCACCCGGTCCCAGACGATCTTCGGCGTGGCGTAGAACCCGGTCGACGACAGCGACACCCGCGCCTGATAGGCCCATGCCACCACCTGCGCCCAGCCGTAAACCTCGCCCGCCACCCGCACCTGCCCATCAACGAACCGCACCGACGCAGGCTTCACCTGATGCTTTTCGGCAATGAACTCCGCCAGCCGCCCGCGAATCGTCTCCGCCGCCGCCTTCGCCGCCATGCCGTTCAGGTCCGCTCCCGAACTCGCGGCCGTCGCAGACGTATTCGGCACCTTCGCCGTATCCGTCGCGGTGATCTTCACCAACGACGCGTCCACCCCGAACACCGCCGCCGTCACCTGCGCCACCTTCTGGAACAACCCCTGTCCCATCTCGGTGCCGCCGTGGTTCAGATGGATCGACCCGTCCTGATAGACATGCACCAGGGCCCCCGCCTGATTGAGCCATGTCAGCGTGAACGAAATTCCAAACTTCACCGGCGTCAGCGCGATCCCGCGTTTCAGGATCGGGCTGCCCTCGTTCCACGCCGCAATCGCCGCCTTCCGCGCCGCATAATCCGAGGTCCGCTCCAACTCGGCCACCAGCTCATGCCCGATGAAATCCTCCACCGGCATGTGATAGGGCGTCGTCTGCACCGGCCCATCCGGCGGCAACACATGCGACCCCGCTTGTCCCGCCGCCCCGCGCGAGGTGAGGTCGGCCTCCCCCACGCCCCCTGCCAGCTTCTTCTGTTCTGAAATATCCCCGCCGGAGGCACCCGCCGGCGCCGCCGCGCGGTAGAAGTTCGCCTTCCGCACCGCCAACGCATCGCGCCCGACCACATGCGCCACATGGTCCATCACCCGCTCGATGCCGACCATGCCCTGCGGCCCGCCAAAGCCGCGAAACGCGGTGGCGCTTTGCGTGTTGGTCTTCAGCCGGTGGCTCTCGATCCGGATATGCGGCAGATGATAGCAGTTGTCGGCATGCAGCATCGCCCGGTCGGCCACCGGCAGCGACAGATCCTGCGACCAGCCACAGCGGACCAGGTGCTGGAACTCCAGCCCCAGGACGCGCCCCTCGGCGTCCACCCCGGCGCGGTAGGTGATCCGCAGGTCGTGGCGCTTGCCGGTGATCATCATGTCGTCGTCGCGGTCATAGCGCATCCGCGCCGGCCGCCCGGTCAGCCGTGCCGCCAGCGCGCAGGCAATGGCCAGCGCATTGCCCTGGCTTTCCTTGCCGCCAAAGCCGCCGCCCATCCGCCGCACTTCGACGCGCACCGCGCTCATCGGCAGATGCAGCGCATGGGCCACCTTGTGCTGCACCTCGGTCGGATGCTGGGTCGAGGAGTGGACGATCATGTCGCCGCCCTCCTGCGGCAGGGCTGCCGCCACCTGACCCTCCAGATAGAAATGCTCCTGCCCGCCCACCTCGAACGAGCCTTCGACCACATGCGCCGCCCCGGCAATCGCGCGGCCCGCATCGCCCTTGGCCCAGACCACCGGCCCCTGCTCGAACCGGCTCCCCGCCGCCAGCGCCTCATCCACCGTCAACAGCGCCGGCAATTCCCGGTAGGTGACTTTCCCCAACCGCGCCGCCTTGCGCGCCGCAAGGTGGCTGCCGGCGATCACCAGGAAGACCGGCTGGCCCACGTAATGCACCGTCTTGACGGCAAGCAGCGGCTCGTCATGCGCCGAAGGGCTGCAATCCGGCATGTCCGGCAGATCATCCGCACTCAGCACCGCCACCACGCCCGGCGCGCTGCGCACGGCGGAAAGGTCGATCCCGGTGATCTCGCCATGCGCGACGGTCGACAGTCCAAAGGCCAGATGCAGCGCGTTGCCCGGCAGCGGGATGTCATCCACATACCGCGCCTGCCCGGTCACATGCAGCGGGGCCGCGTCATGCGGCAGGGGTTTGCCCATGCTCATGGCGTCACCTCCAGCACCGACACCGGCACGCCCGACAGATCATGGAAATACCGGATCATCATGGTCTGCGCGGTCTGCATCCGGTAGCCCGCCGAGGCCCGCATGTCGCTCAACGGCGTGAAATCCCCCGCCATTGCTGCCGCCGCCGCCTCGAGTGTCGCAAGGCTCCAGCCTTTCCCCACCAGCGCAGCCTCCGCCGCCGCCGCCCGCTTCGGCACCCCCGCCATGCCCCCGAAGGCGATCCGCGCTCGGGTGATGACGCCCGCCTCAACCGTCACGTTGAAACAGCCGCAGACCGCCGAGATGTCCTGATCGAACCGCTTCGACAGCTTGTAGCAGCGCAACGCCGGCGCCGACCCCGGCACCGAAACCCCCGCCACGAACTCGCCCGGAAGCCGGTCCTGCTTGCGATATTCCAGGAAGAAATCCTCCAGCGCCATCGCCCGCATCGCATCGCCCCGCCGCAGATGCAGCGTCGCGCCCAGTGCGATCAGTGCCGGCGGCCCGTCGCCGATGGGCGAACCGTTGGCGATGTTGCCCCCGATCGTCGCCGCATTGCGGACCTGAACCGATGCGTAGCGGCGCAAAAGCTCGCCCAGGGACGGCAACCGATCCTTCACCGCGTCCAGCAAGGCCGAGATCGTGACCCCCGCCCCGATGTGCAACTGCCCGCCCTGTTCCTCGATGGCCTGCAAGTCGCGCACGCCGTTCAGGAACGCGACCGGCGTCAGGTCGCGCAACTGTTTCGTCACCCAAAGCCCCACATCCGTCGCCCCGGCGATCAGCACGGCCTCAGGGTTCGCCAGATACCATTCTGCCAACGCGTCGCTGTCGCGCGGGTGGAAAGCGCCGGGGGCGCCGCCCCCGGACCCCGGGGATATTTCCGCAAAGAGGAAGGAGGTGTCCGCGTGCATCCACGCTGGCACCGGCGCGGCTTGCGCAGCTTCGGCGGCGCGGATGATCGGTGCATAGCCGGTGCAGCGGCACAGGTTGCCGGCCAGCACGTCGTCATGGTCGCGGCGGCCCTGCGCGTGGCCCACCGCCATCGACACGATGAACCCCGGCGTGCAGAAGCCGCACTGGCTGCCGTGATGGGTGATCATCGCCTGCTGCACCGGATGCAAGCTGCCATCCGGCCCGGCGATGCCTTCCACCGTGCGCACCGCCCTGCCATGCAACTGGGCCAGAAACAGGATGCAGGCGTTCAGCGCCCGTGACCCCTCCGCATCGGTGACCATCACCGTGCAGGCGCCGCAGTCGCCTTCGTTGCAGCCTTCCTTGGTGCCGGTCAGGCCGCGCACCTCGCGCAGCCAATCGAGGAGCGTCCGCGTCGGCGGCTGATCCGCGACCGTCACAGGCGCGCCGTTCAGGAGAAACGAAATCTCCGTCATGTCAAAATCCGCCGCGGTCTCCCCGGTCGAGGCAACCCGTGTGCCCGCCCGATGCGGCGTAAGGCTGGCACACACCCCAAGGGCTTTCTTGCCCCTTCTTTTATAATGACCATGAAGCGCGGAAGGTTGCCACATGGCAAGACATACCTTCTTTGAATTCTTGGAAGCAGTTTCGCCCATAGCCGAAAGAACGGGCAGACCTTTCCCCCGGCACAGCACTTCGCTACCTTTGGCCCATGTCCCAGACCCGATTCATCCACCTCCGCGTCCATACCGAACATTCGCTTCTGGAAGGCGCGGTCCCGGTGAAGAAGCTGGTCGACCTGTGCAAGACGCAAGCGATGCCCGCCGTCGCGGTGACCGACACCAACAACATGTTCGCCGCGTTGGAGTTTTCCGTCACCGCCGCCGGGGCAGGGGTGCAGCCCATTGTCGGCTGCCAGATCTCGGTCGCCTACGACCCGGCGCAACCCGGCGAACGCCCGCGCGCCCCGGCTCCTGTGGTTCTGCTGGCGCAGGACGAGGCTGGCTACCAGAACCTGATGCGTCTCAACACCCGGCTGTACATCGACGGCACGGTCGTCGGCACCGGCGCGCTGCCGCAGGTCACCCTCGATGAACTGGCCGCGCAGTCGGGCGGCCTCCTGTGCCTGACCGGCGGCCCGGATGGCCCGCTTGGCCGCCTCCTTTCCGCCGGGCAAATGCCGAAGGCCCGCGCCCTGTTGCAGCGTCTGGCTGCGATCTACCCGAACCGGCTTTACGTCGAATTGCAGCGCCACCCCGGCCCCGGCGGGCAGTTGCCCGAGGCCGAGGCGCTGGCCGAACGCGGCGCGGTCGAACTCGCTTACGAATTCGGCTTGCCGCTGGTCGCCACCAACGATGTCTACTTCATCAAGGCCGAGATGTATCAGGCGCACGATGCCCTGATCTGCATCGCCGAAGGCGCCTATGTCGATCAGCAGCAGCCCCGCCGCCGCCTGACCCCGCAGCACTATTTCAAGACCGAAGCCGAAATGTGCGCGCTTTTTGCCGATCTGCCCGAGGCGCTGGAAAACACGGTGGAGATTGCCCGCCGCTGCGCCTTTGCCGCCAAGAAGCGCGCGCCGATCCTGCCGAAATTCGCCGATGACGAGGTCAACGAGTTGCGCCGTCAGGCCAACGAAGGGCTGAACGCGCGGCTTGCCGTCATCACCCCCTCGGCCACGCGCGAGGAGTATCAGGCCCGGCTCGATTTCGAACTGGGCATCATCGAAAAGATGGGTTTCCCCGGTTATTTCCTGATCGTGGCCGACTTCATCAAATGGGCCAAGGATCACAACATTCCCGTCGGTCCGGGCCGGGGGTCGGGCGCGGGCAGCCTCGTCGCCTACGCCCTCACCATCACCGACCTCGACCCTTTGCGCTACGCCTTGCTGTTTGAACGCTTCCTGAACCCCGAACGCGTCTCGATGCCCGACTTCGACATCGACTTCTGCATGGACCGCCGCGAAGAGGTGATCCGTTACGTGCAAGACCGCTATGGCCGCGACAAGGTGGGCCAGATCATCACCTTCGGCGCCTTGCTCTCCAAGGCCGCCGTGCGCGACGTGGGCCGCGTCTTGCAGATGTCCTACGGGCAGGTGGACCGGCTGTCGAAGATGATCCCGGTCGAAGGCGTGAAGCCGGTGTCGATCACCAAGGCCTTGGCCGATGAACCGCGCCTGCGCGAAGCCGCGAAGGAAGAGGTGGTGGGCCGCCTTCTCGACTATGCCGCCCAGATCGAAGGCCTCTATCGCAACGCCTCCACCCACGCCGCCGGTGTCGTGATCGGCGACCGCCCGCTTGACCAGTTGGTGCCGCTTTACCAAGACCCGCGCTCCGACATGCCCGCGACCCAGTTCAACATGAAATGGGTCGAAGCCGCCGGTCTGGTGAAGTTCGACTTTCTGGGCCTCAAGACCCTGACCGTGATCCAGAACGCGATGGACCTTCTGGCGCTGCGTGGCATCAAGTTTGACATCAATCTGATCCCTCTCGACGACAAGCCCAGTTACGAGCTTTACGCCGCCGCCAAGACCGTCGCCGTGTTTCAGGTGGAAAGCTCCGGCATGATGGACGCGCTTCGGCGCATGAAGCCGACCTGCATCGAGGATATCGTGGCTTTGGTGGCGCTCTACCGCCCCGGCCCGATGGAAAACATCCCCGCCTATTGCGAGGTCAAGAACGGCCTGCGCGACCTTGAATCGATCCATCCCACCATTGACCACATCCTCGCCGAGACCCAGGGCATCATCGTTTACCAAGAACAGGTGATGCAGATCGCGCAGGTCATGGCGGGCTATTCCCTTGGCGGTGCCGACCTTCTGCGCCGCGCGATGGGCAAGAAGATCGCCGAGGAGATGGCCAAGGAACGCCCGAAATTCATTGAAGGCGCCAAGGCCACCCACAACATCGACGCCAGGAAGGCTGGCGAAGTGTTCGACCTTCTGGAGAAATTCGCCAACTACGGTTTCAACAAATCCCACGCCGCCGCCTACGCCGTGGTCAGCTACCAGACCGCCTACCTCAAGGCGAACTATCCAGCCGAATTCATGGCCGCCGTGATGAACTGCGACCTCCACCTCACCGACAAGCTTGCCGTCTACAAGCGCGAGGTCGACAAGCTGGGCATCAAGACCATCGCGCCCTGCGTCAACGCCTCCCTCGCCACCTTCACCGTGCGCGACGGTGCCCTCGTCTACGGCCTCGGTGCCTTGAAAAACGTCGGCGTCGACGCGATGCAGTTGATCGTGCAAGCCCGCGCCGACAAACCCTTCGCCACCCTCTTCGATTTCGCCCGCCGCGTGGACCTCAAGCGCATCGGCAAGCGCTCGCTCGAAATGCTCGCCCGCGCCGGTGCCTTCGACCAGCTCGACCCCAACCGCGCCCGCGTGTTCGAGGCGCTCGATCCCCTCGTCGCCTACTCCGCCGCGATCCACGAGGCGAAATCCTCCACCCAGGTCTCCCTCTTCGGCGAGGCTGGCGTCGACATCCCCGAACCCCGCCTGCCGTTCCGCGATGACTGGCTCGCCATCGAGCGCCTCACCCAGGAACACCAGGCGATCGGCTTCTACCTCTCCGGCCACCCGCTCGACGACTACATGTCCGCCCTGAAACGCAAGGGCGTCGACACCCTCACCGACCTCACCGCCAAGGCCGAACGCGCCCCCCTCATCGCCAAACTCGCCGGCTCCGTCTCCGCCCGGCAGGAGCGCAAGTCCGCCAAGGGCAACCGTTTCGCCTTCGTCTCGCTCTCCGACCCGACCGGGCTTTACGAAGTCACCGTGTTCTCCGACACGCTCGAAGCCTCCCGCGACCTTCTCGAACCCGGCCGCAACGTCGTCCTCACCGTCAAGGCCGAGCTTGAGGGCGATACCCTGAAACTCCTCGCCAACCACGTTCAGGCCATCGACGCCGTGGCGGACCAGGCCGGCGCGCAGGACCTCCGCATCCACATCAACCAGCCCGCCGCGATCCAGTCCCTCCTCACCCTCCTCCCGAAACTCGAAGGCCGCACCCGCGCCCGCCTCACCCTCACCGCCCATTTCGACGGAGGCCACGAGGCCGACATCCCCCTCCCGCAAACCTACCCCGTCACCCCCCAGATCCGCGCCGCCATCAAGGCGATCCAGGGCGTCGTGATGGTGGAGGAGGTGTAGCGCCCGCCCGCCTCACCCGCCCTTAACGCCCCCCGCGTCTCCTTGCCGAAAAAGGAGCACGCCGATGGACCCCCTGATCCAGATCCCCCTGACCGAGATCGACCCCCACGCCCTCCTGCGCGACCGCACCACCCTCGACCCCACCAGCCTCACCGAACTCCAAACCTCGATCCTCCTCGACGGCCTGCGCACGCCGATCGAGGTCTGGCGCCTCACCACCCCGCGTCCCCAGACCGACGGCCCGCCCCACCTCTACGGCCTGATCTCCGGCCTTCGCCGCCTCACCGCCGCCCGCGCCCTCGGCCTTGGCCTCATCCCCGCCTTCCTCCGCACCCCCGCCTCGCTCCCCGCCGCAATGGCCGCGATGGTGACGGAAAACGAGATCCGCGCCCCCGTCACCCCGTGGGAAAAAGGCGCCCTCATCATCGCGAGCGTTGAGGAGGGCCACTTCCCCACCCCCGACGCCGCCGTGGCCGCCCTCTACCCCGCCCTCGCCCGTCAGGCCCGCATGCGCCTGCGCGCCTTCGCGATGGTGGTCGAGGCGCTGACCGGCCTCCTCACCACGCCCGAACGGCTGTCCACTCGAGCCATGGAACGCCTCGCCGCAGCCCTGAGGGGCGATATGGAGGATCTGATCCGCGCCACCCTCACCCCCCTCGCCGGCCACGCGCTCGACCTGCAATGGTCCAGCCTGCTGCCGATACTGGGCGAGAAACCCGACCCCGAAGCCCTCCCCGGCCGCCCCCGCAAGCTCCTGCACCTGCGCCAAGGCCTGACGATCCGAAGGGAAGCCTGCCGCGAAGGCTGGGTGCTGCGGTTTACCGGGCCAGAGGCACGGCGGGGAGGGTTCGTGGACGATGTGCTGGACGAAATCGAGCGCTGGTTCCAGCAAAGCTGACCCCACCCCCCGCACCACACAGGGCCGCGCCCTCCCTCGGGCGGGCGCACCCCCCGCCAGTTCTAGGCACTTTATCCCCCAACCCCTCCCCCCGAAGTTCTGCTGGCGACGCCGCAAAAGCGCCCTCCCTGGGGGGAGGGAGAGCGCGGCCCGGCGGGCTTCGCCCTTGATTCCGGGCCAACAATAAACAAGAGTCTACACAGCGGGTCTACAATATTGAGACTGTATACACGGCCCGCGCATCCGGATGTAATATCGGTAAGGGCAACAATGTATTTGTCTAAGGTTATAGTGTCCGGCAACGGGCCGATCGAGTATGCTGATATTAGTCCCCGGTTCTCGGAAGAGGGACTTCCGCTGCCGATCTTTCTTGTGGGCCAAAATGGCTCTGGAAAGAGCATTATCCTTGCCCATATCGTCAATGCAATGGCGAGTGCGCAGTCGGCCTTTTTTGAAGATTCTGACGTGGACACTGAAAAGGTTTTCAAACTTCGAAGTCCTGCCTACATCAAAAAGGGCAGATCGTACTCGACTGGAATGGTGGAGTTTACCAATGGCGCCTTTCTCTCGGAAATTCAACTTGCTACAAAGAAAAAGGACTTTACTGGAGAGGCGCCGAACTACCCTAAATGGCACGAAATTGGCCCTTTGGATTCCTCACATATTGATAGCAATATCGACCAGGCAAATGCCGAAGTTCGAAGTGCTTTAGCATCGGGGAGTTATCTCTATTATCCACCGAATCGGTTTGAGGAGCCAGCTTGGTTGAACGAGATTGCCCTGCGCGGAAGAGTCGATTATCACCGAAAGAAAAATTTTACAAACACATCAGGGCGAAGCTTGGTGCAATATTCTCCGATGAAAGGAATACAAGACTGGTTGCTTGACCTGATCTACAACAGCTTCACTATAGAGCGACAGCCGGTCAACTTGTTTCTTAACGGAAGCCAAGAGAGCAAGGTATTTTACTCGGATCGTGCCGGGCCGGCTACAAACATATTAAGTGCCGTAGAAGAGGTGGTGAAGAATGTCCTTCGCTTTCCTAGGGTCAGAGTGGTTTGGTCAGTTGGTATGCGCAATAGTCGTAGTATAGGACTTTCTGTCTATGAAGGAAACGATCTGGTTAAAGAAATCGGAAATCTCTTCGCGCTTTCAACGGGAGAAACTGCAGTCCTTAACTTATTCCTAAGTTTAATTCGTGATTACGACTTTAGCGGCAACGCGATAGTGGACCTTTCAGAGTTGAAAGGATTGGTCGTTGTCGATGAAATCGACCTTCACCTGCACGCTGATTTGCAGCATGACGTTCTACCCAAGTTGCTTTCTCTATTTGCTTCGGTACAATTCGTTTTATCAACGCATTCTCCTCTTCTACTGTTGGGCGCAAGGCTGATTTTTGGCCCTGAGCGGATGCAAGTATTGGAACTGCCGTCTGCAAATGAGATTGACACGGAAAGATTCACAGAATTTGGAATTGCGTTCAAGTTCATTCAAGAAACTGGAACATTTGAGCGCGAAATTTTGCGACGGACGTCAGATTTCGTGAAGCCAGTGTTGTTTGTGGAAGGAAGTACGGACCTAAGTTACATTCGCCGTGCCGCGGAACTCTTGGGCGAGGAGGATCTGCTAAGCAAATTTGAGATTGAAGAAGTAAACGGATCGCCATACCTAGACAAGATTTGGAATACCTATGCTGCTCAGCTCCACCGCAGGATTTCCCAACCTTGGATTCTGCTTTACGATTGTGATACCAACAAACAGGAAGACGAGGTCGGCAATCTTTTTAAGCGAAGAATTCCGAGGCAACGAAACAAAGTTTCGACTGGAATTGAGAACCTTTTTTCTGACGATACAGTAAATCGCGCTTGGGCGTTTAAGAATGCTTTTTTTGATATTATCGAAGAGCACGGTCAGGCATCAAGAGGGCAAAGAGTTGTAGTCCCTGAAACATGGTCCGTAAATTCAGCTGAAAAGCGGAACCTCTGTGACTGGCTATGCGAAAACGGAATTGCAGCTGATTTTGCTCATTTTGCGTGTATTTTTGATTTGATACGGTCGTTAGCTCCAGATGAATCTTAACAAACCCTTACCAAACCCACTAACCCCTTGATATCCCATACCCCACCCGAGTGTCCCACGGTGGGACAGGGCGGCTGGCCCAACGGCCCCGGCCTCCCAAAGCCTCCCCTCACCAATGCGGCGGCCTCACGTTGGCCGCCGGGGCATCCCCGAGCCCCGCTTCCCGCTCCGCTTCCCTTTCCGCCAGCATCGCCGCCAGCCGGGTCAGCCGGTCGATCTCCCGCCCCTGCGCAGCCACCACATCCGACAGATCCTCCACCGCCCGCGTCAGGTGGGCGATCTTTTCCTCCAGTGCCTCGGTCCGGTCCATCCCTCACCCCCGCTTGCCGCCCCCCCGGCCATTCGATACACGGGGGCCGCGACGATAGGCGAAGGGCCCCACCGATGGCAAACGACAAATCCCCCCGCCGCCCGAGGGCCGAGACCCCCAAGGGTTTCCGCGATTACTTCGGCGCCGAGGTCACGGCCCGCAAGGCCATGCTCGACGCCATCGCCGAGGTCTACCACCGCTACGGCTTCGACCCCCTGGAAACCAGCGCCGTCGAGACCGTCGAAGCCCTCGGCAAGTTCCTCCCCGACGTCGACCGCCCCAACGAAGGCGTGTTCGCCTGGCAGGAAGCTGGGTCAGAAGGGGGGGACGCCGACTGGCTCGCCCTCCGCTACGACCTGACCGCCCCCCTCGCCCGCGTCGCGGCCCAGTACCGCAACGACCTGCCCAGCCCCTACCGCCGCTACGCGATGGGCCCCGTCTGGCGGAACGAAAAGCCCGGCCCCGGCCGCTTCCGGCAGTTCTACCAGTGCGACGCTGACACGGTGGGCAGCGCCTCCGTCGCCGCTGACGCCGAAATCTGCGCCATGCTGGCCGACGCCCTGGAAACCGTCGGCATCCCCCGCGGCGACTATGTGGTCAGGGTCAACAACCGCAAGGTCCTGAACGGTGTGATGGAGGTCGCGGGCCTTTCTGGCGACGACAAGCAAACCGAACGCGGCATCGTCCTGCGTGCCATCGACAAGATTGACCGGCTGGGTGACGCCGGTGTGCGCGCCCTGCTGGGCGAGGGCCGAAAGGACGACAGCGGCGACTTCACCAAGGGCGCAGGGCTTGGTCCTGAGCAGGTGGAGGTCGTCATGGGTTTCATGGCCGCAAAGCGCGCGAGCGGGGGCGAGACTGTCGCCCGGCTGCGTCAGTTGGTGGGCGCCTCGGTCATCGGGTCTGAAGGTGTAGCGGAGTTGGAGTCGATAGCCGACCTTCTGGCGGCACAAGGCTACGGACCCGACCGCATCGTGATCGACCCAGGCGTCGTCCGCGGCCTTGGCTACTACACCGGGCCGGTCTATGAGGCGGAGCTGACCTTCGAGATCCTCGACGAGAAGGGTCGCAAGCGGCAGTTCGGCTCGGTTGCAGGGGGCGGCCGGTACGATGGCCTCGTCAAGCGCTTCACCGGGCAGGACGTCCCGGCGACGGGTGTCTCGATTGGCGTGGACCGGCTGCTGGCCGCGCTCCGTGCCAAAGGCCGGGTCCAGGATGAGACGACCGGGCCGGTCGTGGTGACGGTGATGGACCGCGAGCGGATGGCGGATTACATGGCAATGGTCGGCGATCTGCGGCAGGCGGGTATCCGGGCAGAGGTCTACCTTGGCAATCCGAAGAACTTTGGCAACCAGTTGAAGTATGCCGACAAGCGTCAGTCCCCCATCGCGGTGATCCAGGGGGGCAACGAGGCGGCGGCGGGAACGGTGATTCTGAAGGACCTGATCCTTGGTGCCAGGATCGCTGAAAGCGCCACGCTTGAGGAATGGAAGGATCGCCCTGCACAGGTCGAGGTGCCGCGCGCAGGTCTTGTTGCTGCCGTGAGAAAGATGCTGGGGCAATGACGCCCAAGGCGGCGATCCGGGCCGAGGCCGAGCGGCTGCATGCCGTCTTTGTCGCGGCAGGGGCGGTGCCGGTGGAGGCGGATATCCTTTTGCCAGCGGAAACGCTCCTTGATCTTTATGGCGAAGATATCCGGGCGCGGGCCTATGTGACGCAAGACCCGGCGCGCGGCGAGATGATGTTGCGGCCGGATTTTACGGTGCCGGTGGTGCAGGCGCATATGGCGCATGGGGCGGAGCCGGCGCGGTATTGCTACCTGGGCGAGGTGTTTCGCAAGCAGGATCGCGTGTCGGAGCGGGCGTCGGAATACTTGCAGGTCGGCTTCGAGGTGTTCGATCGGACCGCGCCGGAAGCGGCGGATGCCGAGGTCTTCGCGCTGTTCCAGTCGATGCTAGCCGATCTGGGCTTGCGGCCCGCAACGGGGGATATCGGTATCCTGATGGCTGCGGTGCGGGGGTTGGAAACGACGCCGCGGCGAAGGGCGGCGCTGTTGCGGCATATCTGGCGACCGAAGCGGTTTCGCGGGCTTCTTGACCGGTTCGCTGGGCGGGCCCCGGTGCCTGCAGCGCGAGCCGCGCTGTTGGAGCGGCTGGCAAAAGGATCGCCGGAAGCGCTGATTGTCGAGGCGGGCACGTTCGTCGGGCTGCGTTCGGCCGAGGAGATCACGGCGAGGGCCGAGGCGTTGCTGGAAGACGCGGAAGCCAAGCCGATCGCGGCCCCTGAGGCGGCGATGCTTTATGATCTTCTGACCTTGGAGGCACCGGCTGCGGCGGCGTTGACGCATCTGCGGGGCATGATGCCGATGCTACCGGCGATCGGTCCGGCGGTGGACCGGTTCGCGCTGCGGCTCGAGGCGTTGGCGGCGCGGGGTGCGGATGTGACGACGCTGCCGTTTGAAGCGAGCCACGGGCGGACAAGCCTCGAATACTACGACGGGTTCGTGTTCAGCTTTCATGCGGCAGACCCTTCGCTGCCGCCAGTGGCGTCGGGGGGGCGGTATGATGCCTTGACGGCGGTGCTTGGGGCGGGTGCGTCGATCCCGGCGGTGGGGGGCGTGATCCGGCCGGGGCTGGTGGCACGGTTGCGGGGGGCGGCATGATCAAGATCGGGGTGCCGTCGAAGGGCCGTCTGATGACAGAGACCTTCGCCTGGTTCGGGGCGCGGGGGCTGGCGATGCGGCGGACCGGGGCGGAACGGGAATATTCCGGCGCGGTCGAGGGGATGGAGGGGGTTGAGCTGGTGTTGCTGGCCGCCTCGGAGGTGCCGCGGGAGCTGGAGGCGGGGCGGATCGATCTGGGTGTGACCGGGACGGACCTGGTGCGCGAGGAGTTGGCGGACTGGTCTGCGGTCGTGGCCGAGGTGGCGCGGCTTGGGTTCGGGCAGGCGGATCTGATCCTGGCGGTGCCGTCGGTCTGGGTGGACGTGGACACGCTGGATGATCTGGATGCGGCGGCGGCGGCGTTTCGGGCGGCGCATGGGTTTCGGCTGCGGATCGCGACCAAGTATCACCGGTTGGTGCGGGAGTTCCTGACCGAAAGCGGCGTCGCGGATTATCAGCTGGTCGATAGCCTTGGGGCCACGGAGGGGACGGTGAAGAACCTGACAGCCGAGGCGATCGCGGATATCACCTCGTCGGGGGAGACGTTGAGGGCGAACCATCTGAAGGTGCTGTCGGACGGGCTGATCCTGCGGTCGGAGGCGGTCCTGTTCCGGGCGAAGGGGTCGGGGGCGGACCTGGGGCCGTTGCTGGCGCGGCTTGGGGTGTGACGGCTGTCCCACCGTGGGACACTTTTCTGGTTCAATAAAAACAAAGGGTTGCGAAGCGCGTTTAACCCCGCGTTAGGTTTTGGCCTTGCTGACGATGGCCACGCCGAGGCCTGCGAGTGCCAGCCCGGCCCAGGCGAGGGGGGGCATCACCTCGCCCAGCAAGGGCCAGGCGAAGAGGGCGGAAAGCGCCGGGACGAGGTAGAAGAGAGCCGACACGCGGGCCACCTGTCCGGCTCGGATCATCGCCAGAAGCAGCGTCATGGCCAAAAGCGAGTTGCCTATCACGAGGTAGGCGAGGGCGGCAGCAAACTCGGCGTTCCAGGTGACGGCCATGTTTTCGGTGGCCCAGGCGGCGGGCAGGGTGAAGGCCGCGCCGGTGGCATACTGGATCAGGTTCGAGGTAACCGGATGGTGCGTTACGCCGAAGCGTTTTTCCCACAGCGTGCCGGCGGTGATGCCGAACAGTGCAAAGACGGTGCAGGCGACGCCGAACAGGTTTTCGGCGGCGATGCTGGAGCGGCCGAAAATCACCAGCGCCGCCCCGGCAAGGCCGAGAGCAAGGCCGAGCCAACCGCGCGGCGAGGTCGCCTCGCCGACGAATTTCGGAGCGGCGAGGGCGACGAGAATCGGTTGCAGGCAGACGATGATTGCGACGCCCCCGGCCGAAACGCCGGATTTGAACGCGACGTAGCACAGGCCGAAATAGACCACCTGAATGAGGAAGCCGACGATGGCAATGTCGGCCCAGGCGCGGGCGGTCCTGGGCATCGGCGGGCGCAGGATCAGCGCGAGCGGGATCAGCAGGACAAGGACGCAGCTGTAGCGCAGCGCGAGGAGGGTCAGCGGTTGCGCGTGTTCGAGGCCGAGTTTTGCGATGGCGAAACCTGCCGACCACAGGATGAGGAACAGGGCCGGAGCGGCGAGGAGCAAGGGGCGCGGCATCGGGGAGTGATGCCGGGTTTTGCCTGCGAAGAAAAGGGCATGCGGCGGGGTGGCGTTGGCGGGGGGGCTGCGCCGCTTCGGGGTTCACGCCAATCAGCGGCCGCGAAGGGGACTTTGATGGTATCCGCGCCGCGCGCGGCTGACGTTGCGCGGGGGGCTGCCACGCGGGGCTGTTACGGGGGGGGCTGTTACGGGGGGCTGCCAGGGGGGGGGGGGGGGGGCCCCCCCCCCCCCCCCC
>JAUYQR010000022.1 GCA_030697175.1 Paracoccaceae bacterium | reverse complement strand
GTCGGCCAGGAAGAAATGGCGCAAACTCGATGGTCAGAACCGCCTGCCCGAAATCATCCAGGGGGTTGAATTCCGCGACGGCATCAAGCACGAATTCAAAGCCGCCTGATCAAACCGTCACCAACTTTCGGTCATAGCTCCCGGCTGCGCCGTCGGCCCGACAGTCTTCCTTTGCATCAGCTCGTCGGCCAACCGACGACACTTGACGCATTTGTGAAAACCACCTACCCACCGCATCTGCGACCGGGCCCCTCTGACAGGTATCTGCATGCCTGTGATGTCGGCGCTGAGAGATTGGGGCCTGTTGTCTTGCTGCCACATCCCCGTCACAAGCAACGCTTAGTCGCGAGAATACAATGGATTTTCTTTTCTACGAAGTGATCGACAAGCCGCTTTGGCTTTGGCTGATGTTCTTGACCATCGTGGTCGCGCTGATGATGTTTGACCTTGGCGTGCTGCACAAGGAAGATCATGAGATCGGGGTAGCCGAAAGCCTGAAGCTGTCGGCCTTCTACATCCTGATCTCGATCGCATTTGGCGGGTATATCTGGTGGGCTTGGGCGAACGGCACGCTGGTGACGAGTGACGGGACCAATCCGGTCGCCTCGTATTTCCAAGGCTACATCATCGAGAAGGTTCTCTCGATCGACAACGTCTTCGTCATCTCGCTGATCTTCGGTTACTTTGCGATTCCGCGGAAGTACCAGTACCGCGCGCTGGTCTGGGGCATCATCGGCGTGATCGTGCTGCGGGGCATCATGATCGCGATCGGTGCAGAACTGGTTTCGAACTACAAGTGGATGACGCTGGTCTTCGCGGCCTTCCTGGCCTTTACCGGCATCAAGATGCTGTTCACCCAGGAGGGTGAGGCCGACGTGTCGAAGAACCCGATGGTCGGGATGGTTTCGAAGGTCATGAACGTGACCAAGGAACTTCACGGCCAGAAGTTCTTTGTGCGCCAGCCGCATCCGGTGACCAACAAGATTGTGTTCTTTGCAACGCCGCTGTTCGTGGCGCTGGTTGTGATCAACTTTGCCGACGTGATCTTTGCAGTCGATTCTGTGCCGGCAATCTTTCTGATCACCACAGACACGTTCATCGTCTACACGGCCAACATCATGGCGATTCTCGGCCTTCGCGCACTCTACTTCGCGCTGGCCGCATTGGTGCATCGCTTCCACTATCTGAAATACGCGCTGGCTTTGGTGCTGGTGTTCATCGGGCTGAAGGGTTTTTACAGCTACTTCTTCGGCAAGTTCGACCCCTACCTGTCGCTTGCGATCACCATCGGGATCATCGCGTCGGGCATCTTCTATTCGCTGTGGAAGACCCGGGGCGACGCGGCGAACCCCACTCACCCGTCCTGACAAAGGCGGTTTCGGTCAAAGACGAGGAAGATCATGCACAAGCGCATCGCCTATCTGCCGCTGAACACCTACCCCGAAGCGCCGCCGGACACGGCAATCGCTGCGGCGGTTGGCCTGGCGGCGGCATTGAACTGTGGTTTGCAGGTTTCGCTGTTCGCTGTGGACGTTCCGAAGACGGCGTCACCGATCAGCGGCTTTCTGATCAATGTCGAGGGCATGGCGCAAGCTGTCGAACAGCGCAGCACGGCAGAGTGCGCGCGCCTGCAAACGCTGATCGAAGGGACGGCGCCGAAGGCGTCGGTTGCCAGTCACAAGGTGATGCTGGGCGGGGCCCTCGAGGCGGCCACGGCAGAGGCGCGGACCTGTGATCTTGCGCTGCTGCCGTGGTCTGCCGATACGGTTTCGGCGCAGGACATGGCTCAGTCGCTGGTGTTCGGTGCGGGTGTGCCGGTGGTGCTTGTTCCGGCGACGGCCAAGGCCGCTTCGATCGACCATATCGCCATCGCATGGGACGGCAGCCGGGTTGCGGCGCGGGCGCTGCGCGATGCCCTCGCGCTTTTGGCCGAGAGTGGCCGGGTGTCCGTCGTGACCGTGCAGGAAGAGAAATCGATTGGTGACAAGTCCAGTGCCGGGGTTCTGGCCGCCGCTCTTGAACGGCGCGGATTTCTGGCAACGGCGGTGAATGTCACGCTCGGCGGCCGAACCATCGCGGCGGCGCTGCAAGAGACGGCTGTTTCCGAGGGCGCGCAGCTTCTGGCAATGGGTGGCTTTGGACACTCTCGCTTGCGGGATTTCATTGTGGGTGGCGCGACGAAGGGTGTTCTTTCGGATCTGCGCCTGCCGGTCCTGCTGTCACACTGAGCGCTGTGGATGTGAGGCGGGATTGGCGGCGACGCGCCGACGATCGCCGCTGGCGGCGGGCATGGTTCGCCGGTCAGCCGCTTTGCAACGCGCCTGACCTACCGGCGTGAAAACAGGGTCACCAAGTCTACCGCGCCGCTGTTCTTGCTGTTCAGGTTCAGCGACCCTTCGATTTCGCGCAGGTGATTTGCCATCAGGTTGGCGGCGGCCTGGGCGTCGCGCTGCTTGAAGGCTGACAGGATCAGCTCGTGGTCATCATCGCGGCAGTTGGCCACGCTGGGCGCGCCGAAAATGCCGATGATAAGCGACGTGCGCGTGACCAGTTCCTTCATCATGCGCAGCATCACGGCGTTCGAGGCTATCTGCGCCAGGAGGATATGGAACTGTCCCGACAGGCGAATGGCCTCGTGGCGGGTTTCGTTGTGATGGGCGTCATGCTCCATCTGCAGATGCGCCGAGAGGGTGGCGATGTCTTCGGCGGTCGCGCGTTCGACCGCGAGGCGTGCGATGGTAGGTTCCAGCGCCATGCGGGCCTCAAAGACCTCACGGGCCTGTTTTGCGGTGGGCGAGGCGACGAACGCACCGCGGTTCGGAAGCAGTTCGACGACTTCGCGGCTGGACAGCAGCAAGAGCGACCGGCGGATGTGCATCCTGCCTACACCGAACGCCTGACAAAGCGCCGATTCGGAAAGTTTGGTGCCGGGTGGCAACCGCTGCTCCACAACCGCTGAAAAGATGCGCTCGACGATGCTTTCTTCGACAGCCTCGTCCCCCGACAGGTCTTTCACAACAGGATTGGGCGCGGCGGTCATCTGACGAAAAACACTCCGATTGCGTTTGCTTGTCGATAGATAGCCAGCAAAAGGCGTGTCAGCAAGTCTGTATGCAGGGCATGACTTTTTTGTTGACACGATTGTTAACAACTTATCTGATTGCTTCAAGAACCCCGCTCAGGGGCAGCACACAACGATCCGGCTACCAGGGAGTTTGCCAATGCTTCGCCGTTCCTTTCTAAGAACCACCGCACTCGCCGCCGTCGCCAGCATCGCGATGCTCGGCGCGGCCCATGCCGAAAACCCCATCCTGAAGATCGGTTTCGTCGGCGTTACCTCTGGCCCGGCCGCGGCCTGGGGCACCTCGAACCAGCGCTCGATGGAAACTCGCGCCGCCTGGATCAACGAAACCGGCGGCTATGATATCGGCGGCACGAAATACGATATCGAGATCGTGTCCTTCGATGACCAGAAAGACCCCAAACGCGCGATTGCGGGCATGGAACAGATGGCGCAAGCCGGGATCCACTATGTCGTCGGCCCGAACGTCGATGACGGCGCCGCTGCCGTCCGCCCGGTGGCCGAGCAGAACGACATCATGTATTTCCCCTACGCCTTCCCGAAGGAACTTTACACCGCGCCGGCCTCGAACGCGATCCTTGGCATGGTTGCGAACTACCAATCGGGGCCGGCGATCTACAAATACCTGATGGAAAACAACGGTGTGAAGAAGGTGGCCTTCGTTGCGGGCAACGAATCCGACCCGCTGAGCCAGCGTGACAGCGGCGCTGCCGCGGCGCGCGAACTTGGGTTGGAGGTCGTGTCCGACAGCGTGACCTACCAGATGGACACCACCGATTTCACCCCGGTGCTGTTGCCGGTGATCCAGACCGCACCTGACCTTCTGGTGCTGTCGGGCGTGTCCCCTGCCAACGCGCCACAGCTGATCCGCTCGGCCCGCGAACTGGGGTATACCGGGCTGATTTCCACCGAAACGGCACAGAATGCCGCCGTTCTGGCCGAAGGCGCGGGCGAGCTGGCGAACGGCTTCATCTCGGTCGGCGGCGCATCGACACCGGACCTTGCCTCGGACATGATGAAGGAATTCGTCACCCGCTACACCGCGATGTTCGGCGAATACAACGACGAGTCCAACACCAAGGTCTATGCGCTGGAATACATCCTTGCCACGATGGCGGCGAACCCCGCAGCCATCGAGGACATCGACGCCTTCAAGGCCACGATGGACACGTTCGAGGCGCCGAATCCCTTCATGGTCGGCGATGCCAAGCTGAAATACGTCGGCTCCTCGTCGTTCGGCCAGAAGCGCCAGGTTTCGGTGCCGCTGGTCGTTAACGTCTACAAGGACGGCGCGTTCGAGACGCTGTTCGTGGCGCAGGTCGACTGATCCACCCCGTGTGACCTGGGGCCGCCCCAAGCCGGGCGGCCCGTCTTTCCCCACACCAACCGGAGGGCCGTGCATGGAACAGATCCTTGCCAACGGATTGTATCTTGGTGCCCAGTACGCCCTGATCGCCCTGGGCCTGACCCTGATCTTCTCGCTGATGAACGTGCTGAATTTCGCGCATGGACAGATGTATGTCTTTGGCGGGTTCGTGACTTACACCGTGGTCGCCCAGTGGGGGCTGCCGTTCATCGTGGGCCTGATGGCCTCGGCGATCATCCTTGCGGTCATGGGCGCGCTGATCGAGGTGTTCCTGTTCCGCCCGGTGATCCGCAAGTCGAAACGCGATGAAAGCACCATGCTGCTGGCCGCCGGCATCGCCTTCTTTCTGGATGCCGTGATCCTGCTGGTGTTCGGCGAAAAGCAGCGCGGCGTGCCGAAGATCGTCGATGGCGTGTTCAATTGGGACATGCGGATCATCATGCCCTACGACCGCATCCTGATCGGGGTGCTGGCGGTGGCGCTGATCGCGGGCTTCATCGCGCTGATGCAGTATTCCAAGACCGGCCGCGCGATGCGCGCCCTGGCGCAGGACCGGATGGCCGCGCAACTGATGGGCGTCGATGTGGACCGGTATTCGATGATCGGCTTTGCGCTGGGTGCAATGCTGGCAGGGCTGGTGGGTGGCCTTCTGGTCACGATCACCGGGATCAACCTTGGCATGGGCGGCCCGACCTCGATCAAGGCGTTCCTGATGATCATGATCGGTGGCGCCGGGGTGATATCCGGTGCCATCGCCGGGGGTTTCATCCTGGGCATGATGGAGAGCGTCGGGCTGACCGTTCTGGCCGCTTACGGCGACATCACCTACCTCGTCATCTTCGCTTCGCTGATGGTGTTCCTGGCCTTCCGCCCGCAAGGGCTGATGGGCAAACCCTGGGGTTGATGGACATGAACAAGCAAATCATCGGCGTCGCTGCCTTTCTGCTGGCCGTCTTCGTGCTGGTTCCGATCCTGATCGCGGCAAGCGGGCGGTGGGATCTTTACTATACCCTCACCTCGGTGGCGCTGCTGGCCATCGGTTCGGCAGGTGTGTGGCTGACGTTCTACATCGGTCGCATCAACATCGGCCAAGGTGCCTATGCCCTGATGGGCGGCTATGTCTCGGCAGTCTTGATGACGCAGGCGGGGTTTTCGTTCTGGGCCACGCTGCCGATCGCGGGCATCCTTTGCGCGGCGATTTCGGTGCTGATCGGCCTGCCGATCCTGCGGCTGCGCGGCGTCTACTTCGCGATGATCACGCTGGTCTTGACCGAAGTGACGCGCCTGACAGCGCTCGCCCTGCCGTTCACCAACGGCGCCAAGGGGATCACGTCGATCCCGCTGCCCGGCGAGCTTTCGCTGCTCGGCCTCACCATCATCCCCGATTTCGCCACGATGGAAAACCCGAAGCTGGCCTTCTACCTGCTGGCGGTGACGCTGATGGTGCTGACCTACGCCGCGCTGTGGCGGATCGTGAATTCCCGCCTTGGCCATCTGTGCCGCAGCTTGCAACAGAACGAGGAACTGGCGGCGTCGATCGGGGTGAACACGGCCTATCTGCGCGTCCTGGCCTATGCCATCTCGTCGTTTTTCGGCGGGCTTGCGGGCGCGGTGTTTGTGGCGATCTCGCAGTCGATCTACCCGTCGTCCTTTGCCGTCGCCGACAGCGTGAACTTCATGCTCTATTGCTTCGTCGGTGGCCTTGGCTTCGTGACCGGACCGATGCTTGGCACGTTCCTGCTCTACTTCGGCTGGGATCTGCTGTCCGTGGCCAAGGAATACCAGCTTCTGATCTACTCCAGCGCGATGATCGCGCTGATGCTGGTGCTTCCGAACGGCATCCTCAGCCTCTTTGACCGGAAAGGCGGCGGCAAATGAGCCCGATCCTTCAGATCAAGGCCATCACCAAGAAATACGGTGGCCTGACCGCCAACAACACCATCAGCTTTGACGTGAACGAAGGCGAGATCCTGTCGGTCATCGGCCCGAACGGGGCGGGCAAATCCACCCTGTTCAAGCTGATCGCATCCTTCGTTCCGGCCACATCCGGCGAGGTGCTGTTTCGCGGCGAACGGATCAGCAATCTTGCCCCGCATATCGTGGCGCGGATGGGCGTGGTGCGGACGTTCCAGGAAACCACGATCTTCAAGTCGATGACGGTGCGGGAAAACATCATCGTCGCCCATCATCTGCGCTCGAAGGCGTCGCTTCTGGGCTTCTTCCTCGGCACCAGGCAGGCGCGCGCGGATGAGGCGGAGTTTGGCCAGTCAGCCGACGACATCGTCGATTTCCTTGGCCTCCAGTCGATCCGCAACGAGCTGGCGTCCAACCTGCCGCAGGGCCACTTGCGCGCGCTTGGCATGGCAATCGGCCTTGCCACCAACCCCAAGGTGCTTTTGCTGGACGAACCCTTCGCCGGCATGAACCACGACGAAACGATGAAGATGGTCACCCAGGTGCGCCGTCTGCGCGACGAACGCGGGGTGACGGTGCTGCTGGTGGAACACGACATGCCGGCGGTGATGAAGATCAGCGACCGGATCGTGGTGATCAACTTTGGCGAAAAGATCGCCGAAGGCACGCCCGCCGAAATTCAGGCCAATCCGAAGGTGATCGAGGCCTATCTCGGTTCCGAAGATGCAGCGATCGGAATGTAAGCCATGACAGAGATGCTCAATTTCAAGGATGTGGAACTTTACTACGACCACGTCTACGCGCTGAAGGGCGTATCGCTGACCCTGCAGCAGGGCGAAACAGTCGCGCTGATCGGCGCCAACGGTGCGGGCAAATCGTCGATCCTTCGGGCGATCACCGGCCTGCGCAAGATCAAGTCCGGGTCGATCACCTTCATGGGCGAACGGCTGGATGGCACATCGGCTGCCGACATCGTGAAGAAGGGGATCGCGATGGTGCCGGAAGGCCGCCGGGTGTTCCCGTTCATGTCGGTGAAGGACAACCTGCTGATGGGGGCCTTCACCCGCACCGACAAGACCGAGATCGCCACCACGCTGGACAGCATCCTGACCCGCTTTCCGCGCCTGAAGGAACGCTATTCCCAACAGGCCAGCACCCTGTCAGGCGGCGAGCAGCAGATGATGGTGATCGGCCGCGCGCTGATGGCAAAGCCGAAACTTCTGTTGCTGGATGAACCGTCGCTCGGCATCGCGCCGAAGCTGGTGCAGGACATTGCCCGCGCCATCGTGGCGATCAGCCGCGATGAAAACGTGACGGTGCTGCTGGTTGAACAGAACAGCCGGATGGCGCTGTCGATCTCCAGCCGGGCCTACGCCATGTCGACCGGATCGGTGGTGCTGACCGGCAAGTCGAAAGACCTGATGGGCGATGACCGGATCAAGGCCGCCTATCTTGGAGGTGATCTTTAGGATGCGTATTCTGGTAGTGAACCCGAACACGACCGCCTCGATGACCGAAAAGATCGGCGCGGCGGCGCGGCGGGTGGCCAGCCCCGGAACCGAGATCGTCGCGGTCAACCCTGCGGCCGGTCCGGCCTCGATCGAAGGGTTCTACGACGAGGCGATGTCGCTGGCAGGCCTGCTTGACACGATCCGCACGGCAGACGGCTTTGACGCCGTGGTCATCGCCTGTTTTGACGACACCGGCCTTGATGCGGCGCGCTGCCTGACGGAAAAGCCGGTGATCGGCATCGGCGAGGCCGCTTACCACTATGCCTCGATGATCGCCAACAGGTTCAGCGTGGTAACCACGCTTGGGCGGTCTGTTCCCGCGCTTGAACACAACCTGCACCGCTATGGCCTGATGGAGCGTTGCGCGCGGGTGCGGGCGTCGGAAGTGGCGGTGCTGGACCTGGAACACCCCGGATCAGACGCCTGCGCCCGGATCAGTGCCGAGATCGGTCGCGCCGTGGCCGAAGACCGGGCCGAGGCGATCGTGCTTGGCTGCGCCGGCATGGCCGATCTGGCCGATGCGCTGGCGCGGGAACACGGTCTGCCGGTGCTGGACGGCGTGACCTGTGCGGTGGGTCTGGCTGAATCAATGGTGCGGCTGGGGATCCTTACCTCACGCCTTGGCGGCTACAGCCCGCCCCCGGCGCACAAGCGCTGACGCGCGCGATCTGATCGGCCGGCACCGGTGCGACCGGGTGTGACACTGTCACCGCTGCCAGGCATTTTGACTGCCCGCATCGCTTGAGGTTCAATCAGGCCGTCTGGCATGTATAGTGCGAGCGATGCGGAGCACGGGGAAAGCATGGCGGTGACGCTGAAAGAGGTGGCGGCGCGGGCCGGGGTGTCACGTTCGGCGGTGTCGCGGGCGTTTACCGATGGGGCATCGGTGTCGGCCAAGACGCGGGCCAAGGTCGAAAAGGCCGCGGGCGAACTGGGCTACGCGCCGAATGCGCTGGCCTCCAGCCTGACGACGGGGCGCACAAAGCTGATCGGACTGATCGCGAACAACTTTCACAACCCGCTGATCCTTGAGGTGTTCGACCTGTTCACCCGGGGGCTGCAGGACCGCGGCTTGCGGCCGCTTTTGGTCAACCTGAGCGAGGCGACGGACCCGGCGGCCTCGGTGAGGATGCTGCGGCAGTATTCGGTCGACGGGGTGATCGTGGCGTCGTCGACCCTGCCCACCAGCTTTGCCGAAGCGTTCAAGACCGCCGGGCTGCCGGTGGTGCATGCCTTCGGGCGCAAGTCAGCGGCGCCCGATGTGCCGGTGGTCGGGATCGACAACGTGGCTTGCGGGCGGATGGCGGCCGAGGCGCTGCTGGCAAGGGGCTACCGAAAGGTCGGGTTTCTGGGCGGGCCGGCGATGGCGACCTCGACCCAGGACCGGGCGACCGGGTTTCTGGATGCGATCCGGGGACACGCCGGCCTGAGCGTCCGGGTGTCTTATGCCGACGCCTACACCTTTGACGCGGGGCGCGCGGAAATGCAGCGGCTGCTGGCCGCACCACAAGAGGCGTATTTCTGTGGCGACGACCTTCTGGCCGTGGGCGCGCTGAGTGCCATCGTCGATGCCGGGCTTTCGGTGCCGGGCGACATCGGGCTGATCGGGCTGAACGACATGGAAATGTCGCGCTGGCAGAACATCGGGCTGACCACGATTCACCAGCCGGTGGCGCAGATCATCGAAGCGGCGATCGACCTGGTGGTTGCGACCATCGAAGAACCGGACCGCCCTGCGGAGGTCCGGCTGTTCGATTGCCACGTGGTCGAGCGGCGGACGCTGCGCGCGATGCCCTAGCGGAACATCGGCGGACGCGCGTCCATCCAGGTGCCGCCGGCCTTGGCCGAGGCAACCGCCGTATGCACCGCCGCCATTGACCGCACGCCGCTTGCCGCCGTGGGCAGGCCATCGCGCGGCGTGCCACGGATCGCGTCGGCAAGGTCGCAGTAGATGTTTGCCACGGCCAGCGGAAAGCCTTCGGGATGGGCGATGGCAACGCGGCTCAGACGCTTGGCGTCGTCGTAAAGCCCGCCCTCGCCCTTTTCCATGATCTGGGTGCGCCCGCCGACCGGGGTGTAGATCAACTGGTTCGGCTGTTCCGACGCCCAGCGGAAACCGCCGGTTTCGCCGAACACCTGAATGTCAAAGCCATGCTGCCGACCGATGGCGACAGAAGAGGTCCAGAGCCGGCCAACCGTGCCGCGGCCCATGCGGAAATTGACCATCGCATCATCCTCCAGCACGCGGCTGGCGATGGTCGAGGCGAAATCGGCGGAGAGCTTTTCCACCTCGTCGTCGCAGATGAAGCTGGCCATGTGCAGCGCGTGGATGCCGCAATCGGCGAACTGGCCCGAAACGCCCGCCATCGCCGGGTCATAGCGCCAACGCACACGCGGATTGTCGGCATCCGCCGCATCGCCGTGATGGCCGTGGCTGAAGTTGGTGACAACCAGCCGGACCTTGCCGATATCACCGTTGCGCACCATCGCACGGGCCTGACGGATCATCGGGTAGGCGGAATAGCAGTAGTTCACCGCGCAGATCTTGCCGGTTTTCGCGGCGATGCGGACGATTTCCTCGCCCTCCTCCACCGTCACCGTCATCGGCTTTTCGCACAGCACGTTGAAGCCGGCTTCGAGGAAGGCCTTGGTGATCTGGAAATGGGTGGAGTTCGGGGTGGCCACGGTCACCAGGTCCACCCGGTCGGGGCGATTGCGTTCACCGGCCAGCATTTCCGTCCAGTCGCCATAGGCGCGGTCTGCCGCGACGCCAAGGCGCTGCGCATAGGCGCGGCCCACGTCGGGGCGGTGATCCAATGCGCCGGCGGCCAGCGTGAAGTGGCCGTCAGCCAGCGCGCCAAGCCGGTGGGCCGGGCCGATCTGGCTGCCTTCGCCGCCGCCGATCATGCCCCATTTCAGTTGTGCCATGCTGGTGGTCCTCAGTTGAAGCCGATGGATTCGAGGTATTCGCGGTTTGCCTGCGCATCGTCTTTCGGACGCACGTCAAGCGTCGGGTCGCAGTCCTGCTCGACCGTGCACCACCCCTCGAAGCCTGCATCCAGCAGGATCTGACGGACAGCGGGGAAGTCGACGTCGCCCTTGCCAAGGTTGCAGAAGATGCCCTGACCGCAGGCATCGTAAAACCCGGTGCTGTTGGCGATGGCGCGGGCCTTCACCACGGGGTCGATGTCCTTGAAGTGCATGTAGGAGATGCGGCCGATGTGGCGGCGCATGAAGGCCACCGGGTCGAAGCCCGCGTAGGAATGGTGGCCGGTGTCGAAGCAGATCTTCAGGATGCTCTCGTCGACTTCGTTCAACAACCGCTCCAGTTCCGGCTCAAAGTCGATGAACCCGGCGGCATGGGCATGGATGCCGACGGTCAGGCCGTAGTCCTCGGCCCCGAGTTTGGCGACCGCCGCGATACGGTCACGAAAGGCGGCCCATTCGGCGGCGTCCATCTGTTCGGCGGCATCTGCGCGGCCAGCGGTCGGGGCGCGGCGGGGCGAGATGCTGTCGATCAGCACCAGATGCCTTGCGCCATGCGCGGTCAGCGCCTTGCAGGTGCGCACCGACGCGTCCCAGACCTCGTCCCATTGCGCAGGGTCGTGGAACGGGCGGAATACCACGCCGCCGATCAGTTCCAGCCCGTTGGTCGCCAGCGCCTCGCCCAGGATCGCCGGGTCTTCGGGCATGAAGCCGATGGGGCCAAGCTCGATGCCGCGGTAGCCCGCATCGGCACATTCCGTCAGCACCTGCCGCCAGGCCGGGTTGCGCGGGTCGTCTGCGAATTCCACGCCCCAGGAACAGGGTGCGTTGCCGATACGGATGGTCATGTGGTCCTCATGTTTGCGCAACGGCGTGCCAGCAGCCGTCGTCGGATGCCTTGAAGGCGGTGTCGATGATCCGGGAAACGGCCAGACCGTCGCGGAACGTGGGCCAGACCGGTTTGCCGCTGGCGATGGCGTGCAGGAAATCCCGCGCCTCGATGATGATCTGATCCTGATAGCCGGTGCCGTGGCCCGGGCCCTGGCAGAAGGCGGCGTAGTTCGGATGGGCGGGGCCGGTCAGGATGCGGGTAAAGCCGCGCGTCGCCTCCGGCCCTTCGGCGCGATAAAGGTGGACGGCGTTCTGATCTTCCTGGTCAAAGCGGATCGCGCCCTTGGTGCCGTGGATCTCGTAGGCGTAGCCCATCTTGCGCCCGGTGGCGACGCGGCTGACGAACAGGTGGCCCATCACCCCGCTCGCAAAGCGCAGCATCAGTTGTGCCTGATCGTCATTGTCAACCGGGGCGGGACCGTTGGTGCCAGGGCGGGTGGCGTGGACGGTTTCGATCCGGGCGGAAAGTTCGGCGACCGGCCCCATCAGCGCCAGGAGGCAGTTGATCGGATGCGGTGCCAGGTCGCCCATGCAGCCGTTGGCGCGGCCCGAGGTTCGCCAGGTGGCGGGAAGGGCGGGATCGGCCAGAAAATCCTCGGTATGTTCGCCGCGAAACCATGTCAGGTCGCCAATGGCACCCTTGGCAAGAAGCTGGATGACAAACTGCGAGGCAGGCGTGCGGACATAGTTGAAGCCGATCATGTTCGGCAAACCGCTGGCTTCCGCCGCCGCGACCATGGCCTTCGCATCCTCAAGCGAGGCGCCCAGCGGCTTTTCGCAGAACACCGGCTTGCCGGCTGCAAAGGCCGCTTCGGCAATCGCGCGGTGGGTGGACTGGGGCGAGGCGATGACCACGGCCTGAACCTTCGGGTCGGCCACCAGTGCCTGCCAGTCGCGCGCGGCGCGGGCAAAGCCATAGGCGCGGCGGTAGCCTTCGGCAGACGCGGGGCTGGAGGCTGCGATCAGTTCCAGCCGGGGGCGAAGCGGGGTGTCGAACACCGCAGCAACGGCAGAATAGGCGACCGCGTGGGCCTTGCCCATGTAGCCGCCCCCGACAAGTCCGATCCCGATCTCGGTCACGCCTGAAACTCCTTCCGATGCCGGTATTGCAACCGGTTGCAAAAGATGTATCCTCACTCACCATAGCGCGCAAGTGGCTTTGCGGGCAGTCGAGAACGAGGGACGAATGAGTGACAGCATCCGGCTGACCGTGGCGCAGGCAATCGTGCGCTGGCTGATGGCCCAGTTCATCGAGATCGACGGGGTCGAGACGCGGATCTGCGGCGGCGGCTTCGGGATTTTCGGCCACGGCAACGTGCCGTGTCTGGGCGAGGCGCTTTATCCGGTGCAGGCCGAGATGCCCCTTTACCGCGGGCAGAACGAACAAAGCATGGGCTTTGCGGCGGCGGCCTATGCCAAGTATCACCTGCGCCGCCGCTTCATGTTCTGCACCGCCAGCGCCGGGCCGGGAACGGCGAACCTGCTGACGGCGGCGGCGCTGGCCCATGCCAACCGCCTGCCGATGCTGATGCTGTGCGGCGATACGTTCCTGACCCGCCTGCCCGACCCGGTGCTGCAACAGCTTGAACACTTCGGCAATCCGACCATCGGCGTGAACGACGCCTTCAAGGCGGTCAGCCGCTTTTGGGACCGGATCACGCACCCGGCGCAGATCCTGCAGTCGTTGCCCGCCGCACTGGCCACCATGCTTGACCCCGCCGATTGCGGGCCGGCGTTCCTTGGCCTGCCGCAGGATTTGCAGGGCTGGGCCCATGATTACCCGACCGCGTTCTTCGCCAAGCGCGTGCACCGGATCCGCAGGCAGGCCCCCGACACGCTGGAAATCGCCGAAGCGGTGGCGCTGCTGCGCGCCGCCAAGCGCCCGGTGATCGTGGCGGGCGGCGGGGTGCAGTATTCCGGCGCGGTGGCAGAGTTGACGGCCCTTGCCGAGGCGCAGGGGATTCCCGTGGTCGAGACCATCGCGGGACGGGCGAACCTGCTGTCGGATCACCCGCTGAACATCGGCCCGCTTGGCGTCACCGGATCAGACAGCGCCAATACCATCGCGGGGGCGGCGGATGTGGTGCTGGCCGTCGGCACGCGGTTGCAGGATTTCACCACCGGGTCATGGACGGTGTTCGCGCCCGATGCCCGCCTGATCGGGCTGAACGCCGGGCGGCATGATGCGGCCAAGCATCAGTCGCTGGCCGTGGTGGGGGATGCAAAGCTGGGGCTTGCCGCGCTGGGGGCTGGCTTGGGCGGACACCGCGCGGCAGCCGACTGGACCGCCCGCGCGCAAGCCGAGCGCAAGGCGTGGGACACCTACGTTGCGGGCAACGTGGCGCATGGCAACCGACCGAACTCCTACGCCCAGGCGATCGGCGTGGTGAACGCGCTGTGCCACCCTCGCGACCGGGTGGTGACGGCGGCGGGCGGTCTGCCTGCCGAGGTAACCGCGAACTGGCGCACGCTGGGTATCGGCACGGTTGACGTGGAATTCGGCTTTTCCTGCATGGGGTATGAAATCGCCGGCGGCTGGGGCGCGCGGATTGCGCAAAGCGAACAGGAGGCAGAGCGGGATACCATCGTGTTCGTCGGCGACGGCAGTTACCTGTTGATGAACTCCGACATCTATTCCTCGGTGCTGACGGGCAAGAAGCTGATCGTGCTGGTGCTGGACAACGGCGGGTTTGCGGTGATCAACAAGCTGCAGAACAACACCGGGCAGGCCAGCTTCAACAACCTGATCGCCGATTGCCCGACAGTGGCGGAGCCGTTCGCGGTGGATTTCGAAGCCCACGCCCGCGCGATGGGGGCACATGCCGAAACCGTGGCGAACCCGGCCGCGCTGGCCGAGGCGTTCCAGCGCGCCAAGGCTGCGGCCAGGACCAGCGTGATCGTGATGCAGGTCGATCCCTACGAAGGCTGGACGACGCAGGGCCACGCGTGGTGGGAGATCGGGACGGCCGAAGTTTCGGCCACAGCTTCGGTGCGCGACAAGCACGCCGAGGTCGAAGCCGGACGCTCGGGTCAGCGGCGGGGCGTGTGATGGCCGACCTGTCGCGCCTTGCCGAACGGCCGCTTCTGGTGATCGGGCGCGCGGGCATGGACCTTTACGCCGATCCGCCGGGAACGCGGGTGGAGGAGGCCACGCGGTTTTCCACGGCGCTGGGTGGATCATCGGCGAACATCGCTGTCGCGCTGGTGCGGCAGGGGTGTCGCGCGGCGCTGATGACCTGCGTGTCGGATGATGCGGTGGGGCGGTTCTGCCTGAACCAGTTGGACGCCTACGGGATCGACCGCCGCCATGTGCGCAGCGTGGCGGGCGAAGTGCGGAACTCGCTTGCTGTCGTGGAAACGCGGCTTCAAGATTGCCAATCCGTGATCTACCGCAACAACGCTGCCGATTTCGCGATGTCGCTGGCCGATGTGGAAGCGGTTGATTACTCCAGCTTTTCGGCCCTGATCACCACCGGCACGGTGCTGGCGGCAGAACCGTCGCGCAGCGCCGCGTTCCGTGCCTTCGATCTGGCGCGGGCCGCCGGGGTGCCGCTGATCTTCGACGTCGACTATCGCCCCTATTCCTGGCCCTCGCCCGACGTGGCAGAGGAAGTCTGCTCCCGCGCCGGTGGCCTCTGCGACGTGATCGTGGGCAACGATGTGGAATTCGGTTTCATGGCCGGTCATGCAGACCGCGGCCTCGACAAGGCGCGCGATCTGGTGCGCGGCGGGGCGCGGCTGGTGGTCTACAAGATGGGCGAGAAGGGTGCCGTGACCCTTGCGCCCGATGGCGAGTTCCACACCGGCATCTATCCGACCAAGGCGCTGAAGCCGACCGGCGCGGGCGACAGCTTTCTTGGCGCCATGATCGCGGGCCTTGCGCGAGGCCTTCCCGTCCGCGACGCCGTCTTGCGCGGATCAGCCGCCGCCGCGATGGTGGTCGCACGTGTCGGCTGCGCCCCGGCGATGCCAACGATCGCGGAACTTGACGCTTTCCTTGCCGATCACAGCGGCCCCACGGCCTGAGAGGACGCAGATGCACATCGCCCCCCACGACAACCAGAACCGCCCCATCGTCGATGTCGACGACGCGCGTGTGCCCTTGGTCTACTTCAACATCGTGCGGCTGCGCGCGGGCGGGCATTTCGACTACCGCGTGGCGGGCCATGAAACCTGCGTGGTGCCAGCGACCGGCACCGTGACGGTGGAGACGATGGGCGAGACGTTTGCCGCCATCGGCAACCGGGGCGTGGATGTCTGGGACGGCGAACCCGAAGGCGTTTACGTGCCATCGGGCAGCGGCGCGCGGATCACCGCACTGACCGAGACCGAGGTGTTCATCGCCGGCGCCAAGTTTGCCGAAACTCTGCGCCCGTTCGCGGTGCGGGCGGCGGATATCGACCGCGTGCAATACGGGTCGGACGACACCAAGACGCACCGCAAGATCAAGCATATTCTCGGTGCCGCCTACCACGACCGTGTCGGGCGGTTGCTGGTATCGGAGCTTTTCACCGTCGGCGCAGGCGGCTGGTCGGGGTTTCCAAGCCACAAGCACGACACGGACCGCTTGCCCGAAGAAACCCGGCATGACGAATGTTACAACTTCCGCTTCCGGCCCGACTACGGCTCGGGCCTGCAGATGCTGCAGCGGGTGGATAACGAACCGGGCGACGCCTATCACATCATGAACCGCTCCACCGTGCTGATCGACAGCGGCTATCACCCCTGCTGCGTGCTGCCGGGCTACGAGATGTATTATTTCACCATCCTCGGCGGGCTTAGCCAGCGCAGCCTGAAGCAGCATTTCCAGCCGACGCACGCCGCGCAGCTTCACACCATTCCGGGGATCATGGACATGGTGGCCAAGTTCAAATGACGCTGGCCACCCTTGCCGATGTGCTGCGGCCTGCCTTGGCCGGGGGCTATGCGGTGCCGGGGCTGGTGTGCCTTGGCTGGGAGGATATGCGCGCCTATGTGGCCGCGGCTGAGGCCGAGCGCGCGCCGGTGGTCCTGCAAGCCGGGCCGGGGTGTCGGGCGCATACGCCCCTGCCCGTGCTGGGCGCGATGTTCCGGCATCTGGCCGCCAACGCCTCGGTGCCGGTGGTGGCGCATCTGGACCACGGCACGTCGCTGGACGAATGCCGCGCCGCACTGGACGCAGGGTTCACCTCGCTGATGTTCGACGGCTCGCGCCTGCCGTTGGAGGAAAACATCGCAGCGACTGCTGCCGTGGCGCGGCTTGCCCATGCGGCAGGGGCGTCCTGCGAAGGCGAGATCGGGTTTGTCGGCTATGCGGGCGGCGAGCGGTCGGCAGGGACAGACCCCGCAGCGGCGGCGCGCTTTGGGCGCGAGACGGGCGTCGATGCGATGGCGATTTCCATCGGCAACCTGCATCTGCAGACCGGGCCTGGCGGCGGGCTGGACATCGCGCGTCTCAGGGCGATCGAGGCGGCAACCGACGTGGCGCTGGTCATCCACGGTGGGTCGGGCGTGCCTTTGGCCGAAAGGGCGACACTGGCCGCGACCAGCCGGATCGCCAAGTTCAACATCGGCACCGAACTGCGGATGGCCTTTGGCGCGGCGCTGCGCGCGGCGGTGGCGCACGACGCGGCGCGGTTCGACCGCATCGCCATCCTGCGTGAAACCGAAGCACCGGTGACGGCGGCGGCGCGGGCAGTGATACGCGGGCTTGGGGCCAGCGGGCGGGCCTGACCGGCTTGACCTGCGTCAAGGTCGGGCGCGGCGGATCGGGTAGCATGGCGCGTCCTGACGGAAAGCCCCGATGCCCGACGACCCAGACATCGTCATCCGCGCAAGCGGCTTGACCAAGGTCTACCGCAACGGGCCGGTGGAAGTACACGCCTTGCGCGGCGTGGATTTCGCCGCCGTGCGGGGCGAATTCGTGGTGATCCTCGGGCCGTCGGGGTCGGGCAAGTCGACGTTCCTGAATATCCTTGGCGGCCTGGATTCGGCCTCGGCCGGTCGGGTGCAGTTTCGCGACCACGACCTGACCGAGCTGGACGAGCGCGGTCTGACCCAATACCGGCGTGACCATGTGGGCTTCGTGTTCCAGTTCTACAATCTGGTCCCCAGCCTGACCGCGCTGGAAAACGTGGCGCTGGTGACGGAAATCGCGCGCAATCCGATGAACCCGGCTGACGCGCTGGATCTGGTGGGGCTGTCGGCGCGGCAAGACCACTTTCCCGCACAGCTTTCGGGCGGCGAACAGCAGCGCGTGGCGATTGCCCGCGCCATCGCCAAACGGCCGGAACTCTTGTTCTGCGACGAGCCGACCGGGGCGCTGGACAGCACCACCGGCGTGCGCGTGCTGGAAGCGCTGACCGAGGTGAACCGCGCCATTGGGGCGACGACGCTGGTCATCACCCACAACGCCGCTATCCGCGAGATCGCCGACCGCACCTTGCGCTTTGCCGACGGGCGGATCGTCGAGACCACGGTAAACACCACCCGCAAGCGCCCGGATCAGGTGTCATGGTGATCGCCCCCCTGCGCCGCAAGGTTCTGCGCGACCTTGGCAGGCTTTGGCCGCAGGTGCTGGCGATTGCGCTGGTGCTGGCGGCGGGGGTCGCAACGATGATCCTTGGCAATGGCGCCTATGCCTCGCTGTCCGAAACCCGGGCGCGGTATTACGCGGATTACCGGTTTGCCGATGTTTTCGCTGACCTCACGCGGGCGCCACTGGCGCTTTTGGGCGATGTGGCGGCCATTGACGGCGTGCTGCAGGCCGAGGCGCGGATCGTCAAGCTGGGCAGGCCCGAATTTCCCGACATGGTGGAACCCGCGTCGATCCTGCTGGTGTCGCTGCCGGTGAACCCTGACGCCGGGTTGAACCGGCTGCACCTGCGGCAGGGGCGCCTGCCCGAACCGCTGGCCTCGGACGAGATCGTGGTCTCCGAAGGGTTTGCCGCCGCACACCGGTTGCAGCCGGGAACGACGGTGCCGGTGGTGATGAACGGCAAACGGCGCGACCTCGTGGTGACCGGGATCGCGCTGTCGCCAGAATTCATCTACGCGCTGGGACCGGGCGAGATGATGCCCGACCCGCGTCGCTTTGGCATCGCGTGGCTGCCGCGCGCCACGCTGGAGGCGGCCTATGATCTGGACGGTGCGTTTTCCAACCTTGTGCTGCGGCTGGCCCCCGGCGCCTCTGAAACACGGGTGATCGAGGCGCTGGACCGGCTGACCGCGCCCTACGGCGGCCTCGGCGCGACCGGGCGGAGCGAGCAGACCTCACACGCATTTCTGGATGCCGAATTGAAGCAACTTGGCGCGATGGTCAAAGTGCTGCCGCCAATCTTTCTTCTGGTCGCGGCGATGCTTTTGCACATGACGCTGTCACGCCTCGTGGCGCTGGAACGCGAGCAGATCGGGCTTTTGAAGGCGCTTGGCTACAGGCCCGGCAGCATCGCAGGACACTATCTGGAATTTGTGCTTTGCATTGCGGTGATCGGCTGCCTGATCGGTTTTGTCGCGGGCGCGTGGCTGGGTGCCGGCATGGCGCAGCTTTACGCGCGGTTCTTTTCGTTCCCGTTTCTTGTCTTTACCCGCGATCCGCAGATCTATGTTCTGGCCGCCGCGATCACCGTGGCGGCCGCAACCGGCGGGGCGTTGCAAACGGTGCGGGCGGTGCTGAGGCTGGCCCCGGCGGTGGCGATGGCGCCTCCTGCCCCCGCAGATTTCCGCCGCCGCACCGGGTGGGCCGCGCGGCTGGTGCCGCTGCGCCAGACCGGGCGGATGATTGCGCGGCACCTGTTGCGCTGGCCGATGCGCAGCCTGTCCAGCATCATGGGGGTGGCGATGGCGGTGGCGATCCTGGTCGCATCGCTGTGGTCGTTCGGGTCGATCGACCACATGATCGACATCACCTTTTCCCGGGCAGAGCGGCAGGACGTGCGGATCGCCTTTGTCGGGGCGGAACCGGCATCGGCGGTGCAGGACGTGCGCCGGATGCCGGGTGTGATGGCGGCCGAGCCGTTCCGCGTTGTGGGCGCGCGGCTGTCGCATGGTGCGCGGTCAAAGCGGCTGGCCATCGAGGGTCGGCCTGCGGATGCGCGCCTGTCGCGCGCGCTGTCGCCTGACCTTGTGCCGATGGCAATGCCCGGCGCCGGCCTGATCCTCAGCGAAGCATTGGCCAAGGCGCTGGACGTGGCGCGCGGCGATCTGGTGACGGTGGAGTTTCTGGAGGGCCGGCGCAGCCTGTCGCACCTGCCGGTCAGCGGGATTTCGGTCGGCTATGTCGGGCTTGGCGCGGCAATGGAAATCGGCGCGCTGAACCGCGTGATGGGCGAAGGCGCGTTGATTTCGGGCGTCAACGTCAGCCTTGATCCGGCCGGGCAGGACGCGTTCTTTGCCGCCGCACGGCAGGCACCGAAAACCGGCTTCATGAACGTGACCGACCTGACCGTGTCGCGCTTTCGTCAGACCCTTGCCGAAAACATCACGGTGATGATCACCGTCTACGTCACCTTGGCCGGGATCATCGCGGTGGGCGTGGTCTACAATTTCTCGCGCATCGCGCTGTCGGAACAGGGGCGCGAGCTTGCCAGCCTGCGGGTGCTTGGCTTTACACAAGCCGAAGTCTCGGGCGTGATCCTCGGAGAACTGGCCGTTGTCGTGCTGGTGGCGCAGCCCTTGGGCTGGCTGATCGGGCATGGCATCGGTCTGGCGATGGTTGCGGCGTTTTCGTCCGACCTTTACCGGGTGCCGTTCGTGATGGGGCGCGAAGTCTACGCCACTGCCAGTCTGATCGTCATTGCGGCGGCGCTCTTGTCGGCCATCGCGGTGCGCGGCCGGATCAACCGCCTTGACATGATCGCCGTTCTGAAAACGCGGGAGTAAGCCATGCGACGCTATCTGCCTTTCATCATTGCGGGCGCGGGGGTGCTGGCGCTTCTGGTCTGGGCCTTCCTGCCCGAGGCCATATCGGTCGAAACCGCCGCCGTCGCGCGCCGCGATCTCAGCGTCGAGATCGAGGCCGAGGGCGAGGCGCAGATCCGCGAGGTGTTTACCGTTTCGGCCCCGATTGCCGGAAAGTTGCAGCGGATTTCCCTGCATGCAGGCGATGCCGTGCGGGCGGGCGACGTGGTGGCGCGGATCGGTCCGGCGGCCCCGGCGCTGCTGGACAGCCGGTCGCGCGCGGTGGCCGAAGCCGCCGAAGCCGCCGCTACCGCCGCCGTCGATCTGGCCCGCGCGCAACTGGCGCAGGCCGACGCAACGCTGGAGTATGCAACAAGCGAGGCCGACCGCGCGCGGACCCTGTTCGACCGCGCGACCCTGTCGAAACAGGTGCTGGACAATGCCGTTCTGGCCCAGCGCACCGCCGAGGCCATGGTTGCCAGCGCCAAGGCCAACCTGGCCGTGCGCGAGCGCGAGCGTGACAGCGCACGCGCCGTACTGGCGGCCGGCAATGGCAACGATGCCTGCTGCATCGAGATCGTCACCCCTGTCGCCGGGCGCATCCTGCGCGTGGCAACCGAGGACGAGCAGGTGGTGCAGGCTGGCACGCCGATCCTACAGATCGGCAATCCGGCTGCCCTTGAGATTGCGGTGGAGCTTTTGTCGCGCGATGCGGTGCGCGCGACGGTGGGGGCAGTCGCGCGGATCTACGGCTGGGGCGGGCCGGACCTTGAAGCCCGGGTGGACCGCATCGAGCCGGCTGCGGTGACCAAGGTTTCCGCGCTTGGCATCGAGGAACAGCGGGTCGAGGTGATCCTTTCGCTCGGCGGCGATCCCAAAACCTGGCAGGCGCTAGGGCACGGCTTTCGGGTGCTGGCCGGGCTGCGCATCTGGGAGGGCAAGGATGTGCTGACAATCCCGGTCGGGGCGCTCTTTCGTGACGGGTCGGACTGGGCCGCCTTTGTGGTGCGGGATGGTCGGGCATTGCTCAGCCGCATCGTGATCGGCGAACGCAACGACAGCTTTGCGCAGGTCTTGCAGGGGCTGGAGGCGGGAGATCTGGTGGTGCTGCACCCAAGCGATGCCGTCAGTGGCGGCGTTCGGGTGCAACCGCTGCCGTAGTCAGGCCGCACCCTGCGCCAGAAAGAAGCGCAGCATGTGGCGCGAGGCGTCCGGGCCTTTCGGGTCGGTATAGCTGGCCCCCGGCTCGCCGCCTGCCCAGGCATGGCCTGCGGCGTCGATCTCCCACAACTCGGCCATCGGGTGGCCGGCCTGGGTGACATAGGCCGTCTTGCTGAACTCCCGATCACCGTCCGACCGCCCCGTCTCGAACGTGGTTTCCAGCGCGGGCATCGCGCCGATGGCTTGCGCGATAATTGCGGTGGCATTGCTGGGGTGAACCGTAGCATCGCCGGTGCCGTGAAACACGATTGTGGGTAGGGCAGTCTTGTGCGGCCTGCCTTGCCCACCGCTGCGCATCGCGGAAAACGCCGAAGCCACGTCACGGGCGCTGCCTGCGGGCAGACCGGAATGGGCGCCCACCGCGCTGAAGATCTCAGGGTAGGCCGCCGCCGTCACCAAGGCAGCCGCAGCCCCGGCAGACAGCCCGGCAATATAGATCCGCGTCGGATCGACCGCATGATTGGCGCGGATCTCGTCGGCAAGGGCTGCGAAACGGGCGGGTTCGCCGGCGCCGCGGGTCTGGTCTTCGGGACGAAACCAGTTCCAGCATTTCTGCACATTCGCGCCCGTCGGCTGGGCGGGATAGGCGACAAGGCAGCCAAATTCCTCGGCCAGCGCGTTCATGCCGGTGCCGGTGGCGAAATCCTCGGGGGTCTGGGTGCAGCCATGCAGCATGACGATCAGCGGCATCGGCGCGGTGGCCGGGTTGGCAGGGATGTAAAGCCGGTAGTCAAGGCTGCCCTGTGCCGACCTGTGGGTCAGCGCCAGGAACTGCGCGCCGGCAGGCACCGGCCCGGCATCCGCCAACGGGCCACGCACCGGCATCCCGCCCGAGGCGATCCTGCGCAGCGTTTCGCCAAGGCCCGCGCGGGTGGCCGGCCGGTCTGGCTTTGCTGCCGGGGTCGGCTGTCGGCCGCCAAGCCGGGTAACCGTCCCCTCGACGGCATCGTCCTGCGGGTCGCTTCGGCGCGCCAGCAGCGACTGGATCATCCCGGTCGCCTCGTGCAGTTTGCCCGCTCGGGTAAGGTCGGTGGCACGGGCGATACCGCGCTTGAAAATCTCGGTCATGTCCTGCCTCGGTGGTTATTTCATTCGGTCCGCAAGCGCGGCCTTGACGGTGTTGCTTGCCTGCAACGCCCCAAGCACGGAAAGCGATCCGATGCTGCGGCGGGCAAGGTCGGGGGTCACATCCTCGGCGATGGTCGCAAGGCCAAGCACGCGGATATCCAGCATCTCACCCGCCGCCTCGGCGGCTGTCAGGTCGGCCTTGGTGATGTGGCGGATGCCAAGGTCAACGCTTTTGCGGATCACAACCTGACGGACAACGTCGGCGTGGCGGTCGATCTGGTTGCGGATCGCGGTGCGGATGAAATCGCTGCGGTTGGCGTAAAAGCCTTCCTGCACCAGAAGTTCGATCTGGCCAAGGTCGACAAACCCAAGGTTGATCGTCAGCTTTTCAGACTCCGGCCCCTTGGCCGACGGCACGACTGCAAGCTTGGGCATCAAAAGCTCCATACCATCCACTTGGATGTTATATGGAGGTGTCGGCACTGCGCACAAGGCCAGTCACATCGGGCCAAACCGGTTGGGCGGCTTTCCGCGCGCGGGTGTCGGCAGACCAGACAGCCCGCCGTCCTGCGGCGCTGTCTGCAAATGCGCCGCGCTCATCGTGAAGCGGGCCGGAGTTACGAACAAACGGTCCAGCCCAGCCTGCCAAAGGCGCAGCGTGTGGGCGATCTCCTTCGATGCGGTGCTGGCAAGCGTGGTCTGCACCGTGTCGCCCACCACCAGCAGATCCGGCTCCGGCCAGACGAGGGTGTGGGCGATGCCGCAACGGTCGTCAGCCATCCGGCGCAACTGGCCATCGGTGCTGTAGCGGTAGATCCGCCCGGTCGCCTCGGGGATGTCCCTGGCATGTCGTTCGGACCACGGCATCGCGTCACCCTCCTTGCGCGGCGAGATCGACCTGGGGCGGAACGGCAGCGGCCACAGCCGATGGTCACCTGTCACTGGATCAAGCGCATTGACACGTTTGCCGATGATGTCGATCCAGACCAGTCGACCCCCCGATCATCCCACAGCAGGCTTTCGCCCACCATGTCCTGCGCATCACGGATCAACCGCGCCGTCGCGCCTGCCTCGCTGCCGTCGTGCCAGGTGCCCAGCCACTTGTCGATCGGCACCAGACCCTCGCCACAGTTCACCTCGAAATACTTGTGGTGCAGGTCGTGGGTGAAGGTCGTCGGTGAAGGCGTGGGTATCGACACCCGCCACTTCGCCCAACTCGATGGTGTGACAGTCGATAGGCCCGACCGACGCCCCCCAAGCCGGGGTAGTGCAAGTGAACCAGCGCCAGCAACGGGTGCGACCCGACCGGAAGGTGCAGCCCTACGCCGGAAAACTAGAGCACCAGTTCGATCCGGTGCATCGACAGCGACGACCACGGGGCCCACCGGCAGCCGCCACAACAACCGCCTGCACCTGCACGCAGCGATCTGGATGGCCTGCCTCGACCTTGCCGACAAGCGCCTCGGCGTGCGCGCCTGCAACCTTCTTGACGGTGCCATCCGCAAGAAGATCCGTTTCGGCGCCTGCCTTTCCTGCCGCTACGAACACAACGGCAAAGGCGGCGAGACGACGCCTGATGCCATGGCTGCCCGCCGCGCTCGACCTCAAGGCGCAACATGGCTTCAAGACCCACAAGCTGAAAGGCGGCCACTTCGCCCCCGACCATGCGCCTTGACCCGAACGCCGCAAGGTCGGTGGAGGAATCCATCCGCGTCGGTCGTGCCATGGGACACCTGAACAACGACCACTTCGAAGCCCCGACCTGGGGCCCGGAAGGCATGGCCCGCCTCCGCGACCGTCAGCCGATCCGGACGGCGACCAACATGGTCGTGGTGAATGTTGAACAGCCTGCCGGGTCGATAGGCCACCGCATGGTCGCGTGGTGTTTCTGGACACCACCTGCTGGGGCGGCCTTCGCCAGGCGCTGGAGGCAGGCCAGATGCTGGAGACGTTCCAGCATTCCGCCGCCGCCCATTCCGCCGCCGCCCATTCCTCCGCCGCCCATTCCGCCGGCGAGCTTGGCATCCAGCTTGCCTCGATGCTGCACCTTGGTGCCTGCCTGCCGAACCTCAACCTTGCTGCGGACGCGCATTGCCACCACCTCACCGGCTATATCCTGAAAGGCGGCAAGCTGCCGCATGTCGGCGGCGCCGTCGCCCTGCCGAAAGCTCCGGGGCTTGGGGTCGAGGTCGACCGCGACAAGGTTGCCGAATACGCTGAACACCAGGCCCGCGTCGTCAGCTACATGCATGACCGCGATCCGGGGCGGCCCGACTGGTATGCGATCTGGCCCGAACAGAACCGGGCCGATCCTGCGAAAAAGCGGGTCTCAGCGTGACCGGGGTCATCCTCAAGGATCTGGTCAAGATCTGCCGGCGCGGCGTTGCCGTGCGGGGCATCGACCTGTCCATCCCCGATGGCGCGTTCGTGGTTCTGGTCGGCCCGTCCGGCTGCGGCAAATCCACCACCCTGCGGATGATCGCGGGCCTTGAATCCATCAGCCACGGCGGGCTTCGCATCGGTGCTCGCGTCGTCAACGACCTTGATCCGCAGGATCGGGGCGTCGCGATGGTGTTCCGGTCCTGCGTGCTTTGCCCGCACATGACGGTGCGCGAATACCTCGCCTTCTCGCTGAAACTCGCCGAGGTGCCGGAGGCCGAGGCCGCTGCCCGCATCGACCGCACAGTGACCGCGCCGGAGCCTGGCCCCAACCTTGAACGCCGTCCCTCGGAACTGTCAGGCGGCCAGCGCCGGCGCGTCGCGATGGGCCGCGCCATCGTGCGCAGGCCCGAGGTTTTCCTGTTCGACGAACCGCTGTCCAACCTCGACGCGAAACTGCGCAACCAGATGCTGCGTCACGGGCCAGGCGATGGCCGTTGACGGCGGCAACGCGGTCTGACGTGGTGGAGGGCGAGCCGGACCTTGACACGCGCTGTCGGGCGCTGGTCGCCGACCTCGGCCCTGGCGCAGCCAAAGACGTCACCTCCGTCACCCCGCTTACCGGCGGCGTCGCCTCCGCCATTGCCCACGTTGTCCTGCACGGCACCAGCTACTGCGCCAGATTCGCCCTCGCCCGGCTGCGTGTCGCCCAGAACTGGCGCGCCCCGGTCCACCGCAGACGCGCCGAATACGCATGGCTGTCGCAGGCCGGAAACATCGTGCCCGGCATCGCGCCAAAGGTCGTCGGCTACTCCAACCGCCTGCAAGGCTTCCTGATGGAAGGCATCGCCAACCCCGACGTCCACCTGTGGAACGCCGCCGTGCTTCTGGCGCGTCAACGGGCGCGGAAGCTGCCTCCGTCGCCGTCGCCATCGCCGTCGCCGTCGCGCAAATCCACGCCGGCGGTGCCGCCCCCGGCTTTGACCGCGCCCCCTCCCACAATGCCGCCGATTTCCGCGCCATCCGCACCGATCCCTACCTGCGCGCCACCGCCACCCATCATCCCGACCTCGCGCCCCGCCTGCTGCACCTTGCCGACGCGATCGACACCGCCACCACGACCCTTGTGCTTGGTGACGTCAGCCCGAAGAACATCCTCATCCGCCGCGGCGCACCAGTCCTCCTTGAAGCCGACTGTGCAACGTTGGGCGACCCTGCCTTCGACGTGGCCTTCTGCGTCAACCACCTCGCGATCAAGGCCGCCCACCTGCCCGCCAGCCGCGCTTCCCTTTACCGCGACAGTGCCTACCACCTCGGCCTCGAAAAACGCAGCCTCAAGACGGACGGGGCGTGCGCCAACCCGGCGCGCCAGAGGCATTCCGCGCGACCCGCGCGACCGGCTGGGGCGCCATCGTCGCGGCCCGGTCGGGCGAGCCTGAGGATGTCGCGATCTCGCACGTCGCCACCGGCCTTGGCGCGGGGCAGTTGAAGGTCGGCTCCTTCGCGCGATCCGAACGGCTGGCGAAGCGGAACCAATGCCTCAGGATCGAAGCGGTGCTCGGCACAACCGCCTTCGTCGGCGGCGCGCCACTGGCCGGGACGTGGTGGAAGGGCTAGCGCCCCGCCTGCCACTCCGCGATCCAGTCCAGCGGGTAAAGCAGCATGATGATGTTGAGCGCGAGGCCATCGCGGATCAGCCAGATCGTCAGCGCCTCGAACCCCAGCGCAATCGCCACCGTCGCCCAGACCGGCAGCTTCGACGCCAGCCAGAAGCCGACGATCATCGCCAGCACATCGGCCACCGTATTCAGCACGCTGTCGCCATAGTAATCGAGCGAGATCGTCACCGACCGATAGCGTTCGATCACCGCGTCCGAGTTTTCCACGATCTCCCACAGACATTCGACCGCGGTGGCAATCGCCAGCCGCCAGCCAAGGCTGAGCCGCCGCGCCACCAGCCACAACAGGCCGAAGAACAGGAAACCGTGGATGATATGGCTGGGGGTGTACCAGTCGGAAATGTGCTGCGAGTTTTCCGAGCTGACAACCTGGCCGTGCCACAGCTTTACAGAGCCGCACGTGCAGATCGGTTCGCGCCCGATCCACAAAAGCCAGGCGGCCGTCATCAGGATGATCGCCAGCACGACCAGAAGGGGAGAGATGCGCTTTGTCATGCGCGGCAGGGAATCACGGGTTCCCACACCCGTCCAGCAAAATGGCATTCCTTGCGAGAAGGGATTCCCGACCGTGGCCTTCGGGCATGGACAAGCGGGCCGTCCTGCCTATCTTCGCAAGAGGGAGGCGCTGAATGACCGCATCGAACAGATTCCGCTTCGGCCCGACTCGGGGCGAACTTTGGTTCTGGCTTGCGGTCAGCGCGGCGGGGCTGGCCTTCATGGGTCTCGCGCTCTGGCTGCGCGGCGTGCCCGAGGGTCCGGCGATTGCCGAGCTGGTGGGCATCGCCGGCGTGGTGTTCGGCTACCTTGGCGGGCGGTCGATCAAACGGCTGATCCGCCGCGAGCACCCTTAAGCGGGCAAATGCACCGGAACGCGGCCCTGCCCGGTCAGAAGCCACGCCTCGCGCCCTTCGATCACCACAGCCGACAAGGGTCCACCATAGGCAGCGCCTGAATCGAGGTTCAGCCGGTTGCCGTAATGCGTTGCCTGATTGATCGCCGTGTGGCCGTGCACGATCAGCGGGCCGAAACTGGAGGTGTCCGACAAGAAGGGCTCGCGGATCCAGACAAGGTCGGTCTCGACCTGCGCGTCCAGCGCCACGCCGGGGCGGATGCCGGCATGGACAAACACCGCCTCACCCGCGCGGTGCAGGGTCGGTCGGGCGTCCAGAAAGGCACGGTGCGCCTCGGGCACGGCAAGGATCGCATCGGCATGGACCTTGGCGACCGGACGGTCCGCCGGGCTGCGCACCCCGTAGGAGGCCAGCGTATCCGCTCCACCGAGCTTTGGATGCAGCCACGCAAAGTCAGCGCGCAGGCCCGGCTCTGGATCGAGCGGATCGCGCAGAAAGCGGCTGAACATCCGGTCGTGGTTGCCCTTCAGCACCACCCAGTCCTCGCCCGCCGCAACGCCGCGCGCGAGGTAGTCGATCACGCCCGCCGAATTCGGACCGCGGTCGACAAGATCGCCGAGATGGATCACCGGCCCCGGCCCGTGGCGCGCCATGTCCCCGCTGATGCGGTCATGCGCGGCCTTCAACAGGTCGATATGGCCGTGGATATCGCCGATTGCGTAAAGGTGCATCTGATCCGCCTTGCGCCTTTGGGACGCGCCCGGAGGGTTTCACACCCTCCGGACCTCCCGTGGAGTATTTGGGAAAAGAGCAAGCTGCAAGGCCGGGGTCAGGCAACCTCGAACTGCAGCGCCTTGACCTGGCTGAACATGCCGGTGCCTTCCAGCGTCTCGATCACCTTGGGATCGATCTGCTGGTCAAGGTACAGGATTGCGATCGCATCCTGCCCGACGCCCGACCGGCCAAGGGTAAAGTTGGCGATGTTGACGTTGTTCTTGCCCATCGTCATGCCCAGAAGGCCGATGATCCCCGGCACGTCCTCGTTGGTGGTGTAGAGCATGTGGGCGCCGATTTCGGCGTCGATGTTGATGCCCTTGATCTGGATGAAGCGCGGCTTGCCATCCGAAAAGCAGGTGCCCGCCACCGACCGTTCGCGCTTGTCCGTGACCATGGTGACCTTGATGTAGGCGTCGAACACCCCGGTCTTTTCCTGCCGGGTGGTGGAGATCTGGATGCCCTTGTCCTTGGCGACCACGGGGGCCGAGACAAGGTTGACGTCGGGGTTATGCGCCTTCAGCACGCCCGCGATCACCGCCTGGTTCAGCGCGGCAAGGTTCATGTCCGCGACCGTGCCGTCATAAAGGATGTTGATCGCCTTGATCGGTTCGTCCGTCATCTGGCCGATGAAGCTGCCAAGGTGGCTGGCCAGCTTGATCCAGGGCCCCATCACCGCCGCTTCTTCCGCCGTGACGTTGGGCATGTTCAGCGCGTTCTGCACCGCACCGGTCAACAGGTAATCGGCCATCTGTTCGGCCACCTGCAAGGCGACGTTTTCCTGCGCTTCGGTGGTCGATGCGCCAAGGTGGGGCGTGCAGACCACGTTGGGCAGGTTGAACAGCGGGGACTCGGTCGCCGGTTCGGTTTCGAACACGTCCAGCGCCGCCCCTGCGACATGGCCGGATTTCAGCGCTTCTGCCAAGGCCGCCTCGTCGATCAGCCCGCCCCGCGCGCAGTTGATGATGCGCACGCCCTTCTTGGTCTTCGCCAGATTCTCCGCCGACAGGATGTTGCGCGTCTTGTCGGTGAGCGGCACATGCAGGGTGATGAAATCGGCGCGGTGCAAAAGGTCGTCAAGGTCCACCTTGGTGACACCAAGGTGCTTGGCACGTTCGTCCGACAGGAAGGGGTCATAGGCCACCACCTTCATGTGCAGCCCCACCGCGCGGTCGCAGACGATGCCGCCGATGTTGCCTGCGCCGATCACGCCGAGGGTCTTGTTGAACAACTCCACCCCCATGAAGCGGGACTTTTCCCACTTGCCCGCCTGGGTCGACGCATTCGCCTCGGGCAGTTGCCGGGCCACGGCGAACATCATCGCAATAGCGTGTTCGGCGGTGGTGATCGAATTGCCGAACGGCGTGTTCATCACGATCACGCCCTTTTTCGACGCCGCCGGAATGTCGACGTTGTCGACCCCGATCCCGGCACGGCCCACGACCTTCAGCCGGGTGGCGTTTGCCAGCAGCTTTTCCGTGACCTTGGTGGCCGACCGGATCGCCAGCCCGTCATACTGGTCGATGACGGCGGCCAGCGCATCCTTGTCCTTGCCCAGCTTCGGCATGTAGTCCACCTCGACCCCGCGGTCGCGGAAGATCTGCACGGCGGTTTCAGAGAGTTCGTCGGAAACGAGAACCTTGGGGGCCATCTTGGGCTCCTTTATGAATGAGTGGTCAGGAATGGCGGGCCGCGTCAGGCGGCCGCGGCCAGGCTCGCGATTTCAGCGTCAAAGGCGTGGGCGATCCAGGGCATCAGCGCCTGTACGTCGGCCGTTTCCACGGTCGATCCGCACCAGATCCGCAAGCCGGGGGGCGCGTCACGATAGGCGCCCACGTCATAGGCCACGCCCGCCTTTTCCAGCCGCTTCGCCACAGCCTTGGCGAACGCTTCGCCATCGGTGATGCGCGGATCGGTGAACTTCAGGCAGACGCTGGTGGTCGATGCGATATCCGGCGTCTCGGCCAGGTTGGCGATCCACGGGTTCGCGGCGCAGAACTCCCAGACCACCCTGGCATTGGCCGTGGCACGGTTGACCAACCCGTGCAGTCCGCCCACCGATTTCGCCCATTTCAGCGCGACGAGGTAATCTTCAACCGCCAGCATCGACGGCGTGTTGATCGTCTCACCGAGGAAGATCCCCTCGATCAGCTTGCCCTTCGAGGTCAGCCGGAAGATCTTCGGCAGCGGCCAGGCCGGGGTATGGCTTTCCAGCCGTTCCACCGCGCGGGGCGACAGGATCAGCATCCCGTGCGCGCCCTCGCCGCCCAGCACCTTCTGCCAGGAGAAGGTGGTCACATCCAGCTTGTCCCAGGGCAGTTCCATCGCAAACGCGGCGCTGGTGGCGTCACAGATCGTCAGACCAGCGCGGCTGGCCGGAATCGCATCGCCGTTCGGCAAGCGGCAGCCCGAGGTGGTGCCGTTCCAGGTGAACACCACGTCGCGGGCGAAATCGACGGTGGCGAAATCGACGATCTGGCCATAGGGCGCGAGCTGCACCTTGGCGTCCAGCTTCAACTGCTTGACCACATCCGTGACCCAGCCTTCGCCAAAGCTTTCCCAGGCCAGCATCTCGACCGGGCGGGCACCCAGAAGCGACCACATCGCCATCTCGACCGCGCCGGTGTCCGAGGCGGGGACAATGCCGATGCGGTAATCCGCAGGCACACCCAGAATTTCACGGGTAAGGTCGATCGCCTCGCGCAGCTTGGCCTTGCCGATGGCGGCACGATGCGACCGCCCAAGGGGCGCGTCGGCAAGGTGATCAAGCGAAAAACCGGGGATCTTGGCGCAAGGGCCAGATGAGAAGCGCGGATTTGCCGGGCGCTTGGCCGGTGGGGTCAGGTCTGTCATGGTAGCCTTCCAGCTAAAAGCCCTTCGTTGGGGAAGGGTGTCCCAAGGCCGCGTTTAACGGCTCGCCGGGGGTGGCACAAGCGGAAATTTCGTCGTAAAGCGCCGCTTGACCGCGCATTTGCGACGCGGGCCAGCCTGGGATGGGACCGTTTCAATGCTTGTGGCCACACTGCTGACCAACCCGGATCGACCAATCCTCGACCGCGCGCTGGTCGAAAACCTGCGCAATGCCTGGGGTGGTGGCGCGGCGCGCTGGCTTGATCCAGGCATCGCGGCGGAGTTCGAGCTTGACGCCCGGCCCGACACGTTCTGGCAGGTGTGGCTGGATTTGCAAACCATCGGGGTGGACCTTGCGATGCAGCCCGCCGAAGGGCGCCGCAAGCGGCTTTTGCTCGCCGATATGGACAGCACGATGATCCGCGAGGAATGCATCGACGAGTTGGCCGACGAGGCGGGCGTCGGCGCGCATGTCGCCGGCATCACCGCCCGCGCGATGAATGGCGAACTGGATTTCGAGGCCGCCCTGCGCGAGCGGGTCGGGCTTTTGAAAGGCTTGCCCGAAAGCGTGATCGCCCAGGTGCTTCGCGACCGGATCACCCTGATGCCCGGTGGCCCCGTGCTTGTGGCCACGATGCAGGCGCGGGGCGGTCACGCAGCGCTGGTGTCAGGCGGCTTCACCGCCTTTACCCAGGCGGTGGCCGCGCGCCTCGGGTTTGACGAAAACCGGGCGAATACCCTGCATGTGCAGGACGGTGCCTTGACCGGAACGGTGGTGGAACCGATCCTCGGCAAGGCGGCGAAGGTGCAGGCGTTGCAGGAAATCTCCGCCCGGCTCGGCATCACCGCGGCTGATGTGATCGCGGTCGGTGACGGCGCAAACGACCTCCCGATGCTGCAGGCTGCCGGCACCGGAGTTGCGCTGCATGCCAAACCCGCCGTCCAGGCCCAATGTGCCATAAGGGTGAACCACGGCGACCTGACGGCCCTGCTTTACCTGCAAGGCTACGCGCGCGACGACTTCGCCCCCTGACCACCGCGCCCCCTGACCACCGCCGCACTTGCCGCTGGCGGCGGAGCCTCCGGCGGGAGTATTTTTGAAAAGAGCAAATGCAGGCGCACCCCGGCTGACGGCCCCTTTGCGGGGGCGAAGGGAGGGTTTCCCACGCAGCCGGGGCGACTTGCCCTTTTGCGGTCATCGGGACTCCTCCCTGTACCGCCCGGCCAGATTGACCTCGAGGTATTGCCAAACGGTTAAGCAGGTTGCTCTTTTCTGAAATACTCCCCGCGGAGCGTCCTGCCTCGTCCGCGGCACTGCGGCCACAAATGGCCGCCCCGGCAGCGCCGCCAAGCGGGGGCTCGATGCCCCCCGAGGCGGCTCCTCCTCTTGCCGATGATTGCGGAAGCAGCGAGAAGCGCTGCATGTTCGAAATCGCCACATCCCTCGCCTTCCTCCTGATCCTGGCCGCGTTCATTGCCGGTCTTGTCGACAGCATCGCCGGCGGGGGCGGGCTGATAACGGTGCCGGCGCTCCTTCTGGCCGGGGCCTCCCCGGTCGAAGCGCTTGCCACCAACAAGCTGCAAGGCACCTTCGGCTCGGCAACTGCCACCCTGGCCTACGCCCGCGCCGGTCACGTCCGCCCGCGCGAACAGCTTGGCATGGCCGCGGTCAGCGCAGCAGCCGGTGCCTGCGGCGCGCTCGTCGCGCATCTGATCCCGGTCGAGGTGCTGCGCCTTGCCATGCCCGTCATCCTGATCGGCGTCGCGCTGTTCTTCGCGCTGAAGCCCGGTCTCAGTGACGACAGCCGCGCCGCCCGGATGCGGCCCGCCACATTCACCTTCACCGCTGTCCCCCTGATCGCCGCCTATGACGGGTTCTTCGGCCCCGGCACCGGATCGTTCTTCATGATGGGCTTCGTGCTTCTGGCGGGCTACGGCGTCCTGAAGGCCACGGCCCACACCAAATTCCTCAACTTCGCGTCGAACCTCGGCAGCCTGATGGTGTTCGTGTTTTCCGGCGCAACGTGGTGGGCCACAGGTCTTGCGATGGCTGCCGCCCAGATCGCCGGGGCGGCGCTTGGCGCGCGGCTGGCGGTGCGCATCGGCGCGCGGCTGATCAAGCCGCTGCTGGTTGTCGTCTCGTCGCTGATGGCGGCGCGGCTGTTGTGGCAGGCGCTGGCCTGACGCTGCACATGCAAAGTGTCGCACCCGATTGCAGGCCCGGCCCGCTTGCCTATCTCAGACGGGAAAGGAAACCACATGTCCGACACTTCACACGCCAGCCCGCTTGATCGCCACAAGGCCCCCGACGGGCTTTCCGACCGCATCGCCCTTGGCATCGTCAAGTTCATGCGCGTCTTTGCCGACGCCTTCTTTTCCAAACGCTACGGCCACCGCGCCGTCGTGCTGGAAACCGTGGCCGCCGTGCCTGGCATGGTTGGTGGCCTGCTTCAGCACCTGAAATCCCTGCGTCACATCCGCGAGGACGAAGGCTGGATCCGCGAGCTTCTGGACGAGGCCGAGAACGAGCGGATGCACCTGATGACCTTCATCAACATCGCCAAGCCGTCGCTGTTTGAGCGGGCGCTGATCATGGGCGGGCAGGCGGTGTTCTTCAACACCTACTTCTTCCTCTACCTCTTCGCCCCGAAGACCGCACACCGTGTCGTCGGCTATCTGGAGGAGGAGGCCGTGGCCAGCTACACCGGTTACCTTGCACAGGTCGACAACGGCACCGTCGAGAACGTCCCTGCGCCAAGGATCGCGATCGACTACTGGCACCTCGCCCCCGATGCCCGCCTGCGTGACGTCATCATCGCCGTGCGCGCCGATGAGGCCAAGCACCGCGACGTGAACCACGGCTTTGCCGATGTGCTGGCCGCAGGCGCGCCAAAGCGGCAGGTCGCCGCAGGCCGCGCGCTCGACTAGCCACCCCAGTCCGCCGCCTGCATCTCGCGCAGGCGGCTGGCGGTGCGCTCGAACTCGAACGAGCCTTCGCCTTCGATATACAGTCGCTCCGGCACATCGGCGGCCGAGGCGACAAGCCTCACCTTCGCCTCGTACAGCGCGTCGATCAGGGTCACGAAACGCTTCGCCTCGTTGTAGTTGGTGGCCGACAGATGCGGGATATCCTCAAGGATCAGCACCCGCACTGCCGCAGCAATCGCCAGAAAATCGGCCGGACCCAAGGGTTTGGCGCACAGCTCCCAGAAACTTGCCCGCGCCACGCCATTGGCAAAACGCGCCAGTTCCACCTTCCGGCCATTCACCGTCAGCACCAAGGGCTCGCCGCCCGCGCCCCCGGTCAGATCGGTCCAGATCGCGGAAATCCTGTCGCCCGCCGTGCGCGCCGGGTGGAAATAGACCTGCGCGCCTTCCAGCCGGTGCTGGCGGTAGTCGGTCGGGCTTTCCAGTTCCACCACCTCCAGCCGATCCTCAAGCATGGCGATGAACGGCAGAAAGATCCCCCGGTTCAGCCCGTCCTTGTACAGATCCTGCGGTGGGCGGTTTGACGTGGTGACAATGACGATCCCGGCGGCGAACAGCTTTTCAAACAGCCGGCCCACGATCATCGCATCGGTGATGTCGGTGATCTGCATCTCGTCGAACGCCAGAAGCCGAACCTCGCGGATCACCTGGTCTGCCACCGGCCCCAGCGGGTCTTCGACACCCCGCTGCCGGGCCGCGTGCATCCCCCGATGCACCTCCTGCATGAAGGCATGGAAATGCACCCGCCGTTTTTGCGACGAGACCGTCGCTTCGGTGAACAGGTCCATCAGCATCGACTTGCCGCGCCCGACCCCGCCCCACAGATACATGCCCTTCGGTGGCGTCAGGGGCTTGGCGAACAGCCCGGCAAAAAGACCGACCTTGCGCGTCGTGTTCGCCTCCAGCCACGCGCGCAGGGGTTCCAGCCGCGCCATCACCGCATGTTGTGCCGGATCGGGCTGCAACACCCCCGCCGCCACTCGTGCCTCGTAGATCTCGGTCAGCGTCTCACGCATGATCTGGCTTTGCCTGCCGCAGGGTCTGTGAAAAGCGCGCCGCGGTCAGAGCGGCGCGAGGATCAGGCCGTCCGGGCCGATCCGCTCGCCGTCCAGCCCCCCGTCCGGCCCCCCTACCAGCAGCCGCGACCACAGGCCCGGCTCGCGCGGCTCCGCACCCGGTGGGGCGTAAAGCTCGATCATCGCGCCGGCATAGTCCAGAAACCGCACCGGCACCGTGCCGCCCGCCCGCTGCAGATCGACCGAGGCAATCAGCCTTGCACCCTGATCTTCAAAGAACCGCTGTGTCGACACAAGGTCGCGGCACGGAATCCCGATGTGGTCATGCCCCGCCTCGGTCACAGCGCCTGCGTTGCGCTGGCAAAGCTCGATCCGCGCGACCTCGGGGCCCTGCAGATAGACGTAGCGGATGCCCTCGCCCCAGAACTCCGCGATCCTGCCCACACCGTCCGGCGTGACCGCAGGGTCCAGGGTCGCACCCGCAGCCAGCATCCGCGCAAGGGCTGCGTCGATATCCGGCACCGCAAGGGCCACATGGTCGATACGCCCGTGCGCCAGTGCCGTGTCGGCCTTTCGGACCCGCAGGGTCTGTGAGTCCAAGGTCAGGGTGCTGCCGTGGACAGCAAAGCCGAACACGCGATGCAACATTGCAATCCCGGCCTCCGGGTCTGTCAGGCAAAGTTCGGGAACCAGCGCCATCCCGTGCCTCACGCGAAGGTCAGCGGATCAGGTCCGCAGCGCTGGTTTTCGTTCAGCGCGGCCATCGCGGCCATCTCTTCGGCGGTCAGCGTGAAATCAAGGACATCAAGGTTTTCCGCCAACCCTTCCACCCGCGTCGACCTTGGGATCACCGATGCCCCCAGTTGCACATGCCAGCGCAAGATCACCTGCGCCGGGCTTTTCCCGGTCCGCTCTGCCGCCTCGCGCACCGGGGCCGCATCGAAACTGCGGCCTTGCCCCAGGGGCGTCCAGCTTTGCGTCACCACGCCCAGCCGATCATGCAAATCGCGCAATTCCGCCTGCTGCAAACGCGGATTCAGCTCGATCTGGTTGACCACCGGCACCGTCCCGGTCTCGCCGATGATCCGTTCCAGATGGTCACCCATGAAGTTGGAAACCCCGATCGACCGCACGCGCCCTTCCTCTTTCAGACGGATCAGCGCGCGCCATGTGTCGACGTAAAGGTTTCGCTCCGGCACCGGCCAGTGGATCAGGCACAACTCCACGCTGTCCATGTCCAGCCGCTTCAGGCTGGCTTCCACCGCACGCAAGGTCGCATCATGGCCTTGTTCGCTGTTCCACACCTTCGTCGTCACGAAGATCTCGTCGCGCGGCACGCCACTGGCGCGCACGCCTTCGCCCAGACCTGCCTCGTTGCCGTATATCGCCGCGCCGTCGATCAGCCGATACCCGATGCGCAACGCCGCAGCGACGGTGTCCGCCGTTGTCGCCTCCGGCACCTGCCAGATCCCAAGCCCGATCTGCGGGATCATGTGGCCATCGTTCAATCGCAGGCGTTGGGGAGGCATGGGTCTTCCTTTTCCGACCAAGGGACAAAGCGGCAACTCGCCCGCCGAGGCAAGGGCTAATCGCACCCGGCGCCCGAACCGCGTCGCGCTAACGGCGCCCTTCGGAAAGCCTGAACCGCTGAATCTTGCCGGTCTGGGTTTTCGGCAACGCGTCCACAAAAACCACACGGCGCGGATATTTGTAAGGGGCAATCACCGATTTCGCGTGATCCTGCAGCAGCTTGACCATCAGCGCGTCACCCGCAAACCCCGCCGCCAGCACCACATGCGCCTCGACGATCTGGCCGCGATCCTCGTCCTTCACCCCGACCACCGCGCACTCCAGCACCGCCGGATGCGACAGAAGTGCCGCCTCCACCTCCGGCCCCGCGATGTTGTAGCCCGCCGAAATGATCATGTCGTCCGACCGTGCGGCAAAGTGGAAGCGGCCCTCGTCGTCCTGCCAGAAACTGTCGCCCGTCAGGTTCCAGCCATCCCGCACATATCTCCGCTGCCGGTCGTCTGCCAGATACCGGCACCCCGTCGGACCCCGCACAGCCAGCCGTCCCACCTCGCCGCGCGGCAATTCTTTCATGTCCTCGCCGACGATCTTCGCCTCATACCCCGCCACGGGCCGCCCCGTGCAGGCGGGCCGATGGTCGCTGAACCGGTTGGTCAGAAAGATGTGCAGCATCTCGGTCGCGCCGATCCCGTCCAGCATCGGCTTGCCGGTTCTGGCGATCCACTCGTCATACACCGGCGCGGGCAGGGTTTCCCCCGCACTCACCGCCGCCCGCAAACTGGACAGGTCCGCCCCTTCCTCCATCGCCTTCAGCATCACCCGGTAGGCGGTCGGCGCGGTAAAGCACACCGTCGCCCTATGCTCCTGAATGATCGAAATCATGTTCGGCGGGCTCGCCTGTTCCAACAACGCCGCCGCCGCGCCGAACCGCAGCGGAAATACCGCCAGCCCGCCCAGCCCGAAGGTAAACGCCAACGGAGGCGAGCCTACGAACACGTCCTCCGGCACCACCTGCAACACCTCCCGCGCGTAGCCGTCTGCGATGATCAGAAGATCGCGGTGAAAATGCATCGTCGCTTTCGGCTCACCCGTCGTGCCGCTGGTGAACCCCAGCAGCGCCACATCGTCCCGCCCGACCTTCGGCCCCTGAAACCGCACCGATTTGCGCAGGGCCACCCGGTCCAGTTCCGCATCGTGGTTCGCCGTCCCGTCAAACCCGACAACTGTCTTCAGAAAAGCCGAGCCCTTCGCCGCCGCCACCAGATCTTCCATCAACCGCGTATCGCACAGCGCGTGGCTGACCTCGGCCTTGTCGATGATCGCGGTCAACTCGCCCGCCCGCAGCATCGGCATGGTGTTCACCACCACAGCCCCCGCCTTGGTCGCCGCCAACCACGCCGCCACCATCGCCGGGTTGTTCGCAGACCGGATCAGCACCCGGTTCCCCGGCTTCACCCCGTAATCCTCGACCAGCGCATGCGCGATCCGGTTGGTCCAGTCGGCCAGTTCCTTGTAGGTCCGCTGCCGCCCGTTGCCGATCAGCGCGGTATGGTCGCCGAACCCCTTGGCCACCATCGCATCGGTCAGTTCTACCGCCGCGTTCATCCATTCAGGGTAGGGGAACGCGCTCGTATTGATCTCCGGCCAATCCTCCGCCGCAGGCAATCGGTCGCGGGTAAAGCTGTCGAGATGCCCCGTCGGCCCAAGTCTCGTCGGCCCCAGTTTCATGCCTCACCCTCCGGTATCACCGCCGTCGCCTCGATCTCGACCTTGGCCCGGTCCTCGACCAGCGCCACCACCTGCACCAGCGCCATCGCCGGATAGTGCCGCCCGATCGTCGCCTTGTAGGCCGCGCCCAGCGCCTTGAGGTCGGCCAGATATTCCGCCTTCGACGTCACATACCACGTCAGCCGCACGATATGCTCGGGCCGCGCCCCCGCTTCAGCCAGCACCGCCACGATGTTGGCCAGGGCCTGCCGAACCTGCCCAACGAACGCATCCGTCTCGAACTCGCAGTCGCCGTTCCAGCCGACCATGCCGCCGGTGAACACCATCCGCCCGGTCGCGGCGACGCCGTTGGAATAGCCGATCGCCGGCTTCCACCCCTTGGGGTGCAGGAACTCATGCATCATCCGCCTCCTGAAACGCGGCTATCCGCGCCCTGACCGCCTCGGGCCAGGGTTTCGGTCGCCCCCCCGCCTCGACCCAAACCAGCACCAGTTTCGCCGTCACCCGGTGGCTGCCCCCACACCAGGCCTCGACCGTAAACCCCACCGAACTGCCGCCCAGCCGCGTCACATGAAGCCGCCATTCCAGCACCTCCCCCAGCCGTGTCGGCGCGTGAAACTCGGTCTCCAGCCGCGCCGTCGGCACGCCTTCGCCGGCATCCATCATCGCCGCATACGACCGCCCCGCCACCTCGCGGAAAAAGTTCTCGACGACCGAATTGGTCATCTCGAAATAGCGCGGATAGAACATGATCCCCGCCGGATCGCAGTGGTTGAACTCGACAGGGATCACACGCCGGTAGATCATTCGTTGGCCTCGGGCGGCAGAAACTCCACGTCATGCGCGGCCGAGGCCGCGATCACCGCCGGCACATCCGTCATGTTGTGCAAGACGTCGAACAACGCCTCCAGCCTGCCAGCCGGCGACACCCAGAACAGCGCCCGGCATGGGCTTTCCGACTTGTTGAAATACCCATGCGGCACGCCGCGCGGCATCCGCACCAGATCGCCCGCCTTCGCCGTCTGCCAGACCCCGTCCAGCTTCACCTCCAACTGCCCCTCCTGCACCAGAATGAACTCGTCCTGATGCGGGTGGATATGCACCGGCACGAACTGCCCCGGCTCCGAATTGGTCTCGAAGGCAAAGCTCGCTTCGCAACTGGCCTTCGGGAAATACCGCTGGCCTAGGATGTTCAACTCGCGCCCGTGATAGGCCGCGCCGTTCCGCGTGATGCCACCGTCCAGCTTCATCTCACCCTCCCTTGTCAGCCGCCCAGCACCGCGCGGGCGATCACGATCCGTTGCACGTCCGACGCGCCTTCATAAATCCGAAGCGCCCTGATCTCGCGGTAAAGGCTTTCGACCGCCGACCCCGCGCGCACCCCGTCGCCGCCATGCAGTTGCACCGCCATGTCGATCACCTCCTGCGCGGCCTCGGTGGCATAGAGCTTCGCCATCGCCGCCTCCCGGCTGACCCGCGCCGCGCCCTGATCCTTCACCCAGGCCGCCCGGTAGACCAGCAGCGCCGCCGCATCGATCTTCAGCGCCATATCCGCAAGATGCCCCTGCACCATCTGCATCTCGGCCAGCGCCTGTCCCTGGATCTTCCGCGCCTTGACGCGCGCCAAAGCCTCATCCAGCGCCCGCCGCGCAAAGCCCAAAGCCGCCGCCCCAACGGTCGAGCGGAACACATCCAAGACCGACATCGCCACCTTGAACCCCGCCCCCGGCTGCCCGATCAGCGCCCCCTGCGGCAGATGCACATCCCGCAACGACAACCGCGCCAAAGGATGCGGCGCGATCACCTCCAGCCGCTCCTCCACCCCCAGCCCCGCCACATCCGCCGGCATCAGAAAGGCCGACAAGCCCTTCGCCCCCGGCGCCTCGCCGGTTCGCGCGATGATGACGTAAACATCCGCAATCCCGCCGTTCGATATCCAGGTCTTCTCGCCGTTCAGCATCCAGCCGCCACCGTCTTGGTCGGGCACCCGTTCGGCCATCGTCGCCGTCGCCGCCACATCAGACCCCGAGCCGGGCTCGGTCAGCGCAAACCCCGCAATCGCCGTCCCCGCCCGCGTCCGCTCCAGCCACGCCCGCTGCTCCGCTGTCCCGAACAGCGACACCGCCCCCATCCCCAAGCCCTGCATCGCAAAGGCGAAATCCGCCAACCCGTCATGGCGCGCCAGCGTCTCGCGGATCAGGCACAGCGTCCGCACGTCAAGGCCCTCGCCCCCCGAATGCCGCAACCACCCCCCGGCACCCAAAGCCGCCACCAGCCCCCGGCACGCCTGATCGACATCGCCATGATCCACCGGCAGATGCGCCGACGCCCACGCCTCCAGCCCTTCGGCCAAGGCACGATGCCGATCCTCGAAGAACGGCCAGTTCAGGAAAGTCGCGTCACTCATTTCTTCCGTTCCAAAATATCCCGCGGGGGTCCGGGGGCGCGAAGCCCCCGGCGGTCAGTTCCCCCGAAACACCGGCTTTTCCTTGGCCACGAACGCAAGATACGCCCGCTCGAAATCCTCGGTCTGCATGCAGATCGCCTGCGCCTGCGCCTCCGCCTCGATCGCGGCCAAGACGCCCATGTCCCACTCCTGCAACAACTGCGTCTTGGTCACGCCATGCGCGAACGTGGGCCCCGAGGCCAGCCGCTCCGCCAGAACCATCGCCTCCGCCTCCAGCGCCTCCGCCCCGTGCAGCGCGTTCCAAAAGCCCCAGCGCTCGCCCTCCGCCGCCGTCATCACCCGCCCGGTATACAACAGCTCCGCCGCCCGCCCCTGCCCGATGATCCGCGGCAGCATGGCACAAGCCCCCATGTCACAGCCCGCCAATCCCACCCGCGTGAACAGGAACGCACATTTCGCCTCGGGCGTCGCCAACCGCAAATCCGCCGCCATCGCAAGGATCGCCCCCGCGCCCACCGCCACCCCGTCCACCGCCGCGATCACCGGCTTGCCGCAGGTCAGCATCGCCTTCACCAGATCCCCGGTCATCCGGGTGAACGCCAACAACTCCGCCATCGGCTTGCCAATGAGCGGCCCGATGATGTCATGCACATCGCCGCCCGAACAGAAATTCCCCCCGTTCGACGCCAGCACCACCACATCCACATCCGACGCCCCCGCCAAACGGCGAAAGCAATCGCGCAACTCGGCATAGCTCTCGAAGGTCAGCGGGTTCTTCCGTTCCGGCCGGTTCAGCCGGATCACCGCCACCCTACCCCGCATCTCCCACAGGAAATGCGCCGGCTTCAAACCCGCCATCATCGTCATCGTGCCCCCATCCGTTTCAGGATCTCGGTCATCGCCTCCAGATCCGCCTCGCTGATGCCGGAAAACAGCTTCGACACCTCCGCCTCATGCCCCGCCGCCAGCCCTTCGAACTCGGCCAGCCCCTCCGGCGTCAGCGCGACGAAGACCGTGCGCCGGTCGGTTTCGGATGGCGTGCGCCGCACGAAGCCGTCCGCTTCCAGCCGGTCCACCACCGTCGTCGCGTTGCCGTTCGATACCAGCAGCATCCGCGACAATTCACTCATCGTCACGCCCTCGCGCCGCCGCCACAGCGCCGCCATCACGTCAAAGCGCGGCAAGGTTGTGCCATGGTTCACCCGCAGATGTTCGCGCAGATGGCTCTCTGCCGCCCGCGTCACACCCAGAAGCCTGATCCACATCTTCAACCGGCGCTTCGACAGCTCGCTCACACCTCGCCCCCCGCGATGGAAATCGCCTGCCCGTTGATCCCCTCCGACCCCGGCCCGCACAGCCACAACGCCGCCGCCGTCACCTCCGCCGGCTGGATCAGCCGCCCCTGCGGGTTCATCCCCTCCAACGCCGCCCGCGCCTCGGCCTCGCTCCGCCCGGTCTTTTCCATGATCACCGCCACCGACCGGTCCGTCATCGGCGTGTCCAGAAACCCCGGACACAGCGCATTCACCGTCACCGGCCCCTTCGCCACCTCCAGCGCCAAGGACCGCGTCAGCCCGACCACCCCGTGCTTGGCCGCAGCATAGGGCGCAATCTTCGCATAGCCTTTCAGCCCCGCCGTCGAGGCGACCGAGATCAGCCGCCCCCAGCCCGGCATCTGCCGCAGCCCCGCCTGAAGCGTCAGAAACACCCCCGTCAGGTTCACCGCCAGCATCGCGTTCCATTGCTCCAGCGTGGTGCGCAGGAACGGCGCCGAATCCGCCGCCCCGGCGTTGGCGATCACGATGTCGCACGACCCCGCCGCCGCAAACATCGCCGCGACCGAAGCCTCGTCCGTCACATCGGCCACGACAACCTGCGCGCCGATGCCCGCCGCCACCGCCTCCAGCGCCTCGCGCCGCCGCCCTGCGATCACCACCTTCGCCGCCGCCGCCGCAAAGCCGCGCGCAAGGTCGGCCCCGGCGCCCGATCCGCCGCCGGTGATCAGGACGCGGCGGCCCTCAAGCACGGATCACCTCCGCAGCTTTCGCCACCAAACGCCGCGCCTGATCACGGCCCGGCAGATAGGGCAGCGGCCACGCCGTCCCCGCATCCCCCGCCGCAATCGCCGCGTGCAGCGTCCAGTAGGGGTCCGCCAGATGTGGCCGCGCCAGACACACCAGATCGGCCCGCCCGGCCAGCAAGATCTGGTTCACCTGATCGGCTTCGGTGATGTTGCCCACCGCCATCGTCGCCAGCCCCGCCTCGTTGCGGATGCGGTCGCTGAACGGCGTCTGGAACATCCGCCCGTAGATCGGCTTCGCGTCGGTCGAGGTCTGCCCCGCACTGACGTCGATGATATCCGCCCCGGCGGCGGCAAAGGCCTGCGCGACCTCCACCGCCTCGTCCGGCGTCACACCGTCCGTCCCAACCCAATCGGTCGCGGAAATCCTGACCGACATCGGCTTTGCCCCCGGCCATTCCGCCCGCATCGCCGCGAAAACTTCCAACGGATAGCGCAGGCGGTTCTCCAGACTGCCGCCATACTCATCGTCCCTCGTGTTCGATTTCGGGCTGAGAAAGCTCGAGATCAGATAGCCATGCGCCGCATGAAGTTCGATCATGTCAAACCCGCACTTCCTGGCCATCTCGGTCGCCTTGACGAACTGCAACAACACCTTGTCCATGTCGCCCTGGTCCATCTCCTTCGGCACCTGATTGGCCGGCGACCACGCAATCGCCGAGGCACTCATCACCGGCCAGTTGCCACGGTGCAGAGGCGCGTTGTCCTCCTCCCACCCCAGCTTGGTCGATGCCTTGCGCCCCGCGTGGCCGATCTGGCAGCAGATCTTCGCCTCCGTCTCCTCATGCACGAAATCGACCAGCCGCTTCCACGCCGCCTCATGCTTTGGCGTGTAAAGGCCGGGGCAACCGGGTGTGATCCGGCCATTGGCGGAAACGCAGGTCATCTCGGTGTAGACCAGCCCCGCACCGCCCTTGGCGCGTTCGGCGTAATGCACGAAATGCCAGTCGGTCGGGCAGCCGTCGACCGCCTTGTATTGCGCCATCGGGCTGACGACGACGCGGTTCTTCAACGCCATGTCGCGCAGCCGGAACGGCGCGAACATCGGCTTGCGCCCCGGTTCGCCGCCCGCCTGTTCCTGAAACCAGTCCTCCGCCTCGGCCAGCCACTTCGGGTCGCGCAGCCGCAGGTTTTCATGCCCGATCCGCTGGCTGCGGGTCAGCAGCGAATAGGCGAACTGCACGGGCGGCATGTCCAGATACCGCTCCACCTCCTCGAACCACTCAAGGCTGTTCCTCGCCGCCGATTGCAGCCGCAAGACCTCGACCCGCCGCTCCTCCTGATACCGCTCGAAGGCCGCTTCCAGCGTCGGCTCGCTGTGCAGGAAATCCGCCAGCGCAATCGCCGAATCCAGCGCCAGCCGCGTGCCGGACCCGATCGAGAAATGCCCCGTCGCCGCCGCATCGCCCATCAGGACGACATTCTCGTGATACCATTTCTGGCAGATCACCCGCGGAAACTGCATCCAGACCGCCGAGCCGCGCAGATGCGCCGCGTTCGACATCAGGTCATGCCCGCCAAGATGCGCCGCGAATATCTTGCGGCAGGTCTCGACGGTTTCCTCCTTGGTCATGTCGGGGAAACCCCATGCCTCCCACGTCTGCGGCAGGCACTCCACGATGAACGTCGCGGTGTCGCGGTCGAACTGGTAGACATGCGCCCAGACCCAGCCATGTTCGGTCTTTTCAAAAATGAAGGTGAAGGCATCGTCGAACTTCGCATGGGTGCCAAGCCAGACGAACTTGCACTTCCGCGTGTCGATGTCGGGCTGGAAAACGCTCTCGTATTCCCGCCGCACCACGGAGTTGAGGCCATCCGTCGCCACCACCAGATCGTATTCCTTCCGGTAGTCCTCGGCCGTCCTGAACTCCGTCTCGAACCGCAGATCGACGCCCAGCTCCCGCGCCCGCGCCTGCAACAGGATCAGCAGCGTCTTGCGCCCGATCCCGGCAAAGCCATGCCCGCCCGACACCGTCCGCACCCCGTTATGCACAACGGCGATGTCGTCCCAATAGGCGAACTCACCCCGGATCGCCGCCGTGCTGACCGGATCGTTCTTCTCCATCTTGCCCAGCGCGTCGTCCGACAGCACCACCCCCCAGCCGAACGTATCATTCGCCCGGTTGCGCTCCAGCACCGTCACCCGGTGCGACGGATCGCGCAGCTTCATCGAGATGGCAAAGTAAAGTCCGGCCGGCCCGCCGCCAAGGCAGAGAATGTTCATCGTTCGCTCCTGCATTGCCGCGAAGCCTGCCACCGGACCCAAACAATTTCAAGCTTGAAATTTCTCCCTTGAAATTCCCGCCCAGCATCGCATGATGCCGACATGGACCTGCTCATCGAACAACGATCCGGCTGGGTGAGGCTGACGCTGAACCGCCCCGAGGCCCGCAATGCGCTGAATACAGCGCTTCTGGCGCATATTGCGCAGACCCTGGGCAGCCTTGCCCACAACGACTCATGCCGTGCCGTGGTGCTGACCGGGGCCGAAGGCAACTTCGCTGCTGGTGCCGATATTGCCGAGATCGAACACAAGACCACTGCCCAGGCGGTGACAGACCCCCGAAAAGATCACTGGGCCGCGATCCGCGCCTTCCCCAAACCCCTGATCGCCGCAGTCGAAGGCTATGCGCTTGGCGGCGGGTTCGAACTGGCCTTGATGGCGGATCTCATCGTCCTCGGCGCCACGGCGCAGCTTGGGTTGCCCGAAACCAGCCTCGGTCTCATCCCCGGCGCGGGCGGCGGCCAGCGGCTCCTGTCGCTGGCAGGCCGGATGCGCGCCACACGCCTCGTGCTGACCGGCGAGATCATCGACGCCGCCACCGCCTACGAATGGGGCATCGCCAGCCACGTCGCCGACGGCCCCGCCTTCCCTGCCGCCGCCGCCCTCGCCGACCGCATCGCCCAACGCGCGCCCTTGGCCCTCGCCGCCGCCAAACGCGCCCTTGTCGAGGGCGCGGAATCCCCCCTCGCCTTCGCCACCGAACGCGCCGGGTTCGAGGCACTTCTGGATACCGCCGACAAGGCCGAAGGCTTGGCCGCCTTTCGCGCCAAGCGCCGTCCGGGGTTCATCGGGCGATGACCACCGTCGCGATCATCGGCCTCGGCACGATGGGCCTCGGCATCGCCCAGGTCTACGCCGCCGCCGGTTTCCCGGTCATCGCCACCGACGCCCACGCCCCCAGCCGCGACACCGCGCTCGCCCGCCTGACCGCCAGCCTCGCCCCCCGCGTCGCTTCCGGCAAACTGACGCCCGAGGCCCGCGACGCCCTCCTCGCCAACCTCACCGTCACCCGCGACCTCGCCGCCCTCGCCCCCGCCACCCTCGCGATCGAAGCCATCGTCGAAAGGCTCGACGCCAAACAATCCCTTTTCCGCGATCTCGAAACCCTCCTTGCCCCCGACGCGATCCTCGCCACCAACACGTCCTCGCTGTCCGTCGCCTCCATCGCCGCAACCCTCGAACACCCCGAGCGCTGCCTCGGCCTGCATTTCTTCAACCCCGCCCCGGTGATGAAACTGGTCGAACTTGTCCCCCACGCCAGCACCGCGCCCGCCGCCCTCGCCCGCGCCCGCCAGATCACCGAAGCCGCCGGCAAGACCGTGATCAGCGCCCCCGACTGCCCCGGTTTCATCGTCAACCGCTGCGCCCGCCCCTACTACGGCGAGGCGCTGGCCATGCTCGACGAAGGCCGCACCGCCAGTGACATCGACGCCGCCATGCTCGCCGCCGGTTACCGCCTCGGCCCCTTCCAGCTCATCGACCTGATCGGTGCCGACATCAACCTTGCCGCCACCGAAGGCCTCCATGCCGCGATGGGTCACCACCCGCGCTACCACCCGTTCCTGCCCCTTCGCCAACAGGTCGAACTCGGTCGCCTGGGGCGCAAGACGGGCGAGGGCTTCCTCTTCCCCAGCGACCCCGGCCCCGCCCCCCACGACGCCGCCGCCATCGCCCTGCGCATCGAGGCCACCCTCGTGAACGAGGCCGCATGGCTCCTCTCCGAAGGCGGCACCACGCCCCAAGGCATCGACACCGCGATGAAACTCGGTCTCAACTTCCCGCGCGGCCCGTTCGAGATGCTCGCCCTCCACGGCGCCGCGAGAATCCGCGCCAAACTCGCCGCCCTCGAATCCCGCACCGCGCTCAAGACCCGCTACCTTCCCGCCCCTTGTCTGGAAACGGCATGACCGAGGTCTTCCTCTGCGCCCACCGCCGCACGCCCATCGGTCGCTACGCGGGCGCCCTGTCGCAGGTCCGCCCCGACGACATGGCCGCGCATGTCATCGACGGCCTGCTCGACCTCCACCCCGGCCTCGTCCCGGACGAGGTGATCTTCGGCTGCGCCAACCAGTCCGGCGAAGACAACCGCAACGTCGCCCGCATGGCCGTCCTCCTGTCGCGCCTGCCCGAAACCGTGCCAGCGCTCACCGTCAACCGCCTCTGCGCCTCCGGCATCGACGCCGTGATCGCAGGCGCCCGCGCCATCCGCGACGGTGCCGACGTGGTGATCGCCGGCGGCGTGGAGAGCATGTCCCGCGCCCCCTTCGTCATGGCCAAGGCCGACACCGCCTTCGCAAGGCAGCCCGAAATCCACGACACCACCATCGGCTGGCGCTTCATCAACAAACGGCTCGCCGCCACCTACGGCACCGACTCGATGCCCGAAACCGCCGAAAACCTCGCCGCCGACCACCACATTTCCCGCGCCGCCCAGGACGGCTACGCGCTCCGCTCGCAATCGCGCTACGATGCCGCGTGGCACGCCGCCGATATCCTGCCCGTCACCATCCCGTCGCGCAAAGGCGACACCGTGGTCAGCCTTGACGAACACCCCCGCGCCACCAGCCTTGAGGCGCTGGCGAAACTCTCCGCCCCGTTCCGCGCGGGCGGCACCGTCACCGCAGGCAATGCCGCCGGCATCAACGACGCCGCCGCCGCCCTGATCCTCGCCTCCGCCGAGGGCGTCAGGCGCCACAACCTGCGCCCCCTCGCCCGCATCGGCCGCGCCGCCTCGGCCGGTGTCGCGCCGCGCACAATGGGCATCGGCCCGGTCGCCGCCCTCGCCAGACTGGGGCTCACCGCCAACGATTTCGACCACATCGAACTGAACGAAGCCTTCGCCGCCCAGGTCCTCGCCTGCACCCGGGCCTGGGGACTTGCCGACGACGATCCCCGCGTCAACGCCCACTCGGGCGGCATCGCGATGGGCCACCCCTTGGGCATGTCCGGCACCCGCCTCGCCGCCGCCGCCGCACGCCGCCTCACCACAGGCGGCCAGTCGGCCCTCGCCACCCTTTGCGTCGGCGTCGGCCAAGGCGTCGCACTGGTGCTCCATGCCGTCTAGAACCGCACTCGTCACCGGTGCCGCCCAAGGCCTCGGCCTCGCCATCGCCCGCGCGCTCCATGCCTCTGGCCACTCCGTCACCATCGCCGACCTGAACCTTGAGAAGGCCGAGGCCGCCGCCGCCACCCTCCCCGGCGCCCTCGCCATCCCCCTCGACGACCGCCGCAAGGACAGCTTCGCCGAGGCGCTGGCCGCCATCGGCCCCGTCGAAATCCTCGTGAACAACGCCGCCCGCACCCAGGCCCGCGACCTCTACGACATCACGGCCGAGGAATGGGACGACGTCCTGTCGACCAACCTCCGCTCCATCCTCTTCGCCACGCAAACCTTCGCGCCAGCGATGACCACCGCCAAATGGGGCCGCATCCTTAACCTCGCCTCGATCGCCGGCCAACGCGGCGGCCCGCAGGTGCAAGGCGCGCATTACGCCGCGTCGAAGGCCGGGATCATCGGCCTCACCCGCTACTTGGCCCACGGCCTCGCGCCGCACGGCATCACCGTCAACACCATCGCCCCCGGCACCATCCTCACCGAACAGACCGCCCTCGCCCCGCCGGAAAAGGTCGCCCTCGTCGTCGGCCAGATCCCCCTCGGCCGCATCGGCCAGGCGGATGAGGTTGGCGCCCTCGCTGCCTTCCTCGCCTCCGACGCCGCCGCCTTCATCACCGGCACCACACAGGATATCAACGGCGGCGTGCTGATGCGCTGAAGCGTGAAGCGGAAAAGTGGGAACCGGTCTTCCGCCTCAATCACGCGACAAGCAAACGCCGAGCCCTTAGGAACACAAATGTCCGACGCCTATTTCCTCTACCACTCCATCGGCATGTATCCCGGCAAGGCCCGCGACATCGCCGCCGCAATGGCCGATTTCGCCGTCACCTGGGGCACCCCTGACGATGCGCAATGGGCCACCGTCCTGCCGCTCCGCCAGCGCTTCATCGACCGCTGGCGTGCCATCCTGAACGCAGGCCCCGACACGGTCACCACCTTCGAGTCCGTGACGCAAGCCTTCCACTCGCTCGTGCAATCCCTTCCGCCCGGCCACCTCAACGGTCGCACCGTCCTCGCCGCCGCCGACTGCTTCCCCTCCAACCACTTCCTCCTGAACGGCATGGCAACGGCCTGCGGCTTCACCCTCAAGACCGTCCCGCTTCGCCAGGGTGCCGCTTTCGTCGAGGACGAAGACTTCCTCGACGCCTGGACCCCAGATGTCGGCCTCGCCCTCCTCACCTGGGTGTCCTCCACCTCCTCCCACCGCATGAACCTCCCCGCAATGGTCGCCCACGGCCGCCGCATGGGCAGCCTCATCGGCGTCGACATTACCCAGGCCGCCGGCCTCCTGCCCTTCGACGTTAACGCGCCCGAGGTCGATTTCGCCATCTCCACCTCGCTCAAATGGATGTGCGGCACCCCCGGCGCGGGCATCCTCTACCTCTCCCCCCGCCTCATCCCGCACTGCCACCCGCAACTCCGCGGCTGGTTCTCCCAACCCAACCCGTTCAATTGGGACATCACCCGCTTCGCCTACGCGCCAGACATCCGCCGCTTCGATTCAGGCACCCCCGGCTGCATGGCCGCCCTCGCCTCGCTCCCCGCGCTCGACTGGCACGCCGCCCAGGACCACGCCGCGATCCTCGCCCACAACCGCACGCTCACGGCGCACCTCATAGACATGGCCGACGCCCTGAACCTTCCCCTCCTCACCCCCAGACCCGAGTCCCAACGCGGCGGTTCCATCATGCTCCGTCTCCCCGAAACCCACCCCGCGCCCCAGATTGTCGCGGCCCTCCGCGCCCAGTCGATCACGACCGACGCGCGCAGCCAAACCCTCCGCCTCTCCCCCGGCACGCTGACCACCGACACAGGCGTCCAGCGCCTCCACACGGCACTGGCCAGCCTCCTCCTCTAGCGCTTCCTCTTCTCCAAATATCCCCGGGGTGCGGGGGCGGGCCCCCGCTTCCTCCGCCAATCTCATCCCCGCCGATGCGTCGCCGCGACCCGCGCGATCTCCTCATAGATCCCCGACAACAGGTTCAGCGCCTTCGTCGCCTCCGCCAGCCGATCGGAGAACCCCGGCACCCCGGCAATCGCGGCGATCAGCAACCGCCGCCGCAAGGCTCCGTAATCGTCGGTCACCCGCCGCCCCTCGTCCGTCACCTGATAGGTCACGCCCGACCGCCCCGCGCCCTGCCGCACGACCAGCCCGGCACCGATCAGCTTTCGCAGCGAATACTGGATGTTCGGCACATCGTCCCGGTTCGTCAGCCGCGCCAGATCCTTGATCGACTTCGGCCGCTCGTTCATCCGGATGATGTGCAACAGCGCGTTCTCCGGCCCGGTCGCCGCCAGGTCGCAGACGCTCGCCAGACATTCCGACTGCCAGCGGCCAAAGCCCTCGAAGGTCCGCATCAATGCGAACTCCAGCTCCGTCGTGTCCACCTCGACCGCGCTTTCCGCCAGATGCCAGCGGTAGTCCAGCTTCTCGTCCCGTTCCATGCACACCTCAAGATCAATGCCAAAACTGCCGCTTCAACCCTGTTGACGCAAATGGAATTTACGATAGACTTTCAAACATAAAATACTTTCAATAATCCACCTGACAGGGAAATCAGCATGACACAGAACCTGATGGCATCAGGCGACCACTTTCGTCTGGGCACCTTCTCCACCAACTGCTCCTCCGGCATGACGCCGACGCAGGCACCCGACCGCTGGGTGAACTCGTGGGACAACAACCTTGCGCTGGCGAAACTTCTCGACGCCGCCGGCATCGACTTCATGCTGCCGATCGCGCGCTGGATCGGCTATGGCGGCCCGACCGATTTTCACGGCGGTGTCTTGGAGACGATGACCTGGGCCGCAGGCCTCCTCGCCTCGACGCAGAACATCTCGGTCTTCGCCACCATCCACTGCGCCGCGAACCACCCGGTCGTCGTCGCCAAGCAGATCGCCACCATCGACCAGATCAGCCACGGCCGCGCCGGGCTCAACATCGTCGCGGGCTGGAACCAGCCGGAATATCAGGCGCTCGGCCTCGATCTGCCAACCGACCACGAAACCCGCTACGCTTACGCGCAGGAATGGTTCGACCTTGTGCGCAAGATCTGGGCCTCGGACACCCATTTCGATTGGGACGGCACCTATTTCAACAACATCCGTGGCCTGAAGGGCGACCCCGCGCCCGTCAACGGCTCGGTTCCCGTCATCAACGCCGCCGGCAGCCCGCAGGGGCGCGAGTTTGCCACCGACAACGCCAACTATCTCTTCACCCCCGCCATCGACCTCGCCCGCTCCAAGGCCGAGATCGCCGCGCTGAAGGCCCAAGCCGCCGCCAAGAACCGCAAGGTCGGCGTCCTCACCTTTGCCCATGTCGTCTGCCGCCCGACCGAAAAGGAGGCGCGCGATTACGTCCACTACATCGTCGACGAAAACGCCGACTGGGTTGCCACCGACAACCTGATCCGCCTGCAACTTGCCCATGCGCTGTCGTTCCCGCATGATCTTCTGACGCAGATCCGCTACGGCTTTGCGCTCGGCCACGGTGGTTTCCCCCTGATCGGCACGCCGGATCAGGTTGCTGCAGGCATAATTTCCCTGCACGAGACCGGATTTGCCGGCACCACGCTGTCTTTTGTGGATTATCTCAAGGAGTTCCCCTATTTCGCCGAGGAAGTGCTGCCGCGCCTGAAACGGGCCGGAATCCGATAGGGAGCCACCATGCCGAACCGTTTGCCCAACGACCTGCCCGCCAAGGAGTTCCGCGACGCGATGCGCGCCTTCGTCGGCAACGTCAGCGTCATCACCGTGGGCAGCGGCGAAGCCTCCTCAGGCCTCGTCGTGACCTCGGCGATCTCGCTTTCCGCCGAACCACCGCTGCTCCTGGCCTGCGTCAACCTCACCTCCTCCTCGATTCCGATCCTTCGCAGCGAGGGCCGCTTCGGCTGGTCCTCGCTCGGCGCGGCGCATCAGGCCGTTGCCGAACGCTTCTCCGGCTTTGGCGGGGTCAAGGGGGCCGCGCGGTATGAAGGGGCAGATTGGGAAACCGCCGTCACCGGCGCGCGTCTGCTGAAAGGCGCGCCCACCGCCTTCGACTGCACGGTCGAGGAGATGATCGACCGTGCCACCCACACCATCCTGATCGGCCGTGTCCAGGCGATCCGCAAGACACCGGGCGCGGGCGCCCTGATCTACTGGAACGGCGCCTACCGCAGCCTCACCGCCTGAACGGCCCGGCTTGCCGGACAAGGAAATCACCCTTTCCCCAAGGGCGCTTCCCTCCCCCCTCGTGGGGGAGGGAGAGGGTGGGGGGCACCCGCCAAACCTTAACCTCCCCCTAACGCGCCACGCCAACCTGTTGAAATCATTTGGCAAGACCCAATGTCCCACCGTGGGACATCAGACAAAACTGCGGATCGTCGCCAGCGCCCCCTCCAGCGCGCGGCCCTCTTCATCCTTCAGCGCCGCCTCCCGCAGCCGTGCCGCCCAAGGCCCCGCATCCGCCCGCCCGGCCACCATCTCGATCCCGGCCAGCACCCGGTCAAACTTCGACAGCCCCCGCGCATGGGTGTCCGAATAGCCCTTCACCAGCCGCCGACAGCGCACCACCTCCACCGCCAGCGCCCGGTCGCTCTCCAGATAGCCCAGCGCCACCGCAAGCCACCCCTCCAGATGCGCCACCTCCTGCGCGTGCCGCAGCGTCCGCCGCCGCCACCCCCTGAGGCCGCCGATTGCATACAAGGTCAGGTAAGCCGCCAGACTGTCCGTCCTGAGCCGCCGCCCCTTGCCGAACCACCGGTCCAGCCGCGCCATCCACACCGGGCTCGCCTGCACCTTTGCCCCCAGCCCCGCCGACAACAGCCCCGCAATCTCCTCCGCCCTCGGATGGAAGAACTCGGTCAGCTGCATCACCTGCGCCTCCCTCACCCCCATCTCGCCCCGGATCCGCTCGAACCGCCGCCCCCGCGTCTTCAGATCCGCGACCCGGATCACATCGTCATAGGCCATCGCATTGGCCACATACTTCGCCGCCTCGCGCGCAAACTCGAAGGGCGCCGCATCCCGCGCCACCAGCCCCTCGATCCGCGCCAGATACTCCGCCCCATAGGCCAGGTCCTGAAAGTCCACGACCTTGCGCAAGCCCGGCGCCGCCAGTTCCGCCACCGCCGCAGGCAAAGCCGCCACCCGCGCCATCAGCCGCTCCCACTCGGCCAGCTTCCTTGCCGGGCCCCTGACCGCCGACACCTTGGCCATCGGCGCCGCCGCCTCGGGCACCGCCGCCTCGGGCACCCCCGCCAGCGCCGCCTCATACCCCGCGCCAAACGCCCGGACCGAGGCTTCCACGCCCCTGCCCCCCGCCCGGATCGCCGCCTCGAACGCCTCGCGCGCAAACGGCAGCGCCCCCGAAGCCGCCAGCGCCCCAAAGAGCGTCGCCGAAATCACCGACCCGTTCTTCACCGCCACCGCATCGAAATCCGCCGCGATGAACCGCCGCGCCGCGACCTCCGCCGCCGCGATCACCTCCTCGCTCGACGCGATCCCATCCCCCGGCACCATCTTCTCGCTCACCGCCAGCGCCCGGTGGGTCGAGGTGATCAGCACCGTGCGGTCCGGCGTCACGAAGCCGCGAATGATCGACCGCCCCGCCTCCATCATCTCGGCGGTGATCATCACGTCCACATCACCCGCCGCCGGCATCAGGCTGAACACCGGCACCCGCCCCGTCGCAGGTGCCATCTCCACGTAATAGACCGTGGCCCCCGTCCGCTGCGCCACCCCCGCCACGGACGTCGCCTGGCAGACATAGCCATTTGCCCGCGCCAGAGTCTCGATCCAGCCGGTCAGCACGCCGCCGCCCTGACCACCCACCGCCAACACCGCGAGCTTGATCATCCCATCCGTCCCGGCAGGCACCGGCAGCATCGGCGATTGCAGCGTCATGCCGTGAACTCCAACCGCCCGGCACTGCGGCGCGCCTGCAACCAGCCGATCACCCGTGCCCGCCACCGCGCCAGCCGCGCCTCCATCGGCGACGGGTTATGCACCACATCCGCCCGGTAGAAGCTGGGGCAAAGAACGGCCGCATCCGCCACCTCGCCACAGTTGCCGCAGCCGACGCAGGATTGGTCGATCGACGCCACCGGATCATCCCTGAGCGGATCGTCCAACCGCTTCAACGACAGCGACGGGCAGCCCGACAGGCGGATGCAGGCGTGATCCCCGGTGCAGACCTCCTCATCAACTCCAAAGCGCGGCGCCTCGACCCGCCGACCTTCCTTGATCGCCGCCGCCTTCAACGGCTTTTCCCGCCGCTGCTTGTTCAACATGCACTCGCTGGAGGCCACGATCACCTTCGGCCCCTTGGCATCGGTTGTCAGGGCCTCGCGCAGGGTGTCGCGCATCTTCTTCACGTCATAGGTGTGGTCGATCTGCCGCACCCACTCCACCCCCACGCCTTTCAGCGCCTTCGATATCGGGTTCTGCGTCGCCTTCGTCGCGTTGTCGGCACGGCTCGACATCACGTCCTGCCCACCCGTTGCGGCGGAATAGAAGTTGTCCACCACCATCACCACGCCGTCCGACTTGTTGAACACCATGTTGGTGATCGAGGAGTTCAACCCGTTGTGCCAGAACCCACCATCCCCGATGATCGCAATCGGCCGCTTCTCGCCTCCACCATCAAACGCGCCGTTGGCCGCCGGACCCAGCCCGTAGCCCATCGTCGCCCCACCAATCTCGAACGGCGGCAGGCTGCCGAACAGATGGCAGCCGATATCGGCGGCGATCTGGTGCTTGCCCAGCTCCTTCTCGACCAGCTTCATCGCAGCAAAGATCGGCCGCTCCGGGCAGCCGGTGCAGAAACCCGGCGGGCGGATCGGCACGGTCTTTGACAGGTCCGGGATGGCAGGCCGGTCCATGTTCGGCGCGCGCACGGTGGCAGGCAACAGGTCCGGGGCCGCCGCCTTCAGAAAGGCGCTGATCCCGTCCAGCATCACCTGCCCGGTATACTCCCCCGCCATCGGGAACATGCCCTTGCCGTGCAGCCGCACATGGCTGCCCGCGCGGTAGAGGAACGACCCAAGCTGGGTCTCGATGAACTCCGGCTGGCCTTCCTCGATCACCAGCACTGAATGCTTGTTCTGCGCAAACGCCAGAAACTCGCTGGAAATCAACGGGTAGGTCACGTTCAGGCAGTAAACCGGCACCTCGGTCGCGCCGTAGATGTCCGCCAGCCCCAATCGCTGCAACGCGCGGATGACACCGTTGTACATGCCCCCCTGACAGACGATGCCGACCGAGCCTTCCCCGCCGAACACCTCGTTCAGCTTGTGCTCGATGATGAACTTCTCCGCCGCCGGCCAGCGGTTCTTCACCTTGTCCTGTTCATGCACATAAGACATCGGCGGCAGCACCACGCGGTTGAAATCGCTGCGCGGATTGCTCAGCGCCTCCCGCACCGATAGCGGCGGGCGCTGGTTGTCCCTGGTCTCGAACGTCCCCGTCACATGGCAGGACCGGATCCGCATCGTCAGCATCACCGGGCTGTTCGACGCCTCGCTCAAGGCAAACCCATCCCCCACCGCCTTCACGATCGACGGCAGGTTCGGTCTGGGGTCCAAGAGCCAGAACTGCGACTTCATCGCAAAGGCGTGGCTGCGTTCCTGCATGATCGAAGACCCCTCGCCGTAATCCTCGCCAAGGATCACCAGCGCACCGCCCGTCACCCCCGAGGACGAAAGGTTCGCCAGCGCGTCCGAGGCCACGTTCACCCCGACCGGCCCCTTGAACGTCACCGCCCCCCGGATCGGATAATGCACGCTTGCCGCCAGCATCGCCGCAGCCGCCGCCTCGTTGGCGTTGGCCTCGAACCGCACACCCAATTCGCCCAAAAGCTCCTCGGCATCGGCCAGCACATCCATCAGATGGCTGATCGGCGCGCCCTGATAGCCGCCGACATACCCGACGCCGTTTTCCAAAAGCGCCTTGGTGATCGCCAATATCCCCTCGCCGGTGAAGGTATCACCCGCGCCCTTGCGCAGGTCCTGGACTTCGGCCTTGAAACTGCGTTCCGCCATGTCAGATCTCATGCTTTCTGATGTTGGTCAGCATCTTCTGCAGCGTGCCGACAAAGGCGCGCCGCTCATCCTCGGGTATGCCGCGAAACATCCGCGCGTTGGCCTGCGCCATCTGCGGCCAAAGCGCGTCGAACGCGGCGCGCCCCGCTTCGGTGATCACCACCCGCACCGCGCGGCTGTCGGTCGCATCCGCCTCGCGCCGGATCAGCCCTTCGGCCTGCAACTGGTCCAGCGCCCGGCTGAGCGTCGAAGGGTCGGTCACGGTATAAACCGCCAATTCCCGGATCAGCGGCGTCTCCACCACCGACAGCACCGCCAGCGCCCGCATCTTCGGGGTCGATAGCCCAAGCCCGACCATCTCTTCACGCAAGCTGGCATTATACCGCCCCATGATGCGGTTCATCAGATAGGGCGCATAGTTCCACAGCCCGATCTCGCCCAGCCGCAGCGCAGGTATGGGGGTTTCGTCGTTCATGCCCCCAGCCTCTTTGCCGCGTTGAAGCCAGACCCGCCGCCCAGCCCCGGTCCCGGATGGGTCGACGCGCCGATGTGCAAAAGCCCCCGGATCGCGGTATCGCCATTGGTGCTGTGCGCAAACGGCCGCCAAATGAAAAACTGGTCGATGCTGCACGCCCCGCCGTAGGGGTCGCCGCCAACAAGGTTGACGTTCATCCGCTCCAGATCCTTCGGCGAACAGGCCTTCCGCGCCAGCACCAGCTTGTCGAACCCCTTGATATGGCGCGCCAATATCCGCTCGATCCGGTCGGCAAATGCTTCGCGCACCGCATCCCAATCCGCGCCCTCGATCTCGCCCGCCGCATCGCCCTTGATCACGCGCGGCGCGTCCGGAATCTGCAACCACAGCACCGCCTTCCCTTCCGGGCAGCGCGTCGGGTCCAGCGCCGAGGGCTGACCCACGCAGATCGTCGGCGTCACCGGCAGCATCCCCCGCTCCGCCTCGTTCGAGGATTTCGACACAGAATCAATGCCATCCGCCAGATGGATCAGCGCCACCTGTCCCAGCCCTGGCGCCAGCCACTCCGGCACCGCATCCAGCGCGTAGTGCAACTGGAAATTCCCCCGCCCATGCCGGAACCGCCGCGCTGCAGTCTTGTCCTCCGGCAGGTTCACGTTTCCAAGCAACCGTTCATATAATTGCCCCGGAGCGACCGATGCCAGCACGGACGGCGCTGCAATCACTTCACCGTCCACCAAAGTCACACCCGTCACGCGCCCATTGTGAACGTTTATTCGCTCAACGTCCGCTCCGGTGACAAACGTGCCACCCTTCGCCTCGATCAGCCGCCGGAACGCCTGCGCCGCAGCCCCCGATCCGCCCTTGACGATCGGCGCGCCCGCCGCTTCCAGCGCAAAGGCAATCACGCGCCCCATCTGCCCCGAGTAGCTGCTTTCCGGCGTCAGCCCGGTGTGCAGCACCCAGGGCGCCAGCAACGCCTGCGCGCCCGCACTTTGATACGTCGCCTCCAGCCAGCCCCGCGCCGGATCAAGCGCCCGGCCGAACCACGCCGCCAACCCGCGCAAGCCCCGCCTGCGCACCTGCCCGATCATCAGTCTTGCCGTTGGCCAAGACCACAGCGACCCACCGAGCAGCGCGAACAGAAACGGCGCATCCGCCGCCACCGCTCCCACATCCGCGGCGAACCTGTCGCCATCCCCAGCCGCCAAGGCATTGAGCGCGCTTGCATTCCGCGCCCTATCCATCGTCAACACCACCGCCTCGCCGCCCGGCCGCAGCACGGCGGTCGGATGCGGCGTGTGGCAATACTCGAACCCGTGTCGCGCCAGATGCGGCCCCAGCGCAGCCCCGGCGGGCGAGGTCATGAACAACACCCAGGTCGCCGCCATCACGTCGTGCTGAAACCCAGGATGCAGCTCCTCGGTCCGCAGACAGCCGCCGATCACATCCTCCCGCTCCAGGACCGTAACCCGGTCGCCCTTCAGCGCCAGCAGCGCCGCCGCGACCAGGCCGTTGATCCCGGACCCGATGATGATGTGATCGGCCATGCCTCAGCCCCGCGGCACCAAGGCCAGCGCCCGGATCGGTGAGCCGGTGCCGTTCTTGATCTTCAACGGCGCCGCGATCAGGATCGCGCCCTTCGGCGGCAGCTTCGACAGGTTGGCAAGGCTCGCCAGCCCATAGCAGTTGTGCTTGTGCAAAAGGTTGTGCGCCGGGAACGGCGGCGTCATGCCCCCTGCCTGCCCCGCATCCGTGCCGATGCACTGGCTGCCCCAGCCGACGATGCCCTTCGACAGAAGATACTCGATCACCTCGGCGGTCGGCCCCGGGGTGTGCGGCCCGGTCTCGTCTGCGTTCAGGAACAGCGCCTCGTCATGCGCCCGCGCGTCCCAGTCCGACCGCAGCACCACCCATTCGCCTGCATTGATTGCGCCGTGCCTGGCTTCCCAGGCTTTCACATGGTCGATGGTCAGCAGAAAATCGGGGTTCGCGTTGCACTCCGCCGAAAAGTCCAGCACGTTCACCGGTGCCACCAACCGCTGCACCGGCAGCGTATCGGTGTAGCCGTCGGCGTAATCCTTGCCGGTGATCCAATGGTGCGGCGCGTCGAAATGCGTGCCGGAATGTTCGCCCAGTTCCAGCCAGTTCCATGCCCAGAACGGACCGTCCTTGTCGTATTCGCTGATCCGGTGAATCTTGATCGGCGGGGTGTCCTTGGCGAAATCCGGCGGCAGTTTCAAAAGCGGCGTCTCCGGGCCAAGCACGCCCGTGCAATCCACCACCTCGATGCCGCCCGAGGCCAGCATCCCGGCGAAGTCCGCCAAAACCGTTGCCGAAGTCATGTCACTCTCCCTTTGTGTTGCAGCCGTTCGGGGCCGTTTTGTGCGTGTCTTGTCGGGCCGGATGCCATACGTTTGCCATACGCCTGCCAGACGCTTTGCAGACCGGTGCAAACCCAAGGCAATTCCGTCGCCCTCCGTCGAATCATGCTAGACAGAATTAGATGCGTTTGCAAATATCCTGGCGTCAAGCGGGGCGCGGAATGACGGATACCTTCGATGCAATCCTGATCGGGGCGGGGCATAATGCCCTTGCCTGCGGTTTGCATCTGGCCGCAAAGGGCTGGCGCGTCGGCATCTTTGAACAGGCGGCAGAACCGGGCGGCGCAATCAAGACGGGTGAATATACCCTGCCCGGTTTCCGGCACGACTGGGCCGCGATGAACCTGTCCCTGTTCGCCGGTAGCCCGTTTTTCAAGGTCTACGGGCCGGAACTTGTGCGCCATGGCCTTGCCTTCGCGCCCGTCTTGAACCCCTTCGCCTCGGCGTTCCCGGATGGCCGCTGGCTGGGTGTCTCGACAGACCTCGCGGCCACCACCGCCCGCATCGCCGCCTTTTCCACCCGCGATGCGGAAACGTGGAAGGCCCTCGTCAGTGCGTTTCCCGGTGAGGCCGAGGCGATCTTCGGGCTTTTGGGCAGCCCGATGAATTTACGTGCGCTTGCATATTTCATGTTCAAAACACTGCGGAAGCGTGGCGTTGCCGGCACATTGGACCTCGCCCGCTTCCTGACCCTCTCGCCCCGGCAATGGTTAACCCAAACTTTCGAAGCCGAACCCCTGCAAGCGCTGCTAGGCGCGTGGGGAATGCACCTTGATTTTGCGCCGGATATCGCGGGGGGTGGGCTGTTTCCTTACCTCGAAGGCATGGCCGGGCAGGCGTTCGGAATGGTCCTCGGCCAAGGCGGGGCCGATACCGTAACCCGCGCCCTGACAGCCGCCCTTGCAGCACGCGGCGCCACGATCACCTGCAACGCCAGGGTCACGGAAATCCTGCACCGCGATGGCAAGGCCCACGGTATCCGCCTCGCCGGCGGGCGCGAAATTACGGCCACCCGCGCGGTCATTGCAGGCACCGCCCCGGGCGCGCTGACCGCTCTCACCGGCCCGACCGCTCCCGCCTTTGACCGTGCCATGAACAGTTTCACCCATGCTCCGGGCACGTTGATGATCCACCTGGCGATGGATAGCCTGCCCGATTGGGCTGCGGGCGACGATCTGAAGCAGTTCGCCTATGTCCATCTCGCCGCCAGCCTCGATCAGATGGCGCGCACCTATGCGCAGGCTCAAGCCGGGCTTTTGCCAGATGAACCGATCCTCGTCGTCGGCCAACCGACAGCCATCGACCCGACCCGCGCCCCGGACGGAAAGCACGTACTTTGGCTACAGGTCCGCATGGCCCCCGGAACGATCAAGGGCGATGCGGGCGGCACCATCACCACGACTGACTGGGCGCAAGCGACCGAGCCCTTCGCCGACCGCGCGCTTGCGATCCTTGAGCGTCATGCGCCGGGTACCCGAGCGAAAATCCTTGGGAAGCGTATAGTTACACCGCTGGACCTGGAGGCTGACAACCCCAACCTCGTCGGCGGCGATCAGGTCTGCGGCTCGCATCATCTGGCGCAGAACTTCCTTTTCCGCCCCGCCCGCGGCCATGCCGACGGGTCTACCCCGCTTCGCAACCTGCACCTGACCGGGGCTGCCGTCTGGCCCGGCGCCGGTACGGGTGCGGGATCGGGTTTCTTGCTTGCCCGCCGTCTGGCCGGAAACTGAACCAACGATAACAGGGAGAATCTCATGAACCTCAACAGACGCTCACTTCTGCAATCCTCCGCCGCGCTGGCGGCCCTGTCGGTCACCGGCCTGCCTGCCCACGCCGCCATCGACGAGCTGGTCATCGCCTACAACGTGAACCTGCCGTCATGGGACCCGACGGTCGGCCCCTCCGCGGTGAACCCGACGATCCAGGGTCTTTACCTGTCGGTCTTCGACCAGTTCATCCTGCAACAGCCCGATCTGAAGCCCGCGCCCGGCCTGCTGACCGAATGGGGCTGGAACGAGGATCGCACCAAGGTCACGATGACAGTGCGGGACGGCGTCACCTGGCATGACGGCAGCCCCTTCACCGCCGAGGATGTGGCGTGGAGCCTGACCCGCGCGGCCGATCCGGCCACTGGCAACCCGATCAACTTCGTCTGGTCGACGCTGGCCAATATCAAGGCTGAAGGCAACACCGTGACGGCGGACGTCAAGCAGTTCGACCCTACAATCTTCAAGTGGATGTATTTCCTGACCGGCTATGTCCTGCCGAAAGCCTACTTCGAAAAGGTTGGCCCGGAAGGGTTCGAGGCCGCCCCCATCGGCACCGGCCCCTACATGGTCGAAAAATACGAACGCAACGCCTTCGTCCGGCTGAAGGCCAACGCCAACTACTGGGGCGGCAAGCCTGATTTCGACACCGTGACGATCAAGTTCGTGACCGACGCCGCCGCCCGGGTGGCCGAGGTGGAATCCGGCAACAGCCATGTCACGCTGGAAATGCCCTACGAGGAATACGACCGCCTGAAGGGCACGCTGAACGGCATTGCTGCGCCGATCTCGGATATCGGGATGATTTTCCTGAATGATATCGAAGTGATGACAGACCCCAACGTGCGGAAGGCTGCCGTCTGGGCGATCGACAAGCAGACGATCATCGACCGGCTCTTGTCCGGCTACGGCGTCAGGATCGACACGCTGCAAACGCCGGAATACGAGGCTTACGATCCCTCGATCACCGTGCCTTACGATGAGGCGGCTGCGATTGCCGCGCTGGCAGCGTCGGGCTATGGCCCGGACAATCCGGTGAAATTCAAGATCCAGACCACCAAGGGCTTCAAGCCGAAGGACTACGAAATGGTGCAGGCCATCGTCGGCCTGTGGCGCAAGATCGGGATCGAGGCCGAGATCGAGGTCTACGAGATCGCCAAGCACTACGAACTTCGCGCTGCCGACCAGCTTGCCCCCGCCGCCTTCTACAACTGGGGCAATTCTGTCGCTGACCCAACCACGTCGACCGGTTTTGCGATGTTCGGCCCCAGCCCGCATTCGGTGTGGGACGGCGAAGATCTGATCAACATGATCGGTCCCCTCTGGGGCGAGGCGGACGAGGCCAAGCGCATCGAGGGCTGGAAGGCCGTGGACCGTTACATCGCTGAAAACGCGCTGGTGATCCCGCTTTTGCAGTATGTGCAGCCGATCCTCTCCGCGACCGGCGTCACGGTGACGCCGCATGCTTCGGGGGCGCTGCTACCGCACCTGATGAAGCGCGCTTGAGGACAGTCGGGCCGCCTTTCGGGGCGGCCGATTACCATGCAGCTCCTCCGCGCCATCCTTCAGCGACTTCTGACCACGGCGATCACCCTGATCGGCGTGGCGGTCATCGTGTTTGTCGTTGTCCGCGTCGTGCCGGGCAACCCTATCGCCATGATGCTGCCCCCCGGTGCCACAGACGAAGACATTGCCCGCCTGACGGCGCAATACGGGCTGGACAAGACCATCCCCGAACAATTCCTGATCTGGGCCCGCGGGGTCTTGCATGGCGATTTCGGCACCTCGATCACCGCCCGCCAACCGGTGCTGGACCTTGTCCTTGGCCGGCTGCCCGCCACGCTGGAACTGTCGCTCATGGCGCTGGTCATTGCGGTCATTCTCGGCGGTATCGCGGCACTCACCGGCACCCGCAAGCGTGACACACTGACCGAGGCGGGCATCGACATCACCAACGGCATGGCTCTGTCGATCCCCGATTTCCTGTGGGGATTGCTGCTGATCCTCGCCTTTGGTGTGCTGGTCCCAATATTCCACATCTCGGGCCGCGTCACCCCGTCGCTGGAGCTGCCGTTCACCACCGACTTCTACCTTGTTGAAAGCCTTGTGCGCCTGCGCTTCGACCTCTGGCTCGACATCGTCAGCCACATGTTTCTGCCCGCGCTTGCCCTCGCCATCCCGCTGGCCGCAATCATCGGGCAGCTTCTGAAGCAGTCGCTCAAAGAAACCATGCACCTTGATTACGTCACGCTTGCCCGCACCAAGGGCTACGGCGAAAATCACGTGATCCTGCGCGAGGCGTTGCCGAACGCAATTCTACCGACGCTGACGCTCGTAGGCGTGCAGTTCACCTTTCTCATCGGCGGCACGGTCATCATCGAGCGGCTGTTCAGCTACGAGGGCCTTGGCAACATGGCGATCGACGCGGTCATCAACCGCGACCTGCCGCTGATCCAGGGTATCGTGATCCTGTTCGCAGTCATATTCACCGCCGTGAACCTGGTTGTCGACCTTCTCTACGCCGTCCTGAACCCGAGGCTCCGGCATGGCTGATGCGCGCGCCCTGGTCCACCGCCGCGCCGGCCTGCGCCTGTGGCTGTCCGCCGGATGGATTGCGCTGGTCGCGGCTGCAGCCCTCCTCGCCCCGTGGATCGCGCCGCACGATCCATTGGCGCAAGACCTGTTCCTGGGCCGCTTGCCACCATTCTGGATGGAAGGCACCGAACCCGGTTACTGGCTTGGCACCGACAGCCTTGGCCGTGACGTGCTTAGCCGTATCCTGCACGGGGCGCGCATCGCACTGATCGTGGCAGTCATTGCCGGCACCCTCACCTGCCTGATCGGCGCGACATTGGGCTTGCTGGCCGGGTTCCTGCGCGGCTGGGTCGATCTGGTGATCTCGCGCCTGATCGACATCTGGATGGCGTTTCCCCCGGTCCTGTTCTCGATCCTCCTGATCGCCGTCCTTGGCCCCGGCCTTACCTCGATCATCATCGCCATCGTCGTGATCGACTGGACGCGCTTTGCCCGCGTCGTGCGCGCCGAGGCAATGGCACAGGGCGCTATGGATTACGTGGCTTCCGCCCGCGTGGCAGGCCGCACGCGCATCGGCACGATGTTGCGGGAAATCCTGCCGAACGTGCTGCCGACCATCGTTGTCCTGCTCACCCTGGAGATGGGCATAGCGGTGATCGTCGAGGCGATCCTGTCGTTCGTGAACCTGTCGATCTCCACCGACGATCCCACCTGGGGCGGGATGATCGCCGAAGGCCGCACCTCGGTGCATCAGGCGTGGTGGGTGCTGGTGTTCCCGCTGGTCACCCTGTTCCTCACGGTCCTCGCCTTCAGCCAATTGGGCGAAGGGCTGAAAGACCGCTACGATCCGGTGCTGCAATGAGCTTTCTTCAGGTCACCAATCTTTCGGCCCGCATCAAGGGCTCCGACCACCGCCTGCTGCGCGGCGTGTCACTGACCGTCGAAGCGGGCGAGGTGCGGGGGCTTGTCGGCGAAAGCGGCGCGGGCAAATCCATGATAGGAAAGGCGATTCTGGGCATCCTGCCCCGGGCGATCGAGATCACCGGCGGGTCGATCCTCCTCAATGGCACCGAGCTCTTGACCCTTTCACCGGCCGAGCGTCGCCGCCTGATCGGTGCCAGCACCGCTCTCATCCCGCAAGACCCGCTTACCGCGCTGAACCCCTCGCGCCGCATCGGGCCACAGATCACCGACCGGCTGGTGGATATCCTCGGCTGGTCGCGCAGCGCTGCGGACGCCCGCGCGACGGAGCTTCTGGACGAGGTCCAGATCACCGACCCCACCCGCGTTCTGCGCGCCTATCCGCACGAGCTTTCGGGCGGAATGCGTCAGCGCATCCTGATCGCCTCGGCGTTTGCCGCCGAACCGAAACTGATCATCGCCGATGAACCGACGACCGCGCTTGATGTGACAGTGCAAAAGCAGATCCTGAAACTGATCGCCACAATGCAGGCGCGGCACGGCACGGCGTTGTTGTTCGTGACGCATGACCTTGGGGTGGTTGCCAAGGTGTGCCAGAAGATATCTGTCCTCTACGGTGGCCTTGTGGTCGAGGATACTACTGCCGAGGCCTATTTCACCGGCCCGGCGCATGCCTATTCTCGCGCACTTCTTGCCGCGACGCCCAAGTATACCAACCCCGAGGCAAGTCTGCTGCCGATCCCTGACGCCGTGATCGCGGCGGTCCAGGCGGATGTCGATGCCTATGACCGGAGGGTGCCGTGACCGATCTTCTGCGCATCACCGGCCTGCACCTGTCGCTGCCTGATCTGAACCGCAAGCCGCTGATCGGTGCCGCGCCGCGCATCCACATCCTGAAGGGGGTCGATTTCGCCATCGCCAAGGGCGAGATCGTCGGTATCGTCGGTGGCTCCGGTTCGGGGAAGTCCACGCTGGCGCGCACCCTTGTGCGGCTGTTGGAGCCAAGCGCCGGCACGATCCACTTCGACGGACAGGATATCAGCCACCTGTCAGAAGCCGCGCTGCGCCCGCTGCGCCGCCGCTTCCAGATGATCTTTCAGGATCCGATGTCCTCGCTGAACCCGCGCCACACGGTCGCGCAGATCATCGAGGGGCCGCTTGCCCTGCACGACGTCGCCAATCCGTCCGACCGGATGCGAGAGGCGCTGGATGCCGTGGGCCTTGGCCAACGCTTTGCCACCCGGCATCCACATCAGATGTCGGGCGGCCAACGCCAGCGTGTCGGCATCGCCCGAGCCATTGCCCTGCGCCCAGATTTCATCGTGGCCGACGAGATCGTGTCAGGCCTCGACGTCTCGTCGCAAGCGCAGGTGTTGTCGCTTTTGGAACGGCTGGTGGCAGACCTTGGCCTGACACTGGCCTTCATCAGCCATGATCTTTCGGTGATCCGGCGGCTGTGCAACCGGATCATCGTTCTCGACAAGGGCGTGATCGTTGAAAACGCCCCCAGCGCCGAGGTGTTCGACACCCCGAAGGCCGCCGCGACGCGCGAACTTCTGGCTTCGATCCTGCTGCCAGAGGTGGGCGCGGACTGGCAAACCTGACGCGCGGCTTCATTGGCGACCAACCGATCGGTTTTCTGCTGGAAATCGTGATCCGGACGCTGATCATCTACGCCTACTCGCTGCTGCTCATCCGCTGGATCGGCGGGCGAGGCGTCGCGCAGATGTCGGTGGTGGAGTTCCTTCTGGTCGTGGCACTCGGCTCGGCTGTCGGGGATGCGATGTTCTACGGGGACGTGCCGCTGTTGACGCGATGATGTTGGTCACTCTGCTCGTGATCATCAACAAGCTGATGGACATTGGCATGGTGGAAAGCCCGCTGGTGCGACGGGTGTTTTCAGGCCGAAGCGTCACGGTTGCGGACAACGGAAGGATCAACCTGAAGGCGCTGCGTGCGCTGAAGGTCAGCCGGGAGGAACTGTTCGAAGGGCTGCGCGAGCATGGCATCCGAAACCTCGGGCGGGTCGCACATGCCCGACTGGAAACCAGTGGCACGTCCAGCGTGTTTCGCAACCGGGGGACGGTATGCGGCCTTGCCCTGTTGCCGCCCCACACCGCCCATTCGCCGACCCCGCTCCGCCTTGCCTCGCGGTTTTGCAGCGCGTGCGGCAGCCCGGCGGATCTGGACGAAACGATCTGCACGCAGTGTGCGAACCGGACTTTTGCGGCGGCGGCCATCGAACCCGACGAGCCACCCTGAAACAGGCGCGCCCGAAAGCGCGCCCGAGCTAGCATGGACGGATGTGTCAGAGCCGGCGGAACCAGTCGTCGACCTCGCGCTCGGCATCATTTTTGGTCTTGCCGTACTTTTCCTGCACGAGGCCGATCATCTGGTCACGCTTGCCGGCAGCGCGGTCAAGGTCGTCATCAGTAAGGTCGCCCCAGGCTTCCTTTGCCTTGCCGGCGTACTGCTTCCACTTGCCTTCGATCTGATCCCAATTCATGGTTTTCTCCTTGTTCGGGCGGACATGCCTACTGCAGTCAAAACCCCGCGCTTGGGTATCGGGTTCCATCCAGCGATGATCAGACGAATTCGCCTGGCAAGATCGGCGGTTTTCGGCCAAACGCTTCAGCTGCGGCGAAATCATGCGGCAGAAGATAGCCTTGGCGGTCGCGCGGATGCCGCGCGGCGTTGCGCCAGGCATGGGTCTTCCAGAACGCCAGTGCGGTCTGCATATCATATGCTTCCGGGCCGGTATCGGGCGGCAACCAATGTGCCATGACCCGGTGGCGCAATTCCAGAACGTCGTTCGGCGCGTTCAGATAAACGCCCGCCTCGGTATCCCACCGAAGACTGCGCCCGTTCAGGTTGGCCGAGGACACCACTGCCGCGAAGTCGTCGAAAACCGATACCTTCGCATGTACATAAACCATGGGTGCACCAAAATGCCGGTCACGACGGTCAGCCGGATCGGCCCTGCCATCGGGTAGGGCCGGGCGCGGCTGGGCGGGCGACCCTACGAACAGCCTGGCCCCAAAGCCGCCTCGCAGAATTCGCAGCGCGCGGGCTTGCATCGCTTCGCCAAAGCGAGCGTCCAGCCCGCGCCGACCATCGAAGGCGACATCATCAGGGGCTGCCGGCAAGATAAGGATCAACTTCAGCGACGGTTTGCGCCGTGCCTGCTCGGCCAGAACCTTGGCGAGCGACGGGTCGCGAAAATACTGCGTCTCGATGTAAATGAGGTCTTTGGCGCGGCGGGCCAGAACACCATGAGCCGAATAGAATTCTGTGACCAGCGGTTCAGGCCCAAAGTGCCAGAGGCTGTGCCGACGCGGGCGTGACAAGGTGCGCAACAGGCGCCTTGTTCGGGCCGGGGCAATGCGACCGTCGATCACGTCGCTGAACGTCTCAAGGTGCGCCTGCGCCTCGGCCACCACCGCGCCCTCGATCATCAGTTGCACGTCATGCCACGTCTCGTCGCCCGGCCGACGGTGGAACGGGGTGTCATAGCGGCGCTCGTCCAGATCAAGACCGCCGATGTAAAGAAGCTTGCGGTCGATCACCGCGAGCTTTTGGTGGTGCAGCGACGGAAACAAGCGCGGCAGCGCGCGGAATTTGGGCCGGACCGTGCCATCCTTGCGGACATGCAGGTTGCGCACGGCCCCTTCCATGTCGCGCAAAGCGGCTTGCCGGATTGCGGGCGTCTGGCGGTTCAGCCAGCGTGCGGTGCGAAACACCTTCTGCATGATGTAAGGCCAGATCAGCAGCCGGATCAGCACGCCGGTTTCAGCCGAATGGCGCAGCCGCCTGACGTGTAATTTCGCCCCCGGTTCCGCCACACCAGCGGCCGCAAAGAACATGCGCTGGTGGCGACATGCAGCGCGGTGCATGGCGGCCCGCGCAATCGGATCGACATCACTGATGGAGATGTGCAGCGCCACACCGCGATTGAGCGTGTGGACCACCAGATCGAACCAAGTCTTGCCAATGGCGCGGCCTTCGTCGGATCGCAGCCGCGTCGACAGATCGAAGATCATGAAACTGGCCCAGATTTCCGTCTTGGCCGCCAGAAACGCACGTTCCAGCGCCGGGTAGGCTTCGGCTGCTGTCAGCAGTATTTTGACTGACCGCGTGGCGCCCGGCATTTCGCACTCTCGATCTGGTTTCAGGCACATGGGGCAAACGCCTGATCACACCGGATCGTTCCCAAGCTTATCGGAGGAAGCCTCGTTTCGTTCCCGGTTCTCGGCCGTTACGAGGGGCGAGACGGGGAACGTGACGCGCATGTGATATTCGGCGTCATCCTCGCCCGAGTCGGTGCGGCCGCCCAGTTGCTGGACGAAGGCCATGATCAGTTGCGTGCCGATCCCGGTGCTGGAGGCGGGGATACGCGCACGCATGGATACATCGGGGCGGCTGTTGCTGACCTGCAATATCGCTTCACTGCCGCCAGACCGTTTCAGGCGCACTCGCAGCTTGCCGGGCCTGTCTCGCGTGGCACCGGCGTGCTTCATCGCGTTGGTCAACGCCTCGGCCAGCAATAAGGACAGCGGGATGGCCTGATCCGGAACCAACCGCAGATCGTCGATGTCGGTTTCGGTGACGAAGGGTTTTTCCGGCCCGGAGGAGATCGAGGTGATCTGGCGAAGGATATCCGGGATCAACTCGCGCGCCCTGACATCGGCAAGCCCGCTGGTCTGGTAAAGCCCGCGATGCACTGTGGCCAGTGACATGATCCGCTCTTGCAGGTTGCGCAGCAGCGTCTTGGCCTCGGCGCTTTCGGCGCTGCGCAACTGGATGTTCATGATCGACGAAATCAGCTGAAGGTTGTTCTTCACGCGATGATGCACCTCGCGCAGCAACACTTCTTTCTGATGCACCGAATCTTCCAGTTCGGCTTCGCTTCGCGTGATGCTTTCGGTCATCGCGGTATAGGCCGAGGCCAGTTCTTGCAGTTCCACCGGGGCATTATCAAGGTCGATGGCCTGCAGGCGGCGGTCGCCACGCGCAAAGCTCACAATGGCGCGGTTCAGCGTGCGGACATGCCGTGTCACCAGAAACTCGGCCGCCAGACCGGCGGCAACCAACCCGATCAGCCACATCAGAAGAGTGGGCATATAGGCGGAAAGGCCGCCACCGACGTCGGTCAGTTCACGCCGAAATGCGCTCATCAGGTAAAGGTCGCCGGGAACGATCGGCACGATGGCATAGCTCATCTTCTGCCCATCGCGTGACGTATCCTGAACCACCGTCGATCCCGTTCCGACAAACTCCGCCAACGGTCGTGAGGCGGGAACCCGCTTTGCGGCGGCAGCGAGGTCAAGGTTCGAGGTAAGCAAGGTTCCGTCCCGGTCGAAGGTCCAGAATTCTACTGGTGCGGCCGTGCTGCCGTGGGTGCTGTCGAAGGTATCCAGCCGAAGCTCGTTGAGGGCGTTGTGCGACAGCGACACCACAACATAGCCCATAAAATCGCCGGCTGCGCCCAGCACGGGATGCGAGATACCAAGGACCGACGTGCCCGATACCGGCCCGCGGGGGTTCACCACGAAGCCCGGTTCGCGCAGCCGGACCACCTTTTCAAAGAGCGGGTTGCCGGAAAAGGCGTAGGTGCGCCCCGCCGAAGAGCAGGTCATAACCCCCGATACAGGTACGAACGCAACCAGGGACGCGGTAGGTTCTTCCTCGGCTACACCCCGCATCAACTCGCTACAGGCTGCCGGGTCGTTGATCACAGTCGGCGTCAGATGCGACAGGCTGGCCACCATGCCGCGGACGCGCCGTATCAGGCCCGTCTCGGCCATCGCGGCCTGCACCGTGGCCCCCATCAACGCTGCCTCGTTGCGCGCTTCGACCTCGCTTTCCAGGGCATCAGTCTTGATGAATGCTATGACGCCTGCCGGAAGCAGCGCCAGGGCCAGGATAATTGCAAAGCGGATGGCCAGGCGCGAGGCAACTGGCCTGCGCTCACCGCCGGTCATGCGCGCCTACTCCGGGCGAGATCACGCCATCAGCGGCGGCTTTCTTCACGGAAGATCCGCAGGGTCATCGGCATCTGTGGCCGCCGCCTTCTTGCGCAATTCTTCAAGCAAAGACATAAGTCTGTCAGGGACAGGCTCGCTCAGGGTCTCACCATAAATGCGTTTCAGGTTCTCGTCGATCTGAAGACGCATCCGGTTTTTGGGATTGCTGTCCACCACGTCCGCATACATCTTTGTTTCTGCCCGCCTCTTTATCATGGAACCAAACGTCGCACCAATGCGTTTGGTTCCGGGACAGTTTGATTGGGAGTAAAATAATCGATGCAAGCCCGGGCTCTGCAGCCGTCTGTCACGGCAATCACGCACAACCTGCCCTATTTGCGCCGGTACGCCCGCGCCTTGACGGGAAGCCAAACCACTGGCGACAGCTACGCCGCCGCCACACTGGAGGCTATTCTGGCCGACAGCGCCGCGCTGGCGCCAGACCTGGAACCCAAGGTCGGCCTGTTCCATGCGTTTCATCTTGTCTGGTCCAGCGCCGGGGCGCCCGTTGGCGAAGCCGATACCCGGCTGTCCGCGACAGCACAGGCTCACATGGCCCACCTGACGCCGAACACCCGCGAGGCGATGCTGTTGCATGCCATCGAAGGTTTCGACGTGGGCGAGATTGCTCAGATCATGCAAACCGATCAGGATGATGTCGTGCATCTGATCGAGACGGCCGTGCGGGAGATGCATTCCTCGGTCTCGGGCCGGGTGATGATCATCGAGGATGAGGCGATCATCTCGATGGACATCGCTGCCATCGTTCGGGAAATGGGACATGACGTGACCGGTATCGCAGCCACGCGCAGCGAAGCGGTGGAACTTGCACGACGTGAACGCCCCGATCTGATTCTGGCCGATATTCAGCTTGCCGATCGCTCGTCGGGGATCGACGCGGTCAATGACATTTTGAAGATGACGGGTGACACGCCGGTGATCTTCATCACCGCCTTCCCCGAACGCCTGCTCACCGGTGAGCGGCCAGAGCCTGCATTTCTCATTACCAAGCCCTACGCGGAAGATCAGGTACGCTCGGCGGTGTCGCAGGCAATGTTCTTCGCCAGCACCGAAACGCTGAATGCCTGAGGATGGCTGACTTGCCTGCCCGGGCAAACCGGGCAGGCGAATTCCGTTCCGGGGAACCGGAATGATGCGGGCGCGTTCTCCAAGGGCTGGCAGCAACTGTTCGCTGCGCACACCTTATCCAGGAGACGACTTATGTTCCGCACACTGGCCCTTGGCAGCCTTGCCGCGCTTACCTTCACCACTGCCGGCACCGCCGCCACCGTCAAAAGCGTTGACGTGGCGGTCGAGCTCTCGGCCATCGAAAACCCCCGCGCCGCTGAATACTGGACCTCGATCGCTGACGATCTTGAAAATGCGATCGTTGCCAAGATCGAGGACCAGATAGCCGACGACGGCATCGACCTGAAGATCGACCTCGAAGAGGTTTGGCTGTCGAACGGTTTCGAGGAGAAACTCGGACTTGCGGATACCCGTCTGGTTGGCGATGTGTCGATGACGCACGCCTCCGACAATTCGCGGTTCGGCAGCTATCAGTTGACCGTCGACGTGAACACCGCGCTGCCACTCATTCCGGCTGATGTCGATGTGACCGTCCTTCCGGCCGACAGCCGCGTCTACTATGACGCGATGATTGCGGCCTTTGCCCAAGGCGTTGTCGACCGCCTGAAGTAAGGCATCTGCCATAATTGCTGAAGGCCTCGGGTGAAAGCCCGGGGCCTTTGCATTTGCGCGCAACGGCAGGAAAGAAAACGCCGCCGACGATCTCTGCAAGGGAAACAGGATCATCGGCGGCAAACGCCCAGCGCGGACAGGGAAGATCCGCTTTTGATCGCCAGGGAGGGACATCCTTGCGATCAGGCTCGATATAAACACCCGACCGCTCATTCGGTTCCCGCCAGAAACAGATTTTCTGCACTGCGCAACAGGTCGCCGACAGAGAGCGAGATCTGAAAAATTCGGAACCGGCCGACCGATTGCACGTTGGATTTTCAAGCGCCCCGAGCGGGCGCATTCAGCCTCTTTGCTAGGAGAAAGCCATGAAAAGCCTTTTGCTTGGAACAGCCGTTGCCCTCGTGCTTGGCGCCTCGGCCTCGGCTCAGGATCTGTTCCGGACCGAAATTGATCCGGCCGCTATCACCGCCTCGGACTTTATCGGAAAGCGCGTCTATGCAGCCGAAGCCCAGGTCGACGCTGAAGAAATCGAAGGTGTCCAGCAGGATTGGAACGATATCGGCGAGATCAACGATGTGATCCTTACTCGTGACGGGCGTGTTGATTCAGTGCTCATCGACATCGGCGGGTTTCTGGGGATCGGCGAACGCCAGGTTGCCTTGTCGATGGAAAGCATCCGCTTCGTTTCGGACAGCGCCACGCCTGACGACATGAACGACTTCTTCCTTGTCATCAATGCGGACAGGACCGTTCTTGAAGGCGCACCGGAGTATGTGCGTACCGACGCGGCCGCAACCGAGGCCACGGACTCGACCACCGGCGACGCGACCGACGCCACTGCGACTGACGCAGCCGAAGGTGCAGACGACATGGCTGCCGAAGGTGCCGATGCAGCAGCGACAGATGGCTCCACCACGGCTGCAACCGAAGGTGCAACCGACGACACGGCAGCGGCAACCAACGATGTCACCGCCGCCGAGACCGAAGGCGCCGCCAATCCAGGCACCGAGATGGACGCGTCCAGCCTGACCGCCGACCAGTTGATGGGGGTTCGCGTTTACGGCCAGAACGACGAGGACGTTGGCGAGATCTCGGACATCGTCCTTGATGCCAACGGCAAGGCGACACAGGTCATTGTCGATGTCGGTGGTTTCCTTGGGATCGGTGAAAAACCGGTTGCACTGGACCTTTCGCAGATGCGGATCGTTCAGGAAACCGAAGGCGGTGCGCTGCGGGCCTATGTCCAGATGACGGAAGATGAACTGGAAGGGCTGCCGCAGCAATAAGCGGCCAGCCAGACACAAGAAGGCCCGCGCAAAACGCGGGCCTTCTTCGTTTTGCGGACCTTCGACGTGGCGCTTGCCGCGCAGGGCGCATGCCACATCCAGCGCTATGACACGCCGTCTGGCCGCTGCCTTGGCAACCCTTCACGCAGGATCAGGTGACTTGGCCAGAAGCTCCGTCAACTCGGCGCGCATCTCGTGCAGGCGGGCCACCTCTGGCGCGTCGTGCAGCGAGGCGATTGCGCGGTCAAAGGCATCCAGCGTCCATTCCTCGCCGGTGTGGATCTGGCGCATCAAATCTGCGTCAATGTCGTCAAACAGGCTGCGAATGCCGACCACGACCCGGTTGACCGTCGCCATGAAGGAGCCATCGGAATCGGGTTGCAGCCCACGGTCGCGCAACATTTGCGCGAGGGTGCCGACATGGCGCTGGTGCAGATCATGGAAGCGTTGCGCCACGACCCGAAAGTCCGGTTCAGCGCGAGAAATCATTGCGGCGAAACCGGCGGCATTGTCGACCGACCGACGATGCAGCGCGACCAGCGCATCCTCGACCGATTCGCTAGGCTCGTCGTCGCGCACTTCGTCAGGGGTAGGGGTGGGAATTGTCTGCATCTTTCGTCCTTTCGATCGCGTTGACCGCGCACGAAGGAACAACGTCAGGATGCGGCCAGAGGTTCCTTCCTGACCGGGGCAGCCGCCCGCAGCGCGGTGCGCCGGCGCGCCCGTGGCCGACCGTCATCTTCCAAAAGGCGGGGCGGATCGTCGGCCAGCGCCATCCGCAGCGCGTCGTCCATCGATGTTGCGACGAAATCGGCTCCGATTTCCTCGGCGGATCGCAGGGCGGCATCGACACTTGGATGGCGCGGCTGCTCTGATCCATCGTCGGTCATTCCGGTGGGCATCTGCCAGATCACCACACCCACCCGCAGCTGCGGCAGCGCTCGCTTCAGCCGTCGGACAATCAACAAGGACGCCCGTGCCGGAGTTGGGTCAAGAAAATTGAGGATCACAACCTTGGCGGTGGCCGCCTCGGGGACGCTCTGGACGATGTGGTTCAGTTTGCCGCGGGCAACTATGGTCACGTCGGCTCCATCAACTGCCAGCGCCTGACCGAACATCCCGGCCGCCACGTCGTCCAGCCGACTGCGCCCGCCCGAAACCAGCGCCTTCACCGCCGTTTGCGGGGACGGCTCAACCTCTCCCTCTGCATCAGCCAGCAGCAACTGGTCAGCGACGACCGGCTCCAGCGCCGCGATAAACTCTCGCGCCGAAAGGGCGATGCGTTCCTCTTGCACCTCCGACAGAACACCGCGGTCGTAGTCGGCCTGAGCAAGCAGCAAGGCCGGAATCCCCACATCACGGTAGTAATCAGACAGGTGGCTTTCCTCCAGCTCCTCCTCGGCCCGCGACGTGGCTTCCACGACATCGCCGATCAGCAGCCATTGATACAAACGGGTATGCGCACGCAGCACCGGTTCATCGCCAAAGAGGATGTCGAACACTTCGAACTGCGGCAGATAGCGGCCCAGCACCACAAGGCACACCGTCAACGGCGTCGACAGGATCAGCCCCATCGGACCCCATATCGACGTCCACACGATTGCCGCTATGATGATGGCAAGCGGGGAAAGCCCGGTGCGCGAACCGTAAATCCACGGCTCCACGACATTCGATGTCACCAGTTCAACGGTCGCAAACAGCGCCACCGTCCACAGCACCATCGACCAGTCCGGCGATACCGCAAAAGCAAGGAACAGCGGAATTGCGGCGGCCATGATGCTGCCGAGATAAGGCACGAAGCGCAGAACCAGTGTCATCATCGCCCAGAGGCCCGGGTTCGGAACGCCGATAAACCACAAGCCAAGCCCGACCGGGATGGCATAAATGGTGTTCACAAGCAGTTGGATCAGCAGATACTTCGCCACCCGTGACCCCGCGTCTTCCAGGATTTCGGTGGTCCGGTGCAGGTCGTTCGATCCGACCAGCCGGATGAACCGGTCCCGCAGGTCATCGCGTTCGATCAGCATGAAGATGACCACCACCACAACCAGACCCGCCGTCACGATCGGGGCGATAATCGGCAGGATGATGTCGTTGATGACCTGCCAGATATCCTGCGTTTCGACGACCGCGACCTGCATCGGTTCAGCGTTGCCCGCTGCGCCTGTGCTGCCGTCCGTTGCCGGCAGCGCACTGCTTATCTCTTCGTTGATCCGCGCAAGCATGTCGACAAAGCGGCCCAGAACGCCGGACGGGCCGTCAGCTGCTTGCAGCGCCTCCAGTTTGGCGATGATGTTGGATTGGAAGGTCGGCAGTTGTTCGATGACAAGGGTCAACTGTCCGCCCATGAAGAACAGGATCGCGCCCAGAATCCCGAACGCGATAGTGACCGCCAGCAGCACCGAAAGTGTGCGCCCGATGCCGCGCCTTCGAAACACCGACACCAGCGGCGACAGCGCGAAGCTGATCAATGTCGCGATGGCCAGCGGCAGAAACACCGCCGCACCGAAATGCAGCACGCCTGCAACGACGGCAATCGTGGCAAGGGTGGGCAAGGTGATGCGGCGCGTCAGGCCGGTGCGCGCTGCGCTGGCGTTGCCTGCCGAGGCTTCGGTGTCGAACATGCTTCCCCACGGTTCCGATCCGCCCCGCCGGTGCGGAAGCGCCCGCAACACAGTCCGGTTCCAGACGGCGATCAACACCCGACGGATGCTTCCGGTTCCCATCGTGACAGGCCTTCAACCGTTGGTCCAGCAGGCCTGCGGGCTCAGGTCATCAGATTGAACGTGCGGTTTAGCGGAAGTTCGCGGGCCCGGGTGCCGGTCAGGTCAAACAGTGCGTTGGCAAGAGCCGGGGCGGCCGGTGGTGTGCCCGGTTCACCAACGCCGCCGATGTGACCAAACGTGCCATTGTTCTGCAGGATCTTCACCTCGAAACTTGGCGTGGTGTGCATCCGCAGCGGGTCGTAATCCGGGAAGTTCCGTTCCACCACCTGCTGGTCATCAAAGGTGATCGCACCGTGAATGGCTGCCGAAAGGCCATAGACCATGCCGCCAGTCATTTGCGCTTCGATGATCGACGGATCCATCGCGAGGCCAGGGTCGCAAGCGATCCAGGCTCGGGTCAGCTTGATGCCAGCAGGGGTGTCCTGCACCTCCAGCACCTCAGCCACCGGCGTGCCGAACGAATAGCAGAAGGCAACGCCGCGCCCGAAGCCGGGGCGTTTGAGCCTGTCCCAGCCCGACATGTCGCGGACGGTTTCCAGAAGCGTGGCGGATGGCGCGTGGGTGTCCCGCATCAGGTCAAGCCGGAATTGCAGGGGATCGGCCTTGGCGGCATGAGCAAGCTCGTCGATGAAACTTTCCAGAAAGAAGGCGTTCATCGAGTTGCCAACTGACCGCCAGAATCCCAGCGGGACGGTAAGGTCTGCGATGTGGCCGTCGTAGCGATAGTTCGGCAAGCCATAGGGCTGGTCAAAGCCACCCTCGACCGTGGCGCGGTCCGGACCTGGTGGCGCGAAGCCGATCAGGCGGCCAAGCGCGCTGTGGGTGGCCGATGGGGCGGCGGTGCGTCCCCACAGGGCCGTTGCCTTGCCACCCTCGAGACGACCAGAGAGGCGGGCGATGGCAGCCGGGCGATAGAAGTCCTGTGTCATATCCTCTTCGCGGCTGTAGGTCAGCTTGATCGGCGTGTCGGGCATCGCGGCTGCAATGCGGGCGGCAAGAACGGCGGGCACCGGGTCCGTGCGGCCACCGAAGCCGCCGCCCATAGAGGGGGTGTGCAGCGTGACCTTGGCGCTGTCGATCCGAAGCGCAGCCGCAATGGCGTCGCGGGTCAGGATCGGGGCCTGATTGCCGCACCAGACTTCGACCGCGCCATCAGGTTTGACCCAGGCGGTCGCGTTGAGCGGTTCCATCGCGGCATGGGCAAGAAACGGTATGCGATACTCGGCTTCGATCACGTCGCCTTTGCCAAGCTCGGTTTCAACGTCGCCATCATCGCGAAGGCGCGAGTCCGGCGCTGTGGCGAAGGCAGCTTCAATACGGGTCAGCATGGCGGCGGTGTCAGCGGGATAGTCGGCCGGACCCCACTGGATATCCACCAATGCAGCGGCTTGCATGGCCGTCCAGGTGTTGTTCGCAACAACCGCGATGCCCGATCCAAGGCGGATCACCTGATCTACGCCGGGAAGGACGAGCGCTGCGGCCGGGTCGAAGCTGGCCATCGGCCCGCCGCGCTTGGGGTTCATCCGCACAGTGGCGAATTTCATCCCGGGAAGGGTCATGTCGATGCCGAAGGTCTCGGTCCCGGTGGATTTTGCCACCATGTCCAGACGCGGCATGGACTTGCCGACAAAGCGCCAAGTGGATGGATCGCGGAGCGCGACATCCGCAGGGACCAACGTCGCCGCTTCCTCAGCCAGCTCGGCATAGGTGAAGGTCTGCGCCCCAATAACCTTGCCAGCTTCGGTCTTCAGAGTGTCGGGCAAGACGCCAAGGCGCTTGGCAGCGGCGGCTTTCAGTGCCTCGCGCGCGCCGGCGCCTGCAAGACGCATCTGCAGAAAGCCGCCGATCGCACCGGTGGACCCGCCGGTCATCTGCATGGACAGAATTTTCGGAAGGGCCGCGAGAACAGCGTTGGGCGTGTTGTCCGCCTTGGACAGCCGGTAGTCGGGCTCATTCGACATGCGCTCGACAAAGCCCGCGTTGTAGTAAGCCTGCGCCGGAGGGCCGTGCAGAACACGGATCTGGGCCCAGTCGACATCCAGTTCTTCTGCGACCAATGCGGCGAGGGTGGTTGAGATGCCCTGCCCCATTTCGGCCCGGGGCGCGATGACGGTGATGCCGTCGGCGTTGATGATGACCCAAGGATTCAAGGGGACAGAGCCGGGGACAGGGACCAGCGGGTTCGCAGGCACCTCGGCCACCTTGTAGGCCCCGAAGGCGGCCCCACCGACGACGGCGGCGCCAAGCACGATGAAAGAGCGGCGGGTGATGGTTTTCCAGGATGCCATGTCAGCCTGCCTTCATCATCTGGGCGGCGTCGTGGATTGCGGCACGAATGCGGGGGTAGGTGCCACAGCGACACAGGTTGCCTTGCATCGCGTCATCAATGTCCTGATCCGTGGGGTCGGGAGTGGCGGACAGGAGGGCGGCGGCCTGCATGATCTGGCCGGACTGGCAATACCCGCATTGCGCGACCTGGTGCGTGACCCAGGCCTGCTGAAGCGGCGCAAGCGCCCCAGGTTGACCGAGGCCCTCGATGGTGGTGATCTCTCCGTTCGCATCAGAGATCGGGATCTGGCAAGAGCGCACCGCCTGGCCGTCGATCAAAACGGTGCAGGCGCCGCATGCGGCAATTCCACAACCGAACTTGGTCCCGGTAAGGGCGAGGCCGTCGCGCAGTGCCCAGAGAAGCGGGACATCGCCCGGCAGGTCGATCTGGCGAGTGGCGCCGTTGATTGAAAGTGAATAGCTCATGCTCGGCCTCCCGTTTATGACAAATTAGACTATATGTGTCAGTATGTCCATGGCTCGTTTGACGGAAGACCGGCTTTCTGCGATACGAAGCCATGGACACCGAGGCTGGCCTCAGCATTGACCCCAAGGATGCCGCAATTCTGCGCGCCGCTTTCACGGCATTCGCGCGATACGGGTTGCGACGCACGTCGATGGCCGACATTGCCAAGGGGGCGGGCATGTCGCGGCCGGCGCTATACCTGCACTATGCGGGCAAGGAAGATATCTTCAACGCGCTGGTCCGCATTCATTTCGAACGGTCTGAAATGGCCGTCGTCAGGGTGCTGGCAATGCCGGGCGACACTGTCTCCATCCTGCTTGCAACGTTTCACGCCATCGACGGCGATGCGATGGAAGCGATGATGAACTCGCCCCATGCAGACGAAATTCTCTCGGCTGATACCCCGTTCTCGCAGCCTGCGGTGCAAGAGGCCCATACCCGGATCACACGGCATATCGCGCGCTGGATCGAAGCGGGCGTGGCGGAAGGTCGGCTCAGCCTTGAAGGTCTGGGGGCAACTGCAGACGAAGTGGCGGCAACGATCATGGCCACAAAGTTTGGCATCAAGGCCACATCAAAGGATTTCGCAGCCTACCGCGCCGCCGAAGCGCGCGTTGCAGCGATCTTCGGCAAGGCATTGTCGAGGCGGCGCGAAGACTCAGCCGGGTAAGGTGAAGCAGGCGGGTGAAGAGCCTGAACCGCAGTTGATCACAGGGCAACGGCAGACCGAACACAGAGCTTCACGCCTTCGGTGGTAATTGCATAGAGGGCCACGATTGCAAGGCTGCTGGCCAAGACTGGCATCGGCATCGCCGAAAACCCGAACAGTTCGGCAACGGGCCACAGCCAGGGGATCACGACCGCCAGCATCCCAACTGCGACCGTCGCCGTCAGAAGCAGTGTTCCCGGCTGGCTTGACCAGAAGACCCGGCGGGTCCGCAGGACCATGACCACTACAAGCTCCGTCAAAAGCGACACCACGAACCAGGTGCTTTGGAACAGCGTTTCGTCCGCATGGAACACCCAGATCAGCATACCGAAGGTCAGAAGGTCGAAGCCTGTGCTCACCAGGCCGAACACCACCATATACTGCCGTATCGCGCGCAGATCCCAGCGCGGCGCACGGGCGACCGCCTCGGCATCGACCAGGTCGCTTGCCACCGCCAGCGAGGGAATGTCGGACAGGAAGTTGTTCAGCAGGATCTGCGCCGCCGTCAGGGGCAGGAACGGCAGGAACAGGGTGCCAAACGCCATGCTGATCATGTTGCCGAAATTCGCACTCGTCGTGATGGAGATGTATTTCAGCGTATTTGCAAAGGTTTTCCGGCCATCGACGATCCCTTGCCGCAGGATGTCGAAATCAGGGGCCATGAGCACGATGTCGGCGCTTTCCCGCGCCACGTCGACCGCATCCTCAACGGAGATGCCAACATCTGCTTGCCGCAGCGCCGGGGCGTCGTTGATGCCGTCGCCCAGATAGGCCACCGAATGCCCGCGTGTCTGCAAGGCCCGAACGATCCGTTCCTTCTGCTGCGGGTCAGCCTCAGCGAACACGTTGCAATGTTCCGCCAGATGCCAGAGCGCCTCGTCCCGCGTGGCGATCAGCTCGGCCCCGGTGATCACGGTCGGCTCCAGACCGACGGCGCGGGCCACATGTTCGGCGACATGGCGGTTGTCGCCGGTGATGATCTTCACCGAAATGCCCAGCACTGCCAGGGCCGTCAATGTCTTGTCGATGCCGGGTTTGAGCGGATCGACGAACAGAAGGAAGCCGGCAAACGTCATGCCCGCTTCGTCGCTGACTTCATAGCGCGCTCTCGGCGCCATACGGCGGGTAGCAAGCCCAAGCACACGGACCCCTTCCGCGCCTCTTGCGGCAACAAAGGCGGCCAGACGCCCGCGCGCAGCAGGATCAAGCGGCAGTACGCCATCAGGCGTATCGACAGTGTCGCAGCATGTCAGAACGGTGTCGAATGACCCCTTGGTCACCACAAGATGCGCTTCTTCATTTGGCAGATCGACGACGATGGTCAGACGCTTGCGAAGAAAGTCATAGGGGATCTCGTCCACCTTGGGCTTGTTCGGCAAGGCCGCCCCGCGCCGCGCGGCGGCCGCGATGATCGCCGTGTCGAGCGGGTTCTCGATTCCGGTCTCGAAATGCGCATTGATCAGCGCAAAGCGGAACGCGGCCTCGGAGTCCTGTCCCAATGGGTCTGTGGCGGCGCTGAGAACCATCTGGCCGCTGGTCAGCGTGCCGGTCTTGTCGGTGCAGAGGATATCTGCCGTCCCGAGGTTCTCGATCGCCGCTGAACGGCGAACAAGAACACCCGCCTTCGCCATCCGCCGCGCTCCGGTTGCCATCGTGACACTGACAATGGCGGGCAAGAGTTCCGGCGTCAGACCCACGGCCAGCGCCACGGCAAAGAGCAGGCTGTCGATCACCGGGCGGTCCAGCAGCAGGTTGGCGGTCAGGACCAGCGTCACGATGACCATCATGACCCGCATCAACATCGCGCCAAAGCGGCGCAGCCCCCGTTCGAAATCGGTCTCCGGGTCGCGCTGCCCCATCCTTTCAGCAATCGCGCCATAGGCGGTGGCGCTTCCAGCGGTGACAACCAGCATCCGCGCGGTTCCGCTGCGCACCGAAGTGCCGAGGAACACCACATTTGTGCGATCGACCAAGGTCGCCGCAACGGGCGAGGGCGTGGCAAGCTTCTCGACCGGAAAGGACTCTCCGGTCAGGGCAGCTTGGCTTACAAGGAAATCCCGCGCCTCGATTATCATCCCATCCGCCGGAATGAGGTTGCCAGCCGAAAGCAGCACGATGTCGCCCGGCACCACGGCATCTGCCGCGATCACCGCGGGCTGGCCGCCACGCAGGACGCTCACGGTCAGTGCCAGCCGCTTCTGAAGGGCTTGCACAGCCCTGGCGGCCCGGTATTCCTGCGCAAAGCTCAAGAGGGTGCTACTCGCGACAATCGCCAGAATGATCCCGGCCTCTGTCCATTCCTGCACGATCAGCGAGACCAGCGCTGCGAAGATCAGGATCAGGACCAGCGGGCTTTCGTATTGCCGTAGCAGCAGGCCTGCCCAGCCGCGTTCAGCCCGCGCTGTCACACGGTTCGGCCCCACGCGCGCCAAACGTCGCGCGGCTTCGGCCCGGTCCAGCCCGGCCGCGCCAGTGCCAAGCGCGGCCAACAGATCGGCGGCGGTGCAAGACCACCAGGCGACCGGAACGTCAGCCATGGGCCCAGCTCGACTGCGGCACATCTGCTTGTCCGACGCGCGTTTCCCACCCGAACACTTTTGTGGGCGACGTGTGATCCGTGACCAACCTGCCCAACCCCTGCCAGTCGAGCGACCCGGTTGTCCGCTCGTGCCTGCCCCTCTTGGTGTCAATGCCCGACCAGAGGCATCGTGGCGGCCTACGGTTCTCTGGTTCCATCTGCGCTGCTTTCTGCCGAGTGATTGCGACCTCAGAGACTTACAAGTCGTAGTGCTGGTGCAGGCCCGGTTGTTCCACACGCCCGCCATGCAGCGCACCTGCAAGCACCTGACGCGCTCCTGTCTCGCCGTGGACAAGGAACGTCACGGAAGGTGAGCCTGTGCGGCCATGCCAGTCGAGCAGGTCAGATTGCCCGGCATGGGCCGAAAAGCCATTGATCGTGTGGATGGTCGCGCGAACTGCAACATCGTCGCCGAACAGTTTGACCGATTTCGCCCAGTCAATAATGATGCGGGCAAGCGTGCCTTCGGCGGCAAAACCAACGAAGATCACGCTGCAATCGGCATGACCCAGGTTGTGACGCAGGTGATGGCGCACCCGCCCCCCCGTGCACATGCCGGACCCGGCCATGATCACGGCACCCGACCGGATCGCGTTAAGCGCCATAGACTCCGACGCCTCATCGACGAACTGCAGGCCAGGCAGCGCGAAGGGATCGGCCCCGCGCGCCAGCAGTGCCGCGACGTCGGGCTTCAGATCATCCGGATGGCGGCGGTAGATCTGTGTCGCCGAAATTGCCATGGGCGAGTCGAGGAACACCTGCAAGGCGCTCGGCAGGTCACCCGTTTCGCGCCCCTGGCGCAGCGCGAACAGCAGTTCCTGCGCGCGCTCCAGCGCAAATGTCGGAATGATCACGTTTCCGCCTCGCGCCAAAGTCTGGCGGATCGCTTCGTGCAATTCGTCGACCGAACGGTCGAGTGGTCGGTGGTTGCGGTCGCCATAGGTACTTTCCATGACCACAACATCCACATCCGACGGCGGCGCGGGGCTGTTCAGCAGCGGCCGGTTGACCGGACCGATGTCACCAGAAAACAGAATGCGCCGTCGTTGTCGGTTGGCACCCACCGTCACACAGATGCTGGCCGATCCAAGGATATGACCGGCATCGAACCACTCCGCGACGATGCCACCACCCAAGTCCATCTTGTGGCCGTATCGCGCGACGCGGCCAAACCGGTCGAGGCTGTCCAGCACGTCGATCATATCGTAAAGTGGCTCCGCGCCGCCGCCATGCCGCCTCCGCCGCCGGGCCTCTTCCTGATGCAACCGCGCGGAATCGAGCAGCACAAGACGGGTCAGGTCTTTGGTCGCTGCAGTGCAGATGATCTCGCCAGTGAAGCCGCGTTTGACCAAAAGCGGGATGCGGCCGCAGTGGTCAAGATGCGCATGCGTCAACAACAGGAAGTCTACCGTCGCAGGAACAAAACCGAAGTCCTGGGCATTCTCCTCGTCAAGTTCTCGACCACCCTGAAACATGCCGCAATCGACCAATATGCGCTGACCCTGCGCCTCCAGAAGATGGCAAGACCCGGTCACGCCTTCCGCCGCACCATGAAATGTCAAACGCATTGGCGGCCCTCGACACCAGACACGGCGCTGTGCTGTGCTGGATCAACGCGGCACACTGTCCAGTGGGCAACTTGCTTACACCGACGATCGCTGGTGCGTCGGATCTGCCACAAACAGCATCGTCTTGCTTTGCGCAGTCCCTTTCCATCGGCCGGTCTCCTCATCGCTTCGCTGACGAACAATGGGCGCACATTTTTCGGGCGGCGTTGATTTGCGTCAGTCCTGCCTATCGCCAGCTACGCAAGATCTGCCATTGACCAAGGTCAAGGCAGGCGTCGGAGAAAACGGGTCACGTTGTGTTGGTGTACGTCAGCTTGAGGCAGTGCCAGAATGTCCGGGACCGATGCCAACGCGCAGGACGAGGTGATCCGCTTCCTGCAATCAGGTGCAGCGTTTTCTGCTGCCGGTCTGGTGCACCATGTCCAAACCCATTGCGCGCATGTGTTTCTGGGCGCTGACCTTGCGCTGAAGATCAAGCGCGCGGTGCGCTACGATTATCTTGATCAGTCCACACCCGACCGCCGCCACGCCCTGCTGGAGCGGGAACTTGCCCTGAACAAACCGACCGCTCCAATGATCTATCGCGATCTGGTGCCTGTGACACGAAACGCTGACGGTCGTCTTGAACTCAACGGCACCGGCGCGCCCGTGGAATGGGCCCTGCGGATGCACCGTTTTGCAGCCGATTGCGAAATGACCGCTGTCGCCGCCAGTGGCCGCTTGACTGATCCTGTCGCCGAGGCGCTGGGGCGGGTCGTGCATCGGTTCCATGCCACATGCCCGGTGTCCATCGAGCAGGGCGATGCCCTGATCCGCGACATCCTTGACGAGTTGGACCGCGTGCTGACCCCCCTCGACCGCTTGGTGGGTGGCGGGCTGGTTGACGCTTTTCTTGACCGGTCACGGCAGCATCTGTCGGCGCTTGCGCCAATGCTTCGGGAACGGTCGGGTTCCGGTCACGTCAAGCGGGCGCACGGCGATCTGCATCTGCGCAATCTTCTGTTGATCAGCGGCCAGCCGGTGCTGTTTGACGCGCTCGAGTTTGATGAACGGCTGGCCACCTGCGACGTGCTTTATGACCTTTCCTTCCTGCTTATGGACCTTTGCCATCGCGGGCTTTCCCGGCAGGCGAACCTGGCCATGACCGCCTATCTTCTGGCGGCAAAGGGCGCCGAGGACCGCGGGCTGATAGCTCTGCCGCTGTTCATGTCCGTCCGTGCGGCCATTCGTGCAATGGTGCTGCTGCAGACAGACCATGCCACGGGGCAGACCGGCGCGTCGTCCATAGAGGCAACGCAGTACCTGTCGCAAGCGGTCAGCCATCTTGCCCAATCGCGCCCCGTGCTTGTCGCGGTGGGCGGAATGTCCGGCACCGGCAAGACCGTTCTGGCACGCGAGCTGGCAGCGGACCTTGGTCCCTGCCCCGGAGCGGTGCATCTGCGCACCGACACCGAGCGCAAAGAGGGCGCAAGCGACGTGGACTATTCGCCGGACGCGCGGGCCGCGATTTATGACCATATGTTCATGCGCGCAGCCAACCTCCTGGCGGCGGGCAATACCGTGATTCTGGACGGCACGTTCTTGAACGAAAGCCAGCGCGTCGCCGCCGAAACGCTGGCAAAGCGTGCCGACGTCGGCTTTTGCGGGCTGTGGCTGAGCGCGCCTCAATCCATTCTTGTGCGCAGGGTGACATTGCGACACGGCGATGCGTCCGATGCCGACGCCACGGTGGTAGCCGCTCAGGCCGCCATGCCCGAGGCGAAGCGTCAAGACTGGCTGGAAATCGATGCCAGCGGCAGCCAGCAAAAATCACGGGACGCCGCAATCGCGGCCCTTTCAACTGCGTTTGGCGCTGCTGGAAGCGGGACCGTCGCTTCTCAACCGCTGTGACAACAGATCAGAAATGGCCGGACTGCCCGCTACCGGGCAATCCGACGGATACGCTGCCAAAAGGCTATTTCTGGATCGACTGAATGTAGAGCGCAAGCTCCAGAACCCGTCCGCGCGCCAGGGATTCTGCTCCAAGGTCTGCATCATTGCGGGATGCCTCTGAGCGGAAACGGTTCCCGAAGACAGGCATCGGGTTGCCGTGACCCCTGATCACTGCGCGCCCGTCAATTGCCTGAATCACCTTCAGAAGCGGAAAGACACCGTCGTTGCGCGCGGCTATTCCGGTCAAGTCGGGAACTGGTGTCTTGAACATGCTCGCAATCTCGCCGTTGCCGTCGGCGGCCTCGCCATGGCAGGCCGCGCAGCCGCGCAGATATTCTTCCCGCCCGACTGCAAACTCCTGCGTTGCGTCCTGAGCCAAGGCTGCTGTGGCTAGAAGAGCAGTGGTAGCCGATAGAATCCAGAATTTGATCATCATCTTCCCCTTCATTGCCTTGCCCACATTCAGGTGATGTGGCCACTTCAGGATAAGCATCGCGATGCCTCTGGCATTGACGATGCGCAACGCCCGCCCCCTGGCAGCGATATCTTCGGCAACGTGCTGCGCGCGCGAATTGCGCGGCGTGCCGCCGGTCCACACGACCGGGCGGGCACATTCTGAGAAGTGCAGCCCGTGCATCACCGGACCCGTTCCCGCGACCCGGGCGAGGCTATCCCCGCATACCCGAGGCGGAGCAGCCCACATGACCAGTCCACGCACGATCACATTCGGCGCGGCCTCCGTCGTCGATCAGGAATTCGGTGACCCACCTTGCAACTCGTGCGCTACCACCGCTGCAAGATCATGGGCCGAAAGGTGCAACAGGTTTTTCGGCACCTCACGGATCACCATTTCTGCCAGTGACGGCGGAAGCATCTGGCGCAAGCGTCCCAGCATCTCGTGCTCTGCAAAGACCGCCAAGCGGGAAAAATCACCGGCGCGGCGATGACTTTCCAGAAGTGAGATGACCTGACGGATGAACTCCCGCTGGTCTTCTGCGATCGGATCGCTGGCGTATTCGATTGCCGATCTCCGCCCACCACCCTGCGACGCAAACGAGCGGCCCGGTTTGTCAGACATGATGTCACGCAGATTGCGCGCTTCGGACCGCAGGACCAATTCTGCAGGTGCCTCCGTGCCGTGGCCATAGAGTCCACGCAGGATCCTGCACCGCGCACCGTTGATCACCAAAGCCCATATCTTCGACGAATCCGTTTTCATGGTGCTGCATTGCTCCAATCCGAAACCCTGAGTCAGACTGGCACGACGCTTTCGCCCTTTGCATTGATCTGCGTCATCGGCTCCGGTTTCGCCCTGACGCCACCAGTCCTTCCGAAGGCTCCCAGCTTCGCGCTATGCGCCTGGGCCGACGGGACCGGCGGCCCCGCCCGCAGCGCTGCCCAAGGTCAAGGCGTCAACGCGCCTTTGCGAGAGCGACGCGCAAAAGGGCAGCAAGCAGCGCCAGCCCAACAACGGCACCTGAGCCAAGGCCGATGACCTCGTCTTCGTCCCGGCCTCGTGTCTCGCGCAGCGAACACCGCCAATGACCGTCCGGCTCCATCGCCTTGCCGGTCAGCTGGATTGTCCATGCGGGCAGAATCGCGTCGATCAGATGCAATACCTGCTCGACCAAGTCCGTCGTTGCTGCAAGCGCTATCGCCGCGTCCGGAAAGACATGACGCAACGCTTCGACGCTGCGGCTGAACGAAGCGTGGTCAAGCGTTGCAGAGGATTCGACCTCATGGATCAGTCGCTCAATGTCGGATTTGATCATGTCTCGTGCTCCCTTTGGCTATGGTCACCGTATCATGGCTGAATGGCCTTCTGTTTGATTGGCATCAATGCGGTCATGCCCGACCACGTGCAGCATGAACCTTTCAAGGGTCCCTTGGCGCGGAGGCTGCGATGTCGGGAAAGTCCGTAAATGTGTTGTGGTTCGAAACCCTGACCCGACGCGACGTCGCGCTTGTCGGCGGCAAGAACAGTTCGCTTGGCGAAATGATCCAGCAACTGGGCAAGAAGGGTATCCGTGTGCCGTCCGGTTTTGCGACAACGGCTGACGCTTATCGCGCCTACCTTGCCGCCAACGATCTGGACGCGCGGATCGACGATGTGATCGGACGCTGGCAAGACCACAAGATCCCGCTGCAGGAGGCCGGTTCCCAAGCTCGCGCCATGATCCTTGGTGGTGATTGGCCGAGGGATATCGAGGCGGACATTCTGGAAAGCTACCGCGAACTGTCACGCCGCGCCGGGGTGGCGGACCTGCCCGTGGCCGTCCGGTCAAGCGCAACAGCCGAAGACCTGCCCGACGCCAGTTTTGCCGGACAGCAGGAAACCTATCTTAACGTGCGCGGCGAAAAGGCGGTTCTGGCAGCCTGCCGGCGCTGCTTCGCCTCGCTGTTCACCGACAGGGCCATCACATATCGTCAGTTGCAGGGATTCGGGCACATGAAGGTTGCGCTGTCCGTTGGCGTGCAGCGGATGGTCCGCTCCGATACCGGCGGGTCGGGTGTGATGTTCTCGATCGACACCGAAAGCGGGTTTGACAAGATCGCGCTGATCAACGCCGCCTGGGGGTTAGGCGAGAACGTGGTGCAGGGGGCGGTGAACCCGGATGAATATCAGGTCTACAAGCCATTTCTTGGCACCCCCGGCCTGACGCCCATCGTCGAGAAGAAGCTGGGCGCGAAAGAGATCAAGATGATCTACGCAGGCCAGCAAGGCGGCGAGACGCGCAACGTGCCGACCTCGAAGGCCGAGCGTTCGGCTTGGGTATTGAGTGACGCCGAAATCCTGGAACTGTCCCGCATGGCCGTCTCCATCGAAGACCACTACGGTCAGCCGATGGACATGGAGTGGGCCCGTGACGGCGACACCGGCGAACTGTTCATCGTGCAGGCCCGACCCGAAACCGTGCAGTCGCGTGCCGACGCCGGAGCGATCATGTCCTACACAATCAATAAGGCCGGCAAGACGCTGCTTACCGGGCTTAGCGTCGGCAGCGCGGTTGCTGCGGGCCGCGTCAGCATCATCGAAAGCGCCAAGGATATCGACCGCTTCGTCGACGGGTCAATCCTTGTGACCTCGACCACCGACCCCGACTGGGTGCCCATCATGAAGCGAGCCTCGGCCATCGTCACCGATCACGGCGGCCGCACCAGCCATGCCGCCATCGTCAGCCGTGAACTGGGCCTGCCAGCTATCGTCGGCACCGGCAACGCAACGCACCTTCTGCATGACGAACAGGAGGTAACCGTATCCTGCGCCGGCGGCGGCGAGGGCGTGGTCTACGATGGCATCGCCGACTTCGGCACCCAAGACCTGCGGATCGACGACCTGCCCTCTACCCGGACCCATATCATGCTGAACATGGCCAACCCCTCGGCCGCCTTCCGGTGGTGGCGGCTGCCTTTTGACGGTGTCGGTCTCGCGCGGATGGAATTCGTGGTCAACAACGCAATCAAGGTGCATCCGATGGCCTTGGTGCATTTCGACCGGCTGAAGGACGAAGCGGCCAAGGCCGAAATCGCCGAACTGACCAGGGGCTACGCAGACAAGACCGATTTCTTCGTCGATCGGCTCGCCCGCGGCCTGTCGCAGATTGCTGCGGTCGCTTACCCCAGGCCGATGATCGTGCGGATGAGCGATTTCAAGACAAACGAATACTCCGAGCTTTTGGGTGGGCGTGAATTTGAACCAGCCGAGGAAAACCCGATGATCGGCTTCCGTGGCGCGTCGCGGTATTATTCCCCGCGCTATGCAGAGGGATTCGCGCTTGAATGCAAGGCAATCCGACGACTTCGCGACGAGATGGGGTTCAAGAATGTTATCGCAATGATCCCGTTTTGCCGCAGCCCGGTCGAGGCTGACAAGGTTCTGGCGGTGATGCAGGCGAATGGGCTTGAACGCGGGGTAAGCGGGCTTGAAATCTATGTGATGGCCGAAATCCCCGCCAACGTCATTCTGGCCGAAGACTTCGCCACACGCTTCGACGGCTTTTCCATTGGCTCCAATGATCTGACGCAGCTTACCTTGGGCGTTGACCGCGATTGCGAAGATCTGGCCGACCTTTTCAATGAATCGGACCCGGCGGTCCTATGGATGATCGAAAGCCTTATCACCCGCGCCCACAAGGTTGGCTCAAAGGTTGGGCTGTGCGGCCAGGCGCCCAGCAACGATCCTTCCTTTGCCCGGCGCCTTGTGAATGCTGGTATCGATTCCATTTCGGTCACTCCGGACAGCTTCATTGCCGTGAAGCGCCATGTTGCCCAGGCCGAGGAAACGCTGGCCTTGTCTTGATGCGGCGCTCGAGATGAGCCTGTCGGGGACCGCTGATCTGATCCCCGGAAACTGGACCGTTTGAAGCTGGAGTTTTCCGCTACGTTTTCCTGGCTGGGAGAGGAGCGGAATCGCATGAAGGCGAGCAAATTTTCGGACGCGCAGAAGGCGTTCATCATCAAGCAGGGCGACGAGGGCACGCCGGTTGCTGAGATCTGCCGCAAGGCCGGGATCAGCCAAGCGACCTACTTCAACTGGAAGAAGAAGTATGCCGGGCTGCTGCCGACCGAGATGAAGCGGCTGAAGCAGCTCGAGGACGAGAACGCGCGGCTGAAGAAGATCGTGGCGGACCTGACGTTGGATCGGGAGATGCTGCAGGACGTGATCCGGCGAAAGATCTGAAGCCTGGTCGCATGCGCGAACTGGTTCGCGGGATGTGCAGCGATTGGGCGGTGTCAATCCGGACGGCTTGTGGGGCCATCGGGTTTGACCGCTCGACGTTCCTCTACCAATCCCGCCGCACCGATCAGGCTGCCGTGGCGAAGCGGATCAGGGAGATCTGTGAGACGCGGGTCAGGTATGGCTACCGGCGCGTTCACGTTCTGCTGGATCGTGAAGGCTGGGGCATCAACGTCAAGAAGGTCTATCGCATTTGCAAGGCGTTGGGGATGCAGCTGAGGCACAAGACACCGAAGCGCCGGGTGAAGGCGAAGCTGCGCGATGACCGCGCTTTGGCCGTCGGTCCCAACGATGTCTGGGCAATGGACTTCGTTCATGACCAGCTCGCGACGGGCAAGAAGCTCCGTGTGCTTACTGTCGTCGACACCTTCTCGCGCTACGTTCCAGTGCTCGATGTGCGCTACAGTTACCGCGGCGAAGATGTGGTCGCGACGCTCGACCGGGTGTGCCGAACGGCCGGCTATCCCAAGACGATCAGGGTCGATCAGGGCAGCGAGTTCGTATCGCGCGACATGGACCTCTGGGCCTATCAGCGCGGCGTCGTGCTCGACTTCTCGCGTCCCGGTAAGCCCACCGACAATGCGTTTATCGAAGCGTTCAATGGCCGCTTCCGAGCCGAGTGCCTGAACCAGCACTGGTTCCTGACGCTTGCGGACGCGGCCGAAAAGTTGGAGGCTTGGCGTA
>JAUYQR010000018.1 GCA_030697175.1 Paracoccaceae bacterium | reverse complement strand
GCCCGTCCAGGTTGCCCCGGATGATCTGCCCGCGAAGGGCAAGCAAAGCGTTGGTTATGGTCCGGTCCTGCATGGCCGCAGGATAGCGAAATCAGCGGCCAAAGGATTCCGGTTTGTTGGTGCGTTTGCTACATAAGGCCGGAAATATCCTCGGGGGGAAGCCTGCGGGCCCTGGCACGCAGGCGTGGGGGGCAGACGGCCCCCCACGGCCTTCGCTGCCGCGCAGGGCGCGGTGGCGAAGAGACCAGCCTTGCGCCGCACGGCGCGCCGCTCAGGTGTTCGACGGATCATCCTTCTCGTAGGCGTTGATGATCCGCGCGACCAGCGGATGGCGCACCACATCCTTCGAGGTGAAGTAGTTGAACGTCACTCCCTTCACATCCTTCAAGATCCGTTCAGCCTCCTGCAACCCCGATGGCACGCCGCGCGGCAGGTCGATCTGGGTGCGGTCGCCCGTCACCACCATGCGGCTGCCCTCGCCAAGCCGCGTGAGGAACATCTTCATCTGCATCGCGGTGGCGTTCTGCGCCTCGTCCAGCACCACAAAGGCATTCGACAGCGTCCGCCCGCGCATGAAGGCCAGGGGTGCTATCTCGATGCGCTTTTCCTCCAGCAGCTTCTGCACCTGCTTGGCGGGCAGAAAATCATTCAGCGCGTCGTAAAGCGGCTGCATGTAGGGATCGACCTTCTCCTTCATGTCGCCGGGCAGGAAGCCAAGCCGTTCGCCCGCTTCCACCGCCGGACGCGACAGGATGATCTTCTCCACCGCGCCCGAGATGAACATCGTCACCCCGACCGCCACCGCAAGATAGGTCTTGCCGGTGCCGGCAGGCCCGATGCCGAACCCAAGCTCATGCGCGAAAAGGTTGGCCACATAGGCCTTCTGCGCCTCGGTCCGGGGTTCGATCGGCTTCTTGCGGGTGCGCAACTCCACGCCGGTGTTGAACAGTTCGATCTGCTCGCCCTCGTCCGCCACCGGGCGGCCCATCCGCATCGCGCCGTCGATGTCACCGGCAACCACGCCGCGCCCCGATTCAAGCCGCGCGTAAAGCGACCTCAACACCGCTGCGGCCTGCTCTCGTGATGCCCGGTCACCAATCACGGCAAGGCGATTGCCACGTCGGAGGATATGCACCCCCATCTGGTGCTCGACCTGCGCCAGATTGCGGTCAAACTCACCGCAGAGGTCGATCAACAGACGGTTGTCGGGAAATTCAAGGACGGTTTCAACCACATCCTCGGCGGTCGGGGGGGTCAGCGCGCTGATGCCCAAAGGGCGCTCCTTCTGCTAGGGGCCGTGGGCTCAGACTGATGCCAGACACGTCATCTGGCAAGCAAAGAACAGGCCCGACACAATCTCTTGTTCCCAAACAAGTGGGAAATATGACAACCGTTCCCCTGTGCGCACAAAAAAACCCCGGCCGCAGCCGGGGTCTTGCCTCTCGCGGCGGTTCCTATCTGACCACGACCTTGCGTCCCGGCCCGGAAATCCCGTCCGGGATCGGCGCGCTTTCGGTTTCATAGCGGCCGATCACCGTTCCGGGCGGATACTTCCCGTCGCAGACCGGCAGGCCAGTGGCAGGATCGAAGCGGGGCGAAGAATAGCCCTCCAGCCCATCGTCGATGATCCAGACCTGACAGCCATCGGGATCGTAGGCGATTGCCGCCTGGCCATCCTTCAACACGTCCTCGTCGCGGCCCTGATCCTGCCCGGTCGCGATCACCGAGGTCGGCCCGGCATAGCGGTGCGTGCCTTCGAAGCCAAAGACCTCCAGCCCGCCACACCCGGAAAGAAGAAGCAGCATTGCAAGCGCGGTTGTGCGGCGCAAGGCGCGCCGGGCCGTCCCGCCACTTGCCGATGCAACGATCATCGCGCTCACCATTTCCTGCACTGGATTTCGACCCGGCGGTTCTTCGCCATGCCCGCCGCCGATGTGTTGGATGCCACCGGCCGGCCTTCGCCAAAGCCGGTCTCGCTATCGACCATCGCCCCTACGCTGCGCGCGACATCGGCTACCGTCCGGGCGCGCGCCTCGGACAGGCTCTGGTTGTAATCGGTGCCGCCGCGGTTGTCGGTGTGGCCGGCGATCACATAGGAAAATGCCTCCGATTGGGTAAAGAACGCTTCCAGCCGGTCCCTGCCGCTGGCGGTCAATCCGGCGCTGCCGGTGGCAAAAAGCGTGTCAGTGCTTTGCGTCAGGCACACAGCCTGCTGCAGGCAGACCGGCTTTCCGGTGGCGGGGTTGCGGCGCGGCACCATGTAGCCTTCGGTGCCGCCATCTGCCCACCAGTGCATGCAGCCATCCGCATCCAGCCACACGCCCCATTCGATCTGCCCGGTAACCTCGCCGTCCTGTGCTGCGCCTGTCTCAGGGCTGGCCAACCACAGCCCCAGCGCACATGGCAACAGCGCCCAGCGCAATGTTCTCGACACCCACAAGACCCGTTACTCCCTCACCATCCGGGCAAAGCAGACCGCCCCCAAAGCCCGCACCATTTACATTGAATTGTGGCGACTTTCGGTGGAAAAAGCGAAAAACAGGCCGCAAATTGCGCATTCAGGATACAAACACAGGGCCATCCGTGCGCAAGAGCAACAGTTTTGATCGCGTTGCCCTAGCGGCCGACCGGGACGGCCGCCAGCGAATTGGTCACGGCCGAGGTGACGCGCACCCGAACCAGCTCACCGATTCGGCCCGTGGGGTCGGTCACATGCACCGCGTGCAGGTGGTCCGACTTGCCGACCATCTGCCCTGCCAGCCGCCCGGCCTTTTCGTAAAGCACCGTCACCTCGCGCCCGACCATCGCATCCTGCGCTGCACGCTGCTGCGCGGTGACCAACGCCTGCACTTCCTGCAACCGGGCATCCGCGACGGCGGTCTCGACAGGTGCCTTTTCCGCCGCTGGCGTGCCGGGGCGGGCCGAGTATTTGAATGAATAGGCGGCCCCGAACCGCACCTCGCGGATCAAGTCCAGCGTCGCCCGAAAATCGCCATCCGTCTCGCCGGGGAAGCCCACGATGAAATCGGAACTGAACAGGATGTCAGGCCGCGCCGTGCGAATCCGTTCGATCAACCGCAGGTAGGCGGCCGCCGTGTGCTTGCGGTTCATCGCCTTGAGGATGCGGTCCGATCCCGACTGCACCGGCAGATGCAGGTAGGGCATCAGCGCCGGCACGTCGCCATGCGCCGCGATCAGGTCATCGTCCATGTCGTTCGGGTGGCTGGTGGTATAGCGGATGCGGGCCAGCCCCTCGATCTCCGCCATCTCGCGGATCAGCCTCGCCAGCGTCCAGTCGCCGCCCGCGCCCGCGCCGTGATAGGCGTTGACGTTCTGGCCTAGCAGCGTGATGTCGCGCACACCCCGCGCCACCAGATCGCGCGCCTCGACCATAAGGCGGTCTGCCGGGCGGCTGACCTCGGCGCCGCGGGTGTAAGGCACCACGCAAAAGGCACAGAACTTGTCGCAGCCTTCCTGCACCGTCAGAAACGCGGTCGGTCCCCGCATCGCGCGGCGCTCCGGCAGATGATCGAACTTGTCCTCCGCGGGAAACTCGGTGTCGATCACCCGCCCCTTGGCCTCGACCATCTCGGGCAGCCGGTGATAGCTTTGCGGCCCGACCACCAGATCAACGACCGGCGCGCGGCGCAAGATCTCCGCGCCCTCGGCCTGCGCCACACACCCCGCGACACCCACCTTCAGGTCAGGCCGCGCCAGCTTCAGCTTCCGCAACCGGCCAAGATCGGAATAGAGCTTCTCCGACGCCTTCTCGCGGATATGGCAGGTGTTCAGCAGTACCATGTCCGCGTCCTCGATCACATCGGTCGTGACATAGCCCTTGGTGCCCAGGGCCTCGACCATGCGCTCGCTGTCATAGACGTTCATCTGGCAGCCGTAGGTCTTGACGAACAGCTTCTTCGGGTCGGACATCACACTCTCTCCGGGACGGGGGCTTTTAGCCTGAAACCCGGTGCCTTCGCAACCGCGCGCCCCTTGCATTGCGCGCGTCGCTGAACCACCTTAGCCGCGCCTCGGGCAAGGGACCGTCATGCGCTATACCTCGATTGCCGATCTTCTGTCGCGCTCGGCGCCGGCGCTTGCCAACGGACCGCTCTGCATCATCATGGCCGAGGATGACACGGCCCTTGCCGAAACATTGACCCACCACCTGAATGCAGGCTTCCGCGAGGTGGTTCTGCTTGGCCCCGAAGGCGTGGTGCTGCCGGAAGACCTGGAAACCGTGGTCCACGTCGTTGCCCATGACGTGTTTGCCGAAGCCGCACTGCCCAGTGCCGTCAACGCCTTCATCGACGCCTGCGCCGGCACCTGGATCTACTACTGCTACAACGCCGAGTTTCTGTTCCACCCGTTCTGCGAAACCCGCAGCGTCAGCGAGATGCTGGCCTTCCACGCCGAAGAACGGCGCGACGCGATGCTGACCTATGTGGTTGACCTCTACGCCAGCAACCTTGACCGCCACCCCAACGCCGTGGCGCTGGACGATGCCCAGCTTGACCGCTCGGGCTACTTCGCCCTCGCCCGCAAGGACGCCACGAAGGATTGGGAACCAAAGGATCGCCAGCTTGATTTCTTCGGCGGCCTGCGCTGGCGGTTCGAGGAACACATCCCATGGCCGCGCCGCAAGATCGACCGCATCTCGCTTTTTCGTGCGAAGAAGGGCCTCCGCCTCGCTGCCGATTTCACCCTGAACGAAGCCGAGATGAACACCTACGCCTGCCCCTGGCACAACAACCTGACCGCCGCTGTCTGTTCGTTCCGCACCGCCAAGGCGCTGCGCACCAACCCAGGGTCGCGCTATGCCATCCCGACCTTCCACTGGCACAATTCGGTTCCCTTCGCCTGGCACAGCCAGCAACTCCTCGACCTTGGGCTGATGGAGCCGGGGCAGTGGTTCTGATCCGGGGGGTTCTGATCCGGGGGTTCTGATCCGTGCACGAATCCGTGATCAGCGCCCCGAAACTTCGCCCGGAACACTCCCGTAGCTCTTGGCATGAAACAGCCGGATGGCCCGGCTTCATCCCAAGGGAGTGACCCATGTCTGCCAAATTCTTTACCGCCGCCGCCCTCGCCTGCTTCGCTCAGGCCGCCTTTGCCGCCAACCCCAATGTCGGCGGCGCGCCGATGTATGAGGAAAAGAACATCGTCGAAAACGCCGTGAACTCGGCCGACCACACCACCCTCGTCGCCGCCGTCAAGGCCGCAGGCCTTGTCGACGCGCTGATGGGCCCCGGCCCGTTCACCGTCTTCGCCCCCGTCAACGACGCCTTTGCAGCCCTGCCCGCTGGCACCGTCGACACGCTCCTCAAGCCTGAAAACAAGGCCATGCTGACCAAGGTGCTGACGGCGCATGTCGTCGCCGGCGATCTGAAACTGGCCGATCTGCGCGCCAAGGTGGGCAGCGATGGCTATGCCAACCTGCAAACGCTGTCGGGTGATGCATTGTCGGTGAAATTCCGCGGCAACAAGGCGATGGTCTACTCGGAATCGCGCAGCATCGGCACCATCACCATCGCCGATGTCGACCAGTCGAACGGCGTGATCCACGTCATCGACACCGTCCTCGTGCCGAAGTGACCCACCTCAGCGGGGGGGCGCCGTCGGCGCTCTCCCGCGCCCCTAGGGCCTCTGCCAGCGTCATCTTGCCGCGAAGGGCTATGCGCCCGCCGCAATCCGCGATAAGAACCCTGACGCAATCGAAAGGCTGGAAGTGACTACCGAACATTCGACCACCGGCCCCGTGGCCGCCCGCGACTGGGTGGCCATCCTCGCCCGCTACCGCGCCCCATCGACCCTCCGCAGCCTATGGGAGCTTGGCATCACGCTTGTCGGCTTCTTCGCGCTTTGGGCCGTGGCCGTGGTTGCCCTGCACTGGCACTGGTATGCGGGGCTTGCGATGGCCGTCCCGATCGGGTTCTTCCTCGTGCGGCTCTTTGCCATCCAGCATGATTGCGGCCACAACGCCTTTTTCGCCGAACGCAGCTGGAACGACTGGGTCGGTCGCGCGCTTGGCTGCCTGACCCTTACACCCTATGACGTCTGGCGTCGGCTGCATGCGCTGCACCATTCCAACGCCGGCAACCTTGACCGTCGCGGCATCGGGGACGTGATGACCCTGACCGTGGCCGAATACTCCGCGCGTGGCCGCTGGGGTCGCCTCGGTTACCGGCTTTACCGCAATCCCGCTGTCATGTTCGGCCTCGGCCCGGCGTGGCTGTTCGTGCTGAACAACCGCCTGCCGATCGGCCTGATGAAGGCCGGCATGACCTACTGGGTGTCCGCAATGGCCACGAACATCTGCCTGGTTGCGGTGCTGGTGGGCCTGTGGTTCTTTGGCGGTTTCGCCGCGATCTTTGCGATCTGGCTGCCGTCGGTGCTGGTCGGCGCCACGATCGGCGTCTGGCTCTTTTACGTCCAGCACCAGTTCGAGACCGCGCATTGGGATCACGAAGCCGACTGGTCGCTGCACGATGCCGCCCTGCACGGCTCGTCGCATTACGTCTTGCCGCAACCCTTGCAGTGGCTGACGGCGAACCTCGGCATGCACCACGTCCACCACCTGCAAAGCCGCCTGCCGTTCTACCGCTTGCCCGAAGTGTTGCGCGACCATCCGCCGCTGGCCGAGGCGCAGCGCATGACCATCCGGCAAAGCCTGGTCAACGCCCGCCTGCACCTGTGGGATGAGAAAAGCCGCCGCCTGCTGGGCTGGGCCGATGCGCGCCGGGCGATGAACGCCTGACGCGCGTCAACCGGCGCGGCGCAGCCGGATCACCACATCCACCCGCGCCACTTCCATGCCGTCCGGCACCTGTGGCAACGACGCGATCTCCAGCTCTTCCGCCGGGGCGTCGGTCAGTGTGTGGCTGTCTTCCCAATAGAAATGCGGATGATCGTCCATCCGCGTGTCGAAATAGCTTTTCGACCCGTCGACCACGACCTCGTTCATCAATCCCGCATCGCAAAACGCGCGCAGGGTGTTGTAGACGGTGGCAAGGCTCACCTTCTCGCCCGTCGCGGACGACAGCGCGAACAGGCTTTCAGCGGTGACATGACGGTTCTGCCCGTCGCCCACCAGAAGGGATGCAAGGGCCAGCCGCTGCCGCGTCGGGCGAAGCCCGCCGGTCTTCAGCCAATCCGCTCCGCGCTCCGCGATGCCCACTGCCGTGCTGCCCCCTTGATCTGCCTGTGCAGATATAGGGCGTTGAACCCGCCGTTTTCAACCGGTTTCAATGCGGGCTGCGGTCAGCTTGCCGTGAAACCGCGCTGAATCGGCCGCCAGACCGCCAGTGTCAGCACCAGCGCTCCCGCTGCAGCCAGCCAGAACGGCAGCGACAACGCCCCCGCGCGGGGTATGACCGTTTCGGCCAGACTGACCGTCAGACCTGAAAGCACCAGCCCCAAGGGCATCATGCCCCACGCCAAAAGCCGATACAGGCTGTTGACCCGGCCGCGCAGCGCATCGGGGATCATCCGCTGGCGCGTGCTGACCGACACGATGTCCCAGACATAACCCGAAAACTGCATCGCGGCGAAGCACAGGCCCAGTGTCACTGGCCCGGGCGCCACCGCAATCAAGGCAAAGCACGGCGCCGATATCGACAATGCTAGCGGCATGGTTCGCGCCGGACCAAACGCCTTGGCAATGCGCTCTCCCGCCAAGGCGCCCGCAATCCCGCCGATTGCACCACCCGCAAGCGTCAACCCGTAGGCCTCTGCCGACAGACCCAGGTTTTCCTGCGCGTGCAGCACCACGCCAATCGCGACCATCTGGTAAAGCAGGTTCCAGATGCCCGTGGTCCAGGCCAGCGTGCGCAGCAAGGGCTTGCCCCGCAGGAAGGCCAACCCCTCGCCAAGCTCGGCCTGCCAGTTGCGCACCGCGCGCTGTTCGGGCCGGAACTGCCCGGCGATCCCCGCCACCAACACCACCGCCAGCCCGTAGGCCGCTGCATTCACCCCAAACGCCAAAGGCAGCCACGCCCCGATCAGAACCGCCCCCACAGCCGGGCCGATCATCGCGTTGGTCAGCAACTCCGCACTCCACAGCCGCCCGTTCGCCCGCTCCAACTGGTCGTGCGGCACCAAAGACGGCAGCATCGTCTGCGCGGCATTGTCGCGGAACACCTCCGCCGCACCCACGGCAAAGGCCGCCACCGTCAGCGCCCAGTAAAGCCCCGGCGACGAAATGCCCGCCTGCGGTGCTGCGGCCAACGGCAGCGCCGCCCAGATCGCCAGCGCCGCTCCGGTGAACGCCACCCCCCGCAGCACATCCATCCACATGATCAGCCGCCGCCGATCGACCCGGTCGGTCACCACCCCTGCCGGCAGCGCCAGCAAGAACCACGGCAACCGCAGCGCCACCGGCATCAGCGCCACCAGCAACGGTTCGCGCGTCAGCAAGGACGCGATCCACGCCCAGGCCACCATCGCAATGCCATCGGCGAGATTGGTCATCCCGCTGGCCAATATGAACCGCCCGAGTGCCGCCATCGCCGTGCCATCCTCCTTCGCTCAGGCGGCCAGACTTGCCACCCTTCGCAGCCGGATGCTAGGTAGGGCGAAAGGCATATCGAAGGACCGCAAGGGATGGCGTCTTACCCAACCAGTTTCGACAAGGAGGCGCTGCTCGCCTGCTCTCGTGGCGAACTTTTCGGCCCCGGCAACGCGCAACTTCCCGCGCCGCCGATGCTGATGATGGACCGCATCACCGACATCTCCGAAGACCGCGGCGAACACGGCAAGGGCCATGTCGTGGCCGAATTCGACATCACCCCCGACCTGTGGTTCTTTGCCTGCCACTTCCCCGGCAACCCGATCATGCCCGGCTGCCTTGGCCTCGACGGGATGTGGCAGCTTACCGGCTTCAACCTCGGCTGGCGCGGCTGGCAGGGGCGCGGCTACGCGCTTGGCGTGGGCGAGGTCAAACTGACCGGCATGGTCCGCCCCGATCGCAAGAAGCTGACCTACTTCGTCGATTTCACCAAGGCGCTGACCACCCGCCGCCTGACGATGGGCGTCGCCGATGGCCGGGTGGAGGCCGACGGCGAGGTGATCTACCTCGTCAAGGATATGAAGGTCGCGCTCAGCGAGGCCTGAGGGGGGTCTGACACCTTGCGAAACACGAGGGCAGCGCCCGTCCGCCGGGTGGGCGAGCAACGGCAGTTCTAGGCGCTTTATGGTGCAACCCCTCCTACCGTAGTTCTGCAGGCTGACGTCGCAAAGCGCCCGCCCGAGGGGGCGGACGGGCGCTGCCCGGCGGCGCAAGCGCCTTGATTCCGGACAACCACGTCAACTACAACGCTCAGCTTGGTTCCCGGACGGCCAACTGATGCTGACGCCTCCTCCCCAACCTCCTTGCCCCCTCCCCCCCTCTGCCCTAAACAGTCTCCAACCAAGTTGCAGGAGGCCCCATGCGCCGCGTCGTCATCACCGGGATCGGAATCGTGTCGTCCATCGGCAACAACGCGGCCGAGGTGGAAGCCTCGCTCCGTGCCGGCAAGTCCGGCATCGTGTTTGCGCCCGACTATGCCGAACACGGGTTTCGCTGCCGCGTCCACGGCGCGCCGAACATCAGCCTTGAAGACAACATCGACAAGCGCGACCTGCGCTTCATGGGCGACGGGGCGGCCTACACCTTCATCGCGATGGATCAGGCGGTAAAGGACAGCGGCCTGTCCGAGGCAGATGTCTCGAACGACCGCACCGGCATCATCGTCGGGTCCGGCGGGCCGTCCACCAAGTCGTTCTTCAAGGCGCACAACATCGTTCGCGAAACCGGCTCGCCAAAGCGCATCGGCCCGTTTGGCGTGACCAAGGGCATGTCCTCCACCGTTTCGGCCTGCCTGGCGACACCGTTCAAGATAAGGGGCGTCAACTACTCCATCACCTCGGCGTGCTCAACCTCGGCGCATTGCATCGGCAACGGCACCGAACTCATTCAGATGGGCAAGCAGGACATCGTCTTTGCCGGCGGCGGCGAGGAACTGGACTGGACGCTGTCCTGCCTTTTCGACGCAATGGGGGCGATGTCCTCAAAATACAATGATGCACCCGAAACCGCGTCGCGAACCTATGACGCGAACCGCGACGGGTTCGTCATCGCCGGTGGCGGTGGCATCGTGGTGCTGGAAGAACTGGAACACGCCCTCGCGCGCGGCGCCAAGATCTACGGCGAGGTTACCGGCTACGGCGCCACCTCTGATGGTCACGACATGGTTGCCCCCTCGGGCGAAGGCGGCGAACGGGCGATGCGGCTGGCACTTTCCACCCTGCCGAAAGACCGCAAGGTCGACTACATCAACTCGCACGGCACCTCGACCGTCGTCGGTGACATCACCGAGGTCGAGGCGATCCGCCGCGTCTTTGGCCGTGGCACCACGCCGCCCATCGCGTCCACCAAATCCCTCACCGGTCATTGCCTCGGCGGCGCGGGCGTGTGGGAGGCGATCTATTCGCTGATCATGATGAACGGCAACTTCATCGCGGCCTCCGCCAACGTCATCACCCCCGACCCCGCGCTCGACGCGGGCGAGATCGTGACAAAGCTGCGCGACGGCGTGCAGCTTGACAGCGTGCTGTCGAACTCCTTCGGCTTCGGTGGCACCAACGCCACCCTCGTCATGTCGAAATACCTCGCATAAGGACGCCAGCATGGCCGATCTGTTGAAGGGCAAGCGCGGGCTTGTCATGGGCGTGGCGAACGAACGTTCCATCGCCTGGGGCATTGCGTCCGCGCTCGCCGCCGAAGGTGCCGAACTGGCGTTCAGCTATCAGGGCGAGGCGTTCGGCAAGCGGGTCGAACCTCTGGCCGCCTCGGTCGGGTCGGATTTTCTGGTCGATGTCGACGTGACCAACGACGAAAGCCTCGATGCCTGCTTCGGTGCCTTGAAGGCCCGCTGGGGAAGCCTCGATTTCCTGATCCATGCCATCGCGTTTTCCGACAAGAACGAACTGACGGGCCGGTTCATCAACACCAGCCGCGCCAACTTTCAGAACTCGCTGACGATCTCGTGCTTTTCCTTCATCGACGTGTCGCGCCGCGCGGCCGAATTGATGCCTGACGGCGGCTCGCTCATCACCCTCACGTTTCAGGGCTCGAACAAGGTCGTGCCGAACTACAACGTCATGGGCGTCGCGAAAGCCGCCCTGGAAAGCGCCACCCGCTATCTTGCCAACGACCTTGGCCCGCAGGGCGTCCGCGTCAACGCCATCTCGCCCGGCCCGATGAAGACCCTCGCCGGTGCGGCCATCGGTGGCGCCCGCGCCACTTATCGCCATACCGAGGCCAACGCCCCCCTGCGCGCCAATGCCACGCTCGACGCGATTGGCGGCACCGCCGTCTGGCTCTGTTCGACGGGCGGGGCCTGCACCACAGGCGAAGTGGTGCATGTCGATGGCGGCTATCACGTGCTTGGCATGCCGCAGGCGGAAAATATCTAGACGCAACCGGCGGCAGGTCACGCAAGAGGTCGGCAAGGATGTCAGTTCCAAGATATATTGGCCCGACCGACGACAGCGCGCTCACGTTCTCGATCTGCTCTCTGGTCCGGCACCAGGACCGGTATGACCGCCTGCGCGCCTCGTTCGCGCGGCTGGGCTTCACGCCCGACAACACGGAATTCCTCGCCGCTGACAACCGGGCGGCAAACCAGTTCGATGGTTTCACCTGGCACAAGCGGCTGCTGGCCGAGGCGCGCGGGCAATATGTCGTGTTCTGCCACGATGACATCGAGCTTCTGGATCAGGGCCATGACGCCCTGCTCGACGTTCTTGGCAAACTTGACCAGCTTGATCCGACATGGCTCCTTGCCGGGTCGATCGGGGGTGTCTGGCGCTCCAACTCCGCCACCACGGCCATCACGGGGGTGTTCAACGATCACGCCGGCCAAACCCACCGCAAGCTCAAGTTGCCCCGCCGGGTGGAAACGCTTGACGAGTTCTTCATCGTGATGCGCCGTGCCCGGCCGGTCATCAGTTCCTACGACCTCAAAGGGTTCCACTTCTACGGACCCGACCTCTGCCTGCAGGCCGAGCTTCTGGGCGGGTCAGCCTACGCCATCGACTTTCTGCTCCGGCATTACGGCAAGGGAGAGCGCGGCCCCAGCTTCCGCGCCGCGCGCCGTGAATTCATCGCCAAGTACAGCGCCTACTTTCCTGGCCGGACGCTGCATTCCACCACAGGAAAGGCGACTTTGCAAACCAGCAACGATTAAGCCTGCCGTGTGCTGCTGCCGGACAGTTGGCCCCTTGATCGGGGATGGAGCGGGCGGCGGGAATCGAACCCGCGTCTTTAGCTTGGAAGGCTAAGGTCTTACCATTACACAACGCCCGCACCGGGCCGTTAGGTAGTCGGTCGCGGTCGGACAGTCAAGAAAGTATGGCGTCAGCCGGTCTCCCCGCCACCACGTCCGCCGCCTCGCCAAAGACACGCCCCGACACGCCCGGATCTCGCCCGGATCACGCCGGACTTTCCAGGTGCGGCCGCCCGCCCGCCCGATCGAACGCAAGGCGCTGGCTCGGCTGGAATCTGCCTTCCGCCGCACTCCATCGCCGCATTCCGATACCCACGGGGTGCCTCTTCATGCTAGACTGAGGTGATCAGACAAGAAGTTCGGCCAAGCAGCACATCATGCCTGCAAGGTCACATTATCGGACCGTGGCGACCAGGCCGCAGGGTCCGAACATGGCTTTTTCCAGGTTCGACTTTGGACACTTCCGCCAGGACTTCCGACGCGATGGAACCCGCGCCAGATTTTTGCGTTGTTGGCTGGATGGCGCGTCTTGGCTCTGGCCACCTGCATGACCGGAAAGGAAACGTGCAATGAAATGGGATCAGATTGAAAACAAATGGGCGGCCATGACCCGCCGCATTCGTGCAGACTACGCGGCAGACGTGGGGCAGCCGACCGGGGCGGCTGTCCGGGGCATGAAAGGCCGTGACACCCTTCCCGCAGCCCTTGCAGACAGTGTGACCGCAGCGGCCAAAGACCCCGAGTTCAAGACCTCTGCCAAGTGACGGAATCGCCTGGCCGGCTGCATTATCTGCACTCCTTCATCGGAGCGCGCGCGAACACGGGCCCTCTTGTCTGGCAGGACACCGCGCCGATCCGGGCGGATCTTTTCGGCACCGAAAGACTGGAACACCACGCGCAGAGCCTTGCGTCGGCCCAGCCCATTGCCAAGGGCAAGCAGGTTCGGGTCCAGCCGCTCAGCCGCAGGGTCGCCGAGAACGCCGACATCCTTTTGCGCGCCTACCGGACCTGTGCGCAGGCTTTGCAGGCGGGTGAGGTCATCGCACCTGCCGCTGAGTGGCTTTTGGACAACTTCCATCTTGTCGAACAGCAGCTTCGCCAGATCCGTGACGACCTGCCGCCCGGGTATTACCGCAAGCTGCCGAAACTCGCTGACGGTCCTTTCGCAGGCTATCCTCGGGTGTTTGGGCTGACCTGGGCCTATGTGGCCCACACCGACAGCCTGCTCTCCGGGCCGGTCCTTGCCCGTTTCGTCAGGGCCTACCAAAAGGTCCAGCCCTTGATGATCGGCGAGCTTTGGGCCGTCGCGATCACGCTTCGCATCGTTCTGGTTGAAAACATGCGCCGGTTGGCGCTGCAGATCGTTGATGGGCACGCCTTGCGTCTGCAGGCGGATGCGATGGTTGACGCCGTGCTTGCCGCCCAGCATCCCGCCGGCCAAACGCCGTTTTCGGTGCTGCAGCAGGTCGTGGCCCCCTTCGAGACCGCGCCGCTGCCGGAAATCGTTGCAAGCCAGATCGCCAAGCGGCTGCGCGGCCTCGATCCGTTGCACACGCCGCTCCTGGGCTGGATGGAAGATCGGCTGGCACGCCAGGGCACAACGCTGGACGAGGTGATTGCAAACACCCAGACCCGCCTTGGGGCTTCGAACGTCACCATGCGGAACATCGTCACCTCGATGCGGCTGGCGTCGGAAATGGACTGGGCGGACTTCTTTGAAGAGGTCAGCCTTGTCGAAGCCAGGCTGCGTTCCAACTCGACGTATGGCGAGATGGATTTCGCGACCCGGAACCGCTACCGGACCGAAATCGAAATTCTGGCCCAAAACGCGCCGCTGACCGAAGGCGAGGTTGCAGACGCCTCGATCAGCGCGGCAGAGACAAGCGACGAGGCCCATCAACGCGATCCGGGATATTGGTTGATCGCAGAAGGTCGTCCCGCCTTCGAGCAGACCATTGGCTTTCGGCCACCTGCCAGGGCCCTGCTGCATCGCGCTGTCGGCAGGACGGGCCTTTGGGGCTATGTGACAGCAATTGCGGCCGTGGCAGCGGCGATCCTGATAGTCGCGCTGGTCCTGATGGCGAACGCGGGGGCTGGTCCCTTCACGCTTGTGGTTCTGGCGATCCTCGGCGCCGGACTGGCTGGCGATCTTGCCACGGCCACCGTGAACACGGTGCTCACCCGCCTGGTGCATCCAAGACCCTTGCCTTCCCTTGATCTGGCAAAGTCCATTCCGCCGCACTTGCGGACCCTGGTCGCCGTCCCGGTGCTGTTGCGCGACAGCGACGACATCGCCGCGCAGATCGAACGGCTGGAGGTTCATCACCTGTCCAGCGCAGGCGGCGCGGTGCATTACGCACTGCTGTCCGACGCGCCGGATGCTGCGACACAGGATCACCCTCAGGATGCAGATCTCATCGCTTTGGCCACCCGGGCGGTCGCGCGCCTGAACGAAAACTATCCGGGCGAGGACGGAGATCGTTTCTTCTTCCTGCACCGCCAACGGCTTTGGAACCCCGCCGAAGGCGTCTGGATGGGATGGGAGCGCAAGCGAGGAAAGCTGGTCGAACTGAACCGATTGCTGCGTGGAGCAACCGACACCAGCTATTCGGTTGTCAGCGGTCTCCTGCCACGGGATGTCCGCTATGTGATCACGCTGGACGCCGATACGCGGCTTTTGCGCGGGACAGTGGCGCAGATGGTCGGAAAGATCGCCCATCCGTTGAACCGTGCCCGCTTTGACGCCGGCCAGCAGCGCGTCACGGGCGGCTATGGCATCCTGCAACCACGGGTCAGCCCGTCCTTGCCCAGCGGGCAGGATGGGTCCGTCTATCAGAGGCTGTTTTCCAGCCCGGGCGGGATCGAACCCTATGCGGCCGCGACATCCGACATCTATCAGGATCTCTTTGGCGAGGGCACGTTCACCGGCAAGGGCATCTATGACGTGGATGCCTTCGAAGCGGCAATGGGCGGGCGCGTGCCGGAAAACGCGCTTCTCAGCCATGATCTGTTCGAAGGCACCTTCACGCGCGCGGCCCTCGCCTCGGATATCGAGGTGATCGAAGATTACCCCGACCGCTATGATGTAGACATCCGCCGCCAGCATCGTTGGGTGCGCGGCGACTGGCAGCTTCTGCCCTGGATCTTCGGCCACCGGCGCCATGATCTGGGCGGCGTTCCGGTGATCGGGCGCTGGAAGATGATCGACAACCTGCGCCGGTCGCTGCTGGCGCCGCTTGCCGTGCTGTCGCTGTTTGGCGGCTGGATGCTGCCGCTGCCGCTCGCTGTGTTGTGGACCGTGCTGACAGTGTCCATGCTGTCGCTTCCACGCCTGCTGTCGCTGCCGTTCGGAATTCTTCCCGCCCGCGCCGGCGTAACCCTGACCAGCCATTTCGCCGCCCTGTGGACCGACACGCGCACGGCCCTTGGCCAAATCGCCGCAAGTCTGGTGCTTCTGGCCGACACGGCTGCAACCATGCTGGACGCCATGCTGCGCACGGTCTGGCGCCTGTTCGTCTCGCGCCGGCACCTTCTGGAATGGATGACCGCGGCACAGGCCGGCAGCAGCGCCCGCCCCAGCCTGCTACGGCAGTATCTTTCGATGTCGCCAGGGGTCGGCCTTGGCCTCGGCACCTGCGGACTTGCCAGTGCCCTGAACCCTGCCGTCTGGCCGCTGCCGGTGGCCTTTGCGCTGGTCTGGGGTGCGGCACCGGCCCTTGCCCGCACGATCAGCCTGCCGCGACTGCAGACGGCGACGACCGCCCTTTCCGCCGCTCAGGCGCAGGAGTTGCGGCTGATCGCGCGCCGCACCTGGCGGTATTTCGAAACCTTCGTCACGCCCGAAGACAATTTCCTGCCGCCTGACAACTTTCAGGAAATCCCGAAACCGGCCCTCGCCACCCGAACCTCGCCGACAAACATCGGGCTTTATCTTCTGTCGACGGTTGCGGCGCATGACATGGGCTGGATCGGCCAGCGGGCGGCCTTGCAGCGGATGCTGGACACCCTCACGACGATCCGGCGCATGCCGCGCTTTCGCGGCCACGTCCACAACTGGCACGATACCCGGGATTTGCGGGTGCTTGAGCCAGCCTACGTATCTTCGGTGGACAGCGGGAATCTGGCGGGCCACCTGATCGCCGTGGCGCAAGCCTGCCGCGCCTGGGCAACCGATACCGCACCAGACGACCATGTCGTGCGTCAGGCCCTGGGCGACTGCGCGGTGCTTGCCCGCCGGTCGCTCGGGGTGGAGGCGGAAGACCTCGATCTCATTCGCGCCCTCACGGCAATTTCGGCCGCAGCGGCAGACCCTGCCACCCCCCTGGCCACGCTGACAGGCCCGATGGACCGCGCAATGGCGCTGACCGGCGACACGCTCTCCGAGGCGAAGGTCTGGACGACAGCCATGCACTCGGCCCTGGCCGATCACCTCGCCGATCAGGCCGCTCCGGCGGACCTTGGTCTGCTTGGCGAGGTCGAGGCCCTGAGCCGCAGCCTCGCCCTCGAGATGGATTTCCGCTTTCTTCTCGATCCTGACAAGAAACTCCTCTCCATCGGCTTTTCGGTGGCGACCAATCGGCTGGACACGAACTGCTACGATCTTCTGGCGTCCGAGGCGCGGCTGGCCAGCCTGTTCGCCATTGCCAAGGGCGATGTGGAAACCCGCCACTGGTTCCGGCTGGGGCGCCCTGCGACGCCCATCGGCTCGGGTTCGGCGCTGATCTCGTGGTCGGGCAGCATGTTCGAATATCTGATGCCATCGCTCGTGATGCGGGCGCCTGCGGGTTCGGTCCTTGAACAGACGACACGGCTGGTCGTGGTGCGTCAACGCGCCTATGCCGCCGGGCTGGACATACCGTGGGGCATCTCGGAATCCTCCTACAACGCCCGCGATCTGGAAATGACCTACCAGTATTCCAACTTTGGCGTGCCGGGACTTGGGCTGAAGCGGGGCCTCAGCGAAAACCGCGTGATTGCCCCCTACGCGACCGGCCTTGCCGCGATGATCGACCCGGTGGCGGCGGTGAACAACTATGCCGCACTTGCGACCCTCGGGGCCGAAGGGCGCTATGGGTTTTACGAGGCGGTGGATTTTACCCCGTCGCGCCTGCCATCAAACGAAACCCGGGCCATCGTTCGCAGTTTCATGGCGCATCACCAGGGCATGACGATCGCCGCCATCGCCAACACGCTGCAGAACGGTCGCCTGCGCGACCGCTTCCACGCCGAACCGATGATCCAGGGCGCAGAGCTGTTGCTGCAAGAGCGTATTCCCCGCGACGTTGCAAGCGCCCCGCCCCGCGCCACCGAAGTGCTGGTTGCCCCGGTCGAACCGCTCGACGCGCCTGCCGTCCGCACCTTCGCCAGCCCGGCAACCGAACCTCCGACCGCCCATCTTCTGTCCAACGGCAATTACGGCGTGATGCTGACCGCAACCGGCGAAGGCTTCAGCCGCTGGCGCGATCTGGCGATCACCCGCTGGCGGGCCGAGGCGGCGCAGGCCGCGCTTGGCTCGTTCATCTTCCTGCGGGACACGACCTCGGGCGAGGTCTGGTCGGGGGCGGTGCAACCGGCGCGCGGCGCGGCCGACCGGCATCGCGCGGTCTTTTGCGAACACCATGCCGCCTTCACCCACCAGATGCGGCACCTGACGACCACGACCGAAGTCGTCGTTTCGGCCGAAGACGATGCCGAGGCCCGGCGCGTCACCCTGACCAACAGCAGCCGCCGCGCGCGGGAGATCGACGTTACCTCCTATGCCGAACTGGTGCTTGCCCCGCCGTCGTCCGATCAGGCGCACCCTGCGTTTTCCAAGCTGTTCGTCGTGACAGATTACCTTCCGGAACTGGGTGTCATCATCGCCACCCGCCGCCGCCGCTCGCCCTCCGATCCAGAGGTCTGGGCCGCACATATCACCGTTGTCGAAGGTGCAGAAACCGCCCCGCTCCAGATCGAGACTGACCGCGCAAGGTTCATCGGGCGTGGTCGCACCATCGCCACCGCTGCGATGCTGGATCAGCCCTTGTCAGGAACCACCGGCACCGTGCTGGACCCGATCTTCTCGATCCGGCGCAGGGTCAGCGTTCCGCCCGGCGGCACCACGCGCGTCACCTTCTGGACATTGGTTGCCGACAGTCCGGATGCGCTGCTGGATCTGGTGGACCGCCACCGCGATCCTTCGGCCTTCTCGCGCGCGGCCACGCTTGCCTGGACGCAAGCGCAGGTGCAGTTGCGCCACCTTGGCATCACCCACGCCGACGCGGCCGATTTCCAGACGCTGGGCGGCATCGTCATGCGCAATGACAGCCGGATGCGTGCCACGGCCGCGCAGATCCTCGCGGGCGCAGCGCCACAATCCGCGCTCTGGTCGCTTGGCATTTCCGGAGACCTTCCCATCGTGCTGTTGCAGATCGACGATGCCGAAGACATCGGCGTTCTGCATCAGGCGATCAGCGCCCACGAATACTGGCAGATGCGCCAGCACGCGGTGGATCTTGTGGTGCTGAATGACCGGACCTCATCATATGTGCAGGATCTGCAAATCGCGATCGACAGCGCCGTGCGGTCTGCCCGATCCCGGCCTCAGGCAGCGGGCATCCACGCCCCGACCAATGGCACGATCCACGTGCTGCGGTCGGATATCCTGCACGCCGACGCGCGGGCGCTGCTTCTGTCGCAGGCGCGGGTGATCCTTGTGGCAAGCAGGGGCGAGCTGTCCAGCCAGTTGGCCCGGCTGGCAGCGTTGCCGATTGCCGGGATCGCCGGTCCACCCGCCCTGCCCGCAGCCCTGCCCGCAGCCCTGCCCGCGCCTACGCCCGCGCCGAACCTGCCAGAGCTTGAATTTTTCAACGGCACTGGCGGCTTTGACCGGGACGGACGCGAGTATGTGACAATCCTGCGCGGTGGCCAGACCACGCCCGCGCCCTGGATCAACGTCATAGCCAACCCGACCTTCGGCTTCACCGTCTCGGCCGACGGCAGCGGTCATGTCTGGTCGGAAAACAGCCGCGAAAACCAGATCACTCCCTGGTCGAACGATCCGGTAGGCGACCCCTCGGGCGAAGCGATCTATCTGCAGGATCTGGACAGCGGCCATGTCTGGACACCGACCGCCCTGCCGATCCGCGGCCCCGGCACCTACATCGCACGGCACGGCTTTGGCTATTCCAGCTTCCAGCACGAAGCGCATGGCATCACGGCCGAGATGACGCAATACGTGCCGCTGGATGCCCCGGCCAAGGTCACGCGCCTGCACCTGCGCAATACCGGCCCGACACCGCGAAACCTCTCGGTGACAGCCTATGCCGAATGGGTGCTCGGCACCTCGCGAGGCGGCAGTGCGCCCTCTATCATCACCCGCACCGATCCCGCAACCGGGGCGATCCTTGCGCAGAATACCTTCAGCACCGCCTTCCCCGGCCGCATCGCCTTTGCCGATTTCGGGGCTGATACCAGCAGCCTGACCGGCGACCGGGCCGAGTTCATCGGGGCGGGCGGGTCGCTTGCCGCGCCCGCCGGCCTGCAAGACGCCCCGCTGTCGGGCGCCACCGGCCCGGCCCTTGATCCCTGCGCCGCCCTGCAGCGCCGCCTGACCCTGCGTCCGGGCGAGGTGGCATCGCTTACCTTCCTGATCGGCCAGACCGAAAGTGACGCGTCGGCCTCGGCCCTGATCCAGCGTCTGCGCGCGGTCGATGCCGACACGGCGCTGTCTGCGGTCAAGACCCATTGGACCGACCTTCTCGGCACCGTCCAGATCCGCTCGCCCGACCGCGCGATGGACATTCTGCTGAACGGCTGGCTGATGTATCAGACCCTGGCCTGCCGCATCTGGGCGCGGGCCGGGTTCTATCAGGCAAGTGGTGCCTACGGCTTTCGCGACCAGTTGCAAGACGGCATGGCGCTGACATTTTCCCGGCCCGAGATGACCCGCGCGCACCTGTTGCGTGCCGCCGCACGGCAGTTCCCGGAAGGCGACGTGCAGCATTGGTGGCTGCCCCATTCCGGCCAGGGCGTGCGAACCCGCATCTCGGATGACCGGGTCTGGCTTGGCTACGGCGTCGCGCGATACATCGCGGTTTCGGGCGACATGTCCATTCTGGACGAGCCGGTGCCGTTCCTGCAAGGACCGCCCGTGCCGGCCGGGGCGCATGACGACTTCTTTCAGCCGCAGGTTTCCGAACAGACGGCAACCCTGTTCGAACACTGCGCCCGGGGTCTCGATCAGTCGATCGAACTGACCGGCGAAAACGGGATGCCGTTGATCGGCACCGGCGATTGGAATGACGGGATGAACCGCGTGGGCGAGGGCGGCCATGGCACCAGCGTGTGGCTCGGCTGGCTCTTGATCGCGACGGTTGATCTCATGGCACCGCTGGCCGACACCCGCGACCCGGCCCGTGCCACCCGTTGGCGCGCCCATGCGACATCGGTGCTGCGGGCCATCGAAACCGATGGCTGGGATGGGGCATGGTATCGGCGCGGCACCTATGATGATGGCACCATCCTCGGATCGGCAGCCTCTGACGAATGCCGCATCGACAGCATCGCGCAGTCCTGGGCAGTCCTTTCCGGGGCGGCAGATCCTGACCGGGCGCGCACCGCGATGGCATCCATGACCCGGCATCTTGTCCACCCCGACCCTGGGCTGGCGCTGCTTTTCGCGCCACCCTTCAATCACACGCCAAAGGATCCCGGCTACATCAAGGGCTACCCGCCCGGCCTGCGGGAAAACGGCGGCCAATACAGCCATGCGGCGATGTGGGCGGTTCTGGCGCAGGCAAGGCTGGGCGAGGGCGACGCCGCGCATCAGTTGTTTGCCCTGCTGAACCCGATCAACCATGCCCTGACCAGGGCTGATGCCGATCGTTACAAGGTTGAACCCTATGTCGTGGCAGCCGATGTCTACTCCACGCCGCCGCATGCCGGTCGCGGCGGCTGGACCTGGTATACCGGCTCTGCCGGGTGGATGTGCCGCGCGGGCATCGAGGGGATTGTCGGTCTGACGCGCAAGGGCAACACCCTGTGCCTTGACCCCTGCCTGCCAAAGTCATGGCCCGAACTGACCCTGCACATCACGCTGGGGGACGCCCGCTACACCGTCACGATCCTGAATCCCGACGGCACCAACCGGGGTATCCAGTCTGCGGTCCTGAATGGTGCGGAGATGAACCTGACAACCGATGTCCTGACGTTCCCGCTGCTGACGGGTGACCACCAGATAGCGGTCATCCTTGGCACGCGCGCGGCTCGGATCGGCACCTAGCGCCCGGCTCGGGCGCAGCGGTCCAGTCAGGCGGGCATCACGGCACCGCCGCACCGGCTTCTGGCGAGGGTTTTCAGACCGCGGGCCTTGTTATATTCAGTTTTCTAAATATATAAACCGCAAGGCAGCTTGCGATCCTCGGCCTTGATCAACCTTACCAGGCGAAGCAGACAACTGGAGCATGGCGATGACCTATACGATTGACCGCAAGATCGACGGACTGACGATGGACGAAGCGGACACCCGCACGCGGGCGGCACTCGCGGCGCATGGCTTCGGTGTCCTGACGGAAATCGACGTGGCGGCCACGATGAAGAAGAAGCTCGACGTGGCGATGCCGGCCTACCGCATCCTGGGGGCCTGCAACCCGGGCATGGCATTCAAGGCCATCGGAATGGAGCCGCGTGTCGGCGCGATGCTGCCCTGCAACGTCATCCTGCGCGAGGTGGAAGGCGGGATCGAGGTCAGCGCCATTGATCCGGTCGCCTCCATGCAGGCGATCCGGAACTCCGAACTCCATGCCGTGGCAGGGCAGGTCCGCGACCTTCTGCACAAGGCCGTTCAGTCGGTGTAAGCGGACATCTTGACGGGTCCGGGCGCGCGAGCCACGCCCGAACCCGTCGCGCCGTCAATAAGGCACCGCCAGTCCCGTCGGCAGGATCGACGGCAAGACGCCCTCCTTTGCCCCGTGCGGGGCGCGGCGATACAGGTCGATGGCATCCTGATCCAGCAGGCGGATGCAGCCGGATGCAGCCGCACGACTCCGGTTTGCCCAGACAGTGCGGCTCGCAGGCACCGTGGATGCGGCAAAGCGTGTCCTTGCCATTCTGAAACAGATAAGGCGCCCTTGCGCCAAGCGGATTGCCGGGGCCGGGGTCCATCCCGCCATTGGCCACCGAACAAGCCTCCCGCTTCGGCCTGCGCGCGATCATCTCGTCAGGCACTTTCCACCGCGGCCATGCGCGCGCGAACTGCAGCCGTGCCGCCCCGTTCCAGGCATGGGCCGCCGCACCCTTCCCGGCCCCGTAGCGCCTCGCCGTCTTACGGGTCTGGACCAGGTGCAGATGGCCCGCATCGGGATCCACGATGATCGTCCCCGCCTGCTCGTCCGGAAACGGGCTTGCCACGTCTTGCCGCCAAAGCTGGGGCGGGGCCACACCTGCAGGCGCCACAGGAACCGGACAAGGGCTCGTCGAAGACCGCACCGTAAAAGGCCGGAACCCGAGGGACGATCTCTGCCGGTTCCGGCGCGCTCTCGGCCATCAACACGCGCGCCGTCGCTCCGGTGCCGACCCTTTGACCGCCTGCCCCCCAATCGCAGGCCGCAACCAGGCGGCGGACGGTTGACACGGACGCCGAACTGAGGCCAGGACAGACCAACCCGGTCCGCTTGACCGACATCATGGTTGGCGACCCGCATCCGTGCAACCTTCCAAAAGATCGCCCAGCCTTCAGGATTCGCCCCGCCTTCAGGATTCGCCCCGACTTCAGGACTCGCCTTACATGCCCACGCCCACCGAACCGGATCTGCCACTGGACCTCGGCGCCAAGGATGAGGCCAGCCCGGCCCTCCCGACGCGCTGGCGGTTCAGGCGCCGCTATCTTCTGGTGCTTCTGGTTCCCGTCATCATGTTTTCGGGGGCGATCATGGGCATGTATTTCCAGCCGCCGCTGCTGAAGGCGTTCTATGGCCTGACTGGTTTGCAGCCGGGGGGCGGGTCCGCCGCGCCGATTGCTTTGCCGCCCAATGTCGAAATGCCACAGCGCATGGCGGAAACCATGTTGCCCAGCGATGTGATCGGTCTGGCACGGCTCATGCCCAGAGGCGATGTGTCCGTGGTGGCGGCACCCTATGGCGCTAGCGATGCGCGGATTGCCGACCTTTTCGTCTCGGTCGGGCAGCGGGTGGAGAAAGGCGCGGTGTTGGCACGGCTCGACAATGCGTCCGCGCTGGAAGGCGCCGTCCTGACTGCCGAGGCAAACCTTGCCGTCCGTGAGGCCACCCTGATGCAGACCCGCGCCACCGTCCAATTCAGCCGCGACGAGGCGCAGGCCACACGGGATCAGGCCATTGCGTCGGCGACCGAGGCGGCGGCAAACCTGCAACGCACCGAAAGCCTGTTTCAACGCGGCGTCGCCACCGAGGCAACACTTGACGCGGCCCGCGCAGCCGCCGATGGCGCGCGGCTCGCGGTGACCCGCGCCGAGGCGACATTGGCGCGCTTTTCCGCCATCGGCCTCGATGACCAGCCGGACGTTGTGGTGGCCGCCCGCAACGTCGCGGCGGGCAAGGCCGATCTCGCCCGCGCGCGGCTTGACCTGCAGCGCGCGGCGGTCGTCGCGCCGATTGCCGGCACGATTCTCGACATCAACGCCACGCCCGGCCAACGCCCGCCCGCCGACGGCATCATGCAGATGGGCGATACCAGCCGCATGATGGCCGAGGTGGAAATCTGGCAGGACCGCATCGCAAGGGTCGCGGTCGGTCAGCCCGTCGAACTTGTCTCGGCGGTGCTGGTCAGGACATTGCAGGGCAAGGTCGATTCGATCGGGCTCACCGTCGGGCGGCAGGGTCTGATCTCGGACGACGCTGCCGAAAACAAGGATGCCCGCGTGATCCGCGTGCTCGTGGCGCTGGATGCGGCATCGTCCGACATCGCCGCGCGTTTCACCAACCTTGAGGCCATCGCCCGCATCGACACTAGCGGAACCGGGACCGCACCGTGAAGCGGCTGTTGCAGCGCCTTCTCGGCAGGCTGCCGATCGGCTGGCTGCAACTGACGCACAATCCGATGCGCTTTGCCGCTGCCCTGATCGGGGTCGCCTTTGCCAATGTTCTGGTCTTTGTGCAGTTGGGCATCATGACGTCGATGGGGACCGCAACGCTGCGCCCCTACACCTTCTTTGCCGCTGACGTGATGATCTCGGCCGCTGATGCGAATGCCCTGACCGACGGTGGCAACGTCGCGCGGCAATGGCTGTTGCAGGCCCTCGCCGATCCCGACGTGGTCGACGGCATGGGGCTGTTCATCGGCAATGTGCCGTGGGATCGCGGCGATGCCGACATCAGCCTGACCACCTTTGGCGTGGATCCGGCCAGGCCTGACCTCGTGGCCCCCGTGATCGCCAGCGACCTCTCGCTGCTGGAGGTGCAGGACGCAGCCATCATCGACCGTCTCGCCCGCGGGATGAAGCGCGACGAAACGGCAGCGATCCGCCCGCAATCGCCCCTGTCCTTCGAATCGCAGGGCCGCACGCTGACGGCTTATTCCACCTTTGCCGGCGGGGGCGGGTTCGGCGGCGACGGCTACATGATGGTGTCCGACCAGACCTTCCTGGCCTTGTTCCCCGCGCGCCGGTCGACCGCGCCGGACCACATCCTGCTGCGCCTTCGCCCCGGCGCGGATGTGGCGGCTGTCGTGCCCCGCCTGCGCAATCTGGTGTCAGACCCGACCCTTCGCATCCGCAGCTACGCCGATGCCGCGCAGGAGGAACTGACCTATCAGCAGACCAAGCGACCCACGGGCATCATCTTCGGCTTTGGTGTCCTGATCGGGGTGCTGGTCGGGCTGGTGATCATCCATCAGGTGCTGTCGACCGACGTGGCCGACCATCTGCGCGAATACGCCACCTTCAAGGCGATGGGCTATGGCCAGCGCTTCTTCATCGGGATCGTGCTGGAAGAGGCGCTGATCCTTGGCATCCTCGGCTTTCTGCCGGGCTTTGCGGTGGGCGCCACGATCCTCACGGTAATGGGCAAGGTGACGACGCTGCCACTGGCCGTGACACCATCAATGGGGATCACCGTGTTCGCGGGAACGGTGATCTTCTCGGCCCTTTCCGGCATCATCGCGACCCGGCGCCTTGCCGCCGCCGATCCGGCTGACCTGTTTTGAGCGTGGATATGGAAACCGGACCGATCGTCGCCATTCAGGCGGTGAACCACTGGTTCGGCCAGGGCTCCGCCCGCAAGCAGGCGCTTCATGACATCACCCTGACGCTGGGGCGCGGCAGTTTCACGGTGCTGATGGGGCCATCGGGGTCGGGCAAGACCACGCTTCTCACGCTGATCGGATGCCTGCGCGCGGTGCAGGACGGAACGTTGCGCCTGATGGGTCAGGATCTGCACGGCGCGAACGACACGACCCTTGTGGCAATGCGGCGCAAGCTCGGTTTCATCTTCCAGGCGCATAACCTGCATGAAAGCCTGACCGCGGAACAGAACGTCATGATGGGCGCGCAGGTCCATCCGTCCGTGACCGACGATCACGCCGGGCACGCCGCACGGCATCTGCTTGGATTCGTCGGATTGGCGGACCGGGTCGATTACCTGCCCGCAAACCTGTCCGGTGGCCAGAAGCAGCGCGTCGCCATCGCCCGCGCGCTGGTGGGAAACCCTGCCCTGCTGCTGGCCGACGAACCGACCGCTGCCCTCGACAAGGACAGCGCGTCTGACATGGTGGATCTCGTGCGGCGCATCGGTGCGTCACGCGGCATGACGACGCTTCTTGTCACGCATGACAACCGCATCCTCGACCGCGCCGACCGCATCCTCACCCTGCAGGACGGGCGGATCGTCGCGGATCAGGCCCGAACCATCCGCTAGGCGGCCACCGGCGGTCCTTCAGCGCGCCTGCGGCTGGCTGGATGCAAAGGTCGGGCGCGACCGCCGCCAAAGCCCTTTCAGCAGTTCCAGCACCAGCAGAACCGCCATCCCCGCCCCCGCCGTCAGAAGAATGTCGTCAGCGTGCAGCGGGCCGAACCGGAAGATGCCCTGCGCCACCGGCCACTGCACCACCGTCGCAAGAATCCCGCCGACGCCCGCCAGCACGATCAAGAGCGCGGGCTTCGGCCGGCCAAGCGCCGCGCCCAGTGACGACGAGAACGACCGGTTCACCAGGATCAGCGCGATGATGGTGATCACCAGCGTAAAGAACACCAGCGCGCGCAGCTCGTCCTCCGGCATTGCCTTGTGCGCCCCGTAGACCAGCATCCCGATCACCGCGACAAGGGCAACCACCCCTTGCGTGATGCTCCACGTCACCAGGCCGGGCGAAAACAGCCGCTCGTCCGGGTGGCGGGGCGGGCGGTCCATGATGTCGTCCTCCTCGTCCTCGGCCTCGAAGACGAGGGTGCAGACCGGGTCGATCACCATTTCCAGAAAGGCAATGTGGATCGGCCCCAGAATGATCGGAAAGCCGAACAGCAGCGGCAGGATCGCCAGACCCGCGATCGGCAAGTGAACGGCAAAGACAAAGCTCACCGCCTTGCGCAGGTTGTCATAGATCCTGCGCCCAAGCCGGACGGCCCGCACGATCGAGCCGAAATCGTCCTCCAGCAGCACCAGCGCCGAGGCTTCGCGCGCCACGTCCGTGCCACGCCCGCCCATCGCGATGCCGATATGCGCGCTTTTCAACGCCGGCGCATCGTTGACGCCATCGCCGGTCATCGCCACGACCTCGTTCGCCGCCTTCAGCGCGTTCACGATGCGCAGCTTCTGCTCGGGCATGATGCGGGCAAAGATGTCACCTTCCGTCAGCCGTTGGCGCAGGGCCGCGTCATCCAGACTGTCCAGTTCCTTACCGGTCAGCGGGTTGCGGCCATCAAGGCCCGCCTCGCGCGCAATCGCCGTGGCGGTCACCGGATAATCGCCCGTGATCATCTTGACCCTGATCCCCGCGCGCCTGCATTCCGCAACCGCCTGGGCGATCGACGGGCGCAGGGGGTCGGCCAGCCCGACCAACCCCAGAAACCTCAGCGGCAGGTCCTGCACACACTCTGGCAGGTCGCCGCCCGAAAGCGTGCCGCCGGCCACGGCAAGCACGCGCAGACCACCAGCCGCCATGCTGTCCACCGCCCGCGCCATTGCCGCGCGGTCGTCCGAGGACAGGTGGCACAACTCGGCCACCGCCTCGGGGGCGCCTTTCGTGGCGACCGCGCGGTCACGCACAGACCCGTTCCGCCGCCAGACCTGCGACATCGCCAGCAGATCGGTGCGCAAACCATAGGTCCGCTCCAGCGTCAGCCCCGCCGTCGGGTCCGCGGCTTTGGGCACGTCATGGAAGGCCTGCTCCATCGGGTCGAACGGCAGCGGATCAGAGGCCAGAAGGCCGGTGCCGATCACCTCGGCAAACTCCGGTCTGGGCGGTGTCGTGGCGTCCAGGGCAAGGCGCGACTGGTCGGGCAGGCGCACCTCCCGGATCGCCATGCGGTTCAGGGTCAGCGTCCCGGTCTTGTCGGTGCAAAGCACCGTCGCCGCCCCCAAAGCCTCGATCGCGGCGGCACGGCGCGTCAGCACCCGCGCCTTCGACAGGCGCCACGCGCCCACCGCCATGAAAATCGCCAGCACAACCGGAAACTCCTCGGGCAGCATCGACATCCCGATGGCAATGCCCGCCAGAAGGCCGTCAAGCCAGCCACCCCTGAAATACACGTAAAGCCCGCCCACCAGCAGGCTGACCAGCCCCCCCACCACCGCAAGAAACACCACGACGCGCCGGGTTTGCGCATAGAGCCGCGGCGGTTCGGCCCTGACCTTCACCAGCGTCGTGCCGATCTTGCCGATCTCGGTCGTGGCCCCGGTTGCCGTGACCTCGGCCATGCCTTTTCCGCGCACCACAAGCGTGCCGGAAAAGACCAGCGGCAGATCATCGCCCCCCGGAAGGCCCGCCTCTGCGCCCGCCTCTGCGCCCGCTCCTGCGCCCGCTCCTGCGACTGCAACCTTGCGAACCGCAACCGCTTCACCCGTCAGCAGGGATTCGTCGGCCTGCAGGTCCTGCGCCGACAAAAGCCGTGCGTCGGCCGGAACCCGGTCGCCCTCGGCCAGAACGATGAGATCGCCCCGCACCACCTCGCGCCCCGCAATGCGCTGGCGCGCACCATCCCGGATGACCAGCGCACGCGGACTGCTCAGATCGCGCAAGGCCTCAAGAACGCGCTCGCTGCGCAGTTCCTGCACCAGCGTGATCACCACCGAAAGACAGGCAAAGCCGGTCAGAACGACGGCGTCGGTCGTCTCGCCCAGAACCGCATAGATCGCTCCGCTTGCCAGCAAGAGCGCAAGCATCGGCTCCTTGACCACGTCAACAAGGATGCGCAGCCCGGTGCGATGATCGCCGCGCGGCAGGTCGTTCGGGCCGTCCAGCGCCAGCCGCCGCCGCGCCTCGGTGCTGGCAAGCCCGGTCGGGGCCGTGTCGCCCACAGTGGCGTCCTTTCTGGTCATCTGCACGCCGCTGCCCGGTTCGCGCCCCATGTGCCTCGCCCCATGTGCCGCGCCCCATGTGCCGCGCCCCTTCCGCCCGCACACCTGCCGACCCTCGCAGATCACCAGATCGCCGCCCAGCGCACAACCGCCAACGCGGTCAGAACCGCTGCGGTGCCGGCGGGCGGTTGCCCAGGATACCGTCGATCTCGGCCAGAACGTCCGGTGTCAGGTCAGCCACGCGGTCCAGTGCTGCAAGGTTGTCGGTCAGTTGCGACAGTCGCGACGCCCCAAGGATCACCGTCGAAACCCGCGGGTTCGTCAGGCACCACGCCAGCGCAAGATGATGGATCGGCATTCCAAGCCGGGTTGCAACCGCCGCCAGATCGCGCACCTTGGCAATCTGCGCCCGGCCTTCGTCGCTGGAGAACCTGTCGCGCAGCCACTCATACCCCGGCAGGTTCGCCCGCGCGTCCTGCGGGATGCCGTCGCTGTATTTCCCGGTCAGCAGGCCCGACGCCAGAGGCGACCAGATCGTCGTGCCCAGACCAAAACTGTCATAAAGCGGCGCATAGTCGCCCTCGACCTTGTCGCGCTCGAAAAGGTTGTATTGCGGCTGTTCCATCGTCGGCGGCGTCAGGCTCCAGCGCGCGGCCACCGCATGTGCCTCGGTGATCTGCTGCGCCGACCATTCCGAGGTGCCCCAATACAGCACCTTGCCCTGCGCGATCAGGTGGTGCATCGCGCGCACGGTTTCCTCGATCGGGGTGTCAACATCGGGGCGGTGGCAGAAGTAGAGGTCAAGGTAATCCACCCTCAGCCGCTTCAGCGCCGCATGGCAGGCATCGGTGACATGCTTGGCCGACAGCCCGCGCTGCATGGGCTTCGGCCCGCCCCAGAACACCTTCGACGACACCGCAAAACTGTCCCGGCTCCAGCCAAGCTCGTCGATCGCCTGCCCCATCACCAGTTCCGACCGGCCCTGTTCATAGCCTTCCGCGTTGTCGAAAAAGTTGATGCCGGCGTCGTAGGCTGCGGCCATCATGTCCTTGGCGGGGGCGATATCCACCTGCTTGGCAAAGGTCACCCACGACCCAAAGGAAAAGGCGCTGACCTGAAGGCCCGATTTACCCAAGCGGCGATACTGCATCTTCATCATCCTTGCTGTGCGGCTGGCGACGGCCTCCGCTGTCCGGGGCCGATCCATGCCCATCAGATAGGGGCGCGCCCGCCAAGGCAAGCCAAGGCACCCGCAAATCGCCTTGCCCCCACGGCGCGAACCCGCCTAGCCTGCCCGGCGGAGCAAAGGAGAATACCGGGATGCGAGTGGTGTGCATCGGCGAATGCATGGTCGAATTTGCCCGCCGCGATGACGGTCTCTGGCAACAGGGCTTTTCCGGCGACAGCCTGAATGTCGCCTGGGCCATGCGCGCGGTGCTGCCAGAAAAGGCGCAGGTCGCGTATCTGACGCGCGTCGGCACCGATGCCCTGTCGGATGCGATGGTGGCGATGCTGCACACCTCCGGCATCGCAACCGCCCACATCCAGCGTGATGCCACCCGCACCGTCGGGCTTTACACCATCCAGACCGATGCCACCGGCGAACGCAGCTTTGCCTACTGGCGCTCCGACAGCGCCGCCCGCAGGCTGGCCGACGATCACGCCATCCTCACCACAGCTTTGGCACCGGCCGACCTCGTCTATCTCTCGGGCATCACCCTGGCGATCCTGCCGCCCGAGGGTCGCGCGCATCTGATGGCGGCCCTCGGCACCCGCGGCAACCGCCCGTTTCGCGTTGCGTTCGACCCGAACCTGCGGCCCCGCCTGTGGCAAGGCATGGACGCCGCTCGCGCCGCCATCACCGCTGCGGCCCGCGCGTCGGATGTCATCCTGCCCACCTTCGATGACGAGGCGCTGGCGTTCGGCGACGAAACCCCCGCGTCCACCCGCGACCGCTATGCCGCGCTTGGCGTTCCCGAAACAACGGTCAAGGATGGCGCGCGGCCAACCCTGTGGCGCAGCACCGATACCGATGGCACCTGCCCGGTGACGCCGGCAACGCGCGTGATCGACACCACCGGCGCGGGCGACAGCTTCAACGGCGCCTACCTTGCCGCCCGCCTGATGGGTGCCGCCATCCCCGAAGCCATCGCCCAGGCTCAGCGCGTCTCTGCCCTCGTGGTCGGCAGCCGGGGCGCACTTCTTGCCCCCGATGCGTTGCGCGCAGCGGCTCAGCCGGCACCCCGCGCATAGCGCGCGCGGCGTCTGCACCGGCAACAGGCGGTGCTGGCAATGCGGGCCAAGGTCGGTCAGCGTGAAGTGCCCGGTCTCGATGTCGATGTCCAACGCCTCCAAAGCACCTGTCGCGCGAAACGAGAACCGGCAGATCCCGGCCTCGACCGTCACCAGCAGCGCGCGCCAGTCGCGCGCTTCGGTCCGCTCGCTGCCGCCCCGACCGCCGGTGTCGATCCGGCGTCGCGCGCAGCAGGCCAGCACCCGGCCCAGCACCTCGGCCGCCCCATCCGCCCGCACCACCGCCACCGGCGCCGCGGTGCAGTCGCGCCACCACCCGGCGCGGGAAAGCAGCGGGTGGTCAAAGCGTCCGGTCCGGGTCAGCGAGACCGCCGCCTGCGCAATCACCCTGGGCGCGGCGGATCGCGGCGCAGGTCGAAGGCGCCACTTTCATGAAAACCCCGGCGCTCGCGCAGCATGGAATTCCAGTCACAGGTGCCAAACAGCGACCAGACCGTGACCGCGCGCAGGTCGATACGGTCCTGCCGTGCCGCCGTCGTCGCTTGCCACGCCTCCATCAGCCAGCGCAACTGCTCCGCGCGGGTGCAGCCATTGTGAACCTCGGTCACCGCGATCGGCAGGCCATGCCGGGCCTTCACCTCGCGCAGCCGCGCCAAAAGGCCGGCCTCGCCTTGCAGGCCAGGGATGCGAACCGCCGCCACATCGACACAGGCCTGCCGCCCGTTGCCGCCCACCGGCTCGTGCGGACACCGCTCCAGCCGGTGATCCAGGAACCGGTCGCCGGTCGGATACTGGTCGATCCCGATGATGTCGGGCGGACAGGGCGCTGCGGCCAGCGCCGCCAGCGTATCAACCGCAATTCCGGCATCGGTCAGTTCGGTCCAGAAGCGATGTCCCTCTCCGACCCGGCCGCACAAAAGGTCAAAGCCCAGAAACCGCCGCTCGTTTTCATAGGCCGCCTGATCCGCAAGCGCATCGGTCGCAAACCCCCGCCCCACGTCCTCGGTCTGGGTCAGCATCGCATCGGGCCGCAGGCACCGGATGCGGCGCATCACCTCGGCGGTTGCCGTCGCATACCCGGCGACATGGCGCAGAAATGTTGGCGTGTCGCGGGTGTGCGGCTCGCATTGCCCGTAAAGGCAGGCGATGCGCGCGGTCGTGACCGGCGCGTTGATCGGGGTGACGTGGCGCAAGGATGCAAAGCGCCGCACCACCGCTTGGGCAAGATCGGCAAGCCGCGGGGCAAACCCCGGATCGGTCGGCAGCAGGCCGCCCGGCCCCGCCCCATGATCCAGGAAGCCCACGATCGGCGTGATCCCCAAAGCCTCCAGCCGCGCCAGCCGTCGCGCATGATCGGCAGGTGGCGGCCCATCGCCCTCGGCATGGGCCCACAGCAGCGGGTAACGGATGATGCGGATGCCGAGGCCCGCGATCCGGTCAAGATCGTCGTCGCGGGTCTGATGCCCGGTTTGCTGCAACCGGTCGCGGATCTTGCCGTCAATCGTGACATGGCTGCATTCCAGCCCGCCCCACAGCTCCAACGGGCGCTGCGCATCGCGCAACCCGCCGCGGGGCAGATGGGGTCTGGGCTCAAGGCGAACGATCCTTGCACTGGCATCCGGCACAGTCACATGCCTTCCAGACGAACAGCACCGCGCAGTCACCCGCCGGGTCCGCCGAGGGTTCCGGTCTTTTGGCCATCGCCTTTGCTGGTGCCGCGTGCCTTCGCTTCGTCAGGCGGCAATCGGCACGATCAGCTCAGGCCCCGCCGCCCGGTTGGAATTGACCGCCGACGACACCCTGACAGGCCGGGTCAGCGCACCCTCAGGTGCGGCCTTCATCAAGACCGCCGCACCATGCCCGGCCTCGCCCAGCCACAGCGGCCAGTCCGCCTGTTCCAGCACCACCGGTTCGCGGTGGTGCAGCCCCGCCATCACGGGGCCCGCATCCGTCGACACGATCGCCACGGTGTCGATGTCATCCCAGCGCTGCCAGATCCCGGCCAAGGCCATCGGCAACCCATCCGCCCGGGTGAAATACCACGGCAGCTTTTCGCCCTTCTCGCCGGTGCTCCATTCGTAAAACCCGCTGGCCGGCACGATGCAGCGCCGCGACCGCACCGCCTCGCGGAAGGCGGGCTTGGTCGCCACGGTGTCGGCCCGCGCGTTGATGATCAAAGGCCCGTCATTCGTCGCCTTGTACCACGACGGCACGAACCCCCAGCGCATCGCCCTCAGCCGCCGCACACCCCCGTCCGACGTGACGACAGCCACCGGATTCGTCGGGCAGACGTTGAAATTCGGCACAAACGGCAGGTCATTGCCCGGCACAGCACCAAACAGCGCCGCCAGCGCCTCGTTCGGATGGGTGATGGTGAAACGGCCGCACATCCGCGAAAGATAGGCCCGGCGCGCCCGCGCGCCAAGCCCGTCTCCCTCACTGACCAAGGATCTTGATCCGCCCCTCGACGCCCGTCTTCACCGTGCCAAGCTTCTCGACATAGGCCATCACGTCATTGGCCACCAACCGGCTGGTGGACCCTTCGGTCAGCACCCGCCCGCCGCCCAGCGCGTCATAGCCGTCGCCGCCGCCGATGATGTAATCGTTGACCGCCACCGTGTAGACCTTGTCCGCCTCCAGCGGTGCGCCGCCCACCATCACCTCCGACACCCGCGATCCCGGTTCCGCCGTGGGGTCGATGGTGTAGCTCACGCCCGATACCTGCGCGAACCGCCCCGCGCCCTTCTCCACCTGGCTCGCCCCGTTCTCCAGCGCCAGCAGCACCTGGCTACCCGGCAACTCCGTCACCACCGTCACGTTGCCGAACGGCAGTTCCGTCAGGATGTCGCGCCGCGTCAGTTTGGCGCCCGCCTCATAGGTCGTGTCGCCCCGGATGCCGCCGCCGTTCATGATGGCGATATCGGCCCCCGTCGCATCACGCATCGCATCGGCAATCAGGTTGCCCATCGTCGCCTCGGCAGACCGCACCACGTTGCGCCGGCTGTCCAGGGGTGCCTCCAGCGTGCCGATCTCGACGTTCAGCGTCTCGTCCATCTTGGCGCGGAAACTGTCGGCCAGCGCGGCAGACGCGGGGTCCGGCGTCACGTTGGCCGTGTCGATGAACCGGAACGCGGGCGTCCAGCTTATCGTGCGCTTGCCATCGTCCTCGCCAATTTCCACCGTCAGGTCGATCGGCGTCAGCAGTTGCGCGTCCACGCTGGTTTCCACATAGGCCGTCACCCCGTCATAGGCCGTCGCATAGGTGTGGTCGTCGCCCGACAGGATCACGTCGAACGCGCGGCTTGCCATCAGCGCGCGGTCGTTCTCCATGTTGGTCTGCACCACGCCCACCACGATATCCGCCCCCGCCTCGCGCGCGGCCTTTGCCGCCTCGATCCCGGTGTCGACCGTGGGCAGAAACTTCAAGCTGCCCGTCGAACTCACCTCGGGCGAGGTGTCCTGCGCCACCGGGATCAGTGCCACCTTCAGCCCGCCCACTTCCTTCACCGTCACCCCGCCCAACCCCTCGATCGGGCTGCCATCTGCATTTGTGATGTTGATCGCGGCCCAGGGGTATTTCGACGCCTTCATCTTCTCGATGAAATTCTCCGGCCCGAAGTCGAACTCATGGTTGCCCGGCACGGCCAGATCGAACGGCACCAGATTGGTGAAATCAATGGTGTTCTGCCCCATGTCAAACCCGGAAATCAGCGACGGCGACAGCATGTCACCGTTGAACAGGTAAAGCGTGTTGGGGTTCGCCGCGCGTTCGGCCAATGCCACCGCGTTCAGCCGGGCAAAGCCGCCGCGCCCATCCTCCTCCTCGAAATTATAGACATCGCCCACGCCCAGAAGTGTCAGTTTTACCGTCTCGGCGGCAAGCGGGGCTGCCAGCGCCAGCATCCCGGCCGAGGCCAGCAGGCTGCGCGTCAATGATCTGCGGAAATGCTGCATTGCGATTCTCCTTCTGGATGAAGTCGTTGCCATGCCTGCAGTCTGCGCCCCGACCTTCGGTGCTGTCAAACCTGCGCGGCGGGCATGACCCAGCGATGACACGCTGCCCGCGACATGCACCGCACGACACACGCCATTGACCCGCGCGCGCCTTCACGGCAAAGACACGACCATGCTGATCTACAAGATCTTCCGCCGCCCCGAATGGGATGCCTTCCGTGCCGCCGGGGAAACCCACGGCGCGCCGATCGACCTGACCGATGGCTACATCCACATCTCCACAGCCGCCCAGGTCGCCGAAACCGCCGCGAAACACTTCGCCGCCGAAAGCGACCTCGTTCTGGTGGCGCTCGACAGCAGCGCCCTCGGTCCGGCGCTGAAATGGGAACCCTCGCGCGGCGGAGCGCTTTTTCCCCACCTCTACCGCCCGCTGACGCTCTCGGACGTGGTCTGGGACAAGTCGCTCCCCCTCGGCGCCACCGGCCACATCTTCCCCGAGGGCGTCTGGTGAGCCTGATCGAGCGCGCCGGCCTCGCCCTTCTCCACCGCGTCGATCCCGAACGCGCCCACGGCCTGTCGCTTCTGGCGCTGCAAACGGGCCTCGCGCCCCTGCCGGGCCCGGTCACCTCGCCCCGCCTTGCCACCACGCTGGCCGGCCTGCCGCTGCTGAACCCGGTCGGCCTTGCCGCCGGCTACGACAAGAACGCCACCGCCGTGGCCCCCCTGTCGCGCGCGGGTTTCGGCTTCATCGAGGTTGGCGCGGCCACCCCGCTGCCCCAACCCGGCAACGCCAAACCCCGCCTCTTCCGCCTCACCGAAGACCGCGCCGCGATCAACCGCTTCGGCTTCAACAACGACGGGATGGAGGCGGTCGGCCAGCGCCTCGCCCAGCGCAGGCCCGGCCCGGTCCCCGTGGGCCTCAACCTCGGTGCCAACAAGACTTCCGACAACCGCGCCGCCGATTTCGCCCGCGTGCTGGCCCATTGCGGCCCGCATGTCGATTTCGCCACCGTCAACGTCTCGTCGCCCAACACCGAACGCCTGCGCGATCTGCAAGGCCCCGCTGCCCTCGCCGCCCTCCTCGAGGGCGTGATGGCGGCGCGCGCCGCCCTCGTGACCCCGATCCCGGTGTTCCTGAAGATCGCCCCCGACCTCACCGACGACGACCTCGCCCAGATCGCCGAGGTGGCTCTTGCCGCAGGCCTCGCCGGCATCATCGCCACCAACACCACGCTGAACCGCGACGGACTCCAGAGCCCGCACCGGGCCGAGGCTGGCGGCCTCTCCGGCGCCCCCCTCTTCGAACGCTCGACCCGCGTCCTCGCCCGCCTGTCGCACCTGACGGATGGCAAGCTCCCGCTGGTCGGCGTCGGCGGCATCTCCACCCCCGAACAGGCCTACGCCAAGATCACCGCCGGCGCCTCTGCCGTTCAGCTTTACACCGCGATGGTCTATCACGGCCTCTCGGTCGCCGCCCATATCGCCCGCGGCCTTGACCAGTGTCTCGCCCGCGACGGTCACGCCACCGTCGCCGCCGCCACCGGCACCAACCGCGCCGCCTGGCTCTAGGCGTCAGAACGCCTTGAACGTCATCGTCGTCAGGGTCCGCACCATGTCCGGAATGTCGAACAACCGCGACGACAGATAATGCCCGGTATCCTCGCCATCGGGGATGTAGACCTTGGCAATAAGGTCATATTCCCCGCTGGTCGAATACAATTCGCTCACCACCTCGCGGTCCCAGATCGCGTTGGCAACCTCATAGGTCTTGCCCGGAGTGCAGCGAAACTGAACGAACACCAAAGCCATCAAAGCCTCCCTCAATCCCTGCCGACCCTAGCCGACACCCCCGCCAATTTGAATCAAATTTGGCTTCCTCTTTGTGAAAATATCCCACGGGGAACGCGAGGGGTGTGAAACCCCTCGCTTTTCAGGGCGGAGCGCGAGGGGTGTGAAACCCCTGGTTCCGCCGCCGGTCATTCCGCGCCGTCCTCCAAGGCCAGCGGTGCAGGCTCCCGCCGCAGATCATCAATCGTCAACGGCGCCAGGGGCCGCGCCAGCCGGTTGCGTACCACCCAGTAAAGCCGCGTCTGCGCCCGGGTGATCGCCACATAGGCCAGCCGCTTCCACAGCGGCACCCCGGCCTCCGACCGCCCCGACTGCGCGGCGGCGTAAAGGTCCGGCGCGAACACCTGCACCGCGTCCCACTGGCTGCCTTGCGCCTTGTGGATCGTCACCGCAGCCCCATGCAGGAACGTGGCCCCCATCCGGGCCGCATGCGGGATGAACGGCTCTTCCTCGTCCGGCTTTTCGATCTTGATGATGCTTGCCGCCGAAATCTGCGGCTCTTCGGCCCCCACCACATGCAGCTTGGCAAAGCCCTCGCGGTTGCCGGTCCCAAGATAGATCACCTGCGCGCCCTTGATCAGCCCCCGCGCCTCAAGGTCGATCCGCTTCTTTCTGTGCTTCAGCGGAAGTTCGATCCCGTCGCAAATCAGCGGCTCGCCCGGCAAGAGTTCATCCTCCGGCGCGCCATACGCCGACCGGAACGCCTGGATCAGCCGCACCCGCGTCGCGTTGCGCCACACCAGCACCGGGCTGCGCGCCATCAGCCCCGCATCCACCCGTTCGGCCCAGACCACCCGGTCATCCGCCCGCGCCCGCGCCTCGACCATCCGCTCGAACTCCTCGAACCCCAGCCGCTCGTCGCCCAAGGCATGGGCAAGGTCGAGGATCGGGTTATCTTCCGCCTGCCGATGGATCCGGCTCAGCACCAGCTTGCGGCTGTCGCCCAGCTTGTCGAACACCATTTCGCCTGATGCGCCCACCGGGGCCAACTGCGCCGGATCACCAAACAGCACCAGCGTCGGAAAGATCTCGCGCAGGTCGGCCAGCGCACGTTCGTCCAGCATCGAGGACTCGTCCACGAACCCCACATCCAGCGGCTCCTCGCGCCGCTTCCAGCCCTTGATGAAATCGCTGCCCTTCAACCCCGCCGCCGCCAGCGCCCCCGGTATCGACGCGACCGTCTGGTAAAACGCATGCGCCCGGTCCAGCGCCAGATCGGTCAGCCCCTCGACCACCGGGCGCGGCCCGTTCCCCGCCAGCCATTCGGCGATCTTTTCATACTGCGGGTCATAGACCGGGGTATAAAGGATGCGGTGGATCGTCGTCGCCGGCACACCGCGCAATCGCAGCACGCTTGCGGCCTTGTTGGTCGGCGCCAATATCGCCAGCGTGCGGCGATCCTTCCGCCGCCGCCCCTCGTAATCGCCCGAAACGATTTCCACCCCGGCGGCCTTCAGACTGCGGTACAGCGCCGCCAGCAGCATCGTCTTGCCCGACCCGGCCTTGCCCACCACCGCCAGCACCGACGCCTTGCCCTCGGCCAGCGGCGTCAACACGCCTTCGGTCACGTCGATGCCATTTGCCGCCAGCGCCGCCGCAAGCCGGTCGAACGCTTCGGCCTGATCGTCGGAAAAGGTAAGGGCGGGGGTCTGCATGGCGGCGACCATAACCGCCTTCAAAACCGGGCGCGAGGCTATTGCGTCGGTTCCGTCGGCCCGTTTTCGTTGGCGCCACCCTGATCCGGATCAGACATTTGCGCGGCAATCTCGGCCCGCGCCACCACAAGCGCCTCGTCCGCCTTCGCCGCAAGTGCGGGCAGATTGTTCACAGCAGCATAAGCCTTGAGATCTGACAACACGTCATAGATCCAGTCGTGGCGCATGAGGCCCCCGGAAACGATTCAACTGCACATTGCAAAGCCACCGCCATCCTGCCGACAGCCTGACCCTCACGGTCAACAGTCGTTGATGCGGTCAGCAGGGCAAGCCAGAAAATCGCCGCAGGACGGGTTCTGCGCGGTAAATCGTAGTTAACACTTCAAGGCCGACAGCCGCAGCGTGTTACAGGTGCATGGCCTTCGACCACCGGAAGAAATGGCCCGTCCGCCTGCCTCGGTCCGTCGCGGCGCTGCCCGCCGGACACACAGCCCATCACGCCGGGCGGCTCGCCTCAAGCGTGTCCTCAAAGGTCCGCAGGCCGGTGCGCGGCGCCTGCACCAGCACCGCCATGTTGCCCGGCTTGTGCTGGTTCTTCCACATCAGCGTGTGCGCCTTCGGGATCTCGGCCCAGGGAAACACCTCCGACATGCAGGGGTCCAGCCGCCGCTCCACCATCAGCTTGTTGGCCGCCGCCGCCTGCTTCAGATGGGCAAAGTGGCTGCCCTGCAACCGCTTCTGGTGCATCCACATGTAGCGCACGTCAAAGGTGCAGTTGAACCCGGTGGTGCCGGCACAGATCACCACCATCCCGCCCTTCTTCACCACCAAGGACGACACCGGAAACGTCGCTTCGCCCGGATGCTCGAACACCATGTCCACCGAAACACCCTTGCCGGTGATGTCCCAGATCGCCTTGCCGAACCGCCGCGCCTCTTTCAGCCAGACGTTATACTCCTCGCTGCCAACCTTCGGCAGTTGCCCCCAGCATTTGAAGTCGCCCCGGTTGATCACGCCCTTGGCACCAAGGCTCATGACGAACTCGCGCTTCGACTCATCGCTGATCACGCCGATCGCATTCGCCCCCGCCGTGTTGATCAACTGGATCGCATAGGACCCCAGGCCCCCCGACGCGCCCCAGACCAGCACGTTCTGCCCCGGCTTCAGGTCATGCGGCTCATGCCCGAACAGCATCCGGTAGGCCGTCGCCAGCGTCAGCGTGTAGCAGGCGCTTTCTTCCCAGGTCAGGTGCTTTGGCCGCGGCATCAACTGCTGCGCCTGCACGCGCGTGAACTGCGCGAAAGACCCGTCATGCGTCTCGTAGCCCCAGATCCGCTGGCTCGGGGAAAACATCGGATCGCCGCCGTTGCATTCCTCGTCGTCGCCATCGTCCTGATTGCAGTGGACCACGACCTCGTCGCCGACCTTCCAGCGCTTGACCTTGTCGCCCACCGCCCAGACAATCCCCGCAGCGTCCGAGCCCAGCACCGCATACGGCGCCTTGTGACCATCAAAGACCGAGATCGGCTCGCCCAGCGCCGCCCAGACGCCGTTGTAATTGACGCCTGCCGCCATCACCATCACCAGCACCTCGTTGCTGTCGATGGCCCAGGTATCCACGACCTCCACCTGAAACGCGGTCTCCGGCGGCCCGTGGCGTTCGCGCCGGATCGTCCAGGCATACATCTGGCTTGGCACATGGCCCAAAGGCGGCATCTCGCCAAGCTCGTACAGGTCTTTCCGCGGTGCGTCATGAACCGGGGGTGCCGATTGCGTATCCAAAGCCAACAGAGCCTCCGTCAGAAATGCCGCGCCGCAGAATCGGCGGCGTTTCCCAAGAATAGCGACCGCTCACGCAACTTTGCAACTCATTAAGTTGAAATTTTGTAATTTTATGTCCGCCGCGTCGCGGCGCAGGTCAGACGGTCGGCACCGAGGATGCGTAGAATGCCAACAGCGCTTCCTGCCCCGGCACCGGCTGCATCGCCTCGTTCACCACGCCCCGCGCGATCAACGGGGTCAGCCCTTCGGCCAGCACCGCCTCGATCCCCTGCGGCGGCAGCTTCAACACCGCGCCGGTCGCCTCCAGCCGCGCGATCAGCCCCAGAACCCGCGTGCGCAGCTCGTCGCGCGACGCAGGCCCCTCCGCCAGGGCCCGCGCCACCAGCGGCACCGATACCACCGGCACCACCTTCGCGATCGCCGCCATCAACCGCTCGCCCAGCGTCTCGACGTCGCCACCCTCGGCGAGTAACCGCTTCAACGACACCGGTGCGCCAAAGGCCGCAGCCGCGGTGCCAAACCCCTTGAACCGCCCGCGCATCCGCTTCCATCCCAGCCGCGCGGCATACCAGCCCACCCGCAGCGGCCGCACCCGGAACCGCCGCCCGCCTTCCGCCGCTGCCGCGACCAGCACGCGGTCCTCCAGCACCCGGTCATAGGCAAGGCCCACCGGAACGAACACCACGTCCCGCCCCCCCGGATCGAAGCCCTCGACGACATAGCTCAACAGCCCCATCTTCGCCGGCCCCACCCGCCCATCAAGGCTAAGCCCGCCTTCCGGAAAGAACGCCTGCGTGGTGCCCTCCGCCGTCGCCATCTGCACATAGCGCGCCAGCACGCGGCGATACAAAGCGTTGCGGCTGCCGCGCCGGATGAAATAGGCCCCCATCGCCCGGATCATCACGCTCAAGGGCCAGACCCGCGCCCACTCCCCCACCGCATAGGAAATCGCCGCCCGATCCGCCACCAGCCACGTCACCAGCACATAATCCACGTTCGAGCGGTGGTTCATCACAAAGATCACCGTGGCCTTCGGATCGACATGCGCCAACTCCTTGTCGACCTTGCCGACCCGCACCCGGAACAACAGCCGGCTCAGCCACTTCGCCGCCCGTGTCGCAAACCCGAAGTAGAGCGTGGCGGAAAACCCCGGCACGATCTCGCGCGCATAGGTCCGCGCCTCCTCGAACGCGACGGACCCCGGCACCCCGGTCTCGGCGGCATGCGCCATCGCGGCCTCCACCACCTTCGGATCATAGGCCAGGCGCGCCACCATGTCCGCCCGCCGCGCCAGCTTGAACAGATCCACCTTCCGGTCCAGCCGCGCATTCAGCCGCGACAACGCCCGCTCCGCCCGCCGCCGAAAGAACCAGCGCACCGAGGGGAACAGGAAATGCGTGGCAAAGCTGACCGTGGCGAAACCAAGGATCAGGATCAAAAGCCAGACAGGAACCGCCACCGCGCCGAACATCGCCAGACCCTATCCGATCTCGTCAAACCGACAACGGGCTTTCATCTGTCCGCAAATATCCCGGGGGGTGCGGGGGGCTGGCCCCCGCTCCGCCATCGCCGCAGCGCAGCGATTGACAGTTACATGAAATGTCCCGTATCCATCCCTTGACGCAATAAAATTACCCAGCCGATTCACGAGGCCGCCCGATGACCGACGCCAAATCCAAAGAGGGGCCCTGGCTCTTCCGCACCTATGCCGGCCATTCGACCGCCGCCGCCTCGAACGCGCTTTACCGCACCAACCTGGCCAAGGGGCAGACCGGCCTCTCTGTCGCCTTCGACCTGCCCACCCAGACCGGTTACGACAGCGACCACGAACTGGCCCGTGGCGAGGTCGGCAAGGTCGGCGTTCCAGTCGCCCACCTCGGCGACATGCGCACCCTGTTCCGTGACATCCCGCTCGACCAGATGAACACCTCGATGACGATCAACGCCACCGCCCCCTGGCTTCTGGCGCTCTACATCGCGGTGGCCGGGGAACAGGGCGCCGATGTCTCAGCCCTGCAAGGCACCGTGCAGAACGACATCATCAAGGAATACCTCTCGCGCGGCACCTACATCTGCCCGCCCGCGCCCTCGCTGCGGATGATCACCGACGTCGCCGCCTACACCGCCGAGCATCTGCCGAAGTGGAACCCGATGAACGTCTGCAGCTACCACCTGCAAGAGGCCGGGGCCACGCCGGAACAGGAACTGGCCTTCGCGCTCGCCACCGCCTGCGCCGTGCTGGATGACCTCAAACGCAAGGTTTCCGCCGCCGATTTCCCGATGCTCGCCGGGCGCATCTCGTTCTTCGTCAACGCCGGCATCCGCTTCGTCACCGAACTGTGCAAGATGCGCGCCTTCACCGAATTGTGGGACGAACTGCTCGCCACCCGCTACGGCATCGCGGATGCCAAATACCGCCGCTTCCGCTACGGCGTGCAGGTCAATTCCCTCGGCCTCACCGAACAGCAGCCGGAAAACAACGTCACCCGCATCCTTCTGGAAATGCTGGCCGTCACGCTCTCCAAAAACGCCCGCGCCCGCGCGGTGCAACTGCCCGCGTGGAACGAAGCCCTCGGCCTGCCGCGCCCGTGGGATCAGCAATGGTCGCTCCGGATGCAGCAGATCCTCGCCTATGAAACCGACCTTCTGGAATATGACGACCTCTTCGACGGCAACCCCGCCATCGACCGCAAGGTGGCCAGCCTCAAGGACGGCGCACGCGACGAACTGGCCCGGATCGACGCGATGGGCGGTGCCGTCGCCGCCATCGACCACATGAAATCCCGGCTGGTGGAGGCCAACGCCGACCGCATCGCCCGCATTGAATCGGGCGAGACCACCGTCGTCGGCGTCAACCGCTTCACCACCACCGAGCCCTCGCCCCTGACCACCGGCGACGGCCTCATCATGCAGGCCGACCCCGAGGCCGAGGCCGACCAGATCGCCCGCCTGCAAGCGTGGCGCGCGGCCCGCGACAGCGCCGCCGTGGCAAAGGCGCTCACCGCCCTGCGCCAGGCCGCAGCGACCGCGCAAAACATCATGCCCGCCTCCATCGCCGCCGCAAAGGCCGGCGTCACCACCGGCGAATGGGCCGCCGTGATCCGCGCCGCCTTCGGCGAATACCGCGCCCCGACCGGCGTCTCCCGCGCGCCGTCAAACCGCACCGAAGGGTTGCAGCCGATCCGCGACGCCGTCGCCGCCGTGTCCGCCAAACTTGGCCGCCAACTGACCTTCCTGATGGGCAAGCCCGGCCTTGACGGCCACTCCAACGGCGCCGAACAGATCGCCGCCCGCGCCCGCGACTGCGGCATGGCGATCCACTACGCCGGCATCCGCCTGACACCCGGCGAAATCGTTACCGCCGCCGAAGCCGAGGCCCCCCACGTCATCGGCCTCTCCATCCTGTCGGGCAGCCACCTGCCGCTCGTCACCGACACCCTCGCCCAGCTTCGCGCCGCCGGTCTTGGCCACATCCCCCTCGTCGTCGGCGGCATCATCCCCGAAGAAGACGCCACCGCCCTGCGCGCGCTTGGCGTCGCGCAGGTCTACACGCCCAAGGACTTCCAGTTGAACCGGATCATGCTCGATATCGTGGCGCTGGCCGAACCCGGTGCCGTCGCGGCCGAGTGATCTTTGCCGCGTTTGACGCAGGTCAATCCCTGCCAAGCCTTGATCCGCTACCGTCCGGGGCATCCGCCACGAAGGAAGCCTCCCATGCTCGACCGTATCCGCACCCTCATCGCCCATCTCCACGACGTGAGCGAGGTCAACGCCCTCACCGACCGCGACCTTTCCGACCTCGGGATGAACCGCGATCAGGTGCTCGCCTTTCTGCGCATGCCGCAGGACGTCGCCGACCGTGTCACCGCGATGGGCGCGATCTTCGGCATCCCCGAGGCCGCGTTGAAGCGTGACCACGCGCAATGGGTCGATCTTCTTTCCACCTGCGGCCGCTGCGCCGACCGCGGTCGTTGCGCCACGCATCTCGCTGGCGGCCGCGACAAGGCCGAGGCCACCTTCTGCCCGAACCGCCCCAGCTTCGACGACCTCGCCGCCTGACCAAAATTCCGCCTTGCTGGCCTGAACCGGACGGCCCATTAATGGTGCCGTTGCCCGGCTTCGTGCCATACGCGTGCCATACGCGTGCCAGACGCGAGGCAGACGCCAGGCAGACCAGAAAAATAACGGGAAATCAGGCAATTAACCCTGATACCGGCAGAGGGGGAAGAATGACCGTCCACATCGGCGCCAAACCCGGCGAGATCGCCGAAACCGTCCTCTTGCCGGGCGACCCCTACCGCGCCCGCTGGGCCGCGCAAACCTTTCTCAAGGATGCGGTGCTGGTGAACGAGGTGCGCGGCATGCTCGGCTACACCGGCACCTGGAACGGCCACCGCGTCACCATCCACGGCTCGGGCATGGGGATGCCGTCGCTGTCGATCTACGCCAACGAACTCATTCGCGACTATGGTGCCAAGACCTTGATCCGCATAGGATCTGCGGGTGCCTTGCCCGCCCACGTCAAGGTCCGCGACATCATTCTTGCGCAGACCTGCTCCACCATCGGCTCACCCTCCCGCACCATCTTCAAGGAGCTGAACTTCGCCCCTTGCGCCGATTTCGGCCTGCTGCGCGCCGCTTACAACGCCGCACGGGACAACGGCACCACCACCCATGTCGGCGGCATCTACTCCTCCGATACCTTCTACGACGAACGCCCGGACCTCTGGCAGGAACTCACCCGCCACGGCTGCCTCGGGGTCGAGATGGAGGCGGCCGAGCTTTACATGGTCGCCGCCCGCCACAACGCCCGCGCGCTGGCCATCCTCACCGTCTCCGACCACATCGCCACCGGCGAGGCGCTGCCCTCGGACCAGCGCGAACGATCCTTCGGCGCGATGGTCGAGATCGCGCTGAAAGCCGCCTTCACCTGACAGGCCGGCTGGTTCTGGCAGCCAAACGGCCTATATCAGTCGGATACCTAACCGATTGGTCCCGTTATGAAAGCTGCCCGCATCCACGCCTATGGCGCGTCCTCCGAGATCCGCATCGAAGACGCGCCCCTGCCCATGCTGAACGATGATGACGTGCTGATCCGCGTCGTCGCCACCTCGGTAAACCCGGTCGACTGGAAGATCCGCAAGGGCTACCTCAAGGCCTTCATCCCTTACGAAATGCCGCTCATCATGGGCTGGGATGTCTCTGGCGTGGTTGAAAAGACCGGCCCCGCCGTGACCCGCTTCAAGCCCGGCGATGCTGTCTATTCCCGCCCCGACATCGCCCGCAACGGCGCCTATGCCGAATACGTCGCCGTGCGCGAAACCGAGATCGCGTTCAAGCCCGCCACCATCAGCCATGTCGAGGCCGCCAGCCTGCCCCTCGTCTCGATCACCGCCTGGGAGGCGCTGTTCACCACCGCCAACCTGACCCCCGGCCAGCGCGTCCTGATCCACGCCGGTGCTGGCGGCGTCGGCTCCATCGCGGTGCAGCTTGCCCGCGCCAAGGGCGCCCACGTCACCACCACCGCCTCTGCCCCCAAATCCGCCCTCGTCCGCTCGCTCGGCGCGGATGAGGTGATCGACTACCACGCGCAGGATTTTGCCAACGTGGCCAAGGACATGGATGTCGTGTTCGACACCATCGGTGGCGAGGTTCAGGAAAAGTCCTGGGGTGTGCTGAAGCCCGGCGGGATGCTGGTGTCGATCACCGACCGCCCCTCCGAAGACCGCGCCAAGGCGATGGGCAAACGCGCCGGATACGTGTTCATCGGCCCGAATGCCGCGATTCTGAAAGACCTCGGCCAGATGGTTGACCTCGGCCAGATTCGCCCCCTGATCGCGGCCGAATTCGGCCTGAACGACACCGCAAAGGCCCAGGATTTCAGCGAAACCGGCCGCGCCACCGGCAAGATCGTGATCTACGCGGGCCACCCCTGACCGGCCAGAAACGCCGCCACCCGCTGCACCGCAGACCCCGGTCGCAGCGGGCGGGCCGACCATAACCGCAAGCCCTGCGCCAGCGTCACCCGCGTGCCGAACGGTGCCACCAGCGCCCCCCGCGCCATGTGCCCGGCCACCAGCGCCTCATGCCCCATCAGCACGCCCGCACCGCCTGCCGCCTCCTCCACCGCCAGCGCATACAGCGAAAATACCGGCCCGCGCGGCGTGAACCGCTGCCCCGGCATCGCCTCGGCCGCCCAGACCGCCCAATCCTCGGCCCAGGTCGCGTCCTGCAGACACGCCACCGCCGCAAGATCCTCCGGCCCCCGCAAGCGCGCTGCAAGCCCCGGACTACACACGGGAAAAATCACTTCCGGCGCCAACAACATGCCGCTTGCGCCCGGAAACAGGCTCAGATCGTAGGGCGCCCGCTTCAGGTTCGGTGCGGCTTCCATTGCCGTAATCGAGACCACGATTTCCGGCGCCGCCGCCCGCAAGTCCGGCAACCGTGGCGACAGCCACAACTGCGCAATCGCCGGCAGCGTGGCAATATGCACCGTCTGCGGGGCCGCCTCGGCGCGCAGCACCTGCACCGCGCCCGCCATCGCATCGAACGCGGCCACGAACCCCGGCAAGGCCCGCGCACCCACCGCCGTCAGCCGCACCCCCCGCGCCGTCCGCTCGAACAAGGCCGCCCCCAACGCCGCCTCCAGCCCTTTCACCTGCGCCGTCACCGCCCCCGGCGTCACCCCCAACTCCACCGCCGCCGCCGCAAAACTTTCCAGCCGCGCCGCCGCCTCAAAGGCTCGCAGCGCGCTTAGCGGCAGATCCTTCGGGCGGGGTGGGGCGACAGCCAATTCAGCCTCATTTTTTCTGACCCTAGCTTTCCGCAAAACTCATTTGCAGACAATCCCTCCCGCATGTCTCTTGCACCAAAGCACAGGAGATCACGATGCCCCACCTCGCCCCCCGTCCTTGGGTTGCCGCCCAGTGTGAAACCCTGATCCAGCGCGTCGCCAACGAGACCTCTGCCGCCACCCCAACCGTGGCCGCGAGGATCGAAACCCTGATCGAGGCGAACATGCAGATCCACGACCGCGATTGCTTCAACCTCAACCCCGCCACCAACGTGATGAACCCCCGTGCCGAAGCCGCCCTTGCCCGCGGCCTGGGCAGCCGCCCCTCGCTGGGCTATCCCGGTGACAAATACGAGATGGGGCTGGAGGCGATCGAAGAAATCGAGGTCATCACCGCCGAACTTGCCGCCGAGATCTTCCACGCGAAATATGCCGAAATCCGCGTCGGCTCCGGGGCCTTGGCCAACCTCTACGGCTTCATGGCGCTGACGAAACCCGGCGACGCGATCATCGCCCCGCCACCGTCCGTCGGCGGCCACGTTACCCACCACGCCGCCGGATGCGCCGGGCTCTACGGCCTCGTCACCCACCCCGCACCAGTGGATGCCGACGGCTATACCCTTGATCTTGCAGCGCTCCGCACCCTCGCCCACTCTGTGAAACCAAAGCTCATCACCATCGGCGGAAGCCTCAACCTCTTCCCCCATCCCGTCGCAGACGTGCGCGCGATAGCTGATGAAGTCGGTGCCCATGTCCTCTTCGACGCCGCCCACCAGTGCGGCATGATCGCGGGCGGCATCTTCCCCGATCCGCTTGGCCAAGGCGCGCACCTGATGACGATGAGCACCTACAAATCCCTCGGCGGCCCCGCTGGCGGTCTGATCGTCACCAACGACGCCAGCATCGCCGAACGGCTCGACGCCATCGCCTACCCTGGCATGACCGCGAACTTCGACGCCGGCAAATCCGCCGCCCTCGCCCTGACGCTCCTTGACTGGCGCGATCACGGCCGCGCCTACGCCGAGGCGATGGCAACCCTCGCGCGCGCCCTTGCCCAGGCACTCACCGCCCTCGGCCTTCCCGTCTTTGCCGCCGCAAGGGGCGCCACCCAATCCCACCAGTTCGCCATCGAGGCTGCGGCCTTCGGCGGCGGCCAGACTGCCTCAAAGACCCTGCGCCGCGCCGGCTTGCTCGCCTGCGGCATCGGGCTGCCGATTGCCGAGGTGGCGGGCGACCTCAACGGCCTGCGCATCGGCACGCCCGAACTTGTCCGGCGCGGCGTCACCCCCGCCGACGCGCCCGCCCTCGCCGCGCTGATCGCCGAAGGCCTGCGCTCCAACGCTCCAGAGTCTGTTGCCCCCCGCACCGCCGCCCTTCGCGCCCACTTCCAGGGGCTGCATTACATCACCTCTTGACCTCCCGCCCGGCACGGCTTCACCTGCCCGCCAAACGCCAAGGAGCCGTCATGCAGCAACGTCAACTCGGGGCGAACGGTCCGATGGTTTCGGCCATCGGCCTCGGCTGCCTCTCGTTCGGCGGCCTCTTCGGTGCCACCACGGATGATGTCAGCCTGCGTTGCCTCGATGCCGCCTGGGATCATGGCATCACCTTCCTCGACACCGCCAATATCTACGGCGCGGGCCGGTCGGAAACGGTTGTTGGCGAATGGCTCCGCAGGCGCAAGCACCGCCCGGTCCTCGCCACCAAGGCGTCGATCGTTCCCGGCCCGACGCGCCGGATCGACAATTCCGCCCCCTACCTGCGCGCCGAACTCGAAGGGTCGCTGAAACGGCTCGGCACCGACCACATCGATCTGTTCTATATCCACCGCCACGAGGCCGCGCGGCCGATCGAAGAGGTCGCCGACACCCTCGCCACCCTCGTGCGCGAAGGCAAGATCGGCGGCTACGGCATGTCCGAGGTGGCACCCTACACCCTCGAACGCGCCCACGCCGTCCACCCCGTGCGGGCGATCCAGAACGAATACTCGCTCTGGACCCGGCAACCCGAGCTTGGCCTGATCCAGCGCTGCGCCAGCCTCGGCACCGCCTTCGTCCCCTTCTCCCCCCTCGCCCGCGGCGCATTCGGCCAGACGATGCTCGACCCCGCGACCCTGACTCCCGGCGAGTTTCGCACCCAGATCCCGCGCTTTTCCGCGGAAAACTGGCCGCGCAACAAGACCCGGATCGAGGCGTTCCGCGCCTATGCCGACGACCGTGGCCACAGCCCCGCCGCCCTCGCCCTCGCCTGGGTGCTGGCGCAAGGCCTCCACCTGATCCCGATCCCCGGCACCCGCACAGCCGCCCACCTTGCCCACTGGGCAGGCGCCAGCGACATCACCCTCACCCCGGAAGATCACAGTGAAATTGCCCGCCTCCTGCCCGTTGGCTGGGCATTCGGCGACCGCTACGACGACGATCAGACGACAACTGTCGAACGGTACTGCTGACCCAAGACTTCCTCTTCCCCAAATATCCCACGGGGGGTGCGGGGGGTGTGAAACCCCCCGCCGCGCTCAAAGCCCGTGGCTCCGGTCGTAACCATTGACCCCCGGTGGTACCCAGCCCGCTGGCGCCGCCTTCGGGCGAAAGACTTCGACCAGCAAGGGATGACACCGCGCCTCGTCCGACGAATGCTTGGCGGAACAGTCCCCGCCCGGGCAGGCCGACAGCGCGGCAAGGAGGTCGATCTCGGCAAAGAACTCGATGAAATCGCCGGGCCGCGCCGGCGAGGCTTTCATGAAATATTGCCCCGTGTCCCGCGTGAACCCGGTGCACATGAAGACGTTCAGCACGTCGTGCACATGACGCTCGGCCTCGGCTGGCGGCAACCCCGTTCGCGCTGCCAGGGCCCGCGTCAGGTTCGAATGACAGCAATGGTGATACTGGTCGCCGCCCGACAACAGCGCGTGTGTGTAAGGATCGCAGCGCGTGCCGATCACATCATGCACCGCTCCGCCAAAGGCATCGAACCCGTACCAGTCCAGCGTATCCTCGGTAATCAGCGCCATCGGCCGCAGATGGGGCAGGCACGACCACATCCGGTCCCCCGCACTCAGATGCGTGCCATGCAGCGCCCGCGTCTTGCCCGAAAAGAACCGCTCGCCCAGATCGCCAGCCGCCCACAGGTTCAGATCGCCGACCTGCGACCCCTCGACCGAGGTGATGCGGAAAAAGCAGCCCGCCGGCACATCGAATGTCCGCGCCTCGCGCGGCGGTACCAGCACTTCGGCCAGCCGCTCCCAGCCCTCGCGCGCAGAAAGGTAAGGGCCAAGGTCGGGCCGCGCCAGCCGCTCCACCGGGTAGCAGATCACCGGCTCCACGGCCTTGCGGTCAGCCGCGTCAGCAGGCGGGTGGTGGGCGGGGTGGTCTGGCTTCATGCGGCGTCCGATCAGGTGAGAGCGTTCAGGAACAAAAACATGATCGCCCGCAGCATCACATAGATAACGCCATAGGCAACCACCACCGACACGACCGCCAACACCAGCCCGCCGACGATCCAGACCCCGTCCCGCTCCAGCACTCCCAGCGCGATGACGCAGATCGTGAAGGCCGGCAACATGTTCCCGAACGGCACCGGCAGCACCAGAACCAGCGCCAGCACCAGTGCCACCGCGCCAAGGCCGCGCTCCACCACCGGGTCGCTCAGCCACATCAGGCGCGGCTGCAACAGCCGCTCGGTCCGCGCGATCAAGGGCGACACCCGCTCGATCAGCGTGCCAAAGTCGGCGCGGCTCATCGACCGGGCCGCGATCACCTGGGGAAACCACGGCACCCTGCCCAGCATCATCTGCGTCGCGATGAACAAGAGCGGCAGGCCCAGCAGCCCCGACGTGCCGGGCGGCGCCGGCAACACGTTGGGCAGCGCAAAGATCAGTAGCAGCGCGCCGTAAGCCCGCAACTGCAGTGCCACCACCAGATCGGAAATCGCAATCCGGTCACGCGTTTCGTCCCCGGCCAGCTCGTCCAGCATCACCGACAGCCGCTTGCGCTCGGGCTTGGCGCGCCGGTGCGAGGGGTCTGGCTCCGCATCCTGTGGGTCCGTGGTCATGCGCCGCTTTCCTGCGGCCATGATGCCGCCAGGGTCAGATGTATTCACGACAAGGCAGCCTGTGAAGGGCCGGGCTTCAGACGATCCGTTCGACCATCATCTTCTTGATCTCGGCAATCGCCTTGGCGGGGTTCAGGCCCTTGGGGCAGGTCTTGGCGCAGTTCATGATGGTGTGGCAGCGATACAGCTTGAAGGGATCTTCCAGGTCATCCAGCCGCTCGCCCGTCGCCTCGTCGCGGCTGTCGATGATCCAGCGGTAGGCATGCAGCAATGCCGCCGGCCCAAGGTAGCGGTCGCTGTTCCACCAGTAGCTCGGGCAGGCCGTCGAACACGAGGCGCACATCACGCATTCATAAAGCCCGTCCAGCTTGGACCGGTCCTCGATCGACTGGCGCCATTCCTTGGCCGGGCGGTTGGTCTTGGTTTCCAGCCACGGCATGATGCTGGCGTGCTGGGCGTAGAAATGCGTCAGGTCGGGGATCAGGTCGCGGATCACCGGCATGTGCGGCAACGGATAGATCCGCACGTCGCCCTTCACCTCGTCCAGACCGTAGATGCAGGCCAGCGTGTTGATCCCGTCGATGTTCATCGCGCACGATCCGCAGATGCCCTCGCGGCACGACCGGCGGAACGTCAGCGTCGGGTCGATCTCGTTCTTGATCTTGATCAGCGCGTCCAGAACCATCGGGCCGCAAGTGTCCATATCGACGAAATAGGTGTCGACCCGCGGGTTCTGCCCGTCATCCGGCGTCCAGCGGTAGACCTGGAACTTGCGCACGTTCTTGCCGTCCGGCTTGGGCCAGGTCTTACCGGTGCGGATGGTCGAGTTTTTCGGCAGCGAGAACTGAGCCATGTTTCAGCCTTTCATGCAGGTGCGCCAACAAGGCGCGTAAAGTCGGGCGTCAGGCCAAGACGGGCCAGCACGGCCTCGTTCACGGCACGCTGGCCCGGTGTTGTTGGGTTTGCCGCCATCCATCCGGCCAGATCGGCCTCGGCGGCAGCGCGGTAGGCGGTGTCGTCCCACACCGGCGAGAGGTCGATGCCAACCTCGGCCAAGGCCACGAACAATGCGTCCCGGTCATACAGCGCCACTTCGCGGTCCACCCGGCTGGCGCGGGTGTCGGTCTCGGTGCCCAGCTTGCCGGCAACCGTCTCATGATAGGCCAGATGCCGGCAGCGCGGCTTCAACTGCAATCGCGCGGTGTTGCGCTGCGGCCGGCGGCGCAGCACATGGATCTCCTGCCGCACGCGGCCCACCAGGGTGCGGCCATGCAGCGCGGAGCCTTCGGAAAAGAGCAGCACGGATGCCCCGGCATAGAGCGCCAATTGCTCGCGCAGCGACACCCGGCCCGGGTCCAGTATCCGCACGCCCAAGCCTTCCAGCAGCGTCGCAAGATAGCCTTCGCCCGCATGGCCGCCACCACCCGCTGGCACCAGCCCGGCGCGGGTGACAAACACCAGCCGATGACGCTCGGGCAGCAGCGCGTTGCGGCGCGCACGGTCTTCAAGCAGGTCCAGATATTCCGTCGCGGTCGGAATCTGTCCCAGCATCTCGCCCTGCGCCGCAACGTGCAGCGTCTGCACAAGGCAGGGGTCACTGACGATAACCACCCGGTCGCGGCGGACACCGTGCCAGTCCAGCACATCCCAGATGTAGCCGGGCAGGGTTTCCGGGCGGTCCTCGGGCGGCACGGTGAACAGACAGATGTCATCGGGCCGGTCGCGCAGCGATTGCGGCAGCCGGGTCAACTGCTCGGCCACCAGATGCCCGAAATGCCGGATCAGGTATCCGCCCCAGACTGCCGGTCGCGTCTCTGTGGCAATCCGGCCGGTGGGCGGCCTTGGCGCGGTGTCTTGCGCAACCCCGCCCCGGCAATGCCGCGCGGCAACCTGCGTCTCGAACTTCGGCCAGATCGGCCCGCCCGTCACAACCGTTCGTCGCGCCTTCGCCACCGGAACCACCGGCACGTCGCGGAAAAGCTGCATGTCGGGCAACGCGCTCATCCTAGCCTCGCCAATCCGGACGCTGATACAGCGGCCGGCTGGGCAGTTCGCCCGATTTGGCCACCACGCAGGCTTCGTAGACCGCCGCCGGATCGCGCCCCATCAGGTAATCGGAAGTGACCGTCAGTTCCGCGCCCGCCGCCGCACGCCCGCCCGAGCCGACACCGATCGCCACCTCGCCGCGCGGTTGCTGCGCCAGACGTGCGCGCTCGAAACACTGGCGCTCGGCCTGCTGCAGCGTGACCGGGCCACAGGCCGCCAGAAACAGAAGGATACCAAGCCGTTTCATGCCATCACCCGATCGGCGGCACGCCATTGGCGGCGTAGCAGGCCTGCGCCGCAGGGCGCAAAGCGATCTCGCGGATCGTGGCCTTGGTCGAGGTGCCAGCCTCCACCCCCACGTCTCGCGCCAGAAGACGCACCTCGTCCGGGCTGGCCGCGTCAAGGATGCAGTTCGTTGCCGCCTGCGCCGGGCCTGCCGGCATATCAAGATTCACCACCGGCAACACGACCTGGCTTGCCACTTGCCGCATCGTCTTGTCGGCAAAGACCTGCGGGTCGCAGGCCGCCAGGGGAAGCACAGCAAGCAAGATTGCCCAGCGCATCAGTTCCTCCTTACGGTTTCAGGCAGCCGTATCCGGCCCCGCCCGTCAGCACATTGCAATAGCGCCCGCCAGTGGTGCCCGTGCTGACAGGTGTCGAAGCCGGCGTTGCCGCGGGTGGCGAACCGTAGATGTAGGTTTCGGTGGTGCCCGTCGCCGTCACCTTGCGCGTGGTGGATTGCGGCATGCCTCCCACCGATTGCAGCGTGGTTGTACTCTGGCCTGCCGCACAAGCGTTTATCGCAGCAAGTTCTTCCGGAGTCGAAGATATCCGGCCGGTTGCACCGGCGGCCCGGGCAGCGGCTGCACGCGCCGTAAAGCCGGACTCGGCGGTGCATCGCGCTATCACGTCGGGGTCGTTGAGCGACGGCGGCGCACTTGTCTGGCAGCCCATCGGGATCGGCACAAGACATGTCACAAGCAGTGCCGAACGCATCAGTACACCCTCGCTTTCGGCGCGATCTTCTTCATATCGATCCCGCCCTGCGCCTCGGTCGTCAGAGGCGCCAGATGCACGGGCCGGGTCGACAGCGTAACCTTCGCGCCGTCCACCACGGCCAGCGAATGCACCCGCCAGTTCACGTCGTCGCGGTTCGGATGGTCTTCCTGCGCATGGGCGCCCCGGCTTTCCTTGCGCGCTTCGGCTGCCACGATGGTGGCCAGCGCGTTCGGCATCAGGTTGCCCAGTTCCAGCGTCTCCATCAGGTCACTGTTCCACACCATGCTGCGGTCCGTCACCTTCAGGTCGTCCATCCGCCCGGCAATCGCGGTCATCTTGGCGACCCCCTCGGCAAGCGTCTTGTCGGTGCGGAAGACGGCGGCATCGGCCTGCATGGTCTTTTGCATCTCCAGCCGCAGGTCCGCCGTCGGCACCGCGCCGTTGGCATGACGCAAGCCATCGAACCGCGACAGCGCGCGGTCCACCTCGGCCTTGTTCACCGGTTCAAGGGCAGCCTTGCGGTCTACCACTTCGCCGGCCCGAATTGCCGCCGCACGCCCAAAGACCACCAGATCAATGAGGCTGTTCGACCCAAGCCGGTTCGCGCCATGCACCGATGCACAGCCCGCCTCGCCCACGGCCATCAGGCCGGGGAAGATGTTGTCGGGGTTGCCCGGCACGGGGTTCAACACCTCGCCCCAATAGTTCGTCGGGATGCCGCCCATGTTGTAATGCACGGTAGGCAGAACCGGGATCGGCTCTTTCAGCAGATCGACCCCCGCAAAGATCCGCGCGCTTTCGGTAATCCCCGGCAGCCGCAACTCCAGCGTTTCCTTCGGCAGATGGTTCAGGTTCAGGTGGATGTGGTCCTTGTTCGGCCCCACCCCGCGCCCTTCACGGATCTCGATCGTCATGCAGCGCGAAACCACGTCGCGCGACGCCAGATCCTTGTAGGTCGGCGCATAGCGTTCCATGAACCGCTCGCCTTCGGAGTTGGTCAGATACCCGCCCTCGCCCCGTGCGCCTTCAGTGATCAGACAGCCCGAGCCGTAGATGCCGGTCGGATGGAACTGCACGAACTCCATGTCCTGCAACGGCAGCCCCGCCCGCGCCACCATGCCTCCGCCATCGCCGGTGCAGGTGTGCGCCGAGGTCGCGCTGAAATAGGCCCGGCCATAGCCACCCGTCGCCAGCACCACCATCTTGGCGTTGAAGACATGCATCGTGCCGTCATCCAGCTTCCACGCGACGACGCCAGTGCAGCGCCCGTCTGTGATCACAAGATCAAGCGCAAAGTATTCGATGTAGAATTCCGCGTTGTTCTTCAGGCTTTGGCCATAAAGCGTGTGCAGGATCGCATGCCCGGTCCGGTCGGCGGCGGCACAGGTGCGCTGCACCGGCGGGCCTTCGCCATACTCGGTGGTATGACCACCGAAGGGTCGCTGGTAGATCTTGCCCTCTTCGGTGCGGCTGAATGGAACGCCGTAGTGTTCCAACTCGTACACCGCCTTCGGTGCCTCGCGCGCAAGGTATTCCATTGCGTCCGTATCGCCCAGCCAGTCCGACCCCTTCACAGTGTCGTACATGTGCCATTGCCACGAATCCGGCCCCATGTTGCCAAGGCTGGCGGCAATTCCGCCCTGCGCGGCCACGGTATGCGACCGCGTCGGAAACACCTTGGTCACGCAGGCGGTGCGAAGCCCCTGTTCGGCCATCCCCAGGGTAGCGCGCAAACCGGCACCGCCAGCCCCCACCACAACCACGTCATAGTCATGCACTTCATACGGATAGGCAGTCATCATATGTCCTTCACAGCGCCATGCGCGCCAGCGCGAAAAGCCCGGTCGCAGCCACGACCCAGGCCAGCAACGTCACGCCGATCACCAGCGCCTTGCGCGTCGTGCCGCGCGTGTAATCCTCGATCATCACGGTCGCGCCCATCGCGAAATGCCGCATCCCGACCACCAGCAACAGCGCCGTGACGATCGCGGGAAACGGACTGCCGAATGTCGCCACCACCACATCATGCGGCTGGCCCAGCGCCTTGCCGAAAATGTAAAGCCACACCGGCACAAGAAAGGTCAGCCCGACCGACGAGATCGTCATCGCCCAGTGATGCTCGGTCCCCGTATGGGCAGAACCGAAGCCTTCGGCCCGTTTGCGTAAGGTCAGATAGCGCATGGGCGGCCTCATTGAACCAGAAGGATGGTGATGACGGTCAGCACGACCGACCCGATCAGGCAGGCCCAGCCCAGCTTTTCCGCCGTCTCGATGTGCAGGCCGCGCCCGCTGTCCCAGTACAGGTGCCGCAAGCCCGCCAGAAGGTGATACCACACCGCCAGCGCCGACCCCGCGAACACCAGATCCCCGAACCAGCTTGTCGCCACCGCATCGGCCACCGCAAAGTATTCCGCACTCGTCGCCGCTGCCAGCAGCCACCACACCGCCAGCACCACACCCACGATCAGCGCATTGCCCGTGATCCGCGTCAGGATCGAGGTGATCGAGGTCAGTTGCGGACGATAGTACGGCCCGATCATGAAGGGCGAGATCGGTCGATCCACCCGTTTCGGTTCAGCCATCACGGTGTTCCTTTCTCGCCTTGGCGCTTCAGTTTCGCGGCGCCGTCAGATCACATGCCTCTGAATATAGCGTTTTTTGCCCAAGTCACGCGCACAGACGCCGCAGAGCGGCAAAGTTTGCGCTACCGCAGCAAGTTTTTCGCGTTTGTGATCACGATTTTTTTCAGCGTGATCACAAATCAAAGCGGCATCAGCGCCCAGTAGTCGAGGTCAAGCAGCACTTCGGGCAGATACTTCCCGTCCGCGCCGCGCAATGTCCCCGCCGCTCCCTTCGTCGCCACCAGCCGCAACCGCAGCGCGCCAACCCCGGGCGCACCTGTCTCGGCCCGGTCCAGCACCTCCGACCACGCGCGCACCGTGTCGCCGGCAAAGCACGGGTTGGCATGGGCGCCGCCATTCAGCGCAACGATCATCTGCGCGTTGGCCAGGCCGTTGAAGCTGAGGCTCCGCGCCAGACTGATCACATGCCCGCCATAGATCAGCCGCCGCCCGTCCTCGCGCTGGCTGACGTCGAAATGCACCTTCGAGGTGTTCTGCCACGCCCGCGTCGCCAGCATGTGCTCGGCCTCTTCGACCGTCACCCCGTCGACATGGTCGATCATCTCGCCCACCGAATAATCGCCGCAACGGTGCCGCTCGCCCGCCAGCGCAAAGTCATACCGCGTGAAATCAAGGCCCGCTGGCACCACCAGATCACCCGCAGCCACCGCGCCCGCCAACACCGGCACGGTCACCGGCACCACCACCTCGCGCCGCCGCTTGCGGACCATCACCCAGCGCACGTATTCCAGCACCGCCTCGTCGCGCTGGTTCAACCCGACGGTCCGCACCCAGACCACCCCGGTCGCCCCGCTCGACGTCTCCTTCAGCCCGATCACGGTGGACTGCGCCCGCAACGTATCACCCGGCCAGACCGGCCGCAGCCAGCGCCCCTCGGCATAGCCAAGGTTCGCCACGGCGTTCAGGGATATGTCCGGCACTGTCTTGCCAAAGACCACGTGGAACGCCAGCAGATCATCCAGCGGCGATGCCGCCAGTCCCACCGCCCGGGCGAACTCGTCCGACGAACAGACCGCATGCCGCGCCGGGTAGAGCGCGTGGTAAAGCGCCCGCTCCCCCACCCCCACCGTGCGCGGCACGGCGTGGACGATCACCTCGCCCAAGCGGTAATCCTCGAAGAACCGGCCCGGATTGGTCTTGTCCGCCACCCTCAAAGCTCCCCCAGTTTCAGGTCCGGCGCATAGTCCCCCTCGACCTCCTTCACCACCGCCTGGCCACAGCGCATCACCCCGTTGGCCGCGTCAAAGGCATAGGTCGGCCCGCCATGCAGCACCCACCCCTTGTTCAAGGCCGCCGTCACCTTGTGGCAAAAGGCCGACGTGTCATCCTCGCTCAGATACCGATAGAGCTTCACCGCAATGTCCCTCCAACTTGTCCAGAGTTGTGCTTCCTCTTAGCACAAATATCCCACGGGGGGCTTCGGGGGGCTTCCGGGGGGGCTTCCGGGGGGTGTGAAACCCCCCGGTCCGCCCTCAGGCCCAGGGCGGCACGCCCAGCCAGTTGTGGATCAGCATCACGATCACCACGACGACGATCGTCCCGACCACCGCCATGACCTCTTTCTTCGCCGGCGCAGGCGCGGGCCGCACCCAGGCTGGCTCGGACCGGTTGATCACGATCACCGCCACCACCGCCCAGGCCAGCAACCCGCCAAACAGGATGATCGACGCCAGATCGCCATTTACCAAAAGGTGCGCCACGGCCCAGGTCTTGAAGCCGGTCAGTTGCGGATGCCGGATCACCCGCGTGATCCCGGTCTTCATGCCGCTCGCCGCGTAAAGGTAGAACGCCAGCAGCATCAGAAGGTTGTTCACATGCACCAGAAAGCCCGGCGGCTCCCAGACCGGCACGAACTCCGCCGACCGGTAACCCCAGACCATCAGCACCACCGACGCCACCAGCAGCAGCGTCACCAGCCCCTTGCCCTTGTCGCCCATGCCCGCCCGCCGCGCCGGGGCCAGCCGCTTGAACAGATGCGCCCCCCACCACAGGGCTACGCCAAGTATCAGCACCGTCATCCCCGAAACTCCCGTTAGGACCGTGCCGCCACCCTGCCGTCATTCGCCGCCGCCCGCAATCGCCTCTGCCTGTTCCAGAATCCGCCTTGCCGTCTCGACATGCAGGTTCTCGACGATCCGCCCGTCCAGCACCGCCACCCCTTCGCCCCGCGCCCGTGCCTCGCGGAACGCCGCAATCTGCCGCGCAGCCAGAGAAATTTCTTCGGGCGAAGGTGCGAACACTTCGTTCGCCACTGCCAACTGGTCGGGGTGGATCAGCGTCTTGCCGTCAAACCCCATGTCGCGGCCCTGCTCGCATTCCCCGCGCAAGCCGACCGCGTCCTTGAAGGTGTTGTAGACCCCGTCGATCACCACCCGCCCCTCGGCCTTCGCCGCCAGCACGCAAGCGCCCAGCCCGGCCATCAGCGGCAAGCGGTCCGGGCGGAACCGGCTGCCGATCTCGCGCGCAAGGTCATTGGTGCCGACCACCATCCCCACCAGCCGCCGGTGCGCCGCAATCTCGGCCGCATTCAACATGCCCCGCGCCGTCTCCATCATCGCCCAGAGCGGCACGTCCGGCATCAGCGCCGCAACCGCATCCAGATCCGCCGCGCGCCCGACCTTCGGCACCAGCACCCCGTTCACCGCCGCGTTGCCCGCAAAGGCCGCCGCATCGTCGCGCCCCCAGGCCGTGTCCAACCCGTTGATCCGCACGATCCGCGCCCGCGATCCAAAATCCGCAACCTCCAGTTCCCGCAGCAGAATGTCCCGCGCACGTGACTTTTCTTCCGGCAGCACCGCGTCTTCCAGATCGAAGATGATTGCATCTGCCGGCAGGTCGCGCGCCTTCTCCAGCGCCCTCTCCTTGGACGCAGGGATGTAGAGCATCGAGCGATACGGCCGTGCCATGATTCTTCTCCAAGCAACTTTCTTTCGTTTGGAAGCATGAAAGCGCCATATTCGGCAAGGCCAATCTTGCTGCATTGCAGAAAAAAGAACCGCGCGCCGGATTTACCCGTCCGCAGCGCCAGACCCGCAGCCTCGGGGCGGATCAACCCCGAAAGGCTCGCCCATGACCCCTCAGATGTCGCAGATGATGATGGCCCTCCTGCTCGGCTTCGCCTTCGTGATCCTTGCCACCCAGATCGGGCACAGCGCTCCGCAATGCGCAGCCCATGCCGAAGTCGTGGAGACGCTCGCGCAAAGCCAGGGCGAAACCCGGCGCAGCCAGGGATCACGGCAAACAACGCACTGATGGAGCTTTTCGCCTCCGATGCCACCGGCACCTGGACGTGTGGACGCCCCCCTGGATGCAAGCGGAATCGGGAGCACGGTCGGGCATGTGATCAGGTGCGGCCGTGTGTCCGGCCTCGAAGATGCGGCCGGTCATGCACCGCGGGCCGGTATGAAGATAGGCAGGTCGGGAGCAGTTGGCTTCCCCGCGCTCGATGGCGCTCCTCCATAAACCCGGTTCGTCAAACCCGGTCTCGTGACCGTCTGCCCTCACGCTCCCTCGCCCCCTCTCACTTTCGGCGACACCCCGCCAACGTCGGGCTACGCGACCGCGATCGCCGGATCCCTGTAATCCTCTCCCTTACGCGGCAGCCCCCAGGCCGTTCGCGCCATGCGGTCGCCCGGCGCCACGGCGACCAGCATCTTCGGTTTGTGCGCCAGCATCCGTGCCAGCCAGAAGCCTTCGGGCGCGCTCTCGCGTGCCCATCGCACCACAGCGACAGTTCCACCGAACAGCAGCCTTCGGATGTCGCGCTGGCCCAGCTTCGAGGTTCGGCCTGGACCGTCCTTGGCGCCGTTCGAAGGTTGTCGCGCGGGCGCCACGATGCCTTGCTCGGCCAAATGGCGCGAAGGGCATTGATCGTCTGCGTCCGCTGGCGAACCAGAAGGTCGCGGGTCCGGCAGGCCAGCGCCGCCGCCTGCTGCGCCTCACTCTTTGCGGCGACAAACCGCATGGTCGGTCGCGACACCGCTTCCGCAATGGCCTCGGCATCGGCCCTGTCATTCTTCTGCCGTTTCACGAACGGCTTCACACAGGCGGGCGGGATCAGCCGCACCTCATGGCCAGGATCGCCGATCGCCCGCCCCCGGTGATGCGATCTGGCGCAGGCCTCCATCGCGACCCCGCAGGGCGGTTGCGCAGCGATGAACTTCAACAACTGCGCGAACTGCGCGCGCGTCAGGTTGCGGCGGAACACGACCGAACCCTCCGCCCCGGCGCCATGCGCCTGAAACACGTTCTTGGCCGAATCCGGGCCGATGAAGCCAACCTCTCGCATGGACGCTCGCCTCCGTAGCGGTGCTTCAACACCCGCCACCATGGCACATTGATGCCGCCGGGAGGCGTCCACCCCATCGCTTGCGGTCACCACGCCCGATGGAACCACCCGATGGAACCACCTGTCTCGAGGCGTCCGGCGAGGGCCGTGATTCCGTCGCCGATCATCCGAGGCCGAAAGGCACACGCACTTGACGCACCGCTTGCGCCGCCTCGCTCACCGTTATCGCTAACCCCGCAGGGACCGACCGAAAAGCGCAGATTTCTGCATGCAATGGTATACATGGAATGCCGGTGGCGCTGGACAGTCGCCCCCGAACGGGCTAGGCCTCACCTCGCATCAACTTGAGGAGATCCCCATGTCCAGACCCAAGATTGCCCTCATCGGCGCCGGTCAGATCGGCGGCACGCTCGCCCACCTCGTCGCGCTGAAAGAGCTTGGCGACGTCATCCTCTTCGACATCGCCGACGGCATCCCGCAGGGCAAATCGCTGGACATCGCGCAATCGGGCCCCTCCGAAGGCTTCGACGCCACGATGCGCGGCACCAATTCCTACGCCGACATTGCCGGTGCTGACGTCTGCATCGTCACCGCCGGTGTGCCACGCAAGCCCGGCATGTCGCGTGACGACCTCCTCGGCATCAACCTCAAGGTGATGAAGTCCGTCGGCGAAGGCATCAAGGCCCATGCCCCGAACGCCTTCGTGATCTGCATCACCAACCCGCTCGACGCGATGGTCTGGGCGCTGCGCGAGTTTTCGGGCCTGCCGCACCACATGGTCGTCGGCATGGCGGGCGTGCTGGACTCGGCCCGTTTCCGCCACTTCCTCAGCCTTGAATTCAACGTCTCGATGCGCGACGTCACCGCCTTTGTCCTCGGCGGCCACGGCGACACGATGGTGCCGCTGACCCGCTACTCCACCGTCGCCGGCATCCCGCTGCCTGACCTCGTCCAGATGGGCTGGACCACGCAGGAAAAGCTCGACGCCATCGTCCAGCGCACCCGTGACGGCGGTGCCGAGATCGTCGGCCTGCTGAAAACCGGCTCGGCCTTCTACGCCCCTGCCACCAGCGCGATCGAAATGGCCGAGGCCTACCTCAAGGACCAAAAGCGCCTGCTGCCCTGTGCGGCCTACGTCAAGGGCGCCTTCGGTCTCGACGGCATGTATGTCGGCGTCCCGACCGTGATCGGCGCGGGTGGCATCGAGCGTATCGCCGATATCAAACTCACGCGCGACGAACAGGTGATGTTCGACAAGTCGGTCGACGCGGTCAAAGGCCTCGTCGCCGCCTGCAAGACCATCGACCCGACCCTGGCCTGACCCGGGCGGGCCGTGCAGCCTGCGGCCCGACCATCTTCCTCTTTGCACAAATATCCCACGGGGGTCCGGGGGTGTGAAACCCCCGGTCGGCCCGCCAAAGGCACCGCAGCATGCCCGCCTCGCCCTACCTCGCGCCCGGCTTTTACGATGACGCGCTGGCCAAGGGCCGCCACCGCGACATCGTCGGCGGCCGTTGGGATGAAACCGGCCGCGCGCAGATGGCGATCCTGCGCGCTGCGGGCCTCCTGCCCCACCACCGCCTCCTCGACATCGGCTGCGGCGCGCTGCGCCTTGGCCACATGGCCGTGCCTTACCTGGACCCCGGCCACTACTGGGGCACCGACGCCTCGCTTGCCCTGATGCGGCGCGGGCGCGATCTCGAACTTGCCGACGCTTCCCGCCTGCCGCTGGCCAACCTCGTCGAAGATGCCGATTTCTCCCTTCCCGGTGTCCCCGAAACGATCGACTTCGCCATCGCCTTCGGGGTCTTCACCCACCTTCCCGCTACCATGCTGCGCCCCGCCCTCGCCTCGGTCCGCGCCCGCCTGCCACGCCTCGACACGATGCTCCTCACCGTGTTCCTCGCCCCGCCCGGCCATCCCGGTGCCCATCGCCAACCCGACGGCGTCGTGACCCATCCGGGCCGCCCGCCCTACCACCGCACCGCCACGGCGGTCGAGGCTGATGCCGCTGCCAGCGGTTTCACCTTGTCCTGGCAACCCGTCCACCTGCCGCGCGGGCAGGCGCTTTGCCACCTGAAGCCCGCCTGCTGAAGCCCGCCTGCTGAAGCCCGCCACCTGAAGCCCGCCTGACCCGGCACCGCATCAGGCATTCCTCACCCTCGCAGCCATTGACCGCCACCCCCTCAAGGCCCGACACTGCGGCAACCCAGCCGTAGGAGCATCCCGATGCGTGCCGCGCTCGTCGCCCTCTGCCTCCTCGCCACTCCCGCCCTCGCCGACCGCTCGCCCCTTTCGGTCGAACTTGGCGCGACCGGCCTCAAGGCGACCGAGGCCCGCCTTGCCGCCCTCGCCTCGCCCGCCCCCGAAGACCGCTTCGCCCTCGCCGGCATCCGCTTTCTTTCCGGTGTCGAGGGCGCGCTTCAGTTGCGCTGGCAGACCGGCGTGCGCGCCGACTGGTCCGAACTGCCGATCCTGCGCCTGCCGATCCCGGAAAACCCCGCAGCCAGGCCCTTCGAGCCGCGCGATTTCACCACGCTTGTCACCGACCTCGAAGCCCGGATGGAGGGCTCCCGGTCCGCCCTTGCCGACCTCGGCGATCAACCCTTCGCACTCCAGATCGCGCTGTCCGACCTGTGGTTCGACATCAACATGAACGGCGCCCGCGACAAGGGCGAAGACGTGGCCTCCGTCGCAGGCCTCACCCTCGGCGGCGCGGGACGCTTCACCGTGGCCGACAACCCGGTCATCACCTTCGACACTGCCGATGCGGCCTGGCTCTCGGCTTACACGCACTTCCTGTCCGGCTTCACCAACCTCGCGCTCGCCTACAACCCCGAACCCGCGATCCAGCGTGTGCAGGACAGCAGCGCCGCGATCTACGCGCTCTGGGGCGACACCCCGCCGACCAACGCGCTCGACATGATGTTTGGCCGGCAGGCAGACCGCGCCGCAATGGTGCTGCACGCCCTCGCCCAGACCCCCGATCCCGCCCTCACCCGCAAGGCGCACGGCCATCTGCTTGCGATGATCACCGAAAACCGGCGTTTCTGGTCCCTCGTCGATGCCGAGACCGACACCTCCGGCGAATGGGTGCCGAATGACCGGCAGACCTCCGCTCTTGGCATCGTGATGCCCCCCGGCACCGGCGAGCGGTGGCAGGCCGTGCTGGCGGACGCCGAGAAACTCCTCACGGGCGATCTTCTGATCCCGCATTGGCGCTTTGGTGCCGAGGCCGGCATCAACCTGCGCAAGCTGTTCGAAAACCCGGTGCCGCTGGATCTGGTCACGGTCATTCAGGGCGAAGGTCTGCTGCCCTTTGCCGAAAGGGGACAGCGTGCCAGTCCCTTCGCCTGGAACGAGTTTACCCGTCTGGTCGAAGGCGACGCGATGCTTTTTGCACTCTTTCTCAACTGATCCGAATCAGTTGGGCGGTGAGTTGTGATCACTGGACGGATTTTTGTGATCACACATTTGAAGCCTGTGATCACAACCTCGCGTTTTTTCCGACTTCTGGCGCTAACAGTCGGCAATCGCTGTAGGAACGCCAGGGAATCCGTGGCATCACGCTGTCCAGATCATTTGCGTCAGGACGGATCCAATGAACATTCACGAATACCAGGCCAAGGCTCTGTTGCGCAGCTACGGCATCCCGGTGTCCGACGGGCGTGTGGTGCTGCGGGCCGAAGAAGCCAAGACCGCCGCCGGCGAACTTGACGGACCGCTCTGGGTGGTGAAGTCGCAGATCCACGCTGGTGGTCGCGGCAAGGGCCATTTCAAGGAACCCGAGGCTGGCGAAAAAGGCGGCGTCCGTCTGGCCCGCAGCGTCGGCGAGGCCGCCGAATTTGCCCGCCAGATGCTGGGCCGCACCCTTGTCACCGTCCAGACCGGCCCGGCGGGCAAGCAGGTGAACCGGATCTACATCGAAGACGGCTCCGACATCGAAAAGGAATTCTACCTCGCCCTCCTGATCGACCGTAACTCCAGCCGCATCTCCATCGTCGCCTCCACTGAAGGCGGCATGTCGATCGAGGATGTGGCACATGACACGCCCGAGCTGATCCACACCTTCACCATCGACCCGGCCACCGGATTGCAGGATTTCCACGGCCGCCGCGTGGCCTTCGCGCTCGGGCTGACCGGCGCGCAGGTCAAATCCTGCGTCGCCATCGTCAAGAACCTCTACCGCATGTTCACCGACAAGGACATGGACATGCTGGAGATCAACCCGTTCTGCGTGCTGAAGGACGGCTCGCTCAAACTCCTCGACGCCAAGATGGCCTTCGACGGCAACGCGATCTACCGCCACCCCGACATCGCCGCCCTGCGCGACGAGACCGAGGAAGACCCCAAGGAACTGGCGGCCTCGAAGTTCGACCTGAACTACATCGCCTTGGATGGCGAGATCGGTTGCATGGTCAACGGCGCAGGCCTTGCGATGGCCACGATGGACATCATCAAGCTCTACGGGGCCGAGCCCGCCAACTTCCTTGACGTCGGCGGCGGCGCGACCAAGGAGAAGGTGACCGAGGCCTTCAAGATCATCACCTCCGACCCGCAGGTGAAGGGCATCCTCGTCAACATCTTCGGCGGCATCATGCGCTGCGACATCATCGCCGAAGGCGTGATCGCGGCAGTGAAGGAAGTCGGCCTCAAGGTCCCGCTGGTCGTCCGGCTTGAGGGCACCAACGTGGAACTCGGCAAGGACATCATCCGCAAATCCGGCCTGAACGTCATCGCCGCCGACGACCTGAAGGACGGGGCCGAGAAGATCGTGAAGGCGGTGAAGGGTTAAAACAACTAGCCCGAAACCCAGTGATCAGAGTAGTGAATCATGAAGTTCTTCGCCCTCGCAGCCCAGTTCGGCGCACTGATCGTAAGCGGTACCGCAATCGCGGCTTTCAGCGGCGCGTTTGTAACGCCTACATCGGCGCAAGAATCTGGTATCGCTCAGGTTGTGTTTGACACCTTCGTCGAGCGTTGCACGGCCGTTCTCAGCGACCCCGACGCTGCCGTCGCCGCCGCGGAGGTCAGCGAGACCGCAGAGGGTGCAGTCACCGGAGACAAGGCGCTTCTTCGCTATAGCGAACTGCTAAAGTTGTCCGAGTTCACCACAGGTTTTCTCACCGCGATGCGGACCCGGCTGCCCGAGGGCACAGAAAGCAACTGTGGGGTCTCAATCACTTTTCTGCCAGCCGCAGACGGCACGGTCCCTTTCCCGGAACTCCTCGATCTGGCTGGGGCAAAGGCCGAAACCATTCTCGGCGCTCCGGCCACGCGCAGTGGCGGCGAAACCCGAGAGGACGGTGAAATTGGTCATATGATCCTCTGGTCGACCGGTGGCGGCCCAAACGGTCCGATACTCTCCCTGATCCAATACCCCAAGAAACCCAAGATCGTGTACCTGGGGATTGTGATCCCCTCATCCACGAACTGATCCACTTGAAGGTCACTCCATGTCCGTCCTCGTAAACAAATCCACCCGCGTCATCTGCCAGGGCTTCACCGGCAGCCAGGGCACCTTCCATTCCGAACAGGCCATCGCCTACGGCACGAAAATGGTCGGCGGTGTCACGCCCGGCAAAGGCGGCACCGAACACCTCGGCCTCCCCGTCTTCGACTCTGTCCATGACGCCGTCGCGAAAACCGGCGCCGATGCGACCGCAATCTACGTGCCGCCGCCCTTCGCCGCCGACAGCATCCTCGAGGCGATCGACGCCGAAGTGCCGCTGATCGTCTGCATCACCGAAGGCATCCCGGTCCTTGACATGATGCGCGTCAAGCGCGCGCTCATCAACTCGAAGTCGCGCCTGATCGGGCCGAACTGCCCCGGCGTGATGACCCCCGGCGAATGCAAGATCGGCATCATGCCCGGCTCGATCTTCTCCAGGGGTTCGGTCGGCGTCGTCAGCCGCTCCGGCACCCTGACCTACGAGGCCGTGAAGCAGACCACGGACGTCGGCCTCGGCCAATCCTCCGCCGTCGGCATCGGCGGCGACCCGATCAAGGGATCGGAACACATCGACATCCTCGAGATGTTCCTCGCCGATCCCGACACCCACTCGATCATCATGATCGGTGAAATCGGCGGCAGCGCCGAAGAAGACGCCGCCCAGTTCCTCGCCGATGAAAAGAAGCGCGGCCGCTGGAAGCCCACCGCCGGCTTCATCGCCGGCCGCACCGCCCCCCCCGGCCGCCGCATGGGCCATGCCGGCGCCATCGTCGCCGGAGGCAAGGGCGACGCGCAGTCCAAGATCGAAGCCATGCTCCGCGCCGGGATCGTCGTCGCCGACAGCCCGGCGGGGTTGGGCGAGGCTGTGTTGAAAGCAATCAAGGCGTAGGTCGGGGGCCAACCCCGACACTTTTCTTGGCGGGGGACGCCCCGCCCCACAAGGAAACGCGAGAATGACCGACCAATCCCCCACCGCCGCCTTCACCGCCTCGTCCTTCCTCGACGGGGCCAACGCCGATTACGTCGACCAGCTCCAGGCCCGCTACGCCAGCGACCCCGCCTCGGTCGATGCGCAATGGGCCGAGTTCTTCCGCGCCCTCGGCGACAGCGAGATCGACGCCAAGCGCGCCGCCGAAGGCCCAAGCTGGGCGCGCACCGACTGGCCGCCGCAACCGGTCGATGACCTCACCGCCGCCCTCACCGGCGAATGGGCCACCCCGCCTGCGCCGAAGGATGCCAAGGCCGCCGGAGCCAAGATCGCCGCAAAGGCCACGGAGGCCGGCGTCGCGCTGACCGAAGACCAGATCCAGCGCGCGGTCCTCGACAGCATCCGCGCCATCATGATCATCCGTGCCTACCGGATCCGTGGCCACCTCGCCGCCGACCTCGACCCCCTCGGCCTGACCGACACCAGGCACCATCCGGAACTTGACCCCACCTCCTACGGTTTCACCGAAGCCGACATGGACCGCCCGATCTTCATCGACAACGTGCTCGGCCTGACCCACGCCTCGATGCGCCAGATCATCGACATCGTGAAGCGCACCTATTGCGGCACCTTCGCGCTGCAATACATGCACATCTCCGACCCCGAGCAGGCCGCATGGCTGAAGGAACGGATCGAAGGCTACGGCAAGGAAATCCAGTTCACCCGCGAGGGCCGCAAGGCGATCCTCAACAAGCTGGTCGAGGCCGAGGGCTACGAGAAATTCCTCCATGTCAAATACATGGGCACCAAGCGCTTCGGCCTTGATGGCGGCGAAAGCCTGATCCCGGCGATGGAGCAGATCATCAAGCGCGGCGGTGCGCTTGGGGTGCGCGAAATCGTCATCGGCATGCCGCACCGGGGCCGCCTCTCGGTCCTCGCCAACGTGATGATGAAACCCTACCGCGCGATCTTCCACGAATTTCAGGGCGGCAGCTACAAGCCCGACGAGGTTGATGGCTCGGGCGACGTGAAATACCACCTCGGCGCGTCCTCCGACCGGGATTTCGATGGCAACATCGTCCACCTCAGCCTCACCGCGAACCCCTCGCACCTTGAGGCGGTGAACCCTGTCGTTCTCGGCAAGGTCCGGGCCAAGCAAGACCAGAACAACGATCCCGAGCGGACCTCGGTCCTGCCGATCCTGCTGCACGGTGACGCGGCCTTCGCAGGGCAGGGCGTCGTCGCGGAATGCTTCGGCCTTTCGGGCCTTCGCGGCCACCGCACCGGCGGCACGATCCACATCATCGTCAACAACCAGATCGGCTTCACCACCGCGCCGTCCTTCTCGCGGTCCAGCCCCTACCCGACCGACATCGCCCTGATGGTCGAAGCGCCGATCTTCCACGTCAACGGCGACGACCCCGAGGCCGTGGTCCACGCCGCCCGCGTCGCCACCGAATACCGCCAGAAGTTCCACAAGGACGTGGTGCTCGACATCTTCTGCTACCGCCGCTTCGGTCACAACGAAGGCGACGAGCCGATGTTCACCAACCCGGCGATGTACACCCGCATCAAGCGGCAGAAGACCACGCTGCAGCTTTACACGGAACGCCTGGTCCGCGACGGCCTCATCCCCGAGGGCGAGATCGAGGACATGAAGGCAGCCTTCCAGGCGCGGTTGAATGAAGAGTTCGAGGCTGGGAAAGCCTTCCTCCCGAACAAGGCCGACTGGCTGGATGGTCGCTGGAAGAACCTGCAGACCAAGGACCTGAACAACTACCAGCGCGGCGAAACCTGGATCAAGGCCGAGACTTTGGCCGAGGTCGGTGCCGCCCTGACCCGCGTGCCCGACGGGTTCGATATGCACAAGACCGTGGCCCGCCAACTGGACGCCAAGCGGGAAATGTTTGCAAAAGGTCAAGGCTTCGACTGGGCGACGGCCGAGGCGCTGGCCTTCGGCTCCCTGCAGATCGAAGGCTTCCCGGTCCGCCTGTCCGGTCAGGACTGCACCCGCGGC
>JAUYQR010000010.1 GCA_030697175.1 Paracoccaceae bacterium | reverse complement strand
TCGGCCAGGAAGAAATGGCGCAAACTCGATGGTCAGAACCGCCTGCCCGAAATCATCCAGGGGGTTGAATTCCGCGACGGCATCAAGCACGAATTCAAAGCCGCCTGATCAAACCGTCACCAACTTTCGGTCATAGCTCGTCGAGAGGAAGGTGACGGTGTCGCCGACGGCGGCCTTCACGAAGGCGGGCTCGAACACCATTGCGCCATCGGTGCCTTTGTTCAGCATCCGCACCTCGATGTTTGCGGCACTGGCGGCAGTGGACATCAGCATGGCAGCAATGCCGGCGGCGATCAGTCTGGAAAACATCAGGCGTCCTTTCAGGTGCGGTGGTGATTGGTCTTGACCCTGTTCTAGGCTAGTGTTCGCGGCAGGTGGTTGTGCTGCCACAACATGGGAAGCGACGTTTGCACAAACTTGACGAAAGCCTGCTGGCTGGCATTCCGCCGTTTCGCAAGCTGGAGCGGGCGCAGATCCGCGAGATCCTTGATGCGGCGCAGGCGCTGCGGTTCGATGGCGGGGTTGCGGTGTTCAGCGAGGGGATGCCGGTAGAGCGGTTCTTTCTGCTTCTGGACGGGCATATCCGGGTGGTGCGGACCACGCCGGGGGGCGAGCAGATCATCGCGCTGCATATTTCGCCGGGACAGTTGTTCGGCATTGGCGCGGCGATCGGGCGCACGACCTATCCCGCCACGGCGATGACGGCCGATGACTGCGTGGCGCTGGCCTGGCCGAACCGGTTGTGGCCGGTGTTCGTGGAAAACTACGAGGGCTTTGCCACCGAAACCTACAAGGTTGTGGGGGAGCGGGTGGGCGAGATGAACAACCGCATCGTCGAGATGGCGACCCAGCAAGTGGAGCAGCGCATCGCCAACGCGATCCTGAGGCTGGTCACGCAGACCGGGCGCAAGGTCGAGGGCGGGATCGAGATCGGGATGCCGATCACCCGGCAGAACCTGTCGGACATGACCGGAAGCACGCTGCACACGGTCAGCCGGCTGCTCAGCGGGTGGGAGCGGGACGGGATCGTGCTGTCGGAGCGGCGCAAGATCACGGTCACGGCGCCACACCGGCTGGTGATGCTGAGCGGGGCTGCGGGCTAGGCTCGCGGCGGCTGGTGTCGGGCAGGGTGAGGATCGGCGCGAGGCGGGCGAAGACCAGGGCAAGGCCCGGCGTCCAGAGCGTGGCTGTCGCCCAAAGGCCGGGTTCAGAGGGCAGAAGCACCCGAAGAGCGCTGGGCCTGCCCGCAGCGCGCGCCCGGTGTGGCCCAAGCGGGATGAAGGCGCAGGCCTCGAGCAGCAGGAAAAGTGGCGCCGAGGGCGTTGCCCGCCAGCCGCACCTGCATGACAGGTGCAGCGCAGGCACCAGGCCAGCAAGTGAGCGGGCAAGTGGGCGGGCAAGTGGGCGGGCAAGTGCTGTTGCACGGTTTGCGAGGAGCGCACGCGCAGGTTGCTCTGGGTGTGCAGCGGTTGGCTTCTGGATGGGTCAGGGCGTCTTGGTGGCCGCGTCGGCCAGCGCTGCACGGAAGCTGGCTTCGTCGAGGCCGTAGTCGTGGCAGGCGTCGAACACGCTGTGGAAAGGCGCGATGGGGCAGCCGACGCAGGCCATGCCGTAACCGAGAAACACCGAGGCCACCTGTGGCCAGTGATCGAAGATCACACCGAGCGGGAGGTCTGGATCATCCATGTTGGGGCGGCGCATGGTGGCTCCGAAGCGGCTTTGTGCCAGAGCAACAGCCTGCGGCGGGCAGGCCCGGGCGTCGTTGTGCTGGCGCAACGTCTGGCCGTTGCGCGGGTGCCACCCATGGGAAGCCGTGGCCTTGCGGTGGTGGTGGGGGCGGGCGGTATCGCTTCGGCCCAAGTCGGCGGCTGGTGGTGTCTGATCCGGCGGATCGGGGACTTGCGGGGCAGAGCTGACATTCCTTGCTGCGGGCGCTGCATCCCCTGATGATCGCGGAGTTGCCGTGGATCACGCCCTAGCGGCCCCAGACCACCGTGTTTTCGTGACGTTTGATCAGGTGCTTGAGGTCGTCAAAGGCGGTGTTGACGTAGCTCGCAAACCGGTCCGCCGCCTGTGACCGCTGACCTGTCGCCCGGCGCAGGATGCCAAGGCTGCGATTGGGCTGCGGAATGTCCAACGGCAGGACGGTGACCCGGTTTTCCTTGCGCTGGGCAAAGACGACCGAAAACGGCAGCACGGCCAGCGCGTTGGTTTCGGCCATGTAGTTGATCACGCTCATCAGACTGCCGCCGGAGTAGCGGATGTTGATGGCCGACATGCCATTGGCAAGGAGGATCGAATGAAGATCGGACATCAAGGGCGAGCCGGGCAGGGGGGCGACCCAGGGGAAGTCGCCAAGGTCCGAGATCTGGAGCCTGCGCTTGCGCAGGAGGGGATGGCCGGGACGGCAGGACACGATGTTGCGGCCCGGCAGGATTTCGGTGAACTCGAACCCCGGTGCTGCATCAAGCGCCCCCATCGGCACGATGGCAAGGTCGATGAGATCGTTTTCCAGCGCACCCGACAGGTCAGGCAGGTTGCCGTAGCTTTGCTGCACGGTCACATCGGGTTCGAGGTTCTGGAAATCCGCGACCATCCGGCTGATCATCGCATCCATGAAGAACGGCACGCCACCGACACGCACCAGACCCTTGGTGCCGGTCATGAAACCCTTGACGGTATCGGAGGCGCGGCGCGAGGCGGTAAGGATGGCGCGACCGTGGGCGGCGAGTTGCGCGCCAAGGGCGGTGGCTTGCAGCGGGCGGCGGCCCTTGACGAACAGCGGCTCTCCGATCCGCGCCTCGAGCATGGCAAGCGAGCGGCTGACGGCGGGTTGGGTAAGGCCAAGGGCTTGCGCACCGGCGCTGATGCTGCCCGCATCCAGCACGGCGGCAAGTTGCATCAGGTGGGCTTCGCTCAGTTTCATAGCAATGTGATATAGTATTGCGCGCAATTATCATCCAGCTTTTCATCGGAATGCGCCATTTTCTTTCTTGCGGGAGGGGAGGCCCGAGGACAGATGGATGGATCGGCTGATGCAAAGCTGCCTGACGTGCTGTCCGAGCTGACCTTGCGGCTGGCGCAGGCGGGCGATGCGCGGCTGCCGCATGCGTTTCTGTCGGTGGTAGGGCGCATCCATGACCTGATCTCGGACCTGCGCCCCTCGCCCGACGAATTGCGCGCGGTGATAGAATTCCTGACCGATGTGGGTCACAGCGCCGATGCGCGGCGGCAGGAATGGGTGCTGCTGGCCGATGTGATCGGTGTTTCCACCCGTGTCGAGGATCTGAACTGCCCGCGTCCCGAAGGGGCCACGCCAAACACCCTGCCGGGGCCGTTTTACCGCGAGGATGTGCCAGACCTGCCGCAGGGCGCCAATCTGTCGCGCGACGGGATCGGCGAAGGTTTGGCGGTTGAGGTGCAGATTTGCGGACTGGACGGCGCACCGGTGCGCGAGGCGATGGTCGAGGTCTGGCACGCGAACGCGCTGGGCCGCTATGAAAATCAGGACCCCGACTTGCAGCCGGAGTTCAATCTGCGTGGCCGGTTGCGGGGCGATGCCGAGGGGCGGGTGCGGTTCAGCACGGTAAAGCCGAAGGGCTACGCCTTGCCCGAGGATGGCCCGGTAGGCCGGTTGCTGAACGCGCTTGGCCTCAGGCTGGAACGCCCGGCGCATCTGCATTTCCGGGTCACGGCGCCGGGGTATCAGACGCTGACGACACATGTCTTCGACCGCGCCGATCCCGCCATCGGCCATGACGCGCTGTTTGGCGTGCGCCCGGAATTGCTGGCCGATTTCCGTCCCGTCGGCGCGGGGCGGCATGCCCTTGGTCTTACGCTGGTTCTGGTGCGCAGCGGCGTGGCTGCAACGCCCATCCCACACTCCAAACGAAAGGAAGGCTGAACATGGCCCAGGCTCTCGTCAGTGGCTACCATCACCTGACGCTGTCCACCGATGGCGCGCAGGAAGACTATGATTTCTACACCAAGACGCTTGGCCTCTATTCGGTGAAGCGCACGGTGCTGTTTGACGGCACGATTCCGGTCTATCACCTTTACTACGGGTCAAAGCACGGCGATGCGTCGACCATCATCACCACGTTCCCGTTCAAGAAACCGGGCATCTATGGCCGTCGCGGCACCAACCAGAGCCGGACGATCATGCAGTCGATCCCGGTTGGCGCCGCGGATTACTGGGTGGACCGGCTGAACGCGCATGGCATCCCGGCGACCAAGGGCAGCCGGTTCGGCCTGACGCGGGTGATCTTTGCGCACCCTTGCGGTATTCCGCACGAGCTGGTGGAAAACCCCGGCGACACCCGCGCGCCGATCGTGAACCCTGCGGCGGGGACCACCGCGCAGACCGCGATCCGGGGCATTTATGGCGCGGGGATCGCGGTCTTTGATCTTGATTCGATGAACGAATTTGTCGAAGGCGGTGTCGGGCTGAAGCTGGAGGAATCAAGCCAGGAGGGCCGGATGTATTCGGTCCCGGACACCCTTGGCCCGCATTCGGTGGTCGAGGTGATCGAGGATCGCACCTCAAAGCAGGGCACCTGGATGCTGGCGGGCGGCACCATTCACCACATGGCGCTGAACACCGGCACCGAAGAGAACCAGATCGCGCTCAAGGCCCGGCTGGAGGGCATGGGCTTTACCGACGTGTCCGAACAGAAGGACCGCAACTACTTCAAGTCGATGTATGTGCGGTCACCCGGCGGAGCCTTGTTCGAGATCGCGTGGACGGTGCCGGAAGGCTGGGCCAAGGACGAGGCGCCGGATGCCATTGGCCAGTCGCTGGTGTTCCCGCCCTGGTTCGAGGATCGCCGGGCCGAGCTGATGCTCGGTCTGGAAGCGGCGGACTTCTGAATGGCTGACGTCCTGCATTTCGGGGCTGCGGTCGCCGGGGCAAGGGCGCTTTGCGTCTTTGTGCATGGCCGCGGGCAAAGCCCCGAGGCGATGGTGGATCATGTGGTCCGCCATCTGCCGCAGGACGTGGCATATGCGTTGCCGCGCGCGGCGGGGGGAAGCTGGTATGTGGCGCGGGCGGTGGATGCGCTGACAGACGTGACGCGGGCCGAGTTGGGCGCGTCGCTGGCGCAGGTGGAGGCGGCGATTGCCGATCTGCGGCGGGCGAGCGCTGCGCCGCTGTTGCTGGCAGGGTTCTCGCAGGGGGGGTGCCTGTCACTGGAACTTGCATCGGTGGGGCGCGCGCGCCTGGATGCGGTGGCGGCATTGACCGGGTGCCGGGTTGGGCAGATGGGCGATGGCCGGCCTTCGGCGGCGGCGCCGGGGTTGCCGGTCTATCTGACGGGTGGCGACCGGGATCCCTGGATCCCGCTTGCCGCTTTTGCCGAGGCGGCGGCGGATCTGGGTGCGCAGGGTGCGGCGCTGCGGGCTGATGTCTTTCCCGGACGTCCGCATGAGGTGTCGGCGGCAGAAATCGCCATGCTTGCCGCGATGCTGGCGGATCTTGGCACGGGCAGGACGCCACGGATGGAGGCGCCGAGATGACGCGGGATTTCACCTTTCCGGGTCTTGCGACGCGGGTGATCTTCGGATCGGGCACGTTGGCGCAGGTTGGGGTCGAGGTGGAGCGGCTGGGGCATCAGCATGCGCTGATCCTGTCGACGCCGCACCAGAAGGATCAGGCGCAGGTGCTGGCCGACAGTCTGGGGCCGCTGTCGGTGGGGGTGTTTGCGGGGGCGGCGATGCACACGACGACCGATGTGACCGAAACCGCGCTGGCGGCCTATCGCGCGTCGGGGGCAACTTGCGTGGTCAGCCTTGGTGGCGGGTCGACGACGGGGCTCGGCAAAGCGATTGCGGTCCGGTGCGGTGCCGATCAGGTGGTGATCCCGACGACCTATGCCGGGTCGGAGATGACCGATATTCTGGGCGAGACGGCGGACGGGGCAAAGACCACACGGCGCGATCCGGCGATCCGGCCCGAGGTGGTGATCTATGATGTCGATCTGACCTTGAGCTTGCCGGTGGCGCTGACCGTGACCTCGGCGCTGAACGCGATTGCCCACGCGATGGAGGGGTTCTACGCCCCCGACCGCAACCCGGTGGTCGAGGCGATGTGCCGCGATGCGATGCAGGCATTTCAGCGAGCGCTGCCGGTCCTGGTGGCTGATCCGGTGAACCGCGCGGCGCGGTCGGATGCGCTTTATGCGGCTTGGTGCTGTTCGACGATGCTGGGGCAGGTCACGATGGCGCTGCATCACAAGCTGGCGCATGTGCTCGGTGGATCGTTCGGCCTGCCACATGCCGAGACGCACGCGGTGCTGTTGCCGCACACCACCGCGTTCAATGCGGCGGCGGTTCCCGACCTTCTGGCGCCGATCTCGGACGTGTTCGGCGGCCCGGCGGGGGCAGGCTTGTGGGATTTCGCCGAAGGTCTTGGCGCGCCGATGCGGCTGGCGGACCTTGGGCTGACGGAGCCCGATCTGGACCGTGCGGCGGACATCGCCTTGCGGAACCCCTACTGGAACCCGCGGCCCTTCAGCCGCGACGAGATGCGGACCCTGCTTCAGGCGGCGTATGAAGGACGCCGTCCAACCAACTGACAAAACGGGAGGAATACCATGATTACCAGACGGAAATTCCTGCGCTCCAGCGCTGCTACCGGTCTGACGCTTGCGGTTTCTGGCCTTGCTGCGCCGGCCATCGCACAGGGTGCAAAGATCAAGCTTGGATACGTCAGCCCGCAGTCGGGGCCATTGGCGGGCTTTGCGGAAAGCGATGACTACAACATCAAGGCGTTTCTTGCGACCGAAGCGGGCAAGAACTTCGAGGTGATCGTCAAGGACAGCCAGTCGAACCCGAACCGGGCGGCTGAAGTGGCCAAGGAACTGATCGTTTCCGACGAGATCGACCTGATGCTGGTCGCCTCCACCCCCGAAAACACCAACCCGGTGGCGACGACCTGCGAGGCCGAGGGGATGCCGGTGATTTCCACGATGGCGCCGTGGCAGCCGTGGTTCATCGGTCAGCAGGGCAACCCCGGCGATCCGGCGTCGTGGAAGCCGTTCGACTTTGCCTTCCATTACTTCTGGGGGCTGGAGGATGTAATCGCGGTCTTCCTGAACATGTGGAATCAGGTGCCGACCAACAAGATGGTCGGCGGGCTGTTCCCCAACGATGGCGACGGCAACGCCTGGGGCGACCCGAACGTGGGCGTCGGCCCCGGCTTTGCGGCGGCAGGCTACAGCCTGACCGATCCGGGCCGCTACCAGAACCTGACCGACGATTTCTCGGCCCAGATCAACGCCTTCAAGGCGGCGAACGCCGAGATCGTGACCGGCGTGGTGATCCCGCCCGATTTCACCACGTTCCGCAATCAGGCGATCCAGCAGGGCTTCAGCCCGAAGATCATCACCGTCGCCAAGGCGATCCTGTTCCCGCAGTCGGTCGAGGCACTGGGCGAGGCGGGGCACAACCTGTCGTCCGAGGTGTGGTGGTCGAACACCCACCCGTTCAAATCCTCGCTGACCGGGGTGTCGGCGGGCGATCTGGCGGCGGATTTCACCGCGCAGACCAGCCGGCCCTGGACCCAGCCGATCGGGTTCATCCATTCGCTGTTCGAGGTGGCGACCAACGTCATGGGCCGGGTCAGCGACGTGACCGATGCCGAAGGCGTGGCAGCCGCGATTGCCGCGACCAGCATCGATACGATGGTCGGCAAGGTGGCGTGGGATGGGGCGAACCTGCCGCCCTTCGCCGCCGCCAACGTCTGCAAGACGCAACTGGTGGGCGGGCAGTGGCGGCGGAATGCGGACGGGACGTTCACCCTGGTCGTCGTTGACAACCAGACCGCGCCCAACATCCCGACGGGCGGCGTGATGGAAGCTTTGGCCTGAGACCCTCCCCCCGGCCTGCAACGGGCCGGGGGGCCAACCGGAGCGGCGGATGAACCTTGTTGAGCTGCAGGACGTGTCGAAGAACTTCGGGGCCTTGAAGGTCACCGATGCGGTGTCGTTTGCGGTGCCGAAGGGGCAGGCCTTGGGGATCATCGGCCCGAACGGGGCGGGAAAATCGACGCTGTTCAACCTGATCACGGGAAATTTCGCGCCTGATGCCGGGCGGGTCACGTTTCTGGGGCAGGACGTGACGCGCCGTCCGGCGATGGACCGGGTGCGGATGGGCGTCGGGCGGAGTTTCCAGATCCCGCAGCCGTTCGAGGGGCTGACGGTGTATGAAAACCTCGCCGTCGCCGCCAGTTTCGGGCGCGGGCGGTCAGAGGCGGCGGTGACGCAGGATTGCATCCGCATTCTTGAGGACACCGAGTTGTTGCGGCTGGCCAATACGCAGGCAGGGGCGCTGTCGCTGCTGGATCGCAAACGGCTGGAACTCGCCAGGGCGATGGCGACGGGGCCGGAGTTGTTGCTCTTGGACGAGATCGCGGGCGGGCTGACCGAGGGCGAGTGTCAGGCACTGATCGCGACGATCAAGCGGCTGCACGCGCAAGGCATGACGATCATCTGGATCGAGCATGTGTTGCACGCGCTGACGGCGGTGGTGGAGCGGCTTTTGGTGCTGGATTTCGGGCGCGTGATCGGGATCGGCGCACCGGACGCGATCATGGCCTCCAAGGAAGTGCGCGAGATCTATCTGGGGATCGAGGCATGATCCTGGAAACCAAAGCGTTGACAGCGGCTTACGGGCAGTTTCGCGCGCTGTTCGGCGTTGATGTCGCGCTGGCGGCTGGGGAGACGGTGGCGATCATCGGGGCGAATGGTGCGGGGAAATCCACCCTCTTGCGGTCGATCACAGGGGTCATTCGCAACGAGGCGGGGATGGTGCTGCACCGGGGCGAGGCGATTGGTGCGCTGCCAGCCGAGGTGGTGATGCAGCGCGGCATTGCGATGGTGCCGGAGGGGCGCAAACTCTTTCCGTCGCTATCGGTGGAGGAGAACCTGCTGATCGGGGGGCAGGTGCGGCGGGCGGCGGGGCCGTGGAATTTGGCTTCGGTCTATGAGCTGTTCCCGATCTTGCGCGAAAGGCGCCTCGTTCCCGGCACGGCCCTTTCGGGCGGCCAGCAACAGATGGTGGCGATCGGACGGGCGCTGATGTCGAACCCGGAGGTGCTGCTCTGTGACGAGATCAGCCTTGGGCTGGCACCCGTGGTAATCCGCGACATCTATGCCGCGATGCCCCGCATCAAGGCATCGGGGGCCGCGATCATCGTGGTGGAGCAGGACATCGGGCGCGCGCTTTCGGTGGCGGACAGGGTTTACTGCATGATGGAGGGGCGGGTGACGCTGGCGGCCCCTGCCGCAACGGTCAGCCGCGAGGCGATTCATGCGGCGTATTTCGGGGAAGCGGCATGATCTGGGTCGACACCATCGTGCAGGGCATACTCCTTGGCGGGCTTTATGCGTTGTTTGCTGCCGGGTTGAGCCTGGTGTTCGGGATCATGCGGCTGGTCAATCTGGCGCATGGCGACCTGATCATCTTTGCGGCGTTTGCCATTCTGCTGATCACCTCGACCTTCGGGCTGAACCCGTTTGTGGCGGCGCTGATCGCGGCGCCGGTGATGTTCGTGCTTGGCTGGGCGCTGCAGCGGTTCGTGTTGAACCGGGTCTTGGGCAAGGACATATTGCCGCCGCTCCTCGTGACGTTCGGGCTGTCGGTGGCGTTGCAGAACGGGATGCTGGAGGCGTTTTCGGCGGACAGCCAGCGCATTCCGGCAGGGCCGCTGGAAAGCGCGTCGGTCGACCTTGGCATTGTCACGGTGGGGTGGATGCCGCTGCTGACCTTTGCCACGGCGATTGCGGTGATCATCGGGTTGAACCAGATCTTCTACCGCACCGCACTTGGGCGGGCGTTTCGCGCAACCAGCGACGATCCGGTGACGGCAAGCCTGATGGGCATTGCGCCGAAGGGCATCTTTGCCATCGCCACCGGCCTCGCGATGGTCGTGGTGACGATTGCGGCGCTGTATCTGGGAATGCGGGCGAACTTTGATCCGTCGATCGGACCGGCGCGGCTGATCTATGCGTTCGAGGCGGTGATCATCGGCGGGCTTGGCAGCCTGTGGGGCACGCTGGCGGGCGGCATCATCATCGGGGTGGCGCAGACGCTGGGGGCGGCGATCAATCCGGAATGGCAGATTCTGGCGGGGCATATCGCGTTTCTGGTGGTGCTGCTGGTGCGGCCACGCGGCCTGTTTCCCCGGGCGGTGGACTGATGGCCTACCGCGTCGTCACCCGCACCCGGACCGGCAGCATCGCAGGTGTGGCCGCGATCGTGCTGATCATCGTGGGCTTTGTGCTGCCCGCCGTGGCCCCTCGGGACATGATCCAGGACCTGTTCACGATCCTGACGCTGCTGACGCTGGCGCAGCTTTGGAACCTCTTGGCGGGCTATGGCGGGTTGGTGAGCGTCGGCCAGCAAGCCTTTGTCGGGATTGGTGCTTATGCGATGTTCGCAGGCGTCATCCTTTGGGGGATGGACCCTGTGCTGGCGATTCCGCTGGGCGGGCTGGCGGCCTTGGTGCTGGCGGTGCCGACGGCGTTTTTCGCGTTCCGCCTGCAGGGGGCGTATTTCGCCATCGGCACCTGGGTGATTGCCGAGGTAACGCGACTGCTGGTCGCACAGTGGAAGGCGCTTGGCGGTGGCACCGGCACGTCGCTGCCGCGTGAGGCGACGTCTGACATCATCGGAGTGGAGGCAATTCGTAGCCTCTTTGGTGTGCGCGAGGCTGCTGCCCGCGACATCTTGGCTTACTGGCTGGCGCTGACGCTGGCGGCGCTGACCATCGCGGCGATCTACTGGCTGCTGCGCAACCGTCTGGGGCTGGCGCTGGCCGCGGTGCGCGACAACACCGAGGCCGCGAAATCGGTGGGCGTCGATGCGCGGCGGATCAAGTGGGCGGTGTTCCTGATTGCGGCCTTCGTCACCGGGCTGACCGGGGCGCTGATCTATGTGCAGACCGCCCGCATTTCGCCCGATGCGGCGTTCAGCGTGACGGACTGGACGGCTTACGTGATCTTCATCGTGGTCATCGGCGGGATCGGGCGGCTGGAGGGGCCGATCCTTGGGGTGATCGTGTTTTACGTGCTGCAATCGACGCTGGCCGATTATGGCGCGTGGTATCTGCTGACCCTGGGGCTGATTGCCATTGCGGTGATGCTGTTCGCCCCGCGCGGATTGTGGGGCCTGATGTCGGAGCGGACCGGCCTGCACCTTTTTCCCGTGCAACGACGGCTTTTGGCGATCGACCCGATGTCGGGTCAGCAACCACCGAAGCGAGGAGGACCGGATGACCAGTGAAACAGGCCTTGCCCGTCGCGATGCCTTGACTGCCGTTGCCGCCGTTGCGGCGAGCGGGCTTGCCACCAGTGCGGTGGCACAGCCCGCCACGGATGACGACCGCAAGGCACTTGCCGAAAGCTACCTCAAGTCGCTGGATGCGGGCGGCGTTTCGCCCACCACGGGCCTTGGCCTTTTTGACCACTTTTCCGAAGACGCCGAGGTGTTTTTCCCGAAATGGGGTGTGGCGCGGGGCAAGGCCGAGGTGATCCGGATGTTCACCGATGTGGGCGGGACGCTGAAGGGGATCAAGCACCACTACGACAGGTTCACCTGGTACATGAACGGCAGCGACAGCTTTGCCGTCGAAGGCACCAGCGAGGGCGAGCATCGCGACGGGCCGTGGGATGCCGATACGCCGAAATGGGCTGCGGGGCGGTTTTGCGACTGCTTTACCGTGAAGGATGGCAAGATCACCCGGCTTTTCATCTATCTCGATCCTGACTACGCGGGCAAGGACACCGCCCGCTACGGCTGGATCACCGCCTGAACTTTTCTGCCGCCGGGTTTGCCCGGCGACAGCGTCAACCGCAGGGAAACGACACCATGACCGCAGATATCACTACCGACGTTCTTGTCATCGGCACCGGCCCGGCAGGGTCTGCCACAGCGGCACTTCTGGCCAGCTACGGGGTGGAGGTGATGGTGGTCAACCGCTACCGATGGCTGTCGAACACGCCGCGCGCCCATATCACCAACCAGCGCACGATGGAGGTGCTGCGCGATCTGGGGCATGAGGTCGAGGCCGAGGCGATGATCCACGCCACGCCGCAGGACCTGATGGGTAACAACGTGTTTTGCGAAAGCCTTGCGGGCGAGGAGTTGGGGCGGATGCAAAGCTGGGGCACCGCGCCCCTGTCGAAGGCTGAACACCTGATGTCGTCGCCTTGCGAGATGAACGACCTGCCGCAGACCTTCATGGAACCGATCCTGTTCAAGACGGCTTGCGCGCGGGGTGCGCAGGCGCGGATGAGCACGGAATACCTGAGCCATGTTCAGGACGATGATGGCGTGACCACCACCTGCCGCGACCGGCTGACCGGCAAGGATTTCACCGTGCGGTCAAAGTTCCTCGTCGGGGCGGATGGCGGGAATTCGTTGGTCGCAGAACACCTTGGCTTGCCCTTTGAAGGCAAGATGGGGGTGGGCGGTTCGATGAACATCCTGTTCCGGGCTGATCTGTCGCGTTACGTCGCGCACCGGCCAAGCGTGCTTTACTGGGTGATGCAGCCCGGTGCGGATGTGGGCGGCATCGGCATGGGTCTGGTGCGGATGGTGCGGCCGTGGAACGAATGGCTGATCGTCTGGGGCTATGACATCAACCAGCCCGCGCCGGTGGTGGATGCGGCGATGGCGACACAGGTGGCGCGGCAGTTGGTCGGCGATCCAAGCCTCGAGATCGACCTGATTTCCGCCAACACCTGGACGGTGAACAACTGCTTTGCAACGCATATGCAGAAGGGCCGCGTGTTCATCATGGGCGATGCGGCGCATCGGCACCCGCCGTCGAATGGCCTCGGCTCCAACACTTCGATCCAGGATGGCTACAATCTGGCGTGGAAGCTGGCGGCGGTGGTGAAGGGGCAAGCGACGCCAAAGCTCTTGGACAGCTATTCCGCCGAGCGCACGCCGATTGCGCGCCAGATCGTGACGCGGGCGAACCAGTCGATTGCCGAGTTCGGCCCGATCTTCGAGGCGTTGGGGATGGACGGCGGCGTGGATCACGACAAGATCCAGCGCAACATGGCGGCGCGCTGCGACGCGACCCCGGCGGCGGAAGCGCAGCGCGAGGCGCTGCGCAAGGCGATCGAGTTCAAGAAGTATGAATTCGATTGCCACGGGGTGGAGATGAACCAGCGTTATGCCTCAGGTGCCGTGGTGGCAGAGGGGCAGCCGCCCGCACCGAACGCGGATATGGAGTTGCACTACCAACCAACGACCTATCCCGGCGCGCGGTTGCCGCATGTCTGGGTCCATGACCGGACGGGCGGCAAACATTCGACGCTGGACCTGACGGGAAAGGGTCAGTTCACGCTGATCACCGGCATCGGCGGCGAGGCGTGGGTGGCGGCGGCCGAGGCGCTGTCAGCGCGGCTGGGCCTGCCGATCCGCGTGGTCAGGATCGGTCCGCGCTGCGCCATCGAGGATCATGGCGGCGACTGGGCGCGGGCGCGGGAAATCCGCGATGCGGGCTGTTTGCTGGTCCGGCCCGACCAGCATGTGGCCTGGCGGAGCGAGGATCTGAGCGTGAATCCGCAGGCCGATCTGGGTCGCGTCCTTTCCACCATTCTGGGGCATTGAGATGACAAGCGAACAGGGGTTCTTCACCGAGGCCAATTCCGCCGAGGTGGTCACCAGCCGCAACGCCAATGCCAAGGACGCGCGGCTGAAGGCGGTGATGGAAGTCATCACCCGCAAGCTGCATGAGGCGGTGAAGGAGATCGAGCCGACCGAGGAGGAGTGGTTCAAGGCGATCATGTTCCTGACCGACACTGGCCACATGTGCAACGAATGGCGGCAGGAGTTCATCTTGCTGTCGGACGTGCTCGGCGTGTCGATGCTGGTCGATGCGATCAACAACCGCAAACCCTCGGGCGCGTCGGAATCGACGGTGCTGGGGCCGTTCCACGTGGCCGATGCGCCGGAATTGCCGATGGGGGCGAACATTTGCCTTGACCAGAAGGGCGAGCCGATGCGGGTGCATGGACGGATCCTCGACACCGAAGGCAAGCCGATCTCCGGTGCCAAGATCGACGTGTGGCAGGCCAATGACGAAGGCTTTTACGACGTGCAGCAAAAGGGCATCCAGCCCGATTTCAACCTGCGCGGGGTGTTTCGCACCGGCGCGGACGGCAGCTATCACTTCCGTGGGGTGAAACCGAAGTTCTACCCGATCCCGGACGATGGCCCTGTGGGCAAGCTGCTGGCGGCGCTGGGACGGCATCCCTACCGACCCGCGCATCTGCACTACATCGTAGAGGCGGAAGGGTATGACCGGCTGGTGACGCATATCTTCGACCCCGACGATCCCTATATCCGGTCGGACGCGGTGTTTGGCGTCAAGGAAAGCCTGATGGCCAAGTTCCAGCCGATGGCAGATCCCGCCTCGGGCTTTGACGGGCCGTTCCTTGATCTGGCGTTCGATTTCGTGCTGTCGCGGAAAGGCCAATGACGAAGCCCTGCATCCTTTGCGTGGCAATCACCGGATCTTTGCCGACCAAGGCGAACAACCCGGCGGTGCCGATCACAATCGCCGAACAGATCGAGTCGACGCATGAGGCCTATGAGGCGGGTGCCAGCATCGCGCACTGCCATGTGCGCGACGATGCGGGCAAGCCGACCAGCGACCCGGGACGTTTCGCGCGGTTGATGGAGGGTTTGCGGGCGCATTGTCCGGGGTTGATCGTGCAGTTTTCGACCGGCGGGCGCTCGGGGGCGGGCAAGGAGCGGGGCGGGATGCTGCCGTTGCGTCCCGATATGGCGAGCCTGACGGTGGGGTCGAACAACTTTCCAACGCGGGTCTATGAGAACCCGCCCGATCTGGTGGATTGGCTGGCGTCGGAGATGCTCGCCTACAACATCAAGCCCGAGGTGGAAGCCTTTGATCTTTCGCACATTGTTCAGGCTGCCGTGATGCAGCGTGACGGGCGGTTGAAGGGCCCGATCTACGTGCAGTTCGTGATGGGCGTGAAGAATGCGATGCCGGCGGACGAGCGGATCCTTGATTTCTACATCGAAACGCTGAACCGGCTTGCACCTGGGTCTGAATGGTGCGCGGCGGGGATCGGACCGGCGCAACTGGTGATCAACGAGTGGTCGATTGCCAAGGGTGGTCATGCGCGGACCGGCCTTGAGGACAACGTGCGGCTGGACCGGGACACGCTCGCGCCCTCGAACGCGGCGCTGGTTCGCCGCGCGGCGGAGATTTGCGCGCGGCATGGCCGCCCGGTTGCGACGCCCGCCGAAGCGCGGGCGATCCTGGGCCTTGGGCTTGGGTGAGCATCAGCCGGTGACCGGTTTGGTCATCAGGATCCACGTCTTGGCATCAACCTGCCAGTCGTCCTTGACCACCGGTCGCTCCGCTACCTCGCGGTAGCCCTTGCCGGCGTAAAGTTTGCGTGCGTCGGTGTGGGTGTCGGCGGTGATCAGGCTGATCGTGGCAAAGCCGCCGTCGCGGGCAAGGGTCTCGGCATGGGCCAGAAGCGCGCTGCCACAGCCGTGGCCACGAAACTGCGGGTAGGTCGCCAGCACGTTCAGATACCATGACCCCGGTGCCAGCGCCTCAAGCTGCAACAGCGGCACAAGGATCGGCGGGGTGTCGGGCGCGATGTCGGCGGGTGCAGCTTCGGCCGGATAGCCAAGCAGGCAGGCAGCGACCTCGCCTTTCCGTTCGGCAAGCCACGCATTGCGGTAGGAAAAGCTGCCGGTGTCGCGCGCGGCGCGTTCCTTACCGAAGGCCCAAGGGTCGCCGTCCGGGCCGACCGATCGTTGCCAGAAGTAAAGCGGCAGATCATCCGCCGCCATGTTGATGAGGCGAACGAGATGGGGCGCGTCCGGCGCCGTTGCCTTGCGGATCAGCATGGGCGGTCCTTTCTTGCCGTGGTCGCCGCACTCAAAGCAAAAACCCGGACGATCCGCAATGTCCGGCAGATCAGGCGGCCTTGCCAGCGTGGCGGTGGGGTCCTAGGACGGGGCGACCCAGACCAGAGAGGACTGACATGAGCGACATGGTTTTCCGCTTTCCCGCGCCCGGACCCGAACCGATGCTGACCGACCTGGAGGGTTGGACCAAGGTCGAGGGGCATCCGACGATGCAGACCTGGGTGCAGCACACGTCGATCGACGGCAGCGTGATCAGCGGGACGTGGGCAGCGACGCCCGGCACCTGGCATGCGCGCTACAAGTTTTATGAATTCGTCCACCTGATCGAAGGGCAGATCACCATCACGCCCGACGGCGGTGCCCCGGTCACCCTGCGCCCTGGTGACGGGTTTGTGGTGGAGCCGGGTTTCAGCGGCACGTGGCGCATCGACCAGCCGGTCAGAAAGCATTTCTGCATCAAGCTGAAGTGACCCCCTGAGCGCCTGTTTCGCGCGGCTGCGGGAAACGCTTGCCATATGGTTTGACGCTGATACTGTACAACCGTTCAGTAGCGCCTCGACCGAGGAGATGGCATGTCCCGTGACCCCCGCTTTGACGTTCTGTTCGAGCCGGTCAGGATCGGGCCAAAGCTGGCGCGGAACCGGTTTTTCCAGGTGCCGCATGCGTCGGGAATGACCAATGCCGCACCGCATGTCCGCGCCACGTTTCGGGAAACCAAGGCCGAAGGCGGCTGGGCGGTGGTGTCGACGGGCGCCTGTTCGGTGCACCCGTCGTCTGACGACAGCCCGTTTCCCTTTGCCTCGCTGTGGGACGAGGCCGACCTGCGCAGCCACGCGCTGATGACCGAGGCGGTCCACAAGCACGGCTCGCTTGCGGCGGTAGAGTTGTGGCATGGCGGCGCGGCGGCGGTGAACCGCACCAGCCGCCATGCGCCCCTGTCGCCCTCGGGCATCCCGTGGATGGCGACGCATGTGCCGTTCATGTCGTCGGCGCGGCCAAAGGTGATGGATAAGGCAGATATCCGCGACCTGATCCGCTGGCATGCCGATGCGGCGGTGCTGGCGGAACGGGCGGGGTTCGACATTCTCTATGTCTATGCGGGGATGGGGTATCTGCCGTATCAGTTCCTGCTCCCTGATTATAACCAGCGCACGGATGCCTATGGCGGCACGGTCCGCAACCGGGTGCGGCTGGTGGAGGAGTTGATCGACGCGGTGCGCGAGGCGACGGGCGGGCGCTGTGCGGTGGCGCTGCGGATGTCGATGCAGGAGTTGCGGGCGCGGCCCTCCGAGGTGGCGCTGACCGAGGCGCATGAGGTGGTCGGCTATCTGAAGGATGCGCCGGACCTCTTTGATGTGAAGATGGACTATTCCGCCTTCGATTGCGCGGCCAGCCGCTATACGCCCGAAGGCAGCCACGAGGCGGTGGTGGATTTCCTGAAATCGGTGACCGACAAGCCGGTGGTGGGCGTGGGCCGCTTTACCAGCCCCGATACGATGGTGTCGATGATCCGGCGCGGGGTGCTGGATTTCATCGGCGGCGCGCGACCGTCGATTGCCGATCCGTTCCTGCCGAAAAAGATCGACGACGGCCGTGTCGAGGATATCCGCGAGTGCATCGGCTGCAACCTGTGCATTTCCTCCTGGCACGATGGTGTCTGGGTGCGCTGCACGCAGAACCCCACCGCGGGCGAGGAATGGCGGCGGGGGTGGCATCCCGAGGTGGTGCGCAAGGATGGCGCAGGGTCCGTGCTGGTGGTGGGTGCCGGCCCGGCGGGGCTGGAGGCGGCGCTGACGCTGGCGCGGCGCGGGCATCAGGTGGCGCTGGCAGACAAGGCCCGCGACTTCGGCGGGCGCTTGCGCTGGGAAAGCCGGTTGCCGGGGCTTGGCCAGTGGCACCGGGTGGTGGATTACCGGATGGGGCAGTTGCGCAAGTTGCCGAATGTCTCGCTCTACCCCGAAAGCGATCTGACGGCAGAGGATGTGCGCGCGTTCGGGGCCGATCATGTGGTCGTTGCCACCGGCGCGCGCTGGTTGCCGCATCTGTGTGGGGCGAACGAGTTGCCCGGCGGGCCGCTGGCAGCACCACGGGTCTACACGCCCGACGATCTGGCTGCCGGGGTGGTGCCGGAGGGGCCGGTCGCGGTGTTCGACTATGACAATTATTACCTCGGCTCGGCGGTGGCGGAACAACTGGCGCATCTCGGCGTGACCTACATCACCACGGCGGGGGCGGCGGCGGCCTGGGGGTTCATGACCAACGAACAGCCCCTGGTGCATCAGTCGTTCGCGGCCAAGGGCATTGCGCTGCGGACGCTGGAAGTGGTGACCGGCTTTGACGGCGAGGAATTGCGGCTGGCGCAGATCTTCAGCGGCGAGGAGCGGCGGATCGCGGTGCGGTCCTTGGTGATCGTTGGCTACCGGGCGGGCGGGAGTGTGCTGCACGACGCGCTGGCGGTGGATGCGGTGCCGGGGCGGCTGCATCTGACCGGGGATGCCAACGCGCCCGGCGCCGTTGTCCACGCGGTTTATCAGGGCCACAAGACGGCGCGGGAGTTGGGGGTGGCGCAGGTGATGGTGCGGCGGGACGCACCCTTTGCCGCGCGGGATTTCCAGATGCCGCAGGCCGCCGAATGAGCCGGGCCGAGGGCCGCAGGCGGCAGGCTGACCGGGCGGCCGGCGGGGTGCCGCAGCGGCCTTTCGGTCAGGTGGAACGGCTGATGCCACCGGTCAGGGTGATCAGCGACGATCAGGTGGCCGCGATCCACGCCGCCGCGCTGGATGTGCTGTCGCGGCAGGGGATGCGCGTCCTGCATCCGGCGGCGCGGGAGTTGTTCGCCAGCGCCGGGGCGGGCGTGCAGGGCGAGACGGTGCGGCTGGATGCGGGGTTGGTGGCCGCGCGGCTGGCAACGGTGCCAGCGGGCTTCACGCTGGAGGCCCGCAATCCGGCCCGTAACCTGAAGCTCGGCGGCGGCTGGTGCGTCTATGGCGCGGTGGGCGGCCCGGCATACGTGATGTGCAACGACAAGGGCCGCCGCGACGGCAGCTTTGCCGAGATGTGCGACTACATGCGCCTGATCCAGGCCTTGAACGTCATCCATCAGGAAGGCGGCGGCCCGTTCGAGCCGCTGGACCTTCCGGCCAACACCCGGCATCTGGACATCTACCAGGCGCAGATCCGGCTGGTGGACAAGAGCTGGCAGACCCAGACCCTCGGCCACGCCCGCACGATGGACGGGATCGAGATGGCGGCGATCATGCTGGGGACCACGCCCGAGGGGCTGCGGGACCGGCCGGTGCTGCTCGGCATCATCAACACCAACTCCCCCTTGCAGCTTGATGTGCCGATGGCCGAGGGGCTGATCGCGATGGCGGGGCATGGGCAGGTGAACGTGATCACGCCGTTCACGCTGGCCGGGGCGATGGCGCCGGTGACGCTGGCGGGCGCCCTGGTGTTGCAGCATGCCGAGGCGATGGCGGGGATCGTGTTGACCCAGATCGTGCGGCCGGGGGTGCCGGTGATGTATGGCGGGTTTACCTCGAACGTCGACATGCGCAGCGGAAGCCCGGCCTTCGGGACGCCAGAATACGCCAAGGCGGCGCAGGTCTCGGGGCAGCTTGCGCGGCATATCGGCGTGCCGTTCCGGTCGTCGAACGTGACGGCGGCGAACGAGGTGGACGCGCAGGCGGCCTACGAATCGCAGATGGCGCTGTGGGGCGCGCTGACCGGCGGGGCGCATCTTCTGAACCACGCGGCGGGGTGGCTGCATGGCGGGCTGACCGCGAGTTTCGAAAAGCTGATCCTCGATGCGGAAATGCTGCAGATGATGGACGCCTATTTCGAGCCTTTGGCGACCGACCCCGGCGCGCTGGCGCTGGACGCGATACTGGAGGCCGGGGCGGGCGGGCATTTCTTTGGCACCGCGCACACGATGGCGCGGTATGAAACCGCGTTCCACACCCCGATGCTGTCGAACTGGGACAACCATCCGAACTGGCTCTTGAAAGGCAGCGTCGACGCCCGCACCCGCGCCAACACGGTCTGGAAAGACCTGCTGGTGGCGCATCTGGACCCGGTTCTCGACCCTGCCGTCGATGAGGCGCTGGGCGCCTATGTCACCCGCCGCAAGGCCGAAGGCGGGGCTCCGATGAACTGATGGGCAAGGCCATGGATATCCGCACCGACTATCCCTTCGGACTTATCGAAGACGAGAACATCTGGGTTCCCTTGCCCGATGGCACGCGGTTGGCGGGGCGGCTGTGGCGGCCTGACGGCGCGGGGCAGGTTCCGGTGATCCTGGAATACCTGCCTTACCGCAAGCGTGACGGGACACGGGCGCGCGACGAGCGGATGCACCGTTACCTGGCCCGGCACGGCTACGCCTGCCTGCGGCTGGACATTCGCGGCACGGGCGACAGCGAAGGCGTGCTGCACGACGAGTATTCCGTGCAGGAGCAGGTGGACGGAGTGGATGCCATCGCATGGCTGGCCGCGCAGCCGTGGTGCGACGGGCAGGTCGCGATGTACGGGATCAGTTGGGGTGGCTTCAACGGCTTGCAGATCGCCGCGCGCCAGCCGCCAGCGTTGAAGACGATCATCACGGTCGGCTCGACCGATGACCGGTATGCCACCGACATCCACTGGGTTGGCGGGTGCCTGTCGAAGGACAACTTCGACTGGTCCTCGACGATGTTCGCGATGCAGGATCTGCCGCCTGATCCTGTGATCGTCGGCGAAGCGTGGCGCGCGATCTGGGCGGCGCGGCGCGAGGCGAACCGGCCGTGGATCCTGCATTGGCTGAAGCACCAGTCGCGGGATGATTACTGGCGGCAGGGGTCGGTCTGCGAGGATTTTTCCAGGATCACGATCCCGGTCTACGCTGTGTCGGGCTGGGCCGATAATTACTCCGAAGCGGTGCCGCGCTTGCTGGCAGGGCTTTCCGGCCCCCGGCTGGGGCTGATCGGGCCCTGGGCGCATTCCTTTCCGCATGACGTGACGGTGGAGCCTGCCATCGGCTGGCTGCAAGAGGTGCTGCGCTGGTGCGACCATTGGCTGAAAGGGCGCGACACGGGCATCATGGATGAGCCGATGCTGCGGGCCTGGATGCAGGACCATGTTCCGCCGCAGACCTGCTACCGCGAACGGCCGGGGCGCTGGGTGGGCGAAGAGGTCTGGCCCTCGCCACGGATCGTGCCTGAACGGCTGGCCTTGGGCGCAGGTGGCAGGCTGGGCGGGCCGGGCGAGGGGACGGCCAGCATCTGTTCGCCCCTTTGGGTCGGGCTGACGGCGGGCGAGGTTGGCCGCTACGGCGACGAGGCGGAATGGGCGACAGATCAGCGCGAGGATGACGGTGGGTCGCTGGTCTTTGTGACCGAGCCTTTGGCCGGCCCCCTGGAAATCCTTGGCGCGCCGCAACTGCATCTGCGCTTTGCCAGCGACAAGCCCTTTGCGCTGGTGTCGGTGCGGGTAAACGACGTGGCACCGTCAGGCGCGTCGACGCGGGTGGCGATCGGCCATCTGAACCTCTGCCACCGTCACGGTCACGGCACTCCGCAGGCGCTGGTGCCGGGGCAGGTGGAGACGGCGGTGGTCGATCTGGACGACATAGCGCACCGCTTTCCCGCCGGGCACCGCATTGCTGTGTCGATCTCGACGGTCTACTGGCCGATTGCGTGGCCTTCGCCGGAATTGGCAACATTGACCGTGCATCTGGGTGACAGCGCGCTGGACCTGCCCGTGCGCCCGCCACGCGCGGAGGATGCGACCTTGCGCGCCTTCGACCCGCCCGAGGCGGCGGCGGCCGACCCGCAGCTCGACCTGCCGCCCGATCCCTCGGCCCCGGTCATCCGCCGCACGGTCACGCGCGATCTCTTGACCGGCGAGAGCGTGGTGGACTTTCCGCGCTGGACCTATGCCATACAGATGCCAGACATATGCCAGACACATGTTGGCACCGGTCTGGCACGCTACCTGATCACCGAGGGCGACCCGCTGAGCGCGACTTGCGAGACGCGGTATACCGTGCGGATCGAGCGACCGGATGCGGTGATCACCCATGAAAGCCACGGCTCGCTTGCCTGCGATGCCACGCATTTCATCGTGACCATGCGGCTTCGGATCACCGAAAACGGGGTGGAGGTCCTTACCCGCGACTGGAACGAAAGGATACCGCGTGACCATGTCTGAGCGCACAGGGGGCCCGCGCTGATGCTGGCCTATGCGATCCGGCGCGTGGGGCTGTCGCTCCTCATCCTGATCGTGGTGATGACTGCCATGTATGGCATGGTGTTTCTGGTGCCGGGCGATCCCGCCTCGCTGGCGCTTGGACCGCGCGCCACGCCGGAACTGAAAGAGGCCCTGCGCGAGCGGATGGGGCTGGACCAGCCAATCCTGACGCAGATATTCCTGTTTTTCGGCAATGTGTTGCAGGGCGACCTTGGCACCGATGTCTGGTCGAAACGCCCGGTGCTGGATCAGATACTGGAGGTGTTTCCGAACACGCTGATCCTTGGCTCCGTGGCGCTGGGCTGGGCGCTGGTGCTGGGCGTGCTGTTGGGTTGTGCTGCGGTGGTTTGGCGCGACACGGTGGTGGACCGGTTGCTGGGGGTGCTGTCGGTAAGCGTGATCTCGGTGCCGTCCTTCGTGATCGCGATCTATGCGCTGATCGTTTTTGCGGTCTGGCTGAACTGGCTGCCCGCCATCGGCGCGGGCGAGGCGGGGGATCTTGGCAGTCAGGCCCGAGCGCTGGTGCTGCCCGCCTTCGCGCTTGGCCTCGGCTGGGTCGGGTATCTCGCGCGGCTCATTCGCGCCTCGATGCTCGAGGTGATGGAGGCGCCGCATATCCGCACCGCCCGCGCCTTCGGCATGTCAGAGCGCGACATCGTCTTTCGCCACGCGCTGCGCGTGGCCATCGTGCCGACCATTTCGGTGCTGGCAGTGGGGTTCGGCGGCATCCTGTCGAGCGCTGTGTTCGTGGAGAGCGTTTTTTCCCGCCCCGGCATCGGCACGCTGATCACGGCGGCAGTCGAAAAGCGCAACTATCCGGTGGTGATGGGCACGGTGCTGTTCATGACTGCCTTTTACCTGATGATCGTCACCGCCGCCGATCTTCTGATCGCACGGCTGGACCCGAGGGTGCGTGATGTCCTTCGTGGTTGACCCGGCCTTGCCTGCCAGACGCGGCATCGGGCGTGCGCTTTTGGCCGATCCGATGGGGCTGGCGGGACTGGTCATCGTGGTCACCTTCGTCGCAATGGCGCTGCTGGCGCCGTGGATCGCGCCCTATGACCCGATTGCGCTGGATGTGAAGGCAAAGTTCCTGACGCCTTCGGCTGCGCATTGGGCGGGGACCGATCATCTGGGGCGGGACTTGCTGTCGCGGATCATCTGGGGCGCTCGGCTGGCGCTTGGCATTGCCATCACCTCGGTCGGGATCGCGGGGGTGATCGGGCTGGTGCTTGGGCTGGTTGCCGGATACGGGCCGCGCTGGCTCGATAGCGGGCTGGTGCTGGTGTTCGACAGCCTGTCGTCGCTGCCGATGATCTTCTTTGCGCTGGCGGTGATCACCGTGCTTGGGCCGGGCACGCTGACGCTGATCCTGGTGATCGTGCTGGTGTCGTTTCCGGCCTATGCCCGGCTGATCCGGACGCAGACGCTGACGCTGGCCGGGGCGGATTACATTCTGGCCGAACGCGCGATGGGGGCGAGGCCGGGGCGGATCATCTTTCGCCACCTTCTGCCCAATGTGGTCGGGCCGCTGGTGATCCTTATCTGCATGGATATTCCGGTCGTCATCATGCTGGAGGCGGGGCTGAGCTACCTGAACCTTGGGGTCAAGCCGCCGTCGCCGTCCTGGGGCAACATCCTGGCCGAGGGCTATACCTCGTTGCGGCAGGCGCCACATGTGGTAATCGTGGCGGGCGTCCCCTTGGTGCTGGCGACGCTGGGGTTCACCTTCCTTGGTGAAGGCTTGCGCGACGTGCTTGACCCGCGCGGTGCGGGAAGGCGATGGGCATGACGGTGGTGCTTGAGGTGCAGAACCTGTCGGTCGCCTATGCCATGCCGGGCGGGGCGTTACAGGCGGTCAGGGATGTGTCGCTGTCGGTGGCACGGGGCGAGGTTCTTGGAATCATGGGCGAAAGCGGCTGTGGCAAGTCCACCCTTGCCGCCGCGATGATCAACCTTTTGCCGCCCGCCGCTCGGGTGGGGCAGGGCGCGGTGCGGCTGAACGGGACCGACATGCTGCGGCTTGCCCCGGCGGCACAGCGGGCGCTGCGCGGGCGGTCGGTGGCGATGGTGTTTCAAGACCCGATGACCGCGTTCAATCCGGTTCTGACCATCGGGCAGCAGGTGGCCGATTTCGTTGGTGCGCATGACGCGTCGCTGGCCCGGCCCGACCGGCTGGCCGCGATGCTGGACCGGGTGGGCATCCCCGATGCCGCGCGCTGCCTTGGCCGCTATCCTCACGAATTGTCGGGTGGGATGCGGCAGCGGGTGGCGATTGCCGCCGCGCTGTTGATGCAACCCGACGTGCTGATCGCGGACGAACCGACCACCGCGCTGGATGTGACGATGGAGGCGCAGATCATCCACCTGCTGCGCGATTTGCGCACCACGTTCGACGGGGCAATCGTGATCGTGACGCATCATCTGGGCGTGATTGCCGAACTGTGTGACCGGGTGGCGGTGATGTATGCGGGCGAGGTGGTGGAGGAGGGGCCGGTCGACGCGATCTTCCACGATCCGCAGCATCCCTATACCCGCGCGCTTCTGGCCTGCGACCCTGCTGTGGTGGATCCAGCCTCGGGCCGTTTGCCGACGATCGCCGGGCGGTTGCCCGACCTGACCGCTCCACCGCCAGGCTGTGCGTTTGAGCCGCGTTGCGGGATGGCGCTGGCAGTTTGCAGTCAGCCGGTGCCGCGCCGGGTGCCTGCTGCGGGCCGGTCGGTTCTCTGCCACAGGGGGGCGGAATGATCCCGGTGCTGGAGTTGCAGAACCTGTCGGTCGATCTGCCGCTTGGCGGGTTTCTGACACGCGGCGGGTTGCCGATCCTGCAAGACGTTACCCTCTCGGTCGGGCGCGGGGAAAGCGTGGCGCTGGTGGGCGAAAGCGGGTCGGGCAAGACCACGCTTGCCCGCGCGGTGATGGGCTTGCAGGCGATCAGCGGCGGCGCGGTGCGGTTCGACGGCAAGGCAGTGGCGGGGCGCGACGGGTTTGCCCGCCTTCGCCGCGATGCCGCGATGATGTTTCAGGATGCCACCGCCTCGCTGTCGCCGCGCCTGACTGTGGGGTATCTGGTCACCGAAGCGTTCCGCATTCATCGCCAGCCGCTGCCCGACCCGGCCCGCACGGCGCGCGAGTTGCTGGCGACCGTGGGCCTGCCGCCCGCCATCGCGCACCGCTATCCGCACGAATTGTCGGGCGGGCAGGCGCGGCGGGTGGGGGTGGCGCGGGCGCTGGCCTTGCGACCGCGGCTGGTGATCGCGGATGAGCCGACGGCAGGGCTTGATGTGTCGGTGCAGGCCGAGGTTTTGAACCTGATGGCGGACTTGCGCCGCGACATGGGTCTCGCCTACCTGATCATCACCCACAACCTTGCCGTTGTGCGCCATGTCGCTGACCGGATCGTCGTGCTCTACCTTGGCCGCGTGGTTGAGGAGGGGCCGACGGCTGAGGTCTTTGCCGCCCCCGCGCACCCCTACACCGCCAGCCTGATCGCCGCTGAACCGAAGCCCGACCCGCGCAAACGACGCGCCGACCTTGCCATTCGGGGCGAGGTGCCCTCGATCCTGCGTCGCCCGAAGGGCTGCGAGTTTCATACCCGCTGCCCCTTGGCGCGCGATGTCTGCCGGCTCACCGCGCCCGACCTTCGCCCAACCACCTCCGGGCGTCTTGCCCGCTGCCATTTCGCCGATCAACATCAGGAATAGGGAGACCACCATGCACTGGAGCACTGACCGTCGCGGATTTCTGAAAACCGCCGGAGCAAGCCTTGCCGCCGCAGCCGCCTTGCCGCGCTTTGCCTGGGCCGCCGAGGGCACCACCTTGCGGCTGCGCGTCATGTCTGATTTCCAGGTGCTGGACCCGTTCGGCATCATCGGCGAGCTGGACGACATCATTCCGCGCTGCACCAATGTGACACTGGTGCGTCTGGGGGACATGCGCGAGGGTAACCAGTGGCGACCCTGGGCTGCCGAAAAGATCGAATGGCTGGACGACACGCGCCTTGCCTTCACCTTGCGCGACGGGTTGAAATGGACGGGCGATTTCGGCCCGGTCACGGCGGCGGACGTGAAGTTCTCGTTCGAGCGGATCGCGGGGTCCGACAGCGCCTGGGCCTATCAGTTCGAAAAGCTGAAGGAGGTCGAGGTGATCGACGACCGCAATGGCGTGATCCACCTGACCGAGCCCTTCGCGCCTTTCCTGATCATAGCACTGCCGTATTACGGTGGTCATATCGTCAGCCAGAAGGCGGTCGAGGCGGCCGGAGGCAGCTATACCACGGAAATTCCCGCGCAATGCGGACCCTACCTTTTCGATACATGGGAGCAGAACCAGAAGGTCACGCTGAAAGCAAACCCTGACTGGACAGGCGAAAAGCCGGCCTTCGAGCGGGTGGAGTTCTACATCGTCACCGACGATCAGGCGGCGCAACTGGCCTATGAGGCCGACGCCTACGATTTTACCCGCGTGGCAGTCGGGGCCGCAGCGCAACTGAAAGGCGCAATGCCTGATGGGGCCGCGCTGATCGAAGCGCCCGGCACCCGCTATGCGTGGTTGACGATCAACATGAACGCCGAGCCGTTGAAGGACATTCGCGTGCGGCAGGCGATCCAGCATGCCTATGACGGGCAGGCGGTGCTGGACGGCGCCTATGACGGGCTGGTTGCGCGGTCGACCGGGGTGGTGCCGCCGACGTCCGGTTATGCGCGGGCGCAGAACCTGATTGCGCGGGATGTGGAGAAGGCGAAGGCGCTGTTGGCGGAGGCGGGGTCCGAAGCGCTGGAGCTGAACCTCTACGCCCTGACCGACGGCACCAGCCAGACCATCGCCCAGATCATCCAGGCCAATCTTGCCGAGGCTGGCATCACCATCAACATCCAGCCAGTCGAGGATGCCGCCTACTGGGCGCTTGGCGACAAGACGGCCGGCGAGAGTTACAAGTCGGTGGAACTGGTGCTGATGAATTTTGCGGGCGGCATCGACCCCACGGAGAACCTTGTGTGGTTCCGTCCCGACCAGATCGGCATCTACAACTGGTCATTCTTTGACAATGCGGAGTTTGAAGGCCTCTACCAGGCCTCCACCACCGAACAGGACACCGAAAAGCGTCGCGCGATGTTCAACAAGATGGAGGATCTGATGGAACAGTCGGGGGGGTTCATCTTCATCTGTTTCGAGCCCTATCTGGCACTTCACGACGCCGATCTGGTGCCGGTGATCCTTGCCGACGGGCACCCTGACCCGGTCGCGTTCCGCAAGGCCTGACGGAGTGCGCGCTTGAAAGATCAGACCCGCAAGAAGGCCCGCCTGTCCGCCGAGGACCGGCGGGCGCTTCTGGAAGATGCCGCCTGCGCCTGCATCGCGCGCGGCGGCATCCGCGATTTTACCGTCGACAAGATCGTGGCCGAGGCGGGTGTGTCGCGCGGGTTGATCACGCATCACTTCGGGTCGATGGACGGGCTTCTGGCGGCGGTCTACAGCCGGATGTACGGCGAATGGATTGCCGCGATTTCCGCCCCGCGTCCCGGCCTTGCCCCGATTGACGCGCTGATCGAGGCGCTGGTGTCGCCTGCGCTGTTCAGCCGGGATGTACTGAACGTCTGGCTGACCCTTTGGGGCGAGATCACCACCAACCCGGTGCTGCGCGCCGAACACCGGGCGCGCTACGGCCAATACCGTGCCAGCATTGCCGCCCTGCTGCGCGAGGCTGCCCCTGCGGCGGCGGGCTTTGACGCCGAGGCGGTCGCATCGGCCTTCATCTGTCTGGTCGACGGTCTTGGCGTGCAGCGCTGCGTGGAGCCGACGCTACTGTCAGAAACCGACGCCCGCGCCGCCTGCTGGACGCTGTTGCGCCCTTACCTGGACCCTGTCGGGGCTGGGTCAGTGGCCAAGGCACGATCCTGACGAGCTGTGCGCGCCGCGTGTTGGCGATGTCGCTGTCACGGGCAGCGACCTTGTGGCGACTGTCATGCCACCTGCAGCCAGATCGGAGGGGCTGCAGGAGCTGACCCGGTGCGCGCCGTTTCCGCGCAGTCTGCCAGCGACCCAAAGCGAACGTCGCGGCCCGACAGACCTGGCGCGTAATGCGCGTATTTTCCCGAATTGGTCATCAGGCTACGGGCCTGCGGGGGCAGCAGCGGTTCGGTGATCGAACACCAGCAGATATCAGGAAACACCTGCGCCCCGAACGCCTCAAGCCGCGCCAGCGTGCCGTCGGCGCGGGCCTGGCTCAGCACATTCTGGCCAACCGTGACGATGACTGCGGTCCTTTCGGCCCGGTGCCCATGCGCCAGTTCGGCCAGCGCACGGCATTCGGACAGGGAAAAATGCGGGCTTCCGAAGGCCACAAGATCAATCTTCCGGGGGCCTCGGTTCAGTTCGGCCCAGACGCGGGCAAGATCTGCGCGGGACACGGTCACGCTGTCGGACGGTTCGGGAAAATCGCCGGCTTCCGGCGTGTGACCTGCGACATGCAGCATCGGCGCGGCAGAGGTGGTGCCAAAGGCCGCGCACATCGCCTTCAGGTCGTCACGCGATGGCGCGGTCGTCTCAAGCCCGGTCAGGAGGGGGATGCTGTTGGGCGCCAGCTGTCCGGCGACGTAGCCTATCATCGGCCAGAGCGCGTCGTCATGGCCGGGCGGCGGGTCGATTTGAATGCGCAGGCGCGGGGCGCGGTTGGCGGGCAGGTAGACGCCTGACAGCGGCGCGCGGCCGGTCATCGCGATGAAGAGATCAAGGTAGTCGGGGTGTTTCACGGTGCGGGCCGCAAGCACTGTATTGGCGAAGATGACCGCGTTGGATTCCGACCAGCCGATGTTTTCGCCTGCTTCGGGGGCGGTTTCCAGAAGATAGGGCGCGCAGGTAAAGGTGGGGCGGGCGCCCATCTTGACATACGCGTCCGCCAGTCGTGCGGCGCGAAGGCCGAAGTTCGGCGGAACACCTTGCGTCCGCCAGTTTCCGTGGTCGACCGAAATTGCGTTCATCGTCGTCGGGACCATCACGCGCCCGCCCATTTCCGCCATCGTTTCGGCAAAGCGCAAATTGGCGGTATTGGCCAGAATACAGCCGTCGATATGACCTTGGGTAACATCGACAAGGGCGGTGGCCCCTTGAAGTGCGGCCATGGCGCAGATCACCTGCATGGCGATGCGCCGGGCGGGGCCATCGGTCCCTGCAAGCATCGCGCGGTCGGTGAGGGTAAGGTCAAGCGTTGCCACAGGCAGCGGGTTCAGTGGCAAGGCCGTTTCGTCGACGATCAGGGCGGTGTCGGTCAGTTCGGCAATACGGGCTGCTGCGGCAATCGCGAATTCATCGGGTGACAGCCGGATCACCGGGACGGGGCGGTCGAACATCCGGCCCGCGATCATCGCGCCAAGGGTGACGACATCCTCGGCCTCGCGGAAAATGAACGCCGCGGGCGCGATGCCATTCAGCGCAAGGTCGAGCATGACACCGCTGCCGCTGCAAGACCCGCGTGTCGTCGGCATAACAAGGACTTTTCCCGCAATCGACTGTCCGCAAAGCGGATGGTGTGCGTCGATCACGATACCGGTCAAGGGATCAACCCCGCCCCAGAAACTCAGACCTTCAGCGCAGGCCAGAACCGGGCCGGACGCGGCCCCAGGGATAATCGCCTGGTTGGTCATCTTGCGGCCTCTGCTAGCGGATGTTGGACAGGAATTCGCGGGTTTCAGGGTGCTGTGGCGCGCTGAAGAATTGATCCGGCGGAGCGATTTCCGCCAGCACACCCTTGTGGAAGAACGCCACCCGGTCAGACACATCGCGGGCAAAGCTCATTTCATGCGTGACACAGATCATCGTCATGCCTTCGTTTGCCAACAATTTCAGAGTGTCGAGCACCTCGCCCACCAACTGCGGGTCGAGGGCGGAGGTAACCTCGTCAAACAGCACATAGGCCGGCGACATGGCCAGCGCGCGGGCAATGGCCATGCGTTGCTGCTGACCGCCTGACAGGCGTCCGGGATAGACCGACAGCTTGTCGGCCAATCCCACATGGGTGAGCTGCTTGACCGCGATTTCTTCGGCGGCGGCCTTGCTCATTCCCAGCACCTTGCGCGGCGCGAGGGTGACGTTTTCCAGAACGGTCAGATGCGGAAAGGCGTTGAACTGCTGGAACACGATGCCGATCTTGCGGCGCAGCAAGTTCAGGTCAGTGGTCTTGGCGTGAACTTCCACCCCGTCAACAAGGATCGTGCCGGAATTGATCGGCTCCAGCCCGTTGATGCAGGTCAGAAGGGTCGATTTGCCAGATCCCGACCCCCCGATCACAGAAACCACCTCGCCCTTTTCCACGCTCAGGTTGACGCCTTTCAACACTTCGAGCGGGCCAAAGGACTTGTAGACGTTCCTTATCTCAATCATTTTCGCGCCACCTTTTTTCGAGCTGGCCCCCCAGACGGGCGATGGGAAAGCTCATCAGAAAATAGATCGCGCCTACGACCATCAGGATGAACATCGGTTCTTGCAGTCGCGTGACAAGGATCTGACCCGATCGCAGCAATTCGATCAGACCCAACCACAAGACCAGCGCGGAGTCTTTCATCACGCCAAGGGTCAGGCCGATCCAGCTTGGCAGGGCAACGCGCAGGGCCATCGGAAAGACGATGTAGCGCATGTCCTGACCCCAGCTCAGCCCCAGCGACCGTGCGGCGCGGCGCGTCACCGTTGGCACCGCGTCAATCGCGCCGCGCACGATTTCGGTGCAGTAAGCCGAAGTGTAAAGTGCCAGCACAATGCACGAGGTGGCAAAGGGCGGCATGTTCAGCCCGGCAATCGCCTGAAAGGCATTGGCGAGGACCAACTGGATAAGCAGGGGGACCGAGCGGAACACATCAAGCACAAAGATCAGGGGCAGGGCGGCCCATACGCTGATCTGCGCGCGGAGTACGCCGAATAGCAGCCCAAGCAGGGTGCCGCCCGTCACCGCAAAGAAGGTGACGGCCAGCGTCATGCCAGCGCCCTTGATGAGGAACATCAGGTCGCTCAGGGTCAGTGCGGTGTCAAACATCGGCCACCCCCTCAATACCGGAACAGACGCGCGGCCATAAGGCGTGCGCCAAGGGTCACCGCCTTGGCGATCAGGTAGTAGATCACCGCCGCAATTGCGAAGATTTCAAAGGTTCGGAAGCTGCGGACGTTGATGTCCTGCGTCACGCCGGCAAGATCGCTGTTCATCCCCACGGTGACGCCAAGCGATGTCATCAGGATCGCCCAGACCATCTGGTTGGTGGTGGGAAGAAACGCGATGCGGAACATCTGCGGCATGATCACCAGCCGAAATGCCTGAAGCGAAGGCATGCCAAGCGACCGGGCCGCGCGCAACTGGGTGCCGGGAATGGCGCGCAAGGCGCCGCGAAAGGTTTCGGCCAGGTAGCCGGCGTTGTTGAAGGTGATGCCAGCCAGCAGGGCGATATAGGGGCTAAGATGGATGCCGAACGAGCCAAGGCCGAAATGCGCCATGTAGATCTGAAACAAGGCGGGCGTGTTGCGCGACACCTCGACCCAGGCGGTGGCTGGCGCCGAGACCAACGTCGACCGGGAGTTTCGCGCGACCGCAAGGATCACGGCGAAGACGATGCCCATGGCCATCGACATCAGCGCGATCTGCAAGGTCACCAGTGCGCCATCCAGGAGCAGCGGAAGCTTCTGAAGCGCTTGGCGCCACTGAAAGGTATAGTTGAACATTCTGGCACGTCCTCGTTGCGGAGGGTCCAAGATGGAAGGGAGGGCGGTGCGCCGTCCCTTCCGATTTGGCGTCAGATGGTGTCAACGATAGACGTTGTCGATTGTCAGTTTGGGGGCGGCACCGCCAACCCACTTGTCGTACAGCTCTTGATAGCGGCCCGAGCGTACCTGCTGGTTGATGAACAGGTCCAGATAGTTGAGCATCCCGTATTCCTGACGCAGCGCGATCAGGCCGACATAGTCCACGGGGTAGGGTGCATCCCCCTTGATGACCAGCCCTTCGTATTGCCCGCTTTCAACGATCGAAGAAGCCACGGTGGACGTGACGACAGTGGCGTCGATCTGGCCCTGCGACAACGCAAGGAACACGTCGGCCTGGCTTTGATAGGGACGGAACTCACCCGCACCCCAGCCCTTGACGTTTTCTTCCAGCGCGATGCCTTCGAAGGTGCCGCTGACCGAACCGACGGTCTTGCCGTTCATGTCTTCGAACTTCTCGATTCCGGCGCCTTCGCGGGTCAGAACCACGTTGGTGAAGGCGAAGTAGGGAATGGTGAACCCGACGGTCTTGGCGCGCTCCAGCGTGTCAGAGGTGGAGGCCACACCAACATCGACACGACCGGAGACAAGCGCGGGGATACGGTCGGGGAACGGCGTTTCGACGATCTCGGCTGTTACGCCCAAGGCCTTTGCAAGATCGTTGCAATAATCAACGTCGAAGCCGATCGGGTTGTTGTCTGCGTCGCGCGACCCCATCGGCGGAAAATCAAGCACGACCGCGCAGCGCAGCGTTCCGGATGCCATGATGTCGTCAAGCTTGTCCGCGGATGCCGCAGTTCCAAGGCATGTTGCGGCAAGCAAGCTGCCAAGAATGATGGATGTTTTCATCAGTAACTCTCCCGTTGCTATCATTGTTTATTGATTCGACAGGCGGTTATCCTGAGCAAACTATGTTCTGCGACCCCGTTTGGCACAAGATAGAATCTAAGAAATATACTTTTTGTATACTAAATCTTGGGCGAAGCAGCGTGGACGGCTTGGTTTCGGACGGCTTGCGGCCTGACCGGAAGGGGTGTGATCGGATCGTGCCGCACGGCTGAAAAACCTTTGACGGGCGCCAGAAAGAACAACGCGATTTCAGGCCTGCCCGGTTCGGAGGCCCCCTCTTTGGCGAAACGGTGGAGAGGTGTTGATCTGCCTGCGGTAGCCCCCTAATCATGCAGTCGACCGTGAGGGGACTTTCGATGGATGACACTGCCGCTGCCGTACCCGAACGCAAGCGCGGCTCCGGGGTCAAGAAGGCCTATGACCTGCTGCGCACCGAGATTCTGGACCTGACCCTTCCGCCCGGAAGCCCGATCGACGAGGTCCAGCTGGCAGAGCGGCTCTCGCTGTCACGCACCCCCATTCGTGAAGCCTTGGCGCGACTGGCCACAGAGGGTCTGATCGATACGCTGCCGAACCGGTCAACAATGGTGTCGAACATAGATTTTCTGAACCTGCACACCTTCTTTGATGCGATCACGCTGATGTACCGTGTGACCACCCGTCTGGCTGCGCAGAATTGGCAGGCCGGTGATCTGGAGGTGATCAAGGCCCACCAGCGAGACTTTGCCGCCGCTGTCGCAAATCACGACGCGCTGGCGATGATCGGGACGAACCGCGATTTCCATGCAGCCATCGCCGAAGCCGGGCGAAACCCCTATTATCGGGCGCTGTTCGAGCGGCTGCTGGACGATGGTCGGCGGCTTTTGCGCCTGTATTACCAGTCCTTCAACGACCGCCCTCCGCCATCGGTGATCGAAGAGCACGAAGATATCATCGCGGCGATCACCGCCCGCGACGTGGAAACCGCGGACCGTCTGGCCAAGGCCCATGCCGATCAGATCGTCACCCAGATCCAGAAACTGCTGTCGTGGGATCAACGGCAGAACATCAGGCTCTAGGCCGCAAGGAACCTGTCGACAAGAAATATACATCATGTATTATGGCGTGAGAGCGAATCCGGGCAAGGCCCCGTCATACGCTTTTGCGATCATCGGACGTTTCCACAGGAGCTCCTCATGAAGGCCGAGATCTTTTCTGGTGTCATTCCCGCACTGATGACCCCCTGCACACCGGACCGCGCGCCCGATTTTGATGCCTTGGTCCGCAAGGGCAAGGAGTTGATCGCTGCGGGGATGTCCGCCGTGGTCTACTGCGGGTCGATGGGGGATTGGCCGCTCTTGACCGATGCGCAGCGGATGGAAGGGGTGGAGCGTCTGGTGAATGCGGGCGTCAGGGTGATCGTCGGGACCGGGGCAATCAATACGGCGTCGGCGGTGGCGATTACCCGGCATGCGGCAAAGGTCGGTGCACATGGCCTGATGGTCATTCCCCGCGTGTTGTCGCGCGGCCCTTCGCCTGCGGCGCAGCGGGCCCACTTCAAGGCGATCCTGTCGGCGGCACCGGATCTGCCGGCGATCATCTACAACAGCCCCTATTACGGTTTTGCCACACGGGCGGAGCTTTTCAACGCCTTGCGCGCCGAGCATCCGAACTTGGTGGGGTTCAAGGAATTCGGCGGTCCGGCAGACACCCGCTATGCCGGCGAATTCATCACCTCGGCTGATGATGACGTGACCTTGATGGTTGGCGTGGATACCGGCGTCGTGCATGGGTATGTCAACTGCGGCGCGGTGGGTGCAATCACCGGAATTGGCGTCGTGTTGCCGCATGAAGTGCTGACCCTGTGCAATCTTTCTCAGGCGGCTGCGGCGGGAGACGTGGAAGCACGTCAGAAAGCGCTGGAGCTTGAGGCCGCGTTCCAGGTGCTTTCCTCCTTTGATGAAGGTCCGGATCTTGTGTTGTATTTCAAGCATATGCTGTTCTTGCAGGGCGAAATGGAATATGCGCTGAACTTCATCGAAACCGATGAGCTGAGTGCAAGCCAGCGTGGCTACGCCGAGGCGCAGTTCAAGTTGTTCAAGACCTGGTATGCCGAATGGAGCCGGCAAGGAAGCGCTGTAGCGCGCTGCAAGGGCTAGGCGCGGCGGGGCGGGTGCGTTCAGGTCAGCCCGGCGGCCCGTAAATGGGTCATCAACTGCTGATGGTGGATATCGTGCACGAAGCGCGGAACCAGGCCCGGTGTCAGGTTCTGAAGCGTCAGGTCGGGATGTTCGCGCTTGATCCGATCGACCGCCCGGGTTGCTTCATCATCCAGCCCAAGCGCGGCCGCCGAGGCCGCCAGATAGACCGCACCGCGCAGAAGCCCCGGTTTGGCCCGCATCGCCCGGCGGGCGTTGTGCAAGGCGGCGGTGTAGTTGCCGGCGGCGAACTGTGCCACTGCGGCTGTGTGATAGCGCCAGTATGACACCACGTCTTCGTCGCTCAAACGGATGGCTTCCTCCACCTCGGACAAGGCTTCGCTGATGTAGCCCATCAGAGCGTAGTGTTCGGCGAGGTCGGAATGCAGGGTGGAATACCGCGGGTTGAGCTGGATTGCGTAGCGCAATTCTTCGACCGCTGCTTCGTGCTGTGCATCGTTGCCAAGGGCCCAAGCCAGAACGCAGCGCGTGAACACGTCTTCGGGAACCGCCTGCGCCACGCCGCGCGCAAGTTCGATTGCCCGCCGGACGGTTACCGGATCACGCGCAATCACGCCTTGCACCATCGCGCCGGTCAGCGCCAGCGACAGAACCCGCTGGGCGCGCAGGCTTTTCGGGTCGGTCTCCAGTGCCTGTTCGGCAAGGCGGATCGCATCTCGCAGCGAAGGGGCGGTCAGTTCGTAGTATCGACAATGCGCTTTCAGCACCAAAAGCCGGACGGAAAAGTCATCGACGGGCGTCAGGTCACGCAATTGCCAGCGGTGGTGCAGGCATTCAAACCGGGTTGCAAGCGCGACACATTCGGCGATGCCCTCCAGCGCAGACACCTGATCGTCCAGCGAGATGCGGAACCGCTCGCCAGAAAGGTGGCGGCCGGTCGCGCCGTCCGTGACCCGGGTGATAAGCTGCATTTGCGACCCGCCTGCCAGAAGGCTGCCGCTTAGAACAACATCCGCGGGGTCTGACGGCTGGCCATCCTGCAACACGGTGATTTCGTTGATCCGCGACAGTTCGATCACCGTTGCTTCCAGCAGACCCTTCAGAAAGCCATCAAGCCCGATTGCCGCAGACAGGTTTTCGAACGGACGGACGCGGACCGTCATCTTGCTGCCCCGGGCGCCAATTATCGCGGTGCCTTCGCTCCGCTCGAAGGGAAGGGAATCCAGAATGCGTTGCCGGATGCGTTCGCTTTCATGGCTGGGCCCAACACCATATTCCCGCGCCAGCATTGCCTTCATCGATTCAAACAACCGCAGCGCCTGATCCCGCTGCCGCCGAACGGCATAGAGTTCCATGCCAAGCTGGTAGGTCGCCTCGCGCGTGGGGTCGATGTCCAGCAGCTTGCGCAGCAGCGTCAGAGCTTTCTCCGGCGGACCGGTCCGGGCCGCTTCGTGCAGCGAGGGGATGGCGACGGCTTCGATCCGGCCCCTGGTGGATGCGGCCCAATCATCGAAGATCGGGCTGCCGGAGAAGAAGCCATCCATGAACGGGCCCTGGTAAAGCGAAGAAATCTGGTCGCCAGCGTCGCTTTTCTGGCCTTCGCAAAGCTCGATCAGTGTCACCACGTCGCAGTAAAGGCCACCTGGCGCCAGCCTGACATGATCACGGTCCGACAAAAGCAGATCATCTTGGCCGAAGGTAAGTTTGCGGATCAACGATATGGTCTGACGCAGGCTGTTGCGGGCTTGCGTGCATGGCCGATCGGGCCAGAGCAGGTCAGCCAGTTTTTCGCGCGGAGCCCGCTGGCCTGGCGCAAGGCAAAGATAGGCCAGAAGCGCGATGGCCTTCCGGCCGGGTTGGGCCAAGGCCACGCCAGCGCTCCCTTGGATGTCGCAGGCACCCAGCAATCGCAGACGTGCCCCGGAATGCGCAGGATCATCGCGAATGGCCGCTTCCCTTCAATTCCCGGATTGTCTTTCCACGATGTGTGGACTGTCTTCGCCCGGTCAACAAAGAATTACGCGCATATAACGTTCGTGCACAGGAAAATTGACGCTCCAGCGAACCCCACCGAGCCGTCCCGATGCGTTCGCATAACGCCTGCACAGTATGGTCGGGGGCAATTATTGAGAACGCAAGATTTTGGAGGATAGATGGAGTGCTTCATGCGCCGTATTGGGCGAGGTTTTTCGGCGGCCGTGTGTTCCTGGTCTTTTGGCTACGGCGGTGTTCACGCCGCCTGTGCGGATGTGGCATTGGTTCTGGCGATGGATGCGTCGGGCAGCATTTCAGACGCGGAATTTGCAATCCAGAAGGCCGGATATGTGGCAGCCTTGATGGATCCTGTGGTGCAGTCGGCTTTTGACGACGCCGGGGTGGTCGACATTGCATCGCTGTTCTGGGCTGACAGTGCCTACGGCGTTCAAATCGTCCCGTGGCAGCGTGTCACATCAAGGGATGACCTTGCGGGCTTTGCCGCTCGACTGGCCGCAACGCCACGCAGGATCAGCGGCAACACCGACATCGGGGTTGGCATCCTCGCCGCGACGGAATTGTTCGAGGAAGATGGACGATGTGCAGACCGTAGGGTGCTGGACATCTCTGGCGACGGGCGCGCCAACACGATGACGGGGCGTTCGCGCGGCATCGCGCTTGCACCTGCGCGCAAGCATGCCCTGGACCGTGGCGTGACGATCAATGGCCTTGCCATTGCCGACAAGGACGGGAGGCTTGGCGAATACTACCGCACTGCGGTGATCGGCGGCGTCGGGTCCTTTGTGATCGAGGTCGACGGCCTGGAAAGCTTTCCCGCCGCCCTGCGCCGAAAGTTGCACCGTGAATTGCTGGCACTGAACGAGGTGGTCTGTCCAGATGCGGTCGGTCCGGATTGCAGGCGGTATTGACCGATGATCCACGAGACCCCCGCAGAGCAAGATGCCGGGGCCTGATTGCCCGACAAGACAGCGGCAGATCGTCTGGCGGCGACCCTGGGAGACGCTCCTGCCGGTCTGGCAGACCTTACCTCAGCCTTTCTGGACGAGGTGCCGGGGCCTGTCGCGGCCCTGTCGAAAGACGAAAGCTCAACCCGGCGCAAACTGCCATGTTGGGCAATACGGATGCTTTGGTCGCGACACGGCATGGGTTGCCGGACGTTACACCGATACCCCGAAGATGCGGCCGACACCCGCCGTGATCGCCATCGCAGCCGCACCCCAGAAAAGGACCCGCGCGGTTGCCCTCGGTTTTGGCGCCCCCCCGGCATGCGCGCCGATGGCCCCAAGCCCGGCGAGGCTGATCAGCGTGGCGATCACCACCGTCGGAATGATCTGGGCCTCCGGAGCCACCGCCGCAGCAACCACTGGCACGGCCGCCGCAACCGTGAACGTCAGCCCCGATGCAAACGCAGCCTGCAGCGGGTTTGCTGCGTGGACCTCGGAAAGACCAAGTTCGTCGCGGACATGCGCCGCCAGATCATCCTTCTCGGTAAGTTCGCGGGCAACCAGCGCCGCCGTCTGGGGCGAAAGGCCGCGGGATTCGTAGATGGAGGCCAACTCCCGCTCCTCTGCTTCGGGCGTGTCGATCAGGGCCTGCCGTTCGCGTACGATGTCGGCACGTTCGACATCGGATTGCGACGAGACCGAAACATACTCGCCTGCTGCCATCGACATGGCTCCCGCCGCAAGCCCCGCTGCCCCGGCAATGAGGATCGCTGCACGGCTCGGGTCCGCCGCAGCGACCCCCACGATCAGCGATGAGACCGAGACGATCCCGTCATTCGCGCCAAGAACGGCCGCGCGCAGCCACCCTGCGCGGTCAAGGTAATGCAATTCCTGATGGGCAGATTGATAGGCAAGCTTCATGGGTCATCCTCGGGCATGGTCGCCAGCGCCTTAAACGCGGCGGTTTGAGCGACGTCTTTGCGCTAAATCAGTATGGGCGCGGTTTGCCGACAAAGCCATGCCGGTGCGAAGCGTTCCAGGTTCACCGCGCTGATGGCGGGCCGCTAAAGTTGGTAGATTCCGGGAATGTTGGTAGATTCCGGGAATGACGCAAATCGCCGGATACTTTCGCGGCACTGTGCTAGGTTGCCTGAAATTCAGAACGCGAGGAATTGTGATGCTTGGGTCGGAAAGCAGGACGAAATCCCGGTCGACGCGTGAAACTGCCGGTGAGGATCTGATGAAGGAGTTCCAGCAGCTTCGCGCTGATGTCACATCATTGGCAGAATCCTTGCAGCGCTACGGCGCTCTGCAAGCCGAGGACCTGGCAACGCGCGCCAAAGCGGTGACCGGTGAAGCGCCGGACGAGGCACTGCGCACCATTCAAGAGATTCGCCAAAGGATGGAAGCGCTGCAAAAGGGGCTGGAAGGGGATGTTCGTGCGCACCCTTTGGCCTCGCTGGCCGGGGTGCTATGCCTCGGGGTGCTGGTTGGTCTGCTTTTCTCGCGTCGGAATTGAGCGTCGGTCGCGCGGTGATGGCACGGATCGGAGTGCAGATCGGGCTGGCCTTGGTGATGGTGCTTGCAGGTTTGGCCGGCGGGGTGCTTCTGGTTGCGGCTGCGATTGCGGCGTTGGTTCCGGTGACGGGACTGCCCGGTGCGCTGGGGATCGCCGGTCTGGGCTTCTTCGGATTGGCCTTGACGATTGCCCTGGTCTTGCGGGCGCGGGCGCGGGCAGCGGCAAGACGGCGGCAAGCAGCGGCGTGGTTGACGATGCTGGTCGATCTGGTGCTTTTGCTGATGCCCAACAAGAATAGACAGCGGCTGGAGGCGTGGGCCGCAGCCGGGGTTGGAATTGCGGCGCTGATCGCCCTGCTCTTGACCCCGGAGAAAGACCCGGACACGTAACTGCCCAAGCCTCATTGATCTTTGTCAATGTCGGCGGAAGTGTTCAGCCTTATGCCCGATTGCACGCCAGAGCCGCGCCTTGCGCCAGTGTGCTTGGCTCGTCTGGATCGACGGCAAGCGACAAAGGCAGCATAATGGCCCGCAGATCAGCCAGCAGCAAATCCACTGACCGCGCAGTATCATCATCGCTGCTGATGATGAACGACCTGAAAGTCTGTTGCGATCCAGACCTGCTGGATTTCAAGACCACAGCGTCTCTTGAACCGTTGAACAGTCTGATCGGGCAAGATCGCGCCTTGGGTGCAATCCGCACGGCGGCCCGGATCCGACATGCCGAATTCAACCTGTTTGTCCTTGGTCCCAGCGGGGCAGGGCGCCATTCGGCGGTGCAGACCCTGCTCGAAGCCGAAGCAGCGACACGACCGGTTCCATCGGACTGGGTCTACGTGAATGACTTTGCCGGTCCGGATCGGCCCAAGGCCATCGCAATGCCGCCTGGCACCGCGCGACCTTTGCAAAAGGCAATGCAAGCGCTGGTTGACGATCTGGCCAACGACATTCCTGCGCTTTTCGACTCTGAGCAATACCAAAGCCGCAGAAGCAGCTTCGAGCAGCGGCTGGCAACGCGCAAACAGGACACCTTCGAAAAGCTGGTAGAAAAGTCGCATCAGCGCAATGTGACGATCCTGCGAACGCCGATGGGGTTCGCCATCGCGGGTGTGCGCAACGGCGAGGTGATGAAACCGGATGACTTTGCCAATCTGACCGAAGACGAGCGCCACAAGATCGAAGCCGCCGTCGATCTGACCGAGAGGGATCTTGAAAAGTATCTCAAGTCGATCCCACGACTGGAAAAGGACCATCGCGCGGCGGTTGCCCTCTTGAACGCCGAAATGGCCACGCAAGCGGTGGATGATGCGCTGGAAAGCGTGTTTGCCGCGTTCAGTGGCATCGAGGCGATCACCCAGCACCTGTCAGCGCTGCGGGCGGATCTGATCGAAAACGCCGATCTGTTTCTCAGTCTGGGCAATCGACGGCAGGAAGGTCCGTTTCCAGTGGCCAGGACAGGTGTCCATGAAGACCCTGCACTTCACCGCTATGCCGTCAACGTCATGGTCTCCAACGATCCTTCAACCGCAGCCGGCGCCCCGATCATCACCGAGCCTTTGCCATCGTTGGCAAATCTGATCGGCAAGGTGGACCATATCTCGACGATGGGTGCGCTGGTCACCGATTTCACGCTGATCCGGCCTGGTGCGCTGCATCGGGCGAACGGTGGCTTTCTCGTTCTCGATGCAATGCGCTTGCTGAGTGAACCCCTCGCATGGGAGGCGCTGAAGCGCTGTCTGGAAACGCGCGCCATCAGGATCAGCTCTGCCGCCGAAATGCTGAGCCTGATCTCGACCGGCACCCTTGAACCGGAGCCGATCCCGCTGCAAGTGCGGGTGGTGCTGGTTGGTGACGCGTTGCTGCACCTGTTGCTGACGCCGCACGATCCCGATTTCGGGCGCTTGTTCAAGGTGGGGGCCGACTTCAGTCCCGACATGCCCCGAACGCCCGAAAGCGTGGTCCTGTTCGCCCGCATGGTCGCAGGGGCGTGCAAGCGTGACGACCTCCGCCCGGTCACAGGCGGCGGGCTGTTGTGCGCCTTCGGCCCGCCGCCAACCCGTCTAGGGCATGAGGCTATGCGCCCTTGCCTTGGGGGCGGGGCAGGCGCGACGACGTGAGCCGCCACCCCCCCCCTTACCCCGTGCCGCCGTGCGTTTCTGGGGTTGCGCCCGGCCACAGGCCCCGGCCCGATTTGCGACGGGTCGGGGCTTTTTCATTCGCAGATACAAGGTATAGTGGCGCAATCCCGTTCGTAGTCGGAATGTACCATGCTAGTAGGATCACTAGACGGCGTTCGTATTTCAGCCGCTGTTGCAGAACGCGGCCCCGAATATCGGTGCCCCGAATGCAAGGGGCTATTGATTCTTCGCAAGGGGCGAAAGGTTGTTCACCACTTTGCCCACAAGCCGCCCACGTCCTGTTCATGGGCAAAGGGCGAAACGAAAGCGCACCTTGAAGCAAAGCAGCTAGTAGCCGACGCGCTTGCCCGTCGCAGTATCCGCGCGCAACTAGAGTTTGTCGTTGATACACTACCCGGTGATCGCCGCGCCGACGTAATGGCATGGTCGCCAAAAGGTCGACAAATCGCATTTGAGTTACAGCACACGCCGATAGGTTTGGACGAAATAGAGCGCCGCGCCTTTTCTTACGCGCGTGTGGGCATCGCTCAAATCTGGATACCGTTCCTTGGTTCGTCGGTTTGGGCGAACGGGCGTAGCAGGTACAACGGTGATTGGTTCGTTGAACGGTATTCGCCGCGCCCGTTTGAACGTTGGGTACACGGTTTCAACGGACAAGATGGCATGTGGATGTACGACCCTAAGGACAAGGCGTTTTGGCTAGGGCGGTTGGCAGGGCATCAAATCTACGTCGAAGAATCAACTTGGTACTCCGAAGGGGGCGACGAAAACTATAGCGGGGGCTTCCACAGGTATTCCAAGCGGTACAAGGAACTAACCCTTGAAGGGCCGTACGAAGCGGAAAGCTTGCTTGTGAAAGTGAAGCCGCGGCGTGCTTACACGAAGAACGGCTACAACTGGCCCGCCGGTCGTGTGGCGCACTTGGTGCCTTCCTAACCCCGAAAATCCTAGGGGTAGGTTGTTAGTAGATTTTGTGTTCTGCCAATTTTCCCAATGAAATCAAGGGTGATTGGCTCCGGCGGTAGGGATCGAACCTACGACCAATTGATTAACAGTCAACTGCTCTACCGCTGAGCTACGCCGGAACACGGGGGCCGTATAGCAAGCTGTGTATAGGGCGGCAAGGGGCAAAACCGGCAAACCTGCGGGTTTGCTCATGCGGTCTGGAAAATCGCTTCCGGGCCGAGAGCTGGCGTGGCGCGGATCAGATTTCTGCCATGCAGATCAATCAGATGCGCCAGAGTGTTGCGGCGGGCTGCTGGCATCAGACTTTCCGGCGTGCCGGTGTAAACGCGCGCCGTCAGTGTGGCCAAACCCATCGGGCCGCTGACCAATGCGGTGCGGATCGCGGCCTCGCGGGCACGGCGGTGGGCGAGAAGCGCGTCGATGCGGTCGGCGGGAGTGTCCACCGGCTCGCCATGCCCTGGCAGCAGGCGGCGCCACGCCCCGATCCGCAGCCGTGCGAGGGATGCCATGTAATCCGTCATGTCGCCGTCGGGAGGTGAGACGAGGCTGCTTGCCCAGCCCATCACATGATCGCCGCTGAACAGAAGGTCGCCCGCCGCAAGGCAAAGGTGGCCGCCGATGTGGCCCGGCGTGTGCACAGCCGTGACCGACCATGTTGCGCCGGAAAGGGTTTCGCCGTCTGCAAGGCACCGGTTCGGGCGGAAGCCGTGGTCCAGCCCTTCGCCGCCTCCCGGTGTAGCGCCGCCTGCAATCAATCGCGCCATCACCGCGCTGCGCCCGTCGGTCGCACGCCCGTAAGCCAGCACCTCTGCCCCGGTCCGGGTGGCCAAGGCCGGTGCCAGCGCGGAATGGTCAAGGTGTGCGTGGGTCACGACGATATGGCTGACCCTCTCGCCAGTCTCGAGTGCAGCCATGATCGCGTCCAGATGCGCGGGCAGCGCCGGTCCAGGGTCGATGATCGCCACATCACCGCTGCCGATGATGTAGCTGTTGGTGCCGCTTGCGGTCAGGGGCGACGGATTGGCTGCGCGCACCCGGCGCACCCGCAGCGCCGGGTCGGCGACGGCTTCGGCCAGACCGGCCTTTCCAAGTCCCGGCGCTGCGGCTAGGCTTTCCGGCGATGGCTCTGTTTCCACGTCTCCTCCCGCGCAGCCTTTACGGGCGTGCCGCCCTGATCCTGATCGTGCCCATCGTCGCGATCCAGCTTGTCGTGTCCACCGCATTCATCCAGCGCCATTACGAAGGCGTCACCCGGCAGATGACCCAAGGCGTGGCGATTGACCTCGAGTTCCTGCTTGAGGAGGTGGCCAAGGGCACGACGCCCGGCGAAGCACGGACCCGGGCGATTGCGATCGCTGGCCCGCTTGAACTCAAAGTGATGCTTCCCGCAGGACCGGACGCGCCAGTGGAAGACCAGCGTGGTGCGTTCGATCTGTCGGGCGGAGTGATCATCGACACGCTGCGCGCCAAGTTGCCGGACCTGATGGCCGCCGACGTGACCGACCCCGAGCGGATGGTGAACCTGCGTTTCGAAAGCCGGCACGGGCCAGTGCAGGTCAAGTTGGATCGTCGGCGGATGGCCGCGACCAACCCGCACCAGCTTTTGGTGCTGATGATCTTCACCTCGGTCCTGATGACGGTGATTTCTTATGCCTTCTTGCGCAACCAGTTGCGGCCGATCACCCGGCTGGCCGAGGCGGCGAAGGATTTCGGCAAGGGCCGCGCCGTCACCTACCGTCCGCGCGGCGCGCTGGAGGTGCGGGCAGCCGGGCGGGCGTTTCTTGACATGCGCGCCCGGATCGAACGCCAGATCGAACAGCGCACGTTGATGCTGTCGGGTGTCAGCCACGATCTGCGCACGCCGCTGACGCGGCTCAAGCTGGGTCTGTCGCTGATGCCCGAGGATGACGACGTCAAGGCACTGCTGGCCGATGTGACCCAGATGGAACGCATGGTCGACGAATTCCTGTCCTTTGCGCGCGGCGATGCGATGGAGCAGATGATCGCTGTTGATGCCGTGGAATTGGTCAGCGGCGTGGTCGCAGCGGCCGGGCGCGGCGGCGGGGTCGTCACGCTGGCGGTGGTCGAGGGCAGGGTGTCGCCGGTGATGATGCGGCCGCAGGCAGTCACGCGGGCGGTCGAGAACCTGATCGGCAATGCGCAGCGCTTCGGGCGGCGGGTCGAGGTGTCACTTCAGTTTTCCGACACCGCGCTGCGCATCGCGGTCGAAGATGACGGTCCCGGCATCCCGCCGGATCAGCGCGACGAGGCGATGCGCCCGTTTTCTCGGCTGGACAGCGCGCGCGACCCGAACCGGGGCGGCGGGGTGGGCCTTGGCCTCTCGATCGCGGCCGATGTCGCGATGAGCCATGGCGGTATGCTGCGCCTTTTGCACAGTGACCGTCTGGGCGGCCTCAAGGCCGAATTGCAGATCGCGCGCTGAAGCCTATTTCGACTTGCCCATCACGATGATCCAATGCAGACGGCTGTCGGGGGCCGCGCTCATCGCAATGCCCACGCCCACGTCACGCATCTGGCCGATCAGCATGTTGTGCTTGTGGTGCGGTGAATTCATCCACCATTCCACGGCGCGCTTGCCGGTGGCAAAGCCGCGCCCGGTGTTTTCGGCGGCGGTCCTGTAGGCATAGCCCGCCCGGCGCAGGCGGTTCTGCAACTGGCTGCCGTCCGATGATACGTGGCTGATCGACTGGCGCTTGGCATTGTCGCAGGCGTGCCCCTGCGCCGCCTTGTCAAGGCTGGGCGACAGGCGCAGCGGTTTCAGGCCGCGCGCGGCCCGCTCGGCATTCAGGTGGTCGATCAGTTCGGCCTGCATCGCGCCGGAGTTCGCCGGAATGTTGCAGGCGGCTTGCGCAGCGGTGACCGACACGACGGCAGCAGCGATTGCAGCCGCAAAAGACAGGCGGAACGACATCGAGATTTCTCCCACAGGTGGCAACACCGGCAGCGTTGCGAGAGTCTGGGGCCAGACTAAGGCAAAAGATGGCGGGAAATGTGATGTGTGGCGACAGTTGGGTTGTTGCGTCGCAAGCGAGGGGCGAGGCTTCGCTGGCCGCGCCCCCCCGTTTCGGCAGATCCTTGCGCAGCGGGCAACGCCAATGTGACTGGCCTCGTCACGGGCGACATGGTCTTGTCGCCGACGTCGGATGCGGAGCGATGGATGCTGGACGGTTTCATGCGCGGATTGATCGACGCGCCACTCAATCGTGGCGGCGTCTGGCTGGCCAATCGTGGCGCCCACGCAAACGGCGTGACCCTTGCCGGGTTGGCCATCGGGCTGGTTGCCGCCACGCTGATCGGCGCGGGAGAGGCGGGTCTGATCGTGGTGCTGCCGATCCTTGCCAGCCGTCTGGCCGATGGGTTGGACGGTGCGGTGGCGCGGGCGCGCGGCAAGACCGATTTTGGCGGCTTTCTCGATATCGTTTGCGATTTCGTGTTCTACGGCGCGGTGCCACTGGCATTCGTGCTGCGCGATCCGGCGGTGAATGGCGTGGCCGGGGCGTTCCTGCTGGCAACCTTCTATGCCAACGGTGCCAGCTTTCTGGGCTATGCGGTGCTGGCGGCAAAGCGTGGTCTGGAAACCCGCAGTCGGGGCGAAAAGTCGCTCTACTTCACCTCGGGCCTGCTGGAGGGCACCGAAACCATCGCGTTCTTTCTGGTGATCGCGATGTGGCCGGCTCTGTTTGTCCCGGCGGCCTGGGCGTTCGGTAGCCTTTGCATCGTCACGACGGTGTCCCGCGTCATTCTGGCGCGGCGCGTGTTCGGGCGCTGACCGTCACATCACCGCCTTGCGAAACCGAAAGAAGCCGTGGGTGGCATGGGGCCATGCATCGCGGTCATGCGGGCGCAGCACCCTGACCAGCGACAGGCCACGCGGTTCGGCCAGCCTTTGCACCTCGGCCAGCCTTTGCACCTCGGCCAGCAGCCGCGCCACCGGCCCGACCGGGGCATGGGCCGTCACGATCTGGCGCGCGCCCAAGGCTGCCGCGTGATCGACCAGCGCGGCAAGCTCTGCCGCCCCGAATCGCTGTGCCTGCGGTGCCGCCAGCCGCGCCAGCGCGTCATCGAGGGCCGCAGTGGTGAACGCCAGCACCCCCGGCGCCACCGCCAGCGGCGACCGCCCGGCCGGATGGCTCAGCACCGCAAGCCCCGCGACAGGGCAGGCCACCACCGGCTCGGCCGACAAATCCTCCTCGGTGATGAGGAGCAACGCCGGTGCGGTCGGGTCGGGCGTGTCACCCAACGGTGCCGGGCGTGGGGCAGGGTGCGGCGCACCCCGCAACGGCAGGGCAACTGTCGCCAGCCCCTGCGGTGCAAATCGCCCTTCGGTGTTGCGCGCGATGTTGTCAGCCGTCGCAAGATAGGTCTTGCCCGGCGTGTGCAGCCCCGCGACCCACCGCCAGCTCAGCGTGTTCGACGCAGGGTCGCCGTCGATCAAATGCCGCAGAAAGAAATCCGCGCCCAGCTCCCACGGCAGCCCCAGCGTGAAGATCCAGATCGAGGCGAACCACATCCGCGCATGATTGTGCAGATAGCCCGTCGCCCCCAGTTCGCGCGCCCAGTGGTCAAACCCGTCGATGCCGGTGCGCCCCTCGCAGGCGTCCTCCCATCGCGCCCGAAGCCCCGCTTCGACCTGCACCCGGTCCAGCGCCGCCTGCAACCCCTGCCGGTAGTCCGACCAGATCGCCGGGCGCAGTTCCAGCCAGCCCTTCCAGTAGGTCCGCCACCAGACCTCGGCCAGAAACCTGTCCGCACCGCCCGGATGCGCCGCCTGCACCGCTGCAATCACCTCGGCCTCGGTCACCAGCCGGTGCCGCAACCAGGGCGACAGGCCCGACACATGCGGATGCCCGGCCAGGTCGTTGTTGCGTTTCGCCGCGTAGGCCAGCCCCGCGCGCGGCAAAAAGCCGTGCAGCCGGGCCAGCCCTGCCGCCCGGGTGGGAAGGGGAAATGGATCTGTCATGCACTGGGTTTAAGCCGCCCGCGCGCCGCGGCAAGGCGGCTCGGCCCGTTTTGCAGACCCGCCCTTGCGGCCCCCGCGACGCGCCACTAAGACTCTGGCAACACTTCAGGCGATATTCCGACACGAATGACAGAGGCAGGGCTCAGATGCGCGATCCGGTAGACCACTACATGAATACCCTCGTCCCCATGGTCGTCGAACAGACCAGCCGGGGCGAACGTGCCTATGACATCTTCAGCCGGATGCTGAAGGAGCGGATCATCTTCCTCGGTGGCCCGGTGCATGACGGAATGTCCAGCCTGATCTGCGCCCAGCTTCTGTTCCTTGAATCGGAAAACCCGTCCAAGGAAATCTCGATGTACATCAACTCGCCCGGCGGCGTGGTGACTTCGGGCCTCTCGATCTACGACACGATGCAGTACATTAAGCCGAAGGTCTCGACGCTGGTCATCGGGCAGGCGGCTTCGATGGGCTCCTTGCTGCTGACGGCCGGGCATCCGGGCATGCGCTTTTCACTGCCGAACAGCCGCGTCATGGTTCACCAGCCTTCGGGCGGCTACCAGGGCCAGGCGACCGACATCATGATCCACGCCCGCGAGACGGAAAAACTGAAGCGCCGGCTGAACGAGATCTACGTCAAGCACACCGGCAACACCTACGAGGTGGTCGAGGCCGCGCTGGAGCGTGACAACTTCATGTCCGCCGAAGATGCCAAGGCCTGGGGGTTGATCGACAGCATCCTCGAAAGCCGTGGCAAGGCGGACGACACGTCCAAGTGACACGGCAAGTGACACGGCGCCCCGCAGCTGCATGACGCTTGCGGGGCGATTTGCGATTGTGGAGCTTTCGGCCTTGGCCTAAGCTCCGCATAACACTCGCTGACCACGATCGCGGTCAGTTTTGGCGACAGCGGCTAGAGGACTGCGGATGGCGAATAATTCAGGCAGCGACAGCAAGAATACGCTCTACTGTTCCTTCTGCGGCAAAAGCCAGCATGAGGTGCGTAAGCTGATCGCAGGGCCGACTGTGTTTATCTGCGACGAATGTGTCGAACTGTGCATGGACATCATCCGCGAGGAGACGAAGACCTCGGGTCTGAAGTCCTCGGACGGGGTGCCGACGCCGCGCGACATCTGCAAGGTGCTGGACGATTACGTGATCGGCCAGATCCACGCCAAGCGGGTGCTGTCGGTGGCGGTGCACAACCACTACAAGCGGCTCAATCATTCGTCCAAGTCGGATATCGAACTGTCGAAGTCGAACATCCTCTTGATCGGCCCCACCGGCTGCGGCAAGACCCTGCTGGCGCAGACCTTGGCCCGCATCCTCGACGTGCCCTTCACCATGGCCGATGCGACTACGCTGACCGAAGCCGGTTACGTCGGCGAGGATGTCGAGAACATCATCCTGAAACTGCTTCAAGCCAGCGAATACAACGTCGAACGCGCGCAGCGTGGCATCGTCTACATCGACGAGGTCGACAAGATCACCCGCAAGTCCGACAACCCCTCGATCACCCGGGATGTCTCGGGCGAGGGCGTGCAGCAGGCGCTTTTGAAGATCATGGAAGGCACCGTCGCCAGCGTCCCGCCGCAAGGCGGCCGCAAGCACCCGCAGCAGGAATTCCTGCAGGTGGACACGACGAACATCCTGTTCATCTGCGGCGGCGCCTTCGCCGGTCTGGAAAAGATCATCGCGCAGCGCAACAAGGGGTCGGGCATCGGCTTTGGCGCCGATGTGAAGGGCCCGGAAGAACGCGGTGTGGGCGAGCTGTTCAAGGAGCTGGAACCTGAGGATCTGCTCAAGTTCGGCCTGATCCCGGAATTCGTCGGCCGTCTGCCGGTGATCGCCACCCTGACCGATCTGGACGAACCTGCGCTGGTGACGATCCTGACCGAACCGAAGAACGCGCTGGTCAAGCAATACCAGCGTCTGTTCGAAATCGAAGGCACCAAGCTGACCTTCACCCCCGACGCGCTGACGGCCATTGCCAAGCGCGCGATCAAGCGCAAGACCGGCGCACGCGGCCTGCGCTCGATCATGGAGGATATCCTGCTCGACACCATGTTCGAACTTCCCGGCATGGACTCGGTCGAAGAGGTGGTCGTCAAGGAGGAGGCGGTGAACAACGGCGCCAAGCCGATGCTGGTCTACACCGAGACGAAAAAGAAAGACGCCGTGAAGGCCTGACCGGCCATTCCTGCGTGGTGGATCAAGGCGGGCAGCTTGCCCGCCTTTTCCTTTGCGCCAACCCGCCACAGGCCCGGCTTGACCCTAGACCTTGCGGGCGGTTTCGGTCATATGAAAGCAATCACGGAGGCTTGCGCATGTATTTCCTGAAACGTCTTCTGACCTGGTGGAACAGCCAGACGCTGGGCACCCAGATCTTCACCGCCCGCAACGGCGTGAAGGTGGGCGAAGATGCGGCGGGAAACATCTTCTACGAAACCCGCGATCGCAAGCGCCGCTGGGTCATCTTCAACGGCGAGATGGAAGCCTCGCGCGTGACGCCCGATTGGCACGGCTGGCTGCACCACACCTTCGACCAGCCGCCGACCGTCGCGCCGCTCAAGCACAAGCCTTGGGAAAAGACCCACGAGGCGAACATGACCGGCACCGATACCGCCTATGTGCCGCCCGGCTCGATCCGCAAGGCTGACCCGGTCGCCCGGCGCGACTACGAGGCGTGGCAGCCCGAGTGATGGCTTACGAACGCGCAGAGATCGCGGCCGGCGCGGCCGTGATGGTGGTGGCGGCGGGGTTCTTCCTCTACGCTGCAAACGGTGCAGGCTTCGCCCGCGAGGCCGGAACCTACCCGTTGACCGCCAGCTTCCGCTCGGTCGAAGGCATCACCGTCGGGTCGGATGTGCGGCTTGCCGGTGTCAAGGTTGGCAGCATCACCGACCTGACGCTGAACCCGCAAACCTTCTTCGCCGACGCCAGGATCGAATTGCAGGATACCATCCAGCTTCCGACAGACTCCGCGATTCTGATTTCGTCCGAAGGGCTTCTGGGCGGCAACTTCGTCGAGATCATTCCCGGCGGCGCGCTGGAAAACCTCGAACCGGGGGCCGAGATCGAAGATACCCAAGGCGCGGTCAGCCTGATCACCCTTCTGATGAAGTTCGTCGGCGGCGACAGCGCGGACGAAACGGCCAACCCATGAAGGCGCTGGTCCTCGTCGCCCTGCTGGCCACACCGGCCACCGCGCAGACCTACACCGAGGCCGAAGGCGGCACCCTGCGCTGGCTCGACAAGCTGACCAGCGAAACCGGCGACGTTGAACTCAGTCGCGGCCAATCCGCCAAGATCGGCCGCCTCGTGGTGCAACTCGACAGTTGCCGCTACCCCACCGACAACCCCGCCTCCGACGCCGAGGCGCATCTGACGATGGTCGACGGCGGGCTGCAAAAGACGGTGTTTTCCGGCTGGATGCTTGCCTCCAGCCCGGCGCTTTCCGCGCTCGACCACCCGCGTTACGATGTCTGGGTGCTGCGCTGCGTGCTGCCCGCAGGCGCAGAGCCCGCCACCACGCCCGAGGGCGAGGGCGAATAGCCCGGCGGGTCGAACGTCGCACTCCGCCCCAGCGCGTCCTGCAACATCCGGTGATACGCTCCGCGTGTCACTTCCACGCCGCCAAGGCTGGCCAGATGCGGCGTCAGGAACTGCGTATCGAACAGCGTGAAGCCACCCGCCCGCAGCCTGTCCACCAGCCAGGCCAGCGCCAGCTTCGACGCATCGGTCCGGCGCGAGAACATGCTTTCGCCAAAGAACGCCGACCCGAGCTTAACCCCGTAAACCCCGCCCACCAGCGCTTCTCCCTCCCAAACCTCCAGGCTATGCGCAAACCCCGCCGCATGCAGCGCACGGTAGAGCGTCTGGATCTGGCGGCTGATCCACGTCTCCTCGCGGTCGGCGCAGGCCGTCACCACCGCGTCAAAGGCGCGGTCCGCCGTCACGGTCACTCCGGCGCGCCGGATATGGCGGGCCAGACTGCGCGAAATGTGAAACCCGTCCAGCGGCAGGATGCCCCGGTGGCGCGGATCGACCCAATGCACTTCGGTATCGTCACGGCTTTCAGCCATCGGGAAAATCCCCAAGGCATACCCGCGCAGCAGCGTTTCAGGCGTCAGATCAGGGTGCGGGCCGATCTGCATCAGCGCGGGGAAGGGGCGGGTGCCGCCCCTTCGCTCAGTTGCCGAACTGGTTGGCGAGCCATTTCTCAAGCCAATGGATGGTGTAATTGCCCGACTGGATATCCGGCTCCGCCAGAAGCGCATGGAACAGCGGCGTCGTCGTGTCGATGCCGTCCACCACCAACTCCCCCAGCGCCCGGCGCAGACGCGACAAGGCCTCGGGACGGTCGCGGCCATGCACGATCAGCTTGCCGATCAGGCTGTCGTAATAGGGCGGGATCGAATAGCCGGAATACAGCGCGCTATCCATCCGCACACCGTAGCCACCCGGCGCATGGAACATCCGCACCCGGCCGGGGCAGGGCGAGAAGTTCGGCAGTTTTTCCGCGTTGATCCGCACCTCGATGGCGTGGCCGTTGATCTCCAGCTCGTCTTGCGTGAACGACATCTCCAACCCCGCCGCGACACGGATCTGCTCGCGCACCAGGTCGACGCCAAAGATCGCCTCGGTCACCGGGTGTTCCACCTGCAACCGCGTGTTCATCTCGATGAAATAGAACTCACCGTCCTCATAGAGAAACTCGATCGTGCCCGCGCCGATGTAGTTGATCTTGGCCACCGCATCGGCACAGACCTTGCCGATCCTCGCCCGCATCGCCGGGGTGATCGCGGGGCCGGGGGCCTCCTCGAACACCTTCTGGTGGCGGCGCTGCAGCGAGCAATCGCGCTCTCCCAGATGCACGGCCTTGCCCTTGCCATCGCCAAACACCTGAATCTCGATGTGGCGCGGTTTTTGCAGGTATTTCTCGATGTAGACCTCGTCGTTGCCAAAGGCGTTCTTCGCCTCCGACCGCGCGGTGCGGAACGCGACTTCCAGCTCTTCGGCGTTCTTTGCAACCTTCATCCCGCGCCCGCCACCCCCGGCGGTCGCCTTGATGATCACCGGAAACCCGATCCCCGCCGCGACACCGATCGCGCTTTCAAAGTCCGCCACGCCGCCGTCCGACCCCGGCACCACCGGAATCCCCAGCGCCTTCGCGGTTTCCTTGGCGGTGATCTTGTCGCCCATGATGCGGATATGTTCCGCCGACGGCCCGATGAAGGTCAGCCCGTGGTCTTCCAGCGCCTGCGCAAAGGCCGCGTTCTCGCTCAGAAACCCGTAGCCCGGATGCACCGCCTGCGCGCCCGTGATCTCGCAGGCCGAGATGATCGCGGCCTTCGACAGATAGCTTTCCGAACTTGGTGCCGGGCCGATGCAGACGCTTTCGTCCGCCATCCGCACATGCATCGCATCGGTATCGGCGGTCGAATGCACCGCGACCGACTTGATCCCCATTTCCTGGCAGGCGCGGATCACGCGAAGGGCAATCTCGCCCCGGTTGGCGATCAGGATTTTCTCGAACATGGCGCTACTCGATGATCATCAGGGGCGCGCCGTATTCGACGGGCGATCCATCCTCGACGACGATGCGCTTGACCGTGCCGGCACGCGGCGCGGGGATGTGGTTCATGGTTTTCATCGCTTCGATGATCAGCACGGTCTGGCCTTCGGTCACCGCCTGGCCGATGGCGACAAACGGCGTCGCCCCCGGTTCGGCCGACAGATACACCGTGCCGACCATCGGCGAGGTGACGGCACCCGGATGCTGCGCGGGATCTTCCGGTGCCGCAGGGGCGACCGCCGCGGCGGCGGGGGCAGGGGTGTAATGCTGCGCCGGGGCAGGGGCGGCTGTCGTCACCGAAACGATGTTCGATTGCTTGACCACACGCACGTCAAGGCTGTCATCCTCGCCGTATTCGCGCTTCACCGAAAGCTCGGTCAGATCGTTCTTGTTCAGAAGTTCGGCGAGCGCCGAGATGAAGGCGACGTCTGCGTCCGGGTTCTGTTTGCTCATGCCGTCCTCTGCCATTTGACGTTTCTTGGCCGCGCGTTGCGCGCGGCGTTGCGTCTGGCGCTTATACGCGAGGCCGTCATGGCTGAAAAGCGGCGATCTTGGTGCCGCTGTTTTGTGCAGTCTTCCTGCCAACCGGACCTGCCGCACAAAAAACCCTTCCGTCAAAAATTTACCGTTTGATAAAAAAAACAACCTGTGCCAGCCTTTCCCTCAGGGAAACAAGGGGAGGTCACGCGACCGATGACGAACAGCCCGCTGACGCCCGGCATCGTTCCGGGCCGCCTGCCAGCCGCCGCCTATCAGGCAAACTTCGACGATCACACGCCGCCCTTCGATGCGCATGAGGCGCGGGTGGCTGCGGATCGCTGTTATTTCTGCCACGATGCGCCCTGCATCACCGCCTGCCCGACCTCGATCGACATCCCCCTCTTCATCCGCCAGATCGCGACCGGCACGCCCGAGGCCGCCGCAAAGACGATCTGGGATCAGAACATCCTCGGCGGCATGTGCGCCCGCGTCTGCCCCACCGAAACCCTGTGCGAAGAGGCCTGTGTCCGTGAAGCTGCCGAAGGCAAGCCGGTCGAGATCGGCCTGCTGCAACGCTACGCCACGGACGTGGTAATGCAAAAGGGCGTCCACCCGTTCAAGCGCGCCGTGCCCACGGGCCTGCGCGTCGCGGTCGTGGGCGCAGGGCCTGCGGGCCTTGCCTGCGCGCACCGTCTGGCGATGCACGGCCACGATGTCGTCGTGCTGGAACGCCGCGCCAAGGCGGGCGGGCTCAACGAATACGGCATCGCCTCCTACAAGGCGACGAACGGCTTTGCCCAGGCCGAGGTCGAGTGGCTGTTGAAGATCGGCGGCATCGAAATCCGCACCGGGGTTGAACTTGGCCGCGACGTGACCCTTGCCCAACTGACCGCAGACTACGACGCGGTGTTCCTTGGCATCGGCCTTGCCGGCGTCAACGCCCTCCGCGCCGCCGGTGAAGAACTGGCCGGCGTGCGCAACGCCGTCGATTTCATCGCCGAACTGCGCCAGTCGGGCGACCTCGCCACGCTGCCCGTCGGTCGCGACGTGGTGGTGATTGGCGGCGGCATGACCGCCGTGGACGCCGCCGTGCAATCAAAGCTCCTCGGGGCGGAGAACGTCACCATCGTCTACCGCCGCGGCGCCGAGAAGATGAGCGCGTCAGGCTACGAACAGGACCACGCCGTCAAGGCCGGCGTCCGCATCATCCACAACGCTGCCCCGGTCCGCGTCCTTGGCAACGGCCGGGCCGAAGCGGTGGAGTTCGCCTATACCGAAGACGGCCCGAACGGCCTGACGCTTTCCTCGGAAACCTTCACGCTCAAGGCCGATCAGGTGTTCAAGGCCATCGGCCAGACCCTTGATGGCGCGCCAGACGGCCTTCCCGTGGCAGGTGGCAAGATCGCCGGTCCGGCCGCGCGCGTCTGGGTTGGCGGCGATTGCGCGGCGGGCGGCGAGGATCTGACCGTCACCGCCGTTGCCGAAGGCCGCGATGCCGCCGAAGCGATCCATCGTCAGTTGATGGGCCAGCAATGACACCGGCTTGCGCATCCATCGCCTCACGTCTATCGCTGGGCCACCGATCGGACCACGAGGCCTATGGACGCGCTCATCGAAACCACGCTCGCCTTCGTGCGGGACAATGCAGCCTGGGCATTCTGGATCGCACTGGCCTTTGCCATCGGCGAGAACCTCGCGCTGGTGTCGATCTTCATTCCGTCCACCGCGATCCTCCTGGGCGTGGGCGCGCTGGTGGCGACCGGGCAGATCAGCTTTCTGCCGATCTGGGCAGGGGCGACGATCGGGGCGATCATCGGCTCCTTCATCTCCTACGGGATCGGCTGGGTGTATGGCGACACGCTTCTGTCGTTCCGTCCGATCGCCAGACATGCCGATCTGATCGAAAAGGGCAACGCCGCGTTTCGCCGCTGGGGCGCGTTTGCGATCCTGATCGGTCATTTCTTCGGCCCGTTGCGCGCGGTGGTGTTCCTGATGGCCGGGATGGCGCGAATGTCGCCGGTCGTCTTTTCGGTGATCAACGTCGTCGGCTGTGCGCTCTGGGCCTATGTCACGCCGAAATTCGGCGAGGTCGCGGGCCACATCTTCGGCTGGATCTGGCGCGCACTCGGTTTCTGACCCCATCCCCTGTCACCCGACCGTTGGCCGCCCCTTCGGGCGCCGCCGTCTTTTCCTGAGGAGGACGCAATGGCAAGCCTTGCCTCGAACTTCATCGGCATCAAATCCCCCAACCCGTTCTGGCTTGCCTCCGCGCCGCCCACGGACAAGGAATACAACGTCCGCCGCGCCTTCGAGGCCGGGTGGGGCGGGGTGGTCTGGAAGACCCTCGGTTCCGAAGGCCCGCCCATCGTCAACGTCAACGGCCCGCGCTATGGCGCGATCTGGGGCGCCGACCGCCGCCTGCTGGGCCTGAACAACATCGAACTGATCACCGACCGCCCGCTCGAGGTGAACCTGCGCGAGATCAAGTCCGTCAAGCGCGACTACAAGGACCGCGCGATGATCATCAGCCTGATGGTCCCCTGCGACGAGGATTCGTGGAAAGCCATCCTCGCCCAGATCGAGGATACCGAGGCTGACGGCGTCGAACTCAACTTCGGTTGCCCGCACGGCATGGCGGAACGCGGCATGGGGTCCGCCGTGGGGCAGGTGCCGGAATACATCGAAATGGTCACCCGCTGGGTCAAGCAATACTCCCGCATGCCCTGCATCGTGAAACTGACCCCCAACATCACCTCGATCCTGCCGCCCGCCGAAGCCGCGCATCGCGGCGGGGCGGATGCGGTGTCCCTGATCAACACGGTGAAATCCATCACCAACGTCGACCTCGACCACTTCTCGCCGTTCCCGATGATCGACGGCAAAGGCTCGCACGGCGGCTACTGCGGCCCTGCGGTCAAACCCATCGCGCTGAACATGGTGGCCGAAATCGCCCGCAACCGCGAAACCCGCGGCCTGCCGATCTCGGGCATCGGCGGCGTCACCACCTGGCGCGACGCGGCGGAGTTCCTGGCCCTTGGCGCGGGCAATGTGCAGGTCTGCACCGCCGCCATGACCTACGGCTTCAAGATCGTGCAGGAAATGATCTCCGGCCTGTCGCAATACCTCGACGAAAAGGACATGGCGCTGTCCGACCTCGTCGGCCGCGCCGTGCCGAACTTCGTCGAATGGCAGGAGTTGAACCTCAACTACGTCACCAAGGCCCGCATCAACCAGGATCTCTGCATCTCCTGCGGTCGCTGCTTTGCCGCCTGCGAGGATACCAGCCACCAGGCCATCGCCATGTCGCCTGACCGCGTGTTCACCGTCAAGGACGACGAATGTGTCGCCTGCAACCTCTGTGTCAACGTCTGCCCGGTGGACGACTGCATCACGATGGAGGAACTGCCCAAAGGCGCCGTCGACCTGCGTACCGGCAAGCCTGTTGGCGATTACGCCAACTGGACGACGCACCCCAACAACCCCGGTGCCGTCGCAGCGGAATAGGCGGTGCCAGCCACGATTGTCAGGGCGCCAACCCTGTCGCCACGGCGGCCCGCCACCAAACGGGCCGCTGATCGTCGCCATCGTCAGGCGCAGCGGCGTCGGCAGCCCCCGCCTTGCCACCCCCGCCTTGCCTCCCCCGCCTTGCCGCCCCCGCCTTGCCGCCCCCGCCAGGCCCTCGATCTTGTGCTGAACCTGACGAAGCCTAGGCGAGTGCGGCACCCAGCAAAGCCAGCGCATGCGCCGTCGCGGCCTTCCTGACCTTGGCTCGCCCCACCGCACCGAACTCCACCGTTTCCACTCGCGTCGGCTCGCCCCGCCGCGCCAGGCCAAAGCACACCCGCCCCTCCGGCTTGAACTCCGATCCGCCCGGCCCGGCGATCCCGGTGATCGACACCGCCAGTTCCACCCCCGCCCGCGCCAGCGCGCCCTCGGCCATCTCGCGCGCAACCGGCTCCGACACCGCGCCATGCGCCGCCAGCGTCGCTTCGCTCACCCCCAGCATCTGAACCTTGGCCGCGTTGGAATAGGTCACATACCCACGCTCGAACACGTCCGACGATCCGGCGATATCGGTCAGCGCGGCGGCGACCATCCCGCCGGTGCAGCTTTCGGCGGTGGCAATGCGGATGCCCCAGAACCGGGCCTGACGCAGAACCTCCTCCGGCGTCATCGCAAGATCACCCCATGCGCCACGCCCGCTGCCACCATCACCGCCAGCCCCGCGAATACGCCCGCGATCAGGTCATCCAGCATCACCCCCGCCGCATCCTCGCGCCGGTCGGCCCAGCCAACCAGCCACGGTTTCCAGATATCAAACAGGCGAAAGAACACAAAAGCCGCCACCCAGCCGGGCCACGCCACATGAGCCCAGTCCTGCACCCCCATGTTCCAGAACGCAAAAGCCGGAAACAGCAGCGCGATCCATTGCCCCGCCACCTCGTCAATCACGATCTCGCCGGGGTCGGCACCGGGCCGGCCCGCAAGTTCCCGCGCGCAGGCCCAGAACCCGATCACCGTCACCGCCAGCGTCGCCCCAAGCAGCGCCCAGACGCCGAAGGTCCGGTCGATCATCAACCCCAGAAGGATCGCCACCGCCGACCCCCAGGTGCCGGGGGCCGGGCGCAAAAGCCCAACACCGAAAAAGATGCTCCACGCCCGGCTCATGCCCGCACCAGCGCAGCCGTGGCGATGGCGGCGATGCCTTCTTCCCGCCCGGTAAAGCCCAGCCGCTCCGACGTCGTCGCCTTCACTGACACCAGCCCCACATCGACCCCCATGATCCGCGCCAATTCCCCTTGCATCGCAATGGCATGCGGCCCGATCTTCGGGCGCTCGCAGACCAGCGTCACATCGCAGTTGGCCAGCCGATAGCCACGCTTGGTCATCAGATGCACCGCATGGGCCAGGAATATATGGCTCGCCGCGCCCTTCCATTGCGGGTCGCTTGGCGGAAAGTGCCGCCCGATATCACCCTCGGCCAGCGCGCCGTAAATCGCATCGGTCAGCGCGTGCATCCCCACATCGGCATCCGAATGACCCAGCAGGCCCTTCGAATGCGTCACCTTCACCCCGCAAAGCCAGACGTGGTCGCCGTCGCAAAAGGCATGCACGTCATAGCCGTTGCCCAACCGCACGTCCATCATCCGGCCCTTCAGGATCGCCTCGCCGCGTGCGAAATCGCCGGGAAAGGTCAGTTTCAGGTTCTGTTCGTCGCCTTCGACGATGGCGACGTCAAGCCCCGCCGCCCGTGCCACCTCGACATCATCCGCCGCACCACCCGGATGCGCCCGATGAGCCGCCAAGATGGCCTCAAAGCGAAATGCCTGCGGTGTCTGTGCGCGGTACAGCCCGCTGCGGTCCTGCGTCCCCGCCACCAGCCCGGCCTCGCCGCGCCACAACGCATCCGTCACCGCAAGGGCCGGGGCCGCGCCCGGATGGTCGTCCAGTGCCGCAACCAGCCGCCCGATCAAGGCGGGCGAAGGCAAGGGCCGCGCCCCGTCATGGATCAGCACCTGCGTCACCGCAGATCCCGCCAACGCCTCCAGCGCAGCCCGGACCGACGCATCCCGCGTCGGCCCGCCCTCCACCAACCTTGCGCCAGTGCCCAACGCCTCCGCCCGCGCGCGATCCTCCGGGTGGATTGCCAGCACCACGTCCATCCCGGCAAACGCCGCAAGCGTGTGCGCCAGCACCGGCTGCCCCGCCAGCGTCTGCCACTGCTTCGGCACGTCGCCTCCGGCGCGCGTGCCACGGCCTGCGGCCACGATGATGACGGCGATGCTCATAGGGTTCCCTTCGGCTTTTCCAATCCTTAGGCCAGCGCGCTTCGCCTGACAATCTGGCGCGGGATCGGGCTTGTGCGCCTAAAATTTGTGCAACGCATGTTTTTCAGCCATAAACTTCCCTCATGCGCTTGGCCGCTTGGGGTCGCGCCATTAGCTCATGGTTCTAGCGCACAAGGATTAGGCAGTTGCCCATCGCCCTCGGCCCCCTGCGGATCGACCCACCCGTTCTTCTGGCCCCCTTGGCCGGGATCACCGACCTGCCGTTTCGCCGGATGGTCGCCCGGTTTGGTGCAGGGCTGGTGGTCAGCGAGATGGTCGCCTCCGAAGAGGTCGTGCGCGCGCGCCCCGAAGCCCGCGCCCGCGCCGAACTTGGCCTTGGCGATCAGGCGACATCGGTGCAGCTTGCCGGGCGCGAACCCTACTGGATGGCCGAAGCCGCCCGCTACGTCGAAGCGCAGGGCGCTCGGATCATCGACATCAACATGGGCTGCCCGTCAAAGCGGGTGACCACCGGCCTTTGCGGCTCGGCTCTCCTGCGCGATCTCGACCTCGCGCTGACGCTGATCGAAGCGGTGGTGAAGGCCGTCCGCGTCCCCGTCACCCTGAAAACCCGCCTCGGCTGGGACGACACCCTCCACAACGCACCCGACCTTGCCAGACGCGCCGAAAGTGCGGGCGTGCAGATGATCACCATCCACGGCCGCACCCGCTGCCAGTTCTACAAGGGCAACGCCAACTGGGCCGCGATCCGCGCGGTGAAAGAGGCCGTCACCATCCCCGTCATTGCCAACGGCGACATCACCGACACCGCCACCGCCCGCGAGGCGCTGCGCCTGTCCGGTGCCGCTGGCGTGATGGTCGGGCGCGGCGCCCAAGGCGCGCCCTGGCGGCTGGCCGAAATCGCCCGCGATCTCTTCGCCGCCCCGGCCCCGCGCATCCCGGACGGCACCGAACGCGCCGACATGATCCTGCACCACTACGACGACATGCTGTCGTTCTACGGCCGCGACCTTGGCCTTCGCATGGCCCGCAAACACCTCGGCTGGTATCTGGAGGAGGCAGGCCTCGACCACGCCCGCGAAGCCATCCTCACCGCCACCGACCCCGCCACCGTCACCCGCCTCCTGCGCGACGCCTTTGCCGACATGGAGCTTGCCGCATGACGCCCTACCGCATGCCATACCCGGTGCCGGGGGTGATCTGGGCCTCTCTCCCGCTTCCCGCACTCCTCCTCGATGCCAACGCCCGCATCCTCGAGGTGAACCCGGCTGCCGAAACCTTCCTCAACTCGTCGGAAAAGGCGCTGCGCGGTCAGCCAGCGTTCGACCGCCTCTCCATCGACGCGCCGATGGAAGAAGCCCTGACCCGCGCCCGCGCCAACCAGTCGCCGCTGAACATCAACGATGTCGACGTGACCACCGGGGAACGCCCGCCCGTGCAATGCACGATTCACGTCGCGCCCATGCACGACAACCCCGATGTCATCATGCTGATCCTTTCCCCCCGCGAAATCGCCGACCGTCTGGGCCGGTCGATGGGCGTCAAATCCGCCGCCCGCTCGGCCATCGGCATGGCCGAGATGCTGGCGCATGAAATCAAGAACCCGCTCGCCGGCATCTCGGGTGCGGCGCAGCTTCTGTCGATGGGCCTGTCGCCCGAAGATCAGGAACTGACCGACCTCATCGTCGTCGAAACCCGCCGCATCGTGAAACTCCTCGAACAGGTCGAGCAGTTCGGCAACATCCGCCCGCCGGACCGCAAGCCCGTCAACATCCACGACGCGCTTGACCGCGCCCGCAAATCCGCCCTCGTCGGGTTCGCGGCCCACATGACGATCACCGAAGATTACGATCCCTCGCTGCCCCCGACCTTCGCCGACAGCGACCAGTTGATGCAGGTGTTCCTCAACCTCATCAAGAACGCGGCCGAGGCGTGCAAGACCGGCGGCACGATCCGGCTGCACACCTTCTACGACCTTTCGCTTCGCATCCGGCGCAAGGACGGGCAGCCCGCTGCCTTGCCCCTGCAGATCGAGATCATCGACGACGGCCCCGGCATCAAGCCCGAAATCGCCGCCGAGATCTTCGAGCCCTTCGTTTCGGGCCGCGAAAACGGCACCGGGCTTGGTCTGGCACTCGTCTCGAAAATCATATCCGACCACGAGGGCTGGATATCGGTTGATTCAACTCCCGGCCGCACCGCGTTCCGCGTCTCGCTGCCGATTGCACCCAAAGACAAGAAACCCCTCAAGGAGGCCCCGTAATGGATGGCACTGTTCTGGTTGCGGATGATGACCGCACGATCCGCACGGTGCTGACCCAGGCGTTGACGCGCGCGGGCTGCAAGGTGCATGCCACCTCGTCCCTCATGACGCTGATGCGCTGGGTCGAGGAAGGGAAGGGCGATCTCGTGATCTCCGACGTGATCATGCCCGATGGCAACGGCCTCGACGCGCTGCCGCGCATCGCGAAAATGCGCCCCGGCCTGCCGGTGATCGTGATTTCAGCGCAGAATACCATCATGACGGCGATCCAGGCGGCCGAGGCGGAAGCCTTCGACTACCTGCCGAAACCCTTCGATCTGCCCGATCTGATGAAACGCTCCGCCCGCGCGCTCGATCAGAAACGCCGCGGCCCCAAAGTGGTGATCGCCCCGCGCGATCCCGGCGACGACCTGCCCCTGGTGGGCCGGACTGCGGCAATGCAGGCGCTTTACCGCCTTGTCGCGCGCGTGATGAACACCGACCTTTCCGTCCTCATCACCGGCGAATCCGGCACTGGCAAATCGCTCATCGCCCGCGCGATCCACGATTTCTCCGACCGCCGCACCTTGCCCTTCGTCGTGGCTCAGGCCGCCGATCTGCAAGGCGTCGAAGGCCCTTCGACCCTGCTCGCCAAGGCGCGCGGCGGCTCGATCGTGTTCGACGAGGTCGCCGATTACGACGATGACACCCAGGCCCGCGTCGTGCGGATGCTCGACATGCTTGGCGACAACGCGCCCCGCATCATGGCGACCAGTCAGGTCGATCTGGCGCAGCGCATGGAGACCGGCGGCTTCCGCTCCGACCTTTTCTACCGCCTTGGCGGCGTTACCCTGCATGTGCCGTCCTTGCGTGAACGGGTCGATGACATCCCGCTGCTGGCCGAACATTTCCTGACCAAGGGCGAGCGTGACCTTGGCACCATGCGCCGCCTGTCGAACGATGCCCGCGACCTCGTCCGCGTCTACAGTTGGCCCGGCAACGTGCGGCAGTTGGAAAACACCATCCGCCGCCTGCTCGTCACCTCCTCGGAAACCGAGATCACCAAATCCGAGATCGAGCAGGTGCTTGGCAACCAGCCCAGCCCCGAACCGCGCAGCGGTGGCGGCGAAGGCGAAAAGCTGTCCGCCTCCGTCGCCAGGCACCTGAAACGCTATTTCGATCTGCACGGCGGCCAGTTGCCGCCCGCCGGCGTCTACCAGCGCATCCTGCGCGAGGTTGAAACCCCGCTGATCGAAATCGCGCTTGATGCAACCGCTGGTAATCAGGCGAAATGCGCCGACCTTCTGGGGATCAACCGCAACACCTTGCGCAAGAAGATCACCGATCTCGACATCCGCGTCACCCGCCGCCGCAAGCTGATGTAGGCGGGTTGATGTAGCTGTGCCACATCGCCCGTGTCTTTTGGGTTTCACATCGTCATCCGTCAAGATATAGTGGCAAAGGGGCGCATCGACCCCGGTCAATGGGGCGCAGGGCTTGCAACGCGCAGTTCGCAGCGACGTATGGGCAAGGGTTTTGCGGCTGCGGCGGCAACGCCGGTTCCAGACCGCCGTCACGCTTGGCCTCGTGCTTCTCGGCCCGGTTCTCGCGGTGGCCACGTTCCTCGCGCTTGGCCCCTTCAACCAGGGCGCGACGTCCCCTTTTCTGCGGCTGATCCTCCTTTCCGACCTTGTCTACGTGCTCGTGATCGCGGCCCTCGTCCTTGCCCGCGTCGCCCGGATGATCGCCGACCGGCGCAGCCAATCCGCCGGGTCGCGCCTGCACCTGCGGCTTTCGGGCGTGTTCATGCTGATCGCGCTGACCCCGACCGTTCTCGTCGCCGTGTTCGCCGTGCTTTCCGTGAACATCGGCCTTGAGGGCTGGTTTTCCGAACGTGTCCGCTCGGTCGTCGGTTCCTCGCTCGCCGCGGCCCAGGCCTACGAGGCCGAACAGCGCGACGATCTGACCGCCGACGCCATCGCGCTTGCGGCCTATATCAACCGCGCCAAGGAACGCACCTCCTTCCTGCGCGATGACCAGCTTCGCCCGCTGCTGACGCAAGGCCAGGCCGCGATCCAGCGGGGTCTGAAGGAAGCCTACCTCGTCGATGGCGGAGGCGAGCTGCAAACCCGCGGCGAACGCTCCTATCTCTTCGACTTCGAACCGGTAACGACCGCCCAGCTCGACGAGGCCCGCAAAGGCCAGCCCGTCCTGATCCCCGACTGGCCGAACAACGAGTTCCGCGCCCTTGTTCACCTTGACGCCTACGCCGACCGCTACCTTTACGTCAGCCGCGAGGTGGACGGCTCGATCCTCTCGCTCCTCGACGAAACGCAGGAAACCGTCCAGCTTTACAACCAGCTTGAAAGCGAACGCGGCCGCCTCTTGTTCAATTTCGGCCTGATCTACCTCGGCTTCGCCCTGATCCTCGTCCTCGCCGCTGTCTGGCTGGGCCTGTGGTTCGCCGAACGCCTGTCGCGCCCGGTTGGCCGCCTTGCCGGTGCGGCGCAGCGCGTCGGTGGCGGCGATCTTGACGTGCAGGTGATGGAGGAGGAGGGCGACGACGAAATTGCCATGCTCGGCCGCCTCTTCAACCAGATGACCCGCCAGTTGAAAGGCCAGCGCGAGGCGCTGATGGAAGGCCACCACCAGACCGAACTGCGCCGCCGGCTGTTCGACAGCGTCCTGTCCAATGTCACCGCCGGCGTGATCGGCCTCGATGGCGAGGGCAGGGTGGATTTCGTCAACCGCGCCGCCGAACGCCTGCTCGATTTCCCCAACGGCGCAACCGGCACCACCCTTGCCGCCGCGGTCCCCGAATTTGCCGCGCTTTTTGATCGCCTCCGCGACAGCGCCGGCAGCGCCGTGCAGGAAGAAATCCGCCTCACCCGCAAGGGCAAGCTGGAAAGCCTTCTGGTCCGCATGTCGGTGCGCAGCAACGACGCGGGTGGGCTTGAAGGCTTCGTCGTGGCCTTCGATGACGTGACCGACCTGGTCTCTGCCCAACGCATGGCCGCCTGGGGCGACGTTGCCCGCCGCATCGCGCACGAGATCAAGAACCCGCTCACCCCGATCCAGCTTTCCGCCGAACGCATCAAGCGCAAGTTCGCCTCCCAGGTCCGCGATCACGAAGACCTTGAACAATACACCGACGTCATCATCCGCCAGACCAACGACCTGCGCCGCATCGTCGACGAATTTTCCAAATTCGCCCGGATGCCCGAACCCGACCGCCGCGACTGCGATCTGGCCGAACTCCTGCGCGGCGCGGTCCTGTTGCAGACCAACGGCCAGCCGTCGGTGCATTTCGTCTCCGATATCCCGAAAACTCCGGTCAGCATGGATCTTGACCCCACGATGATCGGGCAGGCGCTGACGAACCTTATCAAGAACGCCGGTGAAGCCATTGAAACACTGCACGAAAAAGGCGCACCACCGGGTCACGCCCCGGAAATCCGCATCCAGATGGAGGCCGATGACACCGAGGCCATCATCCGCATCATGGACAACGGCACCGGCCTGCCTCTGGACCGCGCCCGTCTTTTCGAACCCTACGTGACCACCCGCGACAAGGGCACCGGCCTTGGCCTGCCCATCGTAAAGAAGATCATCGAGGAACACGGCGGCACGCTCGCGCTTCTCGATGCCCCCCCATTTGGCGGCAATGCCCACCCCGGTGCGATGGCGGAAATCCGTCTGCCACGCCTCGTCCGGCGGCGCCCCAAGACACAAGGCCCTAGCGGGCAAGGAGGTTGATAGATGAGCATTCTGATCGTTGACGACGAACAGGACATCCGCGAACTGGTCGGCGACATCTTGCGCGACGAAGGTTACGCCGTCCGCCTCGCCGGCAATTCCGACGATTGCATGTCCGAGATCAATCAGGAACCGCCCGCCCTGATGATCCTCGACATCTGGCTCAAGGACAGCCGGATGGACGGGATCGACATCCTTAAAACCGTAAAGCGCGACAATCCCGATATCCCGGTGGTGATTATCTCCGGTCATGGAAACATTGAAATCGCGGTCGCCGCGATCAAGCAGGGTGCCTACGACTTCATCGAAAAGCCGTTCAACATCGACCAGCTTATGGTCGTTGTCGCCCGCGCGATGGAAACCTCGCGCCTGCGCCGGGAAAATCAGGAACTGCGCCGCAAGGATGTGTCCTCGTCGGAAATGATCGGCTCTTCCGCCGCGTTCAAGACGTTGAAGGCCAATCTCGACAAGGTCACCAAATCCAATGGCCGTGTCATGCTGACCGGCCAACCGGGTTCCGGCAAGGAAATGGCCGCGCGCTACATCCACGCCAATTCGAACCGCGCCAGCGCCCCCTTCGTCACGGTTTCCTCCGCCACCATCGAACCCGAGCGGATGGAAGAGGTGCTTTTTGGCCGCGAAACTGCCGAACGCGGTGTCGAACCCGGCCTTCTGGAACAGGCGCACGGCGGCATCGTCTACTTTGACGAGGTGGCCGACATGCCGCTTGGCACCCAGTCAAAGATCCTGCGCGTCCTTACCGAACAGCAGTTCACCCGCGTCGGCGGTGCCGACAAGGTGCGTGTCGACCTGCGCGTGATCTCCTCCACCACCCGCGATCTGCGCGCCGAGATCGGCATGGGCCGCTTTCGGCAAGAGCTTTATGATCGGCTTAACGTGGTGCCGATCCCGGTTCCCGCCCTCACCGAACGGCGCGAGGACATACCCGAACTCACCCAGCACTTCGTCGACTGGCTCCACCGCACCCAAGGTCTGCCGTCCCGCAGCCTGACACCCGATGCCGAGGCGATGCTGCAAACCATGCCCTGGCCCGGCAACATCCGCCAGTTGCGCAACATCATCGAACGCGTGCTGATCCTTGGCGAAGGCTCCGGTCCGATCGAGGCGCACGAACTCCCCGGCAACGAACCGAAAGCCGAGGCGGACAGCGCGATCTCTCTGGGCGGTGCGGTCGCAACCTTGCCCCTGCGCGAGGCGCGCGAGCTTTTTGAACGGGAATACCTTCTGACCCAGATCAACCGCTTCGGCGGCAACATCAGCCGCACCGCCACCTTCGTCGGCATGGAACGCTCCGCGCTTCATCGCAAGCTGAAATCGCTGGGCGTGGTCGGCGCACCGAAAGGCAACGGCCGCCCGGTCTTTGACGACTTGGAGGAATAGCGGTCTGGCCGGATCGAACGGCGTCGCATCCTCCTTGGGCTTTGCGCCGGCGCCTCCAGCCGAATGCCCGGTCGGCTGGCCAGCAGACCGTCGCCTGATCGGGCAGGGGTTTAGCCGCCGGTTGACCCGCCCCCTCTGATCTGACATTCAGGCCCGGCAGGCACGATCCAGGGTTTCTTGATGAAAGTCATCATCTGCGGCGCGGGGCAGGTGGGCTGGCAGATCGCCCGGCACCTTTCCGGCGAAAGAAACGATGTCACAGTCGTCGACATGAACGCCGATCTTGTGCGCCGCGCCACCGAAACGCTTGACGTGCAGGGTGTGGTCGGTTTCGCCAGCCACCCCGACGTTCTGGAAAAGGCCGGTGCGCGCGACGCCGACATGATCATCGCCGCCACCCATTCCGACGAGGTCAACATGGTCACCTGTCAGGTGGCCCATTCGGTCTTCAACATCACCCGCAAGATCGCCCGCATCCGCGCGCAGAACTACCTGGAAACCCTCTACAGCGACCTCACCAACAACGACCGCCTCGCCATCGACGTGGTGATCAGCCCCGAACGCGAGGTGGCCGAGGCCGCTCTGCAACGCCTTGCCGCCCCTGCCACCTTCGACACCGAGATCTTCATGGGCGGTCGCGCGCAGCTTCTGGGCATCGCGCTCACCGAGGATTGCCCGGTCCTGAACACCCCCCTGCGCCAGTTGAACGAGCTTTTCTCCACGCTGCGGGCCATCGTCGTCGGCATCCGCCGCGACGGCCGCCTCTTTGCCCCCGAAGCCGGTGACCAGCTTTACACCGACGACCAGATCTACATCTTCACCCATTCCGAAGACGTGAACCGCGCGCTGGAAATCTTTGGCAAGAAAACGAAAAAGCAGGAACGCGTGCTGATCATCGGCGGTGGCAACGTGGGCCTCGCCGTCGCGCGCGCGCTTGAAACCCGCACCGACCGGGTGCGCGCCAAGATCATCGAAAAGCATCGCCCCACCGCCGAATACGCCGCTGACCGGCTGGAACGCACCATCGTGCTGCATGGCGACGGGATGGACATCGACAAGCTGATGGAGGCCTCCGTCGACCGCGCCGATGCCGTCCTCGCCGTCACCGACGACGACAAGACCAACCTCCTCGTCGCGGTGCGCGCCAAGCAGGCCGGCTGTTCCATGTCGATCGCGCTTGTGAACGACCCCACGCTTGCCCCCCTGATGGCGCCCCTCGACATCGATGCCTACATCAACCCGCGCGCCACCACCGTCTCCTCCATCCTGCGCCACATCCGCCACGGCCGGGTGCGCGGCGTCTATTCCATCGGTGACGCCGAGGCCGAGGTGATCGAGGCGCAGGTGCTGTCCACCTCCCCCATCGCCGGCGGCCTCGTGCGCGACATCCAGTTTCCCGAAGGCGTCCTCGTCGGCGCGGTGATGAAGGGCGACAAGGTCCTGAAACCCACCGGCGACCTCAGGATCGACCCGGGCGACGTGATCGCCCTGTTCGCCATGACCAAGGACGTCCCCGAAGTGGAGCGCCTGCTGCAGGTCTCCATCGACTTTTTCTGACCCATGTTTGCCCGCCTCTCCGAATTGCCGCTGCTGGTCGTCCTTCTCGGGGCGACCGGGCTCTTGGCCTTCCTGCCCGCCGTGCATGCCGCCATCCTCGACGACAGCGCCTTGGCGCGGCACTTCTTCTACTCTGCCATTGCGCTGCTGATCCTCACCGGGATGCTTGGCATCGCAACCACCGCCTTTACCCCGCGCGACGCCGCGCGCAGCCAGTTGGCGGCCCTCGCCGCGGCCTACCTCGTGCTGCCGGTAGCAATGGCGCTGCCCTTGCTGCAGGCATTGCCCGACACCACCTTCGTCAATGCCTGGTTCGAGATGGTGTCGGCCTTCACCACCACCGGCGCCTCGGTTTACGCCCCTGACCGGCTGCCGCCCTCGATCCACCTCTGGCGCGCCACCGTCGGCTGGTTCGGCGGGTTTCTGGTGCTGCTAGCAGCCTATGCGATTCTTGCCCCCCTCAACCTTGGCGGGGCCGAGGTGATCTCGGGCCGGGTGCCGGGGCGCAGCACCGCAGGTGCCACCCAGATCACCCGCATCGCCGAACCGGCCGAGCGTCTGACACGCTATGCCCTGCAAATCCTGCCGATCTATGCCGGTCTTACCTTCACGCTTTGGGTCGGGCTGTTGATCTGCGGCGACAGCGGCCTCACGGCGCTGGTGCACGCGATGGGCACGCTGTCGACCAGCGGCATCACCGCCGGGCTCGGCACCGCCTCTGCCTCCTCCGGGATTGCGGGCGAATTCCTGATCTTCCTGTTCTTCTTCTTCGCGCTGACCCGCCGCGCGCTTCCGGTCAAGGGCCTCGCCAGCACTGAGCGTTCGCTTCTGGCCGACCCGGAGTTGCGCATGGCCGGGCTGATCCTGCTGACCGTCACGGTCGTCCTTCTCTTGCGCCATTGGGTCGGTGGCGACTCGCGCAGCTTTGACGACCCGTTCGCCTTTCTGGCGGCGGTCTGGGGCGCCGTGTTCACCTCGGCCTCGTTCCTCACAACCACCGGCTATGAAAGCGCCTACTGGAGCTCCACCACCGATTGGTCGGGCTTCGGCACCCCCGGGCTTCTGCTTCTGGCGCTGGCGATCGTCGGCGGCGGCGTTGCCACCACGGCGGGTGGGGTCAAATTGCTCCGCGTCTACGCGCTTCTGCGCCAGGGCCAGCGCGAGTTGGAAAAGATCATCCACCCCTCGTCCATCGGCGGTGGCGGCACCGATGCCCGCCGCCTGCGCCGCGAAGGGGCCTACATGGCTTGGGTGTTCTTCATGCTCTTTGCCATGTCGATCGCGCTGGTGATCGGCACGTTGTCGCTGCTGGGCGTGGCGTTCGAACCGGCACTTGTGCTTGGCCTTGCGGCCCTTACCACCACCGGGGCGCTGGCCGATGTGGCGACCCTTGATCCGATCCCCTACGGCGGGCTTTCCGCGCCGGTCAAGATCACCCTTGCTGCCGCGATGGTGGTGGGCCGATTGGAAATGCTGGCGCTGATTGCGCTCGTCTCGCCTGCGGGCTGGCGGCGCTAGGCTGGTGTGTCAGTGTAACGGCCTGATTTTTGCGCTGGAATCTCCTTTGCAGCCACTCCATACTTGAAATTGGCCGTCATGGATGCGTGCGCCGCACGCCACCAAGGGAAAGCCGGGGGAAGGTTCCTCTCCCGGTTCCGGACGGTCAACGAGGGCTGTGAACGTAGCGATAGAAAAACAAGGCAAAAAAGCAATGGCCGCCGATAAACAAAACCTGCAAGACGCCTTCCTCAACCATGTCCGGAAGGCAAAGGTTCCTGTCACGATATTCCTGATCAACGGTGTAAAGCTGCAGGGTGTGATTACCTGGTTCGACAATTTCTGTGTGCTCCTGCGCCGGGATGGCCAGTCGCAGCTTGTCTACAAGCACGCGATTTCGACGATCATGCCGGGGGCACCGATCAGCCTCTATGAAGGGGAAGACTGATCTCCGACCACCCCGACGATGACGACGATCTGTTGCCCGAACGGGCAGGGGCGCGGCTGCGCGATACCGCCGCTGCGCCGACGCGCGCCTATGTGCTGCATCCGGCGCTGAAATCCTCAACCGCCCGGCGTCTGCCCGAACACGGGCTGGCCGAAGCGGTGGCACTGGCCGCCGCCTTGCCTGAACTGGAGGTGGTCGGCTCCGAAGTGGTGCGTCTGGCCCGCGTCCAGCCCGCCACCCTGATCGGCTCCGGCAAGGTCGAAGAGTTGAAGGCCCGCTTCAAGGCGGACCACATCGAACTGGTGCTGGTCGATGGCACCGTCTCGCCGGTGCAGCAGCGCAACCTTGAAAAGGAATGGGGGGTCAAACTGCTTGACCGCACCTCGCTGATCCTCGAGATTTTTGCTGACCGCGCCCGCACCCGTGAAGGCGTGCTGCAGGTCGAACTTGCCGCCCTCAGTTACCAGCGCACCCGTCTGGTCCGCGCCTGGACCCACCTTGAACGCCAGCGCGGCGGCTTCGGCTTTGTCGGCGGCCCCGGCGAAACGCAACTTGAATCCGACCGCCGGGCAATCGACGATCAGGTGATCCGCCTGAAACGCCAGCTCGACAAGGTGGTGAAAACCCGCGAGCTGCACCGCGCCTCGCGCCGCAAGGTGCCGTTCCCGCTGGTGGCGCTGGTCGGCTACACCAACGCCGGAAAATCCACGCTTTTCAACCGCATGACCGGGGCCGAGGTGTTGGCGAAGGACATGCTTTTCGCCACGCTCGACCCCACGATGCGTGGCATCGTGCTGCCGTCGGTCAATGGCGGGGCTGGACGCAAGATCATCGCCTCCGACACCGTGGGCTTCATCTCCGATCTGCCGACCCAGCTTGTCGCCGCCTTCCGTGCCACGCTGGAAGAGGTGCTGGAGGCTGACCTGATCCTCCACGTCCGTGACATCAGCCACCCCGAAACCGCCGAACAGGCGCAGGACGTGGCTGAAATCCTGTCGTCCCTCGGCGTCAAGGAAAGCACGCCGCAGATCGAGGTCTGGAACAAGCTGGACCTCGTCCCCCCCAGCGCCCGCGCCGCGCTGGAAGCGCAATCCCGCCCCGGCATCCACGCCGTCTCGGCCCTCACCGGCGAAGGTGTCGACGCGCTGCTCGCCGCCGTGTCGCAAGCCTTCGACGAGGCCAAGATCGACGAAACCTTGCGCCTGCCGTTCTCCGATGGCCGCAAACGCGCCTGGCTACATGCCGAGGGCGTGGTGCAATCGGAAACCGAGGCCGAGGACGGCTGGCAGATCACCGTCTCCTGGACCAAACGCCAGCAAGGCAGCTACGCCCAGCTACGGGTCTGACGCCCGGCCTACTTCTCGGGCGTCAGCACCATCACCCCGGCGGCCGCCGCGCGCGCCAGCTCGGGGTCCAGCGACATCGGGATATACTCCCCCCGCCGCCACAGCTCGCCCAGATCGTCGTAGTGCCGGCTCAGGGGATGCCCCGATTGCCCGGTTGCGCTGACGAACACCGAACTGTCCGGGTCGGCAAAGTCATACACCCCCCGATACCCCGCACCATGCACGTTGAGGTAGGGGTTCGGCCCGGTCCCCTTCGTCCGCCCCCGCTGCAAGGTATCATCCCCGCCACTGGTGGATTGCCGGATGTTCACGAAATACCGCAGGAACGGCACCTGACCCAGCACCGGATGGTCATGCGTCGCCTGATGCGCATCGCCCCAGCGCCAGCTTTCGATGTTCGGCCCATAGGTTTCCGACAGCCGCAACACCGCCTCGTCCAGCGCGATCCGCGCCAGATCGGCGCAGCTTTCCACCGCCGCCGATTGCACCACGTCGCACCACACCGACGCGCCGTCCACATTGCGGTAGACCCGCTCCATGAACACCGGTGACGGGTGGGTGAAGCTGTCGGCCATCGCGCCCAACTCGTCCCGGATCAGCCGGTCCATCAACGCGCGCAGCCACGCCTCGGCGATCAACGGCTCGGGCAGATGCTCGCTCATCTCGCCGTTCCATTCGGCCAGCAGGATCAGCGCCTTCTGCCGCAGCCGCTCTGGCGTGCCCTCGGGCGCCGCCTCGCCGGTGAACCACAACTCCGCCCCGATCAGCGGCAACAGCAGGCGCGCCGTCGGGTTCACCGTATCCAGTTGCGCCTCGATGAAGCTTTCGCGTGTATGCACCTCGCGCGCCTTCATCAGCGTCAGCCAGCGCTGGATGCGCTGCGTATCGCCCCAGTCAAAGCTCACATGGTTCGGGAATGGCCGGTCCACCGTCTTGTTGTTGGTATTGCCCAAAAGCCCCGAGGTCGGGTTCACAAAGCGCGGGTTGTCCTCGTAGGGCAGCACCCCCTTGAACCCGTTCACCGCCTCGGCCCCCAAGGACGGCATCCGCCCTTGCGACCGGTGCCCCGGATCGCGCGCCGGGAGCGCCCCGATCACCTGCATCGCGATGCCGCTCGTATCGGCCAGCATCAGGTTCTGCGCCGGGGCCACGTGCAGCCGCCCCGCCTCGATCGCCTCGGGGATCGACTTCGCCCGCATCAACCGCATCGCCGCCGTGACCGAGGTGTCCGCCCCCGACAGCGCCGTCCAGGCCAGCGCCGCCACATGCCCCGCCGGCGTCACCGACCCAAGGTCGTAATGCGTGCCGGGCAGGATCGGCCCGTTCTTCGACCAGCGCAGGGTCAGGGTCAAAGGCTCGCCGTCCTTGACGTTGATGATCGACTGGCGCTTTTCGAAACTGGCCCAACCCTCCGGCGTGCGGTATTCTTCGGGGTTGGCCGGGTTCAACTCCTCGATCAGCACGTCCTGATCGTCGACATAGGCCGTGGTCAGACCCCATCCCAGCGCGTCCGACCGGCCGACCAGCACCACCGGAACGCCCGGAATGGTGCCACCGATCACACCGCCCGATTGCAACTCCAGCCGCGCCAGATACCACAGCGACGGCGCGGTGAACCCAAGATGCGGGTCGTTCGCCAGCAGACTGCCGCCCGCGGCAGACCGCCCCGGCGTTGCCGCCCACGAATTCGACGCCCCCGAAAAGCCCAGTTCCGGCACTGGCGACAGCGCGCCTTCGGCAAACCGCACCGGCTCGAACGACGGTCTCACGTCCGGCACAAGGCTCGCGTAATCGGGCAGGGCGGCCACGCCTTGTCCCGGATCGTCGGGCAACAGGTCTGCCAACCGGTCCGCAGGCAACAGCAGCGACATCCGCGCGCGCAACACCTCGGTTTCCATCTGCCCGGTCAGTTGCAGCGCCATCAGCTTGATGATGGCGATCGAATCCGCCGGTGCCCAGGCCGCGATCTCGTTGGAAAAGAAGAAGAACTCTGGCGCGCCGCGGCCGCGCGCGCCATTGTTGATCTCACCGATCCAGGCGTTTACCCCGGCTGAATAGGCGATCAGCGCGCGCTTGGTCTGCGCGTCCTGCGCCGCAACCGACGCCAGCGCCAGCCCGTAAAGATCGAACCTGCGCAACAGCTCGTCGGTCCTGACCGTGGCCTGCCCGAACACCTCCGACAGCCGCCCCTGCGCGGTGCGCCGCAGCATCGTCATCTGCCACAGCCGGTCCTGCGCATGGGCGAACCCCAGCGCATAGAACACGTCCTCGTCGGTCTTGCCGAAGATGTGCGGCACGTTGTCGTTGTTGCGCACGATTTCCACCGGGGCGCTGATCCCCGGCACGGTGAAATCCTCGGCGTAATCGACCAGCGACCGCGACAGGATCCAGTAGGCCAGCGTCAGCCCGATCACGGCCAGAACGATCAGGCCCGAGACTATACGGATCAGCCAGCGAAAGGCAGTCAACATCTGGGGCCTGTTCTTGACGGCGGCGTTCGGTTCGGTTCCTAGTCCACCTTGCACTCAAGGGCAATGATCGGGGTCTGCAATGGCGAAGCTGGCGTTTCTGGGTCTGGGGGTCATGGGCTTTCCGATGGCGGGGCATCTGATGGCCAAAGGGCATCAGGTCACCGTCTACAACCGCAGCCCGGCCAAGGCGGCCGCCTGGGTGGCAAAGCATGGCGGCACCAGTGCCGCGACCCCGGCGAAGGCCGCCGAAGGTGCCGAGTTCGTTATGGCCTGCGTCGGCAACGACGATGACCTGCGCGCCGTCTGCCTTGGGCCGGACGGCGCGTTTGCGGGCATGGCGAAAGGCGCTGTGTTCGTCGATCACACCACGGTTTCGGCGCTGGTGACGCGCGAACTCCACGGCCTTGCCGCCTCGCAGGGTCTCGGCTTCGTCGATGCTCCCGTCTCGGGCGGGCAGGCGGGGGCGGAAAACGGCGCGCTCTCGATCATGTGTGGTGGCACGGAAGGCGACTATGCCGCCGCCGAAGCCGTGATGGCCGCCTATGCCCGCATCTGCCGCCGCCTTGGCGACAGCGGGGCAGGGCAGTTGGCCAAGATGATGAACCAGATCTGCATCGCCGGGCTGATGCAAGGTCTGGCCGAGGCGCTGGCGTTTGGCCAGAAAGCCGGGCTTGACGGCGAAAAGGTGGTCGAGGTCATCGCCCAGGGCGCCGCCGGATCGTGGCAGATGGTCAACCGCCACAAGACCATGCTGGCCGACACCTTCGATTTCGGCTTTGCGGTAGACTGGATGCGCAAGGATCTGGGCATCTGCCTCGACACCGCCGACCAGATCGGCGCGCGGTTGCCGGTGACGGCGCTGGTCGATCAGTTCTACAAGGATGTGCAACTGATGGGCGGCGGCAGGAACGACACCTCCAGCCTGATCCGCCGCCTGACCTGATCCGCCGCCTGAAGTGAAAGATTAAGGCCCGGTAAACACCGGGCCTAAGTCATTGATCTTCCTAAGGTCGAAAAGGTGTCCCACGGTGGGACACCATCCCTCAGGGAATGATCCGCGTATACTTCACGCCGCTCAGGGTCGCCCCCGCGATCAGCCCCTGCTGCCCGAAGACCAGCGCCACCACCGGGTCCAGTTCGGTCGTCTCCTTGCCGATGCTGGCCCCCTGATCGGGGGTCGCATAGCGGATATCGGCACTCGCCGCCCACCCCGGCGACCGGCGGAATTCTTCCAGTGCCTGAGGGGTCGTGAAGAACAGGGCGTGGGCATATTGCTGCGCCCCGATCTGGAACCCGATCGACGCCTTCGTGGCCGAATAGTAATCCACCGTGGCCCCCTGGATGCGCAGCGCCCCGCGCCCGTACGCCCCGCCGATCCCGAACCCGGCCTCGGTGATCAGGGGCATGTAAAGCACCCCAGCCGACCGCGCCGCCAGATCCCGCGTTCCGGGATACCGCTCTTCAAGGAACGCCTGCGTCGCATCGACCCGCGCATCGATCTGCGCACCACCGCCCGACCCGATCCCGTTGCTGCACGCCGCCAGCAGGGCCGTCGACCCCATGCCGGCCAGAAGCCCACGTCGCGAAAGTCCTACCATCATGTCCGCCCTTTCTGCCTCACCCGGGGTCTTCAGCCCCATTGCACGCAAGCCTAGTCGGTTTTGGCGCCCCTGTCATGCCCTTCGCACACAGATAGCGGTGACACGCTCACCCTGTCAGCGAAGCGTAAAGCGCGAAATCTTCCGCCGCCACCTCATGCAGCAATACCTCCGTCGCCGCCGACAACTCGGTCGCACCCTGGGGCGACACGTTCAGCCGCGGCAGCAGTATTTCGCACCCAAGCCGCTCCTCCAGAAAATCGACAAAGCTGTCGATCCCCTCATAGCGGAACAACCGGTCCACTCCTTCGCCCTGCCGGGGCCGCAGAAAGCGCCCCTGCGACCCGACGCTGGCAAACTCCGGCTGCGGATCGAGGCACCACGCCTGCACGAATTCGTCAAAGCTGATGCTGCGCGTCGACTTCTCCGGCTCGGTCTCCTCGCGCTGGCGATAGCGGTACCACGACCCGAGCCAATCCCGCGGCTCGCGCATCAGGGCGACCACGGTGAAGCGGTCCTTCGACGCCGCCTCCAGATACGGTCCGACAAATCGGCGATACCGGTGCACGGTGGTGTGCTTCAAAAGCGGCGGACGTTGAATCGAAACCGTCGCCAATGATTCGAGTGCGGCGGCAATTGCCGTTGATCCGGTCTTCGGTGTCGCCAGAAATGCCAGTCTTTCATCCCAGAACACCAGCATCGCCGCCCCTTTTGCCGCTTAACGCCGAAAATGCCCGGCAGCGTAAACTATCCTTTAACCAAAACCGGCAAAAGCTGGTTTCAGAAAGTATTTGGTTGAAATGTTCTGCATTTGATCTCATAAGATCGGGAACACTTGGGGAACATAGGTCAGGATTGCCGCCCGCGGGTGGCTGTGAAATAAGGACACAAGACATGGCGGTTGCGAACCTTTTGGACCTCGACGGGAAGCGCGGAATGGACAAGGCGAAAGCTCTGGAAAGCGCATTGGCGCAAATTGAACGCCAGTTCGGCAAGGGCTCGATCATGAAGCTCGGCGCCGACAGCCCGGCGATGGATATCGAGGCGACGTCGACCGGCTCGCTTGGCCTCGACATCGCGCTTGGCATCGGTGGCTTGCCGCAAGGCCGGATCATCGAGATCTACGGGCCGGAATCCTCGGGCAAGACGACGCTCACGCTGCATGTCGTGGCCGAAGCGCAGAAGAAGGGCGGCGTCTGCGCCTTTGTCGATGCCGAACACGCGCTTGACCCGCAGTATGCCAAGAAACTCGGCGTCAATCTGGACGATCTTCTGATCTCGCAGCCCGACACCGGCGAACAGGCGCTGGAGATCGTCGACACGCTGGTCCGTTCGGGTGCCGTCAGCCTTGTGGTGGTGGACTCCGTCGCAGCGCTGGTGCCGAAATCGGAAATCGAAGGTGACATGGGCGACATGCAGATGGGCAGCCAGGCCCGCCTGATGAGCCAGGCCATGCGCAAGCTGACCGCCTCCATCGGTCGGTCGAACTGCATGGTGATCTTCATCAACCAGATCCGCATGAAGATCGGCGTGATGTTCGGTAGCCCCGAAACCACCACCGGCGGCAATGCGCTGAAATTCTACGCCTCCGTACGCCTCGACATCCGCCGCATCGGCTCGATCAAGGAAAAGGACGACGTGGTCGGCAACGCGACCCGTGTGAAGGTGGTGAAGAACAAGGTCGCGCCGCCCTTCAAGCAGGTTGAGTTCGACATCATGTATGGCGAAGGCATCTCCAAGACCGGAGAACTGATCGACATCGGTGTGAAGGCCGGCGTCGTTGAGAAATCCGGTTCCTGGTATTCGTACGGGGATGAACGGATCGGGCAGGGCCGCGAAAATGCCAAGCTGTTCCTCAAGCAGAACCCAGGCGTGGCAAAGGAGCTTGAAGACAAGATCCGTGGCGCCAACGGTCTGGATTTCAACGTGACCGGTGGGCCAGACGCCGACGACCTGGTCGACATGTAACCTCGCGCCCTCCACGTGAACGCAAGGGCCGGAAGCACCGCTTCCGGCCTTTTTTACAACGATACTGCCCGCGTGGTGGACAGCCTTCGCGCGGGGGGCTAAACGAGGGCGAAACCGCTGATTTGCCTTCGGAAGGGCCCCTTGATGGCATCGCTGAACGACATCCGCTCCACCTACCTCGAGTTCTTTCGCCGCAACGGCCATACCGTGGTGGACAGCTCGCCTCTGGTGCCGCGCAACGACCCGACCCTGATGTTCGCGAACTCCGGCATGGTGCAGTTCAAGAACCTGTTCACCGGGGTGGAAAAGCGCGATTACGTGCGCGCGACCACGGCGCAGAAATGCGTGCGCGCGGGCGGCAAGCACAACGACCTCGACAACGTCGGCTATACCGCGCGACACCATACCTTCTTTGAAATGCTGGGCAATTTCAGCTTTGGTGACTATTTCAAGGATCAGGCCATCGCCTTCGCCTGGGAACTTCTGACCAAGGACTTCGGTCTGAACCCCGACAAGCTTCTGGTCACCGTCTACCACACCGATGACGAAGCCGCCGCGATCTGGAAGAAGGTTGCGGGCCTGCCCGACAGCCGCATCATCCGCATCGCCTCGGATGACAACTTCTGGCGCATGGGGCCAACCGGCCCCTGCGGCCCCTGCACCGAGATCTTCTATGACCACGGGCCCCATATCTGGGGTGGCCCTCCGGGCAGCGCCGAGGAAGACGGCGACCGGTTCATCGAGATCTGGAACAACGTCTTCATGCAGAACGAACAGTTCGCCGATGGCCGTCTGGTACCGTTGGAGATGCAGTCGATCGACACCGGCATGGGGCTGGAGCGGATCGGCGCGCTTTTGCAAGGCAAGCACGACAACTACGACACCGACCTGATGCGCAGCCTGATCGAGGCATCGGCCCATGCCACCAACGCTGATCCCGACGGTCCCGGCAAGACGCACCACCGCGTCATCGCCGACCACCTGCGCTCGACTTCGTTCCTGATTGCCGATGGCGTGATGCCCTCGAACGAAGGCCGCGGCTATGTGCTGCGCCGGATCATGCGCCGCGCCATGCGTCACGCGCACATGCTCGGCTCGCAAGACCCGGTGATGCACCGCCTGGTTCCCGCGCTTGTCCGCGGCATGGGGGCTGCCTACCCGGAGCTTGGCCGGGCGCAGTCGCTGATCGAAGAAACCTTGCGGCTGGAGGAGACCCGCTTCAAGCAGACGCTGGACCGTGGCCTGAAGCTCCTCGACGACGAACTGACCCGGCTTCCTGAAGGCGGCGCGCTGCCGGGCGCAGCAGCGTTCAAGCTTTACGACACCTACGGCTTTCCACTGGACCTGACGCAAGATGCGCTGCGCGAAAAGGGCCGCGAGGTTGACGTGCAGGGCTTTGATCACGCCATGCAGGAGCAAAAGCAAAAGGCACGCGCGGCCTGGGTCGGCACGGGTGCCGCGGGGGATGCACGCATCTGGTTCGACATTGCCGAAGAGCATGGCGCTACGGAATTCCTCGGCTACGACACCGAAATCGCCGAAGGCGTTTTGACGGCGCTGGTCCGCGACGGCGCGGCGATCGGTTCTGCCACCGCTGACGACACCGTTCAGATCGTTGTGAACCAGACTCCGTTCTACGCGGAAAGCGGCGGACAGGTCGGGGACACCGGCCTGATCCGCACCGACACGGGCCTTGCCGAGGTGACTGACACGAAAAAGGCAGCAGGCGTTTTCATTCATGTTGCCAAGGTGTTGGAGGGTGATCTTCTGAAAGGCCAGCCGGCGAAGCTGGAGGTGAACCACACACGCCGTTCCCAGATTCGTGCCAACCACTCCGCAACGCACCTTCTGCACGAGGCGCTGCGGCGCGCGCTTGGCGACCATGTCGCACAGCGTGGCAGCCTCAATGCCGCCGACCGTCTGCGCTTTGACTTCAGCCACGGCCACGCCGTATCGCCCGCCGACCTTGCCAAGGTCGAGGGCGAAGTGAATGCTTTCATCCGTCAAAACGCTTCTGTCGAGACCCGCATCATGACCCCCGACGACGCCCGCGCCATCGGCGCGCAGGCCCTGTTCGGGGAAAAATACGGCGACGAGGTCCGCGTCGTGTCGATGGGTGTGCTGGAAGGCTCGGCCAAGGGCGCCGACGGCAAGACCTACAGCCTTGAACTTTGTGGCGGCACCCATGTCGCCCGGACCGGCGACATCGGCGCGATGGTGCTTTTGGGCGACAGCGCGTCCTCCGCTGGCGTGCGCCGGATCGAGGCCCTAACCGGGCAGGCAGCGCTTGACCATCTGCGCCTGCAGGACGCCCGCCTTGCGGAAATCGCCACCACGCTCAAAGCCTCGCCTGCCGACTTGGCGGACCGGGTGAAGGCACTTGCCGACGAACGCCGCGCGCTTTTGAACGAGGTTGCGCAACTGCGCCGTGATCTTGCGATGGGCGGCAAGGCAGGCGGCCCGGAAGCACGCGAAATCAATGGTATGAAGCTCATTGCTCAGGTTGTGCAAGGCGTCTCGGGCAAGGATCTGCCAGCGCTTATTGATCAGATGAAGGCGCAGCTTGGCTCTGGCGCGGTGCTGCTGATCGCCGATACTGGAGGCAAGCCTGCGGTTGCGGCAGGCGTCACGAACGACCTGACAGCCCGACTGTCTGCTGTAACTCTGGTCAAGGCGGCGGCCGAGGCGATGGGTGGCAAGGGCGGCGGTGGCCGGCCGGACATGGCGCAGGCAGGTGGCGCCGATATCGGTCTTGCGGACGCGGCAATCAAGGCTGCCGAAGCCGCGATGGAGGGCTGACGTTGCCAACAGCGCTTTGGATTGCCCACGTCCACGTTACCGACTCCGAGGCTTATGGCCGCTACGCCAAGGGCGCGACCGAAGCCATCGCGGCTCACGGCGGCGTGTTCCTTGCCCGCGGTGGCCGCTACGTGCAGCTTGAAGGCAACGACCGGCCCCGCAATGTGGTGGCCCGCTTTCCAAGCCTGGAAAGGGCGGTCGAATGCTACAATTCCCCCGCCTATCAGGCAGCGCTTGCGCATGCCAAAGGGGCATCGGTCCGTGATCTGATGGTGGTGGAAGAGGTCGAGTAAGGTTTTCCTGAAATGGCACGCAATACTTTGAGCCCGGCCCCAGATTTGATGCTACTGTAAGGAAAAGCGAGGCTGGACTAATGACTTACCGTGGAAAGGCAGACTGATGTGCCGTTGGGCCGCCTACACTGGCGCTCCGATCTTCCTTGAGGAGATCATCAGCCGACCCGGACATTCCCTGATCCACCAAAGTCACGGCGCTACCCAATGCCATTCCGCGATCAACGCCGATGGCTTTGGCGTTGCCTGGTATGGCCAGCGCCCGGAACCCGGCCTTTACCGTGATGTGTTGCCCGCCTGGTCCGACCCGAACCTGCGCAGCCTGACCGCACAGGTGCAGTCGCACCTCTTCCTTGCCCATGTTCGCGCCTCGACCGGCACCGCGACCAGCCGCAACAACTGCCACCCGTTCACCCACGGCGCATGGAGCTTCATGCACAACGGTCAGGTCGGCGGCTACGACAGCTTCCGGCGCGATGCCGACATGATGATCCCCGATGCGTTTTACCCTCAGCGCAAAGGGGCCACCGACAGCGAGGCGCTGTTCCTCGTGGCCTTGGCCGAGGGTCTGGACCACGACCCGCGCGGTGCGCTGGAGCGTGCAGCGGCGCGGTTCATCCGTCTGGCCCGCGAGAAGGGCACCGCTCCGCACCTTCGCATGACAGCAGCGCTTAGCGACGGTCGCAATCTTTACGCTGTCCGCTACGCCACGGATGAGGCAGCCCCTTCGCTTTATCACTGCTGGTCGGAAAGCCGTGGCGGGATGGCGGTGGTGTCCGAACCGTTGGAGGCTGAAGAGGGCGGTTGGATCGAGGTTCCACCGTCCAGCTTTTGCACTTTCGATGGCGAAACGGTGCTGCTGGAGGAATTCACGCCGTGCCGTCTTGCGGCGGCAGCCTAAGAAAGCGGTCGCTGCTGGGTTACCAGATCCCGCAGTCGGGTGCATGTGTCCTTGCAGGCGGCATTGATCTGGTCAAAGCGCGCAGCCAGACGGTTCAGGTCCTGACCCTGGTAGAACACGTCACCCCGCTTCATCTTGATGTTGAACCAGAAGTCCCGGCTTTGCGTGACGTAGTGGTTCATCTGAAGCTCGTGATTGGCAATCTTCGCACGACCTGGCGGGACATTGCGGATGCCGTGCACTTCGATGTCTTCCATTTGCTGGGGAAGCCAGGTGCGAAAGACAATCTTTGCGAAACGGTCCAGAACAAGACTGCTGCGCTGCAGGCTTGACCGCACGCTTTGCGGCTGTGCGGTCAGCCCGCTGGACCCGAAGTTGGTCCAGTTGGTGTAAATCACATCGAATTGGGTTTGGCGGCCCAGATAGTCCGCAAGGCTTTCCCCCGATTTGCAGAACAGGAATTCGTCGATGTCTGCAATGGCCAGCCAGTCACAGTGTTCGGCGATATTGAAGTGCGAGCTATGACCGAAAGTTGGTGACGGTTTGATCAGGCGGCTTTGAATTCGTGCTTGATGCCGTCGCGGAATTCAACCCCCTGGATGATTTCGGGCAGGCGGTTCTGACCATCGAGTTTGCGCCATTTCTTCCTGGCCGA